>PAHC01000007.1 GCA_002704755.1 Rhodobiaceae bacterium
ATTACCTAGCAGCACATTGCCTGTACCGTTGGGATTTATGGTAATGTCACGATTGCTTGTACTGACAATCGAGTGTGTTACGACATCTAGGTTGCCACCAAGCTGGGGTGTGCTATCGCCTGACAGGTCTGTTGTTACTGTGTCAAAAGATAAGTTGCCACCACCATCTGTTTTCAAAAACTGACCAGCAGAGCCATCTGATGTTGGGTGACTCAGCCCATCAAGAATGACTTTGCCAGAACCGTTTGGTGTGATGCTGATGTTGCCGTTCGATGTTGAGACAATCGAGTTGCCAGAAACATCTAAGTTACCGCCAAGCGAGGGTGTTGTATCCGCGACAACATCAGTCAGCCCACTTGCAATAGTAATCCATGCAGACCCATTATAACGCTTCAGCAAGTTTGTAGACGTATTGTAGAATAAATCACCGGCGTCCAAACTGCTTGTTGGGTCAGATGAACCAACACGATATCGTTCAGCAAAACTATTAACACCAGAGATGTTTGTTGCGGTTGTGTTAATGTTAGTTATTGCAGCGGCAACGTCATTCAAATCAGAAACATTTTGTGCTGTAGCCATTGTGTTAAGGTCAGCGACAAAGTCTGATGTCGCAAGCAAATTTAAATCTGTAACAATGTCAGATGTTGCAAGTGTGTTTATGTCACTAACAATGTCGCTCGTGGCAAGTGTGTTAAGGTCAGACACAATGTCAGTCGTGGCAAGTGTGTTAAGGTCAGACACAATATCGCTTGTAGCCAGTGTGTTAATGTCATTTATAACATCAGTTACTGCAACAGTGTTAAGGTCTGATACAAAATCAGAAGTAATCAAAGACGCTTTACCAGCAACTGTAGTTATATCACTAGCTATGTCTGCTAGTGTATCCATGTCAGCAACAATAGCAGATGTGCCAAGAGTGTTCATATCAGCAACAGCATCTGCTGTACCCAATCTTCCAATCTCTGTGACTTTTGCAGCTACAGCAGATATATTGTTTGTTGGGCTAATCTGACCAGCAACTGTTCCTATATCCGTTGCGGCAGCGGCGAGATTTGTAACATCTGAGGCAATCCCTGCTACAGTTGTAATATTAGGCAAGTTCGTAGAGATGAACTGCTTGTTTACAGCGTCCGTATTGTTTACAGGGTCTGCTACGTTTTTGATAACTTTACTTTCTGCATCCCATTTATCGTCATTAGCTAATGTTATAGATTCATCGGCAGTGTCTATGGCTTCCTGTGCGATAAAGAAGTTTTGTTTTGCAGAATTATCTAAGTCTGCTTCTGATAAAACCGCACCATCTTGAAAGTCAACGGTACGGGCTGTGTTAGGTGTTTGTCGCTCAATACGAATAATCGCTCCAGCGGCAGGGTGAGATGCAAAGTCTATCTCATTAGCGTTAGCAAACGTATAGTCTACCCCTTGAGTCTTCAGTACTTCATCTACAAACACTTTGATGTCTGCTTGGGACAAGTAGTCAAAGTTAAAGGTTAACGCCTGACTAGCTTGCCCATTTGATATAATTTGCTTTCTTGAAAGTGGCATAATATTTCTTACCTATTGGTTTCTAGTAGGCGTGTCCCAGCCTTCTGGTTTATTTTCCTGTTGCGATACTCCATGTAGAAATCTGGATATTTAGCAAACAACTGTTGTCTTGCCGCTCTCTTGTAGGAAGACAGTACTTTGCTGATTGCTTTGATTTCTGTTGTCTGGAACTCACCGTCATATATTCTACTCTCATCACCCATGCGATACTGAGGGTTTTTCATTACCTTCTGTAACGCTTGCATAAGTGTAAGACCACCGATACGAACAGTCCCTGTAAATTGGTTATAGTCAGACAACTGTTCGCTAGTTAGCTCAATCTTATTGATACGCCGAGATGGGCCTTTGAACGGGTAGTTCAACGCCATCAACTCAGCCCCAACAAACTCTGTGGTTTTGTCAGGAACAATAGGAAAGCCAGTAGAGAATGCATCAGGGTTTCTGATTGCTTCACCAGTTAACCAGTTAAACTTCTTGGGAAGATTATCGACCATCATTGGGATGCGGCGTTGAAACTTATCTCCAAGTCCTACGGCTTCCCGTAACTCTGGATAATTATCTCCAGCAACAGCCTGAACACCTTCTACAACTTGCAGAGGCGCGGCTGGTACAAAACTGGTGGCAAGACCGTAACCGATGTTAGTAACCTTGAATATCTGGTTAGGGTCATCTGTTTGTAACGCGGAGAATAGATTAGAGATACCCTGAAGGTATGCTTTATCTTGAAGCGTTGTGGACATCGCAAACACAGCGGTAGCAAAATAGTCTTCTACCTCTGGTTGGGTGAGGTGCTTACTCATGTCAAACCCGTTAGCCATCAAACCAACAGGCATGAATATAGGGTCAAAGCGATTATATGAAACCCACTTGTCTCCTATACGAATACTGTATGGTTGATTACCAGCGTTTCTCCAGAGTCTGTTTTGGTCTGGCAATGCTGGCCCTGCACCTGTAATTTTTCCTTCCATCGCGTACATAAGCGCACCACCAAGGAATAAAGTACCGAGAGAGGTACGTCCAATCATCTGTGCCTTTTCAGCGGGAGTGCCATACTTCAGAGTATCGTTATACCGTTTTGACGCAAAGTTTACCAAAGGGGTTCTCTGTGCCGCACGGACAATCAAGTTGGTTGGTGTACGAATAAACGGTAGGAAAATCTGCAACGAAGGATGCTGTTGAACATACCGTTGAAGTCCTAAAGCCTTTGAGCCGTCCAGAAGGTCTTCAGTAAAAGTAATTTCACGAGAATACTGTATAGCACCCATGTCAGTCCCACGGCCTGTGCCATCAAGTGAATCCGATACTCTCTTTAGCGCATATTCTTTTTGAGCCTTTGGGTCATTAGGATACTTCAGTTTGGCTTCATGCATACCATCTGCAAACACTCTTGCACGATAGTTAATCTGTTTGAAGAACTCGTCTTCTGCTCCAAGTGCGCGGAGTGAGCCACGAGTAATCTTACCGATAGTGTCCAGATTTCGACCAAGCAACGTATCCGACCTAATGCCTATGAAAGAGGAGTGGATTTTGTTTTGTACCTCATTCCCGTCCAGCTTAGTATTTGCTGGGTCAAGAAAGTTTCTCTCTGCTTTCAAAGATGCGTGTGCCATTTGAATAGAGTCCTTAAAGGTAGCACTCAAACCCATCAAATGATAATGAAAGTCATCTCTTATTTCACGGGCCGCCTTACCACCAATGAATGGTTGCATAATGTAAGACCCAGCATATCTCTCCGCTGGTACTAAAATGGTTTCATTGATGCCCGATAGGGTATTTGTAATATGTGTCTTGATGTTAAACAGAATCATAGAACGAAATAGTTCACCCAGAGAGGCAAAGGCCTTGAACCCTGCACTTCTGTTCATGTTTGCCGCCGCTCTGCTAACCTTTGATAAGTCACCACCAGATGCACGTAGGACTGTTCTGAATCGGTCTAAAGACTCCTTACCGCCTATGTCCTTTACAGACTCATCAAGAGCTTTGATGTCAAAGATTTTTTCTTNGCGCATACGTAAAGCACGGCCCATCCCTGTTTCAATCCCCTGAACACCAGCAAGTAACCGTGTAAAGTTCTCCAGTTCTGCCTGTGCTTTAACTTGGACGTTAGGGTCTACATCATACTTTGGGTTTTCAAATAAGCGATACATACGCTCACCTGACTCCTTCAGCATTGCCTCAATCGCGTGTACAGCAAAAGTTGCCTCTTCGACAGACTTAGCGTGTCTATATGCTACGTTCATAATTTCTCTGGAAGTAAGACCCGTCATTTCGGAAGCACGTACAGCGGCCTCTTTGAAAACGTCTTCTACTCCCTGTTTGCCGCGTACTTTATCCAGCATTGGCTTTGCGGCATTAATAGTATCTTGAAGAACTGAAGCTACGTCATCAACGTAATCAACAGTAAGAACATCGCCTTCTTTAGTGCGGTTGAAAAACTTTACGTTCTCTGTTTCGCTGAATACTTCAGTAATATCTCTTGGTTCTTTAATACCAGCTAACAGAGTTTTTACCTGTGCCGTATTAGACAACTTTGGCTGTTTTGGTTTCTGTACGCCAGACTTAGATGGTGTTATTGGAATTTCTTGAGGTAAAGATTTACTAGCCAGCTTGTCATCAATAGCTTCTGCTAGTTGCTTCTTGGTTGTCTTAGTAGACATAGGAATGCCAAGAGCTTTTGCTTTTTGCACGAGCGTTGCCTTGTTATCCCGAAGAAGAATATCTTGACGCGACCTACCAGATTTAAAGGCCGCTCTGTCCAAATCGTCAGCCATAACATCTATGGTGTTGGAAAGGCCTACCTTTGAGACATCATCACCAGCTTCCTCAAGAGCCTTTTGCTCCTTTTCTGCCGCTTTGACTTTCTTTTTGTGTTCGTTGCTTTTAGCTACACGTTTCTTTGTTTCCTTTGACTTAACCGTGGTTAACTCTTCGGTCACTTCTTTTTCTGTAGCTACAGGGTCTGCGCCCTTACGCATTCTCTTGACACCACGGGCAATAGCAAAAAGACCCTCAAGAGGGCCAGTTAACATCAGGTCTTCTGCCGCCATCTTTAGTCGGCGTTCTGCTTGTCCATCGTCTTCGTTTGACTGTAGAAACTCTGTAATAGGGTTTTGTAATGCAGGGACTTTTTGAACGATATCTGACAACCTCTCTTCATAAGGGTTGTGAGCAATCATTGATGAGGCCGCTGAGTCTACGGCTGACTTTGCAATTCTACCTTTTAACCCAGAGTTTAAGGCTTTCTTACCTAGCTTTGTAGCCGCTGTAATTTTACCAGCCCCAACTAAACCAAAACCAAACTGAGAGATATCCTCAGTGATTTGACCAGCCATAGTAACTGGGCGAGGGGGGTCAAAGAAAAGTCTCTCTGTCTCATCATCAAACCCTTCCCACTCTGTGTTAAATACGTTCCCTGCTCCTTCAATGAGGCCATCAGCCACATTACGGGTAAACTGGTAGGTTTCCTCTGCGGCATCGACTGCACCAGCAAAGACACCCTTTGCCATATCACCACCAACTTCATACCAAGCAAAGTCATCTGCAACCGACTGATTTAAGCGGTCACGCAGTTCTAAAATTTCCTGACGTTCCATATTTTAAGCTCCGCTATCCATTGGGTCTATATCATCTGAATTTACTGAGTTGCCTGTGTTGCGCCGTGAAGTTGCGGCGGCTTTTAGCCTTTCCTGTTCAGCCTCAAATTCTCTGACAAAACGCCTTAGAGCTTCATCAGGGTCAACACCACCAGCTACCATAGGTGCAAGCATTCTTCCGAGGTCTGTTGTAGTTAGCCAGTTTTCTTTTTGAGAGGGGTTAGTTAAAACAAGGACGGCGGTGTTAAACATATTNGCATAAGTTGACATTGGTTTATTCCAACCAAGTCCATCAGAATTTTGCCAAGGAGAGATTCCCTGTTGCCAGTTTGACATTGTTGTGTCATCGGCTGNGGGGACGTTCTCTAGTAGTATGCTTCTGTTTTGCTCTTCAGCTTTGTTCCTATAGTATTTCTCAAGACGCTGGGCTTCTTTATCAATCTTTGCCATTGCCGCTTCACGAGTCAGGTCACCCTTTTCTACTTGAGGGATAATATCTTTAATAAAGTAGGTAAGGTCACGCTTGGCGTTGTTAGCTAAAAGGTTTCTGCTGGCATCATTTCCAAACAAACCATCTAACGCCGTTGTTTGCTTGATAGCCCCTTCCAAGGCTGACTCAATACCTGAAATGCCGTACTCTTCCTTAAACCTTGAGTAAGTTTGGTTGTTTAGATTTTCCAGTGTTGCCGCATCAGGAATGCTTAGTTTCTTATCTTTGACAGCTAGGTCAATCGCATCTTCCATATCGTTACCGTCAGAAATACCGTTATAGATTGTCTCATAGGTTGTCTGGTCACTAACTTGCTTAATCTGTCCTCTATCCTGAAACTCTCTATCAACATACGAACTTTCAGATTGGCTAAGTACAGCAAGCCTATTTCTTTGTTTTACTGTCTCTTCGCTGTTCCACCAATCGGTTTTATATTTGTTTTCCTGTAAGCCTTCTAAGAGTGCCTTACGTAACTTAACAGCTTCCATCAGGTCTTCTTTTTGCTCTTGTTCAAACGCTTCGGTTTCTGCTTTGTCCTCAATGCTCTCAAGTGTTTTCTTTAGTGTCTCAATACCAGCTTTATTAGAGATTCCGTAGACAGAACTCTTGTTCTTCAGTCCTTCCATAACCTCGACAATTTGTTCCCAGTTACCNCCNTNTGCGGCAAGCTCTCTAGCTTTACCTTCAAGAAAATTTATTGAAGTATCTAGTGCAATCTTAGGGTCAGTTCCTTGGTCAATAGCAGTCTGGATACGTGCGTTAATTGATGCGGTTGCCTGTGGAGCTATGTTTACACCCTGTTGGTCAAACATATCATCCATGGTTTCAAGGTCAGTTGTCAGTTCTCCAAGCATCAAGTCAGTGCGACTATCTCTAGCTTTCTTTAGCTGGTGTTCAAAGTTTCGCTGTTGAACTTGTGCTTCAAATCGCTGTGTTACTTCATTGAACTCTTNGTTTAAGATGTCAGCCCGAAAGCCGTCCAATCCGTTGCTCTCTGCATACTCTTGGCGTGTTTTGTTTGCCCATGTATTAAAGTCAAAATTAGGCTTATCCTTCTCAGTATCCCAACCAANAATAAGCTGGTCACCAAAGTCTTTGGCGTGGTTGCGGAGTAATGAACGAGCATAGCCCTCTACCCAAAAGGGTGATTGGGTTTCGTCTATCTCTCCACTTTTGATTTGCTGTAAAAACTTTTTACGTTCCTCTGGTGTTGCGTTGTAAAACGTCTTTTCACCTTCGGTAGATTGCTGTTGTTTTATTTCTGCTTTTTTATCATCAAATAATGCATTTACTGCTGGACTAAATGTACTCAACGCATTGAGTATCTGTTTAGAGCGAACATCCTCTGTGGGGGCTGTGGGCCGCACATAGGTGTCTACAGGCCGTGCAACCACGTTCTGTATNCCACCCAAAGACCGCAGTCTTGAAGTGTCCACCTTAACTCGTCTTGGAGGCATCGTTAAGCTCCTTTAGATGATTTGTATATTGGAGTTTTGTCTTTTCTGAACTGCCTATAACCTTCAAGAGCAATGCCACCAATCTGCAAACCAGAGGCAAGCAAGCTGGGTGGAGTTCCTTGCTGAACGCTTGCAATGCGTCCTTCTGCTTGAGACAGAAGACCCTCGCGGTCAACTTTACCTTGCTGTAGTACGGCATCAAAGTTTCTGTTAATTGTTCCTTCGTTATTTAGGCGGGTACGTTCAACATCAGACAAGAGGTTAGCAATCGACAGACCAGCCACACCCGCTTCACCAGCGGAGGCTATTTGTCTACCTTTTATCTTGGCGGCTTCTATGTTGCTTTGGAATTTCTTGTCCATAGCAGCGGCTCTCTCTTGGTCTTCCCGAAGAGAAAGCTGTCTAGCTTGTTGTAGCATAGACCGCTGGGCCAGTAGTTTATTTTGGTTAAACTGCGCTGTTTGGGATTTTGCCTGATTACTGGCTTGCTGGGCTTGCAAAACAGCGGAAGTTCCAGCAATAGCTGTACTCACCGCAGTCATACCAGCGGCGGCGGCTGTTGCCTGTGATGCGCCCAGTGCCATGCCTATTTCTGCAAAACACATTTGGCTAACTCCTAATTCTTATAAATTCATAAAATGGTTGTGGGTTTACCCCATAGTTTTCGATTAAATTGGTAAAGGTAAACCCAAGAAACCGAAGCCACTTGATGGTCTTCTGATTTTCTTTGGCAACGTAGTTTACAAGAATAGGGTATCTATTTTGTGTTTTGCTTACCCATTCTCTACTTACTTTGACGAACTTCCGAACCGTACTTGGTTCGTATAGACCATCACTTGCCAGCATCCATGGGACACCTATGTTTCCCATGTTGTTAACGCCGAACATACCTATAATGTCCTCTTTATTACCTATGATGGTATTGCACTCCTGAGACAGCAAAAAAGAGAATTGTAAGGCTTTCAAGGGTCTAAAACCGTGTGAAGCCCACACTTCTTTTTTGTCTGAATATCTGAGGTTAGGTGCAAGTACCTTACAGTCCCCGTACTTTGACGGGCGATAGTAAGCCATGCATTTATATCCTTCTGGAACGCTCGTGGTAGAAACCTTCCCACTCAGCCGACTGAAAAGTCGATGGTAAGAAACTATCGTTCTCAAGTTCGATATCTACTGCCGTTGAATTGGACAGAACAGGAAAAGAAAATGTTCCGCTATCAATAGATACTGTACCGATTACGTTGTTAATGCTACCAAGGTTGCGACCTGTAAATGTGGTGATATTGGTTGTACGCCTGAGAGGTGTAACTTTTGCCTTGAAGAACCCACTATCGTTAAACACAATGTTCCAGTTGCGGAGTTGTAATCTACCTATAGTAACTGGCGAGTCATTGTTCTTTATAACTTGTTCTGAAAACTTATACTTAAATGTATAAGGAATGCCAGCATACACAACCTTCCCTGCGGCTAATGTAGAGGCAAGGTCAGACGCTGGGATTGTCTGCCCATCTTGTCTCACGTAGATTGCATTAGAGTCTGTGTAGGGTAGGGTGGTAGTACCACCAGTGTTTAACTTGACCCGTCTATCCAACAGTACTGGATGGCTGTTGTCCATTACGGTCACTGATGTATCAACTGACAAATCTATTTTTTCAAGACAGACTGTAGAGCCTCTCTTTATAATCATGTAGATTTCAGACTTGTTGAAGTCGAGGTTCAATACCTCTCCACCAAACACCCAAGAAGACCAAGATGACTGTAGTTTCTCTTGTCCACTCCAGTAATACTTATACACGTAAATAGTAGTTTTGTTGGTGGACGTAAGACAGGCAAGCATATCTTCATTTGAAGATGCCGATAGTTTTATAATCTCACCAGAGATATAATCTGGTACGTGTGCAGTTACATCCGCCGCATCATTAGTCTCAGCATTTACATCTACAAAGTATTCACGAACACCTGAGAAACTACCNCGTTTTGTTGAGAAGAAAACATACTTACCAGCCCCTACGGGTTTTGAACGTAGGCTTGCTTCAAACTGAGTAGTAACATCAATAGATACTGTATCAGGAGCAAGTAGGTCATCGGCAGACATCTTAAACTGTGTGAGGTCTGAAAAGAGCAATAGTTGCTCAGAGAAAGGAACAGCGTGTTTCAGAATGGACACTTGATTGTTAGATACTGAAACATCAATGGGTGCAGAGTCTACCAGAGTAAGTACTGTGTTTTGAAAGAAGTTAAAGAACGAGCTAACCTCTGACATTATGACGTTTTCTTCAGACAGAAAACCTAGTCTGTTTCTGTGAAAGAATAGGTCATTGAGCTTGTAACCAACAAACGAGGGGAATGGGTTGGTGTCATCATCCCCAGCTTTTCTCTCGCTCCAACTGGCAGGTTGAAAAGTAAAAGTACCGTTAGCATTACGGATAAGCTGGTGAGGCATAGTAGTAACATCAAACTGCTTTTCTATGGAAGNCGCGGCTACTTCTTTCCAGACTAACTGACCGTTGCCATCAGGGTCTTGAAACTGAACATAGTAGTTATCTTGGTTCTTATTGTTGTCACCTACAACTTCAACAAGAAAACCTTCCTTTCCCTTTGGAGGTAATTTTTTAAAGTCAGATGTTTGTCCTTTAAAAGCTAACAAAAAGGTATCGCCGCGAGAGTCAGTAGCCTCTACATCAAAGGCCGCACCGTCATCTCGTTTAATATACAGGACGTTATCTAATAGCTCTTTAGTAAACCCAGCGGGTAAAGTAAGACCACTCTCAAGGTCAGTCATAATTTTATTAGTACGTACATCCGCTTGGTTAGCCGCGTTAGAACTATCTAGCGTTTGCTTTGTAGATGTATATGTCGTACCGTTGTAAATTACTTTAATTGTAAAGTCGGTTTTGTAATCACCCTGCTTACAATAAAACATAGCCTCTTCAGGTCTAGCTGGTGTGAGGTTGCTTGTATCTTTTGCAACTACTTTTGTCTTGTTAACAATGAAGGTGTAGTCAGCAATAGTAGTGGCTGATATCTGTGTAGAAGGGTCAGTCAATCCACTAAGATAATTAATTGCAGTAGCAGGGGTAGATGTAACTGTCTGTTCTACGCCCACAGCATCATACACCTTCAGCGAACCTGATGTAATTATCAGGGTGTAAAACTCAGACTCATCTCTACGGATTGTGTGGATAAAACCTGAATCTATGTTTGCTGGTACGTTAGCTAGTGTGGCAATATGCTGTGTGGCTGGACGTTTCTCTAGCCCGTTTACCACAGTAGACAGACCGTTTTCTTGTAACTCTGCTTGTGTGTTCAAACGGAGTGACGGTGGTTGTTGTGACACCCCATTGATGAGGTTTGGTATCGAAGCAGAGATTAAGGCCATCTTAGAGTACCCTTCCACCTAATCTATCTACAATGTAGTAGACCGATAAGTTATCAAATATAGTATTATCGTTTACTTGCCCTTCAGCATCATCTAGCTCTACTTTTGCAAGTAACTCATCCCGTTGCTGGTAGCCATGTAACTCAGCCGAACCAACAACCCTGTCTTGAAATACACGGGCGGCTTTGAGTGTTATGTAACGCCTTGCGGCCTCTGGTAAGTCAGTAAAATCGAGGAGTACAACAGCGTTCATCGAGACTTCAGTTACATCTGTAGAAAAGAAGAAACTGTTAGTTGCGCGGTTGTATAGCCTACTGCCGCGTTGAACTACATCAAGTGTGGCTGTGCGGTCTTGCGCCATATCAAGACGCAGTACGTTATCTGGTATGTTTATTTGGTTTGTGGAATCTGGGGTGAAAGACTTCTTTAGGTCAGTGTTAAACGACCAACCCTGTGATTGTACTTCTCGACTTGTAGAATCAAGAATAGTTTCGGCTAACTCAGCATCAACAAGACCAGAGGTAAGAGAGTTTACGGGTGCTTCACCAATAGAACTTAGAAGCGTGTTAACGGCCTCTAGTTTCGTAGTAGCTGTAAGTGCCATTACGCCATCCTCCTCTTCTTTTTCTTAATTTTCATGTTTTTGTAAGCGGCAAGTATTCTACGACCCTTGGCTACGGCAGAGGCTTTGTCACCAAAGTGACCCCATGCCTCTAGCGAGAGCTTCAAACGTGTCTTCTTCCCGTCTTTCATTAGTGGCCCAGCGGCTGACCCCATACGAACTAGAAACGAACCCTTGCGTCTTTTCTCCTCTGGTGTCTTTGCAGACTTTTTTACAGGAGCTTTTAGCGTACCCCCTGTCTGAGCTTTGTATGACGCACGACCTTTGGCGTTCAATCCGCCTTTTGGGTTCTGTCCAGCCTTTCTAGTCCAAGCGGGTGAACTAGCCATCAGTAAGCCTTTTTCTTTTTCGTGTATTTACGAACGAGTAAACCACGCTTAATTCTAGGCGCACGTTTTGTCATCAAATTGCTCCTCTTAGTGGGTTTACTTGGTTTTTTGTATTTCCGCTGTGGTTTTGGGTCTGTCTTCTCTGGGGAAGCACTATCTGTCCTACCCTTCTTTTTATTAGTTTCAGCCGCTTTTCTTGCTGTTTTTTCTTTGGCAGAGTCTTTAGCTCTCTTTTCTCTAAGAGCTTCCATAAAGTCTTTTTTGCCCTCTTTGTCGTAGCTGAATTTTTTTCCATCTAGTTCTGGCATGACTAAGCCTTCCTATATTTTCTTGTTTTCTTTTGGCTTGATGCTGGTGGCCTATTGGTTTCTTTGTTCATCGGGTGGCGCGGGTCAGACTTATGGAAATGACCGTTGCGCTTTCTGTATGCGTCAAGTTCTGCTTTTGTCATTAAGCTCTCCGATATCTTCGTGTTTTGTTGGCGATAGATTTTGGTTGCTTGGAAAATTGTTTTCCCTTGGCGGTGTCTTCTCGCTTCTTTCGATTTGTTGCCGCCCTCTCTGATGGTGAAAGGGACGCAATCGCCTTTTTGGGTAGATAACGGGACTCACCTTTTTTACCAGCATATTGCCAATCCTGTTTGCTCCATTTGCTTAACTTGTTTTCTGATTTCTTAGGCCCAGAATAAGTACCGCCAGAGTCTTTGTAGTATTTAACAGCTAACTGCATGGCACGGGCTGAGTGCTTACCACCCATCTTTGCCTTTGCTCTAGCTTTAGCCGCCGCCCATTTCTTTGGGTCACGTTTCGTTGCTGTACTCATTGTACCCTCTGTAAAACGAAAAAAAGGGAGTCCCCCAAACGAATGGAGAACCCCCTAGATTTTGAGTTAACCGTGGTTAACTGCCCTATGCAGTCATCAATGCGATTGCACAAGCAGGGCGAAGGACGTTATGACCCATCGCGTACTTAGCAACCATTAATGTGCCTTGACGGTTAATTTGGTACTCAGACTCAACGCCCAAGTCCATCAACTTAACAGTAGCAACTGCGTCTTTAGTCATAATCAGACCACGGACTTTCGCGGCAATGTCAACAAGGTTAACGCCGTCAGTTGTTACGTTAGTGATGTCGTATGCTGTAGTACGGCCTGAACCAGCAGTGTTAGCCAACGGACGGTTGCCCTTTGACTGACCCTTGTTGGTTGAACCTGTTTCAATCAGGTCTGCGGTTACAAGGTGGTTAGACATGACTACTGGCATACCAGCGATTGATGGAACAACGCCAGATGCTACAGAACCATTGCCACCGAAGTCGCGGTTCATGTATGTCAGCTTGTTACCATCAGTAACGTCAAGCAGAGCGTAATACTGGTCTGGTGGAAGTACAACTACTGCACCGCTTTCGTAACCTACGTTCTTCTTATCAAACTCTTTCTTAGCGTCAAAGATAGACTTAGCAATCTTCGCTGGGTCAATAATGTCAGCGGCGTTACCAGAACCGATAGTAATATTATCAGTAAAGTCTTCTTCAGTGAACGCTTTGTAGTCCTGTACCAGTGCGGCGGCACGGGTAGCGTTGGTTGAAAGAGCGGCCTTTAGAGCCGTCCGAAGGATGTTCTTATCTGCTTCAGTAGCCAGTGCAATACCAGCTTCCTTAGAGTAAGTAGAGCGAACATCGTAGTGGTTAATCGCTTCATCAATGTTTGTGATGAATTGGCTAGAGATGAGCAAGTCATCAATAGTTACGATACGTTCTGAGGCACGTACCTGACCACCTGTAATTTCATTTCCAGGGGTATGGTACTCAGCGGTTGTGCGTCCAAGCATCGGAAATGATGCTGACTTCCCCTTAGTGATTGTGCGAGTCCGAATGAGCGGCATCATTACATTCTTAGCTTCAAAGCTAGTAAGAATCTCACCAGCATAGAGCTTCAAGAACAAATCACGCACATCACCAGCGAGGTTAGTTTGGCCTAAACGGGATACGTCATAGGCTGGATTAGATGCGCCTTGCATAGCCATCGTAATCTCTCCTTCATTAGTGTTGTGATTTAGTTAGTTGTTATGACCACTCAGCCTCTTCTCACTCCCTTTCTCCGACAAGATTGTCCCTCGCAAGGGGTCAGGGGGGTATTCGTTCATGTGTTGTGGCTTTGTGTATAAAAAAGAGGTGAGAANAAATCCCACCCCTCTTAGTATTTGGAGACAGTGTTAGAATATCGAAGACTGTTGTAACCTACGAGCTACTTGGTCACGATATGCAGAGTCTTTCTCGTACCTTGGGTCAGACATAGCAGACGTTAATTCTGCTAGACTGCTGAAAGCCCCTACTGAATTACTGGATGGTTCGCCACCAACTAAGTTGGGTTCGACACCAGCTTCGGAACGGTAACGAGCGGCAAGACCTTCAATAGCAAACATTGCTGTACCCATATCGCCACTGTCAACGGCTGAGTTGAAGGCTTCTTGGTCTGCTTCAGATAGCGTTGTAGCCGCCCACTCCATCATCTCGTTGTAGCTCTCTTCGCTACCAACGACATTGAATGCTTGTTGGCGGGTTGACTCCATAATAGCCATCTGTCCGTCAATAAATTGGTCTACTACATCTGAGGGGATACCAGCTTGTTCAAGGGTATCATATTCCTCATCAGATAAACCACCTTCTTCCCAGAAGGAGTTAGACATAGACTCAAAGTCAATACCATTTTCAGTTAGGTATTCTTGAACTTCATCGGTTTCCATGTCATCAATAGAACTATCTGTTTCTTCGCCAGATTCGTTCTGTTCGTGAAATTGCCTCTCAAGGTTTGTATAGGCATCTGCCATATCTTGAGGGGACTTAAACTTCTCAGGTAGCCACTCAGGGCGTTCCTCAGAGGTATTATTAAGACCTTCCGCCTTTTCAACCATTTCCTTAACGTAGTTGGGGTCTTCAGGCGGTTGCTCTTGATGCGTATTAAGTACGTCAACCATTACACTGTCTCTTCTTCGCTTGGTTGATTCATCATCTGCCCGACAATCTCAGGGGCGGCACGTTCAGCCATCTTACCCATTGTCTGTTGTGTTAATGCTTGCTCTTGAGCCATTTGCACAGCTTGTTGTTCTTGCGCCTTTTGTTCTAGAGTTTTTACTAGACCACCAGTGTCAATACCAAGAGAAGCTCCTAGTCGGTCAATGTAATCATCAACATTTAGGTTTTGTGCTATAATCTGTGGGCCAAGGGGCTGTAGCATCTGTAGGAATTGGGATAGCTTGTTTAAGTCTTGCCCACGACCTAGTGCCTCAATTCCTGTAACAATCTGTGGCTTAACTGCATCTTTTGGCATCTTTGGCATTTTGCCTGTGCGTTCAAGACGGGCCAGCAACAGCTTGACTAGAGGTAATTGAAACTCTTGGGATAGAATACTGTAGACACCACCAAGAGCAGTCTCTAGCTCCTGTGCCATATAGCGAACTTCTTCAGCAGTCACACGTTCAGCATTACGCTGGACTGCGCTGTTGAGTAGGAAAGCAAACTGCAATCTCTCTGTAATACGGAGCGCAGTTTCCTGTGCAACCCTAAAGTCATTGTACTTTTGTACCTGTAGGGTTGTTACATCATTAGCATCCCCCTGTACGATAGCCCCGTTAGGTGCTTGAGCAAGGGTAGCTTGTTTGGTTGTTCCGTTGGGACGAACCAAGAATAATACTTTTGATGACGCGGCAGAACCTTCAACGATAGCTCTAGTGAGAGCTTCAAGGCTTCGTAAGTCACCTATATACTCTTCGACATACCCCCTTCCATAATCCTCACCGTCAATTCTGGTTAGGCGTAGGGGTACGAAGGGTACACGGTCTAACGGGTAAGTTCCTCTGCTTGAAGGAATCTCAAATCCCATAACCTCTTGGTGTACCTCAAATTTATTTTCTTTACGACATACATATGTGTAAAGGTCTAATGATTTGGTGTGTGTATCAGTCTGGTTGTAATCTTCAGACTGACTTAGCATCTCCTGTGCTTCTTTAGGTAGCATCAGGGGTGACACAGACTCCTTGGTGATAATCTCCATAACATTGCCCATTGTGTCACGTTTAACAACGTAACGGTCAATGCGAAATACTTTCATACCACCTTCTTTTGGTAGGTATATCAGCGAGTTACCAGCAACAATAAGTTGCTTNAGTGCCTCGTGTATAGGCACACGAACTGCTGAACCTTCAATTTCTTGCATACCAGCCCGTTCTATTCGGGCAAGGGCTTCTTCAACTGCACCACGGGCGTCCTTACCAGCCATTGATTCAATATCAAAATCATCAATAGATAACCTGAAGAATGGGGAGTTAGGCGGTAGGAGTGCCATCAGTAACTTACTAGCTAGGTTGTTTACACCCCTCGCACCTACTGATTGGTAGGGGGTCTTGTAAATGGTACTGCCAGTATGCCCTGATGGTGNAATAAGGGTAGGTATTGTTAGTTCTGAAGCGTCCCTAGCACGTTCAAGAAATGAATGTCTGTGTGATTCAAGCTGAGAATACCGACCAGCAACGGACTTATTGTTTTCCATGTGCATAAGGATATCTCCAAGAATTACTTAGGTATATTTAGGCCAGCCCCACCTTGGCCTCCGACAGAGATGCCGTTGTTATTCAAAGTAACTCTGAACTGTTTTTTACCTTTTCTAATTCTTTTTTTAGTTACTGAAGCTGTGGGATTTGCTTGCTCTGCAATGCTTAAAGGGCCAGAAGCACCAGCGGATTGTACAGCAGAGGCACTTGAATAAGTGACCTTTTTCTTTTTTGGTTTCAATGGGCCAACACACATTAGCTTTTCCCTTTCGGTATGTTTAGCCCAGTGCCACCCATACTGCTTAGATTTACGCTATTCTGAAGTGGTATTTTAAACATACCCTTTCCACGTTTCTTTTTCTTTAGTTGCCCAGACGTTGTGTCAACTGCACTAAAGTCGATATCACTGTTAGATAGTGGACTCGCGGCAGAGCTAGGTGGTGGGGCAGGGGGGTCTGGCATTTTAGGCATTTTTGGTTTGAACGGGCCAACGCACATAATTATGTTTCCTCGTCTTCTGGAAATTCGGTTAGTTGGCGTATCTTTTCGATAACGCTTTGTTGTCCTTGAAGATAACGTAACTGCTCAACCGTACACGCTTGACCTTTTGGTAAGCTGTCGGGAAACTGTCGTTTTAGGTATTCAAGGGCTTCTTTTGTAATTAGGGGTGTATCTGTAAAAATTTTCATATTTCTGTGAACCCGATAATGTCCATAAATAAAAAAAGGGCCACCCGAAGGTGACCCTATAGTTAACCACGGTTAACTCGCTCAGAGTTCGCAAGCACCTGACGTACACGCAAGCTCCTGAGAAGCTACCGTCATATCATCTACTTCACGATATTCTGAGAAAGAAACCGTAGGCATCCTAGCACTAATCTCTTCATATTGCAAATGCGATATTTCTTCGTAGGGGGCTTGTACGTATGAATGACTCCCATCTTCTCGCGGTAAGAATGATACTCCGCCAACATCATCAAAGTTTTTGTAAACATAAGCCCCGACATCAAACCACTCCTCTTCTGAAACGTAAACGGTTATGCTTGGATTGTGTTCTGTCCAATGAGTCCTGTAAGTCATCCATAAGTGTAACTGTTCAAGCGCACTCATATCATTGCGAGTGATACAGTCTTCTGGTGACTCAATAGGAAATGAGAACACATGGTTAAGTGGATTGTATGTATCCACTTCGTTTGGTATTTGTCTTTCCATCATCCACGTAGCCAGTGGGTCTTTAACGTCTGCACGAACGCGGCGGATGTAATGTTTGGCGTATCTTGGATGAATACCAGAGGCTACAGAAGCCAACTGACTAACCGTACCACTAGGCTTTACACAGGTTGTAGCAGTAGACTGTTGGATTCCCAGCTTGTCTGCCCACTTCTTATTAGTATCAACTACAACAGCCTTTAGTCTTTCAAGTCTGTCAGGCAAGTCTTCGCCTTGATACATTAGTGGGTTGTCAAGAATACCTGTAAAGCTAACGCCTAGAAGTCTCTCTTCTTCCATATTCTTCTTCCAAGAGCTACGCAGATATCTTACATCAGTAAGGGCTGACTGTAGCGTACCAAGAAGAGCCGCAATGTATGCCTTATGTGTAAGTGTCTCCTCAGTATCCTCTGGGCGGATAATAATTTCTGAGAGGTTACAAGTTTGCATACTCCTCAACAAAATCTCTCCGCATGGGTTCGTGCCAAACGCATGGTCTGGGTCACGCCTACCAGATTTCTTGGCTTGTGCCTGTGCCGCCTGACGGTTGAAGATTCCTCGTTCACCTGACTTGGAATCGTACAATGATGTCCACTCACGTAGAAATGCACCCATGTCTGGCTTTCGTGTATAGGAAACGCTGTTGTTTGCATAAGAGCGGTTTACGTTCTCATCCCACCAGTTACCTGATTTACAATGGCGCATTCTGTCATCAGCTAGGTCAGATAGACTAATCATTGCTGACCGTCTGACACCACCAACAACTACCGCCGCCGCAACTGCACACATAATATCATGTGCTTCAAGGCTAGTTAGTTTGCGACCAGCGGCTTTCTTGAAGACACCGACAGTAAACCGAAACAAGTTCTCAAGCGGGTCAGGCCCAGAGGCTCTACCACCAAACACCTTCAGCCTAGCCCCAGCAGGACGAATGCCTGATAAATCCCACTTAGGAATCTCTCCAGCATATAAACGAGCAATAAGTTTACGTAGACCCTTTGCCCATCCAATCTTACTGTCCTCGACCTTGATAACCTCATCTGTGTCGTGAATGTCTGCGGGTATCTCAGGTAGTTTCTCAACGAACTCACGTTCTACAGAATAACCAACTCCCGTGCCACACATAAGAACATAGAGTGTTTCATCGAAAGCCTTTGGGTCATCTACAGCAAGATACGAACAGTTGTAACCAGCTATGTTATCTCTGTCTAACGCAGGGCCAGCGGTCATTATCGCCCTCATTGATGGGACTACACCAAGTTCTTTTATGTATTTAGACGCTTCCTTTAGTTCGCTCTCTGCTATTGGAAACTTTTCTGAGAAGTAGTTGATGTACCTATCTACGCTCTCTTCCCAAGTCTCTCGCCTACCCTCTGATTCAATAAACCGTGCGTACTTTGATATAGCTATGTATTGTTGATATGAGTCCATTTATCGTTCATCCCCACTACCCTTGAGGGCATCTCTATTTTTTCGGTCAGCTAGTTTGGTAAGATTTAGTTGAGCTACTTCACTCAGGTTAAAACCAAGGTGAGTAGATAACTCCGCAATGAACCAGAGAACATCCCCCAGTTCTTTCTTCAGACCCTGTTCATCGAGGCCACCATCGCCCCGATAATACTTAGCAATCTTGTCGGCTACTTCACCTGTCTCAGCGCACAGGCCAGTGACGCAGTACGCCATTCCCATCTCTGGTGGGTAAACCGCTGTGCTATGTGCTTCCTTTTGGTAACTATCGAACTCAGACATTCTTCACCTCTATTAATTTGTTTAAGTACCACTGGGCTTTTTTGAGGTCTTGAACCCCGTTTTTATATTTGTATCGCCACAGATATTTGAGGATGTTTCCTTGGAGATAGGCTTCAAAACCATCACCTGTTGCCGCCTTGATTGCCTCAATGCATTCGATACTGCTTTGGTTGTAGTGTTTGGGCCTGTTGACCACATCCTGTGCTTCCCTTTCTGCATCTATTTCACGCATAATCCGTCCGTAATCAGTCATTGGGTGGACTCCATAATGTGTTCTTAGTTTCGTTGGTCAGGATATGTGCAAGCCTTGCTGTTTTGACTGCATCCTTCTTGGTCAGCCCTGCTTTCTCATATGCGGTGAGAACCTTCTGCCAATAGGTCTTGCCGTCATCAGCATCCAGAATCTTTTCCGCAGTCTTTGGGCCAACACCTGAGATGCCTTTGTAGTTATCGGCAGTATCACCAGTGAGAACTTGCGTCCAAAAGGCACGGTCAGCTTCTTCTTGTGTGATTGTTACAACACCGTCATCAGTAAGGTGTCTTCCAGCAATCTGCTTGAGGTCTTTGTCGATAGACCACACGATGTACTTCTCAGGGTTCTTAGTAAGCAAGATTCCCAGCAAGTCATCCGCTTCTACAGGGTCACCAATCATGGCCTTGTAGTTGTTAAAGAGATGCTCACGTACTGCCGACAATGTAACTGGCTTACGCTTACCTACTCTGTTGGCTTTGTACTCAGGGTCTAGCTCTTTGCGGAAGTTGTTCCGACTAGAGAGCATCACGATACACCTAGAGCAATCTGCTTTTTCCATGAGCCTTGTAATTGTCTGGTCTGCATGGGCGTTTGTTTCTGACGCATAACCATGGACTGTCCACAGGTCATCATCCCAAGCAACAGTTACTTCTGTAGCCGCCGCAGACTGATATGCAATGATATCACCGTCTATAAGTAATGTTGTCATGTGTGTACCTCATACCAAAGTGGATATGTTCTTATAAAGTTTTAGCGTATCTGTAGAGAACAGCTTGGATAGATTTACAAGAAACATACGGGAAGCATGGTTATCACCGCCGCTCACGCTCTTGTGGTAATCCAACCCGTGAACAATCTTCTTTAGGTTTTCTACAGAGAATACCAACGTACAGTAAACATCATCTTTGATAGCAAGGTTATGAAACCAGAAGTCAGCTTCTGTAGCGTTGACACCACTAGGTTTACCATAACTCTCATATTCGATGGCTATGTTACCAGTACGTGACCACATATCACGCTCTGTCTTCACTTCTATCTTTTTGTTCTGGAGCATATCTATGATGCGGTCTTCGTGTAGGTGACCGTAAGATAAGTCAATATCAAACTTCTTACGATTCTCTTTAGTGGGTTTCAGCCCAGTTTCTTCCGAGTTTGTACTCGCCATCGAGAGGGATTCTGAAGTCGTAGTAGTCTCCCGCTCGTTTGATTGCTTCAATACAGAGTCTTCCAATGTCATCACCTATTTCTTCTCTGACAATTACCTGAACTTCGTCATGGACAAAGGCGGCTTGCCAGTAATCTTTTTGTTGTTTGTAGCCATGCTCTTTGAGTAGCTTGTGAAACTCGACAACCCATCGTTTACAGATGATTGCTCCACAGCCCTGAAGCAGTGTGTTCAGCGCGGCGTGTTCACTACGAACAGGCATCTTTCTTTTATCAAGTCCAATTAGGTAACCACGGAGTGCGCTCTGTCTGACCGCTTTGCGTAGTTTATCAAGGGCAGGGGTTTTCTTTAGAAACTCTCGTTTGAGTCTTGCACCCTCTTTTTTGCCCTTTCCGACAATACTGCCAACCTTTTCATCACCTGCCCCATATAGGAAACCGTATATGAATGTCTTAGCCATATCGCGGCTGGGTAGTCCCGCCGCATTTTGATTTGCCGTGTGGATATCTCCGTTAAGAAGAATATCACCATACTCACCGTCATCATATATAGCCATGAAATGAGCCAAACAGCGCAACTCAAGGCCGCTAACATCGCAACCCATGACCATGTAATTGGTAGGAGCATGAAAAAGACTCCTACATTCACTCCCGTAAGGAGCGGAGACACTAGGAATTTGACCCGTATTTGGATTAGAGTGAGTGCAACGCGAAGTGACTGCGCCCATGTGGTTAACACGCCCATGTATTACTCCATTCTTTGATAGTTTTAACCAAGCGTTTGCACCTTCCGCTAGTTGACCAAGACGCTTCTGAAGCATGAGGGATTCGTTTAGAAGTTTAGCCTCTGGGTAATCCAGACCGCTCAGTACCTTTTCATCCACTCGCGCCAAGCCTGTCTCAGTAAATAGGGTTGGTTGCCAGTTGTATTTTTCTATAAGCATTCTTGAGATATGCTCACGACTATTAGGATTAAAGGGTATCTCCTTTGTCTTAATAAAAGGCACACCCTTCTCGTACCCTCGTGTCTTGTTATTGACCTTTGGTATGAACTCAGTCTCTTCAATCCACGGGGGTTGGCTGTTCATAAGCTCACGCTCAATCTCCAACCGTCTTTCGTTAAGAACAACAAACAACTTCTCTGCCGCCCGTTCATCAAACGGAAATCCATCGTGTTCCTGTTGCACCAATATTTTGTGGATGCTGTGTTCTAAGTCGATAGCATCCTGTGAGTAGTCCATAGCCTCAATCTTGAGGTACAGCTTCAAGTTCACAACAACGTCTTGCTGGCAATATTTCAGCATATCATCACTGAACTCTGCCCAATCGGTTGTTTCTCCAAACTCCCCCTTGTACTCACCAATGCGGTAGCCCCATGCCTTTAGACTATGAGAGCCAATTTGCTTTGGCGGTAGTTTGCCACTACGGAATAGCTTGTAATCTCTGTCTCTTCTATCAGGCCAGATGAGGCGAGTGAGGACTAGAGTGTCCACCCAGTTAACCGTGGTTAACTCAACGTCTGGGTATAACTTCTGTAGAACAGGGATATCAAAGGCTATAATATTGTGGCCTATGAGAGTGTCTGCACTTGCGAGGAACTTAACGCCCTCTCGACAGTCGTTACCAACGAAGACATATTCTTTGTCATCATCAATGTTACGAGCGACAATGCAGTGAACTTTAGAGACTGTATCCAATAAACCATCGGTTTCAATATCGAATACTAACCTCATTAAGCATCCTCTTGTACTTCATCTATATCCGCCGCTGGCAGTAAGCAGAACAGGTCTTTACTCATGTCAGCCATACCCTTTGCAATGGCTTGTATTTCTCTCATATCTTCGGGGTGGTCTGTAAGGTAGACATCTTTGATGTCATCGAACAAATCATCATAGGTGACGGTGGTTGTTATACCTTCATCATCGCCTGACATCATCAAGGTTACTTCCACACCTTCGCGTGTCAGTTCTGTATGAACATCCAAATCCATTCTCATTTTAGCCACTAGAACTCTCCTTTTTCTACAGGGAAGGGGTTAGTCTCATCTTCAGCGTCTGGTATCGCCAACTCAGTCATTCGGCCTGTGTACTTGTCGTACTCAAGGCTACAAGCAATGCCTGTCTCCCCCGTCCATCTGTTTTTCAACACACGAACTTGAGTTACGTTTGCCATTTCTGGGTCTTGCTGGTCACGCTCACAGCCCAACACGATATCGGATAGTTGCCCGATACCCGCACTGCCTCTGAGTTGTGACAAGTTTGTTTGTGCGCCATTCTCGTGTCCCTTACCTTCGGGACGCTTCAAGTGACTTACGAGAACCAGACCAATCTTAACTTCCTCAACGAGAGCGCGGAGCTTCGTCATGGTGTTATCAATCATCCGCCGTTCATCACCATTCTCCATGCCACTAACAACTATGCTAATGTGGTCAAGAACAATGAAGCCACAGCCACACCCGTTGGCTAGGTAGCGTATCTTGTCCATGAGGTTCTCACTTTCGGTTGAACCCCAGTGGTCATAAAGATACACACGGCCTGTACCAAGGGTAGAGTCAAACGCTTCCTTTAGCTCCTCTTCCTTTGCGGTAGAGTTACCAAGGTGCAAGGGTTTGTTCATAGCTATAGACATGAGGCCCAAGGAAGTACGTTTTACCGACTCCTCTAGTGCTATGTAACCTATAGTCTCACCTTGTTGCAGAAGGAAGTGAGCAAACTCTCTACAGAGTTGACTTTTCCCTATGCCGCTACCAGCGGTCACAGTTACGATTTCACCCTTACGTATTCCAAGGGTTTTCTCATTGAGTCCGTGGTAGGGGTACTCATAGGACTGAGTGTTATCTTCTTTGGTAACAACATCCCACAAAGAATCCCCATTGATAATACCGTCAGGACGATAATCCTTGGCATCGAACATGGCGTTGTTGATGTCCTTGGTCTTACCAGCTACCAACATCTCATTGGCATCCTTCAAGGGCAAATGTGCAATTTTGCACTTGCCTGACGGGAACAAAGTGGCACAGTCCTTTGCGGCTTTTCGACCAGCATCATCTGAGTCAAACATCAGAACAACGCTGTCAAACTTGTTAAGCCACTCAAGTGATTTCTGAAGGGCTTTCTTTGCCCCCTGTGAGCCGTTAGGAACGGAACACACAGGCCATGATGTACCTAAGACCTGACTGACCGAAAGGGCATCAATCTCCCCTTCGGTAACAACTACTCGCTTACCACCATCACGCCATAGCCACTGTCCGTATAGGCCAATGTCATTGGTGTCACCGATAAACAAGAAGTCTTTATTTGGAAACCGCAACTTCTGAGCAACTAAATCACCATCACGGTTTTTGTAGTTGGCTATCTGAACAGGCTTGCCTTTGAACTTACCTACCTGATAACCCCATTTCTTTACGGTTTCCATATTAATGTTTCGTTTGGCTAGTGCTTTGTATGAGCCGCCTTTGACTAAATCGTGGTTCACTTTACTCTGTCTCCGCTCTTCCTGATTACTGTCTCCGTAGTGACCACACACAAAGCACCAACCATGCCCATCATCATAGACTGCAAAGCCATCTGATGACGGACAAGCTGGGCAAGGTATGTGAGCTACGAAATTACTTCCGTTGCGTTCCACCATTCCCTCACATTAAAAGAAGGACACGCCTTAGAGGAAAACTCGTTATGACCTACGACTTCCGCATCTGGGTACGGAAGTTTCATTTGCCACACTAGCTTTGCCAGCGCATCCCATTGTTCACTTGTAAAGTTTGATTCAGGATTACCTTCTTCATCTATGCCGCCGACCATGCAGATGCCGATACTCTTGTCGTTATAACCACGACAGTGTGCGCCAACCTCTGATATTTCACGGCCCTCTTCGACTGTGCCATCACGACAAACAACCCAGTGATAACCAATCTTTCGCCAGCCTTTTTGACGATGCCACTTATCAATATCCTTTGCAGTAATATCCATAGATGGCTTCGTGGCGGCACAGTGAATCATAATGTAATCTGTTTGTTGTCTTTCACTCATGTAACCATTCCTTTGGGACTGTACCCTCTGCATACAGAAAGCCATTCTTCTCACACCATTCGATGCAAGTGAGTTTGCTTCCTTGAACACGACCACGGGCATTCTGAAAGACAAAGCGAACCTCAATATCAGGGCTTTGTGCTTTCAGTAGCTTATGCTTGCGTTGGTCAGCAGACTTGAAATATCCCTTTGCTTCGACATAAACCCCAGAGGGTAGTCGGAAGTCGGGTAGGTAGTTACGCTCGACAATGTAGGGCAATCTGTAGGCTTCGTATTCGTAGTCTACACCCTGACTGTCTAAGTTCTTTGCAACAGATTCCTCAAACTTACTTCTAAAAGTCTTCTTCTTCTTCGTCTTCGTTGTTACCGAAGAACTCTTCGTTGTCTTCTTGGGCATTATCGCTACCATTATTATTATTGTTATCGTGCGTGTAGCCTTCTTCTTCTCCGAAGCCGAAGTCGTTGGACTCATATTCAATGAGGTTGATTATCTGAACAGCCTTGAGGCGCAGAGATACACCAGCCCCAGAAGATGGGACGTAGTACAGGTTTGGTTCAAAGGCTACTTTGACCTCAGAACCGTTAGCCATATTCACAGGCTCAGTAATCGGAGTACCCTTGGCATCCAACACTGCAACCTTCATATCCATAGGCCCATTCTTGGTTTGGATTTTTGCCTTTTGCTTGAACTTAAACTCAAGCTGACCAGTTGGATTGCCAGTTTCATCCAGAACTTCATTGTAGGGTACGTTGGCTAACTTAATCTTTTTGGAAGGGTTTTCTGTCTTTGCTTTCTGGACTGACTCTTCGCCCAGCGCATCAACTTTTTTCTGAAGGTTGATTGCGTCTTCACCAGCCACACGGAACTTCACTGAGTAGTCACCGTCAGAGTTGAACTGTGTGTCAGGTGTAAAGATATGAGGCCAGTAGGCCAATCCTTTGCTAGTACGTAAGGTTGCCATAATTATTCTGTCTCCTTATGGTTAACCATGGTTAAGTCAATACCCGCTTCGATAAGTCGGGCTGTTAAATCCACTGGGACTGCGAGGTCACGGCGAATTAGAATCTTGTAAAGTACAAGAAGAGCTTCGGTATGTTTTTCCATAACTATAATGTCCATAAATGTGCAAGCATTACACTTTGGTAAGACTAAGCAAAAAAGTATTTAGACTCCTTCACGAGAGAAAGGTCTAAGCTACCTTTTTGCGGTGGTGTAGGTACTTCATCTACGACTTCAAGAGCGAAGCCTTTGAACTGTTCAAGGACATCATTCTGCTCGTACATACGAACAAAAGAAGCCCGTGTCTGCTCGTACAATTTAGGTACAAGTGAGGCGTGTACACCATAACTATCGTGTACCATGGCAAAGTCAGTAATCCCTACATCCACACAGTTGTTAATAGTGAACGTCATAGCCGCGCTATCCAGCGAGTGGATAAAGTTAGGGCTTGCTCCGTTGACTGCGCGGCGGCGGTCTGACTTCATGTAGTTTTGCTCACGAACCTGTGGCTTGATAAGGCTATTATCAATGTGGGTTGTGATGCGTCTGCTTCGTGTCTCTGGATACATCTGATGCACCAGAAACCCTGTTGGTGTCTCCCAGATAACTGGAAGGTTCTCTGCCGATACAATACTGGATATCTCTTGTAGCCAATCCATAACTGTACGGGCGGCGGTAATCACCTTTGAGATACAAGCCCACACAATGTCAGCAAGATAGTGACTAGGTTCAAACAGGTCATGTCCCCAAGGCGATAAAGTCCCTTCTTCAATACGGTCAGTAATGTAATCCTCAATATACTGACGGGTACTGTATATCTTACCGCCGTATGGGACTACCATCACAGGCCGCTTGGTACACTTTCTAGTGACACCGAACTCAAGCCACTCACGAGCCATGGCATCATGCGACTTACGACTCTCCAGAACCTGATTAACCTCATCAGCTACATCCTGATAAATGTCACGAGGTATCTCACACGGTACAAGGTTGGTTGACTCACCACCCTTCATGTCGAGATTAATGGCACTCAGGTGTTGTAGCCCGTTGTTAGACCCATCAAGGCTCACTGGTAAATGTGAGATACGACCAACAGCCGCTTTTCTCCACTCAAAGCAAAACGCAAGAAACATCCATGGGTCACTGGCCTTTGTCCACCACGTATTCTCATAGGGGTCTTCCGCACAGGCTTCGATAGCATCGGTATTCTTACTTACCCAATAAGCGCGGTCATCAAACGATACCTTGTCTTCACCGAAACAGTTAGCACCATGAACACCCAGCCAGTATATACCCTCTGAGGTCAGCGGTACGCCGTTGGCAAAAGTAAGTAACGCTTTGGCATAGTCTGGCCCTTGTGGACTAAGAAAGCTACTGACAACGTACTTACGTCCTCTGAAGTCGTTCTGCCAGACAAAGTAGAACTCATCAAAGTCCTTGAACTTGTCTGCCATAGACATGGTACGAACAAGCTGTAGACGTTTGCTATTTAGCCTAGAGTTGGACTGATGCACCCTTGCGGCGGCGTGTTTCCATTCTTTGAACATAACCCGTTCAGCCTCAGTCATCTCTGACTTAGGTTTATCAGGGAACTGCGTGGGCGGTAGAGGCAGAGGGCCACGCTGTGGTAAACCGCCCCAGCTATCGCCAGACTCCCACACTGTCTTCATCACTTCTAGTATAGGCTTGTTGACCGCCCACTTGGTCTTTTGTAGAGCGTTGATAGCCCTATACTCCTCTGGCATCTCGTGATGCTCCATCTCCTCAAGGTAACGGCGGTTCACCGTCTTGATGAGTGGTAGAGGACGAATGTGTCTTGTGTGATACCCACCGTCAGTAGGAGAAGTCCAATCACGCGGTGGTACAACGCACGGCATATAGCGAGGCGCAAGTATCTCACCACGAGCATTAATTCTATCAATCCACTCCATAGTCTTTTCGGTGGGCGTAAGATATAACACTCGCTTGGTGCGACCAAACGTGTGGGTAGTTAACTCCACAAGACCTGTGGACTGAATGATAAGGTCAACCAGTTTACAGCCGAGGTGCATCTTCTCTTGCTTACTCCACGGCTCGTGGTCAATCAGGGCTTTCTTGTTCATCGTGTGGATGATGGCGTAGCGGCGGAAGTACCGATTGCTGGTACGCTTGTTGACATCCTTTTGGATACGTCTGAACCAGTGTGGTTCTTGCTCTTCAAACATGGAGAACTTGAACTGGTCTTCTAGCATACCAGCTATACCCATAGCACACTTGGTTAGCGTTTGGTTTTTGGACACAGAGTCTATAACACTCTTCAGCGACAGGTAGGCGGCAACTTCGGGGTCAAGAAGGGACAGTAGATGCCCAGCAGACGATAGCCTACCAGCCTTGCCTGTAAAGGCATAGTCAAGAAACTCCTCGATACACTTGGTAACAGAGTCCACTGACTTCTTCATTGCGAGTATACCATACAGAGTCGTTGACTCGTTGGTTTGCTCAATAGCTTTACTGACCTCAGACCTGTAGTAATCAATACCCTTGGTCTGCATATCAGCTTCTAACTTTCTCTGAATTTCTAAGAGATGTTGGTTCATCGTTACTCCTATAGGTAACTAGAGTTGACCCAGCGAGGGCTATAATGTCCATTAATTGTCACCACCGTCACAGGAGTTTGTGACAATGGAAAACGAGTCTTACGTTAGTGTAAGACCCGCTCTCATTTATAAGATATGTAGGAGTATTTGATACAGGCTATACGTTTGAGGCAGATATACCAATGTGTATATTAGTTACACACGATTTTAAGTCTGTTCTCATTGGTACGAGCGGGGGGACTCGAACCCCCACGCCATTGAAAAGGCTCAGAATTTTAAGTCCTGTGTGTCTACCAATTCCACCACGCTCGCTCCGTTTGTGCCAGTATTGTCACACTGGTTGTCACAAATTACTCCGTAGATAAATTATCTAATACACTTATGGCATTCACCATATTTGTATCATTTATTTTAGCATATCTCATTGTTATTTGTATAGTTTTATGGCCCATCAGTTTCTGTACCACCTGTATTGGTACGTTCCTCTGAACAAGTCTTGATGCAAACGTATGACGTAGTGTGTGCCATACAACATCATTACCCAGACCACAGTGATGCTTTACTCTCTCAAAGGCAGAACGAATGAACTCCTTCTGTGGGAACATGAAGGGGTCACCTGTTCTATTCTCAAGCACGGCTCTAGCTCTTTTTGTGAGCGGTATAATTCTGGGAAGCTGTGCTTTGCTCTCCCATACACCCAGACCTTGAGCCGTTATGTCAGCCTTTTTGATACGCATAAGCTCACTTCTTCTAACACCAGTATCAACAGCAACAATCATGGCATCATGCAAATTAACATACCCCATATCTGCCGCCAATCCTGTCATCATCACCATCTCTTCTTCCGTCAACCAGCGCAGACGGTGTTCCCCCTCTGGCTGTCTATGGATGAAGACATGGTGAGTCATTTTGTTGTACTCCCTCGCAGTCCGAAGAATGCGAGAGAGATTCATAAGTACACGATTGATTGTTGAACCAGACAACCGTGTACTTTTCAGGTGTAGGATAAAGTCATCCACTCTCTCTGTTGTTATATCTGTGAGTGGACAGTTGTTACCAAAATATTCAAGGTTCTTTCTCATGTTGATGAGGTGGGTTTTCTCTGACTTAGAGTTCTCCCACCGCATAACAAAAGTACGCTCTGCGGCATCCTTCAGTGTCCATCCGTTAACCTTGGCTGTAGAGTTAACCACGGTTAACGGGCGTCCAATCTTCAAGGATTGCTTGGCTTCTTTTTCCCATGCCAACGCATCCTCGTACAAGTCAAAGTTTCTTCTTGCACGTTTACCGTTGGCAAATACATCAACTTGCCAACCTTTTCCTCGTTGCCGTACCGTCATTGAGCCTCCAATAGTTTTTTCATACGCACCCCCTGTGCGTTAAGTGAGACAAGTTTTCTTGACCTGTCCATCGGGTCTTCCAGCGCAACTACCAAGTCGTGACCGCTTCTCCTATGGCGTGACCAGTCAGTAAATGCCGCAACATTGCGGCTGGCAGAGGCATGGGAAAAACCAAGGGCATCACTAATGTCCTTGATTGTTAACCCATCTGGCTTGTTCTCATGCTGGCAGATGTACAGAAATGTCTGTGCTTGCTGTATGGGCATATTAGGATTTAGATTCCTAAACTGCTCCATACACATGAGTAGGTCTTTAATGTTCATTTTTATATTCTCCTTTCAGGTGGCGGGTTGTGAACGAACCGCCCGTTCTTTTATCAGCCCCCCTTAGTGGGAAATGATGATATACAGTTTCGCTAGTGAAACCTGTACATCACAGTTAGACTTATCTACGTGTAAGTCAAACGTCAAAACTTCGCGAACCGAGTGGTAATCAATATATATTTGCACACCGAATACGGTGAAGTACCACCACTTTGGTTTTGGTAGGGCGTTTATTTTTGATTCTGTATTCACTTTAACACTCTCCCCTTTCTACCCAAAAAGATTTCCGACAATGGATGCGTGTTGCTTTTGTTTATCCGTCAGAACAATGGTATGCCACACATCCACATTCGCATCTGGTTTACACGAGATGATATCGTGAGCATAAACAGAACCAACTTCGGTATACAACCCTTGCACCTCTGCCTGTCTTATATTGCCTTTTTTGTTATCGCGCATGGTAGCCATCCAGCCGTTTGCCAGCTTAAACTTCATGCCTTTTTTGATTTCGTTGGTAGTCATAGCCATGGTTTTCCTTATTTTAGCTAGAGAAATAGTCGATTAGGTAGAACAAGTAGAAAAGCACTGCGAGGATAAACAACTTACCGAATATCCTCACAATAAGTTCGTGTGTCCCCACGCTCAGTATGAGCGTCTGAAGGAAATGGTCTGATTGTAGATGACCTCATCAGCGTACATCCCAACCATGTAATCACTGCGCCAGTTGTAGACGGTAGCCAGTGAAACATTGAAATGTTTTGCAAGGTCAGCAAAGCGAATTTTGTGGACAAGAGCGTGTTCAATAATACGCTTCTGTTCAGCCTTGCTGTACTTGGACAGATGACCACGAGAAACCTTCCTACGTACTTCAGGAAGCATTGTGGACTTAAACGGTTCTGGCTGTGCCAGTATTGGATTAACGTAGTTCATGTTCTTTATATCCTTTCCTAGATATAGAGTTAACCGTGGTTAATTATCGGAAGTGAGTAGTTTAAGAGGCCGTCATACTCAGGACAGTAATCCAGTATGTATATTATGCACTTTGGTAAGATATAGGTCAAGTCTGGTTAACTGGCTTGTTATCGTTGCCCGTCATATCAAACTCAAAGGTGTATTGGTTACGAAAGAGTTCCTCATCACCAGCAAGAAGTGATGCCATAATATATATCAACTCCTCTGCATCAGAGAAGCGAACAGGCTCACCAACCATAGCATCATTGCCATGACCATTCATGAGGGCAACCTCACAGGTATACATTCCCTCGTCTGCGTCATAGCCATTGTATGGTTCTTGAAAAAAGGACAGCCAGTATTCGCCTCGTAACTTTACAGCAAAGTTAGCCATTACGCAGTCTCCCCATTCCAAAGGCCAAGTAGACGTTCAATATCACCCTGAACTGACTCGCGTCTGGTAGACGGGCGGTACTGCTTGTCGTGTAGCCAGTACGGAGAGGGAGTGCCACGCACCCACTTGGCAAACGATAGTTTCTCGCCAATGTAGTAGCGGCGGTATGCACTCACGGTATCAATACCCTTGTATTCTTCGGGCATACACTGAGGTGGCGCGGAAGGTTCGCCCTTATGACAGGATGGAAATACACCTAGATGCTCACGCAACTGGTCACACGAGTGTATCTTGTCAAACCGATATTCATACTCGTGCAACAGGTCAAGAAAAAGGTGGTACGTCCACTCGTATGCATACAAGGATGAACCAACCCACTGAGTAGATGGGTGCTTGATGTAGGCTGGTTTGTACAGCCCATCGTGACCACAGCCGTTTACGTGTTGAGCGGTACACAACATCTGTGCAGTCTCAAGAACCATCTTTGGTATGTGCTTGTCACACAGAAACTGAGCCGCAAGGTTCGGCTGTTCATCAAGGTAAAATATATTCATGTCGTGATGTCCTTTCGGATAATTTCGAGAAGGCAGAAAAAGAGGGGTGACTTTCAATTAACCGTGGTTAACTAATCGCCACCCCCAAGGCTTCTCAGGGAGGAAACTATAATGTCTGTATATATTGCCAGACTGTAAGGGTTATGTCCAACGTGGTTAACTTAGGGCCACAGTGATAAACAAGGGTAGGAGAACAAACCAAACAACACAAAAAAGAAGCTCGGCTACAATGTCTAAAATTTTAGTCATCGGAATCCCCTAATCTGTTTGGTCTATAGCGACTAGTTCGTAATCATCAAACATATCACGAACTTGTTGTTCGCTATACGCATACACATACACATACGAATCTGCTATGAAAATGCCCGTCTGTTTTCCAAATTCTACATAATATCTAATCATACTACTTCTCCCCTTTTAGAATTTCACCCAGTTTATCGGACAGCTTCTCTGGGTGGTGTATCAGTGGTGCAAAATCAAAAGGGTGTTCATGCGTCTGATTGTTTAGAACGCAGTAAAGTTTCCACCTACCACCGTTGTTGCTGATTTTCCATTCGGTTTGCTTGTCACCGTGGTACACGTTCAACAATCCCTGCCCATTTCGCTTTACGTTAAACATCTGCCATCTCCCCCTGTCCACTCTAAATAAATGACGTTCCCTGTCCACTTCTGCCAACAGTTGAAAGTTCGTAAATTCATCAAGACCCTCGCGCCAATCGGATTCATCATAGGGAGTCCATTCGTCTGAACGGTCACGGTTGATTTCTTCCAGTATTTCGGGGAGTGTCCAAAGACTTGTTTCACCATCAACAATATTCAGCAAAACATATATTTTATTTTGGGTCATGGAATCCACCTAGCTTGTCAGTCAGTAACATAATTTCAGCGAAATGCTCCCCTGCGGTTACCCTATCGCCACGGACTGCGGCTTCAGCCAGCATCCTCAAGTGATGACGGATGCCCTCTTTGATATCTAGAATTGTCATTGGTTTTTCTCCCTTGTTTCTAATGGGTAAGGAACAAAACTTGGCGGGTCTGTGCAGACCAGCAGAACGTGCAAGTAGCGCACGACTCAGCCTTACCAGTTTGTTCGGGACATACGGCAGACTTGCCACTTTCTTCTTCGGCTACTTCGGTTGAGTTAGCGGAAAAGACTTCATCAGGTGCATTACTGAACCGCACGGAAAAGCGAGTGCCAAAACCACCACGAACCGCACGGATAGCAAGGCCAATGTCACTGTTGGGTGCGTAGCCTGTGTAGCCCCAGACAGCGAGGTTGTCATGGCGGGACAAAAGGTCTTGCCAGTGCTTGACGTAATCGACCGAATAGAAGTCACCCAGAACGTGAAGACGCACGATAACGCCCTTGTAAATGGCGCAATGTTCGGCAATCTCGCGCTCAATGGCATCCTCAAGAGCCTTGCCAGCAGGGAAGCGGTGAGCAAAGGCCATATTGTTGCCGTAGCAGTCATCCCAATGGTAACAAGTGCGAGGGCAAGTAGCACGTTCTTCAAGGGTAAGT
>PAHC01000008.1 GCA_002704755.1 Rhodobiaceae bacterium
CTACATCAAATGCTTGTGCAGCTGTGACAGCTGCTAATGGTAGAGCAGGAGCTGTTGGGTTAATAGCAGCAATTCTTGCAACAACCGCAGCTTCGTCTGCTAAAGCGGCACCATCTACAGCTTCAAGAATTTCTTTTTTAGTGTCACTGGCATCTGCAACTGTTGCAGGTCCACATTCACTCATATCAGCAGTAAGTTTTGCTTCACCACCGATAGATAGGTCGATTGCCGCATTAGCTGGAGTAGCATACATGTTACCCACTAGCAGTAGAGCAGCAGCACCACCTAATAGTATTTTTTTATCCATGATATTTCCTTTCATAATAAAAAAAAGTTAATAAAAAAAGTTATTTTATATAAAATAACGCACGATGCACGACACCGTGCATATGCTAGTAATTTATCAAAAAATCATATAGTGACAAGTAAGAAAGTTATATTTATTTTACTTTATTTTTAAGTGTGACATATATGCAACAGCCATTAATGTATTGTTAATAAAGTATGGCGTTTTACTAATTAATAGACTGTCATTATGACCATCAATNCGACCATGAATATGAGTCATGAAATAATAATTAGATTGAAGAATAGGGAATTAAAAACCAAACGATAAGGATACACCTGCACGCCAGGCGCTCGTTGATCCGGCCCCTTGTTCTTGAGACATTTTATCCGTTGAAGCGCTCGATAAACTGAGACCAAGGTCAAGATTTTCATTAAGTGGTTTTGATGCATCCAGAGCTAAGATCGTCGATTTATCCTCAACATTTTCTCCGTTTGTTTTATTNCGGGCATAATCTAGAGATTCTTGAGCTATTCCCAAAGTGTAATCAACATCATTAATAGAACTTCCAAAGCCAAACGACCAGACATTTGAATCTGCATTATCTGTGTTGAGATGCGAGAATGCTGAAGAAAGTGTGTAATTATCAAAAGATAACTCCATTCCTAATGCTGAGAGTAATTCATCACCACATGCATTTCCACCATAGAGACCATCAAAAAAGGAGCTGGCATCGGTAGCTGCCTCTGCTTTTATAAGATCGGCATCCAAACAACTTGATAGTTCATTGACTTTATTATTTGCTTTTTCTATGCCTCCACCTAAAGAAATTACTGTATCACCAATATATGTTTCATAGCCTATACCGAGTGACATTGTTGTAAAGTCAGAGTCATTTGATCCGATATTTCTACCGCTCAAGGATGTGCCAATACCAAGTTCAATGCCTGAAAAAGATGGTGTATAGTATGTTATGCTATAATTATCCTGAGATCCTGAAGTGTTTTTTACATGACCATCTTTGACAACATTGATAGCTGTCTTTGCTCCAGAGCCGTTTGTTCCTTTTATTAGTCCCTCAACGGCTGAAGAGGACTCCTTTAAAACTAGCTTTCCATAATTACCCTCAAGGGATAACTCNGGAGATAAGGTTTGATCATCTAAATCAAAGGTATTTGAAATTGTGAGCGACAAATCATCTGATAACGCACTAGACCAGCCAAAAGTAACATCTTCCATCTCAAGTTGAAAATTTTGTTCATCTTCCCCATTGCAAGGATCTTGATCAAATGTCATCGTAGCTTGATTATTAAGTGTTTTNCCTGAACCTAAACCAATTGTTTGCAAGTCTGCAGATATTGNTNCTCTNTTTAATTCATTTCCAAAAACATCTGCTGCACTTGCTGTGTTAAAGCATGTACCAGAGACAAAGGCGCCATTAACTGTTAATTTTCCAAAAGTATCGATTGAGCTATTCTCATTACCATTAGGCGCATCTCCAGCAAGAACTGTCCTGGAGAAAGCAGTCACAAGTAAACATGATATCACAAATATTTTTTTCATAGTGTTAATGCATTAATCATTTGTTATCGTNATNGGAGTTTAATATAATTATANATAGAATTCAACAAGGTACAGGCTTTGCAAAAACGAATANATTTATATTGTTGTATATAAGATACAGTCTTTAATATTTTGTTAATTTTTATTTTGTTGACATAATACAGGCTTTATTTTTTACTGCCTTAAAACCATTGATACATTATTTTGATAAACATGAACATTCAATATAAAGCCATAAAGAATATCCTTATTCCTATAATGTTATTGAGTATGCTTAGTGGATGCGCTTCATCCTTGAATATGCCAGATTGGTTAGACGCAGAAACTGCGCGAGAGAGGGCTGCTGAACGAGAGGCAAAAAGAGACGGCGGACCTAAAGGAAAAATTCAAGATAATTTCACATTATTTGGTACTGATACAAAGGATACGGGGGCAACGATAGGCGTAAATGCATTATTATGGAGAGCATCCCTCGATACGGTCTCATTTATGCCGTTGGAGCAAGCTGATCCATACGGTGGTATCATCATGACGGAATGGTACACCAATCCAGATAAACCCAATGAGCGCTATAAAATCACCATTTATATTCTTGACACCAGGCTGCGTGCAGACGCAATCCGGGTATCATTCTTTATGCAACGATTGATAAACGGTGAATGGACAAATGTTGCTGCAAGCGATGAAACAAGAATTGCTCTTGAAAATAGTATTCTTACAAAAGCCAGACAATTCAAGCAAGAGTAGTAAAGTTTATGGATCGATATAACCATCGCGAAGTAGAAAAAAAATGGCAGAGTAAATGGGACTCTGAAAAGATTTTTGAAGCATCAGAGAATTCGGCACAAGAAAAATATTATGTCCTAGAAATGTTTCCCTATCCATCCGGTAAAATACATATGGGTCATGTGCGTAATTACACAATGGGCGATGTTGTAGCAAGATATAAGAGNGCTAAGGGCTTTAATGTACTTCATCCAATGGGCTGGGACGCTTTTGGAATGCCTGCTGAGAACGCTGCTATGCAGAATAATATTCACCCAGCAACATGGACTTATCAAAATATTGATAATATGAGGGCTCAATTAAAGCTTCTTGGGCTATCNATTGATTGGTCACGTGAAATTGCAACCTGTGATCCTGAATATTATGCTCATGAGCAAAAATTGTTTCTAGATTTTTACAGAAACGGTCTTGTTAGTAGAAAAAACTCAAAAGTAAATTGGGATCCCGTTGATAATACTGTATTAGCAAATGAACAAGTCATAGATGGAAAAGGATGGCGATCTGGTGCAGAAGTTGAGATTAGAGAATTAACTCAGTGGTTCTTAAATATTACAAATTACGCTGAAGATTTAATAGAAAAACTCAATACATTAGATAATTGGCCTGACAAAGTTAAAACAATGCAAAATCATTGGATTGGTAAGTCAACTGGGCTACAATTTCACTTTGAGTTTACAAAAACTCCTTTTGATACAGATATTTTTAAATCAATTGAGGTTTTTACAACACGCCCTGATACATTATTTGGTGCCAGTTTTGTTGCAATTGCTGCAGATCACCCTATTGCAAAAGAATTAGAAAAAACAAATAAAGCAGTTACGGACTTTATAAAAGAATGCAGATCAAAAGGGACAACTTTAGCTGAAATAGAGAAAGCTGAGAAAATTGGATACAACACAGGAATAAAAGTGAAGCATCCGTTTATCGAAAATAAAGAATTGGATGTATTTATAGCAAACTTTGTATTAATGGAGTATGGAACAGGCGCAATATTTGGTTGTCCCGCACATGACCAAAGAGACCTAGATTTTGCAAGAAAGTATAATCTAGATGTTACACCTGTTGTACTGCCCAATGAATCTTCCGAAGTAGAATTTGAGATCCAAGATGAAGCATACACTGGTGAAGGAAAAATATTTAACTCTGCTTTCTTAAATGGCAAAACCATCGAAGAAGCAAAGGAGGTTGTTGCCAACAAAATGTCATCTATGAAAGTTAATGGCTTCCAACAAGGTGAGAAAAAAATTACTTACAGATTAAGAGACTGGGGTGTTTCTCGGCAACGTTACTGGGGTTGTCCAATACCAATTATTCACTGTGATGACTGCGGTGTGGTTGAAGTTCCCGAAAAAGACCTTCCGGTAAAATTACCGGATGATGTTGATTTTGATAAACCTGGNAATCCACTTGAACGGCACAAGACATGGAAAAATGTTCAATGTCCATCATGTAATAAGGATGCAAGAAGAGAGACGGATACATTTGATACTTTTGTGGACTCTTCATGGTATTTTGTACGGTTTTGTAGCCCACATGCGGATCAACCAGTCGAACAAGAAGCAGTAAATTACTGGTTACCAGTCGATCAGTATATTGGGGGTGTTGAACATGCAATTCTTCACCTTCTGTATTCACGGTTTTTTACACGTGCAATGAAAGATACAGATCATGTAAAACTGGAGGAACCTTTCTCTGGTTTGTTTACTCAGGGCATGGTTACCCATGAAACATACAAAGATAGTGATGGCAATTGGATATTTCCAGAGGAAGTTCTGTTTGATGGTGACAATGCTGTTCATATTAAAACAAAAAAACCTGTTACAATCGGACCAATTGAATCCATGTCCAAATCAAAGAAGAATATTATTGATCCACAGTCAATCGTAAATACTTTTGGTGCAGATACTGCCCGATGGTTCATCTTGTCGGACACTCCACCTGAACGTGATATCCAATGGACTGATAAAGGTGTAGAGGCATCATCACGCTTCATACAAAGGGCTTGGAAGGTCATTAATGATGGGCTAGCACAAATATCAGAAAAAAATGCNCCAGCTCCGGAGAGTTTTCACGAACAAGCAATAAAAACACGGAAAATTACTCACAGAGCAATAAAAGATGTAACGGATGCCTTAGAAAACCTAAGATTTAATAGAGCTATTGCCCATATTTATGAACTATCAAACCAAATACAGAGTGTTTTANNTAATAANANATCGTTTGATAACAATGAGTTATATGCAAANAGAGAGCTCTTAGAAACATATTGTAAATTACTTGCTCCCATGGCACCACATATAGCTGAGGAATGCTGGATGTTACTTGGTCATGATGATTTACTTTCGGCAACCAGCTGGCCCATATTTATTAATGAATATATTGAAGAAGATAATGATCTTGTCATTATTCAAGTTAATGGCAAGAAAAGAGGGGAAACTCTGATACCAAGAAATGCAACACAGTCAGAAGTTGAGTCTATTGCTATGCAAATAGAAAATGTGCAAAAAGCTATAAATAGTGATATACGTAAGATTATATATGTTCCAAAGAGGATTTTGAATATTGTTCTNTAACCTAAAAAATATCGTTATAATATTATTAGTTTCAATTACTATGTCTGGGTGCTCAATGAGTCCGATGTACGGGGAAAACAGCGGTTCATCTGCCGTAATGAAAAATATTGATATTATCCAAGTTAGAAACAGAGAACATCAAATAATCAGAAATGAACTTTTAAAATATATTGATGGCAATACATCAAGTACAAAAAAAACACTGGAACTAGATTTTGATGTAGATGTTTCAAGAAACGAATTACTTGTTAAGACCACTGGTGAAGCGCAAAGAATGCAAATTGATGTAGAAGTTACATACGGAATATTCAGGATCACNGAATTTANAGAATTGATATATAGTGNNAAAGCTCGTGTTATTAATACCTATACATTATCAGAATCAGAATATAATAANGCTCAAGCTGATATTTCGACATTNAATCTAATATCAAAAGAGATAGCATCAAACATAAATAGACAAATATCTCTAAATTACCTNAANCTTGTAGAATAATACTCCNCAGGAGAACTACATGGTAATATTNAGAAATAAGCAAGCAGAGAATTTTGTNAAGAACCCTAGTAATAATCCATTCGGTATTCTTTTACACGGACAAGACGAAGGATTAATTTCAGAGAGAACGCATGCATTAATCAACTTCTATGTAGAAAATAAAAATGACCCTTTCTTGCTGACTAGNCTAAATAGCAAAATGCTAAGTGAAGATCCCNATTTATTGGAAAACGAAATCAATACATACGGTTTAATGGGAGATAGAAAGGTTGTNTTTATAGACCTCTCATCTGAATTAAATGCAGAACAAGTTGATACAATAAAAAGTAATAATGGTGATACGTTAATCATAATAAAAGCCGGCGAATTAAAATCGTCTTCAAAAATAAAAATATTATGTGATAAAGATCAAAATTTTATATCAATCCCTTGCTATCAAATCACCTCCAATGACNTATCATCTCTCTTAAATAATGNTCTGNCTGAGAGAAAGCTATCGATGGATAGCAATACAAAACAAATAATCATTGGCTCACTGGGAAGAAATTATTTAGAGTCGCTAACTGAAATAAATAAAATAATAGACCCATTTACNNACGGTGANCATATCTCAAGAGAGCATGTTGAACAATCATTGGTTTCATCAGAAAATATATTAATTAATGATTTAGTGGATTGTGTCTTTGAGAAAAAGACCAAACAAGTGAGCGTCCTTCATCATTCAGTTTTACAAACCATTAGCTCACCCCAAATACTAATTGTTATAAATAACCATATACTTAAATTGTTGGAGTTGCTTACGGAAAAAGAAAAAAATGTCTTATCAATTGACGATATCATATCAAAATCAAAACCTCCTATTTTTTTTAAAAGGCATCCATCCTTTATGAGGCAAATTAGTATTTGGAGTATAGAACAAGTCACCACGTCCCTGGGATTTATATCAGATGCAATAATAACCACCAGAAACCATGCAGAACTCGCAGATGAAATAACAGGGCGTGTGTTATTGAAAATATCTAATATNAAAAATTAATTGATTAGTTTTGATTTAATCTTATCGAGCTGTAAATTATCAGAATAGCTAATGATTANTTTACCTGATTTATTATCTTTAGTTTGAATTTCAACTTTGAAACCAATAGCATCGGTTATAGTTTTTTCTAAATTTAAAATATTTTGATCTTTGGTATTTGTTTTCTGAGATAAAATTGTGTTTGTCTTTTTCTGCTTTAACAAATCTTCTGTTTGTCTAACACTTAATCCCTTTTCGATTATGAGATTCGCAATTTTTTCTGCGTCATCAGATCCAATAAGTGCCCTTGCATGCCCAATTGTCATTTGACCTGATGACAAATATTCCTGAACCTTTAGTGGTAGGTTTGTTAACCTTAATATATTAGCAATATAGCTTCGACTCTTTCCAATAACATTTGACAGGTCTTCTTGTGTGTAGTCATATATATCAATCAGTCTCTTATAGCCTGATGCCTCATCAATTGGATTTAAGTTACTTCTTTGTACATTTTCAATNATTGCGATTTCAAGCGCATCATCATCTGATAATGTTTTGATAATTGCAGGAATTTTATCAAGTTGCGCTATTTGCGCAGCTCTCCATCTTCGCTCTCCAGCAATAACTTCATATGAACTTTCATTCTCTCTCCGACGCACAATTATTGGCTGAACAATGCCCTTCTCCTTAATTGAATTAGACAAGTCAATCAATTCTTCTTCTGAAAAAACGCTTCTTGGATTTTGTTTATTTGCTTGAATGTTTTCTATGGGTATCAACGATACATTNATTTCGTCTTGACTTTTATCGGATATCACTTCTTTGGGGACATCTCCTATTAGAGATGCCAATCCTCTTCCTAATCTTGTTGTTGAATTTGATTGTTCAGCCACGATTATTACCTCATATTTAAATTATTGTTTGATGCTCTATTATCTTTTTTTAATACTTCTGCTGCAAGACTAATATACGCCTGTGAGCCAACACATTTATAATCATAAAGCATAACAGGCTTGCCATATGAAGGAGCTTCAGAGACTCTAACATTTCTTGGTATTACAGTTTTATATACCTTATCACCCATAAAATCTCTTACATCTTTTGCAACCTGACCCGATAAATTATTCCTCTCATCAAACATTGTGAGAAGAACACCATGAATGAGTAAATCCTTATTTAAGGTATTTCTAACAAGTTCCACTGTTTCAAGTAATTGCCCTAAACCCTCTAATGCATAAAATTCGCATTGNAGCGGCACAATGATNCCACTAGACGCTGCTAATGCGTTAATAGTAATAAGGTTTAGTGATGGCGGACAATCAATAAGTATATAACTATANTTTACTGAGTCTTTGTTGAGTTTTTCAATTGCTCTTTTAAGCTTAAATGATTTTTCATTGTCATTCGCTAGCACCGACTCTAAGCCAAGTAAATCTAATGTAGAGGGTACGATATGAAGATTATCGACAATTGTCTCCATCTTAATATCATTAATTTGTTTCTCACCCGTAAGAAGATCATAACTTGAGAACTTACGATCATCTTTATTTATTCCAAGACCAGTAGATGCATTACCTTGAGGATCAAGATCAATTATTAAAACACTCTCTCCAGCACCGGCCATTGCACAACCAAGATTAAGCGTAGTTGTCGTTTTACCGACGCCACCTTTCTGGTTCGCAAGTGCGAAAATCTGNGTCTCTTTGTTTTTCTTATTACCAAAACCAAACATGTCTAAAGCTCAATATCCAAAATATATGCATCCTTATTAGTTATACTTGATACATATTTCACATTCAATTGTGACGATATTTTTGAGTTGGTCAACTCCGTTTTTGCATTAATACCTTTTTGCAACAAGTATTTAGTCTTACTATGAATGTGTGGTTTGGTTAGCCTAATAATGTTATCAATGCTTGAAAAGGCCCGCGCTGTTATAACATCAATTTTTGTTATTCCAGTGTCCATATTTTCAACTCGATCTGCATGTATCTTAACTCTTACATCACATTCATTTGCAACGTGTTCCAAAAAACTNCATTTCTTTTTGCTAGAGTCCACCAGATATATATCTTTTTGCTCCCCTTCACATATAGCGATAATAAAACCAGGCAGACCAGCGCCCGTGCCTATATCCATTAAATTTGTATAATTCTTCGGTAATAACTTTAAGAGTTGTATAGAGTCAAGTATATGTCTTTCCCAAACATTCTCTATTGTTGACCTACCAATAAGATTGAATTTATTTTGCCAATCAAGCAAACACTCTACATAGAGCTCAATTTTATCAATTGTTTCACGTGAAACATTGTAGCTATTAATAATCTGTTCAATAACCAGATCTTTGTTCATAGTTGTTTATGCTGTTTGTTTAGAGATTTCTTTTGACGCCTTTAAGTATGAAATAACTTTTAAGACTGTAGAGGGGTCAATACCTTCCATTCTGTTAAGCTGACCTATTGTTGTTGGTTTAATTCTCNCTATTCTGTCACGCGCCTCATTAGACAAGCCTTTTATNTCCNTGTAATTAATATTTTCGGGTATATTGACTCCTTCTTCTTTTTTGAATGANCTAATTTCCTGAGTTTGCCTATCTAGGTACTTTGAATAAATTGCGTCTGATTCTAACTGAGTTATTACATTTGAGTCAATGTTGTTTAGCTCTGGCCAGATTTTATAAAGATCGTTTATACTAATGTTTGGATATGAAATGAGGTCTAAAACCGATCTTTTCTTACCATCCTGATTTATATTTAATCCATGTTCTTTAGCTTTTGTTGGGGTAATTGTTAGCCTATGAGCTAGATCTATTGCATAATTAATTGCAACCATCTTATTTTTAAAATGATATGCTCGATCTTTTTGTACAAAACCAAGATCTATACCTTTTTGCGTTAATCTCTGATCTGCATTATCTATGCGNAGTGATAACCTATATTCAGCTCTTGAAGTAAACATCCTATATGGCTCCGTTACCCCTTTTGTAATTAAATCATCTATCATCACACCAATATACGCGTCCGACCTATCAAGAATAAACTCTTTTGAGGTTGTAGATTTAAATGCAGCATTAATCCCTGATATCAAACCTTGAGCAGATGCTTCTTCGTAACCTGTGGTTCCATTTATCTGACCTGCTAGGAATAGATTCTTTATTTTCTTTGTTTCGAGTGTTGGCTTTAGTTCTCTTGGATCAATGTAATCATACTCAATTGCATAACCAGGTCTCTCTATTATCACATCCTCTAATCCATGAATTGAGTGAACAATATCCTCTTGTATCTTTTCATCTATTGAAGTTGAAATTCCATTTGGATAAACGACGTGCGTGTTCAATCCTTCGGGTTCTAGGAATATCTGGTGTCCGTTTCTCTCTCCAAAGCGAACTACTTTATCCTCTATGGATGGGCAATAGCGAGGGCCTGTAGATTCAATTTGACCAGAATAGAGAGGGGCATCGTGTATATTATCTAAAATTATTTTATGAGTTTTTTCGTTAGTTCTGGTTATATAACAAGGAACTTGTTTTTGCTGGATTTCACTAGTTAAATAAGACATGAATATAGGATGGTCATCAGGTTTTTGCTCTTCTAGAATATCCCAATTTATTGAATTGCCATCTAGTCTCGGTGGAGTTCCAGTTTTTAATCTACCTAATTGAAATTTATAATCCTTAAAGGTATTTGATAANTGTATTGATGGTTTATCTCCAACACGCCCAGCTGGGTAAGTTCTTTTACCAATATGGATNACGCCATTTAAAAAAGTGCCAGTTGTGATAATAACTGAATTAGCAAAAATTTCTTTTTCATCTAATGCTNTGATACCTTCACATTTATCATTATTTATAATCAAACCGATACATTCGTTCTCAATTATTTTTAAGTTCTTGTATAAGCCAAGCATCTCTTGCATCGCACCCTTGTATAAGTCCCTATCTGCCTGAACTCGCGGGGCTCTTACAGCTGGTCCTTTGCTTTGGTTAAGAACTCTATATTGAATCGCCGCTCTATCTGAAGCTACACCAATCAAACCATCTAAAGCATCAACTTCTCTAACGAGGTGGCTTTTTCCTAATCCTCCAAAAGCTGGATTACATGACATCTCACCAATAGTAGAAATTTTATGTGTTACAAGTAATGATTTTGCACCACATCTTGCTGCTGCAGCCGCTGCTTCGCAACCGGCATGCCCACCACCAACAATTATTACATCAAATTCGTATTTCATAAATCTTCCTTAATGGATATATATTTCATATTATCTTATTTACCAATACAAAAATCAGTAAATATTACATCAAGCAACTCTTCAACNTCAATATTTCCTGTAATTTTACCTAAGGAGTTTATAGCACTTCTCAAATCTTCAGAAATTAATTCGATATCATTTTTTTTATGATTTAGAGATGAGTTTAGATAATACCTAACCTTTTCAATAGCATCTCGATGACGTGATTTCGTGATNTAATTACCTGTAGTTCTACAACCATTTTCTACATTTTTTTCAATAATATCAATAAGTTGTGTAATTCCTGTATTTTTTTTGGTTGAAATTGATATCTCTTTATTTTTGTGTATTGATATATCATTTTTAGTCCAAACCTCTATCACTCTATCTCTAATATTTTCAGGGGCAGGTTTGTTTGTTTGCTTGCTTGAGTCCATAAGCCATAAAACCAAATCAGCATCTGATATTTTTGATATTGCTCTTTCAATACCTTTGTCTTCTATTGAAGATCTTGCTTTCCTTATTCCTGCAGTGTCTGTAATTACGACCGGGAACCCACCTATATTGAGATATGCATCAATACTATCCCTTGTTGTTCCTGCCTGAGATGAAACAATGGCAATATCTCTATTTGATAAATGATTCAATAAACTCGATTTCCCAGTATTTGGTGCTCCTGCAATTATTATGTGAAATCCATCCCTAAGCCTCTCCCCTTTATTTGAGTCATTTAAATGAATATCTAATTCTTTAATTANTGTTTTTATTTCATTAAGTTGCTCGTTAAGCAGATGATCAGGTAATTCTTCTTCAACNAAATCTATTGTAGCTTCTAAATAAGATAAATTTTTGACAATCTGCATCTTCCATTTATTNTATAGGTTAGATAGTTTTCCATCCATCTGATCAAATGCTTGTTTTCTCTGAAACTCGGTTTCAGCATTAATTAAATCAGCCATACCTTCAATCTCCAAAAGATCTAATTTGCCATTCAAAAAAGCTCTCTTAGTAAATTCACCTGCTTCAGCATAAACAAAATGATTTTGTTGTGAGAGAATTTGAAAAATTAAATCCTTGATTGCGTTGCTACCATGAATATGAAGTTCAACAACATCTTCACCAGTAAAACTTCGTGGAGCCTTAAAGTAGGTTACCAAGGTATTATCAATTGTTTCGTTTGTTTTTGGATGGATTAATCGNGCTAATTTAAACTGATTGGGTATAGGCATTGAAATACTAAAGATTGAAAATATATCTTTAGCATTTGTACCAGATATTCTTACCACAGACACACCAGCTTTTCCGGGTGCAGATGATAAGGCGTATATTGTATTAGTGTTGTTGTTATACATAAAAAACTACTTAACTTTTAAAAATTTTAAAAATATTATTACAATAAAAACAAAATATATTCTAATTTATTTGATATAAATAAAATACCGGGAGATCCATTCTAATGAAAAAAATTATGATAAATGCATTTGGTGATGAATCAAAAATGATCCTCNACGAAGTTGATACNCCATCACCGAAAGATAATGAGGTTTTGGTTCAACACAAAGCCATTGGAATAAACTTCATTGATATATATCAAAGAACTGGATTGTACCCCCTGAATTTGCCGTCTTCATTGGGACTCGAGGCATCAGGTGTTGTTGAAGCGATTGGTGGTAATGTAAAAAATTTTAACGTTGGTGATAGGGTTTGTTATTGTAACGGTCCACTGGGAGCTTATGGGACCCATAACTTAGTACCTGAAAACTTACTAGTTCATTTACCAGATGAAATAGAATTTGAAACNATAGCAAGTGGCCTGCTTAAAGGTGTGACAGCGTATTTTTTATTACACGATATTTATCAAGTTGGAAGTGAAGACACTATATTATTTCATGCAGCCGCTGGTGGTGTTGGATCCATAGCAACTGCCTGGGCAAAAGCACTTGGAGCAAAGGTAATTGGCACGGTTGGTTCAAGCGAGAAAGAAAAGTATGCAAGTGCAAATGGTTGTGATCATGTAATAAATTATAGAACCCACAATTTCAAAGATGAGGTGATGAAAATTACTAATAATGAAGGTGTTTCTGTAGTTTATGAGTCTATTGGGAAAGAAACTATTGTTGACTCTATGGACTCACTAAAGAGAAGAGGTTTATTATGTAGTTTTGGCAATGCATCTGGTGTGCCTGACCCAATTAATATTCTCGATTTAATGAGAAAAGGATCACTGTATATCACAAGACCTACTTTGTTTGATTATGTTAAAACCAGAGAACAATTAGAAAATGCTTCCAATAAATTTTTTGATGTTCTAAAAAGCGGAAAAGTAAAAGTTGATGTACAGCAAAAATTTGATCTTGCTGATATTGGAAAAGCTCANAATTCTGTGGCTGAACGAAAAACGATAGGAACAACAATCATAATACCATGATAATGCTTAGGTATTCATGGACTCAAAAAATTCTTTATTGTCTTTGGTTTGAGAAATTTTATCCAACAAGAATTCCATTGCGTCTACAGTTCCCATTGGATTTAAGATTCTTCTTAAAACAAACATCTTTTTAAGAGTTGCATCTCCAATTAATAGCTCTTCTTTTCTTGTACCAGACCGTAAAATATCCATAGATGGAAATACTCTCTTATCAGATACCTTTCTATCTAGGATTATTTCAGAGTTACCAGTACCTTTAAATTCTTCAAAAATTACCTCATCCATTCTACTTCCAGTATCTATTAAGGCTGTTGAAATAATTGTTAGAGAACCACCTTCCTCAATATTTCTTGCAGCTCCAAAAAATCTTTTTGGTCGTTGAAGGGCGTTTGCATCAACACCACCCGTTAGAACCTTACCAGATGATGGCACAACGGTGTTATAAGCCCTGCCCAATCGCGTAATTGAGTCTAGTAATATGACAACATCCCTTCCATGCTCAACGAGCCTCTTTGCCTTTTCGATTACCATTTCAGCAACTTGTACGTGTCTTGATGCTGGTTCATCGAATGTTGATGACACAACCTCACCCTTTACTGATCTTTGCATATCTGTGACTTCTTCGGGTCTTTCATCTATTAAAAGGACAATAAGGTAACATTCAGGATGATTTGAGGTAATGGAATGTGCAATATTCTGTAACAATACAGTTTTACCTGTTCTTGGAGGAGCCACAATCAGACCCCTTTGACCTTTTCCAAGAGGTGCAACAATATCAATTATTCTACCACTTTTATCTTTCAAGGAAGGATCGAGAACTTCCATAAGAANTGACTCATCAGGATATAAAGGTGTCAAATTATCAAAATTTATTTTATGGCGACTTTTTTCTGGGTCTTCAAAGTTTATTGTATTGACCTTTAAAAGAGCAAAATATCTCTCACCGACTTTAGGACTTCTAATTTCACCTTCAATACTATCGCCAGTGCGAAGTGTAAATCTTCTAATTTGGCTTGGGCTTACATAAATATCATCCGGACCAGGTAGGTAATTTGCATCAGGCGATCTTATAAATCCAAAACCGTCTTGTAAGACTTCTACTACCCCATCACCAATTATGGTTATGTCTTTCTCAGCAAGACTTTTAAGAATAGCAAATAGTAACTCTTGTTTTCGTAAAGTACTCGCGTTTTCAATTTCGTAATCATCTGCGATTGCAAGAAGTTGAGCGGGCTTTTTTTCTTTCAGGTCCTTAAGACGCACCTGATTTGAGTTTATTTCAATTTTATTTTCGGTCATTTCAATGATTTATTTTAGGAGATTGTAAGGAAAGATAATCACTCTTAACACAAATTCAATAAATTATCAAAAGAAAAAGTTAGGGTCTTAGTATTACTAAAAATACAATNACTATTATCAATATTGTTGGTATTTCATTTATAACTCTGAAATATTTATGTGATTTTACATTTTTATCATCTTGAAATTTTTTCATACTTCCAATTAAAAAACCATGATAACCAGATAGAATTATGACCAATAATAATTTCCAGTGAAACCAAAAATCTGTTTTAAAATCAATTACATCATAATAAAAAATTAACAATAGAGCTAAAATCCACGTGACTATCATCGCAGGCGTCATTATATATTTTGCGAGTCTATATTCCATTATTTTCAATAATTCAGATGCTTCAGAACCAGCTTTTAAATTTGAGTGATAAACAAATAATCTTGGCAAATATAATAAAGCAGCAGACCATGCAATCACTGCAATGATGTGTAGTGATTTTACTATTAAATATGAAACGCCTTGATCAATCATTTATAGTTCCTAACAATTTCTACAAGTTTTTTTACATTTTCAGGTGGTGTCTCTTTCAAAATACCATGACCAAGACCAATTATAAAGGGATGATTTCTAAAAATTTCAATGTTTTCTATTATCTCGTCTTCAAGAATTTTACCTCCCGTGAGCAATATTTTAGGAGAAATATTTCCCTGTAAGACAACATTTTCTTGTAGGGTTTTTACAGCAGTTAATCTGCTAAATGTATGATCTAATGCAATGATATCAACATTGGTTTTATTAACAAAATCTACATAAAAGTTTGTTGCACCTTTAGGAAAACCTATTATTGGAGTATCTGGGTAATTTTTTTTGATAGATAATATAATTTTTTTTGTAGGCTCAATTACCCAATTCTCAAATTGTTTAGCATTCAATACACCGGCCCATGAATCAAAAATTTTAATAACATCTGCTCCTGCTTGTATTTGCAACCCGAGATATTCAATAGATAACTCTGTAAGAATGTTTAGAGCTTCATCTGCAGTTGTTGGATTTTGTTCCATCCACCCTATGGTTTCTATGAAGTTAGAATGTGATTTGCCATTAATAAGATATGATAAGACTGTCCAGGGTGCACCACAAAAGCCAATCAAACTTTTTTCTTTTGGTAATCTATCACGTGTTAATTTGATAGACTCCATAACATTCATTAAATTAGAATTTTCAACAGATATAGGCCCCTTTAAAAGGGGATAATCTTTGAGTTTAGGTTTAATAATAGGTCCGANTTTATCCTCAAAACTTAAAGTAAAATTCATATTCTCCGCAATTAAAAGGATATCAGCAAAAATTATTGCCGCATCAAAATCAAAACGACTGATTGGTTGTAATGTAACTTCAGATGCAAATTCTGGTGTATAACAAAGATCNAGAAAACTTCCTGCTTGTTTCCTAATTTTGTTATATTCTGGTAGATATCTACCTGCTTGCCTCATTAACCATACAGGAGGAGGCCATATTTTTTCACCTCGGCAAATTTTACACAAAANTGTCATAACATATCTTATATAAGGTTATTGTTATTGTTACTCTGTGGATGATGGTATTTATTTTTCATTAACATATTATCCACATTTATAAATACGATAAATATTTGTACATAGCAATTAAGACATACCATTTATAATTTAAACTTATAAGANTATTGAAAAGATCAGATAAGTTTTTAGAATAATATTCTCAATTAATATACTTGTGAATATCNTGTAGATAAATTGTTTATAACTTATTGAAATTATCGCTTATTAACAGTGGTGTATATCTCATTATTAGTTTTACCGAGATAAATAAATGTTAATAAATATTGCAAAAAGTGTATAAAATAAACCAAGACTAATATTTACAGGGTTTTTTTATATAATTATTCACATTATTGGAGCTTTTATTAACAATGTCTGTTGAAAACAAAATTAATTATAATATTCATATGGTTAGTGACTCAACTGGTGAGACATTAACTACGATCGCAAAAGCTGTATTAGTTCAATATAAAAATCTTAAATTCGATCAATATATGCACTCCTTAGTAAGGAGTAAAAAACAAATAGAAAATGTATATGAGGAGATTAAAAAAAATCCAGGAATTGTCTTATGTACAGTTTATGATTTTGAACTAAAGAAGACCCTACAAAGACTATGTGAAGATCTAAATATACCATTAATAGATCCACTAGATAGTATTCATAAATCTCTGACGANCTTATACGGTCTTAAAAGTAGTCCAATTATTGGCGGACAGCATCAATTGAATAGTGAATATTTTGAAAGAATTGATGCGATGAATTATACGTTGGCACATGATGATGGCGTTATATCAGGTGATCTAAACCTAGCTGATGTAGTCTTAGTTGGTGTAAGCCGCACATCAAAAACACCCACAAGTATTTATCTAGCAAACAGGGGTATTAAAACAGCTAATATACCATTTGTAAGTGGAATACCGTTACCTAAACAATTAGCTATGATTAAAAAACCATTAATCGTTGGGTTAGTTGCAACCCCAGAGAGAATTATACAAATTAGAAAAAATAGATTAATGGCGCTAAATGCAAAAGATGATAGTAATTATGTTGATAGAAGAATTGTAAGTGAGGAAATTGTCCAGGCAAAAAAATTCTTTGAAAAAAATAATTGGCCTGTCATTGATGTTACNAGAAAATCAATTGAAGAAACAGCTGCTGAAATAATGTTACTATATAGAGCTANGAAATTACATGACAATTAAACAAATAATATTAGCCTCAAAAAGTTCTGTGAGAAAAAATTTACTTAGTAACTCAGGTATTGAATTTAAGGTTATTTGTTCAGATTATGATGAGAAAAATCTCCAAGATAAGTATTTTAATAAAAATTGTTCTATTGATGATGTTAAATANTTAACNGAGGAACTTTCATCTCAAAAGGCACTCGATGTTTCAAAAACACATNAAGANTCTNTANTAATTGGNTGTGATCAAATTTTATATTTTAATAATAAGATAATGTTAAAACCNAAAAANATAGAAGAATCTAGGGAACAANTAAGACAATTACGTGGTAACACTCATAAACTAATTACNACCACANTATGTATGNTAAATAAAAAAAAAGTTTGGTCCCATATTTCAGAACAAAATATGAAGATGAGAATATTTTCAGATAATTACATTGATTGGTACATATCAAGGTTGGGAAATAATATTCTTTCAATTGTTGGTGGATATGAAATAGAAGGCTTAGGAATTAATTTATTTGATGAAATAGGTGATGATATATTCTCAATTCAAGGTATATCAGTATTACATTTATTAGGTTATTTAAGAGAAATGGAATACNTAACATGATAAAAATAGGACTAACCGGCTCNATAGCCTCNGGTAAATCTTATGTTTTAAATTTATTTAGTGATTTATATAATGTNCCTATTTTTAGCTCTGATGAATGTGTAAAAGAGCTTTATAAATCAAATGATCAACTCAAAGATTTTGTTAAAAAACATATTTTGGAGAAAAACGAGGTATTTAACAAAACTAATATTTCAGAGAATGTCTTTAATAATGAAGAGAAATTATTAAAATTAGAAAAATTTATTCATCCTCTAGTTAAATTAGCAAGAGACAGCTTTATTGAACGGGAGAAACAAAATGATTCAAAAATTGTTATTATAGAAGTTCCATTATTATTTGAGAAAAATTTAGAAAATGATTTTGATTTTATAATTTTAGTAAAAACATCAAGCGATCTTCAGGAAAAAAGAGTATTGGAAAGACCAAATATGACAGCAGAATTATTTAGTAAAATTAAGAAAAAACAATTACCAAACATACGTAAAGAAGAGAGATCTCATTTTGTTATAGATAATATCAATCGCGAAGAGACCATAAAAAAAATTGATACAATAATGAAAAATATTAAGNTGAATTAAATATGAGAGAAGTTGTTGTTGACATAGAAACTACAGGCCTAGATCACAAAAAAGGCGATAAAATTATTGAAATTGCTTGTCTTGAATTAATTAATCATATTCCAACTGATAACTATTATCACACATATATTAATCCCAATGGTAAAGAAATTTCTGATGGTGCATTTAAAGTTCACGGAATAAGTGAGTCATTTTTATCGGANAAACCTCTTTTTGGTGAAATAGCAGAAGATTTTTTAAGTTTTATAGGGGACTCACAAATTTTGGCTCATAATGCTTCCTTTGATGTNGGTTTTTTAAACAATGAACTCACAATACAAAAAACAACAACAATAACGGATGACAAAATTATTGATACCTTAGTTCTTGCAAGAAAAAAACATCCCGGTATGCCCAATAATTTAGATGCATTGTGCAAAAGATATAATATTTCAGAACAAAAAAGGGGACTACATGATGCAAAATCAGATTGTGAGTTGTTAGCTCAAGTATATATTGAGTTAATAGGTGGCAGACAGAGCAATTTAGACCTAAACAAACTTGAGGAAAGTAACTCCTCACAAACAGAAAAAATTAAACCAAAATTACGGGAAAAAAGAGATATAAAATTACCCACTGACTCTGAATTACAAAGNCACAGTGAATTTGTTTCTAAATTTATCTCAGATGCAATGTGGAATAAAAAAGAAGAAAATTAGTGTTTTTGAATATTTTTCTCAAATAACTTAAGAAAATCTATTGGTTCTATATATAGTGGAGGAAATCCTCCATCACGAACAGTATCAGCTATAATTCTTCTTGCGAATGGAAATAACATTCTCGGTATTTCAACTAAAATGACGAAAGATTTATTACTTTCATCTATATTATTTAATTGAACAACAGTTGCATATGTGAGTTCAACAATAAAGCATGGAGAATTTTCAATTTCAGCNTGGACTTTTATTGTAATATCAACTTCATAAACATCCTTTTCCTTATCTAGTGTTGCTGCATTTACATTCACACTGACATTTATGTTTGGTTTAACCATCATGTGAGGCAATTTTGATGGCACCTGAGGATTTTCAAAAGATAAATCTTTTGTGTATTGTCCTAAAAACTTGTAGCTTGATTTATGTTCTTCACTCATTTGATTTNTAAATTATTAAACAATTATATAATAACACATACTAAAATGTGGTCAAACTATTGAAAAAATAGATAATTTTATTTTAATTTGACTATGAGTACCTATATATTAATTACATTACCAAAGGAGCTATAACTATGGATATCCTAAATATTTTATTACTGATTGTTGTGATTTTCATATTCATGGTTTTACGTTCAGTATTGGGAAAAAGAACAGGTCTAGAAAAATCAANAGTNATAGATTTCAAAGAAAATAAAAAACCAATACCTAGAGATAAAATTGAAGATAAAGTTGAAATATCAGAGTCAACTGAGTTAAAACAACAAAACCAAAAATTTAGTGATGAAATTAACTTACTAGAGAAAAATATAAAATCATTTTCAATTGAGTATTTTCTTGAAGGTGCAACAAAAGCTTATGAAATGACTCTCATTGCCTATTCTGAAGAAAACAAAGAAACATTAAAAATGCTTCTCGAAAAAAATATTTATGATGAATTTTCAGAGTCTATAAACTTAAGAAAAGAAAAGAATCAAAAGCTTGAATACACTCTCATTAAAGTCAACAAATTAGAGATAAGAGATATTGATATTACTAAAAATACTTCAAGCATTGATTTATATATAGATGCAAATAATGAATTTGTTCTAACNGAATTAAAAGACGAAGAAAAATNAGTAAATAAAAATAAAGCACACGTGAAAGAAATTTGGACATTTACAAAAAAATTGAATTCAAGAGATCCAAATTGGAGAGTAAGTGAAATTAGTCGTTTAAATTAAGGCATTTAAGAAAAATGCTTGATAGAATTGACAAAAAATTCATAAAAAAGATCGAATATTGTTTCATACCCGGTTGGACTCGGGACAATCATTTACAAGCTTTTAAAGCTCTTGTGAATGGTGATAAAAGTCTAGAGAAATTAAATATTAAAACAATACATCAAGCGAGATATTTTTTTGAAGAAAATTATCAGCCCTATCACATCAATGATCAGTTAGGCAGTCATAATATATTTACTGGTTATTTTGAACCAAGGTTATGTGCGTCTTTAAAGGAGAGTAAAATTTATAAATATCCATTATATGGAACACCCCAAGATAAAACTTTATTGGAAATAAATAGACGTGATTTTGAAGGTAGTACCAAATCAGGAATACCAATTCTTGCATGGTTAAAAGATAGAGTAGATTTATATTTCATGCATATTCAAGGCTCAGGTATTCTGAATTTTACTGAAGGATTTTCAAAAAGGTTCGTATTTGAGAGTAAGAATAACTTTAAATATTCATCACTGGGCAAAAGTCTAATCAAGCTCGGATATATCCAGGAAAGTAATATTTCTATGGCTACCATAAAAGATTGGTTAAGGTCCGATAACAAAAATTATGAAACTGTATATATAAATGAATCCTTTATCTTTTTTAAAGAAGATAAGTTAGATTTATATAACAAATACCCAATTGGACAATTTGGAATAAGATTAACACCATTTAGGTCACTAGCTGTTGATCAGTCTATATATGATATAAATACACCAATTTGGTTGAAAACAAAGATTCCAATTAAGGGGAATAAAACTAAAAATTTCGAAAGATTAATGATCGGGCAAGATAAAGGTTCTGCTATAAAAGGTTTATCGAGGGGAGACATTTTTTTTGGCAATGATGAAATTGCTGGTAATATGAATTTTACGGGTAATATCATTATTTTAGTTAGGAATTAATTGAGTAATGAAAAATAAAATTACAAAAGAAGATTTCATTCTTTGGAAAAAAATCACAAAAAATATTCAACCTATACATAATACTTCATCTAAAAATGATATTAAGTTTAATGATTTAGAGACTCTAAATACTGTTAATAATAAAAAAAATAAAAAAATAGAAAGTTTAATATCTGACAAAACAAATCACACTACTAAAATTACTAGTAAATCAAATTTGATAGATAGCGATAAAGTTTCAAATACTNCAAAGGTCACCAATGAAGACGTATTTACGGGTATTCACAAAAGATTAGATCAAAAAATGATACGAGGTAATATAAAAATTGATGCATCAATAGATTTACACGGATTAAATCAAGAACAAGCAAGATTAGAACTCAATAATTTTATATTAAGATCTAAAAAGAATAACTTTAAAATAGTTCTNGTTATTACGGGCAAAGGTAAAAGCTCTAAAACAGACTCTATTTATGACNCTGAATTAACTCAAAGAGGTGTTCTTAATAAAAANTTACCATTGTGGTTAAAAAAAGATGAAATAAGAAAAAATATAAATGGTTATAGATATGCAAGCCAAAAACATGGTGGTCAAGGGGCATATTATATTTTGTTGAAAGGTAACTAAAGAATAAATTTTGAGAGATCTGAATTATTTGCTAAATCTTCAATATTTTTAGCAACATAATCTTGATCAATAGTAATCTCTTTTTCATCCATATCTGGTGCAGAAAAGCTTATCTCATCAAGTACTCTTTCTAATACAGTGTGAAGTCTCCTTGCACCAATATTTTCAACATTCGAATTTACATTGACAGCAATATCTGCGATCTTTTCAATTGCATCTTTTGAAAATTCTAGCTTAAGGCCTTCGGTTTCCATCAGAGCTATATATTGTTTAATTAAGCTAGCTTCGGTATCTGTCAGAATACTCACAAAATCCTCTTTAGATAATGCGTTTAATTCTACCCTTATGGGCAGTCTGCCTTGAAGCTCAGGTAGCAAATCAGATGGTTTTGCTAGATGAAATGCACCTGAAGTGATAAATAGGATATGATCAGTTTTAACGATCCCGTGTTTCGTTGAAACAGAAGTACCTTCGATCAATGGAAGTAAATCCCTTTGCACTCCCTCACGGCTTACATCAGCTCCTTGTCTATTTTCTCTTGCACATATTTTATCGATTTCATCGATAAAAACTATCCCATGGTTTTGAACANTTTTTAGAGCTTCCTGGACAATACTATCATTGTCTAATAAATTATCAGACTCTTCTTGTAAGAGTATGTCATAGCTCTCTTTAACTAACATTTTTTTTGATTTAAATTTATCACCTAGAGCCTTACCAAGCATATCTCCAATATTTACCATTCCCATTTGNGCCCCTGGCATACCTGGGATTTCAAAAGAACTCATATTTGAGGGAGAGTCTTTGATTTTCAATTCAATTTCTTTATCATCAAGTTCACCACTACGGAGTTTTTTTCTAAAAGAGTCTTTTGTTGACGATGATGCATTTTCACCTACTAANGCATTAACTACTCTTTCTTCAGCTAAAAGATGTGCTTTAGCTTCGACTTCTTTTCTCTTCTTTTCTTTTATCATTCCTATTGATGTTTCAACGAGATCTCTAATAATCTGTTCAACATCTCTTCCAACATAACCGACTTCTGTAAACTTAGTAGCTTCAACTTTAATAAATGGTGCATCGGCAAGTTTTGCAAGTCTTCTCGATATTTCTGTTTTGCCGACACCTGTTGGTCCTATCATAAGAATATTTTTTGGTAAAATTTCATCTTTAAGTGGACCCGAAAGCTGTTGTCTACGCCATTGGTTTCTTAATGCTATAGCGCAAGCCCTTTTTGCCTTTTTTTGACCGATAATAAAACGATCTAATTCTGATACTATTTCTCTTGGTGAAAAATCAGACATGTTATTCCTCTTAAATTAAATTGATACTTTCTATGACTAAATTATTATTTGTATACACACATATATCAGCAGCAATTTTCATTGATTTTTCAGCAATTTCTTTTGCATTAGCATTTGTTTCATAGAGCGCTTTTGCTGCTGCAAGCGCATAATTACCGCCCGATCCAATTGCTATAACACCTTCCTCCGGTTCAAGAACATCACCATTACCTGTGAGTACAAAACCACATTCCTTATCTGCAACAAGCATCATTGCTTCCAATCTGCGCAGATACCTATCAAGCCTCCAGTCTTTAGCTAGTTCGACAGCTGCTCTTGTTAATTGAGTAGGATATTGTTCTAGTTTTGCTTCCAGTCTATCAAATAGAGTTAGCGCGTCTGCTGTCGAGCCTGCAAAACCTGCGATGACATTTCCGCCGTTACCTAAACGTCTTACTTTTCTAGCATTATTTTTCATGATTGTTTGGCCTAAACTTACTTGACCATCACCAGCTATTACCACATGATCATCTTTCCTGACCATTATGATGGTTGTCCCCATCATATTTTTGTTATCATGTTCTATCATAAAATCCCTATTCATTAGATGTAAACTATGAGCATTACTCATATATTTAAGATATATTAATAATATTTCATCTATAGTATATATGTTGATAGTGATATAAATATTCAAGATTTTTAATATACGGAAAATAAAATGAATAAAATTCTCCAACGTAAAGCGAAAGTGGAAAGAAAAACTAAAGAAACCAATATTTCTTGTGAAGTTCTGCTTGACGGGACAGGAAAATATGACATACAGACAGGTATAGGCTTTCTTGACCATATGATAGAGCAAGTTGCAAGACACGGACTAATTGACATTAATTTAAAAGCAGATGGTGATTTGCACATCGATATGCATCACACAACGGAAGATGTTGGTATAGTCTTGGGAGCCGCTATCAAAAAAGCACTTGGAGATAAGGCGGGGATTAAACGATATGCTGATATAGTTCTACCAATGGATGAGGCTTTAACACAAGTTGCAATTGATATTTCTGGTAGAGCTTATCTCAGATGGGCAGTAAATTTAACCCCACCAAAAATAGGAGAAATGGATACTGAGCTCTTNAAAGAGTGGTTTTATGCTTTTGCACATAATAGTGATATCACACTGCATATTGAAAATTTGCAGGGAAGTAATGGTCATCACGTTATTGAATCATGCTATAAAGGTCTNGCANGATGTTTAAAAGAAGCAATATCTATTGATCCAAGGATGTCTGAGATCATACCTACAACAAAGGGAATTTTGTAGATAGAGAGTGATGTCTTATTACGAAATTTATACGAGAAATAAAATCTCTAATGATGATTACAAAGAAATTGTTATTCATCGAGACAGATTTTCATTAACTGCTTTTCTTTTTCCACCGTTGTGGCTTATTTTAAATAAAAATATCTTTTTGATACCTATTTATATATTTTTGGCCTACTTAACTTATTTTTTTTTTGAAGTAAGTTATTTTTTAGTTTCTATTTTTTTCATAAACCTTTTTGTTGCCTTGCAAACTAGCCAGTTAAGAGAATGGATTTTAGGTTTTAGAGATTATTCTTTACAAATGGTTGTAAAAGCAGATAACCAAATGAGTGCATATCATATATATAATCAATATTATTTCGATCAGAATAATATCAAAGAACATAATAAGGCGAATATAGTATCTGATCGTCTAAATAATGAAGACACCCCTATTTTTAATATATTTTGAAACGTGATCTTAAATGGAAACAATTGGAATTATTGATTACGGTTCAGGTAACATTCATTCTGCAACCAAAGCATTCGAAACCGCGGCAAATGACATTAACAAAGAAGTTCGGGTAAAAAGAGTTTCGAAAGCTGACGGTGTTATGGATTGTGATAGAATTGTTTTACCGGGCGTAGGTTCTTTCGGTGATTGCAAAACAGGAATTGATCAAGTTTATGACTTGTATCAATCAATATGCATGAAAGTTAAGGATTATTCTACTCCGTTTCTTGGTATTTGTGTTGGTATGCAATTATTAGCTGATTTAGGCACAGAGGGTGGTGAAACGAAAGGTTTTGGATGGATAAAAGGAACTGTTGAAAAAATTCCCTCAAAAGAAGGTATAAAAATACCACATATGGGTTGGAATGAAGTCCATTTCCACAAGGATCATAAAATAATAGATAGTTTAAAAAATGGTCAAGAAGGGATGGTTGCATACTTCGTTCATTCATACCATTTTCAATTAAAAGANGAAGAGAACCTATTGGGGTATTGTGACTATGGGTCAAAGATTACAGCAATTATTGAAAAAAATAATATTATTGGTTGTCAATTTCACCCGGAGAAAAGTCAAAAAATTGGTCTAAAATTTATTAAAAACTTTTTGAATTGGAATATTTAAGTATGATATTATTTCCCGCTATTGATATTAAAAATGGTGAGTGTGTTCGATTAAAGCTGGGGGATNTAGATGACTCTAAGACATATAATAAAGATCCTCTATCACAAGCTAAATTATTTGAAGAATATGGATTTGAATGGGTTCACATTGTAGATTTAAATGCGGCAGTAACAGGAGATAGTCTGAATGGAGAAATAATCAAAACCATAGTAAAAAACACAAGATTAAAAGTCCAATTAGGTGGAGGGATTAAGACTTTAGAACAGATAAATTACTGGTTTTCGNTAGGAGTACAAAATCTAGTTCTTGGGACTATTTCTGTGAATGATATTGATTTTGTAAAGCAAACTATAAAAAAATTTCCTAATAAAATTGTATTGGCTTTAGATACGAAAAATGAATTAATTTGTATTGATGGCTGGAAGACAACAACGGATATAAATGTGTTTGATTTGGTGCAAGAATATAATGAATATGAAGTAAANGCTATTTTACATACTGATATTAATAGGGACGGAATGTTACAAGGATTAAATTTTGAGGCTTCGAGGAAATTAGCACACGCGACAAGAATCCCCTTAATACTTAGCGGTGGATTAACATCAATAGATGAAATTCGAGATCTAAATCAACCTGAAAACATACTCTTTAAGGGGGCAATTATGGGTAAAGCTTTGTATGAGAAAAAAATAGATCCTCGAGAAGCACTTGAAATATTAAATAGGTAAATGGAAAAGAAAATTGCTTAGATCAAGAATTATCCCGTGTTTGGATGTAAATAAAGGCAGAGTGGTTAAAGGCACTAATTTTATTAACCTTCGGGATGCTGGTGATCCTGTGGAAGTTGCTAAAATATATGATGAGCAAGGGGCTGATGAACTCTGTTTCTTAGATATAACTGCAAGCCATGAGAATAGAGACACTATATATGATATCGTTCAAAAGACAGCTGAAGTTTGTTTTATGCCACTCACTGTAGGTGGAGGTATTAGTAAAGTTGATCACATACGAAAGCTTTTATTATCTGGAGCTGATAAGGTATCGATAAATTCAGCTGCCGTAATGAATAATATATTTGTTAGAGATGCTTCTGATAAATTTGGAGCGCAATGTATCGTTGTAGCTATAGATGCCAAAAGAAATAATATGGAAAATAAATGGGAAGTTTATACGCATGGAGGGCGAAAAAATACAGAAATAGATGTATTAAATTATGCTGAGAAAGTTGTTGCATTAGGAGCAGGTGAATTACTTGTAACTTCAATGGATAGGGATGGTACAAAGCTTGGTTTTGATAATTTACTAATTAAGAAAATAACAGAAATTGTCAATGTTCCTGTCATTGCAAGTGGGGGAGTAGGCAACTTACAACATCTCGTCGACGGCATAAAAATTGGAGCTGCTGATGCAGTACTTGCTGCTTCAATTTTCCATTTTGGAGAATATTCAATTGTTGAAGCAAAGAAATATATGAAAGAAAATGGTATTAAAATTAGGTAATTTAATGTTAATAATATAATTAGGATGAAGAATTTAGAATATTTAAAAGAACTTACAGAAATTATTACTGGCAGTGTTGAGAAGGATCCAAGCATTTCATATACAGCTTCATTATTAAATGATCATCAGTTGTTAACAAAAAAGATAGGTGAGGAAGCAACAGAGGTAATAATATCCTCCCTTTCCCATGACTCAGATAATGTGAAGAGGGAGGCTGCAGATCTTCTGTATCACTTATTAGTATTACTTAAAAAAAATGAGCTTACCATCGATGATGTATGCCACGAGCTATCCACAAGACATGGTGTTTCTGGCCACGATGAAAAAAAATCAAGAAAATAGCATTAATGCCTCCATCGATAAACCAGAACTCCCCATATATTATTTTTTCAAGAGATGAATGGGCCAATCTTGGATTTGGAACAACTTTATCTTTATCAGAAAATGAAGTAAGTGCATTAAGGGGTTTAAATGAGCCCATGTCCCTAGAAGAGGTTAGAGATGTATACCTTCCAATTTCTAGGCTTTTGGACTTATATATTTCTGCAACAAAAAAATTATTTAATGCAACAAACACTTTTCTTGGAAAAAAAAATATCAAAGTACCATTTATTATTGGAGTAGCAGGGTCTGTGGCTGTAGGTAAAAGCACTACCTCAAGAGTCCTTCAAGCTTTATTATCTAAATGGTCTAAAAATATTAGTGTTTCACTAGTTAATACTGATGGTTTTTTATTGAGTAATAATGAACTTGAAAGTAAAAATCTAATGGATCGGAAGGGCTTCCCAGAAAGTTATAACTTATCAAAGTTACTAAATTTTTTAAATGAAGTAAAATCGGGAAAAGAGAACATAAAAGCCCCTATATATTCACACTTGTTGTATGATATCTTACCAGATGAATATCATACCGTTAATAAACCAGATATTTTAATAATTGAGGGCTTAAATGTTTTACAACCAGCCCCACTTCCTCAAAACGGAAATGCAATTCCATATGTTTCTGACTATTTTGATTTTTCAATCTTTGTTGATTCTGATCACACTCATATTCAGAAATGGTATGTTGAACGTTTTTTAAAATTAAAATCAACTGCATTTCAGCAACCAGATGCTTATTTTAATAAATACTCAAATTTAACAGATAGTGAAGCAGTAAAAGTTGCAAATGAATTGTGGAATAAAATCAACTATATAAATTTGATTGAAAACATCTTACCGACTAGACAAAGAGCTAGTCTTATTATTAGAAAATCTGTTAATCACTATGTGGATCAGATTTCTCTGAGAAAACTATAAATCCCCTCTTTATATTCTTTGATTTTCTTGATATCTAGTTTTCCGCCATAAATTGTGATAATTTGGGAAGCAAGGTAATTGGCACATTTTAGACACACATCCGGCTTTTTGCCATTTAGGTGAGCTTTTATATAACCTGAAACAAATAAATCCCCAGCACCTGTTGTATCAAGGATGTTTTCAACATCAATTGAATTTTCATTGTAAATTTTATTATTGTTTATCACGGTTGCCCCATTATTTCCTGATGTCATTATCAATGAGTCGATATTTTTTGAATGATTAGTCATTTTTTTTAGGAGATTTGCTTCCTCTTCTTCTTCAAATAGGCATATCATCTCAGCTTTATTTCCAAATAAAAGGCTGATTTTATTTGCATAAATTAAGTCAAAGAAATCAGACCTAAATTGATCAACACAATTTACATCCGACAGTGAAATTGCTGTAAATCCATTTTGCTCTTTAGTCTTACGAAATGATCTTTCAATTATTTTTTTACCATCATCTAAGTAATAAATATAACCTTCAATAAATGTTCCATTTAAATTCTTGAACAGATTATCTTGAATATCCTTCGAAGTTAATTGAACAGATGCACCCAAATAAGTATTCATCGTCCGCTCGCCATCTGGAGTTACATATATAATGGACCTTCCAGTATGAGCATATTTATCAAGTACAATGCCATCACCTGCAAGATTATAGTCTTGTAATTTTTTTATATAAATTTCACCAAATTTATCATTACCTATTTTCCCAACAAAACGGACTTCTTCATCCATAATAGATAATCCACAGGCACTATTATTAGCACTTCCACCAATAATTATATTTTGGTCAGAAGCCTGTAATTGAAGATTATTGGCATCCGTCAATGTGATAATTTTCATTTTACCCTTATCATCAGGATGTAATAATTTATCATAATTAATATGGGATATTAGATCTACAATAGCATTCCCAATAAATAGTGTATGCATGTTAATAATATAACTAAGCTATTTGGTTTAATATCTTTTGACGAATAGTTCGGTTTTTTTTATCATCTTCTTGTTTCCGAACTCATAGACAATTGGAATCCCTGTAGTTATTTCAACATTAACTATCTCATCTTCACTAAGTTCTTCTACATGCATTATAATAGATCTAAGGGAGTTACCATGTGCAGTAATTATTACATTTTCGTCATTATAAAGCTTGGGTAAAATATTATCTTTAAAGTAAGGTATGGTTCTATTTGAGGTATCTTTGAGACTCTCTCCATTTTCTGGAGCTACATCATAGGATCTTCTCCATATTTTTACCTGTTCATCCCCCCATTTTTTACGAGCCTCATCCTTATTTAAACCTGTAAGGTCACCATAGTTCCTCTCATTTAATGCTTTATCAGAAATTATTTCTATATCTTTCTTGAGTATGTATAGGACAATCTCAAGTGTATTTTTTGCTCGTTTAAGGGCGCTGGTAAAAGCATGATTAATATCAACTTTTAGGTTTTGAATTGCAAATGCTGCTAATTTTGCTTCAATTTTTCCTTGATCTGTTAGGCTAACATCTTCCCAACCCGTGAATAAATTTAATTTATTCCATTCACTTTCACCGTGCCTTAATAGTATTAATTTTGCCATATTTACCTCTAATTTCTTATGTTCAGTACATCATCCATATTATAAAATCCTGGCTCTTTATCGAGTGACCATTTTGCAGCGTGCATAGCGCCTTTTACAAATATTTGTCTACTTAAAGCGCTATGTGAGATTTTAAGTATTTCACTATCTCCAGCGAATAAAACAGTGTGTTCTCCTACAACCTCTCCGCCTCTAATTGTTGAGAATCCAATTGTGTTTTTTTGTCTTGCGCCTGTATTACCGTATCTTTCATAAACAGCATTTTCATCAAGCTTTATTTTTCTGCCTTCAGCTGCAGCTTCACCCAATAGAAGTGCGGTGCCTGATGGTGAGTCTACTTTTTTATTATGATGCATTTCAACAATTTCAATATCAAAATCAGTTAACAAAGAAGCAATCTCTCTCGTTAGTTTTGCCATTATATTTATTCCTAAACTCATATTACCAGATTGCACAATTACAGCATGTCTTGAAGCACCTCTGATATTATCAAAGTCTTTATTTGTTAGACCTGTTGTTCCAATTATGTGAGATATTCGAGCTTGTGCAGCAAGCACACTATTTTCAATTGTTGTTTTTGGGTTTGTGAAATCAATAATTACATCAGCTGATTTTACCAATGTAATTGGATCGTCAACGATTTTTATTTTGATTGGTTTTTCTTGGATAAGTTCTCCAATATCTTTTCCAATCCAGGGAGATTGTGCACTTTCTGTTGCGCCTATAATTTCTATATTTTGATCGTGATAGGCAAATTTTATTAACTCTTTACCCATTCTACCAGCAGCACCAGCAATAATTAGTTTCATAGTTTTCTCAATTTAAAATATTTTGGTCAATTGAGAGTCATATTACGACGAAATAAAATTTAATGCCACAAGTCTCTTAATTTTTTAAAGAAACCATCGCTTACGGGGTTATTTTTTTCATCTGATATATTTTGAAACTCTTCAAGCAACTTTTTTTGTTTTTTATTCAGATTTACTGGGGTTTCAACAGATATCTGTAAATGTAGATCACCAAAATTTTTTTGTCTCAGGATTGGCATACCCTTTCCACGTAATCTAAGATGCTTATTATTTTGAGATCCTTCTGGTATGCTTACGCTTAGTTTAGAACCATCTATCGTAGGTATATCAATTTGTCCACCAAGGGCAGCTGTAGCCATTGATACGGGAACATTACAGTATAAATCAGAACCATCTCTCTGGAAAAGCTTATGCGGCTTTATTGAGACAAAAATATACAAATCTCCGGTTCTCCCTCCTCTTAATCCAGCTTCTCCTTGTCCGCTTAGTCTTATTCTATTTCCATCTTCTACCCCTGCAGGGATATTAATACTTAGTTTTTTAGGTTTTTTTACCCTTCCCTGACCACCACAGGATTTACATGGATTTACAACTATTTGGCCGCTACCATTACATGACGTGCAACTTCTCTCAATCATAAAAAAACCCTGGCTTGCTCTTGTTTTTCCGGACCCCTGGCAATTTGGGCAAACTATTGGGGACTCTCCATTTACTCCACCATTCCCTTTACAACCGGAACATTCAGTATTTATTGGGACATTTATTGTATCTGATTTACCATTATAGGCTTCTTCGAGTGTAATCTCTAAAGTATATCTTAAGTCTGAACCTCTATTGGAGGTTTCTCTAGACCTTGTTGAATTTGAAAAATCACCAAAGAAATCATTGAAAATATCTGAAAATGCGGATGAAAAATTACCATCGAATCCACCAGAGTGGTTGCCTCTACCACCACCTCCATCAAATGCTGCATGACCATATCTATCGTATGCGGCTCTAGATTCCGGATTCTTAAGTCTTTCATACGCTTCAGAAATTTCTTTGAACTTTGCTTCAGCTTCTGGCTTGCCAGCGTTATGATCTGGATGGTATTCTTTTGCTAACTTTCTGAAAGAACTTTTTAGTGTTTTGTCATCACAACTTTTATCAACACCTAATATTTCATAATAATCTTTTTTTTCCATATTAGTGTGTCTCCAAAAATAAAAGGGTTTCTAAGAGTTTTTCTCTTCATCAACCTCTTCATAGTCAGCATCAACAATTGTATCATCGTCATTATCTGATTGATTTGGGTTATTTTCACCCTCACTCTGTTGTGCTTTATAAATGGCTTCACCTAATTTCATTGCTTCTTGAGTTAATGCCTCAAGATCTTTGGCAATTTTTGATGTATCATCGCTTTCAATAGACGATTTTAGTTGTTTAATCGCTTCTTCAATTGATTTTTTATCATCATTGCTGACTTTATCACCATGTTCTTTAAGACTCTTTTCTGTTCCATGTATTAGTGACTCGGCTTGATTTTTTGTTTCAATTAATTCTTTTTTGACCTTATCTTCTTCTGCGTGAGCTTCAGCATCTTTTACCATCTTTTCAATATCTTCATCAGATAAACCGCCAGAAGCTTGGATCTTTATAGACTGTTCTTTATTTGTTGCTTTATCCAGAGCTTTAACATTTACAATGCCATTAGCGTCAATATCAAAAGTCACTTCTATTTGAGGTATTCCTCTTGGTGCAGGGGTAATGCCGACAAGATCAAAATTACCCAAAAGTTTATTATCTGCAGCCATTTCTCTTTCACCTTGAAAAACTCTAATTGTAACAGCAGATTGATTGTCTTCAGCGGTTGAGAAAGTCTGGCTTTTTTTTGTAGGAATCGTGGTATTTCTATCAATTAATCTTGTGAAAACACCACCTAATGTTTCTATACCAAGGGATAATGGTGTGACATCAAGCAATAAAACATCTTTTACATCACCTTGAAGAACACCTGCTTGTATTGCAGCACCAATTGCAACAACTTCGTCAGGGTTTACGCCTCTATGAGGTTCCTTACCAAAGAAATTTTGAACTTTTTCCAGAACCTTTGGCATACGTGACATACCACCTACCATTACCACTTCATCTATCTCACCAGCTTTTAGTCCCGCATCTTTTAAGGCCTTTTCACAAGGAGTTATAGTCTTATCGATAAGATCAGCAACAAGAGTCTCAAATTTTGCTCTTGTTAGTTTGATGTTTAGATGTTTAGGTCCTGACTGATCTGCGGTTATAAAAGGNAGATTTATTTCTGTCTGCGTTGTGGAGGATAATTCAATCTTTGCTTTTTCAGCAGCTTCTTTTAATCTCTGCAGAGCTAGTTTATCTTTCAAAAGATCAACGCCTTGGTCTTTTTTAAATTCATCAGCAAGGTAATTAACAAGTCTTGCATCAAAATCTTCACCACCGAGGAANGTATCACCATTTGTTGATTTAACCTCAAATACACCATCACCGATTTCTAATATCGAAATATCGAAAGTACCACCACCTAGATCGTATACCGCAATTGTCTGACCATCTTTTCTGTCTAAGCCATATGCGAGGGCTGCAGCAGTTGGTTCGTTGATTATTCTTAAAACCTCCAAGCCTGCAATTTTTCCTGCATCCTTTGTAGCTTGTCTTTGGGCATCATTAAAGTAAGCAGGTACTGTAATTACCGCTTGTATTACGTTCTCACCAAGGTAACTTTCAGCAGTTTCTTTCATTTTTTGAAGTATAAAGGCTGAAATTTGTGAAGGTGAATATTTTTCTGATCTGGCTTCAACCCATGCATCACCATTTTCTGCTTTAACAATATTATATGGAACAAGGTTTTTATCTTTTTTCACCATAGGATCATCAAACCTACGACCCATTAATCTTTTTACAGCGAATAGAGTATTTTCAGGATTGGTTACTGCTTGTCGTTTAGCGGGCAGCCCCGTAGTCCTCTCTGAGTCTTCACCAAAAGCAACCATTGAGGGTGTGGTTCTAACACCTTCTGAATTTTCTATTACTTTAGGATCCTTTCCATCCATCACAGCAACACATGAATTCGTCGTTCCTAAATCAATGCCTATTATTTTAGCCATTTCCTACTCCTTATTTAGCAATGTACTTATAAATATTCCCTATATCTGATATATAGGGCTAAAATTTATTCCTACAAGTTAATAGGCTATTTTTTTTTGAAATATTTATTAAACGCGCATTGGCATAATTACATAAAGTGTTGCTTCATCAGATGGATCAAGAACAAGACAAGGAGAATTAGGTTCAGAAAAATTAAGTTTTACACTTTCTCCACTTAATTGGGACAATATATCCATTAGATATTTTGAATTAAACCCAATTTCAAATTGTTCACCTTTAAAATCTACACTAATTTCTTCTATTGCCGTACCAGCTTCTGGGCTAGTAACAGATAATATTAGATTATTATCGGATAACACTAATTTTACAGCCCTACCTCTTTCGCTTGATAGCGTGGCGACCCTGTCAACCGCTTTTGTTAAAATATCTGTGTTAACTGTCATTATTTTATTATTGTTATAGGGAATTACACGCTGATATTCAGGGAATTTTCCATCTATTACTTTTGACGTCAACTCTACATTATTGAAAATAAGTTTTACTTTATTCTCAGAAACTTTAATTTCGACATCACCTTCATTTTCTTGTGTTAATTTCTGAATTTCAAAAATTGCTTTTCTTGGAATAATAATCCCATTCATTCCTGATGCACCTTCTGGTAAAGTTAATTCAGCTTGTGCGAGTCTGTGCCCATCAGTTGACACTGTTCTTAATGTGGGTATTCCATTATTATCATTTTCTGAATTTGACTCATGAAAAAATATTCCATTTAGATAATAACGAGTNTCTTCATTGGATATTGCAAATCTTGTTTTTTCAATTAATCTATTGAGTTCAGAACTAACTAATTTGAATGAATGCGTATATTCATCATTTGATATTTCAGGGAAATCAGCACGCGGTAATGTTTGTAGTTTAAAGTTTGATTTGCCAGATTTAACGGTTAAGTGATCTTGGTTATCATCCTTGGAAATTACTATTTCAGCTGCCTCAGGTAATTTTCTTGTNATTTCATACAATAAGTGTGCTGGAGCAGTAAGACTTCCTCCACTATCAATTTTGGCTTCAACTTCTTCTATTAACTCAATGTCAAGATCTGTTGCAATTAANTTTAAACCCAATCCTTCTGCAACTATCAGGATATTTGCTAAAATAGGTATAGTATTTCTACGTTCTACAACATTTTGAACATGATTAAGTGCTCGAAGCAGTTTATTTTTCTGAAGTGTGACTTCCATAATTTTTCGAATTTATCAATTATTATTCTTACAGAATATTTAATTATTCTTATTTATACCAATAATTATTCAAATAATTGACAGAAAAATTTTTTATTCTTTTAGAGAATTTTCTAATGTTGTTATTGACTCTTTAATACTTGGATTAGTTTGAATTAACTTTTCTATTTTTCGAACAGCATGAAGAACAGTTGTATGATCTCTGCCGCCAAATTTTCTACCTATTTCAGGAAGTGATCTTGTAGTTAGAACTTTTGCTAAGTACATTCCAATTTGCCTCGGATATACTATTGTCTTATGCCTCCTAGAAGATAATATATCTTGTTTTGTAACATTAAAATGACCACTAATAGTCCTGAGAACATCTTCTATCATTATTTGCCTATTTTGTTCTTCACTGATTAAATCCTGAATTGATAATGCAGCTTCTTCTACTGTAATGGGTCTTTTATTTAAACTATGTGCAGCAATAATTCTATTCATTGCTCCTTCTAATTCTCGCCCTGAGCTTTGAATTCTTCTTGCAAGAAAATCTAAAACAGATGGAGAAATTTCTATTCTCGTGTTACCCCTTAGTGTTTGAGCTAATTTCTTTTCTAGTATTCCCCTTCTTATATCAAAATCTGTTGGACCAATTTGGGCAACAAGACCGCCTGATAATCGTGATTTCATTCTATCATCAAGCATTTCTAATTTTGATGGAGCTGAGTCACCCGCAATAACAATTTGATGCTTTGATGTATCTAATGCATTAAATATATGACAAAATTCTTGTTGAACTGACTTCCCTTGAAGAAACTGCATATCATCAATTAGCAATAGATCAACATCAGAGAATATTTTTTTAAAACTTATGGTATCTTTTGATTTTACAGCCTCAACAAATGAGCTCATAAATCTCACAGCTGACAAAAATAATATTTTCCTTTCAGGATGTCTTGCCTTTGACTCCCATGCGATTGCATTTAAAAGATGTGTTTTCCCAGTTCCAACAGGTCCATGAATGTATAGTGGATTAAATTCTACAGGGATATTTTTTTGAGGCTGTGAAACTCTCATTGCAGCAGCTTGTGCTAAGGCATTTGATCTTCCTACTACAAAGTTGTTGAAGGTATACCTTTTATCTAGAGGAGAACTGTTACTTGTTAGAGTTGGATTTTCTTGACTTTCATACAGATTTGAAATTATAGAATTCTCTGAGGAAGTTTCTCCATTTTTAAGATCTTGATTATTGCTTAATTTTTCTCCATGAGCTCTTACTCTGAGCTCTATTTGTCTAATATCCGGAATTTCTTTTTTCCATAGTAATAATATTTTATCATTGTACCGTGATTTTATCCAACTTTTAAGAAATAACGTTGGAACAGTAAGTGTTAGAATCCCATTTTCTAGACTCTGAGGTTCTAACCTTGTAAACCAACTATTATAAAGGTCTTCGCCGAGTTGAGCGCGTAATATTTTACTTATTTTTTGCCAACAATCATGGATGTTTTGTTTTTTTGTATTGCTTATAATTGAATCCATGGTAACCCTTCAAATTTCCATCCGTTAGTATATGCGCGGTGATGTTTTTCATTTGGNTCACCCTCGAAACCATAGGCAATATTGAAACACCNAGTCCAGCCATTAGAGGCCATCATTGTTGCAGCTTTAGCACTTCTTGCACCAGAGCGACATAAGAATAGTATTGGTGTATCTTTGCTCAAATTCATCTCATTAAGATTGTTTTCAAGAGTTTCAACAAAATCATTATTGATAATTCCACCAGGGAAAAATTGTTGTTCTACATTTAGAGCGGATTTATTAATTTTAGAGAGATCTGGGAACCCAACAAAATTTAATTCTGCTTTGGTTCTTACGTCTACTAATATTGCTTGGGCATTGCCAGAAAGAAAGTCCCAAGCTGTCTTGGGATTAATATCTCCTGCATAGGGTGTGTTAGTATCTAGTATTTCAATTTGCATTTGATTTAATCCCCAAAGAATATTTACTTTTTTTAAAAGATAATATTCAAAATTACTCATTTAATATAGGCAGATTCAAATTCTTTTGAAAGGCAAATTTTTATTATTCAGTATACTGAATAATAGAAATCTAGTAAAAAAACTTATAAGCAAATATCTATTTGTACTGACAACTAACTGTAGAATAATAATAAATTTATAATTGTTGATCACATGGTATTCGGTCATGTATCAGAAAAAGAATTTACTTTTTATAAAATTAAACTGGTTCGATTATTGGTATCGACAAGTTGCTTTTAACAAATTTTATATAAACTATTGAATTTATTAATTTTTTTTGTTTAAAAAATCTATATGTAACAAAAATTTAATATTTATAATATCCGNGGATTAATATTAAAGATGAGATCCCTCCCAANCATTAATTTTAAAGGCTATAAATATCTAAATTTGATTGAATTATGCGTTTATAAGTTTTTTATTAAGACGGGAGATTTTACGAGATGCCATCTTTTTGTTAAAGGCACCCTTTTGAGCACCTCTCATTAATTGTCTTTCTGCAGCAACTAATGCAATTTTTGCATTATCTTTGTCACCAGTTTCAATTAATGCTTCCGCTTTCTTAACAGACGTTCTAACCATACTTCTACGCATTCTATTTATTTGAGTGCGACGTTCGATTTTGCGTACCATTTTTTTTGCAGATTTTGTATTTGCCATTTATTATTTTCCTATTCAATAATAATGAATATATAGAGTATATAGAGATACAATGGAACTCAGTCAACTCAATTATTTAATAATTTTAAAATTAGGTTTCCTTTTTTCTAGGAAAGCACTTAAACCTTCTTTACCATCTTCCGAGTTAAGTAGATCATAAAAAAGTTTCTTTTCATCACTTAGTCCATCAACAATGCTGACAAAATAACTTTTTTTAATTAATTTTTTTGTTTTAATAATGGAGCCAAGGGGTTTTTGTGCAATTTCATGCGCAATTTTTTTTGTTAACTCCATTAAATTATCTTTATTAGTAATTCTATTCACAAGGCCAAGTTCTTTTGCCTCTTGAGCTGAGAAAATTCTTCCAGTTAGGCAAATCTCCATTGCATTATTTCTTCCAATAATTCGAGGCAATCTCTGTGTTGCTCCACCTCCGCATATGATACCTAAATTGATTTCTGGTTGAGAAAATTTTGCGTCTTCGCTAGAAATTATGATATCACACATCATTAATAGNTCACANCCACCTCCAAATGCAATCCCATCCACCGCTGCTAATATAGGTTTTTTTATTTTATCAATTTTTTCCCAAACTTCTGTATATTTTGGATTGGTTGCTAATTCATTAATATCAGCTCCAGAGGAAAAAGTTTTTTCCCCGGTTAATATTATACATTTTATCCTAGGATTGTTATCTGCTTGCTCTAAAACAAAGACCAATTCATCTGATAATTCTTTATTCAATGCGTTGTATTGCTTAGATCTATTAAGCTGGATTAACTTTATACTATTATTAATTTCGCTTACTATTATATTTTTGATATTCATTATTTTTCATTTTTGGCAAGACTCGCAATAAAAGGTGGATCTCCCAGACTGATTGATCTTTAAAATTAGAGAATTACATCCCAATCTCTTACATTTCATTTGTTCTCTATTATATACATTAAACTTGTATTGAAAATAGCCACTTTCTCCTTTTATATTTGTATGATTTTTAATAGTAGAGCCACCAACATTAATTGCATCAGCTAAAATATATTTAATTGCTGAAATTAGCTTGGTGATTTTCTTTTTATCGTTGGCTAAGTTTTTTGAAATTGTGAGTGGAGATATTTTTGCTCTGAATAGTGATTCTGAAGCATAAATATTTCCAATCCCCCCAACAATACTTTGATTTAGCAAAGATGTTTTTATATTTCCTGTTCTATTTTTTAATTTATACATTAGATATTTCGTATTAAATTTACTACTTAATGCATCAATACCAACATTCTTCTTTAGATTTTCTAAAACTAAGTTATCAGGATATATTATTTTAAAGAAACCAAATTTTCTGATGTCATGATAGTTTATTATAACATTATTTGTCATGAAAAATTTTAGATGAATATGTTTACCTGGTCCATTGCCTAAAGAATGGGTTTTTTGAGTGGAAATAAGAAAGTTTCCCGTCATACCAAGGTGAACTAATATTTTAAACTCATTGCTTAGATAAATTATAATATACTTTGCAATACGTTCAATTTTAATTACTTTTGAATTTTTAATAGTTTCATCAAAATTATGTGGTATTTTGTATCTTAGTTTGCTTGTGTTTATTTTAATTGAAATAAACTCATTACCGATCATATATTCGGATAAGTTATTCTTTATAATTTCAACTTCAGGTAATTCAGGCATCTTTAAATATAAATATAGAAACTAATATAGAAAAAATTGAAAAACAAGTAATGTCAAATAATAATAAATACTTTTTTGGTAATTTAGAGGTTACTAAGGAAAAAAAAATCAATAATGTAAAGGGTGTTTTTAATTCAGTTGCAGAAAAGTACGATATTATGAACGATGTTTTATCAATCGGAACACACAGAATATGGAAAGACATACTAGTAAATTCTATCTTAGGACTTAGAAGCAGTACACGCAGTTTTTCTCACCTAGATTTAGCGTCTGGTACAGGGGATATTGGCTACAAAATATTAAAGAAAAAAAATGAGAATACATCCATTTATATGATGGACATTAATGAAAATATGTTGAATCAAGCTATGAAAAGGAAAGAATATGCCAANCACAAAGATAATATTCAGTTTATAGTCTCTGACGCAGAAAAAATACCTTTAGAAGATAATTCTACAGATACAGTCAGTATAGCATTTGGAATAAGAAATGTTGCTTCAATTGAGAATGCTTTATCTGAGATATTAAGGGTATTAAAACATGGAGGGAAATTTTTTTGTCTTGAATTTTCGAAAGTGGAAATTCCTATGATAAATAATCTTTATGAATTTTATTCAAAGAATATAATACCAGAAATTGGTTATATTATAGCAAATGATAGAGACTCATATCAATATCTGGTAGAAAGCATAAATAGATTCCCTCGACAGGAAGAATTTATTGAGATGATAAGTCAAGCAGGATTTACTAGACCAAAATTTATAAATTTGTCTGGAGGAATAGCAGCCATACATTCTGGTTGGAAAATATAAAGATACGTAAATGAAATATTTTTCAAATATATATCAAACCATCAAACTTGGAATATTATTTTATAATTGTGAGTTACCAGAAAAATTTTTTCCTGAGGAAAAAAATTCAATTCTTATAAGAATATTCCAAGGGAAAAGAAAAAAAAATAAAATATTTTCGGATGTTTTAGAAANCCTTGGGCCNTCATATATAAAATTAGGGCAATTTCTTGCTACTCGCCCTGATATTATTGGAAGAGAGNAAGCAAAGGAGCTCTCATTTTTGCAAGATAATCTNCNAACTTTTAATAAGGATATCTCAATTGGAATTATTGAGAATGAATTTAATACCAAAGTTGAAGATGTATATGATGTCTTCGATGATGCAATTGCAGCTGCCTCGATTGCACAAGTTCATAAAGGTCTTATTAATAAGGAACAAAAAGTTGCTATAAAAATTCTAAGACCAAGCGTTGAGCAAAAATTTAAAAAAGATTTTGAATATTTTTATTTTTTAGCAGATCTTTTTGAAAAGATTAATCCTGAATTGAAAAGATTAAAATTTAAAGACTCAATATCCACGATGCAAAGATCAGTTCAAATGGAGATGGATTTAAGATTTGAAGCAGCTGCAATATCAGAAATTAGTAATAACATGCAAGCTGATGATGAATATGTTGTGCCAAGGATATTTTGGGAGAAAACCACAAAAAAAATACTGACAATAGAGTGGATAGATGGAATTTCAATAAAAGATAGAGATCTATTGATTAAAAACGGTTTCAATCTGAAAGAACTTGCACGAATTGTGATACAATCATTTTTAACACAAGCGTTAAGGAACGGATTTTTTCATGCTGACATGCATCAGGGTAATTTGTTAGTTAATAAAGATGGTAAACTAGTTATTCTTGACTTTGGAATTATGGGGAGGCTAGGAGAAAAAGAACAGAATTTTCTAGCTGAAATATTATGGGGATTGATAACAAAGAATTACAAAAGGGCAGCAGAAATTCACTTTGAAGCAGGCTATGTTCCAAAAGATCAAAGGCTTGATGAGTTCAGTCAAGCACTAAGGGCAATTGGGGAACCGTTAACAGGTAAAAAAGCCAATGATATATCTATGGCAAATGTTTTAACTCAACTTTTTGAGGTAACCGAACAATTTAAAATGGAAACAAGGCCAGAATTGTTGTTATTACAAAAAACAATGGTTGTNACTGAAGGAGTTGCAAGAGATTTAGATCCTGATTTAAATATGTGGGATATTGCTAAACCGGTTGTTTCAAAATGGATGGAAGAAAAAATTTCGCCTGAGAAAAAAATTAAAAAAACCATCGAGGATATTTCAAAATTTGGTTCAGCAATAAATGATCTACCGGAATTAGTTCATACCGCAAGAATTGCTAATGAGAATTTTTACAAAATAATGGATGCAAAAGATAAAAATAGAGAGAAACAAAATTTCTTTATGAAATCATTTTTTTGGATTATAACACTCTTTATTTTGTTAAGCTCAATTATAATTGTAATGGATTAATAGATGTTAAACCTCAAAGGTAAAAATATACTACTAGTTATAAGTGGTGGGATCGCGGCATATAAGAGTCTTGAACTTATTAGATTATTAAAAAAGTCAGNATCTAATGTGCATGTAATTCTAACACAATCTGCCAAGGAATTTGTTACAGAACTTACTGTTTCTCAGTTAGCTCAAAGTTCAGTTCATACAAATTTATTTGATTACCATAGTGAACTACATATGGGGCACATAAATTTATCACGAAGTATGGATTTACTTCTTGTGGCACCTGCCACAGCTAATATTATTGCTAAAATGGCTAATGGAATAGCAGATGATCTTGCTTCTACGACATTATTGGCATCGAACAAACCAATAATTATTGTTCCAGCCATGAACCCTCAGATGTATCAAAATGCAATTACAAAAAATAATATAAAAAAAATTAGAGAGAATGGCATTTATGTCTTTGGACCCTCTCACGGAGAAACTGCGTGTGGTGAAAATGGTATGGGTAGAATGGAAGAGCCTACAGATATACTTGGGTATATTTTCGAGTTTTTTCAAAAAAGAACAAAACTTAAAAATAAGACTGCATTTGTTACAGCAGGGCCAACAATCGAACCAATAGATCCAGTGAGATATATTACAAATAATTCTTCAGGCAAGCAAGGCTATGCTATTGCTGCTTCATTAACACAATTTGGTGCAAAGACAACATTGATAAGTGGTCCATCAAATGAAACAATTCCGGACGGTGTTAAGTGCATCAAAATCAATACAGCCAAAGAAATGCTCGATGCTGTCCAGAGTCTATCACCTGCTGATATTGGGATATTTGCAGCTGCAGTTGCAGATTGGAAAGTAAAGAATTATTCCAATCAAAAGATAAAGAAAGATAGAAATGTTCCAAGTTTAGAATTAACTGAAAACATAAATATTATAAAAACTATTGTAAATAATCCAAATACAAAGCCACAACTTGCAATTGGATTTGCTGCAGAAACAGAAAATTTGATTGAGAATGCTAAAAAGAAGTTAGAAACAGTAAACATCGATTGGCTGCTTGCTAATAATGTATCTCAGAAAAACAAGGTTTTTAATGGTGACAATAATACTATAGTTTTTTTCAATAAATCAAATACAGAGAATTGGAAGAAAATGTCAAAGATGGATGTTGCAAATAAGTTATCTAATTTGATATCAGAATATTTTGAATGATTTATGAAAAATAAACTTAAAATTTATAAAAAATCAAATCGAGAAACTATCAATCTTCCACAATATCAGACACCAGGTTCGTCAGGTCTTGATTTGGTTGCTAATTTAGAGCAAGATACCCAGCAAATTACTATTAAACCTAATAAATGGGAAATAATCCCAACAGGCATAACAATAGAGTTACCGGATGGCTGTGAAGCCCAAATCAGACCAAGGTCAGGCTTGGCATACAAATATGGAGTAACAGTTTTAAATTCTCCTGGAACAATTGATAATGATTATAGGGGTGAAATTAAAATCATTTTGATAAATCACGGACATGAGGATTTTATTGTAAAAAATGGAGATAGAATCGCCCAAATGATTATTTCAAAATATGAGAAAGTTAAAATAGAAGAAATCGAATTTTTAACAGAAACATCAAGAAACGACGGTGGCTTTGGATCTACAGGTCTATAGGTTTTTGATTTTATATGTCAGTTACAGCTAAATTAAATGAAGAGGAACTTAAGAGATATTCAAAGCAAATTCTCATAAAGAATATAGGTGGTCCTGGTCAATTAAAATTAAAAAATACTAAAATAATAGTTATTGGAGCTGGGGGCTTAGGAGCGCCGGTTATAATGCATTTGTCAAGTGTTGGGGTCGGTTGCATAGGTATAGTCGATTTTGATAAAGTAGATGTTTCAAATTTACAAAGACAGTTTATACATAATGTAAATAGCGTAGGTTTTCCGAAAGTAGATAGCGCTAAAACATTTGTGAGCCAATTAAACCCAAATATATTAGTTAATACTTATCAAATCGACGCCAAGGATAGGGGGTTTAAAGATATCATAAGTAAATATGACATGATTGTAGACTGCACAGATAATTTTAATACTAGATTTAGAGTTGCTGATTTATGTCAAGAACTTAAAAAACCCTACATATTTGGCAGTGTAAGGGCATTCGAAGGACAGATTACATCAATTTTACCATCAATCAGTGAACTTAAATACCCAAAGATTAGAGACTTATTTGATGAGGAAACATTAGAAGATAATCAAGAAACATGTGCAGACCTGGGAATATTATCTATAACCACTACTCTTGTTGGAACTATTATGGGTGGTGAGGCCATCAAAATAAGCTTGGGTTTTGAAAATACATTAGTAGGGAAATTATTAGTAGTTGACATACTTAATAATAAGTTTGAGACATTTGTATATGATGGTCATTAAGAATTATATATTAAATAAAGTAATAATTATTTTCATAATCATTTTGAGTGTTATTTTTTTTGCAGCCAAGACTTTTCAAAATGCATTTAAAGAGTATGAAGAAGTTATTGTAAACTCATCAAGTGAAATCACAAAAGTAAATAATAGTGACTACAACTTCAAAAGTCTAAGGTCAACAAAGACGAATGTTAGATTAGGTCCTTCTTTAGAACATAGTATTATTTGGACATACAATAAAAGATCGATCCCGATTGAAATACTAGAGGATGTAAGTGGATGGAGTAAGATAAGAGATTTTGACGCTAATATTGGGTGGGTAAAAAATACCCTTATTTCATCAAATAGAACTGGCATTATAGCCCCTTGGGAAGTTAATAAGGAAATTGATATTTACCACGATTTATATACTGCAAAAGACACCCAAAAAGTTAAAACAAAGTTAGAACCGGGAGTGATAGTTAAAATAATCCAATGTGATGGTATTAATTGTAATGTAAGCGTAGGTGATAGAACAGGCTGGATATCTCAAGATCTGATTTATGGTGTTTATAGAAATGAAGAAATTTATCTAACTAAATAATCGGAATCTTTCTATTTATCCGATAGGGTTATAACAAGATCTATTGATTTAATTTTTTTCCCTTCTGGGACTTCATAATTATCTAAATTAATTTTGACTGCATCAGTTGATATATCTTCTATTTCTTTTTCATTCACAACATGGTAATGATTTTTAGTATTGCGGTCGTAATATGTTTTTTGATTGTCCAGTTGTAATGTTTTTATTAGTCCATTTTGTGAAAAATGGTTAAGTGTATTATAAACTGTTGCAAGAGATATTTTTAGATTTTTAATTTTTGTTTCGTCATGAAGATCTTCAGCAGTAAAATGACCGCTTTTAAAGTTAAATAGTAGACTAGCGAGAGAGACTCTTTGTTTGGTTAATTTAATGTCAGCTCTCCTAAGCATTCCCATTATACATATCTTATTCATAAGAGGCTTTGTATCTGATGTTTGGTTTTGCATTTAAAAATTAATGATATATATTAAAATTAGTTTTATCTAACTTATAATAGAATAATATTAATGTAAATTATTGAATTTTGTATGTCTAATTTTAATAAGTCCTCGTTTAATTATAATGATTTGATTGAATGTGCTGAAGGAAAATTATTTGGCCCTGGAAATGCTAAGTTACCTATGCCTCCAATGTTAATGTTTGATAAAATATCACACATAAGTCAAGAGGGTGGAATTTTTTCAAAAGGGCAGATAGTAGCTGAGATGGAAATAAAAGACGATTTATGGTTTTTTGATTGCCATTTTCAAAATGATCCTGTTATGCCAGGATGTTTAGGTCTTGATGCACTATGGCAGTTGTTGGGATTTTATCTAGGTTGGCTTGGAAGACCAGGAAAAGGAAGAGCATTAGGAGTGGGTGAAGTAAAATTTTTTGGAATGATTGACCCTTCTATTAAACACATAGAATATAAAGTTAATATTAAAAAGTTAGTTACAAGAAACCTAACTTTAGGTGTAGCCGACGGAGAACTCTATGCAGATAGTGAAAAAGTTTATTCTGCAGAGGGGCTTAAAGTTGGTCTATTTGAAAATTAAAGGGAGATAAGTTTTGCGCAGAGTTGTAGTAACGGGGATGGGGATTATCTCCAGTATAGGTAATAACGTTGACGATGTTAAGGAATCTCTTTTTGAATGCAAACCTGGTATTACAAAAGCTGTTGACTATGGAAGTTATGGATTTAAATCACAAGTATATGGTAACCCAACAATTGAATTAGAAAAATACATTGATAGAAGAAAGCTTCGTTTTTTGGCTGATGGATCCGCATGGGCATATATATCAGCCGAGCAGGCAATAGCAGATGCTGGACTCTCAGAGGGGGAAGTTTCAAATGAAAGAACAGGACTGATAGTTGGGACTGGTGGACCATCAACTAGAGCAATAGTCAAGGCTGCTGATCAAACAAGGGAACGGGGCGCAAAACATGTAGGGCCATTTGTTGTACCAAAAGCAATGTGTTCAATGGCTTCTGCAACGTTATCAACGTATTTGGGAATTAAAGGTGTTAACTATTCTATTTCATCAGCCTGTGCAACTTCAAATAATTGCATAGGAAGCTCATACGAACTAATTAAGTGGGGAAATCAGGATGTAATGATTGCTGGTGGAGGGGAAGAACTCGATTGGACGCTATCTGTTACATTTGATGCGATGGGTGCGATGTCATCAAATTTTAATGACGAACCGCATAGGGCTAGTCGAGCTTATGATTTAAACCGGGATGGATTTGTAATTGCTGGTGGCGCTGGTATTCTAATTTTAGAAGAATTTGAACACGCAAAAGCACGTGGAGCCAAGATATATGCAGAAATAGTTGGTTATGGTTCTACATCAGATGGTAATGATATGGTATTGCTATCTGGCGAAGGTGCAGAGAGGGCGATGAAATTAGCAACTTCAGATGTGAAAGAAAATATTGACTATATTAACCCACATGCAACATCAACGCCCCAAGGTGATATAATTGAGGCTAATGCGATTAAGAATTTCTTTGGCAAAAATGTACCTGTAATCTCTGCAACAAAATCTTTGAGCGGGCATTCATTAGGTGCAGCTGGTGCTCACGAAGCTATATTCTCTCTCATAATGATGGAGAATAATTTCATTTGCAAATCTGCTAATATTGATGAGTTAGACTCAAATTTTGAAGATATTCCAATAGCCCTTGAAAGACAGGAAAATAAAGAATTAAATTTTGTTATGTCCAATGCTTTTGGCTTTGGTGGAACAAATGCTTGTTTAGTATTTCAGAAAGTTCATTAAATGAATGACATAAAAATTAGCTCAAATTTAAATTTATCTCTCATGAAGGGAAAGAGGGGTGTTGTGATGGGTGTCGCAAATGATCATTCAATTGCATGGGGTATTGCGAGATCATTATTCGCAGCAGGTGCTGATATCGCATTTTCATATCAAACAGAAACATTAAAGAAAAGAGTTGAACCTCTTGCTGAGGAGTTGGGATCAAATTTAGTACTTCCTTGTGACGTGGAGTCTAGTGAGCAAGTGATAGATTTTTTTTATAAAATTGGTAAAAAATGGGGTCAAATCGATTTTCTTGTTCATGCTATTGCATTTTCAGATAAAAGCCAACTTAAGGGTCATTATTATCAGACAACTAAAGAAAATTTTATAAAAACAATGCTAATATCATGTTATTCACTCACAGAGATAGCAAGAGAAGCACAAAAAATTATGAATAATAAAGGATCAATTCTAACATTAACATTTGATGGTGCTAATAAAGTAATGCCAAATTATAATGTGATGGGAATTGCAAAAGCAGGATTGGAGTCCTCAGTTAGATATCTTGCCTCAGATTTTGGTGAAAGAGGTATCAGAGTAAATGCAATATCTGCAGGACCTATGAGAACATTAGCAGGTGGGGGTATTACAGATGCAAGAGCAATGTATAATTTTCAAAAAAGACATTCACCCTTAAGGAGGACCATCACACTTGATGAAATTGGTGGTGCATCGATATATCTCCTAAGCGACCTTTCTTCAGGTGTTACGGGTGAGGTGCATTATGTCGATTCTGGTTACAACATCATATCTACTCCACGTCCTGAGATGCTTCAAGATAAAACGATATACAATAGCCAGGATTAGTTTTAAATTATATTTTAATCCTTTTTCTTTTTTCTACTTCTCTTAGGTTTAACCTCATCATCAGTTGATGTCTCACCTTTTACTTCAAGACCTGTTTTTTGATCAAGCCCTTTCATTGACAATCTTGCTTTTCCTCTGTCGTCGAAGCCAATTAGTTTTACATACACTTCTTCATTTTCGTTAACAACATCTGTCACTTGTGATGTTCTTTCATTGCTTAGTTGTGAAATATGCACCAATCCATCTCTAGGACCAAAGAAATTAACAAAAGCACCAAAATCAACAATCTTAACGATTTTACCTTTATAGATTTCTCCGACTTCCGGTTCATCTACAATCATATGAATTTTTTCCTTTGCCATTTCAATTGCGTTCTTGTCAGCTGACGCAATTGTTATAACCCCAGAGTCTTCAACACTTATTTTTGCGCCTGTCTGCTCAACCATTTCTTTAATAACTTTACCACCTGAACCAATTACGTCTTTTATTTTATCTACAGGTATGTTCATTGTAACAATTCTTGGAGCATTATCAGCGACATCATTTCTGGATGTTTTTATGGCTTTTTGCATTTCAGATAGAATATGTTTTCTTCCATCTTTAGCTTGATCAAGAGCTTTTTTCATGATTTCTTTTGTAATGCCAGCTATTTTTATATCCATCTGAAGAGTAGTAATTCCTTTGCTGGTACCTGCAACCTTGAAGTCCATATCACCGAGATGATCCTCATCTCCAATAATATCAGACAGGACTGCATAATCTTTTCCCTCTAGAATCAAGCCCATCGCAATACCAGCTATTGGTTCCCTTATTGGGACACCTGCATCCATCAGGGATAATGATGCGCCGCATACGCTTGCCATTGAAGAGGATCCGTTTGACTCAGTTATTTCTGATACTATTCTGATGGTGTAAGGAAATTCATCTTTACTTGGAAGTAACGGATGAATGGCTCGCCATGCAAGCTTTCCATGACCGACTTCTCTCCTACCTGTTGCGCCAATTCTTCCAACTTCGCCCACAGAATATGGAGGAAAGTTGTAATGTAATAGAAAATTTTCTTTTTTAGTGCCATCTAGCGAGTCAATGTATTGTTCATCTTCAGCTGTTCCTAGAGTTGTTACAACTAATGCTTGTGTTTCACCTCTGGTAAAAAGTGATGAACCATGTGTTTGAGCAAGAGTACCAACTTCAACTGATATTGGTCTAATATCTGCCAAACCTCTTCCATCAATTCTTTTTGAGTCTTTCAATATGAGAGTTCGGACAATATTACTCTCTATATTTTTGAAGATATCTGAAGCCGCAATATCATCAAGATCTTCGCCATACTCTTTTGATAGTTCTTCAAAAACAAAATCTTTAGTTTTTGTAACTTCTTTGTATCTTTCCTGTTTATCAATGATTTTGAATGCATCTTCTAATTTAACTTTTGCAACTTTTGTTATAAAGTTTTCCATTGCTGAATGATCTTTTAATTCAATTTCCATTGGATCTTTAGCACATTTTCTTGCAAGATTTTTGATCATTTCAATGACATCTTGCATGCCCCCATGAGCAAACATAACCGCTTCTAACATTATCTTTTCACTCAATTCTGATGCTTCAGACTCAATCATTAATATTGCATTTTTGGTTCCTGCAACAATGAGATCAAGGTTTGAGTCCTGCATTTCACTGGTAGTTGGGTTTAATATGAATTCGTTATTATTATAACCAACTTTTGCAGCACCAATAGGACCTTTAAAAGGAATGCCAGATATAGTCAAAGCAGCAGAACACGCTATCATAGCAACGATATCAGCATCATTTTCATGATCATATGTTAACACTGTAGCAATCACTTGTGTTTCATTTTTAAATTCTTTTACAAATAGCGGGCGGATAGGTCTATCTATAAGTCTGGAAATCAGGGTTTCTCTTTCTGTAGGGCGTCCTTCACGCTTGAAATATCCGCCTGGTATTTTACCAGATGCATATGATTTTTCTTGGTAATTTACTGTGAGTGGAAAAAAATCAATTCCTGACTTAGGCTTCTTTTCTGCACAAACAGTTGCAATAACGGATGTGCCTCCATATGTTACAATCACTGCTCCATCTGCCTGTCTTGCTACTTTTCCTGTCTCGATCTTGAGATTTCTACCACCCCAAGTAATTTCTTCTTTTTGTATATTAAACATTCTTTTCCAATCTATTTTTCTATCTTCTTATTCCCAAATCTTTGATTATTTCTCTATATTTTGCTTCGTTTTTTAACTTTAAATAGTCTAACTGTTTACGTCTCTGGCTTACGAGTTTCAGTAGTCCAGTTCTTGAGTGGTTATCTTTCTTATGAGTTTTAAAGTGTTCTGTTAGGTTAACAATTCGTTCGGTTAATATTGCTATTTGAACTTCAGGTGAACCAGTGTCACCGTCTACTCTTGCGTATTTATCAATAAGATTTTTTTTTGTTTCTTTTGTAATCGACATCATATTCTCCTTTATTTAGTATTCAAATTTATTGCAAATTAAAAACTTTTTGTGGTTGAATTTGCCCATTAGCATATTTGCAAATAGCTACAATTTTTTCTCCACAAGTAGCATAGACTTCACCAGAAAAGGGGTATTCACTATCAATATTTCGATTGATATACATACCATTTTTTAATTTGCTGGCGTCATAATTATTGACCTTAACTGCCAGGATGTCGTCCAGCACAGTCTCAATCGGTTCAACAATCTTAATCAAATTATCTATATCATGGTTTTGTTGTATAAGTCTATCAATAGATAAAATATTTTCTAAGTTGAAGGGCCCATAATTAGTTCGTTCTATTTTTGTTACATGACAACAGCAATTAAGACTAAGCCTCATATCTTTTGATATTGATCTAATATATGTACCTGTTCCACATCTGACAATAAATGAGTATTCAGTTTCGGATATTTTTTTGATTAATTCGAACTTATCGATATAGATGATTTTTGATTTTTTTTTCATGTCAGGTTTAGCTCCAGCCCTGGCCAGTGCATAAGCACGCACGCCGTTAATTTTTTTTGCAGAATACAGAGGTGGGACCTGATTTATATAGCCAGTATAGGTAAGAAGAAATTGAGTAACATCGTTGATATTTGGTATATGATTTGAAGTCTCAATTATCTTACCCATTGAGTCATCAGTGTCAGTGGAAATACCAAATTTGATATTAAATTTATATGTCTTGTTTTTCTTATGAATATAGGGAACTGTCTTTGTTGCTTCACCTATTGCTATTGGAAGTACGCCTGTTGCCATCGGGTCAAGTGTACCAGCATGACCAATCTTATGATCTTTAAATATTTTTTTTAAATCACTTATTATATTATTTGATGTCATACCCTCAGTTTTGAAAATATTAATCCAACCATTTATTATATTAATCTTATTTCTTGGCATATGAAATTACCAATAAAGTAATTAATTATTTGATGTTTTAGCCAACAAGCGATCAATATTGGATGCATATTCAAAAGATATATCCTCTTTATAGAGGATATAGGGTGTATATTTAAGAGATAAATTAGCTGCTATTTGTCCTCTGATATATTTAGAGTTTCTGTTAAGTGCTGTTACAATTTCTTCTGAATTATTACCTCCAAGAGGCATTACATATGCGGTTGCTTGCTTCAAATCTGGACTCAATGTGACTTGAGTGATTGTAATTGATGTGTTTATAAGACTAAGATCGTGAATACTGTCTTTATAAAAAAATTCTACGAGGGACTTTTTTAACAATTCTCCAACTTTGAGTTGTCTTTGGCTGTAAGTATTCTTTTGAACTTTGCTCTTAAGCATTTTAAAGAGATCTCTCTATTGTTTCAACCTCATAACATTCTATTATATCACCGGATTTAAGATCTTGATAGTTTTGGAAAGCAATACCACACTCTTGACTTACCTGGACTTCTTTTACTTCTTCTTGGAATCTTTTTAATGTGGAGAGTTTACCTTCATGAATTACTATATTATCACGAATTAATCTCAAATTCTCTTTATTTTTAACCACTCCATCAGTAACGACGCAACCCGCAACTTTGCCAACTTTTGATATATAAAACACCTCTTTGACTTCAGCATTTCCAATAACTTTTTCATTGATTGTTGGATCTAGAAGTCCAGATAGTGCTAATTTGATATCATCTATAATATTATAGATAATTGAATATTGCCTAATTTCAATTTCATCTTTTTGAGCTTGTTGTTTCGCATTAGCATTTGGCCTTACATTAAATGCGATCAAAAGTGCACCTGAAGCGGCAGCTAGTGTGACGTCAGTTTCTGATACAGCACCGACAGCAGTATGAACTAATCTAACAGTTACTTCATCTGAACCAAGTTCATTTAATGATGCACTAATAGCCTCAATGGAACCCTGAGTATCACCTTTAATTAAAATAGGTAATTCTTTTAGATTTTTCTCTTTTATTTGTCCCATCATATTTTCAAGAGTTAATTTGTTTACCATTCCAGAAGAGAAATTCTTTGTTTTTCTTTGTCTATATTCTGTAATTTCGCGCGCTCTGGATTCACTATTGACAACAGTAAATTTATCACCTGCCTCTGGAACACTATTTAATCCAAGGATTTCTGTTGGAACTGATGGTAGTGCTTCTGTTATTGGGTGCCCATTGTCATCTGATAAAGCTCTCACTTTTCCCCAAGTGGAACCAAGCAGAACAATATCTCCAATATTTAATGTTCCCCTTTGTACTAGTACAGTTGCAATAGGACCTTTTCCTTTGTCTAATGATGACTCGATCACGACACCATCTGCGGTTCTATTCGGATTGGCCTTGAGATCAAGTATTTCTGATTGTAGTAAAATAGTTTCAAGAAGTTTATCTAAATTGATTTTTTTAGTTGCGGAAACTTCAACCTCAAGAGTATCCCCACCTAAGGACTCAACAATTATTTCATGTGTTAATAATTCATTTCTAACTCTATTTGGGTCTGCCCCTTCAAGATCGATCTTATTTATTGCAACTATAATTGGTACATTTGCTTCTTTAGAGTGATTTATTGCTTCGATTGTTTGTGGCATGACGCCATCATTTGCAGCTACAACTATTACAACAAGATCTGTGACCTTAGCACCTCTGGATCTCATTGATGTGAATGCTGCGTGACCAGGGGTATCGATAAAAGTGATGGGCTTCTCGCCTTCTGTTCGAAGTTGATATGCCCCAATGTGTTGAGTAATCCCACCTGCTTCATTGGATACTACACTTGTTTCTCTAAGCGCATCAAGAAGACTAGTTTTACCGTGATCAACATGTCCCATAATTGTCACTACAGGTGGTCTTAAAACTAAATCTTCTTCGTTATCTTCAATGCCTTCAAGTCCCTCTTCCACATCAGCTTCTGACACTCTTTTTACTGTGTGACCTAATTCTTCTGCTATTAACTGAGCGGTATCCGCATCAATGATATCTGTTATTTTACTCATTTGTCCTTGTTTCATGAGTAGTTTAATTACATCAACGGCTCTCTCTGCCATTCTATTTGCTAATTCTTGGATTGTGATTACTTCAGGAAGTATAATCTCACGGCTAATTTTTTGTGTTTGCATTGGAGTTGAGTGTTGTCTTCTCTCCCTTTCACGTCTTCTTCTGATAGATGCCAAAGATCTTTGTCGAGGAGTATCATCTAAAGCAGTTGTAACAGTAAGTTTTGTTTGCCGTCTTTCTTCTTGGCTCCTGAATCTTGTAAATTTATTTGGAGCCTTTTTATCTTCTACATCTTCTTCTAATTCCTTCAATATTTCTGTATCATCGGCATCTGATGTTTTTTTAATTTTTTTATTATTTTCATTTTCTTGTAATAGAAATAGCTCATCCTGAGAAAGTTGCTCTTTTATTTTTTCATTGGATTTTATTTCAGGATTTCCTTCAGTAGTAACTTTCTCTTTCTCAATTTTAATATAATTCTCGGGCTTTGGTACGGAAGGATTATTTTTTGCATCAAGTATTGCTTGATTTCTGGCATCTATTTCTTGATTTGTAAGATCTTTATTATCAAATTTATCAGATTTTATATTTTCAATATTTCTGTTGATTCTTTTTCTCTTTGTTTCCACGACAACAGTATTTGAACGATTAGTACTAAATCCTGACCTAATTTGAGATGGATTAATCCCAGACTTAAGGCTTAAGGTTTTTTTTGTAGTTGTTTCTACAGTATCTTTTTTGTTTTTATCTTCTGTCATCTAACAAGCCAAGTTCATATTATTTATTTAAGTATTCTAGCATTTGCAAGTTTCTCAGATATATCAACTTTTTTCTCTTCGGAGACATCTTCAGGCACATTTGCTTCAGTTTCTTCAGATAAGTCTTCATTTCCAATCCAGCCAAGCTTTAATCTTGAGTCAAGAATCATCTTTTCTACTTGATCACGATTCAAATCGAAACTTGAGAATAGTCCGTCTTGTTTTTTACTACCCAATTCAGTTTTTTCAATCCAACCATATAATTCATCTGTTGAGAATCCTGCAAAATCGTCTAATGACTTAATATTGTTTTCACCAAGTGCTACAAGCATGTTTGTAGTCATTCCCTCAATCTGGACTAATTCATCACTAACGCCAAGATCTTTTCTTCTTTGTTCTTGCTTATGTTTTTCTTGTTCCATAAAAGTTTTTGCACGAGATTGTATCTCGATAGCGGTATCTTCATCAAAGCCTTCAATTGATGAAATTTCGGATGTTTCAACATATATCAAATCTTCGACAGACATGAAGCCTTCTGAAACTAATAATTGCGCGATTACTTCATCAACATCGAGTGCTTCTATGAATATTTGGCTTTTTTCTTTAAACTCATTCTGTCTTCTTTCAGACTCCTCAGCTTCTGTTAATATATCAATATCCCATTTTGTCAGTTGGCTGGCCAATCTAACATTTTGACCTCTTCTACCAATTGCGAGTGATAGGTGATCATCAGGAACAACAACTTCTATCCTCTCAATATCTTCATCTAAAACAACTTTTGTTGCTTCTGCGGGAGCAAGAGAACTTATTACAAAAGATGCAACATCAGGGTTCCATTTTACGATATCTATTTTTTCTCCTTGCAACTCGTTCACAACGGATTGCACTCGACTTCCTCTCATTCCAACACAAGCCCCAACAGGATCTATTGAATTATCTGAGGTGTAAACTGCAATTTTTGCACGGCTACCAGGGTCTCGTGCAACAGAAATAATTTCTACAATACCATCATAGATTTCAGGAACCTCTTGCATGAATAATTTTGCCATGAATTGATTATTTGTTCGCGAGAGGAATATTTGCGGTCCTCGTAATTCTCTCCTAACATCAAGAATATATGCTAACACTCTGTCACCACTACGATAGGATTCTCTTGGAATTAATTCATCTCTCCTGATGACTGCCTCGTTTCTCCCTAAATCAACTATAACATTCCCATATTCAACCCTTTTTACTATTCCTGAGATAACTTCGCCTATTTTGTCTTTGAACTCTTCGAATTGCCTATCTCTCTCTGCATCTCTTACTTTTTGGAATATTACTTGTTTAGCGCTTTGAGCTGCAATTCTTCCAAATTCAATCGGAGGGAGCTCTTCAGAAATAAAGTCACCAATTTGTGCTTCTTTATTTTTCTTTTTTGCAGATGCTAAGTCAATTTCAACTGCTTCATTCTCAACTACCTCAACCACTTCAAGTAGTCTTGCGAGATTGGTTTGCCCAGTTCTCGGATCAATTTCTGCCTTAATTTCATTTTCACTGCCATATCTTGTTTTTGCCGCTTTTTGAATTGCGTCTTCCATTGCTGAAATAACAATTGATTTATCAATAGATTTATCTCGTGCAACAGCATCAGCTATTTGCAATAATTCTAAGCGATTAGCACTCACACCTGTTTCTGACATTTCAATTCTCCGTTATAAGTCATTTCTTTTTAGTAATTTCTCACTAAAGACAAGTTTTGCTTTAGATATATTCATTAATGAAATAGTAATTTCGTCATCGTAATTATTTTCATTTTTATATAATTTTAGAGTTAGTGTATCTCCTTGAAGACCACTAATTTCTCCTTTAATATTTTTCCTATTAGCTGTCTTTTCTTTCAATTCTATTTTAATCTCATTACCAATATTATCTTTGAAATCTTTAGCTCTGACTAGAATTCTATCTATGCCTGGTGAAGATACTTCTATACGGTAGCTCTCAGGTAACAAATTATCATTTTCAAGAATTTCAATTATCTCTTTTGTTAGTTTTGAACAATCAGTGATAGTTAGTTGTCCAGAGACTTTTTCAATAAAAACTTGTAATACCTGCTCATAAATATTTTTTTTTAATTGCACTAAAAGAAAACCACTATTTTCTAATATTGGCTCAATCAATGAAGAGATTATAGACTCTTCCATTGTTTCGTTATGTATTCTGTAGTGTTTCATTTATCAAATTAATAATATCTATTCAAAAAAGCAAAAAAAAAGGCTTTCTCGAAAGCCTAATTGTTTTGAATTTCAGGATTAACACTAAGTATATACCGTTAATTTATTATTTTACAAGTTAATTTTTTCGAAAGTTAGATATACTGGACGTCTCCCATTCTTGATTGCCTTCCTTTCGTACTTTGTTTTTGGAAATTCGTATGGTTTTGAATAAAAGTGATCTGTGTTTTCACACAACCACTCAAATTGGTCGTTTATATTTACATTAAGCAGAATTGAATGTAGATAATCCTTGTGATCAGTTGCCAATACAAGCCTACCTCTATTCTTAAGGACATGATGAATCTTCTTAAGATTATTTTGGCTGATAAATCTTCTTTTGTGATGTCTTTTTTTAGGCCACGGGTCTGGGAAGAGAATAAATATTGACGATAATATTTCATTAGGCAAATTTTCAATTATATCAATAACATTGTCATCGTGTATTCTTATATTGTTTAATTTATGCCTCTCTATTTCTCTGATGGTATTTATTACACCACTTCTGAAAGGTTCAGCTCCAAGAAATAACTTATTTGGATGGTTTAATGCTTGCCAGATTAAGTGTTCACCATAGCCGAAGCCAACTTCTAGTTCAATATCATTATATTGATTAAAGTCAATAGAATTAATATCAAGTTTATATTTTGGAAATATTTCTTTATAAATTTGCTGGTTTTTTTGACTAGACGTACGGCTTTTTTTTCTGCCATGTAGTTTTTCAGTTCGAATACTATTTCGATTCATGTTCTACGAAAATTCTGATAACAATTTATCTGCAAGATCAAGTTTTTCCCACGAAAATGAGCCATCAATTTGTGGTAACCTTCCAAAATGCCCATAACAACTTGTTTTGGTATAAATTGGTTTTAGAAGATCAAGGTGATTTAATATTCCTTTTGGTGAGAGGTCTAAAATATCTAAAAGGAAAGCTGCTAATTTATTTTGATCAATTTTTGAGTCTTTATCTAATTTAATGTAAAATGAAAGCGGATTTGAAACACCAATAGCATAGGAAATCTGTATAAGACATTTTTTTGCAAGTTTTGCATGGACTATATTTTTGGCAATATATCTTGCCATATATGCAGCAGACCTATCAACTTTTGTTGGGTCTTTACCTGAAAAGGCTCCACCCCCATGTGGTGCAGCACCTCCGTAAGTATCTACAATAATCTTTCGACCAGTTAATCCTGCGTCACCATCTGGACCACCTACTACAAATTTACCAGTTGGATTTACTAAAAAATCTTCATCTTTGCACATCCATCCATCTGGCATTGTAGATAAAACTACTTCTTTGATTATATCTTTCACTTTTGAAGGACTAACGTCTTCACTATGTTGATTAGATACTAGTATTTTTTTAGCACTGACAGGATAGCCATTTTTATATTCCAGCGTAACTTGACTTTTAGCATCAGGACCAAGGCATTCTTGGTATTTTAATTTTCTTTCTTCAGATAATTTTAGCAAGATTTGATTAGAATAGTAGAGTGTTGCAGGCATGTAATTTTCGGTTTCATCAGTAGCATAACCAAACATAATACCTTGGTCACCTGCACCAAGATCCTTATTAACAGTTTCATCAACTCCTTGTGCAATATCAGGAGATTGCCCATGAATTTTATTGATTATCTCCAAATTTTCCCAGTGAAAATTTTTTTGCTCATATCCAATATCCCTGACACATTTCCGTACTATTTTACCTACGTCTATGAGCGAATTAAAATCTGCAATACTTGTTTCACCAGATAGTATAACTAGATTTGATGTGACCATAGTTTCAATACCTGTTCTAACATTTTTATCTATATTAATTAGTGCATCAAGTATTCTATCAGATATTTGATCTGCTATTTTATCTGGGTGCCCTTCGGCAACTGACTCGCTTGTAAATATATAAGAATTATTTGACATTTGGTTTTGTGCTTACTTTATTTCTGCTCATTTGGTTGTTGAGATAATATATAAGCATAAAGCCAAATAACAAAATACAAAAAAATGGAATATTGCCGTATTTTGAATAAAAAGTTTGTCCAATCCTTGATGGAAGGAATATGCTTTTATGGAATTCTGTATTTAATTTAGATTTTAGTATTTCTTTACCAAAGGGACTAATTATTCCGCTAATGCCATTATTGGCCACTCTAACAAGAGGCATGCCCAACTCAACAGGTCTAATTTTTGACATATTAAAATGTTGATATGGACCTGAACTATTTCCAAACCACGCATCATTAGTAATGTTTAATAAGAAACTTTTCTCTCTATCTCCGTCCTGAATTTTATTAGAAAAAACTATTTCGTAACATATATAAACGATGGGATTATTTTTTAGCGTATTGAGTATCTCTATACTCTTTGAACCCGGTGTAAAATTTCCTGCCAATGAACTGATATTAAAGAAATTTATTTTTTTAAATAAATTATCAAATGGGATGTACTCTCCAAATGGAACAAGGATATTCTTGTCATATTTGCCAATTATTATATTGTTATAATCGATAATAAAAAAACTATTAAAAACATTTTCATCCTCTCTTCTCAGAGAGCCAAGCATTAGATAATCATTTTTAGAAAAGTTTTTTGTAACCTCATAAGTTAGAAGTGGATTCTCATCAATTAGGGTTGCAATAGCAGTTTCTGGCCAAATAAAGTATCGATTTGATGTTGTATCTTTTCTTGGTAGATTTGATATCTTTATTGTGGGGTTAATTAGCTTATTTTTATTAGATTGAAATGACTTAGGATCCCATTTTTCTTTTTGATTTATATTAGGTTGAATAAGAATAATTTCAGTATTTTCTCTATTATCACTGTCTAAACTTAATTTTTTTTCTCCATAAATAAAAATTGCAAAAAGGAATATTACAAAAAATAGAAGTGATTTAGATTTATAATTTTTATTTTTCTCATTAAAATATAAAATTGGAAATGCAAAAATAATTACACTAATTGTGTTTAATGAAACTTCTCCAAAAACAGATGTAATTTGCAATATTTGGTTGATTTCGATAATAGAGTGACCTATTTGTGTCCATGGGAAAAAAGTAATTTTTATCCTTATGTACTCAACAAGTGTCCAAATAATTGCGACCAAAAAAATTCTTGTTATATTTTGAGGATAATATATTGAAAAAATTATTGTCATAATCCCATAAAATATTCCAAGAATAAATGGAATAAGGAATATTCCAGGGATAAGAAATAACATATATTTTTCAATATCGTATAGTAATGAAATATTAATCCAATAAAGACTGGTCAGAAACAAACCATAACCAAAAGACAAACCAAGAAGAAATGAATATATGAGAAATTTTTTTCGAGAGTAAAGTGATTTTTTCAAAAAGAAAAAATCAAAGTTAAGTATATAGAATGGGATTGTTATAAATAAGATAAAAATAAAGTTTAGGGGTGCAAAAGATAATGCCGTCAAACTGCCTAAAAATAAGTTAAAGAGGCATCGTTTGTTAAATGAAAGACCAGAAATATTCTTTTGAATTACTTGCATTCTGTAGGTTAAGATTTCACATTAATAATTATAGGATTTCATATGGATCATTATAACCTAATTTACTCATAATATGCCGTTCCAAATTTTCCATTGTATCTGCATTTTTGTCATTGTCATGATCAAATCCATATAAATGTAATGTGCCATGTACAACAAGGTGTGAGATATGTTCTTCAAATTTTTTATTCAAATTTATTAATTCATTTTGGATATACTCATAAGATAAAATAATATCACCTAAATGTGGTTTTTCAGATGGGAAAGACAAAACATTGGTGGGCTTATTAATTGATCTATATTGATGATTAAGCTGTTCTACCTGATTGTTTGAGGCAAGTAATACACTAATCTCCCTATAACCTTTTATACCAACGTAAGATACAGTTTGCTTAATAGCTGTTTTAATTAATTTTTTTAATCCAGGATGCTTATTCCAATCGCTAAAATTAATTAGTATATCAGTGAGTAATTCATTTTTTAAAGGCATCGCTGTATGCATTTATAATCTTGGCTACTAATGTATGCCGCACAACATCAGTTGAGTTAAAATATACTTGTTCAATTTCCTCTATATTTTTTGTAACAGCAAGCGCATCGAGTAAACCAGATTGGACATTACTTGGCAAATCAATTTGGCTTGGATCTCCTGTGATGACCATTTTACTATTAATACCAAGTCGGGTTAAAAACATTTTCATTTGAACTGTATTACAATTTTGGGCTTCATCAAGTATGACAAATGCATTTTCGAGGGTTCTCCCCCTCATGAAAGCGAGAGGAGCTATTTCAATGGTGTTATTTTCTAGGCCTTTTTCAACTTTATTTGCTGGCAAACAATCATATAGTGCATCATATAGAGGTCTAAGATACGGGTCAATTTTCTCTTTAAGGTCACCAGGTAAAAATCCAAGTTTCTCTCCAGCTTCCACAGCGGGGCGAGACAAAATTATTCGGTCTATCAATTTATTTTCTAAAAAATAAGCTGCAGCTGCAACGGCGATATATGTCTTGCCAGTACCAGCAGGACCAACTCCAAATGTGAGTGGGTTATTAAAAATTGAATCTACATAAATATTTTGATTTTGAGATCTTGGTATTATTGTTTTGATCTTGGTTTTGATAATATTATTTTCCATATTTAATAAACTGTCTTGATTGTTTTTAACTCTGATGGATCCCATGACCTCTTCTGCACTATTATTTATTCCCAATGTATCTCTATTTATGATATCTAGTATAACATCTTTCGCTATCTTTATTGATTGGTTTTCTCCGTTAATTTGGATTGAGTTTCCATGTGGAATAATTTCAACTGGAATCTTACCTTCAATCAACCGTAGGTTCTCATCATTTTTACCAAAAATATTTAAAAGCTTTTTTGAATCATTGATAGTTATGCTGATACAGGATTCAGAAATAAATATCACAGATACATTGTCTAGCTTATCGACTATACTCAACTAATTCTCCGCTTAAGTTATTAACTTTTATTGTATCTATTTTTACATCTACAAAATCACCAATTTTGCTTTTATTTTCTATATTTTTAAAAAAAACTGATTGCATATACGGTGTTTTACCAACGAGTTGGTTGATTTCTCTTCCTTTCCTCTCAACTAAGATACTTATAATTTTTCCTTTACTTTGATCATTAAATTCAAGTTGTTGTTGCTTAAGTATATCCTGAAGTAGTTTTAATCTTTCAGATTTTATATTTTGTGGAATTTGTTTTTCATAATCAGCAGATGGTGTTCCTGGTCTAGGTGAATAATTGAATGAATATGCTTGCGCGTACTTTATTTTTTTAACTAAATCAATTGTTAACTCAAAGTCTTTATCAGTTTCACCTGGAAATCCTGTAATGAAATCACTTGATAATGCGATGTCACTTCGAGCGTTCCGGATCTTTTCAATTATTTCTATATATTCCTCACAGGTGTGTTTTCTATTCATAAGTTTTAATATTCTATTAGACCCTGATTGAATCGGTAAATGAATATAAGGCATAAGCTTTTTAATATCTCTATGCGCATCAATTAATTCTTGGTTTACATCAACGGGATGATTTGTTGTGTATCTGATTCTTTCTAAGCCTGCGAGCTTGGATAATTCATATATTAGGTTAGCCAGATTTGAAATTCCGCCATTGAGTCCTTCCCCATGATAGGCATTTACATTTTGACCTAGCAAGGTTATTTCTGAAACTCCTTGGCTTAGTAGTTGTTTAGTCTCTTCAACTAGTTCTTTTGCAGTTCTGGAATATTCAGCCCCGCGTGTATAAGGGACAACACAAAAGGTACAAAATTTATCACACCCTTCTTGTATTGTTAAAAATGCGGAAGGTTTTTTTTCAGATCTAACTCGCTCTTTTAACAGATCAAATTTATTTTCAATTGGAAAATCTGTTTCAACATACTTTATCTTCTTATTTAATTTTGAGACAAGTTCAGGAATCTTATGATATGTTTGTGGACCAATAACTAAATCAACCTCTGGCATTCTTTGAATAATCTCCTTATCCTCAGCTTGAGCCACACAGCCTGCTACAATAATTTTTTTTTCTTTTCTTATTTTTTTTAATCTTCCAATATCTGAGTATAATTTTTCAGCAGCTTTTTCTCGAATATGACAAGTGTTAAAAATAATTAAATCACTTTCATTTAGATTATTAGTTTGTTTATAACCATTCTCAGATAATGACTCCATAATTCTCTCTGAGTCATATACATTCATCTGACAACCATAAGTTTTTAAAAATACTTTCTTCATTATTTATTTTAGACACCTCTATTCAATGATTTCTGAAATCCCGAGCGAACAAGGTTTTCACATTCTTTTGCAATTTCTTTTCTAGTTTTATTTTCTGAGATGTCAATTTTATTATGAAAAGTTACCTCAATATCAAAAATACCTGCCTTAATAATACCGTACAAGTGTGATAATAAATCCATTTCACCATACCATGCAATTAATTGACGGTGAGTTCTTCCCATTGCCATACCATTATATTTTTTGTATGCGATTGAGATGGGTTGGATTTTTATTTCTGATCCTCTGATCTTCTCACAAATCATGAATATTGATGATTTAAATGGAAGTATCTTATTTCCATCTGTGGAAGTCCCTTCGGGAAAAATAGTTACATTTTCATGATTTAATAATCTATTTTTTATTATATCGGATGTTTCTGTTAATTTTTTTGGACTATTTCTATCAATAAATATAGTTTTTTGCAGTTTTGCCAAATAACTGACGAATATCCACTTTGAGACATCATTCTTTGCGACAAATGATGTGGGAATTAGTGAGCTTATTATAAATATGTCTATCCATGAGGCATGATTTGATATGATAAGCGAGGCATTAATAGATGGTTTTCCAATTATTTTTATTTTTATGCCAAGCAATTTTAATACAGCCCTGTGATAAAACATTGGCACTTCATATGAGGATGACAGATTAAGTAATCTAATGACAGATTGTATAGGAAGTAAAATTGTAGTTAGCAGAATTAATAAAATTATTATGATTAGAGATCTGATTAATTTCATATTTAGCTATTTTTATCATCTGATTTTTTTACTGCATAAATTTCAAGCCGGTGATTGATAATATTATAACCTAGCTTATCAGCTATCCGTTCCTGTAGCTTCTCAATTTCTTCATCATGAAATTCTATTACACTGCCCGTTTCGATATCAATTAGGTGATCGTGGTGATTGGCTGGTATAGTTTCATATCGTGATTTCCCGTCTTTAAACTCATGTTTTTCAAGTATCCCATTATCATTAAATAATTTCAGGGTTCGATATACCGTAGCTAGTGAAATATTTTTATTGATTTTACTGGTTCTTCTGTATAACTCTTCAGCATCTGGGTGATCATCTGATGCAGATAGCACACGAGCAATAATCTTTCTTTGCTCTGTCATACGTAATCCAAATTGGACACATTTTTTTTCAATACTGTTATCCATATCTGCAGAGTTTATTGTTAATTTTGATTTTTAATATAACACTAAAATTATTTATTTACTAATCTATAAACTATAGCATCTATATTCTCATTTAATATTTTGTAGTAACCAATCCTTCTACTAACAGCTCTGAAGCCATATTTTTTATATAAGTTTATCGCTTGGTTGTTAGTTTCAGCAACTTCTAAAAAGAACTCACTGATTTGTAGAGCTGATAGTGCGACAATTGTCTTATACAAGAGCAAATTAGCAAATCCTTTTCTCCTATGGTTTATATCAATAACAAGCATATATATGTCACAAGTATTTTCAGCTTTTTTTCCAGTTATGAAACCCACAATTTCTTCAACTAGAGAGAGGACATAAACAAAAGAATTGTTATCACTGATTAATTTTTTATAATAATCTGGTTCCCAATTTTGATGATATCCTCTACTCATAATTTCTGTAATTTCTCGGGCATCTTCAATTCTTGCTTCTCTGAAATTTGGGAGAGAATTATTCATAGATTTTTTTCTTTTTGTATTTTTTTACATTTGGATCTCTTACGTAGATCGGTTGAACTAATTGTTGCTGAGTATTTGTGATACTCTGTAGTTCTGATAAATTTTTTTCATCAATAAGATAATTAGATTCTAATTTTTCTAAATTTATATTTCTCTTGATTGCATGTCTTAATAGTTCGTTGCTTGTATCAATTACATACGGATTATCTTGCTGTATTTGATCAAACACCTCATTAACATTTAGAATATTGGGTTTTTTTTCTTTGCTTCCAGATATACTAAAATTTTGACAATAAAAATCTCCATTATTTGATGGTACTAGTATCATTTTGTAAGAGTTATAGAAGTTATTTCTATTATACGTTCTAGCAATTAATTCATGTTGTGTTATCCCGAAAGCGGGTATATTTCTTGAGATAGAAATCCCTTTAGTAATAGCAATACCAGTTCTGATATTTGTATAATTTCCTGGTCCAACAACTGAAAAAACATTATCTAATTGTGCATATTCTAAATTATTGTCCAATAATAATTTCTCAATTTTAGGTACAATCAAATCGCTTGCATATTTTGAGTCATTTGTTTCAATTTTTAAGGAATAGACTGACACTTTGTCATTTATCAAAGCAACCATTAAGTTGTTTGAAACAACATCGATAAAGAGGCTTATCATCTTGTTTTATATAGCCTGAACTTCCATAACTTCAGGAACATAATGTTTTAGAAGATTTTCGATTCCATTTTTCAGCGTCATGGTTGAGCTTGGGCAACCCGCACATGCACCTTGCAGGTTAAGATAGACTATGCCTGATTTGAATCCTTGAAATGTTATATCACCGCCATCATGTGCAACAGCGGGCCTCACTCTAGTCTCAATAAGTTCTTTTATTTTACCTACAGTTTCAGTATCAGCTGGATCAAAAAATTCATCCATTTTAGATACATTATCTGCAATCAATAATGGTTGTCCTGATATGAAGTGATCCATTATTTCGCCAAGAATAATGGGTTTTAATTGAGGCCACTCGAACTTAGTTTTTGTAACAGTTATAAAATCGTCCGAAAAAAAAACTCCTGAGATACCATCAATGGCGAATATCTTTTCTGCGAGGGGTGACTCTTGGGCTTGAATGGCGTTTGTATATTCCTTAGTCGACCCAGGTAAGACCTCACATCCTGGAATAAATTTTAATGTATTTGGGTTTGGTGTAGATACAGTTTCTATAAACATATTAACATTTCCTCGTTAAGTCTAATTTAGATATTCATTCAAAATATTTCAAGTATGTTGCAGTTTTTCAAGTATTTCTCTAATTTATTGTTAGTTCTAAAATATCTTTTTCAGTTAGTTGCCCAGGAATAATAGTGATAGGGATTGGGAAGTTGCCTGCTTTTGATCCAACAAATTGACTGACCAATGGACCAGGATTTCCACTATCACTCGCTGCAGCTAGCACAAGTAAAGATATTGATCCGTCCTCATTAATAAAGTTAATTATTTCAGTTGATGGTGAACCAAACCTTATTACTAACTCAGACACAAGTCCTGTTTCTAGATTTACTTTTTCAGAATATTCACTCAGTACTTCCCTTGCCTTTTCTTCAGCCTCTTGCCTCATAATACCCTCTACACCGTAGATATTTTTAAAATCTGATGTGTTAATTATTCTCAGTAGCGTAAGCCTTCCATTAGTTTGTATTGCCCTTCTAGAAGCATAACTAATCGCCCTATGGCATTCAGTTGTATCATCTACAACAACCAAGAATTTTCTAATATTTTTTGACATGTTTATAAAATAAATAAAGTAAATATAATATATATTATACGCTCTATTTTAGCTTAAACCTATTATTTTTTTTGTTTCTACTAAAACCGGCTCACAGATTTCACGGGCTTTTGATGCACCATTATTTAGAATATTGTTGATGTAAGATTTATCACTCATAATTTTTTTCATTTCATTTCCAATGGGACAAATTTTTTCAACAAGTAGTTCTGTTAAGCTAGTTTTAAGATGAGAAAATTGCTTACCACTAAAATCTTCTACTATCTTTTTTGGAGACTCACCAAGGACCCCAGCATATATAGATAGAAGGTTTTTTAACTCAGGTCGATCGTTAACCAACTTATAGTTGTCAGGTATGCTATCCGAGTCTGTTTTTGCTTTTCTTATTTTATTTGCGATAAGGTCTGCTTCATCAAGTACGTTAATTCTAGTCATATCTGATATTTCTGAGCTAGACATTTTTTTAAGACCGTCTCTTAATGACATAACTCTTGGTACAGGACCGCTTATCAAAGGTTCTGGTAGGATAAAAAATTCATCTTTATTATAGAGTTGTTGTATTCTATCTTTAAAATCTATATTGAATTTTTGAGCAATATCTCTTGACAATTCTATATGCTGTTTTTGATCTTCTCCAACAGGTACATGTGTAGCCTTGTAAGCTAAAATATCAGCTGCCATGAGTATTGGATAAGTATATAGTCCCACAGACATATTCTCTTTATTTTTACCAGCTTTTTCTTTAAATTGGGTCATTCTGTTCAGCCAGCCAACTCTTGCTACACAATTTAGCAACCACGATAGCTCTGCATGTTCTTTTACTTTGCTTTGATTGAAAATTATACTTTTTTCAGGGTCGAGGCCAGACGCAATGAAGCCAGCTGTAATTTCATAAATATTTTTTTGCAACTTTGATGGATCTTGCCAAACAGTAATTGAATGTAGATCAACAACACAATATACGCATTCAGCATTATTTTGTAGCTTTACAAAATTTACAATCGCACCCAAATAATTACCTAGATGTAAATTACCTGATGGCTGTATACCAGAAAAAACTCTCATAATTCAAAAACTATCCTTCAAGTATTTTATTTAACTCAATTAATTTGAGTTGAACACACAATATACCATAAAATATTATTCCAATTATTACATATACTATAAGTGTTAAAAAATTAACAATCTCTGAAATAGAATTTATTGATAAAAAAGTAAAATTTTTGAGACCATATAATAATATTATCATTAAAAAGGAAGCCACTACTATTTTGAGTAATTGGATTAGAGCAGACTTTTTAACAAAATAAATTTTTTGCTTAATTGACTCATTGATTAGTAAAGCTAAATTTATCCAGGCAGATATTGATGTTCCTATAGCAATACCCATATATCCAATATTTCTAAATAAAATGATTGATATGAGCGCATTCAGAATCATACTATAAATAGCATATTCCAGGGGTTTTTTTGTGTTTTCACGAGCAAAAAAAAGTGTTTGAAAAATTTTTATAGATATAAAAGCAGGGAGTCCAGCTGCAAAAATCATTAATGCTCTGGATGTTGCTAAGCTGTGTTCGCTGGTGAAAAAACCTCTCTCAAATAAAACAGAAATTATATCATATGATAAAAACATTAGGCCAAAAGATGCCGGTATTGCCAATAGCAATGCCAAACTTATAGATTTATCTTGGAGAGTAAGAATATTATTTTTTGTTTCACTTTTAATCGCAATTGATAATTGAGGTAAAAGTACTACACCGATTGAAATTCCAATAAGTGCAAGTGGAAGCTGATAAATTCTATCAGCGTAATACAAATACGAAACTGCACTGTCTTGGAATGACGCTATTATAGTTCCAATAAGTATATTGATTTGTATTACTCCACCTGCAACAATTGCTGGGAAGCATAAATGCAAAAAGTTTTTTATATTTTTTGAAATATTTGGAATTCTGATACTAGGGATGTATCCATTTTTGTAACAGCCGTATAAACATAATAATAATTGTATTAAACCTGATAACGAAAAACTTAAAGTCAAATAAAAAACAGACTGTTTTGAATTTGGAACGTTTAGATTAATCAAAATTAGAAGTGTGATTATCATAGATAAATTAAGGAAAATTGGCATCGAAGCCGCGAGGGTAAATTTTCCATTAGAGTTCAAAACACCACAGAGAAGTGAAACAAGAGATATAAAAAATAAGTATGGGAAAGATATTCTGGCAAGTTGAATGATCAAGTCAAATTTTTCTTTATCATCTATAAATCCAGGCGCCAAAAAATAAACAAAGAATGGCATAAATAATTCAAATATACATACGATTATAATCAATATCCAGAATATGAAATTAAAGATTTCTTTAAAAAATATTTTTTTATCATCATTTGTTATTTTTTTTGAAAATAGAGGGATAAAAGATATATTGAGAGTGCCTTCAGCAAGAACTCTTCTGAAGATATTTGGAAATCTCATTGCAACAAAGAAAACGTCTGCAATACCTCCAGCCCCAAGAGATGCAGCGATGAGAATATCTCTAAAGAAACCAAGCACTCTACTGACAAGTGTCATACCGGATGTTTTTATTAAAGGCTTGATAATTTTCATGAGGTCATTTATTTTTCTTTTAAAGAGCTCAGTATTAAATCTCTGATGCGATAAAGTTTTTCTTCGCTATCAATTTTTTCCCCAAATAAATTTGTTATGTAAAAAACATCATTAGCTCTCTCTCCAAATGTCACAATATGTGCAGACTTAATATTAATATTGGTTTCCTTTAATATGTTGGTAATTTGATATAGTAAACCAGGCTTATCTCTTGCCTCAACCTCTACAACGGTTGAGTTATGCGACAATTCATTTGTAATATTAATCTTATTTCTAACTTTGAATGTTTTTTCATGCTGAATATTCTTACTCTTTTTTGATAATTCTATATCTAAAGATAACAATCCTCCTAAGCTATCTTTTATAATTTGAGATATTTTATTTATTCTTCTGTCCTCGTCTTGATCATTGAAATCTCTGCTTACTGATATTGTATCAATTGCAATTCCGTCTACAGTAGTTTCGATTTGGGCATCTACTATATTGGCGTCCAAAAGTAAGCATGCCCCTGCTAATGTAGCTAAAAGATTTGGATAATCTGGACCAATAAGTGTGATTGATGTTGTGTTGTTTTGCTTATTCTTAGAACCAAATATCTCAAGAGTAATATCTGAAGAATCCTTATCTTTGAGTATTTGGGCATGCCTTATTTGGTCATCAAGTGGAGTAGTTATCCAGTATGTATCACTAAAGCGGGCCAAATAGGAGTTTATGAGACTCTTTGGCCAATCACTTGCATACTCTATAAATTTATCTTTTGCATCGGACTTTGTGGTAATACTTTTTTGGGTACTTTTATTTTCGCCACTAAAATAATCGGTTGTTTGTAGGTATAGAGTTTTTAATAATCCACTTTTCCAAGCATTCCATATGTTAGGGCCCACCGACATAATATCAGCTACTGTCAACGCTAGCAGATTATCGAGATTTGTTTGATTTTTTATAACAGACGCAAAATCAGCTATGGTTTTTATGTCATACAAGTCTCTCTTCTGGGCTACATCACTCATGTAGAGATGATACTTTATCAGCCAGGATACTTGTTCAATTTCATTTTTTTTCATTCCAAGTCTGAAGCAAATTTTTTCAGCAATATTTGCACCAATAATACTGTGGTCTTGTTTACGTCCCTTCCCGATATCATGTAAGAAAGCAGCAATTAAAAGAACTCTTTTATTTTTTAGTCTTGAGGAAAAGTCTCTATTGAAGGGATGAGGTTGTTCTAATTCTCCCTTTATTATCTTATACACAAAACCAACAGTTTTAAGTAGATGCTCATCTACCGTAAAATTGTGGTAAAGGTTGAACAAGGACATTCCTTCTACTTTACCAAATTCAGGCAAAAACTTTCCAAGGACACCTGTGTCGTTCATTGTTCTTAATGTTACTTCTGGATCTGTGGCATGAGAAAAAATATCAAGTAAAACTTTATTTGCTGATTTACTATTTCTTACAGAATTATCAATATATCGAAGTGATCTTGTAATTGATTGGATTATCTGTGGGCTCAATAAGACATTGTCTTGATCGGATATCAAAAAAAGTTTTATTAAATCAACTCTGTTTTTAGAAAAGTCAAACTCATCTTTTTTATATAATCTACCTTTTCTAGTATAGAAGTTTTCATTTTTCTTTTTTAAAGTGAAAATATTATCAATTACTTTATATAATCTAGGTTCACTCTTTATTGATCGATCTTCTAATGATGAGCAAACTATTCGCGTTAGATTACCTACCTCTTTTGCTGTCATGAAATAATGCTTCATAAATCTTTCAACATCTCTTTGCCCATCTCTTGTTGAATATCCCAGCCTTGAAGCAAGTTCAAGTTGCATATCAAAAGTCAGGATTTCATTATCTCTATTTGAAAGAAAATGAAGATGACAACGAACAACCCATAGGAAATCTTCTGCTTTTGCAAATCTATTAAATTCAGTCCTAGTTAAAAATTGGTAATTTTTTACAAGATCCTCAATTTTTTCAGGCCTATAGAGGTATTTTCCAATCCAAAATAATGTATGCAGATCCCTCAACCCACCTTTACTCTCTTTTACGTTGGGCTCTACAAGATAACGAGAAGAACCATATGTTAGATGTCTTTGGTCTCTTTCTTCAAGTTTCATTTCAATAAATTCGTCTGCCGTTTTAGCCACTATTTCTTTATTAAATTTATTGATTAAATTATTAAATAGTTTTTTTTCTCCAAAAATATATCTAGCTTCTAGTATTGATGTTCTAATTGTAAAGTCAGATTTAGATAATTTTAGGCATTGTTCTAAATTTCTTGTTGCATGACCAACCTTAAATCCCAAATCCCATAATAAATATAGAATATTTTCAATTACAGATTCTGTCCATGAAGTCAGTTTATTGGGGTATAAAAATAACAGGTCTATATCTGAAAATGGTGCTAAAGTTCCTCTTCCATATCCTCCAACAGCAACCAAGCAAATTCTTTCTTTTTCTGTTGGATTTTCTGATACGCAGACATGATTTGTCACATAATCATATATTATTTTTATGAGATCGTCTTGAAATCGCGACAAGCTTCTTGCAGTTCGGATTCCACTACCATATTCAATTAGATATTTTTCAGCATTTATTCTTGCACTATTAATTACATCAGTAAGGATTGATAATATCTCATTTCGGATATTATTTTTTTTATCTTTGTTTTGGATTGAATTTTGTTTTTCCAGAATAAGTGAGCGTATACTTTCTACCTCTATTAAAGCATCAATATTTTCAATCAAATTTGTATTATTTTTTATCATTTGCTATATCTTGTAATTTAAGGATTATATTTAGTGCTTGAATTGGAGTTATTTCATCTATATTGATCTTTAGTATCTCATCCTTTAATTGGTCTCTTCGCGGAGTTTCTCTGTATTTTTTTTCAGTAAATAATGATAGTTGTTCTTTTCTAGAAAAAAGATTTTTTGACTCAAGTTCCTTAAGAATTATTTCAGCTTTCTGAGTAACAGAAGTAGGCAAACCTGCTAACTTACTCACTTGTATTCCATATGATTTATCTACAATTCCCTTTTTAATTTCATGCAAGAAAATAATTTCTCCTTCTTGCTCACTTATCTGCATTGCCATATTTTGTATATTTTTTAATTCTAAAGATAAATTTGTTAACTCATGAAAATGCGTTGCAAAGATTGTTCGGCAATTATTTTCCTTTGCAAGAAATTCTAGTGTTGCCCAAGCGATTGCAAGCCCATCAAAAGTAGCAGTTCCTCTGCCAATCTCATCAATGATTACAAAGGATTTTGATGTAGCTTGATTAAGAATAATGGATGTTTCAACCATTTCCACCATGAAGGTTGACCGTCCGGCTGCAAGATCATCAGAGGCGCCAACACGTGAAAAAATTTTATCAATAATCCCAATTTCAGCATATTTAGCCGGAACATAGGATCCGATCTGAGCAATTATTGCTATGAGAGCATTTTGCCTTAAATATGTTGATTTACCTGCCATATTAGGTCCAGTAATCAGTTGCACATTTTGATTATCATCTATTGTGCAATCATTTGCTATAAATTTTTGATTTTTTTCGTGTAAAAGGGACTCTTCAACGATAATATGACGTCCTTTTTCTACAATGAATTTTTTAGAGTCATTAACTAAAGGCTTACAATAACCATGTTCAGTAGCTAGTTTTGCTAATGATATAGTAATATCAATCTCAGCTATTGCATCGCTAATTAAATTAATAGACTCTGAGTTTTTAATAATCACATGGGATAAATCATTGAAATAATTTTCCTCTAATTCATAAATTTTTTGAGATGACTCAATAATTTTTGTTTGAAGTTCATTTAATTCAGCTGTAGTGAATCTAATCTGGTTTTTAAGTGTTTGTCTGTGAATAAATGAATTATCTCTAACTAATTTTTCTATAAGAGGAGAATTACTTGATGGGCATTCAATAAAATAACCAAGAAAGTTATTGTATTTTATTTTTAGTGCCTTGATATTTGTTTCATTAATATATTTTTCTTGCAACTCAATAATGTATCTTGTTGTATTGTTCTTTAGCAATCTTAATTGGTCCAGTTCTTCTGAAAAGCCATCTCTGAAGATATTTCCATCAGTAATTGAATTTGGGAGATTATCATTTAGCGCACTGTTTAGAATTGTAAATAAATCTTTGTCTGACTCGGACTGGATAATTTTTAGTTGATTTTTTATTCTTAGTGGAATTTTTTGTTCCATATCTCCATCATTAAGGTCATTAAATAGTTTTACTATGCCTAGACCTAATCTGATTGATCCCATGTCTCTTGGTGAGGATCTTCCTAGAGATAGTCTCAAAAGGGGTCTTGTAATATCAGGAAATTCCTTTAACAAATTTCTTATTTTTTCTGAGTATGTTTTATTTTGTATAGAAAATTCAATATCAGCAAGCCTAAGATTTATTTCATTAACTGATGTTGATGGTCTTATAACACGTTGATATAATTTTCGACCTCCTGCGGAAGTAATAGTTTTATCCAGCGAGCTAAGAAGCGATCCTTTTTTGCCCCCTTTAGTGTTACTGAGAATTTCTAAGCTATTTTGAGTTGCTTCATCAATTAACATATAATCAATATCCGTTCTATCTTTCGGTCGTTGTAATAGGGGGCGTTTATCAATTTGTGTCAGTTCTATATAGCCAAGGAGGCTTCCTATCGCAGAAATTTGTTCAGGAGAATTAATACCAAATCCATCTAGTTGCGATAATTGATATTGCTCGCGGATAAGTCTTTCACATATATTTATCTGGAAGCTACGTGAGTCAATTTCAGTTATTTTATAATCTCTGCTCTTATCAATTAGTTTAGAATTATCTTTTTGGATCAAGATCTCTTTTGGGTTAATTATAAAAATATCATTATCAAGTTTATCTCTTACTGTTGTCGAAAAGAAGATTTCCCCGGTTGAAATATCACACCAAGATAACCCAATATTTCGTTTGTGATCATAAATGGATAATAAAAAATTATTATTTTTGGAATTTAGTAAACTATCATCTGTTAGTGTACCTGATGTAATGATTCTTGTTATCTTTCTTTCTACAATTTTCTTACTATTTTGAGTTATGTTTTGTTTTGACTGCTCACAAATTGCTACTTTTTGTCCGTTATTAATCAATTTAGGAATGTACTGATTAACTGCCGATATTGGGATTCCACACATTGGGATTTCTTCGCCATTTTGATAACCTCTTTTTGTTAATGTAATTCCTAAAATAGGTGCAGCATCAATTGCATCCTCAAAGAACATTTCATAAAAATCACCCATTTGGTATAAAAGTAAGTGATCTGGATAAACTGATTTTATATTTGAGTATTGTGCCATCATAGGCGTAAGAGTGGAATTTTCTCCTGATTTTTTTTCTTTATTTAATGCCATATAAAAGTAAGTCTAAAACATCATTTAATAATGTTTATTATATAGTAAATTTATCTACAAATCTTTTTTCTATTTTATCTTTAGGCAAAATTACGAATACATCAATTGTACCAAATTGTTTATCAATCACGGCACCATCTCCAATGTACGCGCCCAATCTTAGGTAACCTTTTATGAGAGGTGGGAGCATTTTTAAAGCATCTTTTGTATTTATATTCTCTTTTTCAATTAAATTCATATCTGTATATCTAGAAGGTAATGCACTAACCATCCATTCATCAGGTGCCATACAATAATGGTATAGGAAACTTAGAGGCAGTGCTATTTCACTGGGATCATTAGACTGAAAGCTGGCGCAACCAATCATTACATCAAAATCATTTTCTTGAATATATTTCCAAACTCCTTGCCATAATAATTCTATGGTTGATTTTTTTCTGTATGTTTGTAAAACACAAGAACGACCCAGTTCAAGAAATTTTTTTTTGGATATTTTTCAAGTAAAGGTAATAAGTCGTATTCATCTTGCGAGTAGAAGCCTCTATTTTCTTGAGCAGTTCTTTGTGGGAGCAGTCTGTATGTTCCAACTACTTTTTCTTTCCTCTTTCCAATGAGTGGGACACCTCTTTTTTTATTTCTTTTGTCAATGACGAGCATATGTTGACATATTTTATCATATGCATCTTTGTCTCTTCTAGTAAATCTTGTTATCATATTTGGATGAGCGGATAGCTCTTTATAGAAAACTCTATATCTTAGTTGTTGAGCAGCCTTAATTTCATTTTTTGTTGATGCCAGCCGTGTCTCTAACAGTGTATTAATGGGCTCTTTATTTAGTTTTAGTTTTATTCGTAAAATACCGTTGTTGTATTTTAACGAAATATATTTCCTAATCTTTTGACTTAAATTAAACATAAAATAACAATAGCATGAGTTTTTTACAAAATCTTTTCTGTTTCATTCCAAAAATTTTCAGCGATATTTTGGCCAGTAAGCCTATGAATTTCTCTTATACCCGTCGGAGATGTAACGTTAATTTCAGTTATAAAATTATCAATTACATCAATGCCAACAAAAAAGAGACCAAAATTAATAAGGTCCTCTGATAACGCATCGCAGATTTCTCTCTCATTTGGGCTTATTTCAGTTTTAACTGCTTGCCCACCGACATGCATATTTGAGCGTATTTCTCCATTTTGGGGGACTCTATTAATAGCACCAGCAATTTGACCATTTATTAAAATGATTCTTTTATCACCATGACTGACATTTGGTATGAATTTTTGGATAATGAAAGGTTCATTACTCACGTTTATAAAATTTTCAACTATTGAACTAAAATTTCTATCGGATTTATTAGAATAAAAAACACTCGCTCCACCATTTCCATATAGGGGTTTAATGATAATTTCATCATGTCTATCTCTGAATCTATTAATTTCAGAGGTGTTTCTTGTTATCATTGTAGGTGGCATAAATTTTTTATATTTATTTACAAAAATTTTTTCAGGGCAATTTCTCACGTAGAAGGGATTATTTAGAACAAGTACACTCTCCTGAACTGTTTCCAATAAGTGTGTTGCGGTAATATAATTCATATCAAATGGAGGATCTTGTCTCATTAAAACAACGTCATATTTATCGAGTTGAACACTTTTTGACCGATTTGATTTGATTATTTCACTTGGATTGTTTTTTAAACTTATTTGATATGCTTCGGCAAATAAGATTCCATCTTCTAATGTCAACATGTTAGGAGTATAAAAATCTATTTCGTACCCTCTAGTTTGTGCTTCATATAGAAGGGCAAAAGTACTATCTCCCTCAAGGTTAAGTTTTTCAATGGGATCCATTTGGACAATAATTTTCATGTTACGAACCAATATTTTAATGTTTTATGTTATCCAATATTTTTTATTGTTTTTTTAATTTAAGACAAAGGTCATAAATTTTCTTTTTGGGTAGATTGTGTTTTGTATGAATGATATTTGTAATTTGTTTTAGTGGCAAATCATTTATTAATTTTCTGATTTCAGCCTCAACAACAACATTATCAACAATACAATCAAATTGAGATGTGTTAAATAGAACAACAATCTCTCCTCTAATTTTATTTTCGGAACTTATCTTGATCATTTCTTCAATTTTGGCGCTTATGACTTCCTCAAAAATTTTTGTCAATTCCCTAACAATAGTGATATGAATATTTCCATAAATATTTTTAATTTCATCTAATGTTTTTGATAATTTTTTTGAACTCTCAAATATTACAACAGTAGTATTTAGTATTTTTACTTTTTCAAGTTCAATTTTCCTCTTAGACATAGTATTTGGTAAAAAACCAATGAAATATATTTTATCTGTAGGAAGTCCAGATAGAACTGCTGATGAAGTTAAAGCTGAGGGACCAGGTATTGAAGTAATATTAATATCCCTATCCCTTAATGCTCTTACAAGTTTATATCCTGGATCAGAAATGAGTGGTGTTCCAGCATCGGATAAAATTGCAACACTCAGCCCATTTAAGATGTCTTGTAATATTATTTCTCTGTCGTCTTTATTGCTATAATCATTATATCTGTATAATTTTTTTTCTATTTGATAATAATTTAATAACTTTTTCGTTACTCGTGTATCTTCACAGTAAATTTTATCTACACAGTTTAAAATACGTAAAGCCCTCAGAGTAATATCTTCCAGATTTCCAATGGGGGTTGCCACTAAATATAAACCTGCTTCGATTTTATCTTGCATTTTCTTGTGTTCATATTTCATTTTTTTGTCATTGTGATGCTATATTTGCAATTATCATATCACTTAACATTGATCCTTTACGACTAATATTTATGCTGTCACCATTATTGCTTTTTTCAAGAAAACCATCATTAATAAACTCATCAACTTTAACTTTATTGAGCTTTCCACCTAAGGAATTATATCTTTTTATTTTCATTCCTTCCGTGGTTCTCATGGACATTAATAAGTATTCATCACAATTTTGTTCGGTTGTTAAAATCTCTTCTTCAATCATAGAATTTCCATTTTTTATTATCATGGTTGACCATTTTTGTGGGTCATACTCATTAATTATTGCCGTTCTTTTCATATTTTTTGATATCCTGGAGTGCGCACCTGGACCAATTCCAACCCACTCACCACTATGCCAATAATTCAGATTATGTTGACACTGATGACCATTTTTTGCAAAATTTGAAATTTCGTATTTATGTAAATCAAATTCTTCACAAATATCTTCAGTCATTTGATATAGTTTGGCTGAGGTATATTCGTCAGGTAATTTTAATTTTCCAGCTTTGAATAACTTTTCATACACTGTCTTTGGTTCGATAGTTAGCTGGTAAAGTGACAGGTGTTGAGTAGATAAATTTAATGCTTTATGCAGCTCTTTTTCCCAATCTGTTTCTTTTTGATCAGGCCTACAGTAGATTAAATCTATAGATACTGAGTCAAAATTGTTAGACGCAATATCGATAGCCTTAATAGCTTCGTTCGCAGTATGATTTCTGCCCAATCTTTTTAGGTCAACATCGTTTAAAGACTGAACACCAACTGAAACCCGGTTTATTCCTGCCGACGAATACGCAATGAATTTATTTTGTTCTACACTAGTTGGATTAGCCTCAAGTGTAATTTCAAGAGCTTGTTTGGTTTTATATTGTTTACTTATATAATCTAATAAGTTACCAACTATATTTGGTTCCATTAGAGATGGTGTTCCGCCTCCGAAAAATATTGAACCTATTATTTTATTTCCAATAATTTCTGAATATGAGTCGAGCTCTTTTTTTAGAAGTCTGAGGTAATTTAGCTGATCAATTGACTGTCTTGAGACATGGCTATTGAAGTCGCAATAAGGGCATTTTGACAGGCAGAATGGCCAATGTACATATATTCCAAAATTTGGCATCTTTAATTTTCTGTATTAATTAAAAATTTAACAAATTTATCAAATGCTCTGGCTCTGTGCGATAAGCCTATTTTTTCTCTTGACCACGAATGTTTTTCGGTAGATGTGAGCTCGCCAAAAGTTTCAAACCTATCATCTGGTTTGAATATTGCGTCATATCCAAAACCATAATTACCTCTTGGAGGCCATACTATCTTACCTTCAACTTTTCCAACAAAAAACAAATAGTCACCATTTGTCCTATAAAGGCAAAGTGCACAAATGAATCTCGCTGTTCTTTTTTCTTCCGCAATTTTCTTTTCCTCAAGTAGCCTATTAACTTCCTTCATTGCATAATCAAAATCTTTATCTGGACCGGCCCATCTCGCAGAATAAATACCTGGATCTCCGCCGAGAGCATCCACCTCCAAACCTGAGTCATCTGATAGTGTTGTTAAACCAGATAGTTCACAGCCAGACTTGGCTTTAATTAATGCATTAGCCTCAAAGGTATTTCCATCCTCTATTGGCTCAATCAACCCAAGTTCCTTAGATGAAACAATACACAAGTCACTAAAATTTAATAGCTCTCTGAATTCAGATATTTTTCCTTCGTTATGACTTGCGATTAATAATTTGTTTTGATCAAAACTAAGCATAATTATTTTATTGCATTTAATTGTGCCTGAAGAATTTCAGTCGATTTATTTTTTACCATGTCTAACATAATTAGAAGGTCTTGAGTTAAGAATGTTTTTTCTTCCCCTGTCGACTGAACTTCTATTAGTTCAAATTCTCTTGTAAAAATGATATTTGCATCGACCTCTGCTGATGAATCCTCCTCATAATCAAGGTCCATGAGCACTTCTCCATTCACAATACCGCAGGATATTGCGGCGACTTGGGTTTTAAGTGGGTTTTTTGAAATAATTCCAATCTTAAGCATTTTTTCTATGCATAATTTTAACGCTAACCACCCACCTGTAATTGAAGCTGTTCTGGTTCCACCGTCTGCTTGAATAACATCACAATCAATTATGATCTGTTTTTCTGCCAATCCATCAAGATCAACGGATGCTCTTAAGCTCCTGCCAATAAGCCTTTGTATTTCTTGTGTACGTCCCGATTGTTTGCCAGATTTTGCTTCTCTTTGCATTCTGTCGTTAGTAGATCTTGGAAGCATCCCATATTCAGCTGTGACCCATCCCTTGCCACTTCCTTTGAGCCAGATTGGTGCTCTGCTATCAATTGTCGCTGTGCAAATAACCCGAGTATTACCAATTTCAATCATGCATGATCCGTCAGCGTTATTCACAAAATTAGGTGAAATATTTATTGGACGTAAATCAGTATTTTTTCTCTTAAAACTTCGCATTAAAGTTACTTGCATTTATGTATTACTATTTAATATATTTATAATGTATAACATTTATTAAACGAAACAGAAAGTTTAACAATTTATATGGTTGATAGAAAATTAAATCTTTTAGACTTAGATGATAGATCAAGAATAATATTTAAGAAAATAGTTGAGGAATATTTAAATACCGGTTCTCCGATTGGATCTAGGACCATATCTCAAATGGATCAATTTGATCTGTCTGCTGCCTCAATTAGAAACGTAATGCATGATTTGGAGTCACTGGAATTAATTTATTCCCCTCACATTAGCGCAGGTAGAATTCCAACTGAAGGTGGGTTGAGATTATTTGTTGATGCTATGTTGGAAATCGGAAGCTTGACTAATGTTGATCAAGCCGCAATTAAACAACAGGCAATGGCAAATAACATGTCTATCGAGGATGCTCTTGCTAAAGCAAGTGAAATGCTATCAGGTCTAACAAATTATACTGGAGTAGTATCGGTAAATAAGGATGCTAAATACATTAAACACATTGAATTTGTCTTACTTGATAAAACAAAAGTTCTAGTGATACTGGTTGATGAAGATGGAAATGTTGAAAATAGAATAATTGATAATTCAGAGGGATTAACTGCTTCAAGTCTTGCGGCTGCCGGGAATTATTTGAATCATCATATGAGGGGTTTTACACTTAATGAGGCAATAAAAAGAATTGAAGTTGATCTCTCAGAAAAGAAGAATGAACTTGACAGAGAAACAGCGACACTACTGACCCAAGGGCTAGCAACTTGGACTAGTTCGAATTATAAAAAAGAAGATAAAATACTTATTGTAAAAGGTGCATCAAACCTAATATCTAATATTGAAGCAAATGAGGATTTAGACAGAATAAAACATCTTTTTCAAGATTTAGAGGACAAAAAAGAGATAATACAATTACTTGGTATGGCAGAGAAAGCCGAAGGGGTTAGAATCTTTATAGGATCTGAAAATAAATTATTCTCACTTTCAGGGTCTTCCATGGTTGTCGCGCCTTATCAAAACGAGAAAAAACAGGTAATAGGTGTATTAGGGGTGATCGGCCCAACAAGAATGAACTATGGGCGTATTATTCCCATGGTAAATTATACGGCTGAGTTAATGAAAAAAATTTTGGGTTAAGGCTAGAAAGGTATAGAGTAAATATTATATAGCATTATATAGGTTAAAAAATTAGTTGGGATTCTAATGGAAAACACGGAAGATAAAAAATCAAAAAAAGAAGAACATATCGAAGTAACTGATACTGATAATCTAGGCGAAAACACTAGAGAAGAGGAAGGGGCCATAGCTTCGGATGAGAACTCTATTCCAGATTTAGATCATGCAGGTCAAATTGATGAATTAAATGATCGTTTATTAAGAATGGCAGCAGAAATAGAAAATCTTAGAAAGAGAAGCCTAAAGGAAAGAGAAGATGCCATCAAATATTCAACAACAAAATTTGCAAGGGATATAATTACTGTGGCAGATGACCTTGAAAGAGCGATAGAAAGCGTTCAAGGGATCGATTTTGAAACAAATGATACAATGAAAACGCTTTATGATGGGGTAGAGCTAACTTTACGTTCTTTGACACAGATTTTTTCTAGAAATGGTATTGAAAGATTTGATCCTTTGGGAGAAAAATTTGACCCAACAATGCATGAGGCAATGTTTGAGGTGCCTAACTCAGAAAATGAGAGTGGTATTATTGTTCATCTAGTGGAACCAGGTTATCGTCTAAACGACCGTATTTTGAGACCAGCCAGAGTCGGAGTCAGTAAATCAGACAAATAAGTAATGTGTTATTGGAATAATCAGAAATGAAAATTGTATGGTTTATGATAAAAACACTAAAAATTTAACAAGAATTAATAAACTTAATTTAACTGATTTTAGGAACCACAGCTATTCATCTATAACAACCGATAAAGATTTTATCTTGCTAACGGGTTTAAATGGATCTGGTAAGACTAACGTTCTAGAAGCAATATCAATGTTTACAGCAAGTAAAGGTTTGAGGGGGTCAAGTTTAGCTGATCAGTCGAATTCAAATGGAAGAGGAGGATGGTCAGTTTTCATGGAAGTGCATAGCGAATTGGGTAATCTTAAGCTTGGTACTGGAATTAATAAACATGATCTTATAAAAGGAAAAGCTAGGCAGTGCAGAGTAGATGGGACTTCATACAAAAGCCCAAAAATATTTACAAATTATCTTGGTTTAATCTGGTTAACACCTCAAATGGACGGTCTATTCATAGGACAAAGAAGTGATAGACGTAAATTTTTTGATAAATTAATAAATCTTCTAGAAACAGACCATTCAGAAAACATAAAAAATTATGAGCGCTTGATTATGCAAAGAAATAAGCTTTTGACGAGATTGGATGTTTTAGAAGATAATTGGTTAGACAATTTAGAAAAACAAATAGCTAAATTAGCTACACAGATATTTATTTCACGTGATTTGGCTGTAAATAAAATAAATAAAATTATGGAGGAAGAAGTTAGATCAAATTTATTCCCCTCAGCGAAGATTGTTATGAGAGAAGAGATTGGTAATGTCAATCTAGATTTAGATATGGAACAAATTGAAGAAAATATTAAAAATTTATTCTTCGAGTCCCGCAAAAAAGATAAAGCAACCTATAAAGCAAACTTCGGAGTACATAGAACTGATTTTACGCTTTTATATAAAAAAAATAATATGTTCGCCGAAAATTGTTCAACTGGTGAACAAAAAAATCTACTTATCTCACTAATTCTTGCAGAAGCAAGAGTATTTCAAAATAACAATGATAACTTACCTATTTTACTATTAGATGAAATCACAGCGCATATGGATAATAAGAGGCTCACAAACTTATTTGATCAAATTTCAGACATCGGATCTCAAACGTGGCTTACTGGTACTTCACCTGATTTTTTTGCTCATATTCGCAATAAAACTGATATTTTTGATATTAGTAATGGAAAACTGATCTAGAAAGCGCTTTGACCGATTAAAAACTTGCAGAATCAAGTTTTTTTAATCTAAAATAGATTTTAAGAAAAAGCACAAAACAGCCTTTTTATGAGCGATAAAAATCACGATATTAATACTGATTACGACGCAGGTTCTATTAAAGTCCTGAAGGGTCTTGATGCGGTACGAAAAAGACCAGGAATGTACATTGGTGATACCGATGATGGTTCGGGTCTTCATCATATGGTCTATGAAGTGGTAGATAATTCAATTGACGAGGCGCTTGCAGGGCATTGTGACAAAGTTGATGTTATTTTGAATTCAGATGGATCTGTGACTGTAAAAGATAACGGCAGAGGCATACCAACTGATTTACATGAAGGTGAAGGAATTTCGGCTGCTGAGGTTATTATGACTCAACTTCATGCAGGAGGTAAATTTGATCAAAATTCATATAAAGTTTCAGGTGGATTACATGGTGTAGGAGTATCCGTGGTTAATGCACTTTCATCAAAATTAGATCTAAAAATATACAGGAATAATTCTGTGTATGAGATGACTTTTTCTGATGGTGTGCCAAGAGAGAGTTTGAAAGTAACTGGTAAATGTGAAAATAGTCAAACTGGTACAGAAATAACATTTCATCCCTCAACGAATATTTTCACAAATATAAAATTTAATTTTCAAACGCTTGAACATAGATTAAGAGAGCTTGCTTTTCTAAATTCTGGTATCCAAATTAATTTATCAGATAAAAGAGGAACTGATAATAAGTCGGTAACTTTGAATTATACAGGTGGTCTTGAAGAATTTGTGAGATATTTAGATAAGTCCAAACAGCTCTTAATTGATAGTCCGATAAACCTTCAGTTAGAAAAGGATGGCTTATCAGTTGAAATATCACTGTGTTGGAATGATAGTTATCACGAAAATATATTATGTTTCACTAATAACATTCCACAAAGAGATGGAGGAACACATCTTGCTGGCTTCAGAGCTGGTTTGACCAGAACCATTAATAATTATGCAGCTCAGGTTAACCATGCAAAAAAAGATAAAATACAGATTACAGGTGATGATGCTCGCGAAGGAATGACATGTGTTTTATCTGTCAAGCTTCCAGATCCCAAGTTTTCAAGCCAAACAAAAGACAAATTAGTTTCATCAGAAATAAGACCAATCGTTGAGAGTTGTGTAAATGATGTTCTGGGTAGCTGGTTTGAAGAACATCCTAACGAAGCCAAGAATGTTATATCAAAAATAATTGAGGCAGCGGTTGCTCGGGAGGCTGCTAGAAAAGCACGGGAGCTTACAAGAAGAAAAGGGGTGTTGGATATATCAAATCTACCCGGAAAACTTGCTGATTGTATTGAGAGAGATCCATCAAAATCTGAACTTTTTATCGTAGAGGGGGACTCTGCAGGAGGCTCAGCTAAGCAAGGAAGAAATAGAGATTGCCAGGCAGTACTGCCATTAAGGGGTAAAATTCTTAATGTTGAAAGAGCTAGATTTGATAGGATGTTATCTTCAAATGAAATAGGAACTCTAATCACTGCACTAGGGACAGGTATAGGCAAAGATGAATTTGATATTGGAAAGCTAAAATATCATAAAATTATAATAATGACGGATGCTGATGTCGACGGAGCGCATATTAGAACTTTACTGCTTACATTTTTTTATCGTTGGATGAGGCCACTTATTGATGGGGGCTATTTATATATAGCCCAACCACCATTATATAAGGTCAGTAAAAATCGATCTGAACGATATATAAAGATTGATAGAGAATTAGAACAATATTTAATTGAAACTGGATTAGAGAATGCAGTTTATCAAAGTGGTTCAGGAGCTGAACATAGTTTGAATGATCTTAAACAGATTTTAAAGATTTCCAGTATGGTAAATGGTATATTAAACCAAATTAGTTCTAAGTATCCAAAATTTATTATTGAGCAATGCGCAATAGCTGGGGCATTAGATCATACACTATATGACAATAAGCAATACTCTGAAGAAACCGCAACATATATAGCAAAGAGATTGAATTCTCAGCTGAATGCTAATGGAAATCAGAATAATTGGCTAGGACGGACAAACGAAACTAATGATCTAATATTTGAAAGAGAAAACAGGGGCGTTAAAGAGAGTTATGTTATTGAAAAGCAATTTATGTATTCTGCTGATGCAATCGCATTAAATGATTTATCTGCGACTCTTCAAGAGGTTTATTTAAAACCCGGGTTACTAAAATTTAAGGATACTGAGCAAAGTATTTATACTCCTTCAGAACTATTTGAGAAAGTACTTCAAAACGGTAGAAAAGGGACTTCAATCCAAAGATACAAAGGCTTAGGAGAAATGAATCCAGAACAATTATGGGAAACTACGCTGGATCCCGAAATGCGGACACTACTTCAGGTAAAAGTTCAAGAGGCTGACGAAGCAAGCAACCTATTTACGCGTTTAATGGGTGATGAAGTTGAGCCACGACGTGAATTTATCCAAGAAAATGCACTCAGAGTTACAAATTTAGATATCTAAATAAGACATTACAATTGAATGTACCCTTGTGTAAAACTATGCATACGAACAGCTTTGTCTTTTTGAATATGAACTAACTCACCTGTTTGAATCCCAGCTTTATGATTATTGGTAATAACATTCGGTTGTATAACTACCAACATATTTTCTTTGAAGACAAAATTATCATAATGACTGGCTGGTCTGCTTTTTGTGCCAATCACCGGATCTAAATATCCGCCGCCGTAACCATGAATTAAATCATCCCAAATAGAGAAGCTACCATCCTCTATTTTTGATGAAATATTGTATATTTCTTCAATAGTAGTTCCATCTTTTAATATTTCAAAGATACTCTTGAATACTTCATCTCCAACTGCATGCAATTCACTATACAATGGATTTAATTTTTTAAAACCAATACTCCTCAAAACCTGTCCGGGATAATTCCAAAAGTGGGAACTTATTTCTGTTGTAATAACATCATCTTTCGTAATAGTTTTGTTTGAAGTATATTGATAGGGAACACAATTATCTGGTTTATCCATATCAGTTATACCAAAAAAATTTATTATTTTATGTCCACCATGTTTTAAATAACCTGATTGAGTGATTTGAGACATTTCATGTTCTGTAAGCCCGGGCTCCAGGTTATTGACTAAATTGTTGATACCTTCATCAGTTAGTGCGGCAGCAATTTTCATCCACGAAACTTCTTCAGCACTTTTGATCGAGCGCATCTTGTTATAATGTGAAAAAATATCTATTACTTGGATATTTTTTTCATTCAATTGTTCAACATAACTATAGGGTAATCTACCAATAACACCTATTTTACCATTGCTATCTAGATTCTGGATTATACTTGGAAAGATCTTTTGAGATAGCTGTCTCTCTCCCCATATAAGGTTTGTTTGATTATTAATTAATTTTTCTGCCATTGGTAAATGGTTGTAATGTTCCACATATAAATTTATCTTCTTTCCATCGACAATATCAACCAATGCTTCCTGGGTTGTGTGCCACCCTGTAAAATATTGTACAGCACTCCCGGATCCTATAGCTTCATATATGACAACCTTATCAAGATTAAGATTTGAAATAGTGTCTGAAAGGAGAGCAATTCTTCTCTTATATTCATTTTCAGTAAATACAGGATATTTAGTTTCGAGTATTTTTTTACTACCCTGATCTAGGCTGCTAATAAAATAGCCATTCTGCATTATCAAATCTCCTTTTAAATTTTTAATTATGATAGTCCGTATAATACTTTACCAGCTACGGGCATTTCAGCTCTCATGATTCTTCCATTCATTGAGTCTGTAATGTATAGTGTTTTTCTTTCAGGACCACCGAATGCAATATTTGTCATCAAACTATGCTCATCTGTATAAACAAGATGAGTTGGAAGACAATTATTATCAAATCTCCAAACACCAACACCCAAGTGACATACAATTAGTCCATCTTCTGAGTCCATTTCAATTCCATCTGGACCTGCATGCCCACCAGAAAGTTGGATTGCAACCCCACTTTTACTTATACTCTTATCCTTCATGAGAGGAAGACGCCAAATTTGTTGAGATCTTGTTACCGCAACATAGACCTGATTTTCTGCATTATTTAGAGTAATCCCATTAGGACTTGGTGCGTTTGTAACTAATCTTTGAAGTTCTCCGTCCTTTGAGTATTTAAATACTCTGCCACTCCAATCGATGATGCCCGTTTGACCTTGATCTGTGAAAAACAAATCTCCTTCATTATTAAAGTGAAGGTCATTCAAACCTTTGAACCCTTCTGAATACATTGTTTCAATAATAGGCTCAATTTTACCTGTGTTGACATCCAAAACCATCAAGCCTTGTTTATAACATGCGATAAAGGCTCTTCCGTCCTTATGAAATTTTAGACCATTCGGCCATCCATCATATTCGCAAACCAGATCCCAATTACCGGACGTATCAATTTTAAATATTCGTCCAAATGGGATATCAGTAACATATAGGTTACCATTTCTATCAAAAGAGGGTCCTTCTAAGAACTGCTCAACTTTTGCGCCCTGCCTATTTGGATTGGACCAATCTGTTGTGCCCAGATTTCTATATTTTGCAGGTAATGAAGCAAAAACTTCTGCTTTAATTAAGGATGGTTGGCTGAAGGGGTTAAACATTTATGACCTCATAATTTAATGTGTTTTATATCATAAACACATTACAAAAATTTTTTGAGAATACATAGATTTTTTTTTATTCATATGTAGAATAGTTTTATAAATTCTTTGAAAGACTTCGATAATTTTTTTGAAAAGTATATTTTATATGGAAAAAAATATGAATATTGATCACATCGCGCATGCAGTCCCAAACATCGATAAAGCTATTTTAGCATACAAAAAATTATTCAATGTACCGATATCTGAGATAATGATTATTGAAAAGCAAAATATAAAGATGGCAATAATTTCATTTGAAAATTTAAAAATTGAACTAATGGAGCCATTAAACGATAAATCTCCAATTACAAAGTTCTTAGAGAAAAATCCAAAAGGTGGTCTTCATCATTACTGTATATCCGTTAACGATGTTGATAGTGAATACGATAAGCATAAAAAAAGTGGTTTGAACGTTACAGCAGAGCCAACATCAGGGTATCATGGGAGAAATTTATATTTTATTCATCCAAATGATCTGTCAGGTGCCCTGATTGAGGTTGAAGAAAATGAAAAATAATGTTAACTTCAACTCGAAAAAAAATATTAACAAACAGAGGTAAATAATGTCAAAAGCTGGCGGTGAATATAAAGAAATTTTATTTGAAATAAAAAATAAAGTGGCATGGATATCAATAAATAGACCTGAAGTTAGGAATGCCTTCAGAGAACAAACACTAGACGAGCTAACGGATGCAGTGCTATCTACAAGAAATGATCCTTCAATAGTCTGCATTGTGATTAATGGAGTTGGTGATAAAGCTTTTTCGGCTGGAGGTGACTTTCATGCAATGATGAGATTAGATTGGGAAAATGCAGCGCATTGGAATGATAGAATGCTAGCTCTTGCAATGGCAATCAGAGGTGTTCCCATTCCTGTCATCGCATCAGTTCATGGGTATTGCATGGGTGGTGGTCATGAATTGGCATTATGGTGTGATTTGGTTATTGCTGCAGATGATGCTGTATTTGGACAAAGTGGTGCTGTAGTTGGTGCATGTCCAACAGTTGGTGCTACTCAATATTTGCCTCAATTAATTGGTTCAAGACTTGCCAAAGAAATGATTTTTATGGCCAGAAGATTTACAGCAGAGGAAGCAGTGAGCATCGGTTTGATTAACAGAGTTGTTCCAAAAGCTAAACTAGAAGAAGAAACACAAAAGTGGGCTGAAGGATTAATAGAGCGAAGCGGACAAACAATTAGACAAACTAAAAAATCACTTAACCATGACTCCGATACTTTATATGCAAGTTGGCAACATGGAATGGAACTTTTAGCACACGTATGGGGATCAGAAGAGTCACTTGAAGGGATGAATGCTTTTCTTGAAAAAAGAAAACCAAATTTCCAGCAGTTTCGTGAAAGAAGAAGAGAAAATGTTGAATCATATCTCGATGGTCTTGCTAATGATGAAAACGAAAGACCAAGATAAAGCTACGGTCAATTGATATGAGTGAAAATAAAAATGGACCATTAAGCGGTATAAGGGTTCTTGATCTAAGTAGAATTTTAGCTGGTCCATTTTGCACCATGAATCTTGGAGATATGGGTGCAGAAATTATTAAAATTGAACAACCTGGAAAAGGTGATGATACAAGATCCTGGGGCCCCCCATTTGCTGGAAGTGAGGCAGCATATTTTCTTGGAATTAACAGAAATAAAAAAAGTGTTACCCTTAATCTTAAATCTGAAGAAGGCATAAAAATACTCAAAAAACTATTAAAGAACTCTGATGTTTTGATTGAGAATTTTAAATTTGGAACAATGGATAACTATGGAATCACAGATGAGTGGCGCAAAAAAGAGGCTCCTCAACTAGTTCATTGTCAAATTACTGGTTACGGGGGAAGAGGACCACGTGGTAAAAGACCGGGTTATGATTTTCTTCTTCAAGCAGAGAGTGGTTTGATGAGCATCACCGGCGAAGAAAATGGTGATCCAATGAAAGTTGGTGTTGCATTAGTGGATGTCTGCACCGGTATGAATGCCACAATTGCTATTCTAGGGGCATTAAACTCAAGGAACATATCTGGTAAGGGACAGAAAGTTGAAACAAGTCTTTATACCACAAGTATCTCGATGCTTGTTAATGTTGCTGCTAATCATCTTGTCAGCGGAAACCCAGCTCGAAGATTTGGGAATGGTCATCCAAATATTGTTCCATATAGAACATTTGATGCCATCGATGGCAGTATTGCAATTGCAGTAGGCAATGATATACAATTTGCTAAATTTGCATCCTGTCTTGGAAGAGATGATTGGGCTAAAGACAAAAGATTTATAAAAAATGCTGACCGGGTTATAAATCGAAGTATTATTGATAAGGAAATACAAGATGTAATTAGTACAAAAAAAGTAGATGAATGGTTAGAGAAATTATTAAGCTCTAACATTCCTGCAAGTGCTGTGAACTCCGTTGAGAATGCACTCTCTGACGAACAGACTATATCAAATGATATGGTCGTAAGTGTAAATCATTCAGAAGCTGGAGTTTTAAAAATGTTGGGTGTTCCATATAGGTTTTCTGATACACCAGCAACAATCAATAAAGCTCCACCGCTGCTCGGCGAGGATAATAAAGAAATTCTGCAATCAATAGGTTATGATAATGATCAAATTGAGGCACTCGCAAAAGCACAAGTCATATAGCAATTAAATCATGATTGAAAAGTTATCAAACTTACATGATGCTATTAAAAATAATGTTTCATCTGATGATTTAATATTTATTGGTGGTTTTGGTCATTTAATACCATTTTATTTAACACACGAACTTATAAGGCAGAATATAAATAATTTGTCTATTTGCAGGTCTGGTGCTGATATTTTATTTGATCAATTAATAGCTTCAGGTATAATAAAAAAAGTTATTTTTGGTTATATTGGGAATCCAACAGTTGGACTTTCTCATTCTTTTAATAGAGCATACAAATCTAATACGATTGAAATTGAAGAATGGACAAATCAATCAATAATCATGAGGTTACATGCCGCACGGATGGGTATTGATTTTATACCCTCAAAAATACTACAAATTGGTGATTTGCCAGAAAATATTCAATTTATTAAAAAAATTATTTCTCCATACACGGGTCAAGAATATTCAGCTATTCCTTCATTGAAACCGGATGTGGCATTAATTCATGCACAACAGGCCGATAAATATGGAAATGTTCAGATGTGGGGCATTGACGGGGACACTGTTGAGGGGGCATTAGCGTCGGATCGAATTATAGTAAGTGTTGAAAAAATTATAGATAATAAAGAAATAAAAGAGTCCCCAGGGAAAACAATTATTCCGTCTCACAGGGTTACAAATATTGTTGAGCTTCCGTGGGGTGCATATCCATCTTATGTATCAGGTTTTTACTCAAGAGATGACCAGCATTATATATCTTATGACTCTGTTTCAAGAAATGAGTCAGAACTAAAGCACTATCTTAATGAATGGGTATTTAATCTAGATAATATCGAATTATATATGGAAAAGATAGGTAAAGAAAATAGGCAATCCCTAGAAAAGGGTTTATGTGGAGTATTGGATGAAAGTTAATCACAGAGAAATTAACCCCGACAAAAGGATCGCTATGATTGCAGCAATGGAATTAAAAGGTTACCGATCATGTTTTGTAGGTATAGGAATTCCATCAGATACTGCATGCCTTGCTAAGGATACAATTGAACCCAATATAAATTTAATTTATGAGTCCGGAGCTATTGGCGCAATGCCAAAAACAAAATCATATTCAACAGGTAGTCCATCAATAGCCCATGGATCAGATATGATCACAGATAGTTTCACTGTTTTTTCTGATCTACAAGCTGGTAGAATTGATGTTGGGCTACTCTCAGCTGCTCAAATAGATATTTTTGGTAATTTAAACTCAACAGTCATAGGAGGCTATCAAAATCCCAAGGTAAGAATGGTTGGCTCAGGTGGAGCACATGATATTGCATGTTTAATCCCTAATTTAATTATTCTCATGCCCCATGATCCAAGAAGATTCGTTGAAAAAGTTGATTTTATAACAAGTCCTGGCTCTGGAGCAGCATTTGATAAATCGAGAATCAAATATCATTTAGGTAAAGGCCCTTCAATTTTAATTACAGACAAAGCTAAATTTGTCATGTCCCCAAGTGGTTGGAATTTAGATAGTATTCTAGATGATTTCACTTATGAAGAAGCTATTGAAGGGATACCTTGGAAGTTATCTGTAAGTAATAAGAGGATAAAAATTGATCAAGATATCTTGATCAAAGTAGATAGTATTAGTCCTTTATAACCTCATTAATACTCTTTGATATACTATCAATGATTATATCAGCATCTTTTTTAGATAAACAGAAAGCAGGCGCAAATCCAATAGTGTCTCCGGACGGCATTGCTCTAGCGAGAATACCATTAACTGCCATTTTAGATACAATCTCTTGAGCTAAAGCCCCTTGATTTTTGAAGAAGAGTCTATTTTTTTTATCTTTTACCAGCTCAATAGCTGATAGCAGTCCCACGTATCTGATATCACCCACATTTGGATGATCAATAAATGTCTCTTTCAGTTTTAGATTAAAATATTTTGCAATTTCTGAACCTTTATTAATTAGATTGTTTTTATTAATAAAATTTATGTTTGCTACTGCAGCTGCGCATGAAATTGGGTGTGCCGAGTATGTGGATCCGTGAGTAAATACACCATTCTTATCTGTCCCATCTCTTATAACATCGTAAATCTCATCTGAGATAATAGAACCAGATAACGGAGCATAGGCAGACGTAATACCCTTTGCAACAGTTATTAAATCTGCTTTGATGCCATAATAATCACTACCAAACATCTCACCGAGTCTTCCAAAACCTGTGATAACCTCATCTGCAATAAATAAAATATTATATTTTTTGAGTACCTTACATACGTTACTCCAATAATCTTTTGGTGGTGGAACTAAGCCGCCATTTCCCATTACAGGCTCTGCAATAAATCCTGCAATTGTTTCTGGACCTTCTATTAGTATTGTATCTTCTAATTTATCAGCACAATATTTTGAGAATTCCTCCTCGCTTTGATCTAAATTACTCCTATGAAAGTAGTTAGCTTCTTCAGTATGTAAGAAATTGTTCAATGGAAGGTCAAAGTTTTTATGGTAGTTTTTAAGTCCAGTCAAACTGCCAGTAATTATCCCCGAGCCATGATAGGAGCCATTCCTAGAAATAATTTTTTTCCTCTCAGGTTTTCCAATCAAATTGTTGTAATGCCATAGCAATTTAATATTAGTTTCGTTTGCATCTGAACCCGTCAATCCAAAATATATCTTACTCATATTTTTCGGAGCTAAATTTACAACCATATTAGATAATTCAATTGATGCTTCAGTACCATTCCCATAATATGCATGATAGTAAGCTAAATTTTCCGCCTGTTTTTTTATTGCATCAATAATTTCAGTACAGCCATATCCAACATTGACACAATACAACCCAGAAAAGGCATCTATATATTCTTTATCATCAGCGTCTATTATTTTTATACCCTTCGCAGACTTCATAATCCTTGCTGGTATCTCACCCCTATCAAACTTAGCAAGGTGGGTTAAAGGGTGGATAAAATTTTCTTTATCTAATGAGGGCAATTTATTTCTTTACTGNATTCNANATTAATAGAAATTTTCATATTACTGGAACATCTTATGTTATNATCTTCCTAAGAATCAATGATAATTATAAGAGGATAGAGTTAATGAATATTTTTCCAGAACTAAAAGAAGCCACAGCTAATAGGGATTTTGATAAATTTAGCAGTTATATTCATGAAGAATATACATTTATAAGACACCAATCTGGCACAACAATGAATAGAGAGGAAACTCTTGGTATGATCAAAGGTTTTCTTGCCAGCGATAGCTTTACAATTGAACAGCACAGATGCGTCTATGAAAATGAGGATATATTAGTAGAGCATATGGTTGTAGCTTTCCCGGATAATACAAAAGAAGCTGTTCTTGCAGCTTACACAAAAAAAGATAACAAACTCTATAGATGTGAAACGGGAGCAACAAAAGTAGGTTAGTTTTGTGCGGGTAAGTGATATCAACCTTAGGGATTAATAGGGATATGTTGAAATTTATTTGTAAGATGAGGTTTATACTTACATTCATCTTACCCACACAACAACATAACGTGATTGTTTAAGTGAAGGATCACTTTTTTAAATATTTTTTCCTTCACCGTGGACATGTTTTTCAATATGTCTAGAAGGTTTTTCCCCATTAATATCCAATCCAATTGGTGACCATGTGCACACATTTGTTGTTTGAGTCCAGATTGTCTTTGCTTCACCAGGAATGAAAAATTCGACAAACTCACAAATACTATTTTTTGTATAAAACCAATGGTTTTCATTTTCAAAATTATATAAGATATCGTATTTTGATAATTCATACTCTTTCCCATCAAGTACAGCAATAACATTGCCCTCTGTAAGAAATTGATAATGTTCAGCACCAACGTGGTAATGTTCTGGGCAAGAAGTATCTTTTGGATAGATTATTAATTCTCCTTTAACGCTATCAGTATCAGCCAGTGTTTCAGAGAGTAAATAAACTCTTTTTCTATCATCATGTTCAGATTTCAAGATAGGCTCATTTCCCCAGTTAATTATATTTATGGTCTTTTCAAAATTATCAGTAGGGTTTTTTTCGTGAACCTTGTAATTCAGGATCTTTGTAATAACTAAATTTGAAGCTTCTATTGCACCACAGTCTATATTTTTATTTCCTTTTATGAAGATGATCTTGTTGTGATCAATAATAGTATCTTCAATGTTAATTAATCCTGATAATATTTGGATCCACATAACATCATTTTCGCTATTTTCAATAATTAAGTTTTTTTGTGCCGACAATTCAAAGTAATCTAATGTAACTCTTGAATCTACCAAGTCTTCTTTAGTGATAAGATTTTTAAATTTAATTCCATCATCATCAAATTTAAATTCTATATCATCAAATTTCTTTATTATGGGCATATTTCACTCCTATTTGCACAAATTCTCTAAAGAGGATATAATTTTTATTATAATAAGTAAACCCACAGAGATTTAATTACGTTAATTTGTTAAAAAATGACTACAGAACTCAAATACACATTGATATTTTATGGTATTTTCCTCATTTCAGGATACCTATTTAGAAAAGTAAAAGCAAATGATGAGGCTGTNATAGATGACACCCTTTCATCAAATAGGATGGCTCATTACTTAGGGATGATAATAATGATATCCTTCGCATGTGCAGTTACTATGACAGTCATTACGATTATGAAATTTTTTAATTAGGAGTTTAAATGTCATTTAGACCAATCACAACTAAATCAAATCCAAAATCTGTTCTGGAAGGAGCAGGTGTATCACTTGACAGAGTATTTGGTTTTGCAGACCCAGAAAAATTTGATCCATTTTTGTTATTAGATGATTTTAGAAATGAAGACCCAGAAAAATATAAGGCGGGATTTCCATGGCATCCGCATAGAGGAATTGAAACAATTACATATGTGCTTGAAGGAACAGTTGAACATAAAGATAGTCTNGGTAATACTGGACTTCTTGCAGGCGGCGATGTGCAATGGATGACTGCTGGTTCAGGGATCATGCACCAAGAGATGCCTCAAGGTAATGAGATTGGACAGATGCATGGATTTCAATTATGGGCTAATTTGCCATCTGATAAAAAAATGACTTCACCCAGATATCAAGATATAGATACTACGGGGATTCCAATAGTTGAAGATGATGACGGGTCAAAAATTAAAGTTGTAGTTGGCGATTACAGAGGGATATTGGGACCTGTAGATGGAATAGCTGCTGAGCCTCAGTTTTTAGATGTCTATGTGCCACCAAATACGAATAAATTACTGAAAATTGATACTTATAAAAGTACATTTGCGTACGTATTTAGCGGTTCAGCTCATTTTCAATATGCTTCAGATCCTGTCGGTATCAGAGTAGAAAAGGAATTTAATGGCGAAGAATTCAATATTAGGGACTCCTCGGGGAATAAGACTCTAATTTATTTTGATCCAGGAGAAAATGTTGTATTGCACACTTTTGATGAAGGGGTAAGATTCCTACTTGTATCTGGAAAACCAATTAGAGAGCCAATAGCATGGCACGGACCAATTGTCATGAATTCAAGAGAAGAACTTATCCAAGCTATGCAAGATTTAAATACAGGAAATTTTATAAAATAGAAGCGAGAATTAAATGAACAAAAATAAATTATTCGTTAAAGCAGGATGCCCATTTTCCTACAAGTTTATTGTGTATCTCAATGAAATAAATAAATTAGTTGATTTTGAATTACACGTTGCGCATGCTGATGAAGAGTCATATGAGGAAATAACGATGTATATTCTCGAAAAGTCAGGCCAAAAAGCAAGCTTTCCAACCGTCGAGTCATTAGATGGTATATTTCTTGCAGGCTCTGATGAATTAATTGAGCATTTTTCTGGTGTTTATAATATAACCAGAGATAATATTGAGATGTTAAAATATTGGGAAAATAATATGATGCCAAGAATGAGAAATATTATGAAACAGCTCAGAGAAGCAAAAGAAAAAATCACAGAATTAAGTGCATAGTTAATTAGTGTCATCAATTAACCTCAATACAAGCATAGATATTTATTGTGAAAGGGTATCTTCAGACCTATTTGCAGAACCCATTAATTTTTTATCCAATATCGCTTTCATTATCGCTTTTTATATTCTTCTTCGGAAATTAAAAGATGTATCTTTTAGCGATAAGTCTCATAAAAGATACTCAACTATATTAACCTATTTAATCTTACTAATTGGCTTAGGCAGCTTCTTATTTCATGCATTTGGTAATTTGTGGTCTGCGTTTGCAGATACATTACCAATAATGATATTTATACTTTTCTATCTTTACATCGCAGTTAGATTTTATCTTGAACAAACTAATTTACTTTCAGTTGTTGCANTTATTATTTTTTTGAGTTTGAATATCTTGCTTGGGTATGCTGGTGTGGAGGAAATATCATCCTATTTAACAGCGCTATTTGCCATGCTTTTCATATCAGCTATATCACTTATGAAACAAGAACTTGAAATCTCAAGAGGACTATTTATTGCATCAATTATCTTTATAATTTCTCTAACATTTAGACAAATCGATGCTTTTGCTTGTTCCTATATACCATTTGGGACGCACTTGATCTGGCATATATTAAATGCAATATTATTATATAGTTTGGTTTTGCTATTCATTAAGAGGTTTAAGAAATGAAATTTTTTCTAATCTACACCACATGTTCTTCATTGAATGAAGCAAAACGCATATCTGAAATTTTACTTGAAAATAATTTAATTGCTTGTTCAAACATATACCCTTCAATGATCTCTTTATATAAATGGGACAATAAGATTGCCCAAGATGAAGAATGTACAATCATTATGAAAGCAATTGAAAAGAATTTTACTGAAATTAAAAAACAAATAAAAAAGTTTCATTCATATGAAATNCCGTGCATTATTGGGTTACCTATTGCTCAAATCGATGATGATTATGCAAATTGGCTCTTGCAATCAATCACAACAGAGACATGAACAGAAACTTATTTAAAAATATCAAAGATCACAGGCTTTTTCAGGCTATTGTTGTATTCGCCATTATATTATCTGCACTTTTAGTTGGCGTATCCACATATAATATACCACCAAGTATTCTATTTATTCTTCATACCTTGGATGTATTGATAACCCTTTTTTTTGTGGTAGAGATTTCGATACGATTTTTTGCAGAAAAAAGGAAGTTACATTTCTTTAGGGATGGTTGGAATCTATTTGATACAATAATCGTCATTGCTTCTATTATTCCGGTAGGTCCAAATTCTTCAATTCTTGTTTTAAGATTATTAAGAATTTTTCGTGTATTAAGACTTATCTCGGCAATTCCTGAATTGAAGGAACTTATTGAGTCGTTACTAAAATCACTAAAAAGGGTCTTTTATGTTTCATTGTTACTCTTCATAATAATTTATGTNTATGCATCAATTGGTAGTATTTTATTTGCCACTTCAGACCCAGATCGGTGGGGTGATTTAGGTGTTGCAATGATAACTCTTTTTCAAGTTCTTACTCTATCAAGTTGGGAAACTGTTATGTTGCCAATGCAAGAAATATTTTGGTGGGCTTGGATTTATTTTTATAGTTTTATTGCAATTGGTTCAATTACAATATTAAATCTAATAATCGCAGTGTTAGTTGATGTTGTAACAAATAAAGAATAGAGGGAGGATTTTAGATGGTAGAGAATTTTAACAACATATACACATTAGTATTGTTTATTTTTGCTTGTATATTTACACCTGGGTTTTATGCAGCAGCCCAACTTTGGGAAACAAAAAAAGTTTTAGCAAGGTATAATATCGATGAGTCTGCAGCATTAATCGCAAGATTTGCCGCATGTTGGCCAACAGCAGAGGCAACGGTTGCATTTTTAATACTAATTTTTGGGCCTTCTGGTAACTGGGCTTTTTTCGTTTTTGGCATTGTCGTATTTGGAGCTAGTACAATTTATAACACCTTATCCTATTTTGATATTGCCATGACATATGGGAGAGGAAAATATAAGGTATCTCCAGAAGCAATGTATGCATCAGTATTTAAATTACTCTCTTATTCTTTGTTGACTTATTCATTATCTGATAAGATTTTCTTATGAGATAATTTGATATTCATTATTTATAAATAGGGGGGTTGAATAATGATAGGAGCTTTTAATGGGCATGGAATGCCTGCAGATCTATCAATAGAAAAATCATTTGTTATTGATGATCCATATGTAAAAAAACTTCAGGAAGTACTGTCTAATAAAAACATTATGACTGATTTCTCTCCAAATGATACNGAGAGGTTGCAGACTAGTTTAATATATCCATATCTAGAGTTTTTTTTACGTCATGATAAAAATGGTTATTATAAAAAGTTATTTTTNAGCCGTGGCTTAGCTGAAAATAATGATGGGAAACTCAAGAAAGATATAAAATTACATGATCTTATAAAATTAAGAATCCACTCCGATGATTTGAGAGGAGATGGCCAGAAGTCACGCTTAATTGAACATTTTTCAGATAAATCCTNTGGCATGAGCTTCATGTCAAGTGGCACAACATTGGGAACAATAGGGCCCGTTAATGTATATAGATCAAATCTATCATTAGATTTATCTAGAAAAATTAATGGTAATTTGATTGATTGGTCCATTGGTAAGGAGATAAATGATGGAGAGTGTTTATTTCACATGGCACCAGAAATGACAGACTTTCTTGCTTTTGCTGCAATTGGNTCAGATTTTCTGAGGCACAGAGGTTTGTCAGTCTCTTTTGGAGCAAAAGTTAACAAAGGTCCTAAAGACTCCACCATTTGGCAAAGAATAGGNCCAAATATAAAAGAAATGAGGAAGTTTTTTCAGAGCAAAAATAGTACAAAATACTTTATTGCTAGCGGAGTTGGCTTATATAAGATGTTCATTGAGCCGACGGGGTTCAAAGCTCTGATGATGAAATTATCTCTTGGNGCCCCACCTGTGCAGCTAGGTGAAAATGGAGTTTTAATGATNGGAGGCGGTCTAAAAAGACTACCTTCGCATATTACATCATTAGATCAGGTTGTAAGAGCAACTGGAGATAAAATATTTACAGGAAGTAAGGTTAAAAAATCAGCTCCAGTAATAGATATGTTGGGTCTAACAGAGTCATTGTGTGTATTTATAGGCTTACCTAATGATCCTCAAACTTCTGATGCATGGGTCAAATATCCTCATCCTCTTACTTATGTTGCTTTGTTAGAGTCACCTACTGATTTGACTCCAGTCAAGAATCCGAAGCCTGGTAAAGATTACTTGTTATATTATTTAAATTTTGCGACTCTTGATTANATTGAAGCGATTGTGCCTGGAGATTTTGTAAAGCCAGCTGATGATAAAAATCAAATTGATACGGTTATGGGGAAAAGAAACTTATCCCAAAATGGCTTCATATATTCTCGTCGCGCAAAAGAAGATGAAGGGTTCAAAATACGCGAAGGGTGTGGATGATTAGATTTTTTTCTAGGTTTAAAAATGATAATAATAGCAATGTTGAGGCCAACTTATATAAAAAATATCCATGGCTCACGGAGTTTGCTGATAAATTATCACGACAGAAAAAAAAGAGTTTGCAAGATAGGTTAACAGAACTAGAAAAAATCAGTAATTATATTAATACCAAGCATTGGAAAGATGTTGAAAATAAATTCTTTCATAGAATGACTGAATTTGGTTATCCAGAGAATGGAGTAAAAATTGAGATTAATCTGCTCAAAGAGTTATTCTCTATGGAAACCATAAAAAATATTTTTCAAAATCCGAGTAATTCTTTTTCAAATTCTTATGACAGTGAATGTCTTTCTGTAAATCGGAGACTTTCAGATAATTATGAATATGTCATATCACCCAAGGGTCTAATTTTAATAGTTGGCAGTTCAAACACTATTTTACCAGTAATTACTGCCAGTATACTGTCTTTTCTTTGTGGGAATGTAACGGTTATTCAATTACCAAAATTACATCAAGTTGCTATAACAGAACTTTTTAGTTCTCTTCCCTTTGATGATGGCACTCCAATATATTTTACAAATCTTGACCATCAAATTGAAATGCAAAAGTTAGAACTAGATCAACTATTAAATGTTGTACCATGGGATGTTATCAATATTTGGGGAGGCAGAGAAGCTAATGAATATTATTACCAAGCAGTAAGAAAAAATTCACATAGGCCAAATATTATAAATATGGAAGCACTAACTGGCATTTTATTAATACAGGAAGAATATTTAAATAAAAATCAAGATATCGTCTCAGGAGAAGTNGCGAAGTCTATATCAGTATTAGGTCAACAATTATGCAGTTCACCGACGGAAGCATATGTGATTTGCCAGGGGCAAAGCTGCGTAACAACCAGGCACGATGAATTTTATACAATGTTAGTTAAAAGGCTCGAAGCAATATACGACTCTAAAAACTCAGCGTTAAATGAGTTTGACTTATTTAAGTTAGACAGGGTNTTAAATCGCGCTACTGATAATGGTTCTAAGGTTTATAAGTCAAAGATTTATGGTAACGTTATTTCAATTATCAGTAGTGAAAATCTATCTATTTTTGATGATGCTCCATCGGATTTAGACTTAAACATTCATTCGAGGAGTAATTTTCTTGAGTTTGTTCATATGAATAGTGAAGATCTTTTGATCAATAGATTATCTGATATTAACAATAAAATAACNCACGCAGGAATAGAAAAAATACAAACTATTATCGTTATTGGGGATGATGATTTTTGGGAAAAGGCCGTTTATATTTCTAAACAGATTTCTGCTTACAGAGTCGTAAGTCCAAATTANGTCCTAAAGAGGCATCATTTCGAGCCATTAGACGGCTATCATTTGGTAGATGAATTTACTTATCAGATTCCAATATTAAAGGGTGATTAAATCAATTACAGCAGACAGATAATTGATAATTTTAAAAAATTATTGTTTTTGTAATCTTTTTCAAATATTCTATGTAATTGGGTAGGGATTATATAGTAAATTTTAAGGGAGAATACTATGACAACAGGACAACTCAATCCTTCAGATTTAGTAGGTGTTAGCTTTTGGATAATTTCAGCCGCAATGGTTGCTGCCACTTTCTTTTTCTGGGTTGAAAGAGATAGAGCAGTAGGGAAATGGAAGACATCTCTAACTGTAGCTGCAATGGTTACTGGTATNGCNGCAATTCACTATTTTTATATGCGTGATGTATGGGTTACGACAGGTGAGTCGCCAGTTGTNTTCAGATACGTTGATTGGCTTTTAACAGTTCCATTACAGATTATTGAATTTTATCTAATTCTTGCAGCAATTGCTGTTGTATCTGCATCTTTATTTTGGAGATTGCTAAGTGCATCCGTTATTATGCTAATTGCAGGATATCTGGGTGAAATTGGATCAATGAATGTATGGTTGGCATTNATTATTGGAATGCTTGCATGGATTTATATCATCTATGAGATATTCGCAGGTGAAGCAAGTAAAATAAGTGCGAGCGAGGGAACTCCAGCATCCCAAAAAGCATTTAATGCATTAAGGATTATTGTTACAGTTGGTTGGGCAATTTATCCTATAGGGTATGTAATTGGGTATGTCGGAGCAGGTAGTGCCGACTCATTGAACCTTATTTACAACCTAGCTGATTTTGTTAACAAAATAGCATTCGGTGTTGTAATTTGGGCCGCTGCAACATCTGAGTCAAAATAAATTAAAACACTAGTGGAACAATCTCTGTTCCACTAGTAACCCTTCTTTTCTTCATTATGAGTAAAAATAAAATTAGTGTAATTTATAATGATTCCTGTTCTATTTGTAGGATGGAAATTAATCATTACAAAAAGCAGCGNCCAAAGAACCTGGATTTTATTGATTTAAGTGATAAGAATTTACCAGAGGCTATAAATCTAAAAAGTAAAGCAGATATCTTGCGTAGATTACATGTATTTGATGGCAGTCAAATACATATTGGAGTGGATGCTTTTAAAATAATTTGGGGGAATATTGATAAGTATAGATTTCTTAAAAAATTACTTGAGTACAAAATAATTTATTTCATAGCCCATTATTTATATGAAGTTATCTCTTATTTGCTTTACTTAAAGAATAGAAGACAGCTAAATGAATAAAGATTTACCCCAAAAAATTTGTCCTGTATGCAACCGNCCATTTANCTGGCGTAAAAAATGGTTATTAAATTGGGATGATGTGAAGTACTGCTCAAAAAGATGCAGACAGGAAAAAAAATAGATACCTTTTAATGATATAGGTTATCTAGTTCTTTTTTATATTTTTCAATTACTTTGAACCTTCTAACCTTCATTGATGGTGTCATCATCTCGTTACCAATTGTAAATTCTTCGTCAATTAGCACATAATTTTTAATTTTTTCGATTGCTGAAAGACTACCATTAACCTTTTCAATTGAGGTATCAATAATTGCTTTAGTTTTTTCTTTATTATCATTTATATCCATGTCGGTAACAATAATCGCAACAAGATATTTTTCACCATCACCAAAAACCATTGCTTGTGAAATTCCTTCTTCCATAATTAATAATGACTCAATCTTAGTGGGAGAAATATTATCACCTCCAGAGTTTACGATAATATCTTTCATACGATCTGTGATAACCAAGTAGTTATCATTGTCAAACTCTCCAATATCACCTGTTTTCAACCATTCCCCAACAAAAGCTGCGTCTGTTGCATTTTTATCTCTAAAATATCCATTCATTACGTTCTCGCCTATCACCAGTATCTCACCATCATCAGATATTCTTACTTTTGTATTTGGTAGTAACGGGCCTACGGTATTAATTTTATTGTTACCTGGGTAGTTTACTGAAATAACAGGGGCACTTTCTGTCTGTCCGTAACCTTGATAAATTGGAATACCCAAAGAGTAAAGTGAAATACCCACTTCATAGTTAAGTGCAGCTCCNCCTGAAATTAATCCAACGAGACGACCACCAAATCTGTTGCCAATTTTTTTTCTAACAAGCTTGGACAGTATTTTGTTGTATATAGATTTGTATATAGGTAACTTACCATTTTCATAATGTTCTCGTCCCAGAGCGATAGTGTCATAAAAAAGTTTTTGTTTAATTTTACTTTCTTTACTCATTTGAGAAGAAATTTTCTGTAGTAAGTTCTCATAAAATCTTGGTACGGCAGACATTAGGTGAGGTTTTACTTCAGCTAAATTTTGTAGAAGTTTATCAATGCCTTCGGCATAGTATATCTGGTTTCCTGAATATAGATTGTAAAATTGAAGCGTGTGTTCATATGAATGCGATAATGGAAGCCATGAGAGGAATAATACATCTTCAATATGCTCTAATGCNGGTCTCAATATTTTATAGGCACCTTCACAATTATGTAATATTGAACCATGACTCAACATCACTCCTTTTGGGGAACCTGATGTGCCTGATGTATAAATAATACACGAAAGATCAGTTCTAACTTTTCTCTTTGACTCTAATTCTATTAAATCAATTGCTTCTTTATTAACTTCTTTTTGTATGTCACCCCAATTGTGTAGTTTAATGAAATCAGATGCTTCAGTATCAAAATCATCTATGAGAATTACATGGATTGTTTTTTTTAATTTGTTTATTGCATTGGCAACTTTCTCAAATAAGGATTNGTTAGAAACAATAACAACCATAGACTCAGAATGATTAATTATATATTCGTAATCTTGAGAGGTTATAGTTATGTAAGCTGGAACAGTTACGCCGTCTGCCGCCATAATTGCAATATCGCTTATTTGCCATTCAGGTCTATTTTCAGAGACAAGTAAAACTCTTGCATCATTTTTAATTCCAATTGATTTAAGATAGTTGGCGAGGTTATTTATAGCTTTGTATGTTTGTGACCAGCTAATTGAAGCATAATCAGAATTCTGTTTTGACCATAGATAAGGTTTATCTGTATTTGCTATAGATTTTTCTCTAAATACAGATAACAGATTGCTATACTTTTGAACTTGTTCAAAACTCATTCAAAAGTATGACATATTTTTTTTTTACTGAAAAGAGCTACTTCTCTTTCTTTTTTGCTTCTTTGGCGGCTTTCTTTTCAGCCTTCTTAGCTATATCTGAGGCTTTCTTTTCAGCCTTCTTAGCTTTATCTGAGTCTTTCTTTTCAGCCTTCTTAGCTATATCTGAGGCTTTCTTTTCTTTTTTGAGCTCTTCTTTTTCAATTTTTTCTAGAAATTTAGACTTTTGCTTGTCTGCATTATCAAAGGCTTTCTGTGCTAACTCAAAAAACTTATCATTATTCTTTTCTTCAGCTTTTAGTAGAAGATCATATCCTTTGGAAATAAATTTNTCTTCTATTTCGTAAGCTTTGGTCAGATNATTAATCTGTTTTTTGTTGTAATCATTTTCTATGATTAAAGAGAGATCATTAGAACTTATCAGAAGAACCCTGTCTTCCTTATCATAAACATTCTTTAAGGATCTATTCAGAGCATCTAGCTGTTCTTCATTTAGTTCGAGAAGTTTATTAGTTACGGCGGTTAGCTCTGANTCATATAAAGCGTCAGTTTGGTTTATCTGATCTAGTAGAGNAGCTAATTCACTACCAGCTAATTCAAATAGCTCTAGAGCGCTTGATAAATTAGCTGCGGATATATCAATATCTTCATTAAGTATATTCAGAGAATTTTCAATCTCAATTTGGGNTAGAGATGTTGTTTCTAAATTTTGTAGATTATTATCTATCAATAGTTGAGCTTCATTTAATGAAATAGATAAATCTACCATATCTGACTCTGCTAGATCAATCCTGTTCTGAAATTCAGCATATTCTGGATCATCTGGGTTTAGAATAGAAAATATTTGGAGATAACCCTCTAGTTCAGTTTCTTTTGCAACAAGGTTTAGAGTCAAGTCGTTGTAATTATTTTCTAGTAAATCTTGCTCTTGGGCTAAACTATCAATTTTTGTTTCTAANGCTAACAACTCTGTTTCAAATTCTGTTTGTTCATCAATGAGAATATTATAGTCATTATTGATTGAGTTATAACTTAATTCACTCTCATTATATGCTNNCTGCAAAGGATCAAGCTGTGGTTCAAGAGTTGATATCGTCTCGTTATATAAGATTTGATCATCAGCTAGGAAGACCATCTGCAAATCATCGTATATGTCAGCCCTAGCAATACTAATGAAAGTTAGTGGTAGGGCTAATATCCCAATTAATGTAAAAAATAATTTTTTCATAACCTATNCCTATATTGATTTAGTTATTAATTANTGTTAGCACTAAAAATGCAAACGGTCAAATAATTGCCTAAANTTTAGGCAATTATTGGGGTTGATGGACTTGAATTCTAATGCCAAATAGACATGCTTATATCAATAAGANTGATATTACAGAGAAGTTGGNGTCGTGCTCCAAGTATTTGAACTAGAATTTCTTGTAAAGAACTTAAATACCAACTTACTGATCCATAATAAAAAACATATTAATGATAGTATCTTTTGCAAAAAT
>PAHC01000009.1 GCA_002704755.1 Rhodobiaceae bacterium
TTGCAAGTATATTAACTGGTTTATCATTAGAAAAAAAGTTAGCAGTAAGTTATTTGTTATGCTTTCCTGATTTAGAAAGAGACTCAAAAGATTACGAAGGAATTTTACCATTTTTAAAAGGTGATTATCCTGTATTCTGTATGGGTTTAGGTTATACTTTTGGAGTAAAGGAATTAGATAATAGATTTAGAAGTCCAAAAGATTTAGAATATAAACCGGAGATTGAAGAAGTAATTAATTGGATATAGTATGATTAATATTGTTGTGACCAGTAAACCTGGCGATGGTTTACTTTGTTATAGTTATGAACATTGTTGTTATTTAAATTCTATTGGCATTAAAGCTCAAGTAGTTATAATTACACATCACAATTTCACTATACAAGATTATGTAAACTCAATAAATGAAAAGTATAAGACATATGAAAATGTGGTCTTTAATTCATTTACACCATCATCAAAAGATATAACATTGATAATGGGTAGAAGTATGTTGACCTTATCTTACATCAACAAAAGTAATTATAACAATGAACAACTATTAACTTTACACCTTTTATTTGGTGGTAAATTAATATCCGTTTATTCTGAAAATCACGTAAAAGAATATCCAATCGCATTATCGTATTATAATCCTAGAGAAGTGATTGACTTATGCGACTATGACGTTTATCCTGTAGGTGTAGGTAAATATTTTCAAAAGATGATTAATTTTAGTGTATATAAACCTGTAAAAGAAGATATAAAATTTGAATATTTGTTTTTAGGTACTAACAATGTATATTATAAAGAAGTTGAAAGACAAATAAAAGAATGTCCTAATTGTTTTAAATCTCACGGCATTTTAACCTATAACGAAAAATATATTAACAAAGAATATAATAATATATTTGTACCTGTTCATAATTTGTTAGGTTTATTTAACACATATGTTTATACGAAAAACTATTATGACCCAGCACCAAGATTAATACAAGAATGTAAATGGCTTGGTAAAAAAATAGTGTATTTAAGAGATAAGAATTTAAAAGATGGTGGTCCTGTTTATATGAAACGACCTGTACCTACGGAACAGATGTATAAAGAGAACATAAATATTCTAGTTGAAACAATTGAAAGTTTATTATGAAAAGAAATTTAACATTTTTTAAAAGACGTAGATTAAATATTGATATTGGTCACCGTTGTGCTTTAGAATGTCCTAATTGTCAAAGACAAAGGCAGTTTGTAAGACAAGGCAAAAAGGTTCCTGGTTATGATATGACAATGGATGAATTTTATAAAATAACTTCTTTCTTTAAATCTATAAACTTTAGTGGTCAATTATCTGACCCCGTTCATCACCCAAAATTCATAGAAATTTTAGAGTATTGTTATAAAAACAAAATTGAAGCAATTGTTCATAATGCTTCTAGTTTAAAACCTCATCATTGGTATATAAAAGCATTTAAAGCAAATCCTTTGGCTAAATGGGTGTTTGGTATTGATGGTTTGCCTGAACAAAGTCATATCTATCGTATTAATCAAGACGGTAAAAAACTTTATGACTTAATGGTAGAATCTAAAAAATATTTAAAAAGATTACCAGTATGGCAATATCTAGTATTTAATTATAATGAACATAACATTGAAGAGGCTCAAGAAATGGCAAGAAGAGACGGAGTTACCTTTATGATACTACAATCTTCAAGATGGAATTCAGAAAACGACCCATTGAGACCTAGTAAAAAATATGATATGAGTAAAAAATAATGACTAAAAAAATTGTTATAAGACCAAAATGTTTTACAGGTGAGCAAAGTGTAGCATACACAAATAGAGGTCATTTAATACCTTGTTGTTATTGTGATTCACATAGAACTATGGACGACCCTAAATTTCAAAAACTTTTAGAACAAAGTAAAGTTAGTGAACACGAAACAATTGAAGATATTATTATGCAACCAGAGTGGTTAAAGTTTGAAGAAAATTTAAGATTACAAAAAATAGAAGATTTGCCTTGGGCTTGTATTAATACTTGTAAGGTAAGAGAAGATAGTGAGGACGTGGTAAGAAAAGAAACTTATTACACGCCAGATAAACCAAAAGGTGAAAAGGCTTTAGTTAGAAAAATATAATGAAAAAAATATTATTAGTAAGTGGTTGTAGCTATACTACTGCAAATTATAATTCACATTATCACACCGATATGAAATGTGATTGGCCAAAATGGCCTGAAATATTAGCAAATAAGTTAGGTATGGATTGTATTAATGTTGGTTTTTCAGGAGCTGGTCAAGAATACATTTATACAAGTCTTGTTAATAATATTCACAGAGAAAATATAGGTTTAGTTATAGCAGGTTGGTCAAGAGCCTGTCGTAGAGATTATTATTATTACGGAAAAAATCATTGGCAAAATGACCATTGGGATGAAAAAGGCGACAATCATTATTTTATTGATAGAACTTTAATGTTTCAATATAGTTTTCAACAACTATGTAAATCACTAGGATTGAAATATAAACAAGTACAAATTATTAACACTTATGAATCTGCAAAATGGGTTGATTCAGATGACGTTTGGCCAGTTGCAAGAGGTAAAGTTTTAACAAGAGAACAACATTATTTTCAAATGCAAAAAAATCCTTTATTTAATTTAATTGATGATAATTTTATTGGTTTTCCTGGTAAAGAATTAGGTGGTTTTTGTATGCAAGATTTTATGAAACATCCTGAAGATTATATTTCAGATAAAGATAAACACCCTAACGCAAAAGGTCATCAAGTAATAGCGGAGAACATTTATGAACGGTTGGGATAGAGAATACGATATATCAATGGGAGAATACATAGAACTTTTTGATAAGTCTATGAGAAAAGAACAAGAATCTAATATTGAGTTTCTTGAAGACAATCTATCAAAAATGTTTGATAGAAAGGCTGTTGTTTGTAATAGTGGTACAGACGCACTATTCTTTTCATTGTTAAGTTTAAAGATTGGTAAAGGTGATGAAGTATTAACAACCAACTTTTCTTGGATTTCAACTGCAAGTGTAATATCAATGACAGGTGCAACACCTGTATTTTGTGATATTGATATATTGTCTTATCATATGTCTTTAGATAGTATTAAAAAAATGTACTCGCCAAAAGTGAAAGCTATCATCTATCCTCACTTGTTTGGTAATATGTCTGATACTAGCAAAATAAAAGAATTTTGTCAAGAGAAAAATATTTACTTTATTGAGGACGCTTGCCAATCTATTGGTTCCAGTTATAATAAGGTGTTAGCTGGTTCAATAGGTGATATAAGTACATTAAGTTTCAATGCTAATAAAGTTGTATCAGGTATCGCTGGTGGGGGAGCGATACTAACAGATGGTGATACAGAGATATTTAAAAGATTAAGAAAACACGGCGAAGGCAAACATCTTGGTTATAATTCTAAAATGTTATTGTTCAATGCTGAAGTAATTAATTATAGACTAAACAAATTAAGTGATTATATTAAAAGAAGACAATTGGCGGCCAAATATTATGATGAACAATTATCAGAGTATGTGACCATACAACATAATCCAGATAATTTAAATCATAATTATCACAAATATGTTGTAAGATTTCAAAATAAAGAGGTAAGAGATAGAGTTAAAGCTAAGATAGGACAAATACATTATTCTAAACCAATAAGCGAAAACGCAATGTATGACGCTATTGACCATAGAAAAGATGATTATATTGTAAGTAAGATTGTAAGTGATACAATACTTTCTTTACCAATTAGTCCGTATATAACTGAAAAGGAACAAGATAAAGTTATTAACACTATCTTATTATTAATATGATAAAGCACAATAAATCATTAACTCAATTTAGTTATGTACTAAACAATGGCAATATGATTGATATAACTGATAGGTGTCCAATAAAATTAATTCAAACTATGAGTGAAGTTTTAGGTGGTAATATATTTGATGAAAATTTAGTAGGTGAAGAAGTTGAAGATATTTACCACTATTTAATTGAGAAGACACATCAAATGCCTGATTGGGTGGATATAACTGCTTATTTAAAATATGAACCAAAGAGAAAATTATTAATAGCATTTAACACAATGTTTTTTAAACTGATTGAAGATGACATTAAAAGAGATACAACAAAATTATAGAGCGATAGACTTCTTTCTATCTATGTCGTGTAATAAGAATTGTCATTATTGCACTAGTTATACTTTAGAAATGCGTAATCTTACCGTTGATATGCAATTCTTAAAGAAGTGTTTAGATTTCCTAAAAGATTATAAGGTAAGAGTTAATCTATTAGGTGGTGAGCCGGGGCTAATTAAAAATTTAGATGAAGTAATCGCTGAGATTAAAAAGTATCCTAACTTTGTAGTATCAGTATTATCAAACTCTTTTATACGTAAAAGGTATCCTCANATATTAGAAGATAAGGACATTTTATACGTTGAACATAACATATTAGATTTCTACGAGGACGAAGTTAAGAAACTTGGTAATTTTGACTTTGTTCCAGAAAANGATAACAATAATTATAACGTAGTTGTAAGAACACCAAACTACTTTAAATATAAAGATAAGTTTCCTGAAGTCATAGAGAAACTTACTCATAAGAATACTATGTGGAAAGCCTACAACGGAAGGTCTTCAACTTTTGAAAACGAACAAGCTCCTGAAATTGATAGAAAGTTATGCTCTGCTTTTCCACAGGTGCCAGTCATTGACTTTGAAAAGAAACATATTGTACATTGTAGTAAAAAATTTGCTAACAATAGTGAACTATCAAGAACTTTTGATTTAACACAAGACAATATTGATAAGATGATGAACTGGCGATTATTTAAATACGAAAACTATTGTAAGACTTGTACAGAGTTTATACCACCGAAAGGACATTTTGAATGGAAAAAATATATGCTGTCGCTTTAAATCTACACGACCATAATGTCTATGACGGTCAGGTACATAGACAAATGGAAAGATATACTAGATTTAAACATAATCTACCATATCACACAAATGCATATGAAGAAGATAACGACAAACTGAACACAAATGATTATGAATTAAATAATCAGTTTGTTAGAGATTTTTTTCATAAGCCAGAAAGTGGCATATTGGCATTTACATATACTAATGGTGGTATTAGAATGTGTAAAGAACTAATTGACCAAGAATTTCTTGATTTTGTGCCTAAAAAACTATATGACTTTGTGTACAAAGATAATGTTTATTATTGCGACCACCACCAGTCCCACGCCGTTTATGCACTATTAAATTCAGGCTTTGACAAATCTGATATACTTGCCATTGACGGTATTGGTGCTAAGTTTAGATGTATCTTTGTTGATAAAGATGAAAATATAAAAGACTTGTCTAAAGAATTACCAATCGGTTGGTTATGGAATCAAATGTCTAAACTTACAGGATTTGGTTCATTAGGTGCAAGTAAACTTATGGGTCTTGTAGGCTACGGTCAATTTAATCAATACTACTATGATGTATTTGAAACAATTATATCTGGTGATATTAAAGAAAAGAACTATGATATACACAAACTAATTAATATTGACAAATACGGTAAACAAGATTTAGCACACACTTTACAAAAATTTACTTTAGACAAAATAAAAGAACATATCTACCCTCTCAAAACTTGCGATAATCTTTGTATTGCTGGTGGTGTTGCATATAACGGATATATGAATGAAGAATTTACAAAACACTATGAAAATGTTTTTGTACCACCTGCTGTTGGTGATGAGGGTCAAGCATTAGGTGTTTGGCAACACGCTAATGTAAATATCAATAATGTAAAAGAGAAGACACCAACTTTTGCTGGCCACTCTTATCCACATAGTTATGGTGAAAAGATTGATTATAAAGAAATAGCTCAAGCAATTGCTGATGGTAAAATTGTAGGTTGGTATCAAGGTCGTTCAGAAAGTGGTAATAGAGCATTAGGCAATAGAAGTATATTGGCAGACCCACGTAATCCTGATATTAAAAATATTATTAACGCAACAATTAAAAACAGAGAAGACTTTAGACCTTTTGCACCAGCTGTATTAGAAGAACACTATAAAGAATACTTTGATACAAGATTGCCAAGTCCTTATATGTCTCGTATATGCGCCGTAAAGACAGATAAAGTACCAGGTATAACTCACGTTGATAATACTGCAAGAATACAAACGGTCAATAAAGANTTTAACGAACCATTTTATAATATNATAAATGAGTTTTACAAAATAACTGGCATACCTATGTTATTAAATACTAGTTTTAATTGTCAAGAACCTATTGTTGAAACACCTCAACACGCAATAAAAACATTTAGAAAAACTGCACTAGATATATTAGTTATAAACGATTTGGTAGTTAAAAAATGATAGACTTAAATACACTTAAAAGAATGATGAATGAAGTAAGAGAGAATAAAGACTTTCTNGATTCATTAAGTCCTAATCAATTTAAATCAAAACAAGTTTTAATAAAACANATAGAAGATTTAAAAATACTTGACAAAAATAGTCATATTGTTATATTTGGTGGTTGGTACGGCAGTATCTTAATACCAGCATTTAAATATGTGAAAAAAATAACTTTAATAGATAAAGACCCTAAAGTTATTAGTATAGCAAAGTATAGAATATTTGATGAATATAAAAATATAGAATTTATATCAGATGATGTTTTTTCTAGTTTTAGAGACCAATACAAAAACGCCGACTTATTCATAAACACGTCTTGCGAACATATGAAACCAATGAAAGAATGGGGACCTGCNCCTGAATATAAAAATCCTTGGTGGAATAGAGTATCGCCAGCTTACTTTGCGTTTCAATCAAATAATATGTTAGGNATTGAGGGTCATATTAATTGTACATATGATTTAAATGATTTTAAAAAACAACTACCTGATAATGCAAAAGTTATGATAACAGATAAAATAAAAGATGAAAGAGGAACTAGATTCTTGTTGATTGGTAAGTTATGAAACGATTAATTTTTACTATGCACTTTGAGGTGCCAGATGACCAGTTTGTTGATAATATTGAAACAAACTTAAATACTAAAAAACAATTTTTAGAAAATCATAATCAATTATTACATTGTAAACAATTGTATGCTGGAGGCTTAGGTTGTGATTTTGTTTTTGTCAATAAGTATCTTACTTATTATGATGAAATGAAAAGTAAATACCCATTTCTTACCACTTACAATATTATTAACTTTTACAAAATATATTTAATGTACAAGTTTTCTACGAAATATGATGAGATATTATATCTTGATTTTGATGTGATACCTAATACTAATGAAAACTTTTTTGATGTGTGGGATTTATCAAAAGGCATAGCTGTTCTTAATAATAATGAGAGAGTTTTACCAATTGAAAAAACTACCGAATCATCACAAACTATTAGAAGTCCTAACTCAAAATATTATAACACTCAAGCTATGTTATTAAATCACGGTCTTAGCTCAGAGTGTGATGTTATTAATACTGGTATTATAGGTGCTAATAAAGAACACTTATATAAACTAGCATACTTTAATCAATTTGACCAAGATATGATTAAGATGACACAACTAAAGTTTGATACCTCTGTTTTTCCAAAAAAGATTGTAGATTACTTTGGTTATGATAATGAAACTCTATTTGGTTTTAAATTAAAACAAAATAATGTACCTGTTCAATGGTTAGATGAAAAATGGCATTACTTCTTTGATAGAGAATTGTTTATACCTAAAGATACTAAATTTATTCACGCTATCAACAAAAGATTTGATATAGTTTGGAGAAACATATATGATTAAGGTATGTACCGTCTATCANAAAGGTTTATATACACCAGACTATGTTGNTAAATTTTACAGAGCATTAAAAAGAAACTCTAGTGTAAACTTTCAACGTGTGTGTATTAGTGATGACCCTAATGTTGAAGCTGATTGGGTTTTGCCTTTAAATTCTAATAGTAATATAAAATATCATTGGCACAAATTAAAATTTTTTAGTCCTCAATTCGCATATCAAACACTTGAAGATGATATAATTGTTATGGATATTGACCAAGTTATAACAGGTAATGTAGATGAGTTATTAAAATGGCCTGTAAAAAATAAAGAACTACTAACTTATGAAGCTTGGTGGGACGGCAAACTAAAAAAGAACGGTGGTTTTTATAAATTTAAATCTGGCACTTTAAAACAAGTTTGGGATAAATTTGCATTAAATCCAGAATTTTGGCAACTTCATTATTATAATGAGGGTATTGTACATAAAAAATATTATGGTGAACAAAATTTTGTTTATAATCAGGTTAGAAATATAAAGACGGTACCTGGTGAATGGTTATTTAAATATACTAGTGATACAAGAGAAAATTTAGAATTACAAATGAGATATTGTGATTTATTTAATGTTGATTATGCTATAATGGGTAATGTAAACGAAAAAATAAAGATTGTACACTTTGCTGGTCCAGGTAAAACTATACACGACCATAAAGATGATTTTGTTAAGGAAAACTGGATATGAGAATAATATGTTGTAAATTTGGTGACAAGTTTAATAACTGGCACGTTAAGAACTTAAAACATATGATTGATAATTATTCTGGTTTAAAGTATGATGAGTTTGTTATTGTATCTTCCGATTTGTATGGTAACTGGTATAATAAACTTCAAATGTATGATATTTACAAAGACGGTCAAAACTTATATTTTGATTTAGATGTAGTTATATTTGGTGAATTAAAAAATATGGTAAAAAAGAATTTTACTTTATTAGATGATAGTTGGTGGAGAGAACCAGCTCATACACCTTTAAACTCGTCTATCGTATCTTGGACAGGTGATGTTTCTTATATTTGGAATAAATTTAAATCTAATGAAGATTATTATTTAAAAAGATACAATAAAGGAAGTGATGAATTTTATTACCACGAAATAGTTAACTATGAAACATACCCTCAAATATGTCCTTCTATTAAAGACCATATGTATGATAGACCTACACAATACAATATCTGTACACTAGGTCAAATGCACCATATATTAGAAGAGGGTTGGACTGGCTGGTATTCTAATTACTTTCTGCCTCGTAAATTTTAATAGCAGATTTAATTATTTCTAATTTATTTTTTGCTTGTCTTAATTCTTTTTTCAAGTCTTGATTTTTTGAATCTTTAATTACATCAACATCAAACAATGCTAATTTTAATGCAAATAAATGGTCTTCATTCTCTGCGTCATCAAATAACGCTTTTACTAAAGCAGGAAAAAATTTAGTATCTATTTTATTAAAATCAAAAACTAAACCTGCTTTTTTTGCAATCACAATTGCCTCTTGTTCAAAGGCTAATCTTTCATCTTTCTTATGTTGATAAGTTGACTCGTGTAAGTCATCTAAACTCATAACTTCTAATAATGCCTGACAATCAGGATGTTTAGTGTCGTATTCTAAAATGTAGCTGTGGGTTTCTTTGAAATCTTTTGATGTATATAATACTTCAATATTTTTTCTTTCACCATCTATAAAATATGCTTTAATTAAATGTTCTTTTAAATTTGCTTCAGTTAACATTTCTCATTTCCTTTATGTAGTTATATAAATTCACTTTAGGTTTCCACCCTAATCTATTTAGTGAAGTTGTGTCAGCCTTATTGTCTAGTCGTTCATTTTCACTACCAACTTTTCTTTCACAATCAATTCTAAAGTAATCAACAATATCCACCAATTCGTGAGTATGACCTGTGCCTATGTCAATTACACCTTTGATATTTTCAACCATCAAAACATCTATTGCACTTATAACATCATCAACGTGTATAAAATCTCTTTTATGATTTGTATTAATATATTGTACATCATTTTTTAAAATTTTAGGTATCAACATATTAGGTTTTGCATTAGGTCCATAAACGGTTGTAAATCTCATACCTAAACTATTTTCTGGTGCTATTTGTTCAAGACTATATTTACTCATAGCATAAGGATTTCGCCAAGGCTCATATGCTGTTGATGAACTTGCATAAAGTATTTTAGTGTCTTTAAAAAAATCAAATAGTCTTTGACCTGCAATTACATTTTGTTTCCAATATTCTTCAGGATATTGCATACTATCTCTAACGCCAGATAGACCTGCTAAGTGAATAACAACGTCTGCGTTATAATGCAAATCACAGGTTAATAAATCATAACCTGAAATTTTATCTATGTTAATTACTTTGTGATTTTTGCTAAGATGTTTATATAGATTTTGACCTATAAAACCATCACCGCCTGTTAATAATATATTCATAATTCATCACTAAAATGATTTTTCTATTTTCAAATAATATGTGTTTATTGTTGTTGCTGTTCCGTCAGGAAACTCTTGCGCTCTGTAATCGTTTGTGTTTACATATCTTGTTTGATAATTACCAGAACCACCTGTTAATCTTGTATCTGCCATACCAGAACCTCTGTTATTACCACTACCATTTATATTATATCTAATTTTATAACCTGCTGAACTATTAATTGTTTCTATTCTCATTAATTCACTTGCAATTGTATTAATAGAGCCTGTTGTAAATTCTTGTAATTGATTGTCTGAACGTATTTGAACTGGCAATACTGAAAGAGTAGGAGCATTCATAACATTTTTCTTTAAATAATAATTATTGATTGTAGTTGGTTGGTCCTGTGTTTCACCAATTCCACTAGCTGTATAAGCTGCTAAATCTGCTCTAGTATCTACAAAAACAGGAGTTGAAGAAACTAACGATTGATTACCGGCAATACTTGACGAGTTGTTTATAAAATAAGTACCCGCTTGGTTTACACCAGTTGTAGCAGCTGTTAATTCATCAATTACAGGTCTAACAATAGTATCTAACATATCACCGTGATTCATAACTTTAATTTCATTGTTATTATCAATATAACAAAAATATCTTTTACCATCATCATTACCTAAAGTAGGCGCTGATGAAATAGTTTGACTAATTCTTGAATAGTTAATATTTAATTGTGTAGGTTCAGCAGTTTCAGCTTCAGTAGAAAATCTTTCAACTCTAGTTAAAGAAGCACCAGCCTGCATACGTGTATCTACCATTGGTAATCCTGATAAATTACCTCCTGAATTAACTACTGATAATGTGATTGGACTTGTTTGTTGAAATTGGTATCTAAAAACATCTTTTAGAAGACCAAACATTGTATCATCCATTTGCTGGATGTTACCATTATTGAAATAAACTGGTCTTACTACTGCCATTATATATCTCCATTATTAAGCACCTGCACCATACAGAGTTTTCAATGCCACGCCTGAACTATTATATAATACTAAACTTACTGCATTATTAAATTTTGCTGATGTAATTGTATTATCTGCTAAATTGGTATTAGTTATTTGTCCTGTTGCACCTGTCAACATAACATCACCACCTGCGTCTGGAAAATTAATTACTCTATCAATAGTAGGGTCAGTTACCGTTAACGCTGTTTCGTTTGCGTCATCTGTTGCACCTTCAAAAATAATTAGTTTGTTTGGTGCTAATCTAATTGATGAACCAAAAGAAGTTTCACCTGCAATAGTATTAATATCTCCGTTTGAACCACCTATTTCTGTTCCGTTTACGGTAATTTTATTTGTACCACCAATTGCTAAATTATCACTAATAGTTACCGTATTAGAATTAGAAGATTGAATTACATTTCCTGATACATTGATTGAACCTAATGTTGCGTCACCACTTACATTAATTGCAGCTGTGACCGAAATCACACCACCACTTATATCGTTGATTGTGTTTGTTCTTAATTCACCAGCAGCAGTAATATTACCACCACTTGTTGTTTGAATACCTGAACCACCAACTGATAATGAACTTGAAATGGTTACGTCTGCTGGAAGTCCTACAACAACCGTGTCTGTTGCTTGTACTTGAACGGTAGCCTCATTTGTTGTTCCTAAAAAAGTTAATTCTTGACCAGAACCAACAAGCTGTCTAGTAGAAGTAGAATCAACAACAAAAAAACCTTCAGCAGCCGAAACGAAAGTAATCAATTCGTTCATTGCGCCAACAATACTTGTAGATGAAATTGAACTATCTAGGTTTGCAATATCACCAAAGTCCTGTGAAGCTAATGCATTAAATTGACTTCTTAATGTTTCTAAACTATCTGTAGCGTTAATTTGTCTTATAGCCATTATTTTTTAACCAATTCTAAAACTAAATTTCTTATTTCTTTTAATTCGTTCTTAATACTATTTATCTCTCTGCAAGCATTTTTAATTTGGTCAGCCTGACTTTTTCTAGTCTCTCTTCTTGCCATATAAAGTTGATATTCACTAACATTTGTATTAACGATAGCACCAGACCTACTATCTTTTTGTAAGTTTGAATAACCTTCTATTTTATATTTAATACTCATTATACCGCCAATGCAATTGCTCTAAAGTCTTTTAATCTAGCAGGGTAAGCAGAGTTTATTCCTCTGAATACAATCTTAATTTGAAAAGATGTAAACTCTGGTAAATTAGCTGAACTAAATTTATAATCTTTAAAATCAATATCGTTTACTTCATCACCTGAAGACGGTGGTACATTTGTGTCTGAACTACCATCTGTATTAAAAGGAGTAAATTCAATATCTTGTATTCTTCTTGTTTCCTCACCACCTGTTAATCTAAAAAACATTTTAATTGATGATGAAGACCTTACACTAGCCGCTATTCTTACATCAAGAGCTGTTGAAGGACTTTCTAAACTTACCGTTCTTGTTATGTATGAACTATCACTAGAACCACCCTCTGTAGCTGTATCATCTTCATAGTCAACCGTGTTAGTTAACTTAGCAGTTATATTTGCACCAGAAGCTGGAGCATTTGTTAAATTTAATTGAGCACCCGAAACGGTAAAGTCATCAACTGGTGATAATTTTTTACCAGATTTTTTAACTGCTAATAAATGAACATCACTTGGTGTTGATGATAAAATAAATCCAGTTGTTGAACCGTCACCTGTAAATGTATCAGTTGAACTTACAATAGGATTGTTTAATCTGTTTGCAATTGCAAAAGCATTACATCTTTTTAAATCAATAACAGGAGATAAATTAGGATTTGAAGTAGTTATAGATAAATTGACAATAATAGATTTTTGACCTGCCATTTCATTTAATTCATTAACTCTACTTGCAATCAATCTTGGCTCTGTCCAATAAATGTTATCACCTAATACAACACTTCTTCTATCTGCTGTTCCGTCTCTTACAAAAGAAGTTTCTGAACCGTGAACTGATTTACCTGTTGTTGTTCTCAAACTTGGCGTAATACTTGTTAATGGGTGTGCAACGTGTCCAATTTGTAATTGCAATAAGTTAAAAGGAATATTTTGCGAAGCAGTTACCGTCGCTCCACCAATATCACCTGTAGCTGTTGCTGTACCAGAGGTTACTAGGTCATAACTATCCAAAGTTATATTTTTAATAGTTGTATATGTGTCATTAATATCAGAGTGTGCAATACCATTGTAATTACCTGAAGCTAAACCTGCAATTATAACATTATCGTTTGAACTATGCATACCGTGGTTTGGATGGAAAACTCTTATAGTGCCTGAACCATTAAATGTTCTAATAGGATTATTTCTTAAAGTCTTAACAGGCATATCATTTTTATTACATAATGTTAGAGTACCTGGTGCTGAAGTATCAAATACTGCTTTCTTTAAAGTAAATTTCATATCTTCCATTTGTTCAGCAGTCCAACTTCTATTGTTAGCTGACTTAAATAATATACCAATATTTGGTTGTGATGATACAAGTCTATTAGAATTAATTTGTTTTTCACCTAATCTAGCAACGTAAGCTTGATAATCTACCGAATCTGAATATAATACTATTGAATATTCAACACCTTCTTGTAAATAAACAGGTGAATCAAAAGTAAATGTTGTTGCTGTTGAACCATCATCACTTGTATTTACTGCACTAGGACTTAACCATTTTTGTGCAAAAGGTAATACTTTAGGTCCTGGATAACCATTGACCATATTTCTAATTTCTGCTTTAACAGGAATTGTAGATGATTTAGTTTTAAAGTAAACGTCAAGTGAAGTAATAAAAATACCATCTTCTTCATCAACAATAAACGATTGAGCTAATGGGTCGCCACCATCTCCGCCATCATCCCTTTGTCTTCTAGCAATAACTCTGCTAGCACTTCTATTAATTGTTCTATCAGAGGTTACACTTGTTCTTTGTGTTCTAGGTTCTCTAGTTGAAATAATTGCCTCTTGCGTTGTTTCTAACAAACCTTTTGCGTCATAATCAGCTTCAGCAGATGTTTGTACGGCAGAAGCTTCTTTTGTATTTGTAGATGAACTTGTTAATCTGAATACTCTTTTACCTGTACGCCATCTAGGATTTGATGATACGTTAGGGTCAGGTATAGCAAAAGTACCTTGTACAAAACCTTCAGAGTTAGTTGTAAGATTACCACCTAATGAACCACCATTTGGAGTTATGTAAGCAGAAACATTAATATTATCAAAGAAAGGGAAAACTCTAGTATTAGGTCTCATACCATAAGCTTCAAAAGACACCGTTCTACTTCTAATAAAAGGTACAAACGCAACTGCTATAACTCTTTGTCCTAAACTTTGTCTAACCGTTTGAGGTACTATTGTTGTTCTAATACCACTTCTAACTTGACCAACCGTTCTTGAAGTTGTTTGAACTAAATTGTCTCCTTGCCAATTTGCACTTGTTCTAGGATTACCAGACCATTGGTCTTGCCATTCATTCCAAACCGTGCCAACAGGAATTTCTGAAACACTAGAATTTAATCCTCTTTCTCTAGCTAAAATATCAAAACCGCCTTGAACATTTGCAACAACTTCAGGAGCAACTCTAGTTTCTTTCCATTCATCAACTGGTGGGTCTAACTGAACATCACCTATCCAATTAAAGATTAAGAAAGGATTTAAGTTTTCTGTTTTAGTAGCATAAGGTTGTTGAATAAAATTAGTTTCTGTATAAGGTAAAGTAATTAAGTCACCAGTTTTTGCATAATTAAATAATACTCTGTCTGCCTCTGTAATAAATGTTCCGTCAAAGAAAGTTTTATCGTCAACTTCAATTAATTCAACTGCGTCTTCCGTAAATCTTGACCTTGCCTCACCTCTTGCCATATCTATTGCTAGTTTATAGTCATTACTTCCTACATCACCAACATTGTGACCAGTAAAGTTATCAACCACAAAACCATTTTTAAATCTATCAAAACCGTCTGCGTCTTGTATTTGTAAAGATTGTGCGTCAGCTTCTAATAAAGAAAGTTGAGTGTAGTATTCAACATTTTTAATTCTTCTTTCAAGAGAACCAATATCTCTCATTGTATATCTCTTGTTGTCTTCTCTTTCAACTTTTACGTCTTCAGTATTTAAAGTATAAGATGGTATGTTTATGGTTGCCATTAACATATGACCTTCTAAATTTTCTGGTGATAAAGGATTTAAATCTGAAGCACCTTCAACAACTTTCAAATCACCTTCTCTAGTTAAGAAAAGTTTATCAACTCTACTTAAATAAAATTCTAAATCTCCGGTAATATCAGAGTTGAATTTAGGAACATCAATTACAGATGAACCTGTTCCATCATAAGACCTATCACTATTACCTGAATCAACCGTACTTGCGTCATCAACTCTTGGTCTAAAGTCTAAAGTATCTCTTAATTCAAATTTTTCACCTGTTGTGTCAGACGTATAAGATTTAATTTCTTCGTAATTTACAACACCTGAATATGAGTCAACATCAAAATAATCTCCTGCACCGTGAGAGAAGAAATCAAAATTTATTAATAGTTGACCTGTAGGCCTAATAGCACCTGGTTTTAATTTTAATCTACCAATATCGTAGAAGTTATCTCTTTGACCGTCATCTAAATCAAATCTATCAGTAATATCTGTATCTGAACTTGAAGCGGCTGAACCAAAACCACCAGACATATAAACATTATTAACTTTTAATATGTCAGCTTTACCAATTGGTATAATACCACTCTCAATAATTGTTTGAGAAGAAACACTTGAAGTTTGATTAGTGTTTAAAGTTTTTGTTTTAGAACCTGCTACTGAACGACTAATTGTAGATAAAATTTTAACTTTGTGTCCTGCAAAATTAGCACCAAAGTCAATATTTAATGTTCTACCAACAGGAGAACCTGAAAGTGTAAATATATTATCACCTTCGTGATTAGTACCTGATAAACTTAAAGTATCACCAACTGCACCTAATGAACCAGAACCAGTTGACATAATTGATACTGAATAATCACTCTGATTTAATGCTGAAAAAGTTTCATTTGTGCCTGCTGAAATTGTTGCGTCACCATTTGATGATAGCGTAGCAGTAAATTGTCTTCTAACTTGGAAGTTAGTATCAGTTTGATTAGAGTTAGTTGTTGTCTTTAATGTTTTTACCGTTTTATATGGTAATTTAAATAACATTATGTTATTTTCTGGACTTGTTAATTTTGCTCTTTTTCTGGTAACAACGGCAGCCGTGGTTACACTTGCAGCTCCAACATTAATTTCTATTTCAGCCTCAATTGGTGAAGTAATATTTTGAATTCTTACATTCTCTGTACCACCAGCGTCATTTGTAAATGTTAAAAGGTCACCAATTTTTAAATCTACTTGGAAGTTAGTACCTTTACCTCTTAAAGTACCATCACTATTTGCAATTGAAATATTACCTTGTATAGTTTCATTTACACCATAAGTATTATCAATAGAAGCGTCTGCTGTGTATGTTGGTGACCCTGCCATACCAATTTGTTTAACTTCATTAATTTCTCTATTTTGAACACCTTTAAAACCAATTGTTTCTTGTTGAATAGCTGCTGAACTATTAGAAGATTGACCAACGATTGTTTCACCTTCTATAAAATTACCTTTTACATTACTTACAACAACATTACCGTGTTGAACGGTTGATGGTGTAGTTACCGAAGTAATATTTTGTTTTGTTAAACCATCTGCACTATATAATTCAAATCTATCAGCAGTATGATTTCTTATTGTAAATACAGCAGGCTGTGTAGCAGCTACACTATCAATTAGAAAATCACCACCTGATAAGGTAACTTGCATACCATCTTCAAGACCTCTTGTACCACTAAACACAACTACATCAGCAAGCGCACTCATTGAAGCTGCTTGTTCATTTAAAGTACCTGAAACTGATTGTACAACACCTGTTGCACCTGAACTAGAACCTACAACTATTTCACCAGTTGTAAAATTAGCAGCTGTCGTTGTATGAAGATGAGTAAATAATTCTACATCAAAAAGATAATGTCTCCAAACACCTGTGTTTGCAAAAATGTCATTTGTTTGGGTGCCAGATACATATTGGAAACCTCTTGACTTAGCTCTACCAATATGAGGTACACTTCCGTTTATAGCAACTTCTTCTACACCTCTTGATGATGTTTGTCTGTCATATAAATTAATAGTTTTAAATGCCTCAACATCACCAGATACAAAGCCTACATCTGGAGAACCATAAACATTGGTTACATTAAAATAATTATCTACGATAAATCTTGTTTTAATATTATTAGCTGTATCAAAATCTCTAGCTTTATTAAAGTCAACAAAAGTTGTACCTAATTTTTCATTTTCATAACCGTTAACATATGCTTTAAAAGGAGAAACACCAATTGCTATTTTAGTTGCGTCACCAGCTGGTGTTCCTGAAGCAGAGTAAATACCTCTATTATCACCTGAAGATAAATGCTCTCTAACATCAAAATCTGGATTTACTAAAACATAATCTCCAGATTCATCAAAGGTTCTTCTTGCTAAAGTTTCTTCTAATACTGCATATTCTGTACTTCTTACAAAACTTTTAATTTCACCATTGTCAACTCTAGCAATTTCAAAAAAGTTTTCATCTTCAGTTGACGCTAAAGTTTTCTTTTCTAATGCTAAACTAATTTTAAATCTATGAGCACCTGGAGCATTTGTATTTGATACGCCTTGAGCTTGGTCAACGAGAGTTGGTTCTTCATTCTCTGTAATAAATGATTCAGTTACCTTTAATCCAACTCTATAAGATGGTGTGTTTGTGTATTTGTCTAATACTAAAGTTGAGTCTTCAATTCTAACAAAAAAAACCATTAATGTAATAAATTCCTGTTTTTATACCTGCAGCTGAACCAGTATGTGTACTAGCTACAACTACCGTATTACCATCTAAAGATGAGTTTAAAGTTTCGCCAGCAGTAAATTCAAAAGATACGTTATCTGTACCGTTTTGTTCATATTTAATAAACAAAGTATCGGGGTCAGTACCATCTGTAGCAGATACACCAACAACTTTTGCTTTAACACCTGAAGAAACTCCTGTTAATATAGCATTATTGTAAGAATTAATTGTACTTGCTGTTTTTGAAGTTAATTTAATTGAAGTGTAATTAGTATCAATAGAAACTTGGCCTGGAATAACCATAGCTCCTTGTTTGAACATATGGTCACCAAATCTTTCAATCTGATTTTGTAAAATTGTTTGTGATTGTGTTAACTCTCTCGCTTGAACAGAAAACGCTGGTCTAAATAATATTCTATGAAAATTATTCGCCTCTGAAAAATCATCATAGTAAGGAGAGAGGTTAAAATCAGTTGAACTTGGCATAGTTTTTTATCCCCTTAAAATTCTATAATCAACTTAATATTCTCTGTCTGGTCTGCCGCTCTTGTTATTGGTGCTCTGTTTTCTACATACAAAACATCACCTGAATCGTGGTCTATTTCTGGCACAGAATATCCTGAATTGATTATTACGTTGTTAACCGTTCCGCTTGAAGTTACCGGAGTACCTGAAGCTCCACCTGCACCTGTTATTACATTTGTGCCGCTAAATTGTGTTTGATTTCCATTTGCGTCAATTCCTTCATCATTATATTTTGTTTGTACGTAATACAATAATGAGTTAGTTGAATCCCACTCTACAACAATACCTACTGCACCAGTTGAAGATTGGGTAATTTTTTCGTCAACACTAAAAGAACCTGAAACACCAGTTAGTTGTACTGCTCTTGTAGCTCTTAATGTATTTGCTGAAGCAGCTGAACCACCTGATTTTGGGTCTCTAATTAAGCAAACTCTTCTAAAGTCGTTTGCAACGGTAACATCTCCTGAATTTGCTGACTCTGTTCCTTCTAAACTTACGTTTGTCATAACAAAGAAAGCACCTAATTCTTGTAATGCATTAAATCCGTGTCCGCCTTTTGGTGGAATAATTACATCTAATTCTGCACCAACAAGGTTAGTTGCACCTGCTGAAACTATTTGTGCATTTGAAATAGTACCAAAAGTATAACCTGAACCTGGAGTGGTTACGTTTACAGCGGTTACAGCACCTGAAGCAACGGTTACTGAAACAACACCACCTGTACCATCACCTCTTATAGGAATGTTTGCGTGTGTTCCGTCTGCACCACCTGAACCAGCAGTTTTAATTTTTACAATATCAATTGCACCGTCAACGGCGTTTGATGATATTGAGGAATTTGTAGAAACTGCCATAAAGTCTGTTGATAAAAAATTTGATTGTTCAGAAGCTGAAAGAGTGTACATATATTTCCACTTATAACCATCAGCAGTTGATAAAACGATTGTATCTGTACCTGTAGGTTCCACCGTTGAACCAGCAGAATTATTATTATTGTTATCTAAACATTTGTAAACATTTCTTTGTGAATTCAATACATAAAAATTTGCGTCATAAAGATTAAATACACCACTATTTGCCGATTGTTGAGTAGATGTGCCAGTAATTCTTTCTCCATAATCGTGTCTATAAATGTCATATACCGTACCACTAATCCAGTTTCTTCTAGGTGCTACAAAAGCAATATCGGAACTAGAAATTCTTTTAGCTGCTAATAAATCATCAAACGCAATTGATTCTATGTTATTGTTATCAGCCGGAGTAATTGGTATAATATCTGTTCCTAGGTTATCTGTACGACCATCTGCTCTAGTAGCAGTATTAAATGGTGATGGTCTACCAATACCAAGATAGTAAATATTTCCTGCAGCTTCAGAGAAAGACTCTTTAAACTGCTCGGAGTTGTGAATTCTAAATTTATTCGTTATAATTGCTGGCATATTTTCTCTTCCTTAATCAATATTTA
>PAHC01000010.1:2500-72607 GCA_002704755.1 Rhodobiaceae bacterium
AGTTCGATACAACAAAAGACAACCTGTCATCATTAAAATATTTTCCTGCGTTTATAGATGCAACTTTTATTGCCATTTCACTTATATCTAGACCTAAACCTAGTGAATTTTCAAATTCTAAAAGAAGTGTTATTATTAGACAGCCAGAACCAGTACCAAGATCTAGAATTTTAATATCCTTATCTTTTGAGAAGTTTTCTTTAACCACATCAATTATTAACTCACTATCTGGACGAGGATCTAGTACATAATTATTTACAATGAATTCTCTCCCATAAAACTCCCTTCTTTGGATAATTTTTGAAGTCGGTTCACCAAGCCCTCTCCTATTTATAAGTTTTGAATATTCTTTAAGCTGTTCAGCTGATAATTTCATATCATTATTTATGATCAAGTATTCCTTTGATACATCAAGATAATGCGCGAGTAGAATTTTGCTATCCAAGTCAGGTATTGACACGCCATACTGTTTAAGTGTTATTGCTGCATCTCTCAATACATTACTAATCGTATGCATTAGATTTTATCACCTGCAAGTTTCTGAGCTTTATCCTCTGCAGCAAGTGCGTCAATAATCTCCTGTAAACCTTCTGACTCAATTACTGCAGATAACTTATGTAATGTAAGATTAATTCTATGATCAGTGACTCTGCCTTGCGGATAGTTGTAAGTTCTAATACGTTCAGATCTATCTCCAGTTCCAATTTGAGATTTTCGATTAGACGCTCTCTCTTGATCTTTTTCTAGCTTGTCTTTTTCATAAAGCCTAGCTCTGAGTACTTTCATCGCTTTTTCTCTATTGCGATGTTGTGATTTCTCATCTTGTTGAGATACAGTAATACCAGTTGGTAAATGGGTAATTCGAACGGCACTATCAGTTGTATTTACAGATTGCCCCCCAGGTCCACTGGCTCTAAAAACATCAATTCTTATATCCTTTTCTTCGATTGTAATATCAACCTCTTCTGCTTCAGGTAACACGGCAACTGTTGCAGCTGATGTGTGGATTCTTCCACTTGATTCTGTATTTGGCACTCTTTGAACTCTGTGAACACCAGACTCAAATTTTAGTTTCTGATATACATTTTTTCCTGAAATATTAGCAATAAATTCTTTATAACCACCAAAATCTCCTTCGCTAGTAGTCATTACTTCAACCTTCCATTTATTACTATCTGCAAATCTTAAGTACATTCTTGCTAAGTCACCAGCAAATAAGGCAGCCTCATCTCCTCCTGTTCCAGCGCGTATCTCTAATATAACACTCTTTCCATCATCAGCGTCTTGGGGTAATAAGAGTTCATTTATTAGTTCCTCTGAACCTTCAATTTTTCGGTTAACTTCGATTAGTTCTTTTTTTGCAAAGTCAATCATTTCGTAATCTTCAGCCTCCTGATCAACTAGTGCCTCAAGCTCAATTTTTTCTGATAACAAAGTTCTATAATTTATGATTGCCTTCGCTAATTCTTCTATATTTGAGAACTCAATTGCTAATTTTGCATACTCATTTCTATCACCAGATATATTTAACATTTTATCTTGCAAGTGATTATAGTTTTCAAGTATTTTATCTAACCTTTTATTATCAAACATCTGCTCACCTATATTAATAGCCTATAATAAATCATTTAATTTGAATTCATACAAATCATTATCTTGTTTGTCTTTGTGATTTATAACCATTTTCCCATTCCTAATTATTAAATTAGATGGTGAATTTGTTGTAATAATTTCGTCTCCATTAGCAAGGAAAGAATACCTTTCATTTTTTTGCATATGTTTTGATATATAAATGACACCTTTCTCATTAAAAATCTCCAACCATACATTACCGGTTGCTGTAATTTGTATAATGTTATTTTGAGGTTGATCTCTGAAATTTAGGTCAAGTTCATTATTTAGATTATAATTAAAATCTAAATTATCCAAATTGGTATTTTGACTTTTATCCTCATCTAGAAAAGACAAGAAATGACTATCGAATATGTTACCATCTGTTGCTATTGAGATGGCAATCAACATGAGAGTTAACATTATTAGATTCTTGAAAAATTTTTTTGAGCTTATCTCATTTAATAATCGAAACCTTTTTTGGGTTTTTTGTTCATTAAAGTCAGTAATAATTTCTGTAATTATATCATTATCAACACCGGTGATACTTAAGTAAGTTTTATATTTATCTATTACCTTGAGAAGGTAATTTTGACTTGGTAGAAGCTTAAAATCTTCTCTTTCAAGTGCATCCAGATACTCGACAGGAATATTGAGAGCAGATGCACAATCATATATTGTTTTATTCTTTTTTAATCTCCATTTGATGAGTATCGCACCAATCGAGATTGTGGCATTAGCATTCATAAAATTAATGTTTAATACTTAGACTAATGTTTGATGTCCAAACCATATACTGAATGAAGAGCTCTCATTGCTAATTCGATATATTGAAGTTCTATCAAGACACTTACTTTTATTTCAGAAGTAGTGATGGCCTGTATATTTATTCCTTTTTCTGCCAAAGTAGCAAACATTTGCGCTGCAACCCCAGCATGACTTCTCATACCAACCCCAATAACTGATACTTTTGCAATATCTTTTGATTGAATACACTTTGAATATTTTATTTTATCACCCAATCCCTCGATTATTTCGATCGAAGAGTCAAGATCCGTTTCTTGGACAGTAAAAGTTAAATCCGTATGCCTTCCATCAGCAGATATATTTTGCACGATCATATCAACATTGACACCCTGGTCAGCAAGATCACCAAAAATTTGTGCTGCAACCCCTGGTTTGTCTTCAAGATTTTGGATGGTTATTTTTGCCTCACCACGTGAGTAAGCAATACCACTTACAACTTTATCTTCCACAATATTTTCCTCATTAGTAACCAATGTTCCTATATTATGACTTTTATCATTTTTTTCAAAATTATTTTCAATAAATGTTGATCGTACTCTAATGGGCATATTATATGACATCGCTAATTCAACTGATCTTGTTTGTAGCACTTTTGCACCTTGAGAAGCCATCTCAAGCATCTCCTCAAATGAAATCTTATCAATCTTTTGTGCTTGTGTGATTATCCTTGGGTCTGAGGTAAAAACACCATCAACATCTGTATATATATCACACAAATCAGCATTCAACGCGCATGCAATTGCAACAGCTGTAGTATCGGAACCACCTCTTCCCAAAGTTGTTATCTTATTCTCTTCAGAGACACCCTGAAAACCTGCAATAATTGGAATTATATTATTATTTAAAAGACCTTGTAATTTTTGAGGATTTATATTTTTAATTCTGGCAGAACCATGCATATTACTTGTTTCTAGGGGTATTTGCCATCCCTGAACAGATTCCGCTCTGATACCCCTCGAGTTTAAAATCAATGAAAGTAAAGCTGAACTAACTTGTTCGCCAGTTGATATAATAGCGTCTTTTTCAGCTTTATTGGAAACCACATTTGCTTCATTTACCAAATTAATTAACCTATCTGTTTCTCCTGCCATGGCTGAGACAACAACTGCAGTTTGAACGCCATTATCTCTTTCTCGTTGAATATGATCGGCAACTTTTGATATTTTTTCAATATCACCCATTGAAGTGCCACCAAATTTCATCACAATCTTTTTATAATTTTTTTCAATCATCATGTTGAGTTCTTTCATATATGATTTTATTTATATAATATAATTAAAGAGATAATTGAAGTATATTTAAATAANATGATTAAAAATATAAATGAACGGGAAATTGAAAAATTCTCAAACATGTCATACGANTGGTGGAATCCAAACGGTAAGTTCACAGCTTTGCATTCAATTAATCCAATCAGAATAAAGTTTGTTTTAGATGTAATCTTCAAAAATTATGGACTTAATCCACTTAAAGATCGTTCCTTAAAAAAAATAAAAATCCTTGATGTTGGCTGCGGTGGGGGTTTAATTAGTGAACCTATGGCTAAACTTGGAGCTCAAATTGAAGGAATAGATGCCGATGTAGATTCAATAAAAATTGCAAAAGAGCATGCGAGAAAAGAAAATCTTAAAATAAAATATACTAATGAAAACTTAGATATGTTGATTGCAGATAATTTTAGAAAATTTGATGTAATTTTTGCACTCGAAGTTTTAGAGCATGTAGACTACCCAGATGATTTTTTATCAAAAATTGCGTCTNTTACAAAAGAAAATGGATTAGTTTTTGTTTCATCAATTAATAAAAATATTAAATCACTTCTGCTCGCGAAGTATTTAGCCGAGTATGTCCTAAATTGGGTACCAAGAGGAACTCATGACTGGAATAAATTTATAAATCCATCAGATTTAGAAAAAATGATGTTTAAAAATTCATTCGAACTAATATCTTGTAAGGGTATCATATTTAATCCTATGACATTAAGTTGGAAAATTGGTAAGGATACTTCAATTAATTATATTANGGCATTTAAGCACGGATCCATCTAGTTTTTATCATCTGGTAAATTAGGTATATGAATAATATCTATGCCTTCTTCATTTAATTCTTTTATATCTTTTGCCGTTGCCTCACCATAGATTGATCTCTGTTCTGACTCATTGTAATNAATTTTTCTTGCTTCTTCAGGAAATTCTTTACCAACATATTCTGAGTTCTTTTTAATCTCTTCTCTAATTTTTCTGATTGCATCATTTAAAATATTAGTCCTACCNTGGCTAAGAACAGTATTTTTTTNAGTATTGTTGCTTCCCTTTTTTGGAATTCTTGGAGACATGAGTGCCTTNGACACAACATTTGTATTGCATTCAGGACAAAATACATTCTTTAATTTTATTTGATCATCACAAGAAGTTGAGTCTCTAAACCAAGACTCAAAATTATGATCGTTTTCACATATTAAATTGTATCTAATCAAAACAACGCCTTATTTTTCAGTTAACTAATTATAATCATAATTTTGGTTAATAGATGGTATCATTTTCCTATATGACTCTACTTCTTGTAAGTTAATTTCTCCAACACCAATACAATTACCATCTTCCACACAAGATAAAATCTTCCCCCANGGTGAAATAATCATTGAGTTCCCATAAGTTTCTCTACCGTTTTGATGTTTTCCAATTTGCGCAGGGGCAATAATAAAGCAACCGGTTTCGATTGCTCGAGCTTTTAAAAGAGTTTCCCAATGNGCCCGACCTGTTTTGACAGTAAATGCTGACGGCACAATGATAACAGATGCTCCTTTTTGAGCTAAATTTCTGTATAGANCGGGAAATCTTAGATCATAACAAATACTCAACCCAAACTTACACCATGGTAAATCAATAATTGAAAGTTTATTACCTGGCTTAAAAGTATTTGACTCAAAATATTTTTCTTTACTGCTCAATTCAACATCAAACATATGAATTTTATCATAAGTACCAATTATTTCTCCATTTGAGTCAAAAGCATAAGTCCTATTATATGCCAAATTATCTGAATATTTGATAGAGATAGAACCTATAATCACGATAAGCTCAAGTTCTTTGATTAATGACTGTAATTTTTTTAACCCTTCATCATCATGTGGATAAGAAATTTTAGAAAAAAGCGTCTTACTATTTTTTTCCATTAATAGAGTTTGTTCAGGAGTTACAACAATATCTACTCCCATTTCTTTTGCAAGGGTCAGTTTTTCTCTTAAAAAACTTAAACTTTCATTTAAATCACAGCCTGTTGTCATTTGCAGGCAAGCTGCTTTAAATTTATTCTTTTTACTATTCATTCAAATTTATNGACAAGCAAATCATTTAATATCCCATCATTCTCGAGGGCATATAGCTCATCACAGCCACCAATATGCCTGTCATTTATGAATATTTGTGGAACCGTTCTTCTNCCATTAGATTTGCTGAGCATTTCTTTACGTAAATCATCATTATTTGTGACATCAATTTCAATGNAAGATATTTCCTTATCATTAAATAATCTCTTTGCCATCGTACAATAGAAGCAGCTTGATGATGTATATATTTCTATCTTTTGTGTCATTGTTTTTATTGTAGTTTTGTATACATTAACGTTATATTATAAATATGTTATCTTCTAGAAAATAGTCAACACCNTATGGAAATTTCAAGAACTCAAGAACAACAAAAGAAACTATTATTTGATAGAAAAAAACTTTTGCAGTCTAGAAATAGGTCAAAAACATTCACAGTGAAAAATGAAATTTATGACCAAACTTCTATNGATATTTGCGAAAGAATCGATGAAATAAATAGAGGTTTTCAATCAACACTAGTTTTAACTAAAAACAAAAACTTTGAAAGAGTAATAAAGGAAAAATTATTCAAAAAAATAGAGAACCAACCCATAATCGTTGGNCCTGCTGGCATAATTGAGTCAATGAAAGTTTCTATAGAGGATGAGGAAAACATAGATTTTAAAAAACAAAAGTTTGATCTCATAATATCGGATTTATTGTTACATACTTCCAATAATCTAAACCACTCTCTCACTAAGCTNCATAGTCTACTTAACCCNGATGGCTTATTAGTTTCGACTCTGTTTGGAGGTGAAACACTAAAAGAACTAAAAAACTGCTTAATAACAGTAGAAGAGCAACTCACAAGTACTATTTATCCTCGTATAAATCCATTCATAGATGTTAGAACTGCTGGAGATATTCTTTATAATGTTGGATTTAAATTGTGCGTTGCAGATAGTAATAATATTAAATTAAGTCATAATAATTTGAATGAGCTAATAAGTATAATAAGATCAATGGGTGAAAATAATTATCTTAATCTAAAGGCGCCAAATATCGATAGGGCAACATGGAAATTAGTTGCAGATTTATATGTTAATCAATTTTCTTTGGATAAGAAACTTACATCAACATTCAATATTATTACATTGACTGGTTGGAAATATCATCANAATCAACCAGAACCATTGAAACCAGGCTCAGCAAATATAAGCTTGAGTAGTGTTTTANAGAAGTNAACTAAATTAATTCTCNTAAGCTTGCAAAAAATGATATATCAGCGGGCAATAAATTATAATTATCGATGTCTTTAGGATTAACCCAGGCTAATTCCTGCCCTTCCATTGGTATAATATGTCCATTCCATCTACGACACACATATAGTAATACAACAACATAATATTTGTCATATTGCTTCTCAGTAAATGATAAAGGGGCAAGACAAGACGCTGTGACATCTATATTGATTTCTTCCCTTAATTCTCTTATTATTGCCTCTTCTGGGGTTTCACCCTCATCAACTTTTCCNCCNGGAAATTCCCAGTAGCCAGCATAATCTTTTCCTTTAGGTCTTTCATTTATAAGTACTTTTCCGTATTCATTTATTAACGCACAAGCTACAACAAGTTTTATCATTTATCTAACTCATGACCTGTAATCAGTGTTTATATCAATATATTTATGTGAAAGATCACAGGTCCAAATCTTATGTGAATAGTTTCCTATACCGAGATCAATAATAATTTCTATAACATCCCCTTCCATATACTTTTTTGTGAGTACTTCATCATATTCAGGACTTACCGTTGAATTAAGAGTTACCAGTTGATCACCGATANATATTTTAAGTTTTTTTAAATCTATATTCTCATATGATTTACCAATCGCTGCTATTATCCTTCCCCAATTTGGATCTTGTCCATAAATGGCAGTTTTNACCAAAGGCGAGTTTGCAATTGATTTGGCAATATTTATAGCCGAAATCTTTGAAACCGCTGATCTTATATTNATTTCGACCAATTTTGTTGCACCTTCACCATCTAAGACTATTTGCTTTGCTAGATCAATTGTGAGCTTTTGTAACTCAACAATAAATTCTTTTGAAGACGTCTCATGAATATTTATTAGCGGTTTATTACCAGCTTTATTTGTGCTAATTAACATGACCGTGTCGCTTGTAGAGGTGTCCCCATCTACTGTAATTGAATTAAAACTATTTGTGGTAACTTCTCTCAAAATCGGCTTNAGGAGCTTTTCATCTATACAAGCATTGGTAAATATGAAAGATAACATAGTNCCCATATTTGGTTCAATCATCCCTGAACCTTTTGCTATTCCAATTATTTCAATATTCTTACCATCAATTTTAAATTCTTTTTTTGCTAATTTAGGATAAGTATCCGTTGTCATTATCGACTCTGCAGCATCTATCCATGAGGACTTATTNTTTAAATCTATATTTTTTATTGATTGAATAATTGGTTGAATATTCATGTATTCTCCTATAACACCAGTTGATGCAACGCCAATATCTTCAATCTTACAACCAATTTTGTTCACAATTTCTTTAGAAATAGTCAATAAATCCCTCAATCCAATATCACCAGTAAATGCATTTGCATTACCAGCATTCACAATTANCGCCTTAATTTGTTTGTTAAGATTCTTTCTACACCAATCGACTGGGACAGATGGACATGTTGATTTCGTGTATAATGATGCTTGATTCACATAATCATCAAAAACAACTAAAAGAAGGTCCTTTCGGTTTTTATAACGGGCACCAGTTTCAAAGGTATGGATGTTTACACCCTTTAAATCTCTGTATGATAAATCTAGCATATCGTATAGCCTNATGATTCTTATTCGTTTACGAAATNAAAGTTATTTNTTAAATTACCAAATCCAGGTTGATGTATTTATTACATTTCAACAAACAAATTTAAAAAAATTTCTGGTAAGCTATCTAAGAAATTAATGTTAATAGTATTTGTTAATCATAAAATTATATATATATATATGATATATTGTTTTCTGAAAGTTCCCAATGTTTGATTTAAAAAAAATTACAAATATTTTATTCAACAAGCCAATCAAGAAGCAATATAAGTTTTATGAGGACCAAGTCAAGAGTATCAACTCTCTTGAAGATCATTTTATGAAACTTTCTGATAATGAATTAAAAGATAAAACCCAAGATTTAAAACAAAAAGTAATAGATGGCTTAACTTTGGATAAGCTTGTTGTTGAGTCCTTTGCTCTTGTAAGAGAAGCATCCAAAAGAACACTTGGGCAACGTCATTATGATGTTCAGCTAATTGGAGGAATGGTTTTAAATGATGGCGGTATAAGTGAAATGAAAACTGGAGAAGGAAAAACACTTGTTTCAACTTTGCCAATTTTTTTGAATGCACTTTCAGGTGATGGTGTCCACGTCATCACTGTAAATGATTACCTTGCTCAGCGTGACTCTGAATGGATGGGAAATATTTATAAATTTCTCGGATTAACTGTAGGATGTGTTCAAAATCAGATGAATGATGAAGAAAGAAAGTCAGCTTATTCATGCGACATAACATATGGTACTAATAACGAGTTTGGCTTTGATTATTTAAGAGATAATATGAAACATAGTCTTGAAAGTATGGTTCAAAGAGGTCATAACTTTGCGGTTGTAGACGAAGTTGACTCAATACTTATTGATGAGGCAAGAACTCCATTAATAATATCGGGTCCGTCAGAAGTAAAATCAGATTTGTATGAGACTATGAATAAACTTATCCCATTACTCAAAGATGATGATTTTGATATTGATGAAAAAACAAAATCAATAAATTTATCAGATAAAGGTATCGAGCATGCAGAAGAATTATTAAAAGCAAATGGGGTTTTGTCGGGACAGTCATTATTTGATATTGAGAATATATCGATCATTCATCACATTAACCAAGGAGCAAAAGCTCATAAACTCTTTATAAAAAATACTGATTACATAGTTAAGAATAATAAAGTGGTTATAATTGATGAGTTTACCGGAAGAATGATGGAAGGAAGAAGGTACTCAGATGGATTACACCAAGCTATCGAGGCAAAAGAAAATTGTCCTATTCAAGCTGAAAATCAAACACTTGCATCCATAACATTCCAAAATTATTTCAGACTTTATAAAAAACTCGGTGGCATGACTGGAACTGCATTAACTGAAGCAGAAGAGTTCATGGATATTTACAATCTCCCTGTAATTGAGATTCCAACAAATAAACCAATCAATAGGACTGATGAAAACGATGAAATTTATATGACTATTGATGAGAAATATCAGGCTATACTCAAGCAAATTAAAGAATGTAACGATCGAAAACAACCAATACTTGTCGGCACAACATCTATTGAAAAATCTGAATACATTGCAAGTTCATTAGAAAAATTAGGTTTTGAAAGAAATGAATATGGAGAAGATAATAAATTTAAAATAAGAAATAAGACTTTCTCTGTGCTAAATGCTAAATACCATGAGCAAGAAGCAAAAATAATTGAACAAGCAGGACGCCTTGGTGCCATAACTATTGCTACTAATATGGCAGGAAGAGGAACAGACATTCAGCTTGGAGGGAATCTTGATGCTGAGATTAAATACCTACAAGAGTCTACGGAAAAAAATAAAAAAAAAGCAATAGAAAATATTAAAAACAGAATAAAAGATGAAAAAGCTGAAGTAATTAAAGCAGGAGGTTTATACGTAATTGGTACGGAACGTCATGAAAGTAGAAGAATTGACAATCAACTTAGAGGGCGTTCTGGAAGACAGGGCGACCCAGGAAGGTCAAAGTTTTACCTAAGTTTACAAGATGACTTAATGAGAATATTTGGTTCAGAAAATATGGAGTCAATGCTAAAGAAATTGGGTCTCAGTGATGGCGAACCAATTGTGCATCCTTGGATTAATAAAGCTCTTGAAAAAGCTCAAGTAAAAATTGAGTCACGTAATTTTGATATAAGAAAAAGTATACTGCAATTTGATGATGTAATGAATGATCAAAGAAAGGTTATTTTTGAACAAAGAAGAGATTTNATGGATGATGCCGAAGCATCTGAAACAATAAAAGATATGAGATATGAGTTCATTGAAGAAATCGTACAAGAATATATTCCTGAAAACACATATCCAGAACAGTGGAATACTGAAAAGCTTAGAAATAAGATTAAAGCTTCATTATTAATAGACGTTCCAGTTGATGATTGGGCGAATGAAGAAGGCATTGCTGAAGAAGAAATCATATACCGTCTAAAAGGCGTCGTAGATGAAATCATGTCTCTAAAAGAAAAAAAATATGGAACAGAAGTTCTCAAAAAAGTTGAAAAAACAGTGCTTTTGCAAGTTTTAGATATCTTATGGAGGGAACATCTATCAAGACTTGAACATCTCAGAACATCTGTATCATTAAGAGGATATGCCCAACGTGATCCTCTTCATGAATATAAAACAGAAAGTTTTGATTTATTCCAAGGGCTTTTGAGTAAATTAAGAGAACAAGTAACAGCTCATTTAATTAGAGTAGAAATTTTACAAAAAGATACTAATACTGAAACTACATCAAATGAAGATTTAGATAATAATAACAAAACTGAAATCCTCAAGAAGTCTAAAACTAATAGCAATATGGGCGCTATTAAAAAAGTTGGGAGGAATGAAGTTTGTCCATGTGGAAGTGGTAAAAAATTCAAGCATTGCCATGGTAAGGCAAATTAATTAAAAATCTCTGCTAATTGAAAGAAATTTATTACGTCTGTCCTGAATTAAAATCTGACGGTCAAGTTTTTTTAATTCTTCTAGATGTTTTGCAATTACAATCTCAACATCTCTAATTGCCTTTTGATGATTGCGGTGAGCTCCACCTATTGGTTCAGCTACTATTTCATCTATTACCCTCATATTAATTAAATCCTGAGCAGTTATTCTCATGCTATTAGCAGCATCACTCGCTTTAGATGAGTCTCTCCACAAGATAGAAGCAGATGCCTCTGGTGAGGCAACGGTATATATAGAATGTTCCAGCATGATCACCTTATTTGCTGTAGCAATTGCAACAGCACCTCCTGAACCTCCTTCACCAATAATTATTGATATCAACGGGACGCCAACTTTGAGACAAGTTTGAGTTGATCGAGCTATTGCCTCCGACTGCCCTCTTTCTTCTGCCCCAATACCAGGATAAGCTCCAGCTGTATCAACAAATGTTATTATTGGAATATCAAATCGATCAGCTAATTGCATTAATCTTTCAGCTTTTCTGTAACCTTCTGGTCCGGCCATACCAAAATTGTGTTTAATTCTTTCCTCAGTATTTGATCCCTTTTCGTGCCCTATAACCATAACACTAGTCTCACCAAACTTTGCTAATCCACCAATAATAGCATGATCGTTTGAATATTTTCTATCACCAGATAATTCTATAAAATCATCAAATAGTTCGTATAAGTAATCCCTAAAATGAGGGCGTTCTGGATGCCTAGCAACTTTAGTTTTTTGCCAAGGACTTAATGATGAATATAATTTTTCTAGAGCCTTATTTGCCTTAACTTCCAATTGCTTAATATTATCATCAATAGATATTCCATCGTCCGACGGAGTAATCTGTCTAAGTTCGTTTACCTTACTCTCTAACTCGGCAACACTTTTTTCAAAATCTAGATACTGCATAATATACCATTTTTAGGACAAATTATCATATTATAATTAATGAAGTTATAATTAATGATATCACATATTTTTTGATAAGGGATGATTTTCTTTTATAGTTGCTTTTAATTTTTCATCTAAAATATGTGTATATATCTCTGTCGTAGAAATATCTGAATGCCCTAACATTTGTTGCACTGCTCTCAAATCAGCTCCATTTGACAACATATGACTGGCAAATGCATGTCTTATAACATGAGGTGAAATTTGGTTGGGATCTAAACCAGCTGCTCTTGAATATAACTTTAATTGTTTGGCAAAGTATTGTCTGGTCATCGTGCTCTTTCCACCCAATCCAGGATACAAAAAGACTAAATTATCTAGATCATAAATATTGCCCAATGAAGCTATGTATTGATTAATTTCTCTAATTGCATTTTCAGTAAGAGGAACTATTCTTTCTTTATTACCCTTTCCATTAACTATCAAGAAGCTAGATGATCTATTAAAATGAGATAACTTTATAGATAAAAGTTCACTAACTCTTATTCCTGTTGAATATAATATTTCAATTTGTGATAAGAAACGTTGAAGGCGATAATTATTGATTAAGTCAGATGGATTTTGGTCAATTTCACTTTTAACATGTTCTATTAGCTGCATTATGAAGTTTACACTGATGATCTTTGGTAAGTTTTTGCTTATTTTTGGGCTTTCAATTCCGTTCATTGGATTATGAGTTAAAATATTTTCTTGAAATAGAAATTTATAAAATTGCCTTAGTGAACTTAATTTTCTGGCAGAAGTATTATTTTTTATGCCATTTTTATTTATATACTTTAAATATTCTCTGATTATTTCTTGATCAACTCTCATGAAATTTATCTTTCTTCCTTCAAGATATTTACAAAAATATTGAAGATCTTTGCTATATGCATATTGAGTATTTCTTGAAGATGCTCTCTCGACAGCCATCATTTCTATAAAATTTTCGATATACTGTTTCATGTTTTATATTTATGGTTTGATATACATTTTTTATTAATCTTAATTTGCAATATTTAAAATAAGGTTATTATGATAAAAAAATTAGATAAGCATTTAGTTCTAGTTGGAATGATGGCGTCTGGAAAGTCAACAATTGGAAAAAATATGTCGGAGGNACTCAATACATTTTTTTATGATATTGATTATTTGGTTGAGAAATCAGAAAATAAGACTATTGCTGAATTATTTAAAACAAAGGGCGAAGAATACTTCAGGGAATTAGAATACGAAAAGACCAGAGAAATATTAAATAAAACCACACCATCAATTATTTCTCTTGGAGGCGGTGCATTTATCAATCCACGCGTCAGAGATATCATGAAAGACACAACTACAGTTTGGCTTAAAGTAGATATTTCGGAGATTATTAAAAGAGTTAAATTAAATAATAACAGACCACTTTTGTCTGGAAAGAGTGAAGAGGAAATAGGAAAGATATATATTGAGAGGGAAAAATATTATTCAATGGCTAAGATACACTTTAACTGTAATAATAAATCCATAAAAACTTGTATTACTGAGATTCTTACAATAATTGAAGATCATTAAGATGAAAAAAATTGAAATTAAATTAAAAAATGATCAATACAATATACTGTATGCTCCTCTATCTAAAAGCATAGATTATATTAAGTCATATTTCTTAAATGGCAAAACTGTAGCAATTATTGCCGATNATAATTCAGCTCATCATTATCTAAATAAACTAGAAAAAGACCTTCTTGATATCAATCAAAACGTAATTAAAATTATCTTATCGCCTGGAGAAAAGAACAAAGACCTCACAATAGCTTTAAATATTATTGAAGATCTTTTATCACAAAAATTTGAGAGATCAGATACAATTATTGCATTAGGAGGCGGAGTAATTGGTGATCTAGCTGGTTTTGTTGCAGCAATAATACATAGAGGCGTTAACTTCATAAATATACCAACTACTCTACTATCGCAGGTCGACTCATCAATCGGAGGTAAAACTGGAGTAAACACGAAATACGGTAAAAACCTGATTGGCAGCTTTAAGCAACCAGAAATTGTTATATGTGATACTGAAGTCTTATCTACTTTGCCAAAACGAGAATTGTTAGCTGGTTATACTGAGCTTGTTAAGCACGCACTTATAAGAGACATAGATCTTTTCAATTATTTGGATGTTAATTCATCAGAGATCTTCAAAAAAAATACTATTCTCCAAGATGCAATCTACAGGAGCTCATTGGTAAAAGCTGAAATAGTCATGCAAGATGTCCTTGAAAAAAATATCCGAGCACATTTAAATCTGGGACATACATTTGGTCACGCGATAGAAGCATTGTATAAATATGATGGTACACTACTGCATGGTGAAGCTGTTTCAATAGGAATAATGATGGCTTTTTCTCTTGCCGAAAAAATTTCTTTGTGCAATGCGNCACATACAGAAGCGGTAAAGAAACATTTTGATAGTGTTGGTCTGAAAACTAATTTCTCNAAACTACCCAATAATGGTCTAACATCAAAAAATCTAATTAAACTTATGCAAAATGATAAAAAAGTTAGAAGTGGGTCAATTAATTTTATACTACCAAAAGGTATTGGTTCCGTAGATATTTTCTCTGNTATTGATGAAGATATAATACAAGAGGTTCTGGAAGCGTATTTANAATAAGAGTTACAATAATACTCAATAAATANCAATTATTCTAAGNACCAGTCTATCTTTTTGTTGATATGGATAAAGAATGAATGTTTTTAATTTCTTCAGATAGTAATTCGTTTATTATCTTATGACATTCAAGTTTTGATTTATTGATAAAAGCATTAGAAACGATATAGATATGAAAATGTGTNCCACCNCCTTCTTTCCAACCCGCATGTCCTCTGTGATCATCAGAAACATCNTTTATTTCCAGTTCTATTGGATGAAGAGACTCCAACTTTTCACGCATTTTATTTATAATATTAATTTACAATACCTCCAAAAAATATTTATATAATCTCAATTAAGCAGAGAGAAAATTAAATGGCAAATGTTAATTCTAAATTTTTTGATGATATAAAAATTACAAAAAAGAAGGAAGATAGAAAAAAAGCAGACCAATGCCAATGGGATAGCTGTGATCAAATGGCAGTTCATAAAGCACCAAAAGGNAGAGGTCAAGAGGGTTCATATTANACATTCTGTCTCAAACACGTAAGGGAATATAATAAAAGTTATAACTACTTTGAAGGCATGAGCCAATCAGATCTCTCAAAATATCAAAAAAGTGCAATGCTAGGAAATAGACCAACTTGGAAACTTGGAGTTGATAATAAGGATCAACTTGGAAACTTTTCAGCTGAAGAAATTCTTAAAAGAATAAAAAGTAATCGTATAAATGATTATTCAGATAAAGAAAATTTAGACCAAAACAATCCCCGAAGACAAAAGATTGGAAATGCTGCAAAAAAAGCTTTATATGTACTAGGATTAGAAAATAATTCATCAAGCGATGAGATTAAAAACAGATATAAATTATTGGTTAAAAGGCATCATCCAGATCTAAAAGGTGGAAAAGAAAGCACAGATGAAAAGTTAATTGAGATAATCAAGTCATATAGATATCTCAAATCTATTGGATTAGTGAATTAAAATAAAGTAGAGGAGTGAAATGAATAATAACATTGGAGAAACCAGTCTAGCGCCGGATACAGAGATTTCAGTTGAAAAAGTATTTGGTTTTAAATCAAAGTTAAATGTTCCGGCATACTTGACACGAAATGAGTACGTCCCAGAGGTTGATGAGTCTTATATTTTCGATCCACAAACAACACTGGCAATACTAGCTGGATTTTCACACAATAGAAGAGTGATGGTCCAAGGTTACCATGGCACTGGTAAGTCAACTCACATAGAACAAGTGGCAGCTCGATTAAATTGGCCTTGTATTCGAATAAATCTAGATAGTCATGTTAGTAGGATAGATTTAGTAGGCAAAGATGCCATTGTATTAGAAGACGGAAAACAAGTAACTGAGTTTAAAGAAGGTATCCTCCCATGGGCTCTTCAGTCAAACATAGCCCTAGTATTTGATGAATATGATGCTGGNAGACCTGATGTAATGTTTGTTATTCAGCGTATTCTTGAAGTTGCTGGAAAATTAACATTATTAGACCAAAGCAAAGTTATAAAACCGCATCCATATTTTAGAATGTTTGCTACTACCAATACGGTTGGATTGGGTGATACAACGGGGTTGTATCATGGTACACAACAAATAAATCAAGGGCAAATGGACCGCTGGTCAATAGTGTCCACGCTTAACTATCTTNCACATGATGTAGAAAAATCAATAATTGTATCAAAAGCAAAAGATTATGATAATAAGGATGGACAGGAAACTATCGATAAGATGGTCAAAGTCGCAGAGTTATCTAGGAATGCATTCATAAANGGAGATTTATCTACGGTTATGAGTCCGAGAACAGTTTTAACCTGGGCAGAAAATAGTCTGATATTCGATGATATCGGTTTTGCTTTTAAACTAACTTTCTTAAATAAATGTGATGAACTTGAGCGACCTGTAGTTGCCGAGTTCTACCAAAGATGCTTTGACGCCGAACTAGAAGGTATAACGCTAATCAACCAATCTGAAGAGTAGTCCCTTGGTCGAAATAAAAGAAAATAATTTTTCTGATATTATAAAAAANACAATCACAGAAGCCACAAGGTCTATTNCAGAAGAACCAGAACTTGAAGTTTTGTTTGGAGATGAAACACCTTCTCTAACAGGNAAGAAAATTAGGCTACGAGAGCCTNGTAATTTTCTTAACAAAGAAGATTTAACCATCCTTAGGGGGCAAGCAGATCTTTTAGCTCTGAAGATAAAAAACCATGATCAATTAATTCATAAAAAATATTTACCTTCATCTCCGCAAGCTCAAAAATTATATAATGCAATAGANGANGCACGTATAGAAGCTGTTGGTGCAATTGATATGCCTGGNTGNGCGAGTAATTTAAATGCTAGGAACATTGCAAGCTATAGNAACTCAACTTTAAATAATATAACTCAAAANGATGAAGCCCCAATAGCTGAAGCNATTAGCCTAATCATAAGAGAAAAACTTACAGGGTTTGCTCCCCCTCACAATACCAGTAAATTTGTTGATCTATGGCGTCCTCATATAAATGATAAAGCACTAAATGAGCTTGATAAACTGAAGGACTCAATACTTGATCAAGATGCATTCGCAAGTAAAATCCCAGAGCTTCTGAATGCATTAGATATTGCAACTACTTTAGGAGAAGGAGATCCCTCATCATCCAAAGATGAAACGGGTGAGAGTGATGTTGAAGGTTCAGAGCATGAAAATACAGAGCTAAGTGATGAATTTGATCCGGATGAAACTGAAATATTAGATGAAGAAATTACTGACGATCTTATTGATCTCGATGATCTAGAAGGTGTTGAAGATGAAGGTGAGGATAGTTCAGCTCCTGATAACCGCGGTGAAATTGAAGAAACCAAGCAAAATACACGCCAGCCACCGTACAAAGTTTATACAACTGAGTACGATGAAATTATATCTGCCGAGGAGATTGCTGACATAGATGAACTGGATAGGTTAAGAAACTACCTTGATAAACAAATCTCGAACTTACAGGGTGTTGTCGCAAGGCTTGCAAATAAATTACAAAGAAAATTAATGGCTCAACAAAATCGATCGTGGGATTTTGATCTTGAAGAAGGAATATTAGACACAGCAAGGCTTGTCAGAGTAGTCACAGATCCAATGCACCCTCTATCGTTCAAAATGGAAAGAGATACTGATTTTAGAGATACAGTTGTCACATTATTGATAGATAATTCTGGTTCTATGAGAGGAAGGCCAATCATGGTGGCAGCAACATGCGCTGACATACTTACAAGAACTCTTGAAAGATGTGGTGTTAAAGCAGAAGTTCTAGGTTTTACCACTAAAGCATGGAAAGGNGGTCAATCAAGAGAACTATGGACCAACTCTGGTAAGCCAATGAGGCCCGGAAGACTAAATGATTTAAGACATATTATTTATAAATCTGCAGACGCACCATGGAGAAGATCAAAAAGAAACCTAGGTCTNATGATGAAAGAGGGTATTCTGAAGGAAAATATTGATGGCGAAGCTCTTGAATGGGCTTATGAGAGAATACAGAAAAGGCAGGAGCAAAGAAAGATTATGATGGTTATTTCTGATGGTGCGCCAGTTGATGACTCTTCTTTATCTGTGAATTCAGGAAATTACCTCGAATTACATCTAAAAAAAGTAATAAATAAAATAGAAACAGACAAAGATATTGAGCTAATAGCGATCGGCATCGGTCATGATGTCACAAGATACTACAAAAGAGCTGTGACTATTATTGATGTTGAAGAATTAGGTGGGGCAATGACAGAAAAATTAGCCGAATTATTTGATGAAAAAGAAAATTAATAACATCTAATTTGATTTGTAGCTANTAACATAAAATATCCTAAATGGTATCAACAGCATAATTGCGACGAATAGTTTTACAATTAAATCACCAATAGCCCACATTCCCCATCTAGGAATTTCTATATGATTCAGAAAAGTGTATATTTGTTCAGTTGCAAAAGAATCACTATATCCAAGGAATGAAAAATTCATTGAAAAGGCTATACTAAAAAATAAGGTTGTATCCAGCAATGAACCGAATGCAGATGAAATTATAGGAGCTTTCCACCAGGTTTGCTTTATATATCTTCTAAAGATATATATATCTAGAATTTGGGAAGCTAAGAATGCTGTTCCAGATGCAATTGCTATTCTTGGTGTTGCAAATAAAATAGATAACAAAACAGCAAATGTAAATCCTACATAAACCACCCTCTTAGCTATTTTAGGACCACAATATCTATTCGTTAAATCTGTTACAAAGAAAGCAATTGGATATGTAAATGCAGCCCAAGTTAATAAATCTTGTAACCCAAATAATTGAACTGGATATTGTACTAAGATATTGGAAACTAGGACAATGACAACCATACAGGTTGCTAAATATATCAAATTACGATCTAACATTGAGATTATTCAGAAGGTGTATTGACGACCTTTGCTAAACGTTTTTTTATTGTCTGAGCTTTTGGAGATAAATTGCTAGAAGACTCTTTNATTAGGTATTCGTCTATACCTCCTCTGTGTTCCACTGTTCTGAGAGCTTTTGAAGATANCTTTAAATAAACTTTTTCGTCTAACAAACTACTGTGAAGTGTAACCTGATGCAAATTAGGTAAAAACTTCCTACGGTTTTTATTATTTGCATGGCTAACATTATTTCCAGACATTACCGCCTTACCTGTTAATTCACACTTTCTTGACATTAATATACTCCAATATATAAATATGTGATTTTATACTCTCTTGCCATCAAACAGTCAACTTCAATGTTAATTAAATTCGAAAAGACTAAAATTATTATCAAATGATCNCTGTAGTCATAATTATTTTACTAATTTGATATAAGATTAATTCCAATGATCAAACAAATCTATAAATTACGAAATTCATTTTTACTCACAATTNCGAGTGTGTTTGTGTTTGATCTAATCACATGTGATGTATACTCATCATCACTGAATAATCAAATTAATTATGATATAAATGACAGATATTCCATTGATGAACAATTAAATCTTACTTATGACATAAAATCGCTCGGACTTAAAATTGCTAAGCTAGATTTTGAGGTTAATTTTAATAAAGCACAATACTTTTCTAATACAGTAATTGAAACTCAAGGAATAGGAGATTTTTTTTCTAGTTCTATCTGGACATTTTCAGCTCGAGGAGTATTGAAAAATGACAACATCCAACCAAAATTTTATAATAACCATATCGAAACGAAAAAAGGGGTTGGTCATGTCAGTATAGTCTACAACAATGGTAAGCAAAATATTTTAACTAGACCTATTCTAAGTGAAGAAAAATATAAAACATTAATGAATAATATTGACANTGACGTTATTGACCCAATTTCAACATTACTTGAAATATCAATGTATCACCCAAAAGATATTTGCACTGGCTATTGGGAAATAACTGATGGCAGAAGAATATTTTCGATAGAATTTGATAAATCTAAAATTGATGATAGTAATCTNTGTTACGTGACCTATNAACCCCTTATAGGTTTCACTGACAAAGAAATGGAGAAGCATAGANATGCACCTACACCTCCATTTCAAGTAAATTTTGTTAAAATAACACTCAAGGATAAATATGTATTTTTAATACCTAAAAGTTTGTCAACCACTGAAGGTGCATCGGGTTCTATTGATCTAACATCTATTAAAATTAATGGCGAATTCGTGAATTTAAACTAAATTAGTATGTACTCAANAAAAATAATATACTAAATCTAGTANAGAACAAAAAATGAATTTNTAATTATTACTGATTCGGACATGTTTTGTTCTTTTAGTGTTCTCTTTTTTTAAATAATGCATTAACAATTAGTTATGTCTTTAAATTCAAAACAAAAAATTAGTGCAATTCTTGGTCCTACTAATACCGGCAAAACTCATAAAGCATTAGAGATTATGTTGAAACATAACTCTGGCATGATCGGTGTACCACTNAGACTATTAGCACGTGAATTATATGATAAAATATCTAATAAAATTGGAAAGCAATATGTAGCCCTTATCACTGGGGAAGAAAAAAATATTCCAAAGTTTCCGAAATACTATATTTGCACTGTTGAGGCTATGCCAACAGATATAGCAGTTGATATTATGATTATAGATGAAGTTCAGCTGGCAAATGATATTGAGAGAGGTCATATATTTACTAAAAGAATATTTGAGTCTAGAGGAAAGCTTGAAACATTATTTCTTGGNTCAGACACTATTGAAAAGATATTAAAGAAGATTATTCCAGAAATTGATATACTCAAACAAAGCAGATTTTCATCATTGTCNTATGAAACTTCAAAAAAAATTTCTCGTTTAAGAAAAAAAACTGCAATCATTGCTTTTTCAATTAATAGAGTCTACGAGATTGCAGATTTTGTTCGACAACAAAACGGAGGCGCAGCTGTTGTTCTGGGAGCTCTATCACCAAGAACAAGAAATGCTCAAGTAGAATTATATCAATCAGGACAAGCCGACTACTTAGTTGCTACAGACGCAATAGGAATGGGACTTAATATGGATATTGACCATATAGCTTTCGACTCTGTTAAAAAGTTTGATGGAAACAAATACCGATATCTATACCCACATGAAATTGGTCAAATTGCAGGCCGAGCCGGAAGATATATGAACAACGGAACCTTCTGCATGACATACCCGAATGAAGAATTAGATGCTAATTTAGTATCTGCCATCCAAAATCATAAATTTTTAGAAATAGATAATATCAAATGGAGGAATAGTAATTTAGATTTTAGATCTATAAAATCAATTCTGGATAGCTTATCCATGAAACCAAAAATACAATTTCTAAAATTAGCAAAACCTGGAGANGATCAACAAACTCTAGAATTTATTCATGACAACCAATTACTTAACGATCGCTCCCTAACCATCGATGAATTAAGACTGCTTTGGGATTTGTGTCAAATCCCAGATTATAGACAAACTGGCATTGAAAACCATACTAAAATTGCACTTAAAATATTTAGAGATATAACAGAATCTAATGGCTATATTGATCCTGAATGGTTTGAGAATGAAGTAAATGGATGTGCCAAATTTCATGGCGATATTGACATCTTATCCAATAAAATATCCTTCATAAGAACATGTAATTTTATTGCAAATAAAAAAGATTGGATCAGAGACTCAGATTATTGGCAAAAAATAACAAGAAGTATTGAAGACAAATTATCCGATAAATTACATGAAAGACTTATGCAGAGATTTATCGACAAAAGAAATAGTATTCTAATAAATTACACTGATATTAAAAATATCGAGATGGATGCAAAAAATAAGATACACGTCGGAAGTCTCCAAATAGGTACNATTAATGGATTAAGATTCAAGCATCAATCTACTGCAAATCTCAATAAGTTCGCAAAAAATAAACTTAACAAAATAATCATCTCTAAACTTGATCAGGTTGGTAGAGATATATTAGCTACAGATATGGAATTATTTCATATATCTTATGATAATAAAATTCTTTGGAATGATAATCCAATTGCAGAATTACGTCACAATCCAGACTCAATTATTCCATATGTATTTCTCCTTTGTGATGATAATCTCTCAATTACACTAAAAAAGAGACTAAATAATAAGCTTAACAACTGGCTTGCTTATTATTTAAAGAAGACACTGCCTGGAATAATTAAATTGAATAATAAGAAACTAAAATCTCCCCTTTCAGCAATTCAATTTTCCCTAATTGAGGGCATAGGTGTTGTCAAGAGATCTGAGTTAGGACTAGATTATGATCGACTGACAAAAGATGAGAAGAAAGAAATACGATCCTACGGTTTATTTATCGGACAAGAATATATTTATTTAAAAAATATTTTTGATGAGAACGCCCACTCACTCAGGGTCCTATTGTTAAAAATAAAAAAAAATGACATTGAAGACTTTAGCAACTATTCAAGTGTTGAAATTACTAAAAAAAATAAAATCCATCCAATTTATTCTGATCTCGGATATTGCTATGTGAATCATAAGTATATTAGGCCTGATTTAATTGAAAATCTATTTGAACATATTAGGGCAAATAGAGTGACAGGTGCTTCCCATAAACTAGAAATAACACCTCAACTTATTGATAAAATTAAATTAACAAAAACACTCATTGAAAAAATATTAATCGAACTAGATTATGTATGCGTCAAAGACAAAAAAAATGAAGATATAAAATATTGGATTAGAAGAAAAAAAAACAAAAGNATTGTTAATGATAATTCAAAAAATGACAATAATCCATTCTCAATATTAAAGAATTTTAAGAATGCTTCAAATTTGTAAATTTTTCTGATATAAGTATACACCTCAAGAACGAAAATAAAGTAATTTTATATAAGAAGGTCATTCATGACATATGTAGTAAATCAAGCTTGTATTAAATGTAAATTTACAGACTGCGTGGAAGTATGTCCTGTGGATTGTTTTTATGAAGGTGAGAATATGTTAGTAATACATCCTGACGAATGCATCGACTGCGGCGTCTGTGAGCCTGAGTGTCCTATTGAAGCTATTCAACCAGACACAGATCCAGGTGCAGAAGATTTCCTTGAGTTGAATAGAAAATACTCATCAATATGGCCCAACATAACAATTAAAAAAGATCCACCATCAGACGCAGAACTTTACCAAGGAAAACAAGATAAGTTAAAAAATTACTTTTCAGAAAAACCTGGTGAAGGGGATTGATAAAAGGAAAAATTTAATGGCAGACATAAAAAAAAATAAAAAGTATAAAATAAACGAATATGTAGTATATCCATCTCACGGNGTCGGAAAAATAACAGATATCTTAGAGCAAGAATTTGCTGGAATGAAACTTGAGCTATANGTCATTTATTTTGAAGAAGATAAAATGACACTTAGGGTTCCGATCAGTAAGGTCGAGTCCACTGGTATGAGAGCTATCTCTGATACAAATTTAATTGATGAAGCATTCACTATATTAAAGAGTAACGCAAAAACAAAAAAAACTATGTGGAGTCGAAGAGCGCAAGAATATGAAACAAAAATTAATTCTGGTGATATAATCTCCCTCTCAGAAGTAGTAAGGGATCTTCACAGGAACCCAAGTCAGTCGGAACAATCGTACTCTGAAAGACAACTTTATGAGCAGGCACTGGACAGACTTGCAAAAGAAGTTTCACGATCAAAAGGAATTAATGAAGTTGATGCGATCACAAATATAGAAAATCAATTAGCAAAGAACGGCAGAAATGCAGCAGCTATCGCTGCAGTAAGCTAATCTATTATTGTGAAATAATTTTATATCTAAATGAGTGATTTAATTAATATTGATATCTTGGGTGGTGACTATGAATTCACGCTTGAAGTATCTGGTATTAGGGATGAATTCAAATTTAACTACATACCTTCAAACCTACCTGATATTTATAAAAAGATACTAAATCATCAACCTTTCTCCGTATCTGAGTTNTCATTATCTAATTATACAATGATGCTTGATAGAAATATCGCTGACATGTGTGCAATTCCAGTATTTGTTAATAGAGGTTTTAGACACAGCATAATTTGGGTAAGAAAAGATAGTGAGATAGAATCAATAGAACAGTTAAAGAGTCTCAAAGTGGGAATCAAAGATTACTCGCAAACAGCCGCTGTTTGGTTAAGAGGGATACTCAGTGAAGAATATAATATACATTGGAGTGAAATAGACTGGTATGCAAATAAAGATCAAAGATTTGATGCACCAAAGGAGGCAAATCTTAAACTAGTTGATGATGATCCTGAAAAAATGGTAATTAANGGTGAACTAGATGTATATATAGCACCAAAACCGATGGACATTCAAAAAACACTAGACCAAAGAGAGTTAAAACCTCTAATAACTAATTCTATTGAGGTTGAAAGTGAATATTTTAAAAAAACAGGTATTTACCCAATAAACCATTGTGTTATGATTCACAAAAATACATATAAAAAATATCCTAATATAGCTTATCCNTTATTTTTAGCCTACAGCGAAAGTAAGAAAAAGGCCCTCAAACGCAAATTAGGCTCCACATTATTACCTTGGTCCGATAAGCAATGGGAAAATATAATGGAAGTGTTCAATAATGACCCACACCCACATGGATTAGTGGAAGAAAATTATAGAAATGTCAGTAAACTAGTTGATTATTTATTTGAACAAAAGCTAATAAAACAAAAACCAAATATTGAAAAATTATTTATTGAAGGCTCCCTAAACTGGCATGAATCTTAATAACTAAAGTTTAAATAATCTCTAGCTTTTGATGAGGACTTTGAGGTAAAACAACATCAATCCTATCACTTGGTTTTACAATACCTCCTTCCAAAACTGTTGTCATTATCCCCGTCTTTATGATTAGATTACCATCTACATCTTTAGCAATCATTTTTTTCAGCAAACCAGATTTAAAATCCTCAATTTGCTTACAAGGCTCCCGAAGCCCTTTAACTTCGAGTATGACCTTACTTCCAATAACAATTTGTGAATCAAGTGGAAGATTAATAAGGTCTAAACCCGAAGTGGTTATATTTTCACCAAGGTCTCCTGGATTGAGCTNATAGCCATATTNATTCATTTCATTTAATAACTCTATTGATATGAGATGTACTTGTCTTAAATTTAACTGCATAGGATTCTTTTTCACTCTCGAACGATGCTTGACATACTTTCCTGAATGAGCGTCACCATTTATACCAAAATTTTTTATAAGCTCAATTTCATCTCTTTTTTCTTTTGAGAATGAATGAGTATCTTTTGAGCTTACCGCGTTTACAAATCCTGATATTGAGTTCATATTTTAAATCTCGTAATGTAATAAGTATATTTTTTGCCTATTAGAGAAACTCCTTCATTTCTCATGAACCTTGATTATGTCAAAAATTTACTTTTGTATTCATGGGTATATACCCAATAATCTGATTGAAAAATAAATTTTTCTGCCAATGCTAACAAAAGTTGGATACTTCCCAAGAATAGTCCCGAAATATTTGAAACAACTATTCTTTTGAAATATTTGTAGCCCCGGTCTCAAAGCCAATGACTTGTCCGTCTTTGAATGTGTAAACACCCATTACAGCTTGTTGATTGCCATCACTAAAAGTCACAAAAGCATGCTCAATACCAATTTCATCATTTTCGTAAATAATTCTAACTTTCTCACGGTTTATATCATCGCTCATTGCCCAGCCAATCACATCCTGCTTACCCAAAACTGCTCCATTGGAATGCATTGTAAACTGATAATCATCGTGCAGCAACTCGTCCATAGCTGCTTCATTTTTTTGATCAATTGCTTTACCTAATTTTTCTATTATTGACATAATGTTTCCTTTCAATTCATTTGATACCAATATTTAAGTGTATCTTATTACAAAAACTTTACAATAGAGAGAATTCCTTAACCCTTTCAAATGAAAAATGGTCAGCAACATCAGTTCTGGCATAATGGACATCATCGACAATTCCATCTTCATTTATCAAAACATCAGCAACTGCAATGTCTAAGTGACCCTTTATAGTTAAAGGAATATAACCTCTCATTATTGCAGGAAATATCTTATGGATCTTCAATAATGTGACTGCAAGCAATTTAGTAAATGATCTTTGTATATTATACTTCTTGAAATATATGAACTCTTCATCAGCTAATATAATAAATGGAAGCTGACCATGCTTTTTCATATACTTTTCTAAATTATCCACCGGTGAGTGAAAAATCCCAATATGAGTGAAATTATCTCCAAATTCACTAAATCTTTTTTGTAGCTCGTTTATTCTCAGATTACAAAAAGAGCATCCCGCGACACGATAGAATGTCAGTAATACTCTTTTACCTCTTACATCTGATAATTTAAATTCTGTCCCGTCATATTTTGGTAGCACTATTTCTTCTAATCGATCTCCTTTTTTTATACGCATTATTTTATCCTTCATGATTTAATATTTTTTTAGATTATATTCGATAAACATGCCAATAATAATACATAATCGATATTAATACATTTTATGACATAAAATTAATGTTTAGTGATAACAGTTTTATTTTCGAATTAGTCCAGAAAAGCCTGTAGACCCAGAAATAAACATTCGTTATTATCAATCATGTGGGGGCGTAGCTCAGTAGGATAGAGCACCAGATTCCTAATCTGGGGGTCACAGGTTCAAATCCTGTCGTCCTCACCATTATATAAAGTTATGAGTTTAATTTTACCCACTTTATGCAATCTTCAAGACGATCATCCCCCCAGAAGACTTCCCCCTCAAAAATAAAAGTGGGACTTCCAAAAACACCCAAGCTATATGCCTTTTNGGTATTTTCTAGGTATTTATTTTCTATCTCTGTAGATTGTGCTTGAGCTATAACTTTATCTTTATTTAATTTTAATTCTTGTAAAATCTCAGAGAGATTAGGTTCTGTTGCTGGCTCTTTTCCTTGTTCAAACCACCTTTTGTATGTGGATATGACATAATCTATACCCCATCCCTCATTTACACCTAAAACAGCTAATTTATTTGCTAGATCAAATTCAGTAAGTGGATAAGGAGCAGGTATCTTTGGATTAAAACCATAAAAACCAGCTCTTCTCTCAATGTCTCTCCACATGTAGTCTGATTTAATTTTCTTTGCAGGTGGGGTAAAGGGAATGTTATCCATATCCATCATTATTTTTCGAACACTAAATGGATACCAATTAAATGTAAGTCCTTCTTGTGTGGATACTTCATTTAATCTACTTATAGTTAAGTAGGTGTAAGTGCTTCCAATTGAGAACCAAAAATCAATACTTTTCATGAGNGTAATTTATTTCCAATTATTGCAGATAATACCTTTGGTGGGGATAGAGGAAGTGTTTCAAACCTNACGCCTATNGCATCATTGATGGCATTTGCAATTGCAGCTGTTGGTGGNATTATTGGGACTTCACCAATTCCTCTGACACCATATGGATGGTATGGATTTGGAACCTCTACTATCTCAACATCTAAAAATGAAGCATCTGAGGCAACAGGCACCCTATAATCTAGAAATCCAGGATTTTGAAGTCTGCCATCTTTTCCATAAATACATTCCTCATTCAATGCCCATCCGATACCCTGAACTGTANCACCTGCTAATAGATGTTTTTTTTCTGAGCTATTACTGAGTAAAGATGACAATTCATCAATTGTTGATGGAGCATGAAAGTCCATAATCATACCATTTTTATTTCNNACATAATTAATTTAATACGAAAAAAAAATTGTTGCAAAAAATTAATTAATAAATTGATTAAACTAAACACAATCGCTAATAATAAATTAAATTTACATCTTATAAATAATACCTTAGTAAGATGGTTAATAAATCCTCTTCAACCTTGAGTTAAATAATTAGAAACTTCATACAATGGATCTCAGAAATATAGCGATTATTGCACATGTCGATCATGGTAAAACAACACTCATCGATAAATTATTATCACAGTCGGGAGCTTTCAGGGAAAATCAGAAGGTTGCGGAAAGAATAATGGACTCTAATGACTTAGAAAAAGAAAGAGGAATAACAATATTAGCAAAGTGTACCTCCGTTGTGTGGGATGAAGTCCGAATAAATATTATTGATACTCCCGGGCATGCTGATTTTGGTGGAGAAGTTGAAAGAATCCTTAGCATGGTTGATAGTGCTATTCTTCTTGTTGATGCAGCTGAAGGTCCAATGCCGCAGACAAAGTTTGTATTAGCAAAGGCACTCCAAATNGGATTAAGACCTATGGTTGTAATAAACAAAGTTGATAAAAATGACTCCCGAGCTGATGAGGTCGTAAATGAAATTTTCGATCTGTTTGCTGTATTAGATGCTGACGAGCATCAACTTGATTTTCCAATCTTGTATGGTTCGGGAAGAGATGGCTGGGTAACAAATGATTTAAAAATTAAAAATGATNATTTAAACCCATTATTTGATTTGATAATCAAACATACCCCTCCACCAAAGGTTCAGGATGGGGAATTTAAAATGCTTGGGACAATCTTAGGTAACGATCCTTATTTAGGTAGATTAATTACAGGAAAAGTTTTTTCTGGAGAAGTAACTACAAACCAGCAAATAAAAGTATTAAGCCATGATGGTAATTTAATTGAGACTGGTAGGATTACAAAAATTTTAGCATTTAGGGGTACTGAAAGAGCTGGAATTGAAAAAGGAACATCAGGGGATATCATCTCGATTGCGGGATTAACAAAAGGAACAGTTGCAGATACATTTTGTGCGCTTGAAAATAACATGGTTTTACATGCGCAACCAATTGATCCACCAACTGTACAAATGGCATTTAGTGTAAATGATAGTCCCTTAGCTGGGACAGAGGGAGATAAGGTTACCGGTAGAATGATTGGAGATAGATTAATGAAAGAAGGGGAAGGAAATATTACTCTTCAAATCCAAAAATCACAAAATGATAGTGGTTATCTCGTCTCAGGAAGAGGAGAATTGCAATTATCAGTCCTTATTGAAACTATGAGAAGAGAGGGCTATGAATTGAGTGTTTCAAAGCCACAAGTATTGATGAAAAATGATGATAACGGCAAGTTATTAGAACCTATAGAAGAAGTCATTATTGATGTTGATGATGAATACACTGGGCAAGTTGTACAGGATCTCAATATAAGAAAAGGAGTTATGCTAGAGATGAAACCATTTGGCATAGGAAGATCTAGATTGATTTTTGAAGCACCCACAAGAGGATTAATTGGTTATCAATCTGAACTAATGACTGCTACAAGTGGTACTGCAGTTATTAATCGATTATTTTCTCGCTATGAAAATCACAAAGGTGAAATCAAAGGCAGAACAAATGGCGTATTGATTTCAAATGGACAAGGAACATCCGTAGCTTTCGCATTATTTAATCTAGAGGAACGTGGGCAAATGATTATTGGTTCAGGTATCCCTGTATATCAAGGAATGATAATAGGTATACATTCGAGACCAAATGATCTTGAAGTTAATATACTTAAAGGTAAGAAATTAACAAATATTAGAACACACGCAAAAGATGAAGCAGTAAAACTTACAACTCCTCTGGATATGAATTTAGAAAGAGCAATTGCATGGATTTCTGATGATGAATTAATTGAGGTAACCCCAAAATCAATTAGGATACGTAAGAAATTTCTAGATCCAAACATCAGAAAGAAAAGATCAAGAGAAAATATTCAGTAGTAATATTTTGATTTGAAAATTGATAGTAAAATCCTTATAAAGCATAAGTAAATCAGAGTTTAATCACTTCTTTTGCCTACTTTTTGTAATCAATTTATTGAATTTTATGAAATATTTTGGACTACCATCAATAAAGAACTTTCTTATACAATGCAGGTGTTTATTTATCATTTTTCCTAGTAATTCAGTTCAGGTTCATGGTAAACTTATTTATTATTAATCTAACATAGAGGTATAAATTATGATCAATAAAAATTTATTAATTGGTTTGGTTTGTGGCTTCACACTTGGAGCAATTGTACCAGTTTATAGTTATTTTAACCCCATCGCTGTAGAAACCGAAGGTTTTAATGATATCTGTGAAGTGGAAATGATTGAAGGTGTTTCTGAAATCACAGATGCCATCGAAAAGGATAACAGTATTTATAAATTTATAAGAGTTTTATAAATAAGAAAAAATAGTCAAATGTCAGGTGCACCGCTATTTAATTCAATAGATATTAAATCAATCAGCTTTAAAAATAGAGTTATAATGTTACCTATGTGTCAATATTCGGCTGAAAATGGGCGCCTGACAAACTGGCACAAACAACATTACTCACGTTTTACTCAATCTGGGCTTGTTGGCGCTTTTATGAAGGCCACCGCTGTATCCCCCGAAGGAAGAATTACTCATGGTTGATTTTATTGATCCTAAATATGCTTTTTATCTTCGAAAAAGAGATGAACAGCTTGATCTTGAGCATATGCCGAAGTAATTTAGGCTAGTTCCTAAATCTCATACAAATATCTTGCCCAAACATAGAAACATGAAAATTTTNCCCATTAACAGGATGTGGTGGAAATACTGAGCCAAGTAATATTACATCACCCTTCTTAATACCCCTTCCTATTTGGTTTGCAACCTTATTACATTCATCAAAATTATCTTCAAGTGTCCCAATGATCGCTTCTATATTATCAAATGGATCCCACTTTTCAGTTCCCATTGAGGTTAACAACTCTTCCTTATCTATGGCTTCAATCCAACCAGTACTATTATCTTTTCCTAATATCCATCCCCGCTGGTAGATATTTTCAGATAGAACAAATGTTGGATTAATTGGTGGACTATGGAAGTCAACAAACTCTATTCCGGGTACAAAACTTGAAACCGAATTTTTTATTTGATTGAGAGATGCACCACTATCTATGTCATGACTGATGTGGGCAGCCAATTCTGCTTCAACTCTTGGTTCATTATAATTTTTTAGAACAATCTCAGCACCTGACTTAATTTCGCCAGAGTCAAATAAAGCTCCAACAAGAGGTCTGGTTATTCCAAGCGCTTTCATTCCCGCAGGAGATCCAAAACCTAATTTCCATCCAACTTGTTTGTGACCAAGTTTGATTTCTTTCTCAATTGCAGTGCTTAATGCATCTAATTGTTCTTGATTAACCATGATTAGGATGAACCTCATATCCTGCGTCTTCTAGAGAGCCTTTCCCTATCCAACCCCATACAAGTATAACGTCTTCATCACTTGTATTTTTAAAACCATGCCATTGATTANGCGGTGTAAANACTACGTCACCCTTTTTACTTATTTTTTCACCACCCTCATGCTCATACATAACCCCTTGTCCAGATATAACAATCCAAAACTCATCAACGTGGAAATGACGATGCCTATCGTGCATAGCTCCCGGTGGCAAAACAGTCCATCCTAATAAAAAATCTTGAGAGCCATTTGAAGCCTTATCAATTAAAAACTGAACCTGCATATCAACCCAGCCATCTTCTTCTTTGAGTCCTCCAACTTTGGGAACATCACTAATATTCATCATAAACTGATCTTTTATCATCATTCACCACCATTCATTTTTTTGTAGGCTCTATGTGCAACAACAAAATCATGATGCCCTAAGCCCATTCCTCTGCTTGCATTCATCATATCATTTGCGGCTGCGGCAAGAGGTGCTGGCGAGGCAAGCAATCTGGATTGTTCTAGAACAAGAGTCATATCTTTTTGCTGCAATGCAACATCAGCAAGAGGTTTCTCAGGCATTCTACCATCTAATATAAATGGNCCCCTATAAGATAAAACTGGGGAAGCAGCAACAGAATTAAGCATTGCATCAACAACAACTTGCCTATCAACGCCACCCTTTTCGGCCATCGCAACAGCTTCACCAAATGCAATCACCTCTACCATTAATAGAAGATTGATTGATAGTTTTGTCTGTACTGCAAGGCCGTTTGATCCGATATATGAAACTTTGGGTCCTATTGCGAGCAGTGTGTCATATACTTTTTCATAGCACTCTTTTTTACCTGCTACCATAATTGATGCTGACCCTTGAACAACCGTCACAGGGCTTCCAGAGAGTGGTGCATCCATCATTTGAAGTCCTCTCTTATCAAACTCTTCTGAAACGAAACGACTAACTTCTGGTGATATGGTACTCATATCGAGATATATTGCCTCCTTATTAAGAGANGTAATTATCCCATTTTCACCNAAAGAAACATCCTTTACTGCATTGCCATCAGTNACAATAGATAACACAATATCTGCATTTTTCGCTGCTTCGGCAGGCGTGCTTGCTATCATCACACCTGCATCTTCAAGACTTTTTGATTTACCCGGTGATCTGTTCCATCCCGTTACCGTATGTCCAGCTTCAAGCAATCTTGGAACAATAACTTGTCCCATATCACCCAAGCCAATAAAACCAATTTTAGACAATTGTTTCTCCTATAAGATACTTTAAAAAGAGCTTTATCATAGTCTATAAGTTTACTGCAAGCAATTTGATAAATAACGTAAATTTGTAAACAAAAGAAATTATTTATATCTATTTATTTGATTAAATGATATGTATGTATATGTTTTGAGCTCTATTTCATAATGTGACGGTTCAAAGTAATAATATGTAGCTTAAAGCCATGTTACTACGGCAATTTAACATCTGATTAAGAGAAAAACTTCGGGCTTGTACCCAAAAAATGTTAATTGCTATTAAAGGAGAACTCGTAATATGGCAAATGGAAAAGTTAAGTGGTTTAATCTTAAAAAAGGATATGGTTTTATCCAACCCGATGAGGGAGATAAAGATATATTCGTTCACATTTCTGCTTTACAAAATTCTGGAATAAGGAATCTATTTGAAGATCAAGCAGTGTCATATGATGTAGCAGAAGAAAAAGGTAAAATTTCTGCTGTCAATATCAAACTAAGCGAATAAAGACTATTCAAGTGAGGAAATCAAACCCACCTCTAGACAAGAAATTGATCAATTCTGGATCATATCACTTTATCTTACTTGGTGTGTTTGGTTTCTATTCATGTTCAAATTGATACCATCATGCATTGGACAGGCAGCTTGAGAATTATTCATAAAAGAAAAATAAGTTANTAAAATGATAAAAACAATGACCAAATTATTTCTCATTGTTTATTAACCTCGCTTTCATTTTACTCCCCCCATCAAGACTATATCCTCCCAATTTCCCATCACTTCTTATAACTCGGTGACAGGGTATTTTTATAGGATCGTAATTTTTACCACATGCATTTGCTACAGCTCTGTATGCTGTTGGTCTCCCAATCCTAATTGCTAGTTCTTTATATGTTATTACTTGTCCTTTTGGGATCTTTTTTATTTCGTTTAGAACTTGTAACTCGAAATGGGTAAGTTTTTTCTTATTTGATAACACTTATTTATTTTCTAGATTTTTAAATAATTAGTCCCAGAATGATCCAAAATCAGATAAACATCAATTACTTCAATTATTTATTGATGTCTTGGTATTTTTAGCCCAATAATCAGCAGATGACTTATGTTCAACCCACGACTCTGGTGTTTCGGCGCCTGGCATCATTGAAGCATCTGTTCCAGCAAGTACCTTATGGTGATCTATATTAAGAGTCTTTAGCCAACGTTGCTGTCCCATCGTTATTGCAACAAAATAACCAATTTCTACTATCTCTGCCTCACTAAAATAGTTATGTAATTGATCCCAAAGACTATCATCACATTTAAGATCCCAAATAATCGCTTCAGTATATCTAAGAGCAGCCTTTTGCTTCGCATTATACCTCGACGATTTTTCAAAGTTTAACAAATCAAAGTAATCCTCTTCAACTAATCCTTTGTTGCGTGACTGAATTGATCTTTGATTGCCACAATATTCGCACTTTACAGAATGCGAAACAAATACTCTGCATAGTTCTTTTATTGAATGATCTGCTANTCCTTCATGAAAAACAGTCTGCCATGTGTTTGCAAATGACCAAAATGTGGCTGGCACATGTGCCCTTATAGCTTGACTCTCAGGTCTTGGTGTGCCTCTTGTCCTACACCTCTCAAATTCATCTTTCATTTTTAAATCATCAATATCGTTTGGATTTACATAATTAATTCTTTGCTTTGTCATTTGATCCCCTTTTGTTTATTACTCATCAGCTGTACTTTTTTTTCTCATTCTTCTTCCTAAATACAAACCAAAAAACATTATAATTAGAAAGGTGACTGCGTCTTGTGGTTGAATTAAAATATTACTAATTACTGGGCCTGGACATAAACCAGCCAAACCCCAACCAATGCCAAAAACAGCACTACCAATTACTAAATTCTTATCAATATTCATAGCCGTTGGTAATGCAAAATTCTCAGCATATAATGGCTTATCTCGCTTTAAAACGAAATAATACCCAATAGCATTTACAATAATACCTCCACCCATCACAAAAGCAAGTGATGGGTCCCAAACCCCAAAAAAATTTAAAAATCCTTGGACTTTTGATGGATTTAGCATTCCTGCTAAAGCTAAACCAACACCAAAAATTAANCCTGATATAGAAGCAAATATTAATCTAATATTATATTCCTCCTAATGATGTAATCATATATACAGTGAACATACCCGCTGTTACAAAAGTTATCACGGATATGATAGATCTTTTCGATAGCAGCGATAAACCACATATACCATGTCCAGAGGTACAGCCAGATCCCATGGCTGAACCAAAACCAACCAGAAATGCAGCAATATAAAAAATTATTCCACTTGCTACAGGCTCGTAAACTATTTCATGATTAGATATTGTTATCAGTAAAAAAGGACCGATCAAGCATCCAAAAATAAAAAATATTCTCCAAAGCCAATCGCGCCTAAAATCTTCCGTAATCAAACCTGCGAGTATGCCGCTTGCTCCCATAATTCTTCCTTTTGTCAGCATTAATAAGAGAGCAGCAAGCCCAATCAGTACCCCGCCCACAAATGACTGAAGAGGTGTAAAATTAACTAAATCAATTANCATCATTTCCCTTTCGCAAGCCCTTAACAGGAACTTTAAAATAAATATCTCCATTATCTTCTGCAGGAGGCATATTACCAGCTCTCATATTAACCTGGATAGATGGTATTATTAACTTAGGCATGCCAAGTGTTTTATCTCGTGTGGTTCTTACATCTACAAACTGATCCTCTGTAACGCCACCTCCAATATGGATATTATTCTTCTTTTGTTCACCTACAGTTGTTTCCCATGCAAAATCCCTTCCATTTGGACCGTAATCATGACAAACAAACATCCTCGTTTCATCTGGCAAAGTTAATATCTTTTTAATTGATTGATATAGGATTCTTGCATCCCCTCCAGGGAAATCAGCCCTTGCTGTTCCCCCGTCAGGCATAAATAAGGTATCACCCACAAAAACAGCGTCACCAATAACATGAGCCATACATGCAGGAGTATGCCCAGGTGTAAGAATTGCTTTACCAATTAATTGACCAATCTTATAAGTATCACCATCCTTTAAGAGTAAATCAAACTGACTTCCATCTCTTTGAAATTCAGTTCCAGCATTAAAGACCTTGCCAAATATATCTTGTACCTTTTGAATTTCTGCTGATATGGCAATTTGACCTCCCAAATGTTCTTGAATATAAGGAGCCGCTGATAGATGATCGGCATGAACATGTGTTTCCAATAACCATGCCACATTGAGATTATTTGATTTTATGTAATTTATTACCACATCTGCTTGCTCATAAGACACAACTCCAGACGAGTAATCAAAATCCAGGACAGAGTCAATTACTGCACAAGAAGAAGTTGCTTCATCAATGACCACATAACTGATTGTGTTCGTTGCATCATCAAAAAATGATACAACATTAGGCAATTCCATTTTCAACCTCATTAATTTATAATTATACAAATATACTACAACATTTAAGTATTAAGTCTAATTTTTCATCACCTCAAGTACACAGTTTCTAAAATCCGCTGTTCCTTTTGAAAAGCCAAGTGTTTCGCATAATTTCATACTACTAATGGTTGAATTTGTTTTTGGTTTATCATTATCAGAAATTATGTAAGTATTATACTCCCATACACCGGTTTCGACTCTACCGTCTGAATATACGTATTTACCACGTCCATGAAATTCTCCATTTAGCATTTCTCCTTCATAGGTATCTCCATCGGCAAAATAATAGACCCCTATGCCATTCGCACTATCATTTGCATGATCACCGATATATTTATCGCCGTTTGAATAATAATATTCACCATAGCCAGATCTAATATCATTTAAAAATTGACCAATATATCTATCACCATTTGCCCATATATATGATCCATAACCACTCTTATTTTCATCAACAAATTCACCGATATAATTATCCCCTGAAATATAGTCCATTATGCCTTGACCATTTGGTAAATCATTTGAATATTCCCCCATGAAAATATCTCCATTAATGTAATAGTAAGTACCTTCTCCACTTCTTTGATCGTAATCAAATTCACCAAGATATAGATCGCCGTTGTAGAATTCATAAATTCCAATTCCAGATTTGTTGTCNCTTAAAAATTCTCCCGTATAGATATCGCCACTATTAAAAGTATAGACACCATACCCATGTGCCATATCATCTAAATGATCCCCAACATATATATCTCCATTGGAATAAAAATATTGACCATGGCCTGTTCTTATACCTTCAAAAAATTCCCCTATGTATTGATCACCATTGGCATAGCTATAAAGACCACTCCCATGTTTTTCATTATTTTGGAAATCACCTATATATTGGTCACCATTTTCATAATCCCTCATTCCATAACAGTTATCAAAATAATTTGATGAATAATTGCAACCAGGAAGTGCAAATACTTCTATAGGATAAGCCGTAAAAAATATTACTATCATTAACAACAAATATTTAATTCTCATTTTATATCTCCAGAGTTCAATGCTATTATTACTTNATTAATTCATTTTCATAATCATTATGATAATATTACATTAACTAAAAAGTCAAAAAATATANGTGCCGATTATATGAGTTATAAATTTCTTATTACTGGAGCAAATAAAGGTATAGGTTATGCCCTCACATGCGAGGTATTGGATAAAGGTTACGATGTAATAGCTCTATGTAGAGATACAAGTAATACAATTAATTTAGATGAATTAAATTCTGCATATAAAGATAATTTAAAAATTTTCAAAGCAGATGTTGCGAATGAAGATAGATTAAGGGATATCTCTGATAGCATAGATGGAATTGATGTTATAATTTGTAACGCAGGTATAATGGGTGCAAAGGGCGGAATGTTTGACCAACAAAATACTCCCAACACAATTCTCAATGTTTTGATGACAAATATAGCAGGTCCATTCTTTACAATTAGGGCTTTTCTGGAAAAGTTAAAAACAAGTGAAAAACCAAAAATAGCAATCATTTCGTCCCATATGGGTTCGCAACAACATGGCAGCAATAATGCTTATTTTTATAGAGCCTCCAAAGCTGCTGTTAATAATCTAATGGTTACTTTTTCCAATGAATTACAGAGTTACAATATATCTGTTGCAGCATTTCACCCAGGATGGGTGAGAACAGATATGGGTGGACAGTACGCATCATTGTCACCTGAACAGAGCGCAAAAGCACTCTTCAAGTTGATCATGAAACTAAATATGGAGGACTCAGGGAATTTTTTTAACTATGATGGCAATAATCTTCATTTGTAATTACTAATTAGATAGTTTAAATCCTGACTCTTTCTACCCTATTATCTTTTGTCTGTTCAAAACAAATTTATAACCAAATACTTCTAAAAATAGGCAATGAAGATTATGGATGGAAAAAATAATATTATAATTATTCTAATAAACTCAATAAAAAAGAAAGGTAAAACACCTCGGTAAATACTTTTCTGATTTTTTATATTATTGCTGATTGAAAGATCTATTTTTGCAATCGTATTGATATTTAGACCAACAGGTGGGGTAATCAAACCAAGCTCAACAATAATTAACATTAGGATGCCAAACCAGATCTTCATGGTCTCTTGATCCATATTTAGGTCAAGATTCAATATTGGAGGTAAGATAAATGGTACAAATATTAAGATAATGGACATACTGTCCAATATAAATCCTAAAACAATGAATATTAGAAGAATAATAAAAATCAGTAAAAGAGGGTCTAAAGCACTAGTGCCAATAATGTGTGACAGGAATTGAGGAAAATCAACTCTGGCATAAAATATTTTTAAAACCTCAGCTCCAAATATAATCAAATAAATCATTCCAGATAATTTTGCTGTGGTAAGCATTATTATCTTCATATTTCTATAGTTTAATTTCCCTATAAAAACTCCATAAATTAAAACTAATAACGCCGATAATGAAGCGGCTGGAACAATTGTATAAATACCAAATACTAAACCTGAAACAATGATTGTAATTAATGTTAAGATTGGCAACAGTAATTTAAATGCATCAAAATTTGATATATCTTCTTCCTCAATCTTTGGAGATTCTATTGGGTTCTTTAGAACATAAATAACTATCACACTTATAAAAAAAATTATCGCCAACAAAAACGGAATAATTGCTGCTTTAAACATTGAGATAATATTAACTTCAGCAATAATTGAGTATACGATTAATACTATTGAAGGAGGGATTAATATTCCAAGGGTTCCACCAGCTGCAATTGAACCAGAATATAGAGCAGGTGGGTAATTGAATTTTTGAAATTCTTTTATAGAAATCTCACTTAGCGTAGATGTGGTGGCAACTGATGAACCACTGATTGAACCGAAACCAGCTGCCGTAAATATTGTTGCAATTGCCAGCCCTCCTGGGATAGTTCTAAATATTTTGTTAAAGGCTTTGAAAAGCCTTTCACCATATCCAATATTTTGAGCAATTATTCCTACCAAAATGAACATAGGAACCACAGACAAATCATAATTTGAAAACTGGGCAATAGCTAAGTCTCTTAATTGAAAATGTAATATTTCTATACCATCCACTAGTCCAACTCCAACAATTCCAACCAAAATCATTACATAAGCAATTGGTATTCTTAAGATTACTAATGCTACCAAAAAGATAATACTGAGAAATATTTGTATGAAATTCCATTCCATCTTATGAAATCTCTTCCTTGATATTAATCATTGCTGCCAATATTAATAAAAACAGTGAAATTAATATAGGAGGGTAACTTAACCAGATTGGTATACTCATAATTACTGTCTCATAGCCAAAAAAGTAATAATCTATCATTCCATAGATCATTTGGTAAAGAATATAGGCGCTAATTAGAATAACAATTACACTTTTGCTTGAGTTTAAAAGTAAATTGACTCTCTTTTTAAATCTCACTGCAAAATAGTCAAAGGTAATGTGTGCTGATTTTAATTCACAATAAGGTAAAAAATTGAATACAATAACTGGCATAAGAAATTGAATCAACTCGTACGATGTATAGGGTACATGGTTGATAATATTATCAAAGGCGATTCCACTCACGTTAGCAAGTAATAAAAAAAACAACAAACATCCGCCAATAAGCGCCCAGTAAGTGATAATATTTCTTAAATTGTTTATATTATTGGTGAATTTCATACATTAAAAGATCCTGTGACCTACTCACCCATAAGTTCTATTGCTTTTTCTAGAATTGGAACTCCGTCTATATTTTCTTTTGATAATTCCTTTAACCAAACGTCATGTGTTCGTTTTAATCTATTTTTAATTTCTTCTGTTTCATCATATCCAAGAATTTTATGTATATTGCCGTTTCCCATAGCATAATCAAGACCATCATTGTCGTTAATTTGCCATATATTGCCTGCCTTTTTCCATTGTGAGAGATCTGAATTCGCTTGAAAAATTCTTTTTATATCATCAGGCAAAGTATCCCATTTATCTCTATTCATTGATACTTGGAATGTTAATGTGCCAAAGCGAAACCCATCATAACCTTCAACTTGATATTTTGTATATTCATTTAGTTTAAATGTTGGAATTATTTCATAAGGAATTAGAGCTGCATCTATTATATTTTTAGATAAGGTTTGGACTACATCAGGCATTGGAACTGAAATAGATTCTGAACCTAATTCATCAAGTGTCCATGAGCCTGTTCTTGATGGTGTTCTAACTTTCATACCTCTAAATGAATTTATGTTCGTTATTTCTTTCCGTACAGATTGGAATACATTCCCTGCATGAACATGCAAAAAGAGGACCTTCAAACCAGAATAATCTTCGGCTAGATATTCACTGAACATTTTATGCATAACCTCGCCTGTTTTTTCTGGATTATTGGTGTGGATTAAAGGAAGTTCAAATAACTCTGTTCTTGGAAATTGACCTGGTGTGTATCCATTAGATGTCCATATCAAGTCCACAACCCCATTTCTGGCTTGACTTACTAGGTCTGCTGGACGTCCCCCAAGGGTCATTGATGGATAAATATCAATTTTTACTCTCCCAGACGATTCCTCCTCTATTTTCTTTACCCATGGCTCTATCATAGTAATGTGTGCAGGTGATGTTGAAGGTAAAAAATGATGAAATTTGAACTCAAACTCTGCAGCATTCAAATTTATAGGCATATATAAAAGAGATAAAAGAGATAGGGTCACGACGAAAATATTCTGTGTTTTATATTTTCTCTTACTCATTCAGCCCCCATCAAAATAAAACAAACTCTTGCAAGTTTATCGCTATTGTTGACCCAAGCATGGCTCGTACCGCGTTGAATAACAATATCACCCTGACTGAGATCAACTTCCTCATTATCTAGTATTAGTGTAATTTCACCCTCCAAAATAATAGCATAATCTAAAGATTTTGATTTATGCATGAATGGATGTCTTTTACTTTTAACCAATGTATCAGTTGCATTTAAATCTGAAAAATATGCGTCACTATCAAAATCATCTTTCGTTTTAGATTTTTCTGGTTCAAAAGAAGATATACGGCAAATTGTTTCGAAGGATTCTGGAAACATGGTAAATGTTTGATCTACTTCTTGTATATTAGCAGAGTTATCATTTGGGAAGACCTCGGTGCGCCACATATTATTTAAACTCACTCCAGGACGTGAATTCTTTTCCATTTGGTTANTTACAAAAGTATCAGAAATAACAACGGAATCACCGTCCTTATTAAAACCTGTAACAACNCTTCTNCACTTTTTTTCCATATTGGTTTGATAACATAAACTAATAATTATTCATACAGAATTTTAAGTTCACATGAGAACTTGTGATATTTAATATATATGTTTATATATACTAATAAATTGCGCCGGTAGCTCAGCTGGATAGAGTATCTGACTACGAATCAGGAGGTCGGGGGTTCGAATCCTCCCCGGCGCGCCAAATCAGAAGAGTTAAAATGGAAATTAAATCATTCAAAGACAGAGTCGATAATTTTTTTAAATGGGTTAAAGGAACAGAACTAGTTCTTCTCAAAGACATAAATGTAGATGAGGATCCTGTTCGACCACATTTAGATTTAAACTTTAGAACAAGTTATGGACGTCAAATTTATGGATTAGCCTATGACAATAATATTGAAGGTATAGTTTGTGTTGCTATGACAGATGAAATTCCACATACAGAAAAGGAATTGGAACTAATGAGCAAGAATTCTTATCTAGAAGAAAATTCAACAATTATGATACCTTATACAGTTTGGTCTCGAAAAAGGGGCGCTGGAAAGGAAATAATGAAAAAAGTTATAAACCATACAATTAAAAATATGCCAAATATTGGGAAAATCGTTACTCTTTCTCCCCTTACGCCAATGGCAACACATTACCATATACGTAATGGTGCACAACTTATTAGCATTAATTCTGAAACACAAAATTTTGAGTATAAGCTTAATCGCAAACAAGACTAAGCTTTCAATGGCATTGGTTTCCAATTTTCGTCTGCGATTTTATATCCAATGTCAGATGGATGAATCTGAACTCGTGACTCATAACCCATAGTTTCAATTGTAAACCATTGATGGGCCTTTACCTCCTTTTCTTCTGCTACGTTGAGATATTGCGCATAAGCATCTATACCATTTGGAGATATTGTTAAAACCACAATATCTCCTGATAATATCCTGATTGAAATATCTTTTTCCGGCATCCTCCATGAAATATATTCATCAATTGATAATCTTACCATATCAAATCTAAATACCTCCCATGGCAGACCATATCATTCTAATGCCAATTAACAGGAACAAAAGTAGAAGATATTTTTTAAAAGTATCCGCATCAATTCGTCTTCTTACTAGTCTACCAAGTCTCATACCAATTATTGCAGTAACTGCGCAAAGTGCTGCTATTGGAATCATTTCTAAAGAAAAAACATCAGTTTTATAATAACCATAGGTCGCTGGAACGCTCGCTATCAAGAATAAAAACCCTGTTGNATCAACAAAATCTTCCTTTGACGCCTTCCTGAGTATCAAATAAATAATTATTGGTATNCCCCAAATGGAAGTCAGACCTCCAACAACGCCTGCAAGCGAACCCATGCCAATTTGCCAATACTTATCATATTTTAAATCAAACGACCATGACCTCCTGAATAAATTGTCTAATGCAAAAATCNTNACCATAAGTCCAATAAGTAATTTAATTAGATCGTCACCTAAAGTTGCAGCCTGGAAAGATGTGACTAATATACCTGCGACCATGAATATTCCAAATAAATAATATTTTTTTGCTGTCTTTAGTGGGTTTTGAGCAGACAAAAATTGAGTAATATTTGCTATTATAACTGGAATCATGTTTAGACCAATTGCTTGAAGTGGATTGATGAAGAAAATTAATAAAGTGATTGAAGTCATAGGTAAACCAATACCAGTCACACCCTTTACAATCCCAGAAATCAAGAAAATAATCAGAAAAATAAAATATAAGAAATTAATATCTAAAAATGAGTCAAACATAATTCATGAAGTGATATCTTTTGGACTTAGAAACACAATTATCATTTAAAATGTTCAAGAATGAATAGCCTAAGCAATTAAAATACATTGTGCCTGTTTTTAATATAGTAAATTATGTAAACATAGTCGTGTCAATAAATATTATCTTTTAAAAGAACTATTTATTAATGATAGATATTTTTATCTTTTATATAACCAGATGAAATGACTGTTGCTAATAATATTATGATGGCAAGTGAAGATAGTGCTACTGTAACGTCGAATTGTGTTATTAAAAAGCCAGCTAATGGATACATTAGTAACCAACATAGATGGCTTAGTGAAAACTGTGCTGCAAACAATTGAGATAATTCATCCTCCCTCGCGTGGGATCTAATTATTCTACCCATTGGAGTCAACACGAAAGAATAACCAAAACCAGATATAAACCAAAATATCAATAATAGCATAAAATTAAATACACCAAGTATAATAAGAATTGAAAACATTATAAATACTATTGATATCATATATGCCCCAAAGTACATTAACTTCCAAACAGAATATCTTTTTAGTATTCTAGGCACTAGTATTGCACCTAAAACAGATCCAATACCAAAGAAGAACATAGCAACTGGAAGGGCCTCTTCATCCATACCCAATAGCGCTCTAACCAGTATGACTGTATTAACCAAAATCATAGCCCCGCCAGCAGATGCAGCAAGATTCATAAACATTAATCCCTTTAGCTCGGGTAAAACAGTATATTTCTTTAATCCGTATGTAATTTTACCGATAAATCTTATATCTCTGATTGCCTCACTCTCAGTAACCTTAGGCAGAAATATTGTTAATATTAAAAGAGCTGAGGCGACAAAACCAAAAGAAGTTCCAATAAATAAACTCTTATAATCATAAAAGATAAGAATAAATGCTGCTAACATATATCCTAATATATTCTCTAGATCTATGGACAGACGTGATAATGATAGAGCTTTTGTATATTCTTCATCCTCATGGAAAAGTTGTGGTATGGTGGATTGGTAGATTGGTGTAAAGGCAGCTGAGGTAACATAAATGATAGAAATAACGATATATATTTGCCATATTTCATTTACAAAAAATAATCCAATTGCTGCAACTGCACGCACTATATCTAAAGAAACTAAATAGAGCCTTCTATTAAACTTATTTGAAAATGCTCCAGCAATTGGTGAAAAAAAGACATATATTACCATCTTTATTGTGAACAAACTTGATAGCAATATTGCTGCATTTGCCCCAGTTAAATCAAATGCCAAGAGGCTTAATGCAACAGTTGCCAGACCTGTGCCTAACAACGAAAAATTTTGAGCCAGAAAGAGATTTCTAAAGCTTTTATTAGAAAGAACTGAGAACATTTGTGTACGTTAGCTAATATACGCTTCCTAGAATTATATCTAACCTATATCATGATTATATCAATTCTTGGTTGCGGGGGCAGGATTTGAACCTGCGACCTTCAGGTTATGAGCCTGACGAGCTACCGGGCTGCTCCACCCCGCGATAAGTTAGTATTTTACCTAACACTATGTATTCTAAAAGGTCAAGAAACAAAAATAAAATTCTTATTCTTCTGTTTCAAGCCCTGTTGGAATTGATATATTCTCAGGCTCAAGTGAAATTCCAGCACCATCAGCAACTGTTTCTAAAAGCATACCAAAGTCTTTTTCTAGATTTTCTTTTGACATTCTCTCAATTCTTCCAGAATGTTGTTGAACAGCCTGCCTTGTGGCAGCTGTTACTGGCATTGGTACCCCTAATTCCTTACCTGATTGCAAACCTAAATCTAAATCTTTTAATAAAAGCGGTGTAGTAAAAGTTGTTGTCCAATCTAAATTTGCAAATGCATTAGACTTGTACTTTGTAAAAATAGAACCCATTACAGAATTATTCATAAAGTTTAAAAAAGCATGCCTTGGAACACCTGCTTTTTGTGCAAGTATAGTAATCTCCGCAAGGTTTTGGATTACGACACCTAACATTACATTATGAGCTATTTTACAGAACCTTGCTAAATCCCCCTCGCCAACATATGCCACACCACGTGGTGCAATAGTTTCTAAATATGGTTTTACTTGTTTGAAAATATCTTCAGGTCCAGATGCAACTATAGATAAAACTCCTGCTTTAACTGCCTTACCATTTCCGCTTACAGGGCATGACATGTATGCAATACCAAGTTCTTTTAATCTGTCTCTGATTTCATTTGAGTCCTCGGATGAAATTGACGAACAATCGACAAATATTTGATTCTTCTTAGCGCCTTTTGATAAAACACCTTCATCACCAAAATAAACTTGTTTAAGATCTTTACCAGTTGAAACCATAGTGAATAAGACATCTACATCATGTAACTCATCCATATTAGTGACTACTGTTGCACCATATTCTGATAATGGATCAGCTTTTGATTTTGTTCTATTCCATACACTTATGTCTTGACCATCTTTTGCAAGACGACTGGCCATTGGATATCCCATTCTTCCTGTTCCGACCCAACCAATTTTATGTGACATGATATTCTCCTTTTTATATTTCACTATTCCAGTTAAATTCTTCTATTATATTCTTAACTTCTTTTAGAAAACTTGCAGCGTATGCACCATCAAATGCCCTATGATCAAAACTCTGACCAAGCACGCCAATTTTTCTTATACCAATTGTGTCACCAGCATCATCTTCAACAATAACTGGTCTTTTTTGTATACCATCAAAAGACATAATGGCAACTTGTGGTGGATTTACAATGGGGGCTGTCATGTAAGTACCCATACTACCATTATTCGATAACGTATATGTGCCTCCGAAGTACTCCTCTTGTTTTAGTTGATTATTTTGAGCTCTCTGAACTAAATCATTTAAATTTTTATTCAAATCTACTAGCTTCATCTTGTCAGCATTTTTTAATACAGGAACAATTAAGCCATTATAATTTAAATCGACTGCAATTGCTAAATTTACTGCGGAAGCGATATGCAATTCTTTTTCACTGAAACAGCTATTCACCAATGGATATTCCTTTATAGCTAGGGATATCGCTCTGGCAACAAAAGAGAGATAAGAAACTTTGAGTTCCCTGTCAGAATATTTTTGTTTAAGTTCGTTTCTTGTCTTATCCAAATTACTAAAGTTAACCTCAACTGCCTGAAAAGCCTGAGGAACCTGGGGCCAGCTTTCCGATAGACGTTGACCTGTAGTTCTTCTTATACGATTAAGAGCCACTGTTTCTGGATATAAATCGTGGTCTATCTTAATAGATATATTTGATCGGGCTTTTGTCACAGACAATGAGGAAATATAATCTTCCAATAGTTTACGATTAACTTTTCTGGCGTTATTTTTTTTAAAATAATCAGCAAGCTTTATTAAATCTACCCTTTCATTGTTAGCTAACCTCTTTGCTAATGGTGTAAATTTAATATCAATATTTTTACTAGAAAAAGCCTCGTAATTATCATCGGGTGTTTGAACTTCGTGTAAAAAAGAAAACCATTCTGGTGCATCTGTATCTATTACAATTTCTAAATTGCTTGTTTTTTTAGAAGTAAATGACTCTTCTTTTTTGATATGTAAATCCGATTGAGAAGACTCTACACTATTATTGATATTTTCTGAGATTCTGTCTTCTTTTATATCATCCTCTTGCGGTTGTTCTCCTTCACCACTAATCACTGCAACGATACTGCCAACTGATGAAGTTTCTCCCTCATTAACTAAAATCTTCGTTAATTTACCATCAGTTGTAGCTGGAATTTCCATAGAGGTTTTATCTGTTTCAATTTCAAAAAGGATTTCTCCAGATTTGATATCATCCCCTATATTCTTGTGCCACTTGGATACAGTACCTTCAGCAACTGTTTCACCTAATTGTGGCATTAATATATTCATAACTTCCCTACCTACTTTAAGACATCTAAAATTTTATTATAAATCCGATCAACAGATGGGATAGCAATATCTTCTAGGTTATCTGCTGCAGGAAGAGGTATATGCGGTGTTGTAATTCTTACAGCAGGACCATCTAAATCCCAGAATAATTCATCAACAACTATAGAAACGATTTCTGCACCCCAGCCACATAATCGTGGATTTTCTTCTACTGTGAATAAACGCCCTGTTTTTGATACAGATTTAGAAATAGTTTTCATATCTAATGGCACCAGTGTTCGTAGATCAACCACTTCAATATCGATACCGTGTTCCTGCATCAATTTATCTGCTGCTGCAACAGCACGTGGTACCATTAGAGCAAGTGCGATTATTGTTGCATCTTTACCCTCACGCACAACTTTAGCAGTTCCAAGCGTATCGACATGCTCACCATCTGGAACTTCGCCTTTAATAGCATATAATGATTTATGCTCAAAAAATATCACAGGATCATTGTCCCTTATTGATGCTGCTAAAAGACCCTTAACATCAGCAGGTGTTGATGGAGCTACTACTTTTATCCCTGGAATTGCCATTGCCCAATTTTCAATTGATTGTGAATGTTGAGCACCAAAACGTGAACCGCCTCCATTACCAGTTCTGACGACAAGTGGACATTTTAGTTGCCCATCAGACATATATCTTGATTTAGACATTTCATTTGCAACAAAATCCCAACATACTGCTAGAAAATCTGAAAACATTATTTCTGCAATTGGTCTCATACCTGTCATGGCAGCACCCATAGCCGCACCTAAAATTGCTTGCTCTGATATTGGGGTATCAATGACTCTTTTTGGACCGAATTTATCAAATAATCCAACAGTTGCTTTAAATACTCCTCCGGCTTTAGCTACATCTTCACCAATAAACGCAACTGTTTCATCCCTCTCCATTTCTTGAGCAATTGCAGCTGCTACAGCTTCTCTATATGTTAGTTGCGCCATGCCCATCCTCCATTAGCATATACATTCGTTGTTAATATATCCTCCGGTGGAACCGGTGAGTTTTTGGCTTCTTCTGTTGCTTGGTCAACCAGCTCTTTAACATTATTTTCAATGTCATCGATTACATTTTGTTTTATTCCAAACTCAATCAGACGTTCACGATACCTGGTTATTGGATCGTTATTTTTCTTCCAATGCTCAAGCTCTCCTTTTGGTCTGTATGACCCAGGATCTGCTCTACTATGCCCTGACTGTCTGTAGGTTTTACATTCAATTAGTGATGGGCCTTCACCTGCCCTTGCTTTTGCATAAGCCTTTTGTGCAGTTCTATATACTTCATCAGCATCATTTCCATCAATAATAATGCTTTCTAGTCCATATGCGGAAGCTCTATCAGCAGCAGGATTTTTTACAGCTGTAATGGATTCTATATGAGTGTATTCCATATAGTTATTATTTTCACATACAAAAACAACGGGAAGTTTATATACCACAGCATAATTTAGTGCTTCATGGAAGGCACCAATATTTGTTGTACCATCACCAAAGAACACCGTTGCAACGTCATCATGACCTAAATATTGTGCTCTCCATGCTGATCCAACAGCCATTGGTAAATGTGCACCAATGATTGCATAAGACCCCATAACTCCCTTGCTAGTATCAGTTAGGTGCATAGATCCACCTTTTCCTCTCATTAACCCACAGTCTCTTTGCATAAGCTCACCCAAAACACCAACAACAGACGCTCCCCTTGCCAAAGTGTGAGCATGCCCCCTGTAAGTGCAGAAGCTTTTGTCATTTTTTTGCATTGCATTTGCGAACCCAGAGGCAATTGCCTCTTGTCCAAGAGATAAATGACTTGTTCCTTTAACCAGATTTTCAAGAAAAAGATCGTAGGCTCTTTGCTCAGCAAACCTGATCAAGTATTGAGTGTTATATAACTCAAGCCTCTTTTTCTCGTTGATATCATCATTTATTAAGGTCTGTTTTTTTGCCATCTTATTATTTACCAATTTTAATATTTATTGGCAATAGGCAGATCTTCAGCAGGGAAAAGAGAAATTACCTTACACCCTTTATCAGTAACTACAACCTCTTCCTCAATTCTTGCTGCGGAAACACCATCTTTTGCAGGACAATAAGTTTCTAAAGCAAAAACCATTCCTGTTTTAATTTCCATCGGATTTTCTAATGATACTAATCGAGAAATAATTGGCCTTTCATGTAGAGCTAGACCCAGTCCATGTCCAAATTGTAATCCAAATGCTTGCATTTCACTATCAAAACCAAACTCTTCAGCTTTTGGCCATGCTTTTGCAACAGTATCTGTTGATACACCTGGCTTAATAAGTTCAATTGCTTTATCAAGCCATTCACGACATTTTATGTATGCATCATTTTGTTCGGATGTAGCAGTACCAACATTAAATGTTCTATAATAACAAGTTCTGTACCCTTGGTATGACTGTAGTATATCAAAGAAAGCCTGATCCCCTGGTCTAAACATCCTATCAGTAAAATTATGTGGGTGTGGACTGCACCTCTCTCCAGAAATGGCATTAATAGCTTCAACGTCATCTGAACCCATTTCGTAGAGCATTTTATTTGCTAAGGCAACAATATCATTTTCCCTCACACCTGGCTTTAACTCTTCATAAATCATATGGTAAACACCATCAACCATGGTTGCAGCTTGATTCAACAATGTTATCTCATCAATATTTTTAATTTCTCTTGCGTCTAGCATAACTTGTTGACCATCAACAATATTCATTCCAGCTTTTTGAAGTTCAAAAAACATTGCAGTTTCAGCAATATCCAAACCAATAGGCATATCTGCTACGCCAGCAGCTTTTAAATAACTCATAATTTCTTCAGCATGATTTTTCATTAAACCAACTGATGGAGGAACTGTACCTCTCATACCTGTCATACCTGCAAGACATCTATTTGGATCAAGCCAATCACAATTTAATTGATGATGTACAGCTGCTGAACCAAAATCCCAAACAAAAGGTTCGTCATCACCCGCCAAAAGAGCAAATCTACATAGCTTATCTCTTTCCCATTCTCCAATTTTAGTTCCAGTAATATATCTAATGTTATTTACATCAAATAATATCAAAGCACCTAAACCTGAATTCTTGAGAGCATTCTTGGCTCTTGATAATCGATATTTTCTGAGTCTCTGAAAATCAACTCTTGTTTCAAAATCAACTTGTTTAAAGCCTGGAGATGCAAGTGCACGATCCCACTGCCAGTTTTGGTTTGCATCTTCTGGTCTTAATATTCTTGGTGAAAATACGTTTAAGTCTGTCATTTTTTTACTTTCCTGTATTAAATTTACAATATATTTAGTATGGAATTGAACTCATATCAATAAAATAACATACCTCGCATAGTTTTTTCAAAAATTATCCCGTATATGCCAATGGCGCTAACGCGTCAACATCAGTGACAACATCCAAGATAACGCATTTATCAAGTAATATTGCTTTTTCAAGCGCAGGTTTAAAATCTTTTGGATCTTCAACTCTAATTCCAACGGCACCCATCTGATTGGCAATTTCAGCAAAATTTACATTATTGAATGTCCACATCTCTCTTGCCTTTTGAGTTTGTGATCCACCATAAACACGGTCAAAACCTCTTTTGGACTGATTACCCGCTCCATTATTATTCACAACAATAACTGAATTAATGTTCCACCTAACTGCAGTCTCAATTTCGGCAATATGATACCAAAAACCTGCATCTCCCGTGAAACAAATGACAGGTCTATCAGGTACTGCGCATTTAACACCTAAAGATGCAGGGAATGCCCAGCCAAGATGCCCAGCTGAACGGATATAATTTTGATCTGAAGATTTTAAATCAAACATACCTCCCATCCACATACCACCATGTCCTGTATCTACAACTACAAATGAATTATCTGGAAGGTTCAATGATAAATCATGACATATTCTTTCTGGTCTTATTGGAATTGCATCAGATGTTAGTAATGGACGAAATTCGTCATACCACTCTTGACAATAACCTTGAATCTCATTTACCCAATCTAATCGTTTTTCAGCAGAATTATCATCTACATAATTCAACATTTCTTGGAGAGCATTCTTCGCATCTGACTGAATTCCGACTAGTAAAGGATAATTTCTTCCAAGCATCTCAGGATCAATATCAATGTGTATTGCTCTTGTACCAATTTTAGGAATAGTCCAAAAATTGGTAATCATACCCCCAAGATCCGTTCCAATAAAAATTACTAAATCTGCTGCAAGTACCGATTTATTAGCTGAACCACGAGAGTAAGTACCAACTACGCCCACATTTAGAGGGTTGTTTGCATCAATAACATCCTTCCCGTTTAATGAAGTAGCCACAGGTATTTTTAACTTTTTTGATATCTCATCAACCAATGAACCAGCTTGTGACCATCTCACGCCACCCCCAATAACAAATATTGGTTTTTTCGCATTATTAATAATATCCATTGCTTTTTTAATTGAGCTCAAATCTGGTGAGGGGCGATATGGCGGAACACTAATTGCATTCTCATGTATTTCTCGTGGAATTTGTTCATCAAATTGTTCTTGATCTACCTGACCTTCATTACCTTTGAATTGTAGATGAACCGGACCGGGGCAGCCTGAAACAGACACTCTGAATGCTTGGTTTAACATATCAGGAAACCTATTTGCACTATCAACAGTTGCGTTTAACTTTGTTACAGGCTCAAAAGCTGGAAGATCATCCACCTCTTGGTAAGCTTTTCTAAATTTAGTAGCCTGGTCTCTTCCGCCAGTTAGAGCAACGACTGGTGATTTTGCAAGCCATGCATCACGTAATCCAGCAGCAAGATTTAATGCTCCAATAATTTGTGCAGCACAGACCCCTGGCCTGCCAGATGCCCGTGCATATCCATCAGCCATGTATGCAGCTGAAGCTTCTCCATGTGCATGTATTCTTCTTACGTTGGAAATTACTTCTAATTCTGCCATTGTTGTCCTTAGGACAGCCGGCACATGAAAGATATCTGTGACACCATAATCAACCAACATCTTTGCCAAGACCTTAGCACCCGTTAATTCATTACTCATTTTTATTTCCTATTCTATTTATTTAATTGCAAGAGGGTTTATTGGTGTACCAACTGCGCCTGTTATTGGGATAGATGCAGCAACTAACAAAAACTCATATGTATTATCGGCGAGACAATCCTCTGCAAGATCTTTTAAATAAAACATCTCACCCATTGTCATTCCTTGAATAGGAATAGTTATCCAATGCCATGGCTGGTTTATCCCGTCTTCACTCTGATTTGGTCTAACTTCACAACCCCAGGTATCACTCGCCAACGCGGCTAGCTCAGTTCTTTGAACCCAATCAATAGTATCAAAACCCATACCTGGTGCATCTCCTCCTGGGAATCCATCCCAAGATTCTCTATTGAGACAATCCTCCATCTGACCTGTTCTTACAATTACGAAGTCCCCCTTCTTTATCTCAACTGCTTGTTTTTTTGCAGTAAGATCAAGATCTTCACAAGTTATAGCATATCCATCTTCTAATCGCTCTTTTCCAAGCGCTCTTGCCACGTCGAGAAGAACACCCCTTCCTACCATCTTGTCTCTTGTTTTTTCAATACCACATTTTTGTGCACCAGCTGAAGTGACTTCTCTACAATCATATCCGTTCCACATTTTGTCTTCATAAAACACATGTCCTAGACCATCCCAATGTGTGCACCCATGAGTTGGCAAAAATACTGTATCATCAGCTGCTCTTATACCCCTCTTATCTAGCACACCCGAATAAGCATCTGTGCCTGTCCTTAGCATTGAATGTATAGGATTTGTTCTACCCATTGCTGGATATTTTGTTTTTGCACCTTGCGGCCCTTTGTAGTCAAAATTTAATGCGAGTGATATTACCTTTCCTTTCTTAACGAGCTGTGCAGCGTTTATAATATCTGAAGCATCAACATAATTTAGTGTCCCTATCTCATCATTAGGACCCCATTTCCCCCAATTCTTATACTTCTCAGCTGCTTCAGCAATATCGGCTCTAGTAACTTTTTTTTCAGACATATTTCCTCCCTATTTATAATTAACCCTTTAGTATTGATGATAACCAATCTGCACTTTGAGTTCTATATTTATAGATCCTATTATTTGCTACATGTGTTCCATCTTCAATCATATTAAAAACAACATCACCCTTGACTGCATCTGCAAGTAATTTTGATTCTTCTGGTGGAACAACTCTATCTAACGCACCTCCAACAATGTATAGCGGGCATTTGATATTTTGTGCGCAACCGGATAAATCCATCCTACTTGCAAAGTCCCTTGCCTCTTCTTCAGAAGAGCATTTGCTTCTGTGAATGAATGCCTCTTTTGTAAGGCTAGGAATTCTATCAAAAATATTATTCCAATTGAAAGGTCCTGTAAGTGAGATACAAGCTTTTAGACGATCATCAAATGAAGCTGCTCTTGGAGCATAGTAACCACCCAAACTCACACCCCATACAGCAATTTTTTTTGGATTAATATCACTTCTTGTTTCTAAATAATCAATGACAGCCGAGACGGGCCCTTCATATTCTGGGCATATAGCTGCATCATATTCTGCTTCTCCTTGTCCTGGTCCATCAAATGTTAGTGTTGCAATTCCTCTCTCAAGAAAGACCTTTTCATTTGTTTCCATCTCCTCTTTTGCGGAATCTAATCCCATACACATTATTAAAACTGGAGGATTTTCAACGTTATTTGGTTTTCTCAGGTTACCCTGCATATGTATATTATTCCAACTTATGCTAACTCTCTCACCAAAAGGGTTTGCTAATGACATAGATTTTTTATGGTATTCAACAGCAAAATTATGTGTTTTTTTCATTATATCAGGTTTGTGTACAAACAAAAACTTCCCAAAATGACAACAAACAGCAGCAGTATTGTAGTGTTCTGAAGCACTTAAATTAAATCCTTCAGCGCTTGCGTTATCACCAAGTAATGCATGGATGTGACCTTTATTCTCCCATGCCTCACACCATTCATCCCATTTATTAATTTGCGCAGAAACATCATTAAAATCTGCTAATGGCACCCCATTTGATACAAATCTATATGACCAATGTGAAACTGCAGTTTGTAGCTTGCTATCTTTACTTTCCATTTGAAAAATCCCAATTATGTGTAATAAATATTTCTAAAAACATTATAAATTTTTATAGTATATTAAAATAAAGAACAATGGGAAAAATATATAAAGTCATANTTGCCGGTAAAATTCATACTCATGGTATAGATCTTCTAAAAGAAGTTAATAACTTTGATGTTTTTGTATTACCTGATGCAACTCAAGAAACCCTCGAGCAAAACTTAGAGGAAGCCGACGCTATCCTTCTGAGGTTACAATCTTTTGATAAAAAAATGATCGATAATTGTCCCAAATTAAAAATACTATCAAGAAATGGTGTTGGGTTTGATCGCATTGATATCCCAGAACTAACTAGAAGAAATATTCCTCTAACGATTGTTGGTGATGTAAACTCTTCAAGTGTTGCCGAACATACAATTATGTTTATTCTCAATTTGCTGAAAAATGCTAGTATTCATGATGAAATGGTTCGAAATAATAAATGGCAGNATAGGGATCAATTAATTTCAAACGATTTTGCTGGAAGAGAATTATTGATTGTTGGCTACGGAAGAATTGGGCAGAAAGTGGCCACTCTTGCTTCAGCTTTTGGAGCAAATATAAGTATTTATGATCCTTATTACAAAAATTCTGCTGAAAAGGNCATTGATTATAAATTCTATGATACTTTTGATGAGTCTCTTTCTAACGCAAACATAATTAGTTTACATGCACCCGGAACGGAAAAACCAATAATTGGTGAAAAAGAACTAAATTTACTACAAAGTGACTGTATAATCGTAAATACATCACGAGGATCTCATATAGATTTCAGTGCTTTATCGGATGCACTATCAAAAAATAAGATTCGTGCAGCTGGTTTGGATGTTTTTCCTAATGAGCCTCCAGAAACCGATAGAGAAAAAATTTTTAAACTGGATAATATTATCTTTTCCCCACACATCGCTGGACTTAATAATGAATGTGCATCCCGAATGGCTATGAACTCAGCACAAAATATAATTGATGCTCTTAATGGATCATTGAAAGAAGAGTTTGTTGTAAATAAGGAAGTTTTATAAATTATAAAGTTCTAATATTAGAGCAAACTAATTCTTCGACAAATGTGGATATACCTCAGATAGTAATGAGCCTTTACAATATGTCTTCTTATATACATCTGATGACTTGATGTTCTCATACCAGTCAGAAACATTCTTATGATGATTCCATAATTCTTGCATACCAAGATCATCCATCCTAACAATTACTGGCATAATACAAATATCGGCATAGGTTATATCTTCTCCAAGTAGGTATGGTCCTCCGTTGACTTCAATCCATTTACTCATTCTATCAGCAGTAGCCTTTATTTTAGATGTTGACTCATTCATATCTTTTTCTGTAAAGCCGGTCCTGCCCATTTTTAATAAAAATTCTTTACGTAATGGTTTGGACTCTGCTAAAGCTATAAACTCTTTTTCAGTCATACTCTGAAAATGCGGTAAAAAAGCCATGTTATATGATGGTATTCTAACTGAGGGTCCCGCAATTTCATCAAAATACCTAATCATCGCTCTCATGTCCGCGCATTTTTCAGGTTGTTTTGGGCGTAGTGGATGTAAATTAATATCAATATCTTCGAGATACTCAATGATAACAGAACTATCTATAATAATTTTACCATCATGATCGAGAGCCGGAACTACCCCATTTGGGTTGATGGCTAAATACTCTGGTTTTAGCTGATCGCCTGAGAATAGATCTAGTATTTCCATACTAAAATCTATTTTTTTATGATGCAGAGTATATCTTACTCGCTGACTACAAGTAGATTGTAATGCGTTATAAATTTTAAAATTACCTAAACTCATAGCTTATTTATTGTACAAATCTAAGCCATACATGATGTTTGCGGCTTTTAGGAATAATGTCCTATTGACTCCATCTGAGTGCAGCCATCCTGCAGCATCTCTCAGTAACTTTGCCACTCCAAATTCTTTCATGTAACCATGTCCACCATGAATTTCCATTGTCCAAGTTGCAATTTTCCATACAGCCTGACTTGCCATTGCCTTTGGTAAAGCACCAAGTGTGTAATCCCAACCTTGGTCCTGATTATCAGCTAAATAACATGCTTTGTGAGTGTAAGCTCTGGCAGCATCTAGTAACATTCTCATTTCTGCAAGTTGAGCTCTTATTCCATCATGTTCAATCAGAGGACGTCCACCTTGAACTCTTATCTTTGCCCATTGCTCAGCTTTTTCAAACAATGCTACTCCAACGCCCAAACAACTAGCTGCTGCGAATGAGTTACTCGATGGGAAAAATTTTTGAAGTAATTGGAAACCCTTTCCAACTTCACCTACAATATTTTCATTAGGTATAAAACAATCTTGAAAAATCAACTCCGCATTATTTGCTAAGCTCTCGCCTAATTTGTCATGAACTCGTCCAATTGAAAAACCTTCTCTTCCACGTTCTAACAGGAAACAAGTTGTACCTTCAAGCATAGGTTTACCCTTTTCAGTTTGGACAAATAATAAATAAAAACTTGCGCGATTACCATTTGAAATAAAATGTTTCATGCCATTAATCACATAACCACCATCTACTTTCTCAGCAGTTGTTCTGAATGGTGTTGGGTAGGGCAAGAAATAATTAGATGCATTATCCGGCTCGGTAATTCCGATAGCTAAGACAGCTTCTGGATCTTTTGTAAATGGAACGAGGGCCCTCTCAGCTTGATCTTCGTTAAGAGCCTTTTCCATTATTGTCGCAAGCTTCATTGTTTGTGCCATTACTACTGACACGCCCACATCTCCAACAGCCAATTCTTCAACAACCATAGCTGTTGTATGCGAGTCAGCGCTTAAACCACCATATTTTTCTGAAAGTGTCATTGTTCTCAAGCCCAAATCATTTGCAGCTTTTACTATTTCGCCACAATATCTTTTGTCTGGCGTATCCATTGCGTCAAGCTCTGCAGATTTTGGCTTAACCACATCATCAACAAATTTCCTTACTGACTCCAATATTGCTCTTTGTTCTTCGGTTTCTATAAACATATCGTGCATGGTGAATTCCTTAGTTATCTCGTCAATTAAAACTATTTTCATTATACGTTATATATGTAAAATTAGATTATGTAAAACAAACTAAAAATCAAATTGACTTCAGAAAAAAAAATTATATTGTGTGAATTTAGAGGTTTAATTTTCCAGAAATTTATAATTCTTTTATGGAGGTGTTGAAATGAATAGTAAATATCACATATCAAGAAGAAACTTTTTAATGGGTTCTTCAGCATTAGCTGCAGTTGGCATAACTTTCTCGCCACTTAGCGCAAACGGTCATAATGAGCTTAATTTTTATAATTGGGATGATTATATAGGCGAAAATACTCTATCAGATTTTGCAGACAGAACTGGTATTAAAACAAAACTAGATTTTTTCGCAGATAATGATGAATTATTTTCTAAGCTCCGGGAAGGTAATCCTGGATATGACATCATAGTACCGTCTGACATATATGTAGAAAAGATGGTCAAAGCAAACATGCTAGAAAGAATAGACCACGATAAGATTTCAAATATGAATAATATAGACTCAAACTTTTTAGATCCTGTATTTGATCCAAAAAGACAACACTCTATTCCGTATATGTGGGGAAGTATTGGTATTGGGTACGATAAAAAAAGAGCTGGTATCACCCCAGACTCATGGTCATATCTTTACGAGTCAAATAGATATTCGGGCGATATTTCCCTATTATCTGAGGCAACATCAGTTATGGCAATCGGACTTAAATATTTAGGTTATTCTGCAAACTCAACTAATCCGAAAGAATATAAACAGGTTGAAGAACTTCTTATAAATCAAAAAAAACACATAAAAGTTTTTGCTGAGGATAATGGACAAGACCTACTTGCATCTGGAGATGTAATCCTAGCTCAAGAATTTAATGGTGATATAGCACAAATTATGCTTGAAGATGATAATATAAGCTACACAGTCCCCAAAGAGGGCAGCCTCATCTGGGAGGACTGTCTTTGTATCCCAAAAGATGCTCCAAACGTAGAAAATGCACATAAATTTATTGATTTTATACTTCGTGCAGATATCGGTGCAGAACTTGCAGACTATATTCAATATGCAACTCCTAACAAAGCTGCGAAAGAGTTGATGAATGAAGAATACAGTTCTAATCCAGCAATTTTTCCAAGTGATGAAACTGTTAAGTTATGCGAAAACCAACTATATCTTGGAGAAGATGTTGGTCAGATGATCCAAGACACTTGGACACGTATACTTGCTTCATAGCGTAAGCTTGTAAAATGTATACTAGAGAAAGATCCTACATTGACTAGTTGGGGGGTGAGGAGCAAACTTTTCATTTTGCTTCTATTGCCCGGATTATCATGGCTGATCTTATTTTTTATTGTCCCATTAATTATTGTCTTTTCTATGAGCTATGGCGAAAAGATTGATATAATTGACATTGATTATACTTGGAGTTTAAAAAATTATATTAGAGCCTTTGATGGTGTCTACATAATAACACTATTTAAATCTATTATTATCAGCTCTATTACAACCCTAGTTTGTTTGTTGATTGCCATTCCTGTAGCGTTTTATATTAGTTTTTCATCAATCAGAATGAAGTCTATTTTACTAGTTTCAATTATGCTGCCACTATGGACAAACCTTTTAATTAGGACTTATTCTTTAATTGCCATTCTAAGAACAAAAGGCCACATAAATAGTTCTCTAGAATATTTATGGGAGAGTACAAATAATCTATTGAACTTCTTTAACCTTGCTAATTATGAAATTATGGGAGAGAGCTTTGTCCCGCTCAATCTCATGTATAATAACTATTCAATCATACTAGGTTTATTCTATATTTATGTTCCATTCATGATTATACCCATTTATCTAGTCCTTGAAAAATTTGATAGAAACTTATTGGAAGCAAGCTATGACCTTGGTGCAAATCATATTAAAACTTTTTTTAAAGTTATTATCCCCAACATTAGTCCAGGTATTACATCAGGTATCATCCTAGTATTTATTCCTTGTTTGGGCTCATTCATTATACCTGACTTACTCGGAGGGGCAGACTCACAGATGATTGGTAACATCATTGAGAGACAATTTAAATCAGCAAACGATTGGCCTTTTGGATCGGCATTATCATTCATTCTAATATACATAACCCTCGTTATAATCTCAGTCAGGCATGTATATACAAAATTATATTCAAAACTGCATCTAAGAGGAAATACACAATGAAAAAATCTCTTTTTTACAGTCCAACTGATTACGCTCGAAATAAATACTTAAAGTATATTACAGTCATTTTCTTAATAACCCTGTATTTACCAATATTAAATTTAATTATTTTTAGTTTTAATGACTCAAAAAGAAATATTGTATGGCGTGGTTTTACTACTAAATACTATAATAATGTGTTTGAAAATGATGTACTTTTTAGCGCTTTTCTAAACTCCCTTACAATTGCAACCTTATCAACAATAATCTCAACAATACTTGGTTTAACAACTGCTATAACACTTTGGAAGTTTAACTTTTATCTGAAAAAATATTATGACCTTGCACTTCTATTCCCAATAATAATCCCAGAAATCTGTATGGGAATTTCAATGCTTGTCTTTTTCAACTTTATTAACTGGCCTGCATTTGAAATTTGGCCTCTCACCCTATCAAACATTATTATAGCTCACGTATCATTTACATTCCCATTCATTGCAATAATTATTAGATCAAGACTGGCAATTTTAAATACTGACACTCTTGAGGCTGGTCTAGATTTGGGGGCAAATAATATTCAAATAATCAGATTAATCATCATACCCTTTATCAAGCCAGCAATAATTGCATCATTCTTATTAGCATTTACGCTCTCTTTAGACGATTTTGTTGTGACCTTTTTTACATCAGGACCTAATAGCGTAACATTACCTGTAAAAATCTACTCGATGGTAAGATTTGGAATTACTCCAGAAATTAATGCTGTATCAACTCTACTTATATTGATACTAATATTTTGTACGTTTTTTGTGATAAGGTATTTATCTAAAAATAACAGGGAAGTATTGGATGACTGACAAAAAGTTTACCATAGAATTAAAAAATTTAACCAAAAAATTCAAAAACACAATAGCGGTTGATGATGTCTCATTTAATGTTGAAGAAAATGAATTTTTTACAATTTTAGGTCCATCAGGATGCGGAAAATCAACCATACTTAGGTTAATAGCAGGACTTGAGGGTCAAGATCAGGGTGAAATAATTATCAACGGAATTGATTGTAGTAAAATGCCTGCCAATGAAAGACCTGTAAATATGGTATTTCAGTCATACGCGTTATTTCCTCATCTCAATATCAAAGATAATATCGAATTTGGTTTAAAAATTAAAAAGATAGATGAGAAAGAAATAAAAAGAAGAGTCGATGAGATTCTAGATTTGATAAAGATGAGAAGTTACATTAATAAATATCCATCAGAATTATCAGGCGGACAAAGGCAAAGAGTGGCATTAGCTAGAGCTATCGTGAATAATCCAAAAATTGTTCTACTTGATGAACCTCTATCAGCATTGGATGCAAATTTGCGCATAGAAATGCAACGAGAGCTTGTCAATATCCAACGTAATCTCGAAATGACATTTATGCTTGTGACACATGACCAGGATGAGGCTCTATCTATCTCATCAAAAATAGCCATTATGGAAAGTGGTAAAGTCATTGAAACAAATACAGCAACTAATATGTACGAATATCCTTCAAAGAAATATAGTGCAGAATTTCTTGGAAGAATTAATATTATAGACGGATATGTTTCAAACACTAGTGATCAGAAAATATTCAAGAGCGAAATTTTTGGCGATATTAATCTTGAGAATGATTTAGATATCCCGCAAGATGCAGTACTTGGCATTAGGCCAGAGAAAATTATCATTGAAAGGTCTTCAAAGAATATCGAAAATCGTATTAAAACAAAAGGTACAGTCATCGATTGGACATACTATGGAGATATGAGCTATATCACTATTGAACTTGATAACAAAAAAAAGATTTATATACATGTTCAAAATATTCACAGAAATACCCTACAAGAGTTAAAAATAGGGAAAACGTTACGTGCGTCATTTGACATCAATGATCTAATTATTCTTGAAAAGTAATCCTTTTCCATCAATAATTTTTTGGTATAGTATTTAAAGAAAATAAATATAGGAAGTTAAAATGTCAATATTCGAATCCACAAAAGTTATAGCAATTGAAGAACATTATATAGATCCCAACATCACAAAACTACAAGAAGAAAATACCAAAAACACAAGGATCAGAAACCCTAAAATGGTTGCTCGCATGGAAGATTTTGGTGGGGAAAGAATTGAGGAAATGGATGCAGCAGGTATTGATGTACAAATACTATCGATAGCGCCCCCTGGAGTACACAACCTTCCTAAAGACGTTGCAGTAGATGCTGCTAAATTAGCAAATGATTATCTGGCAAAAAAAATGTCAGAAAATCCAGAAAGATTCAAAGGTTTTGCAGCATTACCGATGCAAGATCCAGAAGCTGCGGCGAGAGAATTAGAAAGATCTGTCAAAGAGCTAAACTTTGTTGGTGGTATGATACATGGTCTTACAAATTCACAATTTGATGATGGTAAGGCATCATGGGCAGTATATGAAACTGCAGCAAAGCTTGATGTCCCTATTTATCTTCACCCTGGTATGCCACATCACGAAGTAAGAAAAATATACTATCAGGATTATACAGAAGAATTTGCATTATTTCCGCAAGCAGCATGGGGTTATACTGTAGAAACTGCTACAATGGCAATAAGACTTGTTCTATCAAGAATTTTTGAAAAGTTACCAAATTTAAAAATTATTCTTGGGCATTTGGGTGAAACACTTCCATTCTTACTTTGGAGAGTTAATCACAATCTAAAAAGGCCAGGAAATGCCCCTATTGAATTTAGAGAAGTTTTTTGTAATAATTTTTATGTTACTACAAGTGGTAATTTCTCTGATCCTGCATTACTTTGTTGTATGCAAGAACTTGGGGTAGATAGAATACTCTTTGCAATTGATTGGCCATTCATTGATAACAAGTTAGGTGCCGATTGGTTTCAAAACCTGTCTATATCAAAGGAAGACAAAATTAAAATCTTGAACGGAAACTCAACAAGATTATTTAAACTATAATATATAGTTTAAATAATCATTGTTTGATGATGAAAATTAGAGTTCAGGAACATCAAGTCCAATTCCAACAACTTCGTCTTCAATTGGAACTCTGAATGCGTCATTAAATAGATTTAATGAAACCATTACTGTTGCAGTAAGTGCAATTTCTACCATTTGCTTTGGTGAGTAATGGTTTTTGAAATTATTAGCTACATCGTCCGGTATATTAGATGCATCAATCATCATATGATCAACAAACTTTAATGCTGCCTTTTCTGCTTCTGAAAAAGCATCATGACTATCTGAATTTTGTATATTTTTAATTTTGATTTCATCAACGCCAAGTCTTCTCAGGTGTTCTATTTGATGGGTTGAACAATAAAAACAGGTGTTTCTTGTTGCTACTTTATAACGGATCAACGCCTTAAATGGCTTTGATAATTCTCCAAGTTCCCATGTTGACTGCCAATAATTGCGAGATGCCATACCAAAATCATCAGAATGAGCCATAGCTCTTGCACTGTTATTGATTCTTTGGCTTCCTTTAGCTTCTTTCAATTCTTTGATTAATGTCATAAATTCGCCACTGAACTCCTCGTCTTTCAACAAGGGGATGACAGTGTTTGCATTTAAATTCTTATCTAGTTGGCTTTTCATTTTTTACTCCTATTTATAATTAAACCGCGCTTGGCATCCTCAAATACTCGGAACCATCTAAATTGATGATAATAGACGCAGGCCTATTCAATTGCAATGCACTATTAATTGACTCTTTCAATTGTTTAATGTTGCTTGCTTCAAATACCTCAATACCAAAGCTCTGAACAATTTTTTTATAATCTACCTGATCAAAGCTTGTTGACTCGGTATTATAGCCCCTCTTTAATTGTTTTGATTTTACTTGTGTTAGCCCATTGTCAACCATTATGATCTGTATCATTGAAAGATCCAGCCTTTTCCATGTCGCTAATTCACCTGCATACATAAGAAACCCACCATCCCCTACAAATGAAATAACAGGGCTTTGGGGTGATGCTAACTTCGCACCCATTGCTGCACCAAGTGAAAAACCCATAGGAGAAAGTCCATTAGATACAAAATAAGTCAATGGAAGATTTGTTAGCCAAGCCTGGGAAGCAAGTGATTTATGAGCTCCAGCATCTGCTGTAATAATTGTGTTTTTAGGAACAATTTTTCTTATTTCTTTGTATACAGCTTGAGGTGCAATACCATTCGCTTGGTCATACTCCTCACTTATGCCTAATTCGTAGTTTTGTATCTTTTCAAAACATCCTTTGGCTTCAATTAACCAGTTATGATCTGTTGAGCTAACCTCAATCTTTTTTCCTATAACCTCTAATGCATATGAAATATCAGCCTCAAGTCCAATTGCAACTGGCTGAAAAGTTCTATCATTAACATCAAATGAGTCGATGCTAATAATTGGCACTTGTGATTTAAATGGCCGAATTATATCCCAGCCATCAAGACCAACTGTAATGATGATATCCGATCTCTTCAACATATCATCAATAGGCGTACCAAACCATCCATACATGCCTATATATAGTTCATCGTCACAAGGAACAACGCCCACAGCCTGAAGTGTCACACAAATTGGTGATTGTATTTTATGAATAAAAGATAGTAACTCACTAGACGCTCGAGAGCTTACCGCCCCTACTCCTGCAACGACAATAGGCCTCTTTGAATTTTTTATAAGGTCTATTGCATCATCCAATTTATTGCCTGGGATACTTTTGTTGCGTTCATTCTCTGTGATCAGGGTATCTATTCCCCACTTTTCCGTATCAATTTCTTTGATAGATTGCACTGGTGAAATTGGAAGATATACTGCGCCTGGCCTTGGTCCAATTGCTTGATTATAAGCTCTGTCAATTAGCTCGACGACATTCTCAGAAGTTACTTCTTCAGATAATTTTGCTATTAATCCACCAAATTCAACTAGAGCAACTTCTTGATGCGGATTTCGAGCTAATAAGTCTGGGTCCAATATAGCCGAAAATACAATGATTGGACGCCTATCCAAAAAAGCTGATGCTATACCAGATGCAAGGTTAGTAACACCTGGGCCCTTTGTTACAATGACAACACCGGGAATACCAGTCAATTCTCCATATGTTGATGCCATATATGCTGCTGTATTTTCATGATGGGTTAAAACATAATTTATACCTTCATTTGAGAAAGCATTAATTAAATTAATAGTATCGCTTCCTGGAGTTCCAAAAACTTGTTTTACACCTCTTTTCTTCAAATATTTTGCTATGTACTGACATGTCTGCATTATCACCTACTTCTTTTTCCAATTGGGACTCCATTATCTAAGGATAATGTGACAAGATCACCAATTTCTATATTACCTTCGATCCCAACAGTTATACAAATACCTAAATTTGTTTCAACATTTGCAATATTTCTTGGTTTCCAATCTTTTTGACCAAGCATGTGGTTAATTAATGATATTTCTTTAACTATTCCTGATCCAGCTTCTACAAGATCATAATCTATACTACCACAATTAGAACAAAAATACTTTTTTGGAAAAGTATATTTTGAGCATGACTTGCACATATAAATTTCCATTTTTCCCATATTAAAAACCCTCTAAAATTGCGGCAGAAACTGTCCCACCATGTCTATATAGGGTCATCCCATAACCTGTTACTATTCCATATTTTGCGCTATTGACTTGGCGATCATTGGCTCTATTCTGCAGTTGTAATGCAACTTCACCAATTCCATTTAGCCCTCCAGCCATACCACCAGGCTGTCCAGCAGAAAGCATACCACCCCATGTATTTAGTGGAATGTCAAGATTGGACATATTTTGTAAATAATTTTTTATATCTGAATCCTTAATTAATCCCAAATCATTTAACTGTGCCAAAACTATTGCTGGATAGTCATCATATATACTGTATACATCAATATCCTGAGGCGCCAGATTTGCTGTGCCATACAAATTATCCTTAAAGGTAATAATCCCTGTCTCAGTTCCGTCACCCTCCTGATTGTCATAGTTAAAACTTTGCTGAAATGCTTTGACACGAACTTGCTTTTGTAGTTTGTCATTTTCATTTCGGGATAATATCAAGGCATAGGATCCTGCTATTACGGGAACGCAATCATATCTGCATAAAGGTCCAGCAACTATCGGAGCATTTATATATTCTTCTTTGGATAAGGGGCTTTTGTAGACTGCATGGGGATTCATCGACGCCCAGTTTCTCTGAGCAATTAGTAAATTGGCATAATCTTCTTTTTGTAAATTGAATTTTTTCATTTGTCTTGTAGTAACTAAAGAATAAACACCATTTGGTCCTCCATGACCTAATGGTGATAAATGATCCCTAGTCGCACTATTATAGGCATTTGCTATCTTTGCGTAGCCTGCAAGACCAGTTGCATCCCCTGCTAGTATTAAAATATTCTTCGCAGCTCCAGTTTGAACTGCCCTCATTGCATGACCAAGCATGTTCATAGCAGATGACCCACCATTGGTATCTTGTAAAAGCCAATTGAGACTTAAACCAAATCTCCAGGCAATATCTATTGCTGAGTCAGGTGTAATTGAAAAAGATGCAATTGCAAGTCCATCAATATCTTTTAATGATAGATTCGCATCATTAAGCGCATTGTTAGTTGCATCCCTCATAAGGTTTTGAACAGTTTGACTTTCAGATGGGTGTCTCGTGTATTCTGATTGTCCTACACCTATTATCTTGGGATCAAACATATAGATTTAATTAACCAAATAGATAGGTATTTCCGAATGAAGCATTAAGTGTCTTGTTGCACCACCAAAAATAATTTCTCTTAATCTACTCTGGGTGTAAGCTCCCTTTACAATAAGGTCTGCATTAACAGATTGGCTATATTCAAGTATTATCTCACCTATCTTTTTCTCTTCACCAGATAATGTTACAGCTTTTGATTTGATGCCATGCGATGATAATAACTCTACTACTTGTTCACCTGTTGGACCATCAGATATAACTTTTTCAACAGTTAGAATTGTTACATTATCGGCTTTTTTTAGGATTGGTAATGATGCAAAGACAGCCCTTGAACTTTCCGTTGTGCAATTCCATGAAATAACAACTTCTTTCCCTATGTCAATTTGTTTGTTTATGGGAATGAGCATTACAGGCCTTCCCCCATCAAAAAGAATTGTTTGTATGGAACTCAAGCTCGCGCTCTGTAATTCTTGATAAGGTCTTGATATAATTACAACATTGTAAACCCTAGATAAATCACCTAAATATTTTTGATTTTGTAACTCATCTGATAACCACTTATATTTAAGATCATTTAAATCAGGATCAGAATTTGCTAATTCACTTATATGATGAATAAATTTTTGCTTAAATTTTTGGGCTTCACCTGTGTTTTCATCGTGATGTAACGAGTCAAATATAACTGATCCTTCTTGAGCAATAAAACTATCTATTCTTTGTTGAATGGCAACACCACTTATACTAGAATTGTACTTCTTTGAAAGTGAGATAGCACAGTCTATTAAGTGCGGTATTGTTTCGATATATTCAAATGGTAGTAATATATTTCTCATAATCAAATCTCCTCATCTATAAACTATATCAGAGACCTTTCATCAGTTCTTCTGGATCAACTGGTAATTGTAATTCTTTACCCGTCTTGGCTGATAAATCCATAGCCATGGTTAAGATAAGATTTCTGTGACCCTCTTCAGCTGTTGCGTGTGGTGTTTCTTTACCAAGATATATTCTTGTGAACCATGAATTTGTCTCTTCTCTTAATGGCCCCCATAAATCTCCATTGTAAATATCACCCGGTGGAAAACTGGTCAAAAAATCTACATTCCTTGTTGCTTCTAGTTGAAGACCTTCAGGTTTGTATGCAGGACCTTGGTTATACTCTGTCGCTAATATCACATCCCTATGAGTATCTTCAATATCGATAACACCATTTGTACCTACGATACCAACTTCAAGACCATAAACAGCTCCAGGCCATACTTTTGGTAATGCCCAGCATATATTCATACTAAAGATAGTCCCATCTTCCATGGTAAAAACACCAAAAGTTGCATCTTTTGTACCAAGTTCAGCCATTATTTTTTCAGTAGATCTTGCAAAAATTGATACGGGTTTTGCTTGTTTTCCTAATAGCCATAACGCCATATCCAAGCTATGAGTTCCTGAAACAACCATAGGCGTTAAATGTCTTCTGTCTTGCGTAAGCCTCACCTCACCTGTTGGTGCCATTTTATTCATAAATGCTCTAACAACTACAGCAGTTGCTTCACCTATTTGTCCATTATTAATCCGCTCTTTAACTGCTAAAAATCTTCTTCTAAATCTTTGTGTATACCCAACTACTGCGTCAATACCTGACTCTTTTATTGCGTTTAAAACTTTTAATGATTGAATAGCATCAGTTGCAAGTGGCTTTTCAATCAACATTGGGATTTTACGTTCAACACCAGCGAGTATTGGTTCAACATGGCTCCATGTTGAGGTTGCAACAATTAAAGCATCTACTTCAGGTCTTTCAATTAACTCTCGGAAGTCAGTTGTAAAAAAATCAGCCTTAATATCATTTTTTAATTTCTTACCAAGTTCCTCATTAATATCTGCTAAACCAATCCATCCAATACCTGGATATTCTTTTGCTAGTGTGGATCTCATTCTTCCTACAACACCACAGCCAACAACAGCAAGACCTAATTTTTTATCATGTGCCATTACATACCCCTTTTACTAAAACTTTATTCTACTAAAAAAAATTGATTTTTCAATTGAATAAAAAAACTAGATACTTATTTTATTTTTTTTAATTTATCTTGATGCATTTGGTACAAATCAGGTCTATTTTGTTTTGTTGTTTCTATGGACTGAGCCATTCTCCATTCTGATATCTTTTTGTGATTTCCTGATAACAAAATATCCGGGGTCTTATATCCATCGTACTCTCTCGGCAGGGTATACTGAGGATACTCCAATAGTCCATCTTCAAAACTTTCTGAGAATTGAGACTCTTTTTTATTCATTACCCCATCTATTAATCTCACACATGAGTCGATAATATTTATTGCGGCAATATCTCCATTTGTAAGCACAAAATCTCCAGTTGAAATTTCTAAACCATTTGTTGCCTGCACGATCCTGTGATCAATCCCTTCAAATCTGCCACACAATATTATAATTCCTTCACCAGCGACAAACTCTTTGGCTATACTTTGTTGATATTTTATGCCTCTGGCTGCCGGAATTATTAATGGTCTTGTGTCACCCGATTTTCTGAGACGTTGAATAACAGGTATTATAATATCTGCCCTCAAAATCATACCTGGACCGCCACCAGTTGGAGGTCCATCTATTTTTATTTTTTTCTTATCTTTGTGTTTCTCAATTTGGACATAATCAATTGACCACAAATTGTCATCAAGAGCTTTTCCTGTAATACTAAACCCAAGTGGCCCCGGGAATATTTCAGGGGTTGATGTTATAACAGTAACTTTCCACATTTTGAATTGTATTAATTAATTAATAATTTATTAGAAATAATAATTTTCGCTTCATTTAAAGACACTTCCGGGAAATTTTCTTGTGTGAATGGAATCATTATGAGTTCACCATCTTCCTTCTTTATTTCAATTATATCACCCGCTCCAAAATTATACACCATGTTAATAGTCCCTATATCTAGATCATTATTATCCTTTACTGATAAACCAATTAAATCATATATGAAATACTCATCATCTTCTGGAACAGCAAAATCTGACCTTCTTGTATAAATATAATCATCTTCTAAAGTGCTAAGATCAATATCATTTATTGAATTGAATTCAGCGATAAAGTGTGACCCCTTTTTTCCTTTTAATTGATCACTTAACTTAATACTATATTTTCCACTTAAATATAAATTCTTGTAAGTTTTAATACTGCTTGGTTCTTCAGTATAAGACTTAACTTGAAACTTTGATTTATTTAAAAACTTTACCAGTTTTCCTACACAGATCAGCTTGTTGTATTTGTTTTCTTTAGACTTTTTCTCTTGGGTCATTTTGAACGAAAAAACTATTTGGTTTCTTCATCACCTGCTTCTTCTGTTGGAACTTCTTCTACAGCTGGTGCTTCCTCAGCTGGAGCTTCTTCTGTTGGAACTTCTTCTACAGCTGGTGCTTCCTCAGCTGGAGCTTCTTCTGTTGGAACTTCTTCTACAGCTGGT
>PAHC01000011.1 GCA_002704755.1 Rhodobiaceae bacterium
TTATAATCAACGAGCTGCATATTCTTGAGGTATTTATTATATTTTCCAAGATCTCTTCGCATAGCGTTATCTAATGCATTCACAGGACCGTTACCCTCACCTGATGAGATGAATCGCTCACCGTCGACGAGAACTTTTACTGTTGCCTCTGAAACAGTTATGAGTTCTCCTTTTGCATTGATACGTCTTTCTACTAATGTCCTGAAACTTTCAACATTGAAAAATTCTTTTAAGTTACCAAATATTTCACGAGCCAATAGTTCAAAAGATGCCTGTGCACTCTCATAAGTATACCCTCTTGACTCCCTCTCTTTAACAATCTCCAACAATTCAGTAATTCTTTGATCATCTTTTGGTATGTTAATCCCCATTTTCTTCAATGCAGAAACAACATTCGATTTTCCACCCTGATCGGATATTAATAACTTTCTCTCATTACCAACATTTTCAGGTTCCACATGCTCATATGTTTTAGGATCTTTAATGATTGCAGATGCATGAATACCGGCTTTTGTTGCGAAGGCGCTTTCACCAACATATGGTGATTGTTTATCAGGTGCTCTATTTAGAATATCATCTATGATTAAGCTTGTTTTCCTAATATTTTTTAGAGCTTTATTCGTTACTGATATTTTAAAATTATTATTAAATCTCTCTTTTAGTAGAAGGGTTGGTATGATTGTGATTAGATCAGCATTACCACATCTCTCTCCAATACCGTTTAGCGTGCCTTGCACTTGACGCACACCGGATTGAATTGCTGCTAGACTATTGGCTACAGCATTTCCTGTATCATTATGAGCGTGAATGCCTAAGTTCTTACCAGGTATTAGATTGCATATTTCAGTGACAATTTCAGATACTTCATCTGGTAATGTTCCACCATTTGTATCACACAAAACAACCCATCTTGCTCCTGATTCATAAGCTGCCTTTACGGATTCTGTAGCGTATTCTCTGTTATTCTTGTAACCATCAAAAAAATGTTCACAATCAACCATGACTTCACCATGTGATTTAGAAGCAGCTTTTACTGACTCTTTAATTGATGAAATATTTTCTTCAAGTGTACAACCAAGCGCTTTTCTTACATGAAAGTCCCATGATTTTGCGACATAACAAATTGCGTCCGTTTTATATGATAATAACTCATTAAACCCAGGATCATTTGAGGCTGAACGACCGGGTCTTTTTGTCATTCCAAATGAAACAAATTTTGAATTTTTGAATTTTGGTGGTGAATTAAAAAAATCTGTATCTGTTGGATTAGCGCCAGGATATCCACCTTCAACATAATCTATACCCAAGTCATCAAGAATTTTTGATATTCTGTTTTTATCATCCACAGTGAAATCTACACCCGGCGTTTGGTTGCCATCTCTTAGCGTCGTATCAAATATATATATTTTTTCTTTACTCATTTATATATTCCCAGGTGGACTTATCTCCATCATCTTGAAGCTTTATTCCCATTAATTCAAGTTTATTCCTAATTTCATCGGATTTTTTATAATCCTTTGCCTTTCTTGCGGAATTCCTCTCTTCGATGAGTTTGTTTACTTCTGTTTCATCGATTGCATCTTTTTTACTATTTTGCTCTGATGCCATTGAATGGCTCAAATTTTTGATGTTAATTCCCAAAAAGTTTAATGCCCCAAAGAGTTTGTCGTATTCTTTATTTGAAAAATAAGCGTGCATCTTTGTAATTGCTTGAGGTGTATTTATATCATCCAAAAGGGTTTCATAAAATTCTGATGGTACCTCTTGAGCCCGCAGATTATCTATGTTTGATACGGATACCCATTTCTTCAAAATGTTCTTGGATTCCTCCAAACTATTCTTTGTCCAATCTATTGGCTGCCTGTAGTGTGTTCTTAACATAGTAAATCTTAGGATTGCACCATGGTAAGTATCCAACATATCGTTCAACGAAACCACATTTCCGAGTGATTTCGACATCTTTTTCCCCTCGATATTTAATGTTCCATTATGGACAAAATATTTGGCCATATGTTCATTGGAATGATACGAACATGATTGAGCAACCTCATTTTCATGATGAGGAAATATCAGATCAATTCCCCCTCCATGAATATCAAATTCTTGCCCTAGATATTTTGATGACATTGCTGAGCACTCAATATGCCACCCTGGTCTGCCTTTTCCCCATGGACTATCCCAGTATGGCTCATTTGGCTGACTTGGTTTCCACAATACAAAATCAAGTGGGTTATTTTTATAGGTTGCAACTTCTATTCTTGCACCAGCTATTAAATCTTTCTGAGATTTATTGGATAAGCTCCCGTATTTGTCATATTTATTAATGTCAAATATTACATGTCCGTCCACTACATAAGCTGATTTCTTATCAATGAGACCTTCTATGATCTCAATCATTTCAGATATATGTTCCGTTGCACGCGGTTCAATTGATGGTAACAAACATTCTAATTTACTTGCATAATCTTTGAATTTTTTTTCAATATCCGTTGTTAGCTTCTTAATTGCTATATTTGTTTCAATATCAGGGTATTTTTCTGATGCTATTTTGTTTATTTTGTCATCTACATCAGTAATATTACGAACGTAAGTTACATTCTCATTTCCATAGAAGTTTCTTAATATCCTGTAAATAAGATCAAATACTATTACTGGTCTTGCATTACCTATATGTGGTTCGTCATAAACGGTTGGACCACAAACATACATCCTGATTTTATTTACATCTAAAGGAATGAATTCATCTTTTTTTTTAGTTATGGAATTGTATAGGTATAAATTCATTCTGATTACCTTAAATTATTTACTGAGATCATATTTAGAATCTTCTCTAAAGTCCTATTAAAACTCGAGTAATCACCAGTGGCGCGTGTAAAGATTAATGCACCCTCTATAGAGATAATGATATCCTCCGATATAGCTACTGCACGCGTGTTATCAATACCTTCATCTTCAATGATTTTAATGAGAGAGTCCTTCCAATACATTGCGGCATTCTTAATTTGCGTATGAAAAATATCTTTTGTTGATCCAATAGCAAATACATCTATTAAACAAGACCTTTTGCCATTGTTATAAAATAAATTTATACCTTCTAGCATATTTTTTATTTTTGTTTGAAAGTTAAGATCGGTTGCAAGCGGCGCTAATACTAATTTAGTAAAATCTCTGCTAATTTTTTCATAAACTGCATTAGCCATTTCTTCTTTTCCACCTGGGAAATGATAATAAAGGCTAGCTCTACCGAGTCCTGTCTTTTGAGACAATATTGTCAGACTAGTCCCGTCGTAACCAAACTCACAGAATATATCGATGAGTTTATCTACTAAATCTCTATATGAAACAATTTTTACCAAACTATCACCTTTAGAACGATCGTTCGATTATAAATCAATTTTAATGAAAATCAAATATAATTATCTAATCTTTTTTGCACTTTAACCTTGCCAAGTAAGAGCATGAAAGTTGCTAGTTCTGGGCCTGAGGTCTCGCCTGTGAGTGCAATTCTTATTGGTAAGTATAATTCTTTACCTTTTAAGCCAGTTTTTGCTGCTATTTTGCCTGTCCACTCTGACCATGTATTTTCATTCCAAGGATCTTCAGGTAATAACTCCTTTGCAGTTGTTATCACTTCTTTATTTACACTATCATTAGCATTAATTGGGTTATCTCCTACAATATCCCACCATTTTTTGGCTTCATGGATATTGTTAATATTTGTCCTGATAACATTCCAAAATTTTTCAGCATTTTCACCTGTTATTCCATCCTGTCCTAATCTATCACTAGCTCTTTCAAATGGTATATTCTGAATAATCTTTTTGTTCAGAACTTCGAGTTCTTCAATACTAAACCTTGCGGGGGAACGAGAGATTTTTGATAGGTCATAGTTCTTAACTAACTCATCGGTAGTTTGGAAGGCTTCTACAGCATCTGATGTACCAATACGCGCGCAGTAATTTATTAGAGTAATTGGTTCGATACCGCTTTCTCTAACTTCTTCAAGTGATAATGATCCTGATCTTTTTGACATACGCGATCCATCTTTTTGCACCATTAAACTGTGATGACCAAAATTTGGAATAGATGCATTGAGTGTTTTGAATAACTGTATTTGTGTTGCTGTGTTAGATACATGATCTTCACCTCTCAATATATGAGTGATTTCTAGATCAATATCATCAACAACACTTGGTAATGTATATAAGAACGTTCCATCTGCCCTTATTAAAACGGGATCTGAAAAAGATCCGCAATCAATTGTTTGGCGACCCCTAATCAAATCGTTCCATTCAACAACCTCACGATCGAGTTTAAATCTCCAATATGGATTTATGCTATTGGATTTATATTCATTTTTTTGCTCTTCAGTCAGGTTCAACGCACTCCTGTCATATATTGGAGGCTGACCACGAGATAAACTTAATTTTCTTGCACGGTTTAGCTCTTCATCAGTTTCAAAACAAGGGTAAAGCTTGCCCTGTTCAATTAGCTTGTTTGCAATATCTTGATATTTCTCGGTTTTTTCAGACTGTCTTTTAATATCAAAAATATCTATTTCCAGCCAATCAATATCGTTAAGAATAGATTGGTAATACCTTTCCTCTGATCTTTCAGTATCTGTATCATCGATTCTTAGTATTAGCTTTCCATCAATTGCCTTAGAATATATATAGTTCAAAATTAATGTTCTGGCATTTCCGATATGTAAATTACCAGTTGGACTTGGAGCGAATCTGAGTTTATTGACTGTCATAATATTTTTCTAACTTTTGTCTCGAAAATTGTTTGTAATTGGATATCTTCTGTCTTTTCCAAAATTCTTACTGGATATTTTTACCCCAGGCGGTGCCTGCCTCCTCTTGTATTCTGATATATATAAGAGATTTTGTATTTTAGTCACCCATTGTTTATCATGCCCTGATTTTATAATATCTTTTACAGATATCTCTTCTTCAATGAGTTTATACAAAATATCATCGAGAACATCATACTCAGGAAGAGAGTCTTGATCTGTTTGATTATCCCTTAATTCAGCTGTTGGAGCTTTCGTTATAATATTTTTTGGAATGACTTCATGATTTGGACCCAAACAAAATTCAGGTTTAGTATTATTACGCATCTCAGCAATTTTATATACTTCAGTTTTATATACATCTTTGATTGGGTTAAATGCACCAGACATATCACCGTATAACGTTGCATATCCCACTGCCATTTCTGATTTATTTCCTGTGGTTAATAGAAGTTTATTAAATTTGTTTGATAATGCCATCAATAAAACGGCTCTGATCCTAGATTGAATATTTTCTTCGGTGATATCTTTGTTTGTACCTTCGAAGAATGGGTTTAACTGATCTTGCGCAGCATCAACCATCTTCTCTATCGATATTTCATCTGGATTAATTCCAAGGTTCTGTGCACATTCAATGGCATCAGCTAAACTCTCTTTACTTGTATACTTTGATGGCAGCATTACACATTGCACATTCTCACCACCAAGGGCATCCACTGCGATACATGACACTATTGCTGAGTCAATACCACCTGATAACCCAATTAAAACCTCTTTAAATTTATTTTTTTGAACATAGTCTCTGAGTCCAATTACACAAGCCGAGTATATATCTTCTAATTCTTCAGTATCAGTTTGATGGACAATAGTTTTACATAACCATTTATCATTATCTTTAGTCCATAATGTACTTTGAATATTCGAGACAAAATTTGGCAACTTTACTGGCATACTGTAATCTGGGTTAATAACAAAAGAACCCCCATCAAAAACAAGCTCATCTTGTCCACCGATCTGGTTTACATAAATTAGCCCTAGACCACTCTCTACAACTCTTTGCATGGCCACATTTGTCCGCAGATCTTGTTTTTCACGATTATATGGTGATCCATTAAGTACAATTAGTAATTCTGCTCCTGTTTCAGCAAGGCACTCAACTACATCCTCGTGCCAAATATCTTCACATATGGCTACCCCAATTTTTAATCCACGAAAGTTTATGGGTCCAGGCAAGTTACCCTTATTAAATATTCTTTCTTCGTCAAATACATCATAATTAGGTAGATGGCATTTATGCTGAATTGAGATTATTTTCCCATTATCTATTAGCACCACTGAATTAAATATTTGATTTTTATCCCTTACTGGTAAACCAACTAAAATTGCTGGACCTGGTTTCTTTGTTTCTTCAACTAACAACTTTAGATATGTATCGATCTCATCTAGGAAAGAATGCCTAAGTACAAGGTCTTCTGGCGGGTAACCAGAGAGAAATAATTCTGAGAAAACTATCAGATCGGCATTTTCAATATTTCTACTATTTCTGGCTTCTAAAACAAGATTATAATTGTGCTTTATATTTCCTACAATTGGATTTTCTTGTACCAGAGCGATATTAATCTGATTATCTTTTATCATTTCTGCAATAAGCGGTTTATAATGTTGATCTTAATTCATCTGCAACAAGAAAGGCTAACTCAAGAGCCTGATCTGCATTTAATCTAGGATCACAATGAGTATGATACCGGCTCGAAAGATCTTCATCTCGTATGGAAATAGCCCCACCAACACATTCTGTAACATTTTTTCCAGTCATTTCAACATGTATACCACCTGGGAAAGTGCCTTTATCTTTATGGATTTTCATATAGCTTCTAACTTCATTCATTATGTATTCAAAAGGACGTGTTTTAAATCCAGAATCTGATTTAATTGTATTTCCGTGCATTGGATCACAAGACCAGAGAACATTCTTATTTTCTTTTGAAATTATATCAATAAAATCTGGCAGGTGCTTTTCTACATTCTCATATCCAAATCTGGCTATTAACGTTATACGTCCTGCCTCATTTTCTGGATTAAGAATATCTATTAGTCGTAATAGGTTCTCTGAAGTTAATGATGGTCCACACTTAATTCCAATAGGATTTTTTATTCCTCTACAATATTCGACATGAGCTTCATCAGGGTCCCTGGTTCTGTCACCAATCCATACCATATGACCTGAAGTTGCATACCAATCCCCAGTAATTGAGTCAACTCTTGTCATTGCTTCTTCATAACCAAGTAATAATGCTTCATGACTTGTATACAAATCTGTAGTTCTTAACTGAGGCACAGACTCTGGAGTAACTCCACATGCCCTCATAAAACCGAGAGACTTCGTTATATTCTCAGCTAAATATGAGTATTTCTCTCCGATAGGTGAATTATTCAAAAACTCTAATGTCCAACTATGCACCCTCTCAAGATCGGCATAACCACCTTGTGAAAAAGCTCTCAGCAAATTAACTGTTGCAGCGGATTGTCTATAAGATTTCAACAACCTTTCTGGATCAGGTTTTCTTTGATTTTCTTCGAATTCTATACCATTTATTATATCACCTCTATAACTTAGCAACTCTTCACCATTAATTACCTCTGTATCAGAGGACCTTGGTTTAGCAAATTGTCCAGCAATTCTTCCTACTTTAACAACTGGTAATGAAGTCGCAAAAATTAATACAACTGACATTTGGAGAAACAATCTAAATATATCTCTTATATTATCAGGATTATGCTCCACAAAGGACTCAGCACAATCACCACCTTGTAATAAAAAGGCCCGACCTTGACTGGCAAGTGCTAGCTTATCTTTTAAATCCCTTGCTTCACCAGCAAAAACTAACGGAGGGTATGTTGAAATTGTATTCTCAACATTTGAAAGATGATCCGTATCTTCATATTCTGGCACTTGTTTAATAGGTTTATTACGCCAGCTAGAAGGTGTCCAATTATGCATAAATTTCTCCAAAATTTAATTTATGGTAAATATATATAAGCCAATTTTTCATAATAAGATATTAATACAAGAAAATTTATTTAAAGGCTATAACTCTTTGGTAACCTTATTTCTCATTGTCATAATTTCTTCTGAGGTTGAGGGGTGCAATGGTATCGTATTATCTAAGTCCGTTTTACTTGCTTTTTTATTGATCAATGTTGACATAATCTGTGTTAATTCAGCAGAGTCATCTCCCATCATATGAAATCCAATAAGTACTTGAGTCTTGTGATCAATAATAAGCTTAATAAAGGTACGTTTATTTACATCTGATAAAGTATAATACAACGGCCGGAATGATGATGTATAAATGTCTATCTTTTTATATTTTTGCAATGCATCTTGTTCAGATAAACCAATAGTTCCAATTTCAGGGTTTGAAAAAATAGCTGTTGGTATATTTTCAATGATGAACTTATCGGTATCTTTCTCAAATTGTTCTCTTGCAAAAATCATAGCTTCTCTGATTGCAACAGGTGTTAGATGATGATTATTTGCAACATCACCAATTGCATATATATTTGAAATGGATGTTTGGAATTGGCTATCAACTTTTACTCTTCCATTCGCATCTGTTTCTATTTCAATCTTATCACCTAAAAATGAGAGATCAGAATTCCTTCCTGTTGCAAATAGCACTAGATCAGTAGAAATAGTTGAACCATCATTTAGGGTTGCGGTGTACTTACCATCATGAAGATCTAATTTTGTGATATCAGTATTTAATCTCACTTTGCATTTGTCAGACTGAATTTGCTCATAAATATTATTACTTATATCAACATCAAAATTTTTAAGAAGTCTATCACCTCTATATATAAGTTCACACATAGTTCCGAAACCTGATATAATAGAAGCAAACTCAAGAGCTATATACCCCCCACCTACAATCACAACATTTTCTGGCAGTTTATCCAATTCAAAAAAATCATCTGATGATATCCCATATTCAATTCCCGTGATATTTGGGAAATTTGGCTTTGCACCAGTTGCTATTAATATTTTCTTACATTTGAATTGATCACCATTTGATAATTCAACAGTATCCCTATCAATAATTTTTGCCTCGGACTCAATTACATTTGCTCCAGATTTTTCAAGGTTTGTTTTGTAAATATTACTTAGTCTTTGAATTTCCTTATTCTTATTTTCTATTAATCTATTCCATGAAAACCTTGGTTCATCAAAGCTCCAACCATAACTTTGAGCTATAATATTATGTTTACTGAATTTTGAACTATAGCTCAGTAATTTTTTAGGTATGCAACCTCTGATAACACATGTGCCACCAATTCGATATTTTTCTGCAATGACAACATTCGCACCGCTTTGAGCTGCTAACCGAGCTGCCCTTACTCCGCCTGAGCCTGCGCCAATAACAAATAAATCACATTCTTTAGTAGAACTTTTCATAATAAAACCTATAGCCAACTAATTATTTGAATAATACTTCCGATGCCTTTTCCTTCTCGCCTAATATCATTGAACTAGCCAAATTGATAAATAATCCACTAGTAATGACACCTGGAACACTCTCAATTTTAGTTTTAATCTCATTCAGAGAATGGAGCTCAGCACAATAACAATCAACTACGAGGTTACCCCCATCTGTATTGAAATGTGATCCATTATCATTCATTCTAATTTTAATTTCCGGATACAAATCATATTCTGAGAAAATATTCTTCAATAATGTGATTGTTGATTTTGGTCCAAATTTAACAATTTCCACTGGTAATGGAAATTTTCCTAACTTATCGACATATTTTGTTTCATCTACAATGATAATATAATTTTTAGAAATAGATGCTATCATCTTTTCACGCAAAAGTGCTCCACCTCCACCTTTGATCATATTGCCATTATGGTCAATTTCATCAGCTCCATCTATGGTGAGATCTAAATAATTGAAGTTATCGATTTCTTCGATATGAATTGAATTATTTTTTGCCAATAACTCAGTTTGAGTAGATGTACATGCAAACCTGCATTTGTCCTTTAGCACAGGATTATCCCCCAATAACTTTATTAACTCGTTTGCAGTTGATCCAGTCCCCAGTCCAATGTTCATCCCTGAAGTGATTTTTGTGATAGCAAGTTTTGCTGCATTTATTTTTTTTTGTTGTGTAACCATCAGAAATTTATTGGACCATATAAAACATTCATATATTAATATTTTTAACATATATATTTGCAAAAGTAATAAAAATGATAAAGCGAACACGCCAAAAAATGGTTGTATTTGACCTTGATGGAACACTGATAGATACAGCGCCAGATCTTATCGCATCCGCAAGAGAGGTAATTAGTGAAATTATCGATGTCGAAATTGACTCAGAAACTTCAAGAAGATTTATTGGTAAAGGTGGTGAATATTTCATAAAAAAAAATCTTGAATTTAATAACATAAACCTTGATAAATCTAAAATTGAAAAACTAATTTCTCAGTTTCTACTTATTTACGAAAAGAATATATCCAATAAAAGTTCGTTGTACCCGAATGCCATTAGGACTCTTAACTGGCTTAAAGACAATGGCTATATTCTGAATATTTGCACTAATAAACCTGAAAAGTTAGCAAAAATAATCCTAGAAGATTTTAGTATCATTAGCTATTTCGATGAAATAATAGGGGGAGATACGCTTGCTCAAAATAAACCTAATCCACTTCCTCTTTTGACTATAATGCAAAACCATAACATTAAACCACTTAATACAATTATGGTAGGTGATACTACCACGGATATCTTAACAGCAAAAAATTGTAATGTTAGATCTGTTTGTGTAGACTTTGGTTACTTTGACGGTAAAATTCCTGGCGTTGAAGCGGATTTCTTGATATCAGATCTTTTTGAAATAAGAGAAATATTACTCCAAAACTACTAATTTTTTAGACAAATTTTGAAAATATTCTTGCCCATGTTCTAATTCCACCTACATAAGAAGATAAATTATATTTTTCATTTGGGCTATGTATTCGATCGTCATCAAGTGCAAAACCAACTAATACTGTATCCATATTCAATTGAGTTTTAAATACTTCTACAACTGGAATTGAGCCACCGCCGCCTGTATATACAGGAGCTTTCCCCCACTCCTCTTTAATCGCTTCTGAAGAAACTGAAAAGAATTCACTATCAGTATCAAATTCTATAGCTTTACAATAGTCAGACCCTTTAAAATTAACTTTTATTCCTTCTGGAACATTAGATTTTATAAATGAGTGTATATTATCTAATATTTTCTTTGGATCTTGTTTGCCAACAAGCCGACAAGTAATTTTTGCACTTGCACTTGAAGGTATTACAGTTTTAGTGCCTTCATCAGTGTATCCGCCATAAATTCCATTGATCTCAAAAGTTGGACGAGACCAAGTTTTTTCAAAAATAGTTCTATCATTTTCTCCTGATGAAGTAATTTGTCCAATTTTATTTAAATAATCAGTTTGATTAAATTCAAGTTGAGACCAACTTGTTTTTACATTCTCTTGAACCTCACTCACGCCATCATAGAATCCAGGAATCATGATCTTTCCATCTGTGCTATAAATTTTTGAAATTATCTCACTCAATAATCTTATTGGATTCCAAGCAACACCCCCATATTCACCAGAATGAAGATCCCTATTTGGACCAATAATTTCAACCTCTTCAGATAGAAGTCCTCTGAGACTTCTTGTAATAGCAGGAGTGTTCTTATTCCACATGCCTGTGTCACAAACATAGGCAATATCTGCTGATAGCTTATCCTCATAATCTTTCAGGAAAATTGGTAAAGTTTTCGAGCCACATTCCTCTTCACCTTCTAAAATAATTTTAAGTGAGAAAGGTAGTTCGCCATAATTTTTAAAAAAATATTTGAGTGCAATTAAGAATGTCAGGAGTTGACCTTTATCATCACTAGCACCCCGCGCAACAATACACTTTTCTCCATCAATTTCTGAAATTATCGGCTCAAATGGGTCAGAGTTCCAGAGACTAATTGGGTCTACAGGCTGAACGTCATAATGACCATAAAAAAGTAAGGTTTTAGATGCTGCCTTCTGTGATTTATATTCAGAATAAACAATGGGATGCCCCTCTGACTCATAAATAATGGTATCTAAATTAATTTCTGTTAAATAATTTTTTAGCCATTCTGCTGCCTTCATACATTCATTTGCATATTCCGGTATTGTTGAAATAGATTTTATTTTTAGAAAGTCATTTAGTATGTCCAAATTTAGCTGTGTATCTTCACTAATTTCTGAGAGTATATTTTCAATATTTATGACCATCAGTACAATCTTTTCTGAAAAATTTTATTAAATAAGCAAAACTAGTTATATCAAATTTTATACAATAGATCCAAAAAATATCACAACCAAAAATAGAGATATAGAAACTATATAAATCCAAATACCTTTCAATATGTAATCAAAATTTATTAACTTAATGCCATCCGGATTTATAACAAAAAATTCACCATTTTCAGTATTAGTATTATAAACCTTGATAATAATATCAAGAGCCCCTGCTATGGATGCACTGCCCCAGCCTAGGCTGACTGGGCCCATTTCTTTCGAGTGCTGACGTGTAATAGTAATAGCTTTTTTCCAATCTTCCTTGAGGATAAAAGACGATAAAATGATTAGAAGAGAGGTGAGTCTTGATGGAATGTAATACATAATATTTTCCAGATATGATATCAACTTCCCAAAAAGTTGATATTTAGGAGCTGTTTGAAGAGTTAACTTATTGGCATAAGAGATAAAATTACTTATTAGCAGACCCGGTAAGCCCATAATGAAAAGCCAAAAAAAAGGACACACAAAATGAAGCATTAATTTCCTAAACAAGTTATCAATTGCAAGAGCAGTTATTTCACTTTCATTTAACTCTGAGCAATCAACTGATGATATGCTTCCTAGACCCTCTTTGGCTTGGTAAATGTCATCGTCCATAAAATTATTATAGATAGCCTTAATTTCATTAAATGAAGATTTAATATTTAAAAAGAGTGATACAAAAAAACCTATTAAAATATTTCCAACAAAATTACCAAATAGGATTTTTTCTAATATTGTTGCAAGAAACCATAAAATTATGATAGCCATCAACGTTATAATTGTTCCGTTAAAAACTTTTGTATTATCAGAGAATACATCTCTGTTAAATTCCCGATCAATGAAATCAATAAATCTTCCAAAAACTATGACTGGATAATTTAATCTTTCAGAAAAATTCTTTTTATTACCCCATATGAGGTCTCCAATGATAGCGGCAAAAAGTACGACTATGAAATCCATATTATTCCCATACCTTTGATATATATTAAGTTTCTCATAATTAGTATTTCTTTGGTAGCCTAAACGTTTATATCATATGATTTATTATTGTGTGTATGAATTGCAGACTCAATTAGAGGTATTGTCAATGCAGCGGCGCATCCGTTAGCTTCCAAAAGCTCAAGATCTAATAATGGCTTTTTATTAATAATAGATAATAACTTACCATGAGATGGATTATGGGATTGGTGAGCAGCATAGCAGTGATCTATTGTATGAGGAGATATAGCAAATAAAAGTGCCGCAGCAGTACACGCTGAAATTCCGTCTAATATAACTGGAACTCTCTCAAAACGAGCAGAAATTATAGCTCCTACCATTGCTGCAAAGTCTCGTCCACCCAAATTCCTAAGTATTTCTAGTGGTTGTCTTTCTTTGTGTAAACTAAGCGCAGCATTTACAATTTTGACTTGATTTTCTCGAATTGTAATATCTGAATCAGGATCCAACCAACCCTCAATGTCTCCTCCAAATAACGCGCAACACATTGCAAGCGCAATAGTATCATTACCTATTCCCGCTTCACCAAGGCACAATAAATCTGGGTTAGATGAGATTGCCTCACGACCATAAAGTATGGTCGTAATACAGTCGTTAATTTCCATTGCAGGCTTTCTTGTAATGTCTTCTGTTGGCAATTCCATAGCTAAGTCAAAAACCTGTAACCCAATATTATGAAGCTTACATAATTGATTTAATGAAGAGCTCTCCGATTTAAAACCACTGACCAATGAGTCTTGATTTGATTTTGAGTGCTCTGAAATCTCATAATTATCTGATATTCCATGGTTAGAAACAAAAATTGACATAACTATATTATCAGCTTTCGGTGGGTAGGATCCCTGCCAACCAGATAACCATTCCACCAGTTCTTCCAAAACACCAAATTGTGCAATATTTGATTCCTTTGCAGCTTTTCTTACTAACGAAACCGCTTCATGATCAATATCTGGGACATCTTTTATAAATTCAACCAACTCTTGAATAGTTGGGATTGTATTTGTTGTCATTGTCATACTTCTAGATACTGTTTGTGGAGTGAAGAGATAAATTTGAATGCACTAAAATCGCTATTTCTATATTTATCCAGACCTCGTCTCCAATTTTTTGCGTTTGGTTTGTTATTAAAAAGACTCAGAAGTGGTTTTATTATTTGAGATTTTGATACACCGAGTTGCGTTTGTTTATCTGCATAATCACTATAAATATCAATAATATCATTTATAGAATTGATATTCTCTTCACCAAATATGATTGGATCTACATCGTAAAAGAAAAGAGGATCACTCATGACTTTTCTACCTAACATCACGCCATCAACATAATTTAAGTGATTTTCAATATCAGTATATGACTTTATCTCACCATTAATTATGATTGGAATATCAGGATTATTATTTTTTATATTGTAGACCTTTTCATAATCAATTTCTGGTAATGTTCTATTTTCTTTAGGACTTATGCCGTTTAACCAAGCCTTTCTTGCATGAATAATAACCAGGTCAACTCCAGCATCAATAATTGAGCTTATAAATATAGGAAGTTCTTTATCAATATCTTGATCATCAACGCCTAAACGACACTTCACAGTAACAGGTATCTTAACCTTATTTTTTATACTGGTGATTATTTCAGAAACCAACTTAACGTCAGTCATGAGACAAGCACCAAAATTTCCACTTTGTACCCTTGGTGATGGACAGCCAATATTTAAATTAACTTCATCATAACCGTAATTCTCACCTATTAGAGATGCCTCCGTCATTTTTTCAATATTGGAACCACCAATTTGCAGCGCGATTGGATGCTCTATCTGATGATATTTTAACAATTTATCTCTGTTACCATGAATGATTGCATCAGCAGAGATCATCTCCGTGTAAAGAAATATATTTTTTGATAGATGCCTCAAAAAATATCTAAAATGCGTGTTTGTGTAATCCATCATAGGAGCAATACAAACTTTATGTGATAGATGATTATCCATTAATGACCAAGATCAAAGTATTTTTCACCATATTTGACAACTAGAGGTATCAATAAATCTTCTTCGTCATTGAGATGCGCCATCAATAGTTTTTCAAATGTATCATTGACAGTTTTATATGATCCTACGACTTTTTTGATATCAAAAACCTTATTATCATTGATAGTTTTTATAAGAGAATTACCTTCAACGACAACGTTATCAATAGAAGAGTGAATAAGGTGATGATCATTTTCAAGTAAATCAAGACCATATGAAAATTTTTCAATCTTTTGTGAAAATTTTGGAAAAATATAATTATCTTCTACAGTGTGATGAGAGTTCAAATTTTTTAGCATTAAATTCATCAATTGAATATAATCACTTAAAAATTTGTCTGTTGAAATTTTATTATCAAGAATGTTATGGAGCGATTGGTTAATTGCAAAACTGATTTCTTTGAAAACCGAGTGGCGACCTAACCAATACCCAACCCAATTGCCATTCAATACATCTTCTTCCCATGTATCTCTTGGATATTTTTTTAATAATTCTCTTAAACTATCAGGTAGACCATTTCTTTTTCCGAGTTGATCTATTTCTAATATGTCTGCCAAAAAACCACTCCAATATATGTAATTTATTCTCAATAAAGTCCAAATAATAACAGAAAACCCTGTCAAGATTGAAAAAAAATTATTAATTTTTCGTTAAATTAATTTTCCATATAAATCAATACTTTATATAAGAAATTATAAAAATTCAATTAATTTACAATTAAAATGATGCATTTTTTTCTTTACTTTTTAGCTGATATACGAATCAATAGTAAGTGATTCGGAATTGCGGAAACGAATCACTAGGAGGAGGAAATGCAGTTGGAACTAAACCATCCAGCTGTTGATGTACAAAACAAGCTAAGATTAGTTTGTTTTTGGTTGGCATTAACAGTAATTGTTGGGTCTACATTAATACTTGCTTACAATGAGTTTACAGAGGCCTCATTGCTCGGCTTTCTTGGCGTAAATATCACACCATATGCAATTATGACTAATGTAATTATGCTCCTAATAATTACAGTTTTGAATAAATCTCAATCAAGTTTCAATAATCAAATAATCAATAAATTATCCTCTTTAGAACATCACCAAGATCTTATAACAAATAACAGGGATCTATTATATTTTAATTGGTCATTAGATAACAAAAAAATATACCTATCAAATAAGATATTTAACATTGAAGAAATTGATAGAATGAACAGCATTTCTTTTGAGAGCTTTCTTCAAAAAGTTAGTGGTAGTAATACAAATTTTTATCAACTTGCAAATGATACAATCAGGAAGAAAATCGACCAGATTGATACTTCCTTTAAATATCAAACAAATATCTCAATTAATTGGTACAAATTGAAGGCTAAAGTAATCAAAGATAAAGCTGGAAGACGCCACATTTATGGAATAATGATTAATAATACTCGCGATAAAAATTATGAAATTAATGCAAATAGATTAGAAACAACACTTAACGAGGTGATTGAATCATTACCGGTATCATTTGTTTTATTTGACAACAAAGATAAATTGATAATGAGCAATAAAAAATTTAGGGATTTTTATACAATACCCCAAAGCGTAACAAATACCGGTATGAACAAATCAGATATAAAAAGGTTACTGAACAAAACACTTGTTGAAGTTCCCGTAAGTCAGAATATAGATCACATTAAACATAATAACTCAAATTTAACAAGCGTCAGTGAAATACAACTTAAGGATAAAAGGTGGATAATAAATACTGAGATCACAACAAGCTCAGGTTATTCAGCATCAGTAGGCTTGGATATTTCAAACCAAAAGCAGAACGAGCAAGCACTTCTCAAGAATGAATATGACTTAATACATAAAGTTGAAGAACTAGATAATCTTAGAAGAAAACAAGAGATCCAATCACAGCAATTAATTGAATTAGCTAAAAGGGTGAACTCTGAAAGAGATAATTTAAGAGAACTAGAAAATGACAAGTCTAAGTTTTTGCTTAATGTGAGTCATGAACTTAGAACACCTCTGAATGCTATAATTGGTTTTTCTGAGATAATTAAAAATCAAATAATCACAAATCCAGAAAAAGTCATTGAATACGCTAATGACATTCACAATAGTGGTAATGAATTAATGCAAATTATTAGCAGTATCGAGTCAATGACGAGCCTTGAGAAAGAAAGCATAACAATTAATAAAAGAAATCAAAAGATAGATTATATTTTTGATGAAGTATTAAATGACTTCAAAGATGATATCTTAGATAGAAAAATAAGGGTAAAAAATAAATTTAATTTTCATTCTAATATTAACTGCAATGAAACTGCTATTAAGCAAGCAATATCGAATATTATATCAAATTCAATCAAATTCAATAAACCTGGCGGAACTATAACTATAAAAAATGAAGTTCAGAATGGATGGCTAAATATTTGTATTGAAGATAATGGTCACGGAATGCAAAATTCTAAAATTGAGAGTATTTTTAAACCATTCAATAAATCACGTAAGGATAGTATTATTAATCAAGAAGGTGCAAGATTAGGATTACCGATAGCTAATAGTTTAATAAATGTACATGATGGTAATATTAGTGTTAAAAGTACACTTGGGAAAGGGACTGCCGTTACAATTTCAATTCCTCTAATTTCTTCTGATGAGATTAGCCAAGATCGGAAAACAGCCTAACTAAGACTTTTTATTTTTGATTAGCTTGTAAGAGATAAATCCAACACCGAATATCAAAATTAAAAAAGGCATAATCCATAGGACCAATGTGTTTTGTTGAAATGGTGGCTTCATTAGAACAGCGTCACCATATCTGAGACGAATATTTTCAATAATTGTGCTTCTATCATTACCTTCACTGAGTTGGTCTAGAATGTATGCTTTTATTGACTTCGAGAAATGTGAATTAGACTCGTAAACATTCTGTCCATCACACTCTATACACTTTAACTCTTTAGATATTTCTATCATCTCTGAGTTATCGACTTCAGTCGAATGAGTTTCTCTGTAATCACTTATGCCAATAAAAAACAACAAAGACAAAAATAAAAAATATAAAAAACTATTCTTGTAAGTCATTTTAATCTCTAAATAATTTTGTTTTATGGTTTAGCCTGATGACTATCCCAAATACCATGAGGAAACCCCCTAGCCAAATTAATCTAACAAGAGGCTTATGTGAGATTGATGCGTAGATATAATCTGCATCAACTTCCCCAACAGTAACAAATATATGATCAAAAAAATATCTATTAATTGCGGCTTCGGTCGTAATGTCCCCACTTTTTCTAAAGATCCTTTTACGGGGTTGCATATTTTGTAATTCTTTACCTTCCTTATAAACATCAAAATTCATAACTAAGTCATCATAATTTTCACCAATTTCTGCAGAGACTCCATTATATTTAATTGTGAACTTATTGAGTTGTATTTCTTGTCCTAGATTAATCCTTGTATCTTTGTCTTCTGCGTATGCTGAGGCTGCAACAATTCCAATGATCATTAAACCAAATCCGGCGTGAATAACTCTGGAACTCAGTCTGGGTGAATTAATCTTTTTGAAAGACTGCAAATCAAATTTTGAGAGTGAAAAACTTATTCTATCGATATTCCTGGGTAATAAATCAATTATTGAAATAACAATGATCCATATTCCTAATCCGATAAAAAAGACCGCCAAATTGAAACTTTTTCCTTCGACAATTATCTGCAGTAAAACAATCATTGATAGAGTTAAAACTATTGAAATAAATAACTTCTTTACAATAATGTCGTTTATTCTATCATTCCAAGGTAAGTTAGGACCAATTGGCATAAGAATGGCAACAAGTATTAATATTGGGGTCATCACTAAATTGAAATATTGAGGACCAACTGTGATAATGTCTCCCGTTAAAGCATCCAATATTAGTGGGTAGATTGTTCCTAACAAAACAACAATGCAAGAGGTTATCATAAGATAATTATTTATTTGAATAAACGCCCCCCTACTGAAAAGAGTGAAATCGCTCTTATCTAACTTTCGTTCAGAATATGAAAAAAATAATATTAATGAACATAATATGAATACAGACATAATTATCAGAATCCATAAACCTCTTGATGGGTCTGAGGCAAAAGAGTGTACTGAGGTTAAGACTCCTGATCTCACTAAAAAAGTTCCTAAAAGACTGAATGAAAAACTAAGAATTGTTAACAATAGGGTCCAACTTTGATGCCTTCCATTTGAATTAAAATGAATTAAAGAATGAATCAGAGCTGTACCTGTTATCCACGGCAATAAAGATGCATTTTCAACTGGATCCCAAAACCACCAACCTCCCCAACCAAGCTCATAATATGCCCACCAAGATCCAATACAAATTCCAGCTGTAAGGGATCCCCATGATATATAGACCCACTTCTCAATCCATTTTCCCCAGCCATCAACATGTTGCTTTTCTAGCATTATTGCTATGGCAAATGAATATACAATTGAATATCCCACATAGCCAATGTATAGAAGGGGCGGATGAATAATGAGCCCAGGGTCTTGAAGTAAAGTATTTAGGCCAAAACCATCTTGTGGAATAGGATTCTGTAAAATAAATGGATTGGATGTAAAGACTACAAACAAAAGGAAAGACAGAGTTATTGTAGATTGTACAAATATAATATTTCTCAATATATTTCTGGGAAGTTTTGTATCAAAAACAATCACTAAGAAACCAAACAGGCATAGGATCAATATCCATAATAACATTGAACCTTCATGATTGCCCCATACACCAGTAATTTTGTACACAAGCGGCATATCTAGTTCTGAGTTTTTCCAGACTGTTACTATTGAGAAATCTGATATTATGAACGCATAGGTAAGGAGTATGTAAGAAAATAATATGATAAGGAATTGCGAAACTCCAAATAAGCTTGAATAACGTATACTTCTTATTGGATTTTTTGAATATACTCGTGAATATGCTATTGATAATATGCAACACAAGATAGCCGCCCAAAGGAGTAAATTACCAATAAATGCAATCATATCAAACTCAAATAAATTACCTGATTAATTATTTCTGATGTTTTCATAAACTTCCTTTGGCATATAATTCTCATCATGCTTGGCCATAATTATATTAGCAAAAAATCCATCTCCATTAAACTTTCCCTCCGCTATTACACCTTGACCTTCTCTGAATAAATCCGGGAGGATACCCGTATAAAAAATTTGAATTTCACCAACATTATCGGTAACGATGAATTTCACGTTATTATCATCCAATCTTTGTAAACTATCATTCTTAACTAGCCCCCCCACTCTAATGAGACTTTCATTATCTAGCTGATCGACCTCACTTGGAGAATAAAAATATATAATATTATCATCAAGTGCGATAAGAATTAAAGCCACTGCTAGAGCAGACATTAGAAATGATGCAAGTAACAAGTAAACTCTTTTTATTTTTTTTCTCATAATTTAATGATTTTTTTTGTTATATAGTCTTCATAGTCATCATCTTTAACGTTTTCTTCACTGACAACATTATTTGTTATAACGGAATTTTTTGTTTCATGGACGCTATCATAAGAACCAGAAATTAAATGATGCCAATCAAATAACTCACCTCCTTCAGATATAATCTTATAAGCACAAGTTTCTGGAAGCCATTCAAGTTCATTAATATTTGATGGAGAGAGTTTTATACAATCTTTTACATACTTCATTCGATTATTGTAATCATTACACTCACATTTCTTTATATTAAACAGCTTACAAACCACTGATGTATCATAAATATCATCAGATATCTCATCATGTAATTTTAATGTGCAACATTTACCACAGCGATCACACAGTGACTCCCACTCATCCGGGCTCATTTCATTCAGTGTCTTTTCTTTCCAAAACATAAATAAATATTAATAAATAAAAATGATAATTAAAAAACAAGTTTAGATCGTATAATATATTAGGTTGTTTATATATATAAACTAATTTTTTTGCAAAAACGTAATAGAAAGTCATGCCAAACCTAGAAGAAATACTGGATAATATGGAATTCCTGGAAAATTGGGAAGATAAATACAAATATATTATTGAATTAGGTCAATCGATTAATAATTTTGATGATGCTCTAAAAAATAATTCGACCAAAGTTAATGGTTGTTTGAGCCAAGTATGGTTATATTCAAAAATAAATCAAAATAAAAATGGGGAAAAAGTTCTAAATTTTGTGGGTGACAGTGATGCCTTTATCGTAAAAGGGTTGATTGCAATTCTAATTGCAATATATTCAGAAAAGAAACCGTCAGAGATATTGGATATAAAACATGAAGACATATTTACAAAATTTGGACTGCAAAACCATTTATCTCCACAACGTTCCAATGGATTGTTTTCAATGATCCAAAGAATAAAAGATGATGCACATGCTTCAATCATTTCTGGAGATTAAGAAATGAATAAGTTACTGCTGGTATTAATCCAAATAATAGCTCTTTTTCTTTTTTGGTACCTTCTCTCTGGCAAAAATTTTATTTTACTAATATCAGTTGGTCTGATTTGTTCGGTCTTGATTGTTTTCTATCAAAATAAGCTGAAGATGGTTGATGATGAATCCATGCCCATTTCAATCCTACCAAAAGCTGTTCTTTATTGGATGTGGTTATATAAAGAAGTTATTCAATCAAGTCTTTATGTATCCAAGTTAATACTCTCAAGAGAGATGGATATCACTCCACAATACTTTAAAATTAAATCAAATCAAAAAACAACAATGGGTTTTAACATATATGCAAACTCGATAACCATGACTCCAGGGACAATATCAGTGATTATCAATAATACATCAAAAGAGATAGATATACATGCTCTCACAATGGATACAAAAGCCTCATTACAAAATGGAGTAATGGATAAGAGAATAAAAAAATTAATGGGTGATATGGATGTTTAGTATCGTCATATTTATTATATCAATCACACTAATAATTTCCCTCTACAGAGCACTTATTGGCCCAACCTTATTTGATAGGCTTCTTGCTGCAAATATCATTGGAACAACAACTGTATTATTTCTGATTGTTTATGGATTTATGACCAATAGAACTGATTTTCTAGACATTGCAATAACATATATTTTGCTTAACTTGATTGGAACTTTTGCTGTTCTAAAGTATTTCAGATACGGCACACTAAGCCATGGTGAAGAGGAGTAATTATGATTGTTTTACAAACATATATTTCTTATGGGCTAGTTATTTTGGGTTCTGTGTTTCTATTAATTGGTTCAATAGGTCTGGTTAGAATGCCCGACGTGTTCACAAGGATGCATGCTACCTCGGTTATGGAAACCACTGGTGCAAGCCTTATTATTTTTGGCTTAATTACATACTCTGGTTTGAATGCTGTGTCCCTTAAATTAGTACTAATACTGCTTGCCATACTCTATTTATCATCAGTTGCTACTCATGCACTGGCAAGAGCCTGTATCCACGATAACATAAAGCCTATTAAAGTGCCAGGGAGGGCAAAAAAATAGAAATCTATGTTAACATGATTATACTTACGCTTATGGCGATAACAACTCTTGGTATAGTAAAACTAAGAAATTTGTTTAGTGTTGTCATATTGAGCACAATTTACAGCTTTTTGATGGCAACATTACTTCTGATATTTGATGCTGTTGATGTTGCTCTAACGGAAGCTGCAGTTGGAGCAGGTGTCTCAACTGTACTTATGTTAACAGTCATATACTACACAAAAACTACTGAAGAAAAGCCAAAACACAGCTCAATAATCCCTATTATGGTTTGCTTGGCTATAGGTGGGCTTTTAATCTATGGCACATATGGTCTTCCTCCATTTGGTGCATCAGATACTCCATTGCACAATCATGTCTCAGCACAGTATCTGCAAAGATCCATTCCTGAAACAGGAGTTCCAAACGTTGTTACCTCAGTATTAGCAAGTTATAGAGGATTTGATACACTAGGTGAGGTGATTGTTGTTTTTACAGCAGCCATTGGTGTAATCTCCCTTTTAAAGAAAGATAATTCTTAGGATATTAGCATGAGATTAGATATATTACTTCGAATTTCTTCAAAGATATTTATACCATTCATTGTTATTTTTGCATTCTATGTCCAATTCCATGGAGATTACGGTCCAGGTGGTGGCTTCCAAGCTGGTGTTATCTTTGCTTCAGCGATAATACTTTACACAATAATATTTGGATCTACGAAAGCACTAAAAGACTTTCCTGAATGGATTTTTCATTTAATGATCCCTCTTGGTGTTATTATTTTCGCTGGTACAGGTTTTTTATCAATTATAAATGGATTTAACTTTCTTGATTACGACGCATTAGCTCATTATCCAAAACATGGACAGCATATTGGTATTATTTCGATTGAGATTGGCGTATTTGTAACTGTCATTGGTTCTATGGTTTCAATATTTTATGCATTTGTTAATAGGGGTAAGAAATGAGTTCATTCCTATATAACTTTGTATCGTCTTATAACTATTACATAATCATTTTTTTGATGATCAGCGGACTCTACATCGTTGTCTCACGAGGAAATATGGTAAAAAAATTAGTCGGTTTAGCACTATTTCAAACATCAGTCTATATTCTCTACATCTCACCTGGAAAAATATTAAATGGAACTGCACCCATACTAAGTGATGATTTTTCTGTATACTCAAGTCCATTTCCTCATGTTCTTATATTGACTGCAATTGTTGTTGGTATTGCAACACTAGCACTAGGGTTGTCTTTGGTAATTCGTATCAATGAAGAATTCGGTACCATTGAAGAAGATAAACTATTTGAAGATGAGATTTAACAATGATTGAACATATCGCCGCAATAGTTGTCATGCTTCCTATAATTAGCTCAGTATTTGTAATGTTAATTCGTAATAACTCAATCAATTGGCTAATTTCTTCAACTGCATCTTTGATTACATCCATTGCTTCCATAATGATGTATTTACAGATAAGTAAAAATGGTAATATTTCATATGCTATGGGAGGCTGGGAGCCCCCCGTTGGGATTGAATATAGAATAGATGAATTTAACGCTCTATTTATTATACTAATTTCAATTGCATCTTTCTTAATACTTCTCTATGCCAGGCATAGTTTAGTAGGTGAGTTGAAAGAAAACAAAATTTCAACCTTCTACTCCATGTATTTGTTATGTTTGGGAGGATTAATAGGAATACTATCAACAGGTGATGCATTTAATGCCTTTGTTTTTTTAGAAATATCCTCATTAGCAACATATATCCTAATCTCAATGGGTTCAGACAGAAGGGCCCTTTTATCGGCTTATCAATATCTTATTATGGGTACAATTGGTGCCACGCTATATGTAATAGGTGTTGGATTAATTTTTGTCCTTACTGGAAGCCTAAATCTTCACGATATTTCAATAAGAATTCAAGAATTAGATTTATACAGACCGTTGTATGCATCTTTAGCTTTCATTACAGTCGGAATTGCTCTTAAAGTAGCTCTCTTCCCATTGCATGCGTGGCTCCCAAATGCTTATGCCTATGCTCCTTCAGTAGGAACTGCATTCTTATCATCTACAGCCACAAAAGTTGCTATTTATCTGCTTATCAAATATCTCTTCCTTGTTTACGGGTATGATGTTGTTTATTCAAATAAAATATTTGTTTTCGTTATCATTGGCCTATCCATCCTAGCAATGTTTGGTGCATCATTGGTTGCAATTTTCCAGAGTAATCTTAAAAAACTTTTTGCTTATTCTTCAGTAGCTCAAATTGGATACATAACACTAGGAATTGGTATTGCCAACCATAATGGATTAATTGGCTCAACAGTCCATATTATTAACCATTCGATAATTAAGGCTGCAATATTTCTAGCAATTGGATGTATTGTATTTAAGACAAAAATTTCTAATACTCATGAGCTCGCAGGTCTTGGAAAAAAGATGCCTGTAATAGCAATTCTCCTTACTATTAGCTCTCTAAGTCTTGTAGGTATACCGGGAACTGTAGGATTTATCTCCAAATGGTACTTGATTATAGGAGCGCTTGAACAAGGTTGGTGGCTAGTAGTCCTGTCATTAGCCATCAGTTCACTATTAGCATTAATTTATGTGGGAAGAGTAATTGAATTAATGTGGTTCCATCAACCGGAGGATGACATCAATGTAAATAGTAAAAGCCTACCAGTTGAAATGCTTGCCATTACCTTTATTTTAACACTTGCTACAGTCTATTTTGGAATTGATACAAGACTCACAGCAGGACTAGCTGAAATTGCAGTACAGAATGTTCTGCTTGGAGGACAATGATGACAGAATATCTGATTTATTTTCCTATTCTCATACCACTGATAACAGCTATTGCCATCAAGTTATCATGGCCAATAAAAATCACTAGAAAGTTAATTCTATATTTTGGTCCAATATTAACATTGGCTTGTTCAATATATATTTATAATAAATTTGATAAACTAAATTCCAATGTTGATATCATAAATATATTCGACAACATAACAATCTCACTTGGGATAGAACCGATAAGTATGGTTTTTCTCATCATGGTCAATACTTTATGGCTCGTTGCTACTGCTTACTCACTAGGCTATATGATATCAAACAACGAGAAAAGACTTGGTAATTTTTTCTTATTCTTTTCCATATCTATTTCTTGTGCAAATGGAGCTGCGCTATCAAGCAATCTTATAACCCTCTTTATCTTTTATGAGTTGCTTACAATTTCAACCTACCCGCTCGTAACTCATAAGGGAGATGAGCAATCAAAAGCATCTGGTAGAAAATATTTATTAATACTACTTGGAACATCCCTATGCTTCTTCCTTCCAGCAATTGGATACGTTTATCACCTAAGTGGAGGCCTCGAGTTTGTTGATCAAGGTTTATTATTTACAAATCTTCTGCCTGATCAAATTAATAATTTGGAAATTTCAATCCTATTAATCTTATTTGTATTTGGTATATCCAAAGCAGCTGTCATGCCTTTTCATTCATGGCTACCTGCAGCAATGGTTGCACCTACTCCAGTTTCAGCTCTTCTTCACGCTGTAGCTGTTGTAAAAGTAGGTGTATTCTCCATTATTAAAATATTAGTTTATACCTTTGGAATAGAATTACTTCATGGTCTAAATATTGTTGATTTACTTGTGTACATTTGTGGGTTTACAATTATTGCAACCTCAATAATTGCACTAAAACAGGATAATCTAAAAAGGTTATTAGCCTATTCTACAATAAGTCAGCTATCTTATGTCATAATTGCAATTCTTATATTAACACCATCTGCAATTATTGCGGCCACCATGCATCTAATTGCCCACGCGGTCAGTAAGATTACATTATTCTTTGCAGCTGGTGCAATTTACACATCCACTGGTTTCACAAAGATAAGTGAAATGAACGGAATTGGCAAAAATCTAAAAGTTGTCTGTTTCGCCTTCACACTTGGTGCCATGTCGCTAATTGGTTTACCTATACTTGTTGGCTTCACAAGTAAATGGTATATCGTCCAGTCAGCAGCTTCAGATAGTCAGTGGATAATTTTATCGGTAATCACTATTTCAACTCTTTTAAATATTGGGTACTTTACTCCTATAATTTACAAATTCTTCTTTACCCAGAAAAATGCAAATAAAAAATTCAAACATCTACCATTAACTATAAACTTTGCTATTCTTTCTTGCTGTATATTAATGGTAATCCTATTCCTATATCCAACTCTAATCATTGAGGTAATAAAGAATGTCCAATAACATAAAGAAACTATGGTTAGGATTTATACTAGTACTTGCCTTGCTATTTTTAAGTGACATTATTATTCATCGCCACAGTTATTTTGAAATAGATGGTTTCTTTGCTTTCCCTTCATTATATGGATTCTTATCATGCGTTTTTTTAGTTTTTATATCTAAATTAATTGGCATTTTCTTAAAAAGACCAGAGGATTATTATGATAACTAATCTATTACATCCTGGAATAATTCTAATTATATTTGGGCTTTTAATACCCTATATAAAACACAAACAATTAATACCAATTTTCCCAATTATTAGTTTTATTATATTAATATCTATTGATGATGGCTCACACTTTGTGATCAATTATAACTATTTTGAACTAGTTATTATAAGTATTGATAAACTAAGTAAGTTATTCTCATACATATTCCTATTAATTTTATTTTGCACTTCTATTTTTAGCCTAAATCAAGAAAATAGAACCGAAATAGCCTCTGCATTTATCTATGTAGGTTCTGCAATATCTGTTGTCTTGTCTGGTGATTTGATAACACTATTCATCTTTTGGGAAATCATGGCTATTGCATCTACTATTGTTATTTGGTCTGGTTCAAAGGATGCTTATTATCCTGGAATTCGATACCTAGCCGTTCATTTGTTAGGCGGATCAATTTTACTTATTGGTATCATTGGATACGCAAGTTCAACAGGCAGCGCAGCCTTTGATTTAATGAATCCAGAAAATATATTCAGTTACTTCATACTCGTCGGTTTCTTAATAAATGCAGGCTCACCACCATTCTCAAGTTGGATACCTGACTCATACCCAAGCGCATCATGGTCTGGAACAGTATTTTTATCAGCTTTTACAACAAAAACAGCTGTATATGTTCTCATTAGAGGTTATGCCGGATATGAATTCCTTATTTATATAGGAGTATTCATGATTTTTTACGGTATTATTTTTGCGATACTAGAAAATGATATGAGAAGAATTTTATCTTATTCTATTGTAAATCAGGTTGGATTTATGATTGTTGCAATAGGCATAGGAACAGAAATTGCTATAAACGGTGCATCTGCACATGCATTTACTCACATCATTTATAAAGCGCTTTTACTAATGAGTGCTGGCTCAGTATTTTACATAACCGGCAAGACAAAATGCACCGACCTCGGTGGGCTATACAAGACAATGCCACTAACTATGATTTGTGGAATAATCGGTGCTTTGTCAATTTCAGCATTTCCATTAACTTCTGGTTTCATATCAAAATCATTAACAGTCCAAGCTGCTGTTTATGAAGATTTAAAAATCTTATGGTTATTATTAACAATGGCTTCTGCAGGCGTATTCTTACACGCAGGAATTAAATTTCCTTGGTTTGTTTTTTTTCAAAAAGATGCAAAACTAAAAGCATCTGATCCTCCGAATAATATGAAATTAGCAATGATAATACTCTCCTTCTTATGTATTTTTATAGGCGTATTTCCTGGACTCTTATATTCAATACTTCCATTTGAAGTAAAGTACTTACCATATACTGCAGATCATGTTTCATCACAGTTACAACTGTTGATGTTCTCTGGTTTAGCATTTTTCATTTTGCTAAAATTCCTCAAAAGAACATTAACTATAACTCTTGATTTTGATTGGTTCTGGCGTAAATTTGGGCAATTAGTTATCAACGAATTTAACATCCAACTTCTAATTAGATTCAAAAATATAATAAAATCAATTCAAGGTGTTATTAGTCAAACTATTGAGAGTTTACATAAACATAATGGGCCATCTGGCGTGCTTGGTCGATCATGGCCTACAGGTCACATGGCTTTCTGGACAACTATTTTATTAGCTTCTTTTCTATTATTTTATCTATTTGCTTAATTATGATATAATAACAGTATGGACAAATGGAAAAATAAATTAAGTGATATCCAATATCACGTAACCCGTGAAGCTGGAACCGAGCGCCCATTTACTGGACCACATTTAGATGAAAAATCTGAAGGTATTTATCATTGTGTTTGTTGTAACAAACCATTATTTACCTCTGAGCATAAATACGACTCAGGTTCTGGTTGGCCAAGTTTCTATAATACTAATTATATAGATAATATTCATCAAGTGGACGATTTTAGTTTGCTCATGAAAAGAACAGAAGTGAAATGTGGAGAGTGTGATGCACATCTTGGACATGTATTCGAAGATGGACCACAACCCACTGGAATAAGATATTGCATTAATGGTCATGCATTGAGCTTTAAAAAAAGTAGGTAAATAATGCCAAAGATAATAGAAGTACTTCCAGATAGTGATTGGCAGGATATTTTATCCATTGAAAGCGATTTAACAGATGAAGAAAAATTAGTCCAGAAAACTGCAAAAGACTACTCAACAAACAAATTAATGCCTCGTGTAAAAGACGCATTCAGGAATGAAAGATTTGATAGGGAAATCATTTCTGAACTGGGAGCGTTAGGACTAATAGCGCCGACTATTCCTGAAGAATTGGGAGGGGCAAATCTAAATAATGTCTGTTATGGTTTAATTGCATTTGAAATTGAAAAAGTGGACTCGGGTTATCGTTCTGCTATGAGCGTTCAAAGCTCGCTTGTCATTCATCCTATATATGAATTTGGCTCAGAAGAACAGAAGAAGAAATACATACCAAAACTTATTAATGGTGAACTAATAGGTTGTTTTGGACTCACAGAACCAAACCACGGCTCTGACCCAGCAGGTATGCAAACAAATGCAAAAAAAGTTGATGGTGGTTGGATTATTAATGGATCGAAAACATGGATAACAAATTCACCAATTGCAGATATTGCAATCGTATGGGCAAAAGACGATGATTGTAACATTAGGGGATTCTTACTTGATAGAAATTTACATGACTTTAAAACTGAGAAAATTGAGGGGAAATTTTCTTTGAGGACATCTGAAACTGGGCAAATACACTTTGATGAGCTATTTGTGGGCGATGATTTTTTACTACCAAATGTGGTCGGATTAAAGGGTCCATTTTCTTGTCTAAATAAAGCTCGATATGGAATTTCATGGGGAACTATTGGTGCTGCAGAATTTTGTTGGCATACAGCAAGACAATATGCTTTGGATAGGAAACAATTCAATAAACCAATTGCAAGTAATCAATTAATACAAACTGATCTAGTGGATTTTCAGACACAAATAACACTTGCAAAATTAGCAGTCCTAAAATTAGGAAGAGAGATAGATAAAAGAAAAGTTAACCCAGCAGCAATATCTTTGTTAAAAAGAAATAATTGTCAAATTGCCCTTGATATAGCAAGAAAAGCAAGAGATATTTTAGGTGGTAATGGAATCTCAGATGATTATCATATAATAAGACATTTATTAAATCTTGAAACAGTGAATACATATGAAGGCACAAGGAATATACATACATTAATCCTTGGAAGATCGCAAACGGGTATTCAAGCATTCTTTTAATCTAACAATTTGTAATTTAATTTATTTTGATTTAAATTCTAATATTTAAATGATAATATTCTTGTGTTCGATAATTAACTATAATGGAGAAAGAAATGGCATTTGAGCTACCAGATTTACCATATGCACATGATGCGTTGGGACCCTATATGTCCTCAGAAACACTAGAGTTTCATCATGATAAACACCATCAAGCATATGTCACAAACGGAAATAACATACTAGCAGAGACTGATCTAAAGAATGAGTCCCTTGAAAACATAGTTATAAAGTCACATGGGAATAACGCTGGCCTTTTCAATAACGCAGCGCAACATTATAACCATATACATTTTTGGAAAATGATGACGCCAGGAGGGTCTAAAGTACCTTCTAACCTAGAAAGTAAAATCAATGAAGATCTTGGTGGCATGGATAAATTCAGAGCAGATTTTATTAATGCTGGCGTTACGCAATTTGGATCAGGTTGGTGTTGGCTTGAACTAAAAGATGGAAAACTCAATGTTTCCAAGACACCTAATGGTGAAAATCCTCTTGTAAATGGAGCTACTCCATTACTTGGTTGTGATGTATGGGAACATTCATATTACATTGACTATAGAAATGCTAGACCAAAATATTTAGAAGCTTGGTTTGATAATCTTGTAAACTGGGAATATGTAACAGAGTTACTTGAAAATTCTAATTAACACAAGTAAATCTACTAATAGTAGGTATAAAGTAAATAAATTTACCCCTCATTTTTAAATGAGGGGTTTTTTATTTGAAAAATAAAAATATATTATATAATAAAATCAATTAGTTATGAATTAAACTAACAGAAAAAAACTTCTGCCGGTTATTATTTAATAAAAAGTATGTTATGGTACCACTATACTAAATATAGACTACATAAATAAACAATAGGAATATTATGAAAAAATATACATTACCGTTAGTTGTAGTAATCTTAATCGCAATTGGTTTTTATGCTAATAACGCATTAAAAGATGAAACTAAAGTTGCAGATTGTGGAAGTGTTACTATAGCTAATATGAATTGGGCATCAGCTCAAGCAATCGCTGAAATCGATAATATAATTTTAACACATGGATATAATTGTAATGTTGAATTAGTTCCGGGTGATACTATGCCAACATTTACATCTATGAATGAAAAAGGNGAGCCNGATGTTGCTCCTGAACTTTGGTCGAATTCAATTAGAATTCCTCTCGATGCTGCAAAGGAAGAAGGTAGACTCATCCCAACAGGATATGTATTTAAAGAGGGTGGTGAAGAAGGTTGGTTCATTCCTGAAGCAACTCTCACAGCTAATCCAGAATTAAAAACTTGGGAAGATGTTATCGCAAGACCTGACCTATTTCCAAACCCTGAAAATCCAGAAAGAGGTGCGCTAGTAGGCTGTCCTGCTGGATGGGCATGCCAAATCATTAACCAAAATCTTTATGAAGCATATGATATGGAAGCAAAAGGTTGGGATTTAATTGATCCAGGTTCATCAGCGGGTCTTGATGCATTAATCAATAAAGCAGTCAACGACGGCGATAACATCCTTACATACTATTGGGCACCAACAGCAATCCTCGGAAAACTACCTATGTATATGCTGCAACCAAATGTAGAGCACGATAAAGATGAATGGGAAAATTGTACTGGTGTAGCAGATTGTGCGAATCCAGTTCCTAATGCTTGGGGATTCTCTGCAGTTGAAACAGTTGTATCAGCTAACTTCGCGGAAGAAGCATCTATAGCGATGGATTATATGTCTCAAAGATCTATTGCAAACGCTGCTCTTAACCAACTGTTAGCATGGATGGCAGATAACCAAGCTGACGGATTAGAAGCTGCAAAATATTATTTAGAAAANAACCAAGATGATTGGTCATCATGGGTTTCTGAAGACGTTAAAGAACGCGTTCTAGCTGCTCTTTAACAACAACCCTTATTAACCCCAGATATTATCTAGATATCTGGGGTTATCAATTTTTTTCAAGTACTCATGTCATTAATAACAGAATTTCCATCGATAAATCCAGAAAACTTACGATCAATAAAAAAATCTATCGACGCTGGTTTCAAAGATTTTTCTCGTAATTATGGGGATAATATTGAAAGTCTTTTCGATCCTGTTAGGTTTTTCCTAATAGAGTCTGAAAAATTTTTAACAGGAACGCCATGGATTATAATCTTTATTTTGATACTTGCATTATCTTGGATGGGTTCTAAGAATATTAAAGTAGTTCTATCTGTTTTTATAATATTATCACTAATTGGATATTTTGATATGTGGGATAATACTATGAAAACAATATCAATGACTTTCACTGCTGCTTTAATGGCTATAGTTTTTGGTATACCANTAGGTATATTAATGGCTAAATCAAATCTAATGCAGAGAATAATGAATCCCATTCTTGATGTAATGCAAACAATGCCAAGCTTCGTTTATTTGATACCTGTAGTTATGTTGCTTGGTATCGGTAAAGTTCCAGGTTTAATAGCAGTAGTCGTTTATTCCTTACCTCCAATGATACGACTGACTAATTTAGGGATCAGGCTTGTTAACCCTGCGGTTATAGAAGCTGCTGACTCATATGGGGCGTCCAACTTCCAAAAATTGATACACATCCAAATTCCTCTTTCTTTACCAACAATAATGGCTGGTATAAACCAAACAATAATGCTGGCTTTGTCTATGGTAGTTATTGCGTCAATGATTGGGGTNACAGGATTAGGACAGCCTGTATTAATGGCAATTCAAAACCAATACTTCACACTTGGAATATTTAATGGCTTCGCAATAGTTGGTATTGCAATTATATTTGATAGAGTATCTCAAGCTTATGGAAAAAGAATCCAAGAAAACTATGGCACAAAAGATGAGCAATAAACCATACATAAGTCTGAAAAATGTATCAAAAATATTTGGTGAAAATCCTGAATCAGTAGCTGACCTGGTATTGAATGACATTGATAAAACAACACTTCAAAATGATTATGGTCACATAATAGGCTTACAAAATATAAGCATCGATATACCAAAGAACAAAATACAAGTCTTTATGGGATTATCAGGATCTGGAAAATCCACTCTCATAAGGCACATAAACCAGCTCATCAGACCGACCGTGGGCTCTATAACAATTAATAATATAAACGTTACTGAATTATCCGAAAAAGAATTACTATCTTTCCGCAGAGAAACTTTTGCAATGGTATTTCAAAAATTTGCTCTTCTACCTCATAGGACAGTTCTCTCCAATACTTACTTCGGTCTTCAAATAAAAGGTGTTAAACCTGAAGAAAGAGAAGAAATTGCTATGTATTGGATTCAAAAAGTTGGATTAGATGGTTTTGAAAATTATCATCCAAATCAATTATCTGGTGGAATGCAACAAAGAGTCGGTATTGCAAGAGCTCTTGCAAATGATGCACCAGTCATACTAATGGATGAACCTTTCTCCGCTCTCGATCCTCTAATTAGAATCGAGATGCAGGATATGTTAATTGAGCTGCAAAGAGAATTAAAAAAAACTATCATATTTATCACCCACGATTTAGATGAAGCACTGAAACTNGGTGATAATATTGCAATTCTTCGTGATGGTAAAATTATACAGTCAGGAACAGGACAAGATATAATCTTAAACCCGTTGGACGCTTATATTACAAACTTTACCGCACAAGTTAACCGATCAAGAGTTATCGAATGTCAGAAAATTATGAAGAAAATACCCAAAGATAAACTAACAAATATTACAGCTACAAAAGATATGAAATTAGACGAAGTAGCAACACTTCTTACGTCAAATAATATGGATGAGATAGATGTAGTTAATTCAAGAAAATCTTATCTTGGAACGGTATATTTGAACGATCTAGTCTCAGCCATGATAAATCCTATTGATGNAGAGACAAATATAATATAGCTTGAACCTAATTTAAGTTACAACTTCATTACATCATGAAACAATCTATAACTATTATCACTGTATTCATACTTGGGTACTTACTCGCAATAATATTTCGATCAATTAATGGTATATTAGCTCCAAACCTAATTGCAGATGTAAATTTAACAGCATCTTCATTGGGTTTATTAACCTCAACTCTATTAATTGCTCATGCAATAGCTCAAATACCGCTTGGCGTCTATCTAGATAGTCACGGACCAAAGAAAGTTCAAATAATATTGATGTTACTTGCAGCAGTTGGCTGTATTATTTTTNCTTTGAGTTCAAACATCTATATCATGACATTCGCCAGACTTTTGATTGGTGTTGGTTTTTCGGGTTCTTTAATGAGTGGTTTTCGAGCGGTCAGCATGTATCTTAAACCAGAAAATTCTGCTCTAGGAAATGGCATTATTATGAGTGCTGGACAGATTGGCTTATTAGTAACTAGCTGGCCAACCGAGTATTTATTAAACTTCTTTACCTGGAGAGGAACATACGGTGTCTTTATTGTACTTATATTTATTGTAGTATTACTGACATATATTTTTATTCCCAAGCAAGGTTATACGGATAATTCAAAACCAGTTATACAAAGATTGTTAGATCTTAAAATAGTATTCAAAGATAGGTCTATCTGGTACCTAGGTCCATTAATTTGGATAACTGGAGGCGCTCACATTGCACTACTCACATTATGGGCCGGTCCTTGGTTTAATAATGTAGCTGGGTATTCGAGAGAAGAAGTTGCAACTGGACTTACTATCAATGCAATAGCAGCCATTTCTGGTATATTTCTTAGCGGTTTAATTGCAAAAGTTCTAAGTAAATACAATGTAGATATACTTAAGATCCTAACAATAATTTTAATTATTAATATACTATCACTAGCGCCAATATTTATGCTACCAACTTCAATTGGCTCATACTTCTGGATTATATTTGCGATGACTGGTCAGGGCGGAATCTTATCATACCCCTGGATAACCGCCAAATTTGGTATGGCATTATCATCAAGGGCAAATACAATTGTTAATTTGGGCACCTTTGTTGTCGCCTTCTTCATACAATGGTTTGTTGGGATTATTATAGATATGTTCCCATTAACATCTACCTCAGATTACAATCCAATGGCATATCATCTAAGTTTTATGCTAATATTTGTCATACAAATTGTAATTTTAATTTGGTTTTTTACAGGCCAAAAACATCTAAAACTAAATAAAAAAGAGATTGAAACAATATGAAAATAGAAATTTTATGTACTGGAGATGAAGTACTAAGCGGAAAAATAATCAATTCAAATTATTCATTCATGAGTAGTAAATTAGAAGAAGTTGGTCTAAACGTGATTTGGGGTACAACAGTAGGTGATAACAAAGAGGACTTGCTTAGAGCTTTTGATCTAGCGTCAGAGAGGGCAGATGCTGTTATTGTGAACGGGGGACTGGGTCCAACTGTTGATGACTTATCGCAAGAGGTTGCTGCTATTGCATCAGGTAATGAATTAGAATTACGTGAAGATTGGCTTGAGATAATGGAAAAATTCTTCATTAAAAGAGGCCGTGTTATGACGGAAAATAACAAGAAACAAGCAATGCTTCCCAAGACATCAGAACTAATAAACAATCCGATTGGGACAGCTTGTGGCTTTGCAATAAACATTAAAAAAGCTCGTTTTTTCTTCACACCTGGTGTCCCAAGAGAACTATTTCTTATGCTTGAAAATGAAATTATTCCAAGGCTTCTAAGTATCTCTGGTGAAAATATTGTCACAAAGCTTAAAACATTTCATTCATATGGTATTGGTGAGTCAAGAGCTGACTCTTTGCTTAAAGACGTGGTCGAACTAGCTCCTGATAAGAATGTGAAATTAGGATTCCAGGCTCATTTCCCTCAACTTGAAACAAAATTATTCATTCGCGCATCTTCCGCAGATGAAATTGAAAAAAATTTANTCCCCGTAGAAAATGAAGTTAGAAAAATTCTTGGTAATTACATTTTCACCGAAGATAAAGATACTATGGAGGCCTCAATAATTAGAGCACTCTCAAAATCTAATCAAACACTGTCCATAGCTGAATTTCTGACTCAAGGTAATGTTAGTTCTAGATTAGCTGCTGCTGATAGAAATGGAGAAAATATAAAATTTTCAGTTAACTCAAACAATATTAATACACTTACTAAAAATCTTGATATTGACAATGACATGGAGAAGAGTCTTATACTAAATGAGAAAATTGCAGAGAATTGTCGCTCGAACTATTCAACTGACTTGGCACTCTCAGTTCTGATTAATTATCTTGATAATAATGAGGCTGATACCTACATCACTCTCTCATTAGGTGGAAAACTTATATCACGCACAGGGAAATTTATTGGAGATGAGTATAGGGTTACATTGGGTAGTGCTGAAATGGCTCTTGATTGCTTACGAAGATATTTATCTAATCTGCCATTCGATGAAAAATCAGACTTTGAAAGATAATTATTTATTTAATATTTCTTCTAATTTTTTAAACAAAATATTTAGATTTGACGGATTAAGGGCTATTTCACCTTTATGTGTCATTTTTGCTATTTCAACAACAGCATCATTATATGGAGTTGGGATCCCTAATTTTCTACCCTCCTCAGACACCCTTCCATTAATAAATTCGATTTCGCTTCNTCTCCCCTTGACATGATCCTGTGCAGCATGAGTTCTTGCATTTGGACCGACATCTTTCACCATTTTTTGCATAACAAGTTCAGCTGCGTTCTCTCCTGCATTGCCAATATCTTCGTTTGTAAGTCCAAAAAGTGGCTCTATCATGTACCCAAGTGTTTGACCTACTTTGAATGACTCTCTTCCAACTCCGACTGAAAACTCGAACATACCTGGTAATTTTACTGCTTCCCAATTTTTTAGATCAAGAGAAGAAAAAGGACAGGTCATAGAATTAGCAATTAATTTAGTCCATTTTGCACCATAAATATTATCGGTTAGATCACACTTACCAACATTTAACATAATTTTTTGAACTTCTTTTAGTCGAGGGGTGATCTCACCTGTAAGTTCTCCTACGGCAAACCATGTTCCTGAAGGAACAGTATTTCTTTGAACAATGCCTGGGTTAAAAATCTCACAGCTTAATTCAACTACTGCACCAATCACATTTTTTTTGCCGATCATTTCCGCATTAAGATCATCATTGTATGCATTTTGCAGTCCAACAAATATCCCATCTTCTTTTAAATACACAGATGCAAACTTTGACATCCATTGTGTATCATAAGCTTTCACAGCCATAAATATATAGTCAAATTCGGGCTGTAATTTTGCCATATCACTTATATGATGGGCTATTACTCTAGTATTCTTCTCACCTTCTTGAGAAATAACGGTAAGACCATCAGCCCTTATTTTATCTATATGATCAGACCATTGATCAACCAATACAACATCTAGTCCTGCATCTGTAAGTGAAGCTGAAACACATGAGCCAATTGCACCACCACCAAGTATACAAATCTTTTTCATTAAATCACTTTGAATATAACATTAAAACAGACCTTCAATATTTCCATCGTCATCAAGATATATGGACTCAGAAGCTGGTTTTCGTGGNAAACCTGGCATCGTCATAATATCGCCAGATATGGCAACAATGAACCCCGCACCAGCGGACAACCTCAGTTCCCTTATCTCAATATCATGATCTGATGGAGCATTTTTTTGAGTNGGATCAGTTGAAAATGAATATTGTGTTTTAGCCATGCAAATCGGAAGATCATTATAACCATTTTTTTCTAACTCATTAATTTGAGTTAAGACCTTTTTACTAAATATAACATTTTTAGCTCTGTATATCTCACTTGCAATTTTTCTAATTTTATCTTCGATTGTATCGGCGAGCTCATATAAATAACCAAAACTATTTGCATCATTATCACAAATATCAACAACCTCCTGAGCTAATTCTTTGATGCCATTTCCTCCATCTGCCCAGTGATTTGAGAGAATAACTTTAGACTCAACACCACTATTTTTGATCGTTTCCTTTAAAGCATCAATTTCTTGTTCTGTATCATTTGTAAATTTGTTGATACATACTACAGTTGGAACACCAAATTTACTTATATTTTCTAAATGCCTGATAAGATTTTCAGACCCATCAATTACGGCTTGTTTATTTTCTTCATGTAATTGATCAATCTTGATACCACCGTGCATTTTTAGTGCGCGTATTGTTGCCACGACAACAGCAACTGAAGGCTTTACCTCCAGATGTCGGCATTTTATATCAAAAAATTTCTCTGCACCGAGATCAGCACCAAATCCGGCTTCCGTTACAACATAATCTGAGAGTTTCAATGCTAATTTTGTTGAAATGATTGAGTTACAACCATGNGCGATGTTAGCAAAAGGTCCACCATGAACAAATGCTGGATTATTTTCTAATGTTTGAACAAGATTTGGCATCAAAGCATCTTTTAAAAGAACAGCCATGGCTTTATTTGCTTGTAGCTGGCTTGCAGTTACAGGCTCTTTATCTCTTGTATATGCAACTACAATCTTTCCTAATCTTTCAGTTAACTCTTCTAGTGAACTTGATAAACAAAAAATTGCCATCACTTCTGACGCTACGGTTATATCAAAGCCATCTGATCTTGGATAACCGTTTGAAATCCCACCAAGTGAAGATACAATCTCACGAAGTGATCTTTCATTCATATCCAGAGCTCTTCTGATCACAATTCTTCTGGTATCAATGTTTAATTTATTACCCCAATAAATATGATTATCTACCATTGCACATAGTAGATTGTGAGCAATACCTATTGCGTGGAAATCGCCTGTGAAATGCAAATTTATATCCTCCATCGGTATAACTTGAGCCATACCACCCCCGGCTGCNCCGCCTTTCATTCCAAAGCAAGGTCCCAATGATGGTTCTCTTATACAGATCATAGCTTTTTTGCCTAATTTATTGAGACCATCACCAAGTCCAACTGTTGTTGTTGTTTTACCTTCACCCGCTGGAGTTGGAGTAATTGCAGTGACTAAGATCAGCTTACCATTACCTTTACGGTTTATACTCTGATTTATTAAATCGAAAGAGATTTTTGCCTTATTTGATCCATAAGTTTCAATATCTTTATCATTTAGACCTAACTTTTTTGCTATATCATCTATATGTTTTGGTTTTGCTTTTCTTGCAATTTCTATATCTGTTGGCATTTTCTCTTCTCTTTAAATATTATAATTCTTTACTTTTACTGATCACAAATAGTACCAATTTCAATTTTATGTTCATTGATAAATTCTGTTGCTGTGANCTTCTTGCCGTCTACACGAACTTTTTTTATTGAAATTGCACCATCTTTTGTTCCAATTATTAAACTGTCACTATTTACACTAAGGATTTCACCGGAATTTTGGGTAGTTTGATCTAATAAAGCAACATCATAAAATTTTACTTCTACTCCATTTATCAAAGTCCATGCCCCAGGTTGCGGATCACTCGCTCTGATCTTATTGTAAATAGTCTTAACATTCTGTGACCAATTAATTTTAGCTTCTGTTTTGCCAAACCAACTTTCATAAGATCCTTTATCAAGATCTTGTTCTATTCGGTCAGCATTATTATTCCTTACAAGATTAATAGCCTCCTCTAGACCGTCGATCCCCATTGGAAAAAGCTTGTTAAAATATAATTCACCCAAGGTTTCATCTTGAAGAATTGCACATTCTTTTTGTAGGAGGATAGGTCCTGTATCAAGTCCATCATCTGGCCAAAAAATTGTTATACCTGTTCTAACTGATCCATTATTTATTGGCCAATTTATGGAGGACGGTCCCCTATGCATTGGCAATAATGAAGGGTGGTACTGTATAGACCCTAATTTGGGCAAATTTAATACATTACATGGAACAATTAGCGTTACATAAGCCATTACACATAAATCAGCATTGAATGACTTCATGANATCGTATGCTTCCTGAGTTTTCCAACTTGATGGTTGGTATACGGGAATGTTATTCTTAGTAGCATTTTCAACAAGTGGATCAATTTTTCCATTCTCCTTATCTGGAGCAGCACAAACAGCAACTATATTTTCTTTATTCTCAATTAATCTATCCAGGACAGCACTTCCAAAAGCTTGCTGACCGTGAAGTACAATTCTCATTTTATCACCCTCATTTCATAGCATTCGTATTATTGATTTCATTTATCTCTTCATCTGAGTAATTTAAAAGCCCTTTTAGAACTTCATCATTATGCTCTCCGAGTAATGGAGATCTTAGTANATCAGCCTTTGAATTTGATAATTTGATTGGACAACCGACAGTAATATACTTACCCCGTGTTGGATGATCCACTTCTACAATTGTACCTGTTTTTNTGAGTGACTCATCATNAGCTATTTCTTTCATAGATAAAATAGGTCCACAAGGTATGCCGAGTGGATCACAAATTTCAATTACTTCAAATTTTGTTTTGGTTTTTGTCCACTCTTCAATCGTATCAAAAATGAATGACAATTTATTCAGTCTCGCTTTTGGAGTTGAGAATTCAGGATCATCAATCCATTCATCTTTGCCTATGACATTACAAACCTTATCCCATACTGGAGCTTGTGTAATAAAATAGACATAAGCGTCAGGATCGTTCTCCCAGCCCTTACATTTAAGTATCCAACCTGGTTGACCACCACCTGAGTCATTTCCAGCCCTTGGTGTCGTGTCTGTAAATGGAATACCCTGCCCGTATTGACTGTACTCAGTTAGTGGACCACTTGACAATCTTTGGTAGTCTCTTAATTTAACCCTGCATAAATTTACTACACCATCCTGCATAGCAACATCAACTNTTTGTCCAATACCTGACTTTTCCCTGTGGTAAAGTGCTGTAACAATACCCAGTGCAAGATGCAAGCCTGTTCCAGAGTCCCCAATCTGAGCACCTGTTACTAAAGGAGGTCCATCAAGAAACCCTGTTGTTGAAGCAGCACCACCAGCACATTGCGCTATATTTTCGTAGACCTTACAATCTTCGTAAGGCCCTGGACCAAAACCTTTTATTGATGCCAGGATAATTTTTGGATTTAATTTATGTATGTAGTCCCAACCATAACCCATTCTATCAAGAGTTCCTGGTGCAAAATTTTCAACAAAGACATCTGATTTAAGAATTAAATCATCTAAAATTTTCTTTCCCATCTCATCTTTTACATTGAGTGTAACGGATTTTTTATTATGGTTAAGCATCGTAAAATAGAGTGAGTCAACATCATCCTTATCACGCAATTGTGAACGTGTAATATCTCCACCCCCAGGTCTTTCGATTTTTATAACATTTGCCCCGAACCATGCCAGCAGCTGTGTACATGTTGGTCCAGATTGCACATGTGTAAAATCAAGAATTGTTACATCTTTTAATGCTTCCATTATTTTTTTCCTCTATTTATACATTGTTTGCGCTTTTGTTCCTGGTGCGTATTCATTTGGATCCACCCAGATATTAACTACCATAGATTTTTTATGCTTTTTAACATATTCCCTGGCTTCATTTAATGCCTTAGAAATCAAATTAGGATCTTTTACATCTATCCCATGCGCACCCCAAAGTTTTGGAAACTCTGCAAAATTCATATCACCTAACTTATTAGCAATATTACCTTTTTGTTGTCCGTATTTTGCCAATTGACCATACCTAATTTGATTCATCGCTGAATTATTACCTATGACAGCTATAAATGGTAAACCAAATCGATCTGCTGTTTCAATATCAAACGCTGTCATTCCAAATGAGCCATCGCCATAATAACAAAGCACTTCTTTATTTGGATTTGCTAATTTTGCAGCTATGGCAAATCCTGTCCCAACACCCAAACTACCAAGTGCTCCCGGATCCATCCATTGACCAGCATTTCTTGGCCTTACAGCCTGTGCTGATATAGTAACGACATCTCCTCCATCGCCAATAAAAATAGTATCATCAGATAAAAATTCATTTATCTCATACGCTACACGATATGGGTGTATAGGCTTATTATCAGACTTAAATGTAGGTAATAACTTCTGATATTTTTCATCTTCTTTTTTAGCCAAAGCCTCCACCCATTCATGTCGTTTTGTTAGGGTAATTTGAGAATATTCAGGCATATATTCCTGAATTTGAGCCATAATGGCACCAGGATGTCCAACTAATCCAACATCAATGTCCCTATTCTTCCCAACATTTGTATAATCCTGATCAATTTGGATGATGTTTATATTTTTTGATATTCTTGATCCATAGCCCATTCTAAAGTCAAATGGTGTGCCAACGATTATTATCGTATCTGCATCCTTGAAAGCATCTCCTCTTGTCCTATCAAAACAATATGTACTTTTGCTATCAATCATTCCTCTACTTGCACCGTTAGTATAAGCAGGAATCTGTAATTTCTCGATAAAATCTATAGCTTCATTCTGACTTCGACTTTGCCACACTTGCTGACCGAACAGTATAGCTGGTCGTTCAGATACATGTAAAATCTCTGATACTTGTTTTATTGATTCAATGTCAGCTTGAGATTTTATAGAAGCTCTATATTTTCCCAGTTCAGGTATTTTTGCGCTGCTAATTGGGATTTCTCTATCTAATACATCTCTTGGTATTTCAAGATANGAAGGTCCACAAGCTCCATTAAAACATTCTCTTGCTGCCATAGCCACCATATCTGAAATTCTCTCAGTTGACATCACTGTTGAAGAAAATTTTGTAATAGGTTTAAGCATCTCCATATGTGGCAGTTCCTGAAGCCCACCCATTTTCCATTGCGAGAGAGCACTTTGCCCTCCAATATGTAGAACGGGGCTTTCTGATCTGAATGCTGTAGCAATTCCGGTAATGGCATTCGTGAACCCGGGACCTGCTGTTGTAACTAGACAGCCAAGCTTCCCTGTCTGTCTTGCATACCCATCTGCTGCATGAGCTGCAGTTTGCTCATGCCTAAAGTCAAGAATCCTAATACCCTCTTCAATACAACCGTCATAAATATCGATTATATGACCACCACATAATGTAAAGATTGTATCAACACCTTCGTTTTTAAGAGCCTTAGCGACAAGATGACCACCTGAGATCATTCCTTCTTCGGCGCTTCTTTTTTTTAAAATTTCTTCAGTACTTGTTACCATTATTNTATTTCCAATAACTATTTAATCTATTATTTAATCGGTGAAAAAGGAGCACCCGTCATAAGCTTATCTTCTTGGGCCACAATCATTCCAGCAATTTTTTGTCGATAAAGAGTCCATCCTGGGTCAGCATCCCTTTGTTCTCTAAGTCTTTCAAATTCCATAAGATCATTATATTGCCAAATATGAACAACCTGGTTAAGAGTTCCTACTTTACTTACAAAATAAGCAACAAGATTAAGTCCGTTTTTGATTGCGATTGGGTATGCAAATTCTTCAAAAATCTTTACATATTCATTAGTTTTTCCTGGCTGAATAGTATATGTTCTATGGTCAAATATCATTATTATCTCCCTAAACTGATTGCTATAATTTAATAATTTGAATGTATCAAAAATATATAATAAAACTTATAGTATAATATTTATTGTGTGGCACTAATAAAATAACATGAAAAAAGATAACTTTTATAAAGCTCTAATTGCGGGTTCATTTTCAATATTTATAATAGGAACATTATCCTATATGACCAACATGACGGATTTAGGGCTTCTTCTTGTTGCTTCATTTGGATCTTCTATGGTTTTAGTTCTTGGGTATCCAGAAAGTCCATTCGCAAGTGGAAGAAACGTATTGTTCGGGCACACAATAACTTCACTTGTTGGGTTGATCTGTTACTCAATATTTNTTGTTAAACTAGACATAACGCCAACGATAATCATACCTATTGCCGTAGGTTTGGGTATATTCTTTATGATACTATCAAATTCAACTCATCCACCTGCCGGTGGCAACCCAATCATTGTTATTTTAGGTGGTTATTCTTTTGATTTCTTGTTAACACCAATTATTTCTGGCTGTCTGATAATTATCATTCAAGCCTATGTTATAAACAATTATATACTTAAAAAAGACTACAAATTATTTTAAAACTTTATGTTTGATGCATCTATTCAAAGATGTTATTAAATAAAAAATTATACTAACCAACACATGGAATAAATAAAATGAAAGTATTATGCATATTATACGATGATCCTAAGGGCGGTATGCCAAAAAATTATGCTTTATCTGAATTACCAAAACTTGATAAATATCCAGACGGCATGTCTCTACCGAGTCCAAAATCAATAGATTTCACACCAGGTGAATTACTTGGCTGTGTATCTGGTGAACTAGGCTTGAGGAAATTTTTAGAGTCAAACAGTCATGAGCTTGTCGTGACATCGGACAAAGATGGAGATAACTGCCAAGCAGATAAAGAATTAGTTGATGCTGATGTTGTGATTTCACAACCATTCTTCCCATTTTATTTAACAAGAGAAAGAATTGAAAAAGCAAAAAATCTTAAAATGGCTATAACAGCAGGTATTGGTTCAGACCATGTGGATTTACAAGCTGCAATGGATCATAATATTGATGTTGTTGAGGTTACATATTGTAACTCAAGATCTGTTGCTGAGCATATTGTAATGATGATTTTATCTATGGTTAGAGATTATCATAATCAACATAGAATTGTTAACGAAGGCGGATGGAATATAGCTGATGCTGTTCAAAGATCATATGATGTTGAAGGTATGCATGTTGGAACAGTAGCAGCAGGGAGAATTGGCCTTGATGCACTTAGAAAAATGAAACCATTCGATGTTCATTTACATTACTTCGATCGTCATAGATTACCTGAATCAGTTGAAAAAGAATTAAATCTTACATTCCATGAAACTGTTGAGTCTTTAGTATCCGTATGTGATGTAGTNACAATAAATTGCCCTTTACATCCAGAAACAGAAAATCTATTTGATGAGACTCTAATCAATAAGATGAAAAAAGGTGCATATATTGTAAATACCGCAAGAGGAAAAATTTGTAACAGAGAGGCGATTGCAAAAGCACTCGAGTCTGGACAATTGAGTGGGTATGCCGGTGACGTTTGGTTCCCTCAACCCGCTCCAAACGATCATATTTGGAGAACAATGCCAAACCATGGTATGACTCCGCATACTTCCGGTACTTCTCTCTCTGCTCAGGCCAGATATGCAGCAGGGGTTAGAGAAATACTAGAATGCTTCTTTGATGGTAATCCAATTAGAAATGAATACTTGATTGTAAAAGATGGTAACCTAGCAGGGATGGGTGCACACTCATACAGCAAAGGTAGCGCGACTAGCGGTTCAGAAGAAGCAGCTAAATATAAAAAGATGTAAAATAAAATTATTTTTGTTTTATATGAGGGATAGGGTTTACACTCTATCCCTTTTTTTATTAGGATATAGATAATGAACAAGAATGAATATAAAAATTTTGATGCCGTAGGTCTCGCTAATCTTGTTAAAAACAGGGAGGTTTTACCCTCTGAGTTACTTGATCTTGCGATAGAAGTTACAGAAGAAAATGATTCAGAAATATCTGCCCTCAATACAAAACTTTATGAAGAGGCAAGGTCATACATAAAAAATGAATTATCTGGAGGATACTTAGAAGGTGTCCCCTTTTTAGTCAAAGATTTGAATGTTAGTATAAAAGGTATTCCAACAACAATGACCTGCGATCTTTTCAAAGATAACATTGCAGATTTTAATAGTTATCTCATAGAACAATATAAAAAGGCGGGTCTAGTAATTTTTGGGCTCACAAAAACTCCAGAAATGGCCTTATCATTAACAACAGAGCCACTCACTCATCCGCCCACAAGAAACCCTATTAATATAAAATATTCCCCAGGGGGTTCATCTGGAGGCTCTGCTGCTGCTGTTTGTGCAGGGTATGTACCAGCAGCCCACGGTACAGATGGTGGCGGAAGTATTAGGGTACCTGCAGCACTGTGCGGCCTATTTGGGCTAAAACCATCTAGAGGGAGGATTTCATCAGGTCCATTGATTGGAGAGGGATTGGGTGGCATGGTGACTAGCCATGTAATAACAAAATCAGTAAGAGATAGCGCTGTAATACTTGATATTTCAAAAAATAATTTTCTTGGTGAACCTTATTATACAACTGATGAAAAAGTTTTCTTAAGTGAAATTGATAAACCAACCAATAAATTAAAAATTGCTTACTTAACTAAAGACTTTTTTGGAACACANATAAGCAATGAATTAACTCAAAATACAATAAAAATTGCAAAACTCTGTCAGTCGTTAGGTCATGAAATCAATGAAGAAGAAATTTATCTGGGAGATTTTGATGTTCTCAGAGCTTGGAAAATACTACCTGGTGTAAATCTCCTGAATATAATTAATCAAAAATGTATGAGTTTAAAGATAGATATCAAAGATGCAAACTTAGAACCCCTTACTATGGCATGGATAGAAGATGCTAAAAGCTATAGCGCATTAGATTATCACAATACAATAAACATAATGCATGCAATAGGGAGAAAAATTTCCTATTATTTAAGTAAGTATGATTTAATTTTATCACCTACTCTGGCTATACCCAAACTAGAAATTGGGGCCATAAAAGGAGACCATACGGATATTGACAAACATCTAAATTTTTTATTTAAATCCTTTTCACCATTTACTGCCATTTTTAACCAATCGGGGGGTGCTGCAATGTCAATTCCGTTTGGCAAGACTTCTGATGGTCTTCCGTTAGGAATGCATTTTGCGGGTGGAATTGGTGATGAATTGAAACTTCTCAAACTCGCCTATCAAATCGAAAAAACTGCTCCATGGATTTGATATCATTAAATAAAAAAAATATTCAAAAAATTAGTCCTAGCATTAGTGATAACAAAACAATAANTGATATATTTCTTCTTAATTCGAGATACCATCGATTCATTTTTTCTATCAATAGATACGCATAATCGATCCATAACAAAATAGTAAAGGCTATGAGGAAAATACTTTTAAAGTAGAACTGAAATNTATATGCAAACCAAATACCCAGAACAATTACATTTGATAATATTAAAACATTTACTTTGTTATCATTATTCAATGACAGGCCCCAGTGAGAACCCGAAATAAAAGAAATTATCAATAATGAATATATATCTATAGAATTTGATATGATTTGCTCATAATTTTTTGGATAATCAAATATTGAATTTATCGCATAAATTATGAAAGGAATACCGCCAGAGTATGTGAGTAAGTATATTAATCTGTTTCTATTAACCACCATGCATTATCCTAAATCGTAGTGTTATTCTCTATGAATTCATTTGCCTTACTAACTATATTATCGCGTCTGGAAGTGTCCATTTTATCGTATGATGAAACCATCAAAGACAGTCTCGGATTCTTTGAAAAAAAATCTCGATGTTTATTAATAAAACGCCAATATAGTCCATCCATCACTTCACACCAGTCACCCTTCTTGAAATCCATCATTTTAAGTACGTAATTTGAACCACAAATGTATGGCTTTGTTGCAAAAATACCACCATCACTAAACAAACCCATTCCATATACATTGGGACCCATAACCCAATCTGATGAATCGACAAAAGCCTCCATAAACCAATTGTGAACTTCAGTGGGATTTATCTCGCATAGATTCATAATATTGGATAAGATCATCAACCTTTCTATATGATGCGACCATCCCTCACTAAAAGCATTTTTTATAGCATGATCCAGTGGATCTAAACCTGTATTTGCAGAATACCATGAAGATTTCATTGATCGATTATGCTGAAAGAAATTCCTATTTTCGAAGTCATTACTAAAATTCTGATAAATTCCTCTTATAAATTCTCGCCAACCAATAATTTGACGAATAAATCCTTCAAGTGAATTGATCTTAATTTCATGCTTCAAAGCAAAATCCATAGTCCTATCAATGATTTTAGTAGGGGTTATTAATCCTAGATTCATATATGTACTGAGAGTACTATGAAACAAAATATTATCTCTCTGGGTGACTGCATCTTCATAATCACCAAAATTATTTAACTTATTAAGTAAGAAAAAATCAAATATAGTCTCAACTTCATCTTCTGTTGTAGCAAACTTAAAGTTATTTGTGCTACCATGATGGTCAGAAAATCTTTGTTCAACAAATTGNTTTAAATCGTTAGTATGTTTTGTTATTAATATTTCTGGATATTTGGGTATCTCAACACTTGCTGGAATTTTTTTTCTATTTTCACTATCAAAACTCCATTTACCACNGACAGGCTTTGAATCCCTATCAATGAGTAGATTCATTTTAATCCTTACCATCTTATAAAAAGATGCCATCTGAGGTCTATTCTTTGATAAAAAATCTTTAAAATCACTTCGTGTATTTAGAAACATCGGAGAAGNGATTTCTTCAAAAATTATATTATTTTCTGTGAAGTATGATTTGATGTTATTTTCAAAAAATTTATCTTCTATCTCAAAAAAGTATACTTTCTTTATGCTCTTCTCTCTGATAATACCATCAAGCTTAAGAATATAATCGTCTTCAAAAGATTCATGATCTTTGTCCAAATAAGTAATATCATAACCATTCTTGCTTAGCTTATCCGCATATGATCTCATCGCAGATAAAAATAATAATATTTTTTTCTTACTTGGTTTTAGATGCTTACACAAACCATAGTCTTCTGCCATAAAGAATATTGTATCGTCTTTATATTGTNCGGTATGATGAAGAGGAAATAGTTGATTTCCAAGTATTATAAATAAATTCATTAAACTTTTAATTTTCAATATTATCTAAAATTAAAAGAGTAACAAAATTTCTTTATACAAACAATTATATAGATTAGATCTAGTGTGTAAGAATAAATTATTGGCTGGGGCGGCAGGATTCGAACCTGCGATCACGGGATCAAAACCCGATGCCTTACCGCTTGGCTACGCCCCAATGTTCGCATATTANATAAGATGATATAAATCTGGCTATGCGTATTGATGATACATTAGTATAATATCTTCTAATAAAAATAAATTAAAAAATACATGTCAATAAATATAAAAGTGATCACCGCCGATAATCCAGGACCCACAACCAATAATGGAACCAATACCTATGTTATAGGAGATCNGGAATTAATAATCATAGACCCTGGTCCAAGATCTGAGTCCCATTTTAGTAATATTAGAAAATATATTAACAATAGGCCTGTAAAGATGATTCTCATAACACATCATCATTTGGATCATATAGGATTATTAGNGGATTTATGTAACTTAACCGATGCAAAGATTTACCTTGATAAAATACAACTGAAGAAATTATTAGAAGTTTATCCCAATATTAAAAATCATACGAAAATACTAAATAAGAGTATTATATTTGCAAATATTATCATTGAACCAATATATTCCCCAGGTCATGCATCAGATCATTTTTGTTTTAGAATCCCAGGTGAAGTGATTTTTACAGGTGATCATATCATGGGTTGGTCAACAACAATGATAAGAAAACCCGATGGAGATATGGGACAATATATTCAATCTTTAAATAAAATTAGTGAGTATAGTAAAGAAATTTTTCTCCCAGGACATGGAAATAAAATAGTCGATGGTCATAAACGTTGCAAAGAACTTATTGACCACAGGAATAAGAGNTCAAATCAAATATTGCAAATTCTTGAAGAGAAAGATCTGGACGCACATGATATTACGNAGATTATTTATAAAAAGATTAGCAAGAAACTTATCACATATGCTGAACTTACGGTTGAAGCCAGTTTAGATGAAATGATCGCTAGAAAACTTATAAAAAGAAAATCCGTTGATAACAAATATATTTACTCAATCAGAACATAATATTTCTTATGGATATAAGTAGTTTTTTGTCCAAACATTACTATCAAGTTTAAACCTTAATCTTTGATGCAATCGAAATTCAGAATTTAACCAAAACTCAACCTCAGATGGTATTAACCTAAAACCGACCCAATAATCTGGTCGAGTTAGATCTTTATTCTCATTTTCTTTTGAATATTTTTCATATTCTTCAGCAAAAGTTTTTGGACTCTCAAGTATTGATGATTGTTTACTGACAATAGCACCAATCCTGCTTCCACGCGGTCTCGAATTAAAATATGAGTCCGACTCCTCACTATTTATTATTGAAACTTTCCCCTTAAACCTCACTTGTTTTCTTATACTTTTCCAATGAAAACATATGGCTGCATTACTGTTTTGATCTAGCTCCACGCCTTTTTGGCTGTTGTTATTGGTATAGAACACTAGCCCCGTGTCAACTCCTTTAAGTAGAACCATTCTGACATTTGGAAAGCCTTCTTTGTTTGCTGTTGCTAGTGCCATAGCATTGGGATCGTTTATCTCCAATTTTTTTGCTTCCTCAAACCAACTATTAAAAAGTTCAAGTGGATCAGAGTAGTTTAATTCTTGTTTATTAAATCCTTGGTAAGTATTCATAGTTTAATCTTATCATGTGGTTGTCATTATTACTTTATTATAATAATATTATTTAATAATTAATTGGTATGAATTAAATATGAATACAAGTGTTAATCAAAAATTGATGCAAGGAAAAAGAGGTTTGGTTATGGGAGTAGCCAATAACCGATCTATAGCTTGGGGTATAGCTAAAGCACTTCATAATGCTGGAGCAGAACTTGCTTTTAGTTACCAAGGTGAAGCAATTGAAAAAAGAATTATCCCACTTGCAAAAGAACTTGGTTCAGAAATTACTATCGAATGTGATGTATCTGATGAAAAATCTATTATCAATCTTATAAAAAAATTAGAAAATGTATGGGGGAAGATAGACTTCTTAGTCCACGCTATAGCCTACTCAGATAAAAATGAACTAACTGGAAGATATATTGAAACTTCTAAAGAAAACTTTATACAAACAATGCATATTTCATGTTACTCGTTTACATCAATACTAAAACATGCAGAGAGAATATTAAATCCAAATGCTTCCATGGTAACCCTTACATACTCTGGTGCTGAGAGAGTCATGCCACATTATAATGTAATGGGAGTAGCAAAAGCGGGCTTAGAGGCCTCAGTAAAATATTTGAGCGTTGATATGGGTAAAAATGGTACACGAGTTAACGCAATATCAGCAGGACCAATAAAAACATTGGCTGCGTCTGGGATTGGAGACTTCAGATATATTCTAAAATGGAATGAATACAATTCACCATTAAGACGAACAGTTGATATTGAAGATGTCGGTAATGCAGCTATTTATTTATTGTCAGACCTCAGTAAATCAGTAACAGGCGAAATCCTTCATGTTGATGCAGGCTATAATATTGTTGGTATGAAGAACGAGGAAGCTCCGGATATCACGGTGACTTAGGAAAAGTGAATGTCACATAATACATTTGGTAAGATGTTACGATTGACTACATGGGGTGAAAGTCATGGAGAAGCAATTGGTTGTGTTTTAGATGGATGTCCTCCAAATATTGAAATATCACTCAGTCAAATTCAAAAATATCTTGATAAACGTAAACCAGGGCAGTCTAAGTTTACAACTCAAAGAAAAGAAGATGATATAGTAGAGATTTTATCAGGAACAATTAGAAATGGTGAAGATAAATTTATAACTACAGGAACACCAATTTCGCTAATAATCAAAAATAAAGACCAAAGGTCAAAAGATTATAATGATATTACCGATAAATACAGACCAGGACATGCTGATTTTACATACGCAAAAAAATATGGTTTGAGGGAACATCGTGGTGGTGGTCGATCTTCTGCGCGAGAGACAGCAATGCGTGTTGCTGGCGGAGCAATAGCAAGGAAAATTATACCCGAAATTAAAATTAGAGCTGCACTAATTCAAATGGGACCAAATAAAATTAATAGAGAAAATTGGGACTGGAATTTAATAGATAATAATCCATTTTTCTGCCCTGACAAAGATGCTATACCAATATGGCAAAATTATCTTGAGAAGATACGAAAAGATGGTGACTCTACAGGCGCTATAATTGAAGTTGTTGCAGAAAACGTTCCTATTGGTCTTGGTGAACCAATTTATGGTAAATTAGATCAAGAAATTGCAGCTGCCATGATGTCTATAAATGCTGTAAAAGCGGTTGAAATTGGTGCAGGTTTTAAAACGGCTGAGATGAATGGTAGTGAAAATGCCGATGAGATTATTATTGATAATAATAATATCAAATTTTTATCCAATAATGCAGGTGGTATTTTGGGAGGAATATCAACCGGACAAGACATCATTGCCAGATTTGCAGTAAAACCGACGTCCTCAATACTCAAAAAGGTACGCACGATAGATAGTGAAAACAATAATACGGATATAATAACAAAGGGAAGACATGACCCTTGTGTCGGCATTAGGGCAGTACCTATTGGTGAGGCTATGATGGCACTTGTACTTGCTGATCATTACCTAAGGAATAGAGGTCAAATAGGATAAATTAATTTATTCTTTTTCTGCAAAGATTAACCATTCTTCATTCCCGTCTTTTCCCAAAAGAGGTGATTTAAATATTTTTATCTCTGAAAAATTCCTCAATTTAAGTAATGATATGAATTTGTTGATTGAATTCCATGTAAGTTGACTATTTTTCACAATACCTTTCTTATTAACTTCGTTAATACCAACTTCAAATTGAGGTTTGAAGAGAATATAAAAATAAGATCCTTTTTTTGAATATATAAGAATATCATTCAGTGCTTTAGCTAAACTAATAAAGCTTAGATCTACACTAATCAAATCTGCAGATGATATAAGATCTTTGTCTAAATCTCTAACGTCGATTTTTTCCATATTTATTACTTTGGAGTTTTCTCTTATCAAAGAGTCTAATTGATTATAACCTACATCGATCGCGTAAACCTTTTTAGAACCAAATTCCAGAAGAACCTGTGTAAATCCTCCCGTCGACGCTCCAAGATCTAAACAGACATAATTTGATATATTTTTATGGGTCTTTTCTAGAAGATATTTTAATTTGCTCGCAGATCTTGAAACATATACTTTATAATTTTTTTTGATTTCAACTCTGTCACCTAAGGCAATTTTCTTACTGATTTTTTTTTCAATCTTGCCGTTTACAATAATACCACTAGATTGTATTGCGTTTGCAGCAGAATTTCTTGACTTGAAGAATCTATTTTCAACTAACCAAATATCCAATCTTTGATTTGATTGACTACCCTTCATCTATCATTTTTTGAATATTTTTTACTATACTAGTTGAGTCAAGACCAGCTTCCCTTAATTGGTTAGCTTGAGTGTCATGATCAATAAATTTATCTGGCATCATTAAATTTTTATAATTCAGATTTTTATATAAGCCTAAATCTTGAATAAATTTTGTTACTTGAGCCGAAAAGCCACCAATTGAACCTTCTTCAACAGTTAGGATGTGTTTGTGTGATTTAATATTATCTTGCAATAAATCAGTGTCTAATGGTTTGGCAAATCTAGCATCAATTAATGTTGGATAGATATTTATTTTATTTAGAGTTTCAATAGCCTCCATACACTCTTTTAGTATCGAGCCAAATGATATAATCAATACTTCATTTCCTTTGACTATCATACGACCCTTTCCAATTAGAATTTTATTAATGTTATCAGGGAACTCAACACCAACACCATTCCCACGGGGATAGCGAAAGGCAATGGGTCCATCATTGTAATCAACCGCAGTTTTAACCATCCTTGCCAATTCCAATTCATCTGAAGGTGCCATTACTACAAAATTAGGGATAGAAGAGAGATACATAATATCAAATGAACCAGCATGTGTTGCTCCATCCTCACCAACCAACCCCGCTCTGTCTATAGCAAATCTGACTGGTAAATTTTGAATTCCAACATCATGAATAATTTGATCATATGCTCTTTGAAGAAATGTTGAATAAATAGCGCAAAATGGCTTAAACTTGTCAGTTGCAAGACCAGCTGCAAATGTTACTGCATGCTGTTCTGCTATCCCAACATCAATATATCTATCTGGAAATTTATATTGAAATGCATCGAGACCTGTTCCGGCTGGCATTGCTGCAGTAATTGCTATAATTTTATTATCCAGCGCTGCTTCATGTATTAATTGATCTGAAAAGACTTTTGTATATGTAGGAATATTTGATATTTTTTTTTCTTGTATGCCTGTATCTACATTAAATTTTGATACTCCATGATATTTATCTGCTGAATTCTCAGCAGGTGAATATCCCTTTCCTTTCTTGGTGACAACATGAACAAGAATTGGACCATCGTTATGTGACTTAACATTTTTCAATATTGGAAGTAGATGATTGAAATTATGACCATCTATTGGCCCCACATAGTAAAATCCCAGCTCTTCGAACAAAGTTCCTCCTGTAAAGAAGCTTCTCCCATGCCCTTCGACTTTTTGTAAAATCTTCCTCATTGCATCTGGAAGATGTCTTATAATTCTTTTTGCGTAATTTCTAAAACCTCGATAAAATCCTCCAGATATTAATTTCGCCAGATAAGCACTCATGGCTCCTACGGGTTGTGCAATTGACATGTCATTATCGTTCAGTATAACAATTAATTTATTTTTCATTGCTCCAGCATTGTTTAGTGCTTCAAATGCCATCCCTGCACTCATAGCACCATCCCCAATAACAGAAATTATGTTATAGTCTTCTTTCTGTATATCTCGTGCAATACTCATGCCAAGTCCTGATGATATTGATGTAGATGAATGTGCTGCTCCAAATGGATCATATTCACTTTCTGATCTTTTTGTAAAACCAGATATACCTCCTCCAGCTCTTAGAGTGCGCATTTGCTTTCGTCTTCCAGTAAGAATTTTATGTGGATATGATTGATGCCCTACATCCCAAATAATTCGGTCATATGGGGTATTGAAAACGTAATGTAATGCAATAGTTAACTCAACAACACCTAATCCTGCCCCTAGATGCCCTCCAGTCTGAGAAACAATTTCAATTAGTTCATTTCTTACTTCATTTGCAAGAATTGGTAAATCTTTTTCATCTAATTTTCTAAGAATTGATGGATCATCAATTTTATCTAGATAAGGCGTTGTGTTCATCAATGATCACTTTCATCTGATAAGCTTATATCCTTTTCACTGATTATTTCACCTTTTTTGTCAATCTTAATTGCCTTGATTCTAGACTCTGCGTTTTCTAGGAGTTCTTTACAATGTTTTGCAAGTTTTGAACCGTATTCAAATTTCTCTACTGATTCGGATAATTTTACATCACCGCTTTCCAAGCCTTCAATGATTTCATTTAATTGATCCATAGCCTCCTCAAAATCAAGTGTGCTTATATCAGAAAGATTTGATTTTTTGTTCATTGTTTTAACCTATTCTATTGATAATAAATAATTATTGATTTTGACTAAACAGTATAAAACTATATATAAATAATTTGATTGAGTTAATAAAAAAATGAAAAAAACTATTTATAAACCAAACAATTATAGTCTCAATAAAGCNATAGAAGTATTGAATCAGTCCGGAATTATAGGTTTTCCCACAGAGACTGTCTATGGACTTGGTGGCAACGCATACTCAGATAATGCAATAAATAAGATATATGATATAAAAAATAGACCCAAAACAAATCCCTTAATTATACATGTGTCAAGTTTTAAACTAGCTGAGACTCTGGGTGAATTTACTGATACTGCAAAAAAGATTGCATTACAATTTTGGCCAGGCCCACTAACCATTTTACTTAATAGTAAAGCCAATAATGGCATCTCAGAAATTGCGACTGCAGGACTTAATTCAATTGCGATTAGGATCCCTTCAAATAAAATCGCTAATCTTTTATTAGAAAAATTTGGTAAGCCAATTGCAGCACCGAGCGCAAATCTATCTGGCACAGTCAGTTCTACAAGCGCTTCTCATATTTATGATGATTTTGGAAATCAAATTGACATGATAATTGATGATGGACCATGCTTGCATGGCATAGAATCAACTATCATTGACGCCCGGACTCATAAACTTAAAATATTGAGAGAAGGCAGTATTACAAAAGAAAAAATTTTTAGAAAAACAAAATTAATTATTAATGAGACCTCAGAGAAGAAAATTATTGTACCTGGCCAATTGGAAAAACATTATGCACCAAAGGCATCACTTAGAATAAATGTTAATGAGCCAGATAAAGATGAGTTTTATATTACAATAGGAAAGAGTGATAATTTTACCAACTCTATTAATTTATCACCAAATNCAGATTTATCTGAATTTGCTAATAAGATATATTCGGTTTTAAGAGAGCTAGATGATAGAAAAATCAAGAAAATTGCGATAGCTCCAATACCTAACTCCGGCATTGGAGAGGCAATTAATGATAGACTAAAAAGAGCTTCAAAATAATAATAATTAATCATGATTAAAAGAGATTACCCAGATAGACCAATTAGTGCAGTTGCAGGTGTCATAGTTCATAATCAGAATATATTGTTAGTAAAGAAAAATGCTATTGATAATATATGGAGTTTGCCTGGAGGTGCTGTAGAACTTGGAGAGACNCTTCAAAGCGCACTGATAAGGGAAGTACATGAAGAAACCTCCATTGAGGTTAATGTTCTAGGATTAATTACAAATTCCAATGTAATTAGGGTTGATGATAAAAATAATATCAGATTACATTATGTTCTATCAGTATATGAATGTTCATACATCAGAGGAGAGCCAAATTTTGGTGACGATGTGATAGATGCTTCTTGGCACAAACTGCCTGATCTAAATCAGTTAAAACTAATTGATGGAGCTCGTGATATTATTAAGGATTATCTAAAATAACTTAGTTTTCTAATATTATTCTTTTTCTATTTCTTCCAGCAATCATTAGTTCTGCTCTATTTAAAGCATCTGTGATAGGAATTTTGTCTGTAAATTGCAGAATATCTCTCGCATCAATTAAATCAAATANCTTATCCCATACATCTCTCCTCTTTTTTTCAGGACAAAAAGATGAGTCAATACCTATCAGTTTAATGCCTCTCAGAATGAAAGGGGCAACATTACTATTTAGATTTAATCCTAGAACTTGACCGCAAACTGACACAACACCAGCCCTCTTTGTTTGTGTGATAATATTCTCTAAAATATTACCACCAACTACATCAACAGCTCCTGCCCATAATTCTTTTGAAAGCATCTTTGGTTTATTCATAAAATCTTGAGCATCAAGTATTTCAATAGATCCAAATTCCTCTAAATAGGACCTATTTTCTTGTTTCCGTGATGTAACAACAGATACTTCATATCCATATTTTAATAATAATTTAACTGCAATCCCACCGACAGCTCCTGATGGACCNGTGACTAGGATTTTTCCACCGCAAGGTGTAATATTATTCTCAATTATACTTTTCACAGCTAGACCAGCTGTAAGTCCAGCAGTACCCAAACCCATGACATTATCATAGGTATAGTGATCTGGTATTTTGATTAATTTCTTTTCTTCAAATGAGCAGTGAGAAGATAAACCACCATGGTACAATTCACCAAGCCCCCAACCAGTTGTGAAAACTTTGTCCCCTTCTTTTATATATTTTCCTTTTGATTTAATAACTACTCCACTAAAATCTATCCCAGGTATTAGAGGAAAGTTTCTAATTATTCGAGCAGTTCCTGTTAGTGCAAGAGCATCCTTATAGTTAATCGCAGAATTTTTTATTTCAACTATTACCTCATTATCAAGATATTTGTATCCATCAAGCTCAAGATATTGTGCTTTTGTGGTTTCTCGCTCTTGGGTAATGAGCCATGCATTAATAGTTTTTGGCATATTAATATTTTTAAAAATGATATTTCATATATAATTTACTATATTATAGATAAAATATTTTTGAAAAAATTAAACATGGATCTTTTATCAAATAGAGAAGTTATTGAAATATCAGGCAATGACTCTATTTCTTTTTTGCAAAACATTGTTACAAATGACGTGACAGAAATTAATTTAAAGAAAATAATTCATTCATTTCTTCTTACAAGTAAAGGCAAAATCTTATTTGATTTCTACTTACATAAATTTGAAGAGAGAATTTTAATTGATATAGATAGAAATTCTTCTGAGGAACTATTAAAATATCTGTCTTTTTATAAACTTAGAAGTGATGTCAGACTCGATAGGCTAAATAATCTATTTGTGTACTGGACGCAGCAAAATATAAGCCATCCAAAAGATCCAAGAAATCCTGACAATGGAACGAGGTTTGTTAATGATAAATTAATGGGTGATAACATAAATGCAACTGAAGATGACTATGATGATAATAGAATTTTTAATTCCGTAGTCGAATTAGGAAAGGATTATTTTTCGGATACAATATTTCCACATGAATTACCATATTATACTAAATCAATTTCATTCAAAAAGGGGTGTTTTATTGGGCAAGAGATTATTTCTAGAGTATTCCATCAAAAAGCACTCTCAAAAAAAACCTTCACAAGGTTACCTTTTAAAGGAAAACCACAACCCCCTGGCAACCCCCTAATGGATAGCCACAAACAGATTGGATTTTATGGTACACAATCTAACAATTATTGTTTGGTGTATATTGATAGAGCGTTATCGAAACCAGATATGTATCTAATTGATGGTGAACTTAAAACTAAATGATCAATTATTGAGCTTTCAATTTTTTTTAAATTAATAAAAATTTTATCTTATTTTACTAAACTATAATTGTTTTTAGGTACGATTGTATATATATATATAGAGAATGAAATTAAGGTTCTTTAAAAGATAAAGAGATAACTTACTTGACATCAATGACAAATTTACCAAATCTTGAATTCACTGCTGAGTTAGCAATAGAAATGCAACCTTATTACGAGAAGGTTAGGAGAGTTATTCCAGAAATAGAATGGCCCATGCATGCTCCATATATTAAAGCCATAAATGATATCAAAAAAGAAAAGAATGCTGTTTTACTAGTACATAACTATCAAACACCAGAAATTTATCATTGTGTTGCAGATTTTGTTGGAGATAGCTTGGCACTATCAAAAGAAGCAGCACGCACAGATGCAGATATAATAGTACAATGTGGTGTTCATTTTATGGCTGAAACATCAAAAATATTAAATCCAGATAAGATTGTACTTTCACCTGATTTAAATGCAGGATGCTCCCTTGCTGAATCAATTACTGCAGATGATGTTCGATCTTTGAAAACAAAGTATCCTGGAATACCAGTGGTAACCTATGTCAATACTTCTGCTGAGGTCAAAGCTGAGTCAGATATTTGCTGTACCTCAGGAAACGCAAGGAGGGTGATTGAATCTCTTGGAGTTAATAAAGTGATATTTATTCCTGACAAATATTTAGCACAAAATATTGCAAATGAGACTGATATAGAGATTATTACATGGGATACTGGCAGTTGTGAGGTTCACGAACTATTCACTCCAAATGATTTAATTGAGGCAAGAGAAAACGAAGACGATCTAAAAATTATTGCTCATCCCGAGTGTCCACCTGATGTTATTAAAGAAGCTGATTTTTCTGGGTCAACTGCAAATATGATCAGTTGGGTAACGAATAATAAGCCTAAAAAAGTTATGATGGTAACAGAATGTTCAATGAGTGATAACATTGCAGCTGAAAATCCAGAGGTAGAATTTGTAAGACCATGCAATTTATGTCCACATATGAAGAAGATAACATTGCCAAAAATTCTTGATAATCTTATTTATCTGAATAATGAGGTCAAAATTGATCCTATTATTGCAAAAAAGGCATTCAACGCAGTAGATAGAATGATCAAATTAGATATATCATAAGGTATATTCTAGTGAACTCACCGAATAATAGCATAGTGATTGTTGGCGCAGGACTGGCTGGTTTGTTTACAGCAATTAAACTAGCGCCTCTAAATGTAGTAATTGTCGCATCAAAAAAATTAGGTTCAGGTACATCAAGCCAATGGGCTCAGGCAGGCATTGCAGCAGCAATGGGAAAATCTGACTCAATCTCATCGCATCTCAAAGATACAATTGATGTTGGGGGTGGAATTGTAGATAAAAAAATAGCTGAACTAGTTGTAACTAATGGACCAAATAGGGTTAATGATCTAATCGCTCTCGGTGTCCCATTTGATAAAGACACGAATAATGAGTTAATTCTTAGAAAAGAAGCGGCACATCAACATAATAGAATTGTTTCTGTTAGAGGAGATATGACGGGAAAGAAAATCATGGAGACCCTCACTCAGATTGTAAAAAAATCGGATCACATCCAGATTATTGAAGGATACAATGCTACAGAGCTTCATCAAATTGACGGTAAAATTGAAGGTATAAGTATACAAAAAGATAATAAAGTTGAGTTGATTAATTCAAATTGTGTTGTATTAGCAACAGGAGGAATTGGCCAGTTATATAAAATAACAACCAACTCAAAAGAAGCACTTGGTGATGGAGTTGGAATGGCAGCGCGAGCTGGAGCCGTTTTGTCTGATATGGAATTTGTTCAATTCCATCCAACCGCTTTTGATATTGGTATTGATCCTGCCCCTCTTGCAACTGAAGCTCTGCGCGGTGAAGGGGCATTAATAGTAAATTCAAAAGATGAAAGATTTATCTACAACAGTCATAAAGATGGCGAACTGGCACCTCGTGACATTGTTTCAAGGTCAATTTTTCAGGAGCAACAAAATGGCCAAAAAGTTTTTCTAGATTGTAGGGGTGATTTGGGTGAGAGGATGATTAACGATTTCCCAACTGTTTATCAATTATGTAGAAATTCGGGCATAAATCCTAGTGAAGATAAGATTCCCATATCACCCGCTGCACACTATCATATGGGTGGTATATTAACTGATGAGGATGGAAAAACAAATATTAGAGGACTTTATGCTTGCGGTGAAAACTCATGTAGTGGTGTACATGGGGCAAATAGACTTGCATCAAACTCACTCTTAGAAGCTATTGTATTTGGAGATATAATATCAAAAAATATAAAAGAAAATATAAACAAATCAATGTCTAATAGAGAAATTAGAATAACATTGGCTAAGTCCAAGTCCTTATCTCAACTAAAACTTCAAGAATTGAGGTCCATTATGACTGAATTTGTTGGTGTAGAAAGAGATCAAGAAGGATTAGAAAAAGCCTATAGCATTGTTAAAGATATGCATAGTGAATATACCTTAGATGGATTTATAAATAATAGTTTGATAACATCCCTATTAATTATACAATCAGCATTAAAAAGAGAAGAACACAGAGGAAGTCACTATCGAAAAGATTTTCCAAAATTAAATCAGAAACTTAACTCTAGAAGTTTTATAACTTATAACGACCTTGAATTATGAGCAAAATTATGAATATACCAAATCATATCCTCTCACCGCTGATAGAAAAAGCCCTCAATGAGGATTTTGGTTCGTTTGGTGATCTCACAAGTATTTCCTTTCAAGATTCTGATAAAGAACTAACTGCATCCATAAGCTCAAATCAAGATGGAGTTATTTCAGGCTTGCTATGTGCTAAAATGGTTTTTAATAAAATCGACAACACATTAAATTTTATGCCACAAGTTAAAGATGCTGATTTTGTTAAATCTGGAACTGAAATTGCAAAAATTCAAGGGAATGCTTATTCTATTCTTGCTGGCGAAAGAACTGCATTAAATTTCTTAGGACATCTCTCTGGAATATCATCAGAGACATATAAATTAGTTCAGATGATTTCTGATACAAAGGCATTAATTCTGTCGACAAGAAAGACCACACCTGGTCTACGTGTACTTGAAAAATATGCCGTTAAATGTGGTGGCGGTCAAAACCACAGATTTGGTCTAGACTATGGTATCCTTATTAAGGATAACCATATTAAAGCCGCAGGAAGTATTAGTAAGGCAGTAGAACTGACTCACAATAATAAACCCTATTTATCTGAAATTGAAGTTGAAGTAGATACAGTTGAACAATTTAAGGAATGCCAAGAGCTCGGTATAAAATATATATTATTAGATAATATGACTCCTGAGCAGATAAAGGAATGTATCAAATACAATAAAAATAACTCTGTTCTTGAAGCCTCAGGTTGAATTACTTCAAACACTATACAGGGTATTGCAAGAACTGGAGTAAATTATATATCCATTGGAAGATTAACTCACTCATCACCTGCGCTTGATTTAAGTTTGCATATTCTCTAAAAACTATTTTTTAATTTCAGCTTGCGCAGCAGCTAGACGGGCTATAGGAACTCTATATGGAGAACATGAAACATAATCTAAATTATTATTTGCACAAAAGATAATTGATTTAGGATCACCACCATGCTCACCGCATATACCAAGTTTAATTCCAGGTTTAATCCTTCTTCCTCTTTCTGCAGAAATTTTTACTAATTCACCCACCCCCTCTATATCTATTGATACAAAAGGATCCTTTTCAAGGATATTTTTATCTACATATTCCTGCAGAAACTTTGAAGAGTCATCCCTACTTATCCCAAAAGTAGTTTGTGTCAGGTCATTGGTCCCATATGAAAAGAAATCGGCAACTTCGGCTATTTCATCAGACTTTAGGGCTGCCCGAGGGAGTTCAATCATTGTTCCAACAGTATAATTTAGTTCGATGTTATGCTCATGCATGACGTCTTGAGCTGCTTTATCGATCACGCTCTTAACAATCTCAAGTTCCTTTCTGGAAGTAATTAGTGGTACCATTATTTCTGGACAAATTATATTTTTAGTCTTGTTATAAATTTCTACGCTTGCTTCAAAAATAGCCTTTGCTTGCATTTCAGGTATTTCTGGGTATGTAATTGCCAGTCTACAACCACGATGACCTAACATAGGATTAGTTTCAATAAGTTCAGTAACTCTATCTTTCAAATTTTCAACTGATGTATTAAGAGAAGATGCAACTTCTTCAAAATCATTTTCCTCATGCGGTAAGAATTCATGTAATGGTGGGTCAAGCAATCTTATAGTTACTGGCAAGTCACCCATAACCTCAAATAACTCAATGAAATCATTCTTTTGCATTGGCAACAACTTAGACAAGGCAACCCTCCTTGCTTGCTCATCTGTTGATAGAATCATTTCTCTAACAGAATTTATTCTACCTTCATCAAAAAACATATGTTCAGTTCGGCATAACCCTATACCTTCGGCACCAAAATTCTTTGCAACACTAGCATCAAGTTTTGTTTCTGCATTAGCACGAATTCTTAGCTTACGAATGTCATCTGCCCATTTCATTATTTTTTCAAAATCACCTGACAGGTCAGGGTCCTTCATTTTGACTTCACCGCTGATAATATTACCATTTGTACCATCGATTGTGATAATATCTCCTGACTTAAATTTCTCATTACCAACTATGAGCAACTCATTTTCATAATCAATTCTTATAGATCCTGCACCCGAGATACATGGCCTGCCCATACCCCGAGCTACAACTGCTGCATGACTTGTCATTCCTCCACGGGTTGTAAGTATTCCTTGAGCTGCGTGCATGCCATGTATATCCTCTGGACTTGTCTCAATTCTTGTTAGGATAACTTTTTCGCCGTCGTTTGAAGCTTTCTCTGCATCATCTGCGTTAAAAACTATTTTACCCGAAGCAGCCCCTGGTGATGCAGGTAAACCAGTGGCAATTATGTTTAGTTCTTCGCTTTCATCAATTGTGGGATGAAGTAATTGGTCAAGGCTACTTGGATCTACCCTTGAAATTGCAATTTCTTTTGATATTACTCCTTGTTCATACATATCAACAGCTATCTTGATAGCAGCAGAAGTTGTTCTTTTACCCGAGCGTGTTTGTAATATCCATAGTTTTCCTTGTTGAATTGTAAATTCAATGTCTTGCATATCAAGATAGTGTTTTTCAAGTTTATTTGCTAACCCAATCAAGTCTTGATAAATATTTGGCATAAGTTTTTCGAGCGATACAGCATCAGAGTTTGCCTCTATTCTTGCCTCTTCAGTTATATTCTGTGGTGTACGAATACCTGCTACTACATCTTCACCTTGAGCATTTATTAGAAATTCTCCATAAAATTTATTCTCACCATTTGATGGGTTTCTTGTAAAAGCAACACCCGTAGCACTGTTGTCATCTAAATTACCAAATACCATGGCTTGAACATTTACAGCTGTACCCCAATGATCTGGAATATCATTTAATTTTCGGTATGTAATCGCCCTATTATTCTGCCATGATAGAAATACGGATGATATAGACCCCCATAGCTGCTCATTAACATCTTGTGGAAAATCTTTTCCTATCACTTCTTTTACTTTTTCTTTATATAATGAGACTATTAATTTCCAATCAGCACCATTTAAATCTGTATCTAGTAGGTAATTATTTTCAGCTTTATAATCCTCAAGTATATCTTCAAAATAATGGTGCTCTATATTTAAAACAACATCAGAATACATTTGGATAAATCTTCTATATGAGTCATAGGCAAACCTCTCATCACCGCTTTTTTTGGCCAGCCCAATAACAGTTTTATCATTAAGACCAAGATTGAGAACAGTATCTAACATACCTGGCATTGATGATCTCGCACCAGACCTTACAGAGACTAATAGTGGGTTCTCATTAGAGCCAAATTTGTTATCTACTAGACCTTCTATTTTGGCAATTGCATCAGCAACCTGTTCATCTAAATCATCAGGAAAATTTTTGTTATTTGCATAAAACTCGTTACAAACCTCTGTAGTAATAGTAAACCCAGGAGGAACTGGTAGCCCCAGTTTAGACATTTCCGCAAGGTTAGCACCCTTACCACCTAGGAGATTACGCATATCTGCGTCACCGTCAGTCATTTCCTTGCTAAAAACATATACCCATCTACTCATAATATATCCTTTAGATTTTATTTTATATCAACTAGCTTTAAATCTACAATCTGTTGCAAAAGAAACAAAACTGAAGCCAATAGATTTATTCTATTGGTTTTAATTTTTTCATCTTCATGATTTACAACCACATTATCAAAAAAATTATTAATTTCAGGAGTCAGAATTGACAGCTGGTACAAAAAATTCTTTGCTTCATTTATATCATCAGATTTAATGTTTTGTTTAGTAAGTTTTTGTATGCCTGTGTATAAATTATTTTCTTCTTCTTTTTGAAATAAATTGACTGAAATATCTTCAAATTTAGTATCCAAATAATCACTATCAATAATATTTTTTATCCTATTTAAGGATCTAAAAAGTTCTTGCCCTTCATTTGTCTGGACAAAATCATTAATCATCTTAATTTTTGAGTTTATTCTGTAAAAATTAGATGTTTTATCAGCCGCTATTATTGCATTCGCGATCTGAATATCAATTTGTTGGTCACTTAGAAAAGTTCTGTACCTATCAAGTAAGAATTCAACTAAATCTGAAGAAAGTGAAGGTGCATCTCCTTGATTACATATATTTGTCTCTATGAATAATTCTTCGATTAAATGATCAAAATTTAAATCCAGGTTGTTCAAAATAATATTTCTAATTATACCGTTACCAGATCTTCTCAGTGCATATGGATCTTTTGAACCTGTTGGCTTCTCACCAATTGACCAGAAACACACTAAATTATCAAGTTTATCAGCTATAGATAAAACAGAAGATAAATAATTAGTAGGAACTTTATCCTTTGGAGAATTTGGCAGATAATGTTCATAGATAGCATCACACACACTCTTATCGTATCCCTGATTGAGCGCATAATACCTTCCCATTACACCTTGTAACTCAGGAAATTCACCTACCATTTCTGTTAAAAGATCATTCTTAATTAGTTTTGATGCCAATAAGATGTTTTCATCTTTTATGTTTAAAATAGTTGATATTTTCTGAGCAATGTTGCCAATTCGTTCAATCTTATTTGATAAAGTGCCTATCTGCTTATGAAAAGTAACATTTTCAAGCAATTCACTTTTTTCAATAAGGGGTTGTGCATTATCACGATCCCAAAAATATTTTGCATCATATAATCTTGCCGATAATACTCTTTCATTTCCATTAATAATGAATTTACCTTTATCCATTGAGTCAATATTTGACACCAAAATGAATTTGTTAGTAATTTCACCAGTCTTATTATCAACAACGGAAAAATACTTTTGGTGGCTTTTCATTGATGTAATCAATACTTCTTTGGGAAGTTCAAGAAATGCTTCTTCAAAATTCCCTATGTGAACAATTGGCCACTCAACTAATCCTGATACTTCATCCAGCAAATCTTCATCCATCAGAATTTTTAAGTCATGCCGCCGCTCTATTTGCTCTAGTTGAGATAGTATCTCATTTTTTCTATCATCTACGTCCAGTATCACATAATTTTTATGTAATTCTTCTAAATAATTTTTTACAGATTTGATTGATATTTGATTATTGTTAAGGAACCTATGACCATAAGTAGAATTATTTGAACTAATATCCTCAATATCAAAATCTACTGGAATAATTTTTGTTTTGTCAAATATTAGAGCAAGAATATTTCTAAGAGGTCTTACCCAGCGGAGACTTCCACTACCCCACCTCATTGATTTTGGCCATGGGAATTTAGTGATTATCTCTGTAATAAGTGAGGGAAGTATTTCTGGTGCAAACTTTGATGGAGTTTTTTGGGTAAATTGATATCTATCACCTTTTTTATCATGGATTATGGTACAATCTTTAGTTGATTTTGTACCACATGATCTTAAAAAACCATCGATCGCAATTTTTGGAGCATCAACTCTTGGACCAAGCTTCTCAACTTCGATCTCCTCACTATAGAGCTCCATTCCTTCTACGATTATCGTTAATCTTCGAGATGAATAAAATGATCTAATTTTTTCATATTTTAATCCAATTTCACTTATCCTTTGAATAAACTCATTCTCAAGATACTTGGAAGCATTTTTTTGCATTCTTGAGGGTATTTCCTCAGATAAAAGTTCTAGGACAAAGTTAGCCATATGAGCACCTACACTAAAAATCTCTTGTATTCATCCACGCATCAGCTGAATTTTTAGCTAACGACCTTACTCTTAGGATGTATGACTGTCTTTCTGTTACAGATATCGCACCACGTGCATCTAATAAATTGAACAAATGTGATGCTTTGATACATTGATCGTATGCTGGTAAAGCAAGGTTTAGATCGGCAAGTCTTTTACACTCTTTTTCAATTTTATCAAATTGATCTACAATAAGTTCTATGTCTGCGTGATTAAAGTTATAATCAGAATACTCACGCTCAGCTTCTTTGAACACATCTCCATAGGTTACTTTTTTTTCATTTTGTAGACCGTTATAATTCAAGTCATATACATTATCAACACCCTGAACATACATAGCTAATCTTTCCAACCCATATGTTAGTTCACCGGTTACTGGCTTACAATCATACCCGCATACTTGTTGAAAATATGTAAATTGTGATACTTCCATCCCATCACACCAAACTTCCCATCCAAGTCCCCATGCACCAAGAGTTGGACTTTCCCAGTCGTCCTCTACAAATCTTATATCATGTTTTGATTTATCAATTCCGATATATTCAAGGCTATTAAGATAGAGGTCCTGGATGTTATTTGGGGATGGTTTTAATACTACTTGAAACTGATAATAATGTTGTAATCTGTTTGGGTTTTCTCCAAACCTTCCATCGGTTGGCCTTCTTGATGGTTGAACATATGCAGCGTTCCACTTTTGACTTCCAAGCGCTCTCAATATTGTGGCAGGATGAAAAGTTCCAGCGCCTACCTCCATATCATAAGGCTGAAGAATAACGCATTCATTTTGAGCCCAAAAATCCTGAAGCATTAGAATTAAATCCTGGAATGAATTACTAGGATCTTTCAATGTATTATTTTTATTAGCCATAACTCTAGCTATCTGAAATTAATGACAAGATTTATTATCTATATAGGATAAATATTTATTATACAATTTTTTTTAAATTTTACTGCTATTGATGCTTATAATTCAACTGTTGAATATCAAATCTAGTATTACCTCTCAGAATATTCTCAACATTATCTGTGTAATGACCATTTTCATTATGCATAATCAATGGATATAGCAATCGTGCTTTTGATTTTGAACCCTTTTTTAACTGAACAATAATCCTATCTGCATCTTTTCTCCTTTTAGAAGTTAACGGTAATATATTTACACTACCGTAATGTCCAAGAGTATTAATTATACTCAACAAGTTTTCAACCTTATTTATGATTGTAAGTGTTCCATTATGTTTCAATAAATTATTGGCCGCATCAATCCATTTAGGCAAATCATTTACTGAAAAAGTTTTAGCAATTTTATTATGATGAGATGTTGGAATGATATTCTTTTTACTATCAAAATATGGAGGATTCATAAATATATGATCAAATGAAATATTCTTTTTTGAACTAAATAAATGTGATCTTATCTTAGTGTCTAAAATATCTAAATTTTTTATTGTAATTTGATTATTCATATCATTTAATTGAACATTTCTTTGTGCAAGCAAAACATTCGTATCATCATTATCAATAGCCACAATTTTAATATCTTTTACAAAATGAGCGAGAGCTATGGATGCAGTTGCATTCCCGGTACCAATTTCTAATACAAAATCTCCAAACTTTGCAGGTACAGCTGCTGAGAGTAGTATCGTATCTGATCCAGATCTTCCGCCATCCTTGAGTTGTTCTATTATAATTTTCCCATCAAGAAATTTATCCCTGGTAGTTGTGTCAATATTTATAGTTTTATCCATTTTTTAAAATTAAAATTTGTTTATTAATATCAAAAAACAAATTATACCTTATGTAAATAAAAATTGAGATATTTGATGATTAATAAAGACATTGGCATAAAAAAACTAATTTCATTAACTGAAGCAGATATGGAAAAAGTCAACAGTCTTATAATACAGAGAACCATGTCAAACACAGAGATGATACCAAAAATTTCACAGTATCTCATTTCTTCTGGTGGGAAAAGATTAAGACCAATGCTTACGATTGCTTCAAGCAGACTTTGTAATTGTGATAATGAGCACTACATCACACTCGCTGCAAGTGTTGAATTCATGCATACAGCAACTTTATTACATGACGATGTGGTAGACGATAGCCGCATGAGAAGAGGAAAAATATCAGCAAGAATGCTATGGGGAAATGAAGCGAGTGTTCTGGTAGGAGATTACCTTCTTGGTGAAGCATTTAAAATGATGGTTGACGCACGCTCCCTTCAAGCCCTTGAGGTCTTATCCAATGCTGCAGCAATAATTGCAGAGGGAGAAGTTATGCAACTAGTTTATTCAAATCAACTGCTATTAACTAAGGAACAATATTTTAAAATAATTGATCACAAAACCGCAAAGTTATTTAGTGCTGCAGCTGAAATAGGTGCAATCATTTCAAATGCACCAAAAGAATATGCAAAACAACTAAGGGACTTTGGACAATTCTTGGGGATTGCTTTTCAGCTTACAGATGACGCTCTTGATTATAGTTTAGATAACAGTGACATTGGTAAAGACCTAGGCGATGATTTTTATGAAGGCAAAATAACGTATCCTATCATCGTTGCGATTGGGAAAGCTGGAGTTGAGGATAGAACATGGTGGGAAAAATTGATGCAAAAAAAGCAGCGCGATGAAAATGATTTTAAATGTGCTAGGGATATGCTACTGACCACCGGGGCAATTAAAGAGACTTTGATTGAAGCTGAAAAGTATGCTCACAAAGCAATCAAATGCCTAGATTGCTTCCATGATAACGATATCAAAAAGGCAATGATTGATGGTGCCCATTTCTCCTATAATAGAAATATTTAATTTTTAATCCTAACGGATTTTATCCAAAAATTTGGATAGATAGTTCTTAAATATTTCTCACTTTCAACCGTATCTTCATGTTCTTTATATAACCCAAAACAGGTGGAACCACTGCCCGTCATTCTTGAAATAATGCATCCTCTTGTTCTTTTTATTTTGTCTATCACATCATTAATAATGGGATATTTTTTTACAACAATATCTTGAAGATCATTTTTTGAATCCTTTAAATTTTCAATACTCAAATCATCTTTCAAAGTTATAATTTTTTCATCTGTTTTTTTATTCATAAAATTTTCAAAAACCCACTTCGTAGACATTGAAATATTTGGGTATACAATCAAAGCATATAATGGAAAATTAATACTCACCCTGTTGATATGCTCACCCAGACCTGAAACTCTTGCAGAATAATTTGTATAACATACAGGAATATCTGCGCCCACTCTTTTGGCGATTGAGTCTAAATTAATATCATTAGGATTAATGTTATTATCCTTGATTAAAAACCTCATAAATGATGCAGCGTCAGCTGAGCCTCCCCCAAGACCTGCAGATATAGGTATTTTTTTATCAACATGGATTGAATACTTATGTAAGTTTGGATAATTTGCTAAAAAATATTCATATATTTTTATTATGGTGTTATTTTTCTGGGATATATTTTCTTCAAAGGGGCTATCAAAATTTACCGATAGTTTTGATGATCTTTTGACTTTAATTGTATCACTTAAGTTTAGAAAAACTATGATACTCTCAATATTATGATACCCATCATCTCTTTTATTCAATACTTTCAAATCTAAGTTAATTTTAGCAAAAGCGGATAAAAAAGAAGTTGATTTCATGAAAATAAAATTAAACTACATATTAGAATAATTTGGTCCTCCACTACCTTCTGGGACCTGCCAATTTATGTTTTGATTTGGGTCTTTAATGTCACAAGTCTTACAATGCACACAGTTTTGTGCATTAATTTGAAGTCTTGTTTCATTTTCATCTTTTATCCATTCATAAACTCCAGCAGGACAGTAATTTGCTGATGGTCCACCATATTCCTGATATTCGCTTTTTAATTGTAGAGTTGAATCCATAACATTTAGGTGTATGGGTTGATCCTCTTCATGATTTGTTGAAGATAAATATACAGAAGAAAGCCTATCAAATGTAATTACTCCATCTGGTTTTGGATATTCAATTACTTTTGCATTGTCTATATGTATTGTTGATTCATGATCTGGTTTTTTATGGGATAAAGTAATTGGAATATTAATACCAACATCACGTAACCACATATCCAAACCACCAAGAGCTATACCTATAAAAGTTCCAAATCTTGACCATAGAGGCTTAACATTTTTAACTTTAGACAACTCTTTAGCAATTGAGCTTTTATCGTAACTTTCTTGATATTCGACTAACTCTTCCTCTGTCTGACCACTTACAAATTTCTTAATCATCTCATCAGCGGCTAATATACCACTCATGATAGCGTTGTGAGAGCCCTTAATTCGTGGAACATTAACAAATCCAGCAGCACAACCAACAAGCAGCCCCCCAGGAAATGTTAATCTTGGCACGGATTGGTACCCACCTTCATTGATAACCCTTGCGCCATATGAAATCCTCTTTCCACCTTCCAAAAATTCTTTTATCGATGGGTGTGTTTTAAATCTTTGCATTTCTTCGAAAGGTGAAAGGTTTGGATTTGAATAGTTCAAATGCACAACAAAACCTATTGAAACTAGATTTTTGTCAAAATGATACATAAATGAGCCACCACCTGTTTTACTATCCAATGGCCAACCCATTGTATGCTGAACTAATCCTGGTTTATGTTTATCTGTTGGTACTTCCCATAATTCTTTTATTCCAATACCGTATTTTTGAAAATCTGAGTCTTTATCTAAATTGTATTTTTTAATTATTTGTTTCGTTAAATGACCGCGAGCACCTTCTGCAAGAATTGTATATTTTGCTCTGATTTCCATACCTGGCATATAGGAATCTTTTTTGTTTCCATCTTTTGATATTCCAAAATCACCGGTAACCACACCTTTTATGATATCGTTCTCATATATTATTTCGGCTGCTGGAAATCCAGGGTATATATCAATTCCCATCGACTGTGCAATGCTGCCAAGCCACTTGACTACATTTGATAAACTTGTTGCATAACATTTGTGATTTGACATCAATCTAGGCAAAAGAAAATTTGGAATCCTAAGTCTCCCCGCTGGTCCCAAAACATAGAATCTGTCATCTACAACTTCATCCATCACTGGTGGTTCCATATCTCTCCAATTAGGTAATAGATTATCGAGTCCAATTGGATCGATGACGGCACCAGACAAGATATGCGCCCCGACTTCCGATCCTTTTTCTAGTATCACAACATTAATATCTTTATTTTGCTTTTGTGCCTCGCTCTTAAGCCTTATTGCAGTTGCTAGCCCAGCTGGTCCAGCACCAATAATTACAACATCTACTTCAATTGAATCTCTTGATTGCTCTTCACTCATTATTACCTTTTTGATCTCTTCATTAATTAACGTCCAATTTTAACAATTATAATTTTTTTTATATTAATTGCATTAATAATAGTTACAATTAATAGAATAAATATAAAAAAATAAACTAACAATGAGAGATCTACAGAAAATTTTGTTACTTGATTGGTGCCAACAGGAAAATATTGCTCTTTCATTCAAGAAAGAACCAATTGATAAAAAAAAACAAAATAAAGTTATACCCCATTTAGAAGAAATAGAAGTTCTAACATCTCTCTCAAATATTATACAATATATTGATGAAAAACCATTATCAGGTCTGAAAAAATATTCAAATCATTCTTCGATCCTTGAAGGGAATAGCAACCCAGATTTCTTAATCGTAAATGATTTCACAAATTCTATTGAACAAGACTCAAAAACAAATATTCTTAGCTCAGATGAGAGAGAATTATTGGAAAAAATGTTAAATGCTATTGATATAAATTTAAATCATAATTCAATAATGAATATTTTCTTTTGGCGTACACCAGGTAATAGAAATCCAACTGAAGATGAAATAGAGGATTGCATGCCAGCCGTAAAAAGATTAATAGAAATACTTGCTCCAAAATACATCATCACTTTGGGTGATCTTGCACTAACATCAATTATGGAAAGAAATTGTAATCTTATGGACTCACGTGGAAAAAAACTTAATTGTAAATATTCTTCTACACCAGTATTTGCTCTTTTTCATCCAAGATTATTAATTAAACAACCATCACTCAAGAGACTTGCTTGGGAAGATTTAAAATTTATAAAAGAAAATATTAATAAAAATAAAAATGGAAACTACTCATGAGTGAAGAGAAAGATAAATTTATAAGTTTAAAAATAGGTATAATAACCATCTCTGATACAAGAAATTTTGACAATGACACTTCAGGTGCATATCTGTCAGAAGCAATTAAGCAAAGTGGACATGAAATATTCAAGAGGATAATCATAAAAGATAGTATTGAAGAGATACGTAATGTTCTTAATGAATGGACATCCGAAAATGCAGCAGATGTGATAATCACTACTGGTGGAACTGGACTTACTGGAAGGGATAAAACCCCAGAAGCCATAGAACCACTTTTAGAAAAAAAAATTGATGGTTTTGCAGCTCTCTTTCATCAAATTAGTTCAACCAAAATTGGAACTTCAACAATACAATCAAGGGCATTTGGTGGAATATATAAAAATATATATATATTCTCCCTTCCAGGGTCAACGAATGCATGCAAAGATGCATGGGATGGAATTTTAAAACATCAATTAAATATTAATCATAAACCATGCAATCTTGTTGAGATCATCCCAAGGCTCTCCGAGAAATAACAATTAAAATGCTAATTGAAAAGAAGCCCTCATTAGATTTTGAAAATAATTATAACAGTAAAGGTTATAAAATTATTGCAGGTTTGGATGAAGCTGGACGAGGTCCAATTGCTGGGCCAGTTGTGGCAGCGGCTGTAATTCTTGATCAAAAAAATATCCCAGCTGGCATAGATGATTCAAAAAAACTATCCGATACTCAACGTAAAAACTTATACTTTGAAATAATTAAGTCATCAAATGTTGGTATCGGAGTCGCAGATGTTGAGTGTATTGATAGTATAAACATTTTGAACGCAACAAAATATGCAATGAATCTAGCCAGAATGATGTTAAATAAAAAACCTGATATGCTGCTGATTGATGGTAATTTCACAATAAATAACAAAATAGAGAACGTTCCTATTATAGGAGGAGATGGAAAATCTTTATCAATTGCTGCAGCATCAATTATAGCAAAGTATATTAGAGATGAGATTATGAAAAAATTTGAATTTATTTATCCAAGTTTTTCATTTTCAAAACACAGAGGTTATCCAACATCCTTACATATCAGTGAAATTGAAGAATTTGGAATAATCGAACTACATAGAAAGACCTTTAAACCAATAAACAAACTTAAAAAAAAGTAATAATTTAGAAAATAATAACTTTTTGTTGTCAATATATAAAAAAATAATTTTAGCAACAAGATGTTAAAGAAAATATCAAACGAGATACCAAAAAAACTAATCAATAAGATCCTTCATGGTGACAGTTATGCAACCATGCAGAAATTACCAGATGACTCCATTGATTTAATATTTGCGGATCCACCCTATAATTTACAATTAAATGATACTCTTTACAGGCCGGATTATAGTGAGGTTGATGCAGTTACTGAAGACTGGGATAAGTTTAGTGATTTTAAATCTTATGACGAATTTACCAAAGAATGGCTTTACGAATGTAAAAGAGTCTTAAAACCATCTGGTTCAATTTGGGTTATTGGCAGTTATCACAACATCTTCCGTATTGGTTACATGATGCAAAATTTTGGTTTTTGGACTCTAAATGATATAATATGGTCAAAAACCAATCCAATGCCACATTTTCGAGGTAGAAGATTTACAAATGCACATGAGACGATTATATGGGCAGCAAAGGATAAGAATTCCAGATATAGATTTAATTATGACTCTTTAAAATCATTGAATGATAATATCCAAATGAGATCTGATTGGACCATTCCAATATGTAATGGTAAGGAAAGATTAAGAGATCATGATGGAAATAAAATACATCCAACACAGAAGCCTGAAGCATTATTGTATAGAATCATACTTTCATCTTCAGATCCAAATGCTATAATTCTAGATCCCTTTCTCGGTAGCGGAACAACTGCAGTTGTAGCTAAAAAACTCGGTAGAAGATGGATAGGAATTGAAAATAATCCGGAGTATATTACAGCCGCTAATGAAAGAATTAAGAATACATCCAAACCGAGCCCTGACGCAATAGATATTAAAGCTACAAAAAGAGACCAAGTAAGGATACCTTTTGGAGTATTAGTTGAAAGAGGATATATTGAAATTGGAGAGAAACTATATTGCTGCAAGAAAAAAAATGTAGCAATTGTTAAAGCAGATGGATCTTTACAATCTAATGAGATAGTTGGCTCCATCCATAAAATTGGTGCTCACTATCAAGGCACGGAAAGCTGCAATGGGTGGACCTATTGGCATTATCTCAGAAATAATAACTTATTCCCCTTAGATAACCTCAGAGAGGAAATCAAATCTAATTTAGACCAAAAAATAAATTAGTCTTTAATTAATTGCAAAACCTTCCTCATCAAACTCGATAATCCTAAATTATCTATACTCCCAAGAGCAACCCAATCTGAATTTTGGAATGTATAATTATCAAGCAATTGATAATTGCTGAATGGTATTTCAATTACATTTAATTGCAGTTGAAAATGTGAAAATCTATGGCGAACAACACCAATATGGCGTATGTCCTTTTTGTTGAAGTTGGGATTTAATTCTTTATTATTTCGATTATCAACCCAATCTGTTGTTGGAAATTGATAAGTTTTTGCAAGTATTCCTTTGTCCGGTCTTTTTGAAATTAAGTATTCACCAACTCTATTTTTAATTACAAATACGTTACCATATCTTTTTGGTAATGATTTTAAATCTTTATTATTTCTAAAATCAAAAGTTTTTTTTGAACTTGCTTTGCAATGCTCTCTTATTGGGCAAATGTTACATGATGGATTATTTACACTACAAATGGAAGAACCCAAATCCATTAACGCCTGAATAACATCTCTGGGTGAAGCATTTAATGTTAATTCTTCCACTAAATTTTCAACATTTTTTCTATTTACCCCTGGATTAGAATAATCCAATTGAAAATATCTAGTAAGCACTCTTTGAATGTTTGTATCAACTGCTTTGGAGGGGAGATTGTAGGCAATTGATACAATCGATGAGGACATATACAACCCAATTCCTGGGAGTTTTTTTAATACCTCAATATTATCTGGTATATTGTATGAGAAATCATTAGCAATTATTTGAGATGTTTTTAATAGATTAGTCGCTCTAGAGTAATACCCTAAGCCCGACCATGATTGAATAATTTCATTTTCCGAAGCATTTGATAAATCAAGTAATGTAGGCCATCTATTAATAAATTTTTCGAAATATCCAATTACAGTAGAAACGGTTGTTTGTTGAAGCATAAACTCACTCACCAGCACAAAATAAGGTGAGTTTTTATCATTATAATCTCGACGCCACGGAAGATCCCTTTTATTAGACTTATACCATGAAATTAATGGGTATGTAATATCGTTTGGTTTGTACATTTTTTGAAATAAGAATATTATATTATATAGAATAGGTAAAAAGATTTTAATATGTCAATAAACGATAATATTTACAATTTTAGAAATAGGAACGTAAGACTACACGTAAGTAATTTTGTTCGTGATATAATCAGTCCATTTGAAAAAAAATATGGGAAAAAGACAAGTGAACTAAATGAATTATGGAGAATTGCGCTAGGTAATGAGTATAGTGACTTCGTAAAACCAAATAAAATTACAAAAGAGTATAAATATGTGAATGATGAAAGAGTATTGGTAAGAAAACTCCACATAGATGTTGATAGTACGCGAGCTCTCGAAATTACGTACAATACAGATAATATTATTAATAGAATAAATGAATTATATGGCGTTGATTTTATCTCACAAATTATAATTAAGAGCAAAAACAAATCAAATAATACTAATCATGTAAATAAAATTAATAACCATTATAATAAATCTCCGTCAGGTCAAATTAAAATAAATACTGAAGGAATCAAAGATGATAATTTAAAGAATGCTCTAGAAAGACTTGGGCGTAATATACAGGAGTCATAAAAATGAAAAAAAACAATATATTAATTTCATCTGTTGCAATAGTTTGCTTATTATCCATTTTTTATTTTACATTTAATTCACATACAGAAACCACAGAAGACGTAGTTTCGCACACTATGGATAACACTAATAACATAGGATCTCAATTTTTTTTAGAAATGGAGTCTAAAATAATTAATGCATCCCTTGAAGAACTAACTCTTGGAGACCCAAACGCACCTATTACAATTATTGAGTATGCGTCTATGACATGCTCCCATTGTGCTGATTTTCATAATATGACGTATCCAGATTTGAAAAAAAATCACATTGATACAGGTGAAGTTAGATTTATTTTTAGAGAATTTCCTCTAGACAAACTAGCTATGGCAACTTCAATGCTCGCAAGATGTGTGGATAATGAAATATCCCTGGCATTTATTGAGATATTATTTAAAAACCGTGATAGATGGATGTCAGAAAACGCCCTGGTTGAACTAAAAAATTTTTCAAAGCAAGCAGGACTAGATAGCAATGAATTTGATGCTTGTCTAAGCGATCAAAAACTACTTGATGATATAATTGCTGTTAAAGAAAAAGCTATAGAAGATTATAAAATAAATTCTACCCCCTCTTTTATTATAAACGATAAAGTGATTTCAGGAAACAAACCCTACTCATTTTTCAAATCCGAGATAGAAAAAATTTTAGCTGACTATGAGGGTGCATAAAGCTCACAATTATGGAATTAAAAAAAATTAAATTACATGGCTTTAAGTCATTTGATAAGCCCACTGAATTAGACCTATATCCCGGATTAACAGGAATTGTTGGTCCAAACGGTTGTGGAAAATCTAATATTCTTGATGGTCTGCAGTGGGTGATGGGCGAAACCTCATACAAAAATCTTAGAGGGTCCGAAATGGACGACGTTATTTTTTCAGGAACAGATACAAGCGTTTCCAGAAATTTTGCAGAAGTATCTGTGGTTGTATCAGAAAATAAATTATCAAGCAAAAATAACTCTGATAACGAATTTGAAATAAGAAGAAGAATAGAGAGAAACTCAGGCTCAAAATATTTCATTAACTCAATCGAAAAAAGAGCGAAAGATGTCCAATTATTCTTCGCAGATAATTCACTTGGACCGCATTCAGTTTCAATAGTAAAGCAAGGTAATATCAACCAATTGATTGAAGCAAAACCAAGTGAGCGAAGGAAAATATTAGAAGAAGCAGCTGGAATAAGTGGGCTACACCATAGAAAGCATGAAGCCATTCTAAGGTTGAATGCTACAAAAACAAATATCGAAAGGATAAATGATGTTATTAACGAAATTAATACTCAATTATCTTCACTTAAAAGGCAGTATAACCAAGCAGAGAAATTTAAGATTATTGCATCAAAAATTAGACAATTTGAAAAGGAATTACTGCAAATTGAATGGAATGCATTGACTGATAGAGAGAGTGAATTAAAAAATCAAATTTCAACCAAAGAAAATACTATCCAACTCCAAAAAAACAAAATTAATGAACTTCAAATCAAAGAGGGTAATCTAAAAAAAAAATTCAACCCATAAGAGATGACTACAATTCGACTTCAGAGGAAATTCAAAAGAAGAGTAGTTCTTTATTAAACATTAGAAATGAGATCCAATATACTACTGAAAGAATTAATAATACAAAAAGTCAAATATCAATAATAAAACAAGATATTCTGAGAGAAGAAAAGAACCGAGCAGATTACAAAGAACAATTGCAAAAATTAGCAATTAAAAAAGAGGAACTACAGAGAAATCTCAATGAGATAAATAGGATAGAGCATGAAGTTATAGAGTCATCTATAGATGCGACACAAAACTATAAGTCCCTCGAAGAAGAATATAATATCTTTCTTTCAAAACTAGTGGTTAGAAAAACCGAAAAAACAACAATTGAAAATCAAATTAATGAAATCGAAAAAGAGATAATACATCACTCTGCTGAATTAGATCGGCTGGTGCAGGACGAAAAAAAAATAAAATTGGAAAATAGGCATGAAAAGGATCGACAGAGTCTTATTGAAAAACAAATATTGTTAGAAAACAATATAAAGACATTATTAATTGATATCTCAGAAAAAGAATCCCTAAAAGAAAAATTACTAGAAGACATTCAAAACAATAAAAACCAAATTAGTGAACTAAATTTAAAGAATAAGCAACTAACTATTTCCAGAGAAAATATTGAAACCTACCTAAAGGAAAATGATACATCAGACTCAATTATTGACTCAATTGATGTTGAAGATAACTATAAATTATTAGTTAGCTCTATACTTGAGGATTTAGAAAACTCAACATTAGATGAAAATACAAAGTATTGGCTACTTAAAAAGGCAACACATTTAAATAATTTTGATAAATCTATCAAACCACTATCTGAGGTTGTTCAAGGACCAAAGGAAATATCTTTATTCCTAAAATTTACAGGTTTTACAGAAGAAAAAGATATTAAGAAGATACTAGAACTATTAGAACCTGGACAACAAGTTATAAATTCTGATGATAAGATTATTAGATGGGATGGGCTCATAAAAAAAATTAATATTAACAACGAAACAAGCAATATATTAGCTGCCAAAATTAATTTTAAAAATAATCTAGATCAAACAGAAATAATTAATACTGAAATAATAAAATTAGAAAATCAACAAAAGCAAATTGAGTCAAAATATAAATTAACAATAGAAAAAGAAAAAGAATTGAAAGAATTATGGAGTGCTAAAATAAATGAACAGCAGGAGAATATTAATTCACTTCAAATGATTAATGATGAAATAATTTTGACACAAGATATAACCACGCAAATAAAGACAAAAATTAATACTGAAAATGAAACTCTTAAGAGTCTTAATAGCAGGCTTCAATCACTAAGAACACAAACAATAAAGCAAGATGATATTGATGTACTGGAAAAGGATTTGGTTAAGATAAGGCAAGAGTTTTATAATGCAAAAACCATAGCAGATATGAAGGAAACGAATACTCAAAATTTATTGAAGGAAAAGAGAGAACTTGAAAAGAATCTTGAAGATATTGTTGCAAGTAAAGATTCATGGGAAAATAGAAAAATTCAATCTGATTCTCACCTTCAAGAGTTAAATTCTCGAATAGAGAATTTGGATATTCAGCTGAACAAACTTCAACATATCCCATCACAGCTCGAGAATGAACAAAAAGAAATTGATCTAAGTATACAAGATCTATCCAAAAGAAGGCTTACAATCCAAGAAGAGCTTTTAATGAAAGAGAATGAATTTGAGGCTAATTTAGCGAATGTTAAAATCCAAGAGAATAATTTATCTCGAGAGTCAGAGAGTTTAGTGCATGCCAAAGCCCAGATTGAGAATCTGGAAGAAAAGAAGATTGATTTAAAAGATAAAATAAAAATCAATCTTGAAATTGATGTAGATAATTTACTTGATGATTTTAATTATGAATTAGATAAAGAGACTATCATTGATGCACTCGCCGCAGCACATAAACAACGCGAGCAAATTGGAGCAGTAAATCTTACCGCAGAAGATGAATACATTGAAGTCAGAAATAGATATGATCAACTCAAAATTGAACGAGATGACTTACTGTCTGCGACTGAAAATCTTCAAAAAGGAATTGTTGAAATAGATAAAGAGGCAAGAGCCAGATTACTTAACTCCTATGAAAATGTTAATAATAATTTCAAATTATTATTCGAAAAATTATTTGATGGTGGTAAAGCTGAGTTAAGATTAAATACCGAAGAAGATATACTTGAGTCTGGGCTCGATATTATAGCATGGCCACCTGGCAAAAAACCCCAGACAATTTCATTATTATCAGGTGGCGAACAGGCGCTAACAGTAATTGCTCTCATAATTGCAGTTTTCCTGGAAAATCCATCACCAATATGCATATTAGATGAAGTTGATGCTCCATTAGATGATAATAACGTAAAAAAATTCTGTGATCTGCTTGATGAACTATCAAAAAGTACGCAAACAAAATTTTTAATTGTCACTCATCATCCCTATACCATGTCAAGAATGGACAGGCTCTATGGAGTGACAATGGCAAAAAGAGGAGAAAGTGTAATATTATCAGTTGATCTAAATCAGGCAGAAAATATAGTGAAAGAAAATAATGTCGCGTGATGAAAAAAGTGCAGCAGAAGAAAAATTAAAAGAAATAGCTGAGAAGATTGAAAAACACAAACTCAATCATACCCCAAATGACGTTAAACAAAAAAATAAACGGGGGAAACAAATATCTATTGCCATGAGACTTTCAACAGAGCTTGTAGTGGCGTCGATTGTTGGAGCAATTCTTGGCTGGTATATAGATAAATGGTTAAATACAAAGCCAATATTTTTTATTATTTTTTTACTTCTTGGAGTTATTTCGGGAGTAAAAACTGCAATATCTACATCAAAGCAATTATATGATGAAAGCTAATTACTAAATTGATTCACAATTTAGTGTATTTTTTTTATCAAAAATAATAAATTTACTACCAAAAATGTTAAAACTTATATATAAGTTAGTTGTAAAAATGAGGATTAAATAATGGCTGCTGAAAAATCTGGTGCTCCTGATCCAATGCATCAGTTTGACATCGTTGAACTGGTTGATATTGAGTTGTTCGGGCTCAACCTATCTTTTACAAACTCATCATTGTTTATGGTATTCAGTGTTGCCCTAATTATTTTCTTAACACTCTTTTCATTTAATGGGAGAGCTACAATACCAACAAGACTCCAATCTATTGCTGAATTGTCATATGAATTCGTTGCTAAAATGGTTAGAGACAATGTTGGAGATGAGGGTCAAAAATATTTCCCATTCATTTTCTGTTTATTCATGTTCGTACTTTTTTGCAACATGCTTGGAATGATTCCCTATACGTTTACAGTCACAAGCCATATAATCGTAACCTTTGCATTAGCTATAGTTATATTTTTTGGTGTAACACTTATTGGGTTTATTATGCACGGTATAAAATTCTTTAATTTCTTCGTGCCCAGTGGTGTGCCAAAAGCGTTATTACCACTATTAGTTGTGATTGAGGTTATTTCATATCTAACTAGACCAGTAAGTTTATCTGTAAGGTTATTTGCAAACATGATGGCAGGACATACTATGTTAAAGGTTTTCGGCTTTTTTGTTGCAGGTATGTTCTTTTCAGGGAATTTATTTATTTCCCCTCTCGGTATAGCTCCGTTAGCTTTTATCGTTGCTTTTACTGGATTAGAAATACTCGTAGCATTTTTACAGGCATATGTTTTTGCAATCTTAACTTGTATATACTTGAATGATTCAATTCACATGCATTAGCATTAATCGTTATTAAATTAAAAAAGGAGATAAAAATGGAACCAGAAGCAGCTAAATTAATTGGAGCAGGACTTGCTACAATAGCACTAGCAGGTGCAGGTATAGGCATTGGAACAATTTTTGGTAATTACTTATCAGGTGCTCTAAGAAACCCATCTGCAGCGCCGGGACAATTCCCTAACTTGCTATTAGGTTTTGCCCTTGCTGAAGCGACAGGACTTTTTGGACTTGTTATCGCTCTGATACTTCTATTCGTTGTATAATAACGTAATCTTATTAGCGGATAGGTATTTATGTCTGAATCAAATATGCCTCAGTTAAATCCAGAATATTTTGCTTCGCAAATATTCTGGCTTATTGTTTCTTTTGCCATTTTATACATTGTCATGGCAAAATTCGCATTGCCAAAGATTGCGAATGTAATTGAATCACGGGAAGATATAATAGCTCGAGATCTTGAAGATGCAGAAAACTATAAGAAAGATTCTGAGGCAACCCAACTAAAATATACAAATGCTATAAAAGAGGCGCAAAATAAAGCCTCAGAGACACTAGCAATTTCAAGAGACAAACTAAATAAACAAATTGAAGCTGATAAAAAAACTTTTGATCAAGAAAGTGCTGAATTAGCATCTAGATTTATTGCCGATCTTGATATGAAAAAACAGAAAGTTTTGCATGACTCAGAACAAATAGCAAATGATGTGGCAATTGATATTATTAATAAGATACTTGGAGCTGATGCGCTTAAGCAAGATAATGTAAAAAGTTCAATAAAAACAATGTTGAAAAACTAGTAGGTGAATGAATGTTAGAAAAAGACGCAACATGGGTAGCAATTGGTTTTATCTTATTCATACTTTTGCTTGTTTACTTCAAAGTTCCCGGACAGATTACAAAAATTTTAGATAATCGAGCTAATAAGATAAGAAGCGAACTCGATGAAGCTAAAAAGTTGAGAGAAGAAGCTCAAGCTATGTTGGCAGACTTTCAGAAAAAAAATAAAGATGCCGAAAAAAATGCAAAAGCACTTATTGATGAAGCAAGAAAATTAGCTAAAAACTACGAGAAAGACGCAAAGTCAAAGTTTGATGAAAATATGGAAAGAAGAAAGAAACTTCTTGATGAAAAGCTAAAAAGAGCTGAAGTAGAAGCCCTCAATCAAATCAAGAATGACATTACTGATATTGTTTTTGATGCAATTGATAAATCTTTATCAAATAATAATATTAATAGCGAAGCTTCCGATAAAATCATTGATAACGGAATAAAAGAAATTACTAAATAATATTATTTATTTTTATTATATTCTATTTGATCAGCTGTCAGTTTAAAGCCAAGTAGAATTTGATAATCCTGAGATCTTTTGGATTGTTCAAAATCGAGTCTATAGTTGTTCACAACATACTCAAACCTGGCCAATGAAGCACCATCGGGAATGTCTACATCAATGTCTATGTATTTTCTAGATAAAACTTCTTTCTTATTATTTACGATAGCTATGAATGCTGGCAGTTCATAATAATTATCCATTGCTCGTTGTCCAAGAGAAATTGTACCAATTATATATAAATTTCCCAGTGAATAATCTTGTTCGACATTGCATTCATAATCTACTCTGTCAATCCTTCCTCTATAAATAACATTAGCCTCATCAAAAGAGCCAAAATCCATAAACTCATTTATGCTGATGGCATCAGCAAGGATCATTGGTTTTGGGCAAACAACTTCTTCGGCTACATTTTTATTAAACGGATTTATATTATATTTAGATAGATCTGGCATGCCAAGATTTGGCATGCTAAAATCTGAGACTGTCTCGCATGCTGATAACATTAAGAGTAATATAATTGGAAGAAATTTTTTCATTTACTATTCGTGAAATATATTTGAACTATTATTTTCTTATATATATTATTCATAATATCATTTGTAAATCCATATGAATATACTTTGTTGAATACTTGTGTGGATAATAGATGAAACTAAAAGGAAATATATAAAATAAACGAATTAAATGTACATTTAGCAAATCCGAGGGGGTTTTGCGCAGGAGTTGAAAGAGCAATTCAGATTGTAGAGGAAGCATTATTGGAGTATGGACCACCTGTTTTTGTTCGGCATGATATCGTTCATAATAAGACTGTTGTGAATGAACTGAAATCAAAAGGAGTTATTTTTGTTGAAGAATTAGATGAGATCCCAAATACAAAGCAACCAATTATATTTTCTGCACACGGTGTAGCTAAATCAATTATTAATGACGCAAAGAATAATAATTTGAATATTATTGATGCCACTTGCCCATTAGTCTCTAAAGTACATATTGAAGCAACAAAACTTCATAATAATGGATATGAAATTATACTAATTGGGCATAAGAATCACCCAGAGGTTATCGGTACTATTGGGCAATTACCAAATGGCTCAATTAAATTAATAGAAGATATAGAAGATGCTAAAAAATTTATACCCAATCAAATAAATAAATTAGCCTATATTACTCAGACAACGTTATCTGTTGACGATACAATTGAGATCATTAATTTACTAAAATCTAAATATCCAAACATTAAATCACCTCATAAAAATGATATATGTTATGCAACTACCAATAGACAAGAAGTTGTAAAAAATATTTCTAAAGTAGCAGAAGTCATTTTTGTTGTTGGTTCAGAACATAGTTCAAACTCTCAACGATTAGTTGAGGTTGGTAAAAAATCTGGTTGCAAAGCTAGCTATCTTATAGAAGATGAAACTAAAATAAAATGGGATGTTTTAGATAATATCAAAAATCTAGCTATTACTGCTGGTGCATCGGCTCCTGAGGTCATTGTTGAAAGGATTATCAAAGAAATTTCGAAAAAATATAAAATTAATTTAGTTAACAATACATATACCGAAGAAAAAATAACCTTTAAATTACCCAAGATTAGAAGATAGATTAATAAATGGCGGTATATACCAAAGTAAATCTAGTTGAGGCTCAAAATTTTATTAATAAAAATTATGAGTTAGAAGATATTTTGTCCATTACTGAGATCTCAGAGGGCGTAGAAAATACTAACTATATTTTAGAGACAAGAAACAACAAATATATCCTAACTTTATATGAAGACCGCGTATCAGTATCAGATTTACCATTCTTTATTGATTTGATGGTTTATCTTGATAATAGAAATATAGTATGTCCTAAACCAATAAGTATGAAAAGTGGTAAATATATCAAAGTTTTAAATGACCGACATGCAGCAATATTTAGTTTTTTGAGTGGGAAGTCTACTCAAAAAATAACAAATAAAAATTGTTTCCTAGTTGGACAGACTCTTGCAAATCTTCATGAACAAACTTCTGAAATAAAAATAACGCGTCATAATCAACTATCTCAAAAACATTTGCCTAAATTATTTGACTCAATAAAAAATGAGTCTTTTAAAATTAGAAAATCCCTAAAATCTGAAATTAAAGATGAATTAAATTATTTAAATACAAATTGGCCTACAGGCCTGCCGAGTGGGATAATTCACGGTGATTTATTCCCTGATAATATATTTTTTAATGGTGATGAAGTAAGTGGAGTTATCGACTTCTATTTTGCATGCAATGATTTATACGTATTTGATATTGGTATATCTATAAATGCATGGTGCTTCGAGCAAGACAATTCATTCAATATTACTAAGGCAAAGTATTTACTCCGAGGATATAACTCAATTAAAGAACTAACTTCTCAAGAAATTGCCTCATTACCAATAATGTGTAGGGGAAGCGCTCTGAGATTCTTACTAACAAGATTAATTGATTGGAATAAATCAGATGATAATGCCCTTGTCATACCAAAAGATCCTATTGAGTATTATGCAAAATTAAAATTTCATCAAACTGTAATGAGTGCAAAGGACTATGGAGTATATGACTGATAAAGTTGAAATCTATACTGATGGAGCGTGTTCTGGTAATCCAGGTATTGGTGGTTGGGGAGCTTATCTTAAGTATAAGGATAATGTGAAGGAATTATCAGGATCTGCTGAAAATACTACAAATAATCGAATGGAATTAGTTGCAGCAATTGAAGGATTAAAGATATTAAAAAAAAGTTCTGAAGTTAATTTATATACGGACTCTGTTTACCTTAAAGATGGAATAACAAAATGGATATTCAATTGGCAGAAAAATAACTGGAAAAATGCTAATAAAAAAGATGTGAAGAATAAAGATTTATGGATTCAGCTTCTAGAGGTGGTTAATAAACATGATATCAATTGGATATGGGTAAAGGGACATGAAGGTAATATAGGAAATGAAATTGCAGATAATCTTGCAACATCTGCAATAAGTAATTTTAAGGGTTTATAATAAAATCTTCTAAGAAGAATTGTCCCTTTTTCTCTATTAGAAATGTCATTTTAATATCCTTACTCTTAAAATCTTCATCATATGATCTGAATGTAAAATTATAATTCATATATTTTTTTTGTTTGGATTGGTTGTCGGATAAAAAATAGTCATCTGAAGTTAATGGAAAAATGGCATCTATGCTTTCATTAAAGATAATTTGAAGATTATCATTTGATTTTATGTCATAAAATATAATATCATTTATAAAAATAATATTATCACTTCTATAATCCGGAATATCTTTTAAAGCATTTTGGATCAATTTATAGCTAATTTTACTATAATTAGTCGGTTTATCATCTAACTGAAAAGTTATTGTCTGTTTGATAGGGATACAAACAAGATTGCAAACACCAAAATTCATATCTAGCACAATATCATCTCCATATTCATAGTTTTCGAGTGACATCGTAATTGGTATCAAAACTGCGTCCTTAAAAATATAATTAGTGCCAAATTCATCTTTTAAGAGATTAGGTGCAGGCCAATTAATAGAATAATCATTGATATGCTGGTTCTTGATAATTATTGAGGGCTCAATTCCACTGTCACCTGGATTTGACCAATAAGTATAAGTATCATCTTCTAATAATACTTCCACACCAATGTAGGTTAATCCGCCGCGGACTTCGGATGTAATAATCCGTATTTTTGAATAGGTATTATGATACCAGTCATCATTACTACCATCTAATACTAATCTATTCATTACACCGAGTGTAATTAAAAACAGTGCAAAAAATAGATGGGCTAGAGTTCTAATATTTTTGACTATTATTAATTTCATTATATTTATTTTTTGTGAGACCAAAAAGTAAGTGGTCTTCCCATTTTCCATTAATACGAAGAAACTCTTTTGCATATCCTTCTTCTTCAAAACCAATATTAATCAAAAGGTTTTTTGATGCAATATTCGTAGGAATGCACGCCGCTTCAATTCTGTTGAATTTAAGTTCTACAAATAATTGTTTAATTAACAATTTCAAAGCATTTCTCATATAGCCTTTCCGTGAGTAATTTTGCCCAATCCAATAACCAAGTGTACAACTTTGTGAGATACCAGTTTTAATATTAAAAACATTTACACCACCAACTAATTCATTGTATGGGTTAAAAATAAAAAAAGAATATTGGAGATTGTTTTTTCTTTTCTGAGAATAAATTGATAGTAACTTCAAATACCTACTAAAACTATGTTCTCCAGGTCGCCAGGTTGGTTCCCATGGAGTTAAAAAATCTCTACTCTTTTCCCTCACAGCCTTCCAACTTTTGTAATCAAAAATTGATGGATATTTAAGCGTGATCTCAGATGATGATATCGATTGATTTTTTTTATAGAATACCAAGTTAAGACTCCGATATTATTTATAAAAGCTCACTATATCTTCCTTAGCTCTAAGAGTTTTAATAGCACCGAGCGCACTAATTGTCATTTTTTCTGGAATAAATGTCTTTTCAATAAATTCTTTTATATGGTTCAAATTTATTGCTTCTATTTTATTTAGAGTCTCATTGATATCAATAACCCGACCATAAATTGATACTTGTCGTGCAATTTGGTTCATTCTTGCCATTGGATTTTCTGATGACATTAACAATCCTGCTCGTATCTGTTTTTTTGCTTTATTTATTTCCTGCTCTGAAATATTGCATTTAGATGATAATATTTCATTTGCAACAGCTTCACTATACTCATTAACTTTTTCTGGTGATGTAGCAGAGTAAACCCCAAAAACTCCAGTATCTCTATATGAACTTGAGAAAGAGAATACACTGTATGCCAGCCCTAATTTTTCTCTTATATTTTGGAATAATCTAGATGACATGCCGCCACCTAAAATGTTTGAAAAAATATGAGATACATACAAATCATCAGCGAAGTATGAACAACCTTCAAATGCATATATAATATGAGCCTGTTCAATATTCCTCTCTTCTCTAATCTCAGAAGGGTTATATTCAGCATCTTTGCTGGGAGGTTTTACTCCTTTGGGTATTGAGTTAAAATATTTATTGCATAGATCCACTAATTCTTCATGTTTTATGGCTCCTGTTGCTACAATTGTTAAATTTTCTGCATGATAATGATCATCCAAATAGTCTTTTATATTTTCTGATTTAATACTCATTAAGGTCTCTTTATTTCCAAGTATAGATCTGCCGATAGCTTGATCTTGGTAGGCAGCACTTTGGAAATTTTCAAAAACCATATCATCTGGTGAATCAATTGTAGAAGCTAATTCTTGCAGTATAACATTCTTTTCTCTACTCAATTCAATAGGATCAAATACTGAGTTTTGTATAATATCAGATAAAATTGATATACCAATCTCAACGTCATTTTTTAGTAATCTAACATAATATGATGTTCTCTCCACACTTGTTGAAGCATTTATATCCCCTCCAACATTTTCTATCTCAAGGGCAATTTGTTTTGCTGTTCTTGATTTAGTGCCCTTGAATGCCATATGTTCCAATAAATGTGATATACCTTGCTCACTCTTCTTCTCATTCCTTGATCCAACCTCAGCCCAAACACCAAGGGATACAGAACTAAAATTTGGCATATATTGTGATATTACTCTAATATTATTATCGATCTTACTATCTGTAATTAACATCTACTTATTTCCTATAATTATTTAAAATATATTCTTTGATTTCATTTAGTTTATTATTCTTTGAAATAATTCTTTCTTCTTGCTCATATATATTAACATTAGCTATTGGTATTTCGGGATATTTTCCGATAGCCTTATCAACTGTTTCTGGGAATTTTGCAGGGTGTGCGGTGGACAAAATAACGGACTGGGTATATTTGTTTTTAAATTGTATTCCCATTGCAACTGCAGTGTGAGGATCTATAACTTCGTCATATTCTAAATATACTTTTCTAATTATATCTAATGTCTCAGAATCATCTAAAGATCCAGCTCCAAAAGAAGCTCTAAATTGAGTCAATTGATTATTATCTAATTTAAATCTATTGTGATTAGCAAGATCTGACATTTTTTCACAAACTATTTTTGACTTTCTACCAACTAAATCAAATAGTAACCTTTCAAAATTACTTGAAATCTGTATATCCATAGAAGGTGAAATTGTAGGAATAACTCCAGAAATCGCATAGTCACCTGATTTAAAACATTCCTCTAAGATATTATTTTTATTTGTAGCGACAACTAACTGATTAATATTTAAACCCATCTTTTTTGCAATATATCCCGCAAAAATATCACCAAAATTACCAGTTGGTACAATAAAATTTATTTTACTAGATTTATCATTAAGCTGACTGAAAGCTGAAAAATAATACATTATCTGAATCATTATTCTTGCCCAGTTTATTGAATTAACAGCAGTTAGTTGGACACTATCTGATAGTTTTTTATCTTTAAATAGAGCTTTTACAATATTCTGACAATCATCAAATGTGCCATCAATCGAAATAACATGTACATTGCTAGCTGTATTTGTTGTCATGAATCTTCTTTGAACTTCTGATATCCTATTTTGTGGGAACAAAACATACAAATCAATGTTATTTTTATTTGCAAAAGCTGATACAGCGGCGCCACCTGTATCACCCGAAGTTGCACAAATTATAGATGCCCTTTTTTTATTTCTATCTAATACATCTTCTATCATCCTTGATAATAACTGCATAGCTAGGTCTTTGAAAGCTAGTGTAGGACCATGATGAAGTTCTAGAATAGATATTCTATCATCAATAATTTTTAATGGTGTCACTCTCCTATCTCTAAAGTTAGAATAGGACTCATCAATCATTTGTGATAGTTTTGTGACTTCAAATGTGTCTCCAGCAAAAAGCTTGACAATTTCAAAGGTAATATTTTTATAGTCTTTAGAGAGTAGCTCTATAATTAGATTTTCATCCAGTTCAGGAATATACTCAGGTATGAAGAGCCCACCATCATCAGCAAGACCTTTTAGAAGAATATCTTCAAAAGAAAACTTATGCTTTTGATCACGTGTACTGATATATTGCATTTTAACGTATCTCTCTTCTACTTATTATTAATGAATATAAATATATAAATAACAATACTGTTGCAAGACTATACCATGTAATTGCATATGATAGATGATTATCAGAGAAAGTTAATTTTGTTTCATTCGATTGAGGTAAGCTAATGCTTGTATCAATTAAATCAATATAAAAAATTGTTTTTATTTCAATTCCAAAAATTTTACTTAGATCCTCTTTATTAAATAAATACGTAATTTTCTCTGTGAAATCTGCTTCAGGAGTAAATATATTATTTTTCTCAAATCTTTTTATATATCCTTCAATTGACACGTTATTAGTTATATCATTGTATTTTAGATAATTACTATTGTTTGGTTGTGGAACAAACCCTCTATTTACAATTAACACGTCATTATCTTTAACTAGAAAAGGAGTTAATATCCAGTATCCAGCTCCACCAAATTCTCCTCTTGGGTTTGATAAGTTGGCAAAAACACGTGCCTCTAATCCATTCATGTAACTACCTTCAATGCTTACTTTCCTGTATAACCAATCGTTTAAATTTTCTGCTGTAATTTCCATATTATCTAACAAGATAGTTTCGTAGCTGGTTCGCTTGATTTGGTCTAATAATTCAGCTTTCTGTTCTTTACGATCTAATTGCCATGACCCAAGGCAAATCAGTATAACAAATGTAAATATTACAAAAAGGTTTAATATTAATAACTTAAGTTTGCTCATTCTACATTTCATTAGATTTTTTTATTTCATATGCTGAGCATAAAAATAAACTCTTCACAGGTCGTTTAATCAGTAATGATAAGAGTATTGTCATTGGCACCCATATAATTAATTGTATAACTAAATCAGGTTTGTAATTAAATTCTGTGTATAATATACCACCCATAACAATTACACCAACTATCAGAATAACAAAAAAAGTATCAGCATCGCCTAAATGATATCCAGAATAATCTTCTGAGCAGTTTTCACATTTTTTCTTTGTAATAAAAAGACTAGTAAATGTAGATGAGTTAACACAATTAGGACATAGTCCTAATATAACTATTTTATATAAACGTGAAAAATTACTTTTAAGCAAATACAATTAATCTTAGCAAATATTTATTATTAATGAGGGATAATATCTCCAGCTCCCCAAACATATATAGCAGCAAACAGGAAGAGCCAGACTACATCAACGAAATGCCAATACCAAGCAGCCGCTTCAAATCCAAAATGGTTATCTTTCTTGAAATGTCCCGCACCTACGCGCAATGTGCATACAATTAGGAATATAGTCCCTACGAGCACATGAAAACCATGGAATCCAGTAGCCATGAAAAAAGTTGCTCCATATATATGACCACTAAAATCAAATGCTGCATGACTATATTCATAGGCTTGTACGCATGTAAAGATTGCACCTAAAGCAACTGTTAATAATAAGCCAAGCCTCAGTCCTTTACGATCATCGTGAAGTAATGAGTGATGTGCCCATGTTACAGCAGTACCAGATGTTAGAAGTATTAATGTATTTAATAATGGTAGATGCCAAGGATCAAAAGTTGCGATCTGGTCTGGTGGCCAATGTCCACCTGTTAAATCAGTTCTTAGATACTGTTGAACTTCCCCTGCATATAATGAAGCATCAAAGTATGACCAGAACCACGCAACAAAAAACATTACCTCGGAGGCAATGAACATAATCATACCATATCTAAGGTGTAATTGAACGACTGGAGTATGATCACCTTTATGAGCTTCCTTGATCACCTCTCTCCACCAACCGTACATTGTATAAAGAACTGCTAAGAGACCTAAAATTAGAAGCCAATAACTATCTTGATGAAAATATAAAACAGCTCCGATTGCGGTAATGAAAGCTGAAATAGCTCCAATTGCAGGCCACGGGCTTGGATCAACTAGATGATAGTCATGATTTTTTGTATGGGTTTCACTCATAATTGTTGTCTCTCAATACGTGAATAGTTTCATTAAATTTTGCCCTATTATATACATAATTTTTTCACAATAAATCCTTATTTTTAAAAAAAGTATAAGAAATAGTAATTGTATCAACATCTTTTAATTCCTTATCACGATCAATTGAAGGGTCTATGAAAAAAGTTAAAGGCATATTAATTTCTTCTTCAGATTTTAGTTCTTGGCCGGTAAAACAGAAACATTCTACTTTGAGAATATATGCAGCTGCTTCGGCTGGAATCACATTATATGTAGCCACTCCATTCGTACTAAAATTTGATAAGTTTTTTGCTTCGTAATAAGTGAAGATGTTATCTCCTGTTTTAATTTTATCGGATATTTTTTCTGGGGTTACTGACCAATTTAGATCTGAGGATATATTAGTGTCATAGCGAATAATAAATTCACGATCACCAATCTCAGATGATACATTAATTACACTTGGTGTTCCTTTATATCCTGTAATTTTACAAAATAATTCATATAATGGGACTGCTGCGAGTGATAATCCTCCCATAAACAAGATAATCGATAAACATAGGACTAATATTTTTTTATTATTATTCATTAAAATAGCTTGTTTATCTAAGAGATATTAGAGATTAGTTGAAGAATTGTTGTCACAAAAAATATTACTACCAATAAGAATAAAATTATTGCAATTGCTTGTGATTTCTTTCTTCTATTAGAGAGAAATATATCTTTTTTAGTTTTATTATTATTTAAATCATTATTACTCATAGAAAATTTACCCCCCCAAGATAAGACTTATACATATGGTCAATTAGAAATAAGATATAAATTAAAAACAGATATAATATTGAATACAAAAATAATCTTTTTGAGTGTTTTTTTAGCTTTCGATCATCGCTTGATTTATATAATTGAAGAGCAATAATTATAAAGACAAGACTTAAAATAATTGCTGGTATTAGAAACAAAATTGAGACCATTCCAATGTAATATGGTGCAATGACGGAAATTGACATGACAATTGAATAATAAACAATTTGACGTTTTGTATAATCGTTACCTACTACATTTGGCATCATAGGAATATTAGCTTTTTCATAATCCCTTGATGTAACAATAGCGAGAGCCCAAAAATGTGGTGGAGTCCATAAAAAAATTATAAAAAATAAGATAAGAGGCTCGATCGCGATTGGTGCACCAGTTGATAACCAACCAATTATTGGTGGGAAAGCACCTGCAGCCCCTCCTATTACTATATTTTGCATAGTTCTTCTTTTCAACCACATTGTATATATGACTGCATAAAAGAATATCGTGAAGGCTAAGAGAAATGAGGCGCTCCAGTTGATCAGTATGCCCATAATAACTACTGATCCAGCAGATATTACCATTCCATAGGTAAGTGCTTCATTTTTGTTGATGTTGCCTGCTGGAATGGGCCTATTAATTGTCCTCTTCATTAATCTATCAATATCAGAGTCATACCACATATTGAGAACACCGGATGCCCCAGCACCAATTGCAATACAAAGTATTGAAATTAATGCTATAAATGGATGAATTTTAACTGGTGATAGGACTAAACCAACAAAACTTGTAAATATCACAAGTGACATTACTCTTGGTTTCATCAGATTATAAAAATCACGTACACTACTGGAGGTATATTCCATAATTAGCTTTACAACCTATTGAAAGGTTTTAAGAAATTAATGTTCGGCATCCCTTGTAACAGTTGATACTTTTTGCATCGATGCATCCCCACCAATAAACGATCCAAAATCAACTGGTTCAGGAAGATCTTCAAACTGGTGAAATGGAGGTGGTGAAGACAATGTCCATTCTAGAGTTGAGACACCCTCACCCCAAGGGTTGTTTCCTGCTGGAACTTTCTTTGCAAACGCCAGATAAACTCCAAATAAGAAGACTAGTACTGCAAAGGAAGAAATATAGGAGCCCATTGATGAAACAAAATTCCAACCAGCAAAGGCATCAGGATAATCAACATATCTTCTTGGCATACCTGCAAGACCTAAAAAATGCTGAGGGAAGAAAATCATATTAACACCTATAAATGTTAACCAGAAATGAGCTTTTCCAATTCTCTCAGAGATCATGTAACCAGATATCTTTGGGAACCAGTAATACCATCCACCAAAAATCGCAAAGACAGCACCCATGGATAGCACATAATGGAAATGCGCTACAACATAGTATGTATCATGGAATGATCTATCTACCCCTGCATTTGCAAGAACAACTCCAGTCACTCCTCCAATTGTGAATAAAAATATGAAACCAATGGCCCACAACATTGGAGTTTTGTATTCAATTGAACCACCCCACATTGTTGCTATCCAAGAAAATATTTTAATACCAGTTGGAACAGCGATTATCATTGTAGCAGCAACAAAATATGCTTGCGTATTCACACTTAATCCAACTGTATACATGTGGTGAGCCCATACAATAAATCCTATAAGACCAATTGCGACCATTGCATAAGCCATTCCAAGATATCCAAATATAGGCTTTCGTGAGAAAGTTGATATAATATGACTTACAATGCCAAAACCTGGGAGAATTAATATATATACCTCAGGATGCCCAAAAAACCAAAATAGATGTTGAAATAATATTGGATCTCCACCACCGGCAGGATCAAAAAAAGTAGTACCGAAATTTCTGTCTGTTAGTAGCATAGTTATAGCACCAGCTAGGACTGGAAGTGATAGTAAAAGCAGAAAAGCTGTTACCAATACAGACCATACAAATAATGGCATTTTGTGTATTGTCATGCCTGGAGTTCTCATATTCAAAATAGTAGTTATAAAGTTGATTGCTCCAAGAATTGATGAGGCTCCTGCAATATGGAGTGACAAGATTGCTAAGTCCATAGCAGGCCCAGGCTGCCCTATTGTTGATAATGGAGGATACATTGTCCATCCACCCCCAACACCATTTGCCCCAGGTGGCCCAGGTACAAACATCGAAATCACAAGTAAGGCTAGGGCTGGCGGCAATAACCAAAAGGATATGTTGTTCATCCTTGGAAAGGCCATGTCAGGTGCCCCGATCATCAAAGGTACAAACCAATTACCAAAACCACCAATCATGGCAGGCATAACCATAAAGAATATCATTATTAGTCCATGCCCTGTAGTAAAAACATTATAGACATGAGGATCACCAAATATTTGTAAACCAGGTGACTGAAGTTCCAGTCTCATAAACAATGATAATACCCCACCAACTATACCACTGACGATAGCAAATATCAGATACATAGTTCCAATATCTTTGTGGTTTGTTGAGTACACCCAGCGTTTCCAGCCTGTTGGATTTGAATGATGAACTGCTGCTTCAGTTGCCATAGTTTGCCTCTTTTATTACTTAATTAATTTAACCAATTCTATATTATTGATATTCTTTATTTTGCTAGCAAATTCTTCTGATGCACCTGCTAACCAAGCTTGATAGTCTGCTTTTTCCATAACGTGAACCTCGATAGGCATGAATGCGTGTCGGACACCACAAAGTTCTGAACACATTCCATAGTAAATGCCAGGGTTATCTACTTTAAACCATGTTTCGTTCAACCTGCCAGGTATTGCATCCATTTTCACTCCAAATGAAGGAACTGCCCAATTGTGTATTACGTCAGAGGATGTCACTTGCACTCTTACTACTGCGCCTGCAGGGACAACAAGTGGATTATCAACTGAAAGTAGCCTCAATTTTCCTTCAGTTAATTCATCTTCTTCGAGGGGAAGTGAGTCAAAGTACATACCATCATTATCAGGGTATTCGTATCCCCAATACCACTGATACCCAGTGGCTTTGATTGTTAAATCTGCATCAACAGGAATATCTTGTTGCGTGTATAATATTCTGAAAGAGGGTATTGCTATTATAATAAGAATAATGACTGGAACAACAGTCCATATCACCTCGATAAGAGAATTATGAGTTGTTTTAGAAGGATTTGGGTTATTTTTCGCACTGAACCTGATCATTACATAAATTAATAATGCAGTTACAAACAAGGTAATTACAAGTATTATTGGAAATAGGAATGAATTGTGGAACCATGTAATATCAGCCATGTTTGGAGTTGCGGCATCCTGAAAAGTAAGTTGATAATCTTGAGGTATCCCTATATTTTCAGATGCGTGTGAAATTGTAGGGAGTAAAGACATAAATCCTAGCAGTGAAAACTGCAATTTTTGAAAAAATTTATTGTAAATAGATCTAATCATTAATATTTTATCCTGAATTGCGAATGCATATTTTTTAAAACAATATATTTATATAGAAATAATGTTTTTTGCACAAGTAATCAATATGTTAATCCTGTTATATTCATTAATTATATTTATTTTTCTTAACAATACGTTTTATAATTAATTGTGTATTAAAAATTCAACAATTTTTTGAAAAAAATTTATGTATTACGGCAAGAAAATCTATATATTATTCATTTTTGCAATCTTTTTGCTTTCTTGTATTTTCCTGAAGAGCTCAAGCTCTCAGTCATATGAATTAAATAAAAATTTAATCTACTTCCAAGATATATTTAAAGGTATTTTATTGGAAGATAGAGATAAATGGTCTGTAGTTTGCGAAGAAAATAATGAAAATAATTGTATTCTTGCTCAATTTCTTGAAACAAAAGGGGATGCCATTCACATTGTATCACTTGTAAATATAATTACTGATGAGAGTGCCAATTACATACGAATAATCATAAAAAAGATCTCAAATGAAGGGCAAATCCCAGGAGATGTTTATATCATATCAAAAGATAAAGAACTGATTTACAAAATTAAACAAACACAGTGCATCGATGGACAGTGCGAATTTATTGAACAAATTACACCTGAGTTCATGTCCATGCTTCAAGATGATAATGATTTCATTATTGGAGTTTCGTTCCAAGATTTGGATATAAATATTGGAATTCTTGTCAGCGGCACAGAATTTGGCTATTTATACAGCAAAATAGAACAATAGTTAATGTCATTTGAATATTGTATTTTGTAGCAAAAATATATATTATTAACAGTGAAATTATTAGTCACTTTTAACCATGAGGTCTCAAATGCATAAAATAATGGCAACTATCTTGTCAATAATTATACTAAATTTCAGCTTTATTCCGTATGCCACATCTAAAAGTTTGTGTGATGGTCCAGCTGGCGGCTTACTGTGTGGTGCTGGAATAGGTGGTGGTATTGGTTCTGCACTCGATGGTGAGGATGGTGCAAAAACAGGTGCAATCTTTGGAGGTTTAATGGGCTTAGCTGCTGGTATAAATGAAGCCGAGCAAAATAGAAATTACAGTGAAAATAGTGAACGCAATGTTATCATATCAAATGAATACCCTGCACTTTTAGTATATAACACACAAATAGCCCTTATCAGTATTGGTTATTATGTAGGTATGTATGATGGATCATTCACTGATGAGACTAGTGATGCCATCAAGAGCTATCAGAAAGATAACAACCTAATTGTTAATGGAATACCAACTGAGGAATTGTACGAACGTATTAAGCGAGATGTTGCAAAACTATATACTCAAGAATAATACTATTTATCACTGAGTGACTGACCCAAATAGAATGTACATGTGCCAACTATAGCTAGAAATACTAGCTGTATTGGCATATATATCAAACCAAAACCTGCTAAAAGTGCTGCAATGTATGAAGAAGCTCCTGCAATACTGTATTGAATACATCCTGATAAACCTGAAGCAGCCCCAGCAAGCTTTGGTCTTATACTAACAACATTTGCTATAATATTTGGCATAACAATGCCATTTGAATATGTTACAATCATCATTGTTCCAAAAATTATATATATATTTAGAATTCCATTGATTAGTAGGAACAACATAATTGTTGAACCCAAGATTGCTCCAAAAACTGCAAATGATATCATTCTTAGAGAACCAACCCTTTCTGATAATCTGGCAGTAGTAAAACTTCCGGACATAAAAGCAAAAGATATTAACATAAAAGTAAAACCATAATGTGTTGGACTAAAATTGAGTTTTTGAATTACTAAATATGGTGCAACTCCCAAGAAAGTAAAAAACATAGAATTTGTACATGACATAGTAATTGTAAATAAAATAAACTTTGGTAATTTAATTAATTCACCAAAACTTCCTATCAATGAACTTATATTGCCCTTAATTCTATCTTCAGTCTTGGTTTCTTCTAAATTATAAAAAATATTTATTAAAAGGAAGACTCCAACAATAAGCATAATATAGAATATACTCCTCCAACCAAATAGATCTTGTAATATGCCGCCCAGAGGCGGCGCAATCATTGGCGCTATAACCATTACAGTTGTAACATAACCCAGAGCAGATGCTGCTTTCTCTCTACTATATACGTCCCTAATTATTGCTCTTCCTAACACTACACCTGCTACACCACCAAATGCTTGTATAAATCTTCCAAAAATCAATAACTCACTTGATTGAGCAAAACTACAAATTAATGTCCCAACAAGAAATATTATAATACCAAACATAAGGATGGATCGTCTGCCATAAGCATCTGATATTGGTCCAATAAAAATTTGTCCAACCGCCATCGAGATTATGAATGATGATATAGCCATTTGCGCACTAGAATATGAAATATCAAAATATAAAGATAATGCTGGAAGAGATGGAACAATCAAATTTAAGGTTAGTGGAGCAAGACCAGTTACCGCTGCCAATGACCATATGGATGGTGGATTTTTTCTAATTTTTGTATCCATTATAATGTATGTTTAAGATCAGATATTGGAGTGATTATATATGTTATTGATGTCATGCAACCAAACTGTATTAAATCTCTTAATCAAATTATCTGAAGGTGTTTCTTTTTTATTCAAGATATCCTGGATTGGACGCAAATAAATTTCTTCTGTTTGTTTATTGTTATTATATATATTCCGATCATTCAATCCACTTAATGAAATGGATATAATTTCACTTATCAAATCTATAATATTGAATTTTTGAAATTTTGCATCAAAACCACTTTTGTTCAGTTTACCTTCAAATTCAAGGATATCTGATAGGTTCCATTCTTTTACTAAATCATAAGAAGCATCCAATGATGAATTACTATACATCATCCCAGTCCAGATTGCAGCTAAACTGATGATAGAAGCATGATTGCCTGAATCAGCCCCTCTCATCTCAATAAATTTTTTCAATCTTACTTGTGGAAATAAAGTTGATAAATGAGTCTCCCAGTCTTCTAATGATGGATAATATTGAATACCTTCTTCATCACGAAAACCATTTTGAAGGTATTCCTTAAACAACATTTTCTTTGGAATGATATACTCCCCATTTCGATATATGAAATACATCGGAACATTTAGGGCATAATTAGCATATTTCTCAAAATTCAGATCCTTTTCAAATACAAATGGAAGATAACCACACCTGTCATTATCTGTATCCTTCCAAACACTGATCCTGTTTGATAGCAAGTTTGTTAATTTTCCATACCTAAAAGGACTATTATAAAATAACATAGAAACTAGAGGTTGTAATGACATTGCAACCCTAAATTTTTTATTGAAATCTTGTTCACTTCCATAATCTAAATTTACTTGTGTTGTAGCAGAGCAATGCATCATGTAAAGACCTAAAGAACCAACAGTTGGCATATATTTTCTCATAAAATGGTATCGTGTCTTTGGAACTTGTGTCATATCAGAAAAATCCCATTTAGGGGTGAAACCAAGTCCAAGAACATCAACCCCAATCGTGTCGCATGCGTTTTTTAATTGCTTGTGATAATTTGAAAACTCTTCTTCTGTTTGATGTAAGTTATTACATAATGAGCCTGATAATTCAATCTGACCACCTGGCTCAAGGCTAATATTACAATTCTGATTTTTGTGGTTCAAACCAATCACATAATCTTTATCATATACTGGTTGCCATGAATATTCCCTCATAAGGAATTTAAAGATCTCCTCGATTCCATTTGGACCAAAATAATTTATTGGTTCAAAAGAATCTTTATAGAATAGAAATTTCTCATTTTCTGTGCCAATGCCCCAATTCTGAATTTCTTTTGATCCCGTATGAAAATATTCTATTAGATCTTTCTCATTGATCCATTCATTATGATCGGTTGTTTTTTTGTCCATTTATTAAAAATTTCTCAGTTTTAATTTGGTAGATCTTTATTAAATTACAGCTTTACTATTTGTAATTTGTAAAATCGTAGCAGCGACTATTGCGGCAGTGTCTGCACGCAAAATCCTAGAGCCTAGTGATACGGGTCTTACATTCCCTAATTTAATCATATTCATTCTTTCATTATCAGAAAACCCCCCCTCAGGTCCAATCAAAAAAGAGACAATCTTCTCTTTCACACCATTTAATACATCGTTTGGTGGAGCTGTATTTTTTTTTTCATCACAAAATAGGATTATTTCTTTGTTAAATTCTTCGATTATTAAATCTGATAGTAATTTTTGTTCTGTGATTTCTGGAACAATCATCAAGCCACTTTGTTCAGCAGCTTCTTTCGCACGCAAATAGAGCTTTTGGATATTTAAATTTTTTGTATTTGTGTAATCTGTAATTACTGGAGTAAACTTTGTAATACCAAGTTCAGTTAGTTTTTCAATAATATAATTATGGCGATTATTGTTAAGTGGAGTAAAGTAGCATCTCAGAGGCTCGTATGACGGTTGTTCCTTATGGTTTTGAACAACTTCTAAATTTATAAGATCTCTATTAATTCTTTTAATTTTACAAATCCATTCACCATCTACACCATTAAAAACTAATATTTGATCCTCTATTTTTATTCTCATAACATTTTTCAAATAGTGAAAATCTGCATTCTCTATATCCAGGATTAAAGACTCTTTGAGAGGTCTATCTAAAAATATACGTATTTTTTTAGGTGATTTCATAAGCATTTTTTACCAATATATTAATAATTTTGATATAACTATTTCATCTAATAATTATTTTGAAATCTGATCTTATTGTGCACATAATTCAAACTAAAATCCAGAACTATATATTGATCACAAGACAAGACAAACCAACAGGATGGATGTTATTATTCATCCCATGTTTATTTGGAATATTATCAGCTTCACTTCATAAAAACCTACCGATAGATTTAAAAATTATAATTCTCTTTCTTATTGGTTCTATTCTTATGAGGTCAGCTGGCTGTATTTTTAATGATATTATCGATAGAGATATTGATGCAAAAGTTGAAAGAACAAAAAATCGTCCTCTTGCAAATAAGAGTATGAGCTTGTACGAAGCCATATTTCTTTTACTTACCTTGCTAATTTTTAGTTTTTTAATACTTATTTCTATGAACAAATTGACAATAATTCTAGGTTTTGCATCTATTATACTTGTTGTTCTATATCCATTTATGAAAAGAATAACATACTGGCCTCAATTATTTCTTGGTTTTACTTTTAATTGGGGAGCTATTATTGGGTGGACTGCGATCTCTAATAATATAAACTTTGAGACCCTCACAATCTACGTATCATCAATTTTTTGGACCTTAGGATACGATACAGTTTATGGTTATCAAGACATAAAAGATGATAAAGTAATTGGTGTAAAATCAACATCCGTACTCTTTGAACCATACTCAAAAAATGTTATTTGGTTATTCTATTTTTTAAGCTTTAGCGTGATGTCCTACGCGCTATTCTCACTAAAAGTATCAAATATTTCAGTCATTTTTTTTATTGCTACTGTAATTTTTAGTTTTTATCTCATCATAAAATTAAATTTAAGAGATGTTCATTCCTGTGGTGATTTCTTCTCAAAGAATAAATATATTGGCTTTCTAATTGCTATCTCAATTGCTTTATCAATATGATAACGATACAATCACCATATGCTTCTTAACACAAATTTTTTTATCAAATCCTATAGGTCAATAACTACACTTATAAGTTTTTTTATTGATTTCTTTTTGCTTTATAGAAAATTTCTTAAAAAAGAAAACGAACAAACATTAAGACAAAAAACATCAAGAGAATTTGCAAAAAAACCAGCCAGTGAGCATAAATTTACATGGATACATGCAGTAAGTATAGGTGAAACGCGCTCTGCAATAACAGTCGCAGAAATAATTTTAAGGCAAGATCCAAATCAATATATTTTATTAACCACAAGTACACTCTCATCTTCAGAAATCATTAATAAAATCGATAACAAAAAAATAATCCATCAATACCTGCCTCTTGATGTACAAAAATACGTTAATAAATTTATTAATTACTGGTCCCCTTCGGTTTGTATCTTCATGGAAGGAGAAATTTGGCCAAACTATTTCCTAGAAATTGAAAAACGGGGAATTCCTCTATTTATCCTCAATGCACGGTTAACAAAAAAAAGTTATAATCGCTGGAATAAATTTCCAAAATTTACAAAAAAAATATTAAATATTCCAAGACTCATATCGTGCCAAGACAATGAGACATATGATAGATATAGGTCACTTGAAGTAACCCGTCTAACAAAATCAGAGAATATAAAATATGCCAACAAACCTCTTCATGTTGACGACAGTGAATTTGATTCCTTAAATCAGTTATTTAATAAGCGTTTAGTATATATAATCGTGTCAGCCCATGATAAAGAAGGAGAAATTTTTCTATCCGTTCATAAGCAACTGCATTCGTTAAACCCAAATACCGTTTGTGTATATGTACCAAGGCATCCCTCCGGTTTAAAAGAAATAATAGAGTTACTTGATAATGATAAAATTAGTTGGACTAAATTACCATCACAAGAAACTAACAAAAATAAATATGTGAATGATATAAATTTTTATATTGTTGATAAATTTGGAGTCCTCGGCACATATTTAAAACTATCAAAATTAGCGATAATTGGTGGTTCATTCATAGATATTGGTGGACATAATCCAATTGAGGCCATCCAACTTAATTGCCCTGTTTTTCATGGACGTTATATAAGAAATTTTCATGAAGTATATAGAGAATTAGGGGAGTTAAATTGTTGCAGTCAAGCTGATAGTAAAGCAGATCTCATCAAAAAAATTAAATCTTATTTGTCAAGCACAGACCAAATGGAATTAGCAAGAAAAAATATAAAAAACATAATCGATGCAAAGAGATTATCTGTTGAAAATGAAATTAATAATATTTTGTCTCTTAAAGATGGAGATTATTTATGAAGAGACCTCTAATGTGGAATAAAAAAACAAAATTTCACAATGTTTTAATATCTTTTGGTTACATATATTCTTATCTTTCACGATTGAATTATAAGCTAAAAAAAAATATAATTCAACCATACCAATCATTTCAATAGGCAGCCCCTTAATAGGTGGCGGTGGCAAGACTCCGACTGAGATTGCAATAATTAATCTTCTAATATCTCAAGGAAAGAGTGTCTGTTCATTATTGAAAGGATATAGTGGGTCAATAAAAGAGCCAACATTGGTTACAAAAAAACACAGAAGTAATGACGTTGGTGATGAGTCGATTTTATTATCAAATATATCAGATACTTTTGTTTCAAATAACAGAACTAAGGGTCTTAAATATATAAATGATAATTTTAAATATGATTTTATTGTTATGGATGATGGCTACAGGGATGTTTCGGTTGAAAATAAGATAAATATTTTAGTCATTGATGGTAATATCTCCAATATAAATCATTATCAATTTCCAGCTGGGGACTACATAGGTAAACTAGAGACTTCAATAAACTTAGCGGACTTTATTTTAATAGTAGATCCAGATAAATTATCCAATCAAATTAAAAAAAGCATTTCAAGTTCAAGTAAAATTATCATTCAAGCGAGCACTCACTTCAAGAATAAGTGCAGCGAAATATGTGATAGAGTTGCATTTACAGGAATTGGTTTGCCAAATAAATTTTATCGATCACTTATAGAAAGAAATCATAATTTATTAGATAAAATTGCATTCAAAAATCATCATAGATTTACAAAAGAAGAGATTGAGCAGCTTATCAATATTGGAAAGAGCCATAAAAAATATACTCTAATCACAACAGAAAAAGATTTTGTAAGGATCGACGATCAAAATGACCCTAACCATAAACTAAGAAAGATGATTGATGTACAGATTATTGAAATAAAATTTGATAATGTAAATTCAATTTTGGATATCATTAAATAATTAATAATATTTTTGATAATTAGATATTTTTTCTATGCTGTATGAGAGCTAAATGAGCACTGTCATAGGCTTCTTGTCTCTCAACTGACCAATATTTTAAATCATTTAAACTAATCTTATTACCCGAAACAGCGCATAAAACGTATTGACCATCCTTAATTATTTCAAACTCACCGTCTAAGTATTTTATTTTAGCTTGTTTTTCTGTACTACCTATATCACTGAATTTAATCATCTAATTCCCTATTTCTTTGAATGTGTTACATCTAAGTCGCCGTCAGAAAATATAATTCTCATAGATTGATGTTCATCTGCGCCTTTGGCTGATGTAATTATTTTATCATCTGAAGACTTAATCACTGTATATCCTCTATTTAATATATTTTTGTAATCCATTGACTCTAATAATCTTAACATTGATTGTACTGCATTTTTTTTCTCAGTGATCATATTTTTTGAATAGAAATCCAGGGTAGTACTTCCACTAATTCTATGGTTATCTTTTGTGCTGATTATATTATCAGCTCTTAAAAGAAGTAAGTTTCCACTATAATTTAATTTAGAGTTTTTTTTATCAATATTATCCTCCAATGATTTTTTTGATAATCTTCCAAATATTCCCTTAAAAGTAAGTAACCTCTCTTGAAAAGAGCTTGTTCCAATCATTGAAAATGATTTTTTCAAATATTTTAATTTTAGCCATGATTTTTTAATTTCATCATGCATGAAAAGATTTAGTCTATTTTGATATGAATTTATATTGGAATAAATTTCATCTATTTTCGGAAAAATTTTATTTGCTGCTGCTGTAGGCGTTGCCGCCCTAAAATCTGCAACAAGGTCCGTGAGGCTTTCATCTGTCTCATGCCCAATTGCACTAACTATTGGTATGCCTGAGTTAAATACAGACCTCACTAATATTTCATCATTAAATCCCCATAAATCCTCATACGAACCTCCTCCCCTCGCCACTAAAATTATATCAGGCTTTCTGATTTTATTACTATTTAGATCATTTAGACGTTCAATTACTTCACTAATTTCGATTGGACACTTTTCACCTTGCACGGGTACATCAACAATAAAAATATCAGATGGATAACCATTATCATTAAATACTTTCAATATGTCTCTGATTACAGAACCAGTTAATGATGTAACGATAGCCACACTTTTTGGATATTTTGGTAAAATTTGTTTATGAACTTCATCAAATATACCTTCTGCTAATAATTGTTTCTTTAATTTTTCAAACTTTGCTTTTAATAACCCTTCACCAGCAAGTTCAATATTTTCTATATGTATTTGATAAGTTGAAATTCCTTTTGAATAAGTTGTAATTTTACCTGAGGCTATAACCTCAAGACCTTCCTCTGGTTTCACATCCAAATTTCTATATCTATCAGGCCAAATTATTGCATTTATTAGATCTTTTTCTTCTTTCAATGACAGATATACTATACCATTCTTACTTATTTTAAGCCCTGATATCTCACCTTTAATCCTAACATAACCAAACCCCTCTTCTAGTGATTTTTTTATTTCGTTTGAAATCTCACTTACAGAGAATTCTGGGATATTTTCATTAACAAAAAACATTCATAAACAGAGAATTTAAATTAACATTATCAACTTATAGGTTATTATTATTTTGCATAGAAATCAAAATTTAAACTAAAATTCTAATAAATGAAAATACTTATAATAGGAAGTGGTGGACGAGAACATGCTATTTCAATGGCATTATCTAAAAACTCAAATAATAACAAGATATATGCCATACCTGGCAACCCTGGTATGCTTGAATATTGTGAATGCATAAATATTAATCAACTTCAGTTCAATGAAATTATCTCATTTATTAAAAAAAATTCTATTGATCTTGTAATCATAGGGCCGGAAGTTCCAATTTGTGAAGGATTGACTGACATCATAGAGGATATTGGAGTGAAAGTTTTTGCCCCAAATATGCTAGCATCTAAGTTAGAGTCATCAAAAAGGTTTACCAAAGAACTATCATTGGATAATAATATTCCGACCAGTGACGCAAAATGGTTTATAGATTTTTTTTCAGCAGAAAGGTATCTAAAAAGCCTAAAGCCCCCTTATGTAATAAAAGCAGATGGTTTGGCTGCTGGAAAAGGTGTTTCTATCTCTGAAAATTATGATGATGCAATTATTGCACTTGAAGATATATTCAATGGGAGGTTTGGAGAAAATCAATCTGTTTTGATTGAAGAATTTCTAGTTGGAGAAGAGATAAGCTACTTTGCTGTAACAGATGGAGTAAATATATGCCCATTAATTGGTGCACAAGATCACAAAAGACTCCTAGATGGTGATCTAGGTCCGAATACTGGTGGTATGGGTGCTTATTGCCCCCCACCTCTTCTATCTAAAAACCTTGAAAATAAAATAATTAGTCATATTCTTGAACCTACTTTGTATGGTTTAAAAAATCGAGGGATAAACTACAAAGGCGTTCTATTCGCTGGATTAATGGTAAAAGATAATGAACCAAAACTAATTGAATATAATATCAGATTTGGGGATCCAGAAACCCAGGCATTATTAATGTTATTAAAATCAGATTTTACTGAATTAGTTATGAGTGTTGTAAATGAAGATTTAAAATCCTATAAACTTGAATGGTATGATCAAAAGGCGCTTACTGTAGTCTTAGCGAATGATGGTTATCCAAATCAATATAATCAGAATGAAGAAATTACTGGAATTGATGAAGCTGAAATGAACCCAAAAATTAAAGTATTCCATGCTGGGACTAAAATTAGGGATGAGAAGCTTATTGCAAGTGGTGGCAGAGTGTTAAATGTCACTTCTATTGATGAGTCAATCGAGAATGCAAGAGAAAATGCCTATCAAGCAATCAAAAAAATAAACTATAGAGGTAAAATTTATAGAGAAGATATTGCATGGAGAGCCTTGGTGTAAAAAATTATCTTTTTGTTCCAAAATAAGATTTTATTAGTTTACTGCATTCAATTTCTAAAATACCCCCATAGATTTCTGGAGCGTGATTACATTCATTTGATGAATAATATTTCATTATGTCAGATACTCCCACATCAATTCTTTTGGATGCATATGCTCCAAAATATATTCTTCGGATCCGTGCATTGGATATCGCACCCGCGCACATCAGACAAGGTTCCATTGTTACAAATAAATCACAATCCACCAATCTACTAGTTTTTAATTTTTTAGAGGCTAATCTGATCGCAACTATCTCAGCATGTGAGGTTGGATCGTGAGATGATTGTATTAAATTATATGCTTTTGATATTATTTCTCCGCTTCTATGCACTAAAACAGCACCGATGGGAACCTCATTATTGTCTTGAGCCTTTAAAGCCTCTTCAATTACAATTTCCATAAAATTCATTGTTTTCCTTAAAAACAATTCATACAAATTTTCTTTTTTTTAATATAATCAAATTATGTCGAATATAACCAATAAAAAAACAGATCAACAAAGGATTGCAAAATTAATTGCTCGTTCTGGTGCTTATTCTAGAAGAGATGCAGAAAAACTTATTAACGAAGGAAAGGTAGAAGTCGATGGTCAAATATTATCCACACCAGCAACGTTGGTAGGCGGTAGCGAAAGAATAATGATTGATGGTAAAAAAATAAATACTAATTTTCAGACAAAAATTTGGCTATTAAATAAACCTAAAGGATATATATCGTCGAGTAAGGATCCCCAAGGTAGGAAGACTATTTTTAATTTACTACCAAAAAATATAAATCATCTAATGTCTATTGGAAGGTTGGATATTAATACTGAAGGATTACTACTATTCACAAATGATGGAGATTTATCGCGCTTTATGGAGCATCCAGATAATAAGATAATAAGGAAATATAAAATAAAAGTACGCGGAAAAGTTGCTAATGATTTAATTAAAAATATGCAAAAAAATTTACTAATAGGCCGCGTGCAATATAATATAATTTCTGTGAACATAATATCCTACAGTCAATCTAATACATGGCTGAGTATTGAAATATCAGAGGGCAAAAATAGAGAAATTAGAAAAATTTGTGAACACTTTAGATTACAAATCAATAGATTAATCAGAACAGATTTTGGTCCATTTGAATTAAATAATATACAAAAAGGTGAATTCATTGAATTACCAAAAACTGTTGTCATTGGCAGACTGAAGAAAATCGGTTATTTGGGTTAGTTCATGCGTGTAATCACCGGTATTGCTAAGGGTAAAAAATTAATCTCCAGTAAAGATAATAATATTAGACCCACATCAGATAAAGTAAAAATGGGAATTTTTAATGTTCTCACTCATGGAAATATAAACTTTCAATTCGAGAACTCTAAGGTTCTCGATTTATTCTCTGGTTCTGGTGCTCTTGGGATAGAGGCATTATCAAGAGGGGCAAATCACTGTTTATTTGTTGATAAAAATAAAGAGTCAATATCAATTTGTGAGAGAAACATAATAAATTGTAACTTTCAAGAAAAGTCATCAACAAGGCTATTTGATATAAAAAGTAAACGAGGTTTCATATATAGCACACAGTTTGATATTATATTTGTAGACCCTCCGTACAAAAGTGATTTTGTTCCCATAATGTTTGATTTTGTGATTAATAATAAATTATTAAAGAAAGGATCAGTAATTATAATTGAAGAAAGTATTGATCAAAACTTAAACTTAGATGAAAAATTTGAAAAGATTGAGAGAAAAGTCTATGGTAAGACTCAAGTTTTATTCTTAAAAGTTATCTAAATTCTCTCAAATAGTTTTTCTATCTCATTTTGGCTCAGAAAAATATGTGTTGGTCTCCCATGATTACATTGCCCTGAATTGGGTGTTTTCTCTATTTCCCTGAGTAACGCATTCATTTCATCAATTTTCAATAATCTTCCACTTCGAACTGAACCATAACATGATATTTTTGATAAAATTTCATTTATTCTATCTTCAAGTGCACTTTTTATGAATTCCTTAGAAGATAAATCCAACAAATCCCTAATTAATTCATTTACATTAGTATCTTTAATTAGTGAAGGGATAGATCTTATGAGCAACTCATCACCAAATTCTTCAATTTCAATGCCGACAGTATCTAAATCATTTTCTAATGATAATAATTTTTCTTTATCAAATTGATCACACGAATAAATATGAGGTAAAAGCAATATTTGCCTCTCAATTGCATTTTCATTAATACTTTTCTTTAATTTTTCAAAAACAATTCTTTCATGTGCAGCATGTTGATCCACAATTATCATCCCTTCCGAATTCTGAGCGAGTATATAATTTTTAAAAATCTGCGCTTTGGCAAAGCCTAAGGGAAATTCATTAATATCATTACTTGTTGTATAAGATGATAAGTTTACTATTGCTGGTATTTCGTCATTATCTTGGTCACTTAAATTAAAAGATCCATTGATATCATAAATTGAAAGATTACCCTGAGAGTTAATTTGCTCTTTGTCCAGGCTTCTATTTATTTGACTGATCTTTTTCTCATAAAACTTACTAAAAACATTTAAGCTCTGGTTGACATTTTGATTTAGAGCTTTACTTATAGAACTGACTAACTTTGATTGTATAATCCTCTCATCTGTAAATCTTACCTCAGACTTTGAAGGATGCACATTAACATCAACTGAGTCATATGCAATATTCAATTTAATTACAAAGATTGGAAATCTACCCTTAGGAAGTTTATCACCGTAAGCAGCTCTAATAGCGCCACTAAGTTTCCTATCTTGAATTATTCTATTATTTACGAGTAAGTATTGATTATTCGAATTAGATCTATTGTATGATGGTAATCCAATATTGCCAGTAATATTCACATGGGAGTCTTCATAGCTTAATTCTATCATATTCTTCATGAAATCCGTGCCCAGTATTTCTTCTACCCTCCAATCAAAAATATTTTCATGATCACCATCAATAGCTCCATAACTCAAATATGTTGTGTTATCTATTTCAATATTGAAAAATATACTTGGATTTGATATTGCAAGTCTCTTTACTGTATCAACTATAGAAATTTGCTCACTTCTAGAGCTTTTTAAGAATTTATATCTTGCTGGTAATTTTAAAAAGATATTACTAACTTTTACTATTGTACCTTGATTTGAAGCAGATTTTCTTATGTCTTTGATATCACCATAATCAACAACAATTCTATGTCCTATGCCATTTTTTACTTTAGATATTATTTCTAATCTAGAGACGGAGCCAATGGAGGGAAGAGCTTCCCCTCTAAATCCAAGAGTTTTTATCTTTTGTATATTATTTGAATTAAGTTTAGAAGTAGCATGTCTTTGTATACAAAGTTGTAGATCTGATGGTGACATTCCATCGCCATCATCTTCAATTTCAATATATTCTTTACCACCATCTTTAATCCTAATGGTAATAGTTTTCGCATTAGCATCTATAGAATTTTCAATTAATTCTTTGACTATTGAAGCTGGTTTTTCAATTACTTCGCCAGCAGCTATTTGATTTATTATATTATTATCAAGTAGCTTTATTGTCATATCAATAACAGAACGTACGTTCGTTTTTTAAAATAATCCAAAACCACTGCTTAATTCTCCCCAGAGTCCATTAAATACGTTAGGTATTTCTTTTTCAGTATTATTTTCCTGTTCAAAATCTGAACCTCCCTGAAGCTCATTTGTCGTATTTATCTCTTCTTTAGGTTTATCAATTCCAAGACCATCTTCAATTCTAATATCATAGTTCACATTTTCATTTGATTTACTGGAACCATCTTGAAGGTTGCTCAACATAAATTGGTTCATGCTTAAACCTTCAACATTGACCGTATCATCAATCAAACTGATCGGTTCGCTATTACTTGTTGGACTTCCCTTAATCAATTCCATAGACTCTAGTTCTGGATCTAAAACTTCATTATTTTCACTCTTTAGCCGAGATAGATACTCTGCAAGGGTTTCATCCTGAAAAGCCCCTTCTTCAGCATATAATTCCCTCTTAATTTCCGGGTTTGCATCTTGCGCCTTTGCCATTTGCAAAATGAAAGCTTCACCATCTGAAACTTCGCTATCATTTTGCGAACCCAAGACTGCTTCTTTTGCATTTGTCATCGGCTCATCAATAAACATAATTTGATTTTCATTTGGGGGTCTTAATAAATAATCAGGTGGCATTTTTAGTGGTTTTTTTGTTATTGTTAAAAATTCATCAGGAGGACCAGCTTGAAATGCATTCCCGGAATAAGAAGTTGAGACAAATTCTTTTAATGAAGAACCACAACTTGGCAATATACAAAGTAGTGTTAGAGTGAGTAGTTTTGACAAATAATTTTGATTAAAGTTCATATAATTAAATTCTATTTTTTTTAATGTTAGGATAAATATAACCATATATCAATATGAATAGCCCCATTACTATATAAATGTCTGCAACATTAAACACATACCAACTGAAATTTTTTATATGAAAATAAAAAAAATCTGCAACTGCAGAGTAGATCAACCTATCCATAATATTTGAAATCGCGCCAGAAATAATAAGGATACTTGAGATCATTCCATATTTATTACCTGAGCTGTTTATAATTTTTATAGCCCAAAGGCAAATCAACAAAGATATGATACTTATAATAAGTTGCCCTGCATAACTGTCTTGAGGGAAAAGTCCATAGCTAATACCTTGGTTCCAAACTAAAACTAAATCCAAGAAATCTGTTATAATAATTGGCTCTTTGTTATCGGATAAAAGGTTAAGCAAATATACTTTTGTTAATCTATCAAATAAAAATAAAGTGCCAATGTGTATGATATATCTCTTGTAATGTAATAAGAACTTAATATTATCGATTATCATTCAGATGATACTTATTTCAATTTCATGAATTCTCTGACAGCTTCAGCATCTCTTAGGGATAGTGTTGGATACTCTGGATCTTTACCTACATCCTCAGATATTCGCCATGATCTCTGGCATTTAGCTCCTTTTGCCATTTCTACAACTACACCGATATTAGGCTCTTCTTCAAGTATAAAACTATCCTTGATAGGTGATTGATTGACCACACTGAAACTGCTTGTAATTGAAATCTCAGCAAGATCTATATCTTTTATCGCGCTTAAGAGGTCATTATCATCAGTATATACTTTTACGCCCGCCTCAAGGCTAGAGCCAATTTCTTTTTCTTTCCTCTTTATTTCTAAAGCAGCTGTAATAGTCTTTCTTAATTTTTTTATATTTGACCATTTTAAATCTAAGTCTTTATCTATCCATTCTGTATTGATTGGAACAAAATGACTTTTATGAATTGATTTATTATCATTGAATTTGTAATGTCCCCAAACTTCATCCATTGTGAAGCTTAGTATGGGTGAATAAAGTTTTATGATTACATTAAAAATATTATTTATTACATATAAAGTTGATCTTCTCTTGTTGCTAGAAAAAGCATCACAATATAGGCAGTCTTTCCTAATATCAAAATAAAATGCAGATAATTCTAAATTGATAAAATTCATAAGTAATGTGGTAACTCTTCTGTAATCATATTGATTATAAGCCTCCAAAACCTCACTCTGCAGATGTGTAAGTCTATCGAGCATATAGAGTTCAAGTTCATCCATATCTAATTTATTATAAACCCATTTTTCATCATAATTTGACAGAACACCCAGCATCCAGCGTGTTGTATTTCTGATTTTGCGATATGCTTCTACAATAGATTTTAATATTTCATCTCCAATACGCTGATCATCACTATAATCTGTTGAAGCGACCCACAACCTCAAGATGTCTGCGCCATATTTCTTTACCACATCTTGCGGAGATACTACATTTCCAAGGGACTTTGACATTTTTTTCCCATCCTTATCCATGGTAAAGCCATGAGTTAGAACGGATTTATATGGTGCCCTTCCTCTAGTGATACTGCTTTCAAGTAATGATGAATGAAACCATCCCCTATGCTGGTCACTTCCTTCCAGATACATATCGGCTGGCCATAATTTTCCTTCACTATTTTCTAAAACAAAAGCATGGGTTGTTCCAGACTCAAACCAAACGTCTAGTATATCATTTACCTTTTCCCAGTTGTTAATGTCATCCACAATACCATCTAAAAATCTTTTCTCAGATCCTTCTTCGAACCAAGCATTCGCACCCTCGTGTGAAAATATTCCATATACACGTTCAAGGAATTCTTCAGATTTTTTGAAATCCTTATTTGGAATAAAACTACCGTCGGTTTTATTAACAAATAATGCAATTGGAACCCCCCATGCTCTTTGCCTGGATAGAACCCAGTCTGGTCTATTTTCGATCATGGAATTCAGTCGATTCTTTCCAGCATGCGGGTAAAATTTAGTCTCAGAAATTGATTTTAATGCAATGGCCCTAAGACCCTCCTGCTTATTATCCTGCATTGAAATAAACCACTGCGGAGTATTTCTAAAAATTACAGGTTTCTTTGATCTCCAGGAATGAGGGTATTGATGTTCAAATCTTTTTCGTGCAATTATTGAATTAGTATCTGCTAATTTACTAATAACGTAATCGTTTGCTTTTCCTTTTTTACCATTTTTATCAAAAACGAAAATACCATTAAACCCATCAATACTTGGATTAAATGCCCCATCCTCATTCACGGTGTATGGTATTGAACTGTCTATCCCAGCTCTTTCAATATCTTTTTTGTATTTCATCCATATTTCAAAGTCATCAGTACCATGCCCGGGAGCAGTATGAACAAAGCCTGAGCCCGCATCATCGGTCACATGATTTCCATCGAGCAATGGGACTTGGAATTCAAACCCTTTAAAAACAGACTTAAATGGATGGTTGCATACTACTGATTTGATTACATCTGGGAGTACCTCTTTAATTTTTGTATATCTGACTACTTTTGCGGAACTCATCACAGCTTCTACTAGGCTATCAGCAATTAGATATTTCTCTCCGACTTTGGCCCATACTTCACCTTCTGTATCTTCTATTTGATACAAACTATATTTAATGTCAGATGAAAATGATATTGCTCGATTCCCAGGTATTGTCCAGGGTGTAGTGGTCCAGATAATAATATAAGTTCCTGCTAATAATTTTGATGTATCATTTTCTTCTATCTTTGTTTTTTCGCTATCAACTGCAAATTTTACCCATATTGCATCTGAAACATAGTCCAAATATTCAACTTCAGCTTCTGCTAGAGCAGTCTTTTCCACTACCGACCACATAACAGGCTTAGAACCTCTGTATAAGGCTCCGTCCATCGTGGCTATTTTCAATAACTCTTTTGCGATTAGTGCTTCTGATTCATATTTCATAGTTGTATATGAATTGTCCCAGTCTCCAATTACACCGAGACGCTTGAATTCATCTTTTTGTACATTTATCCAATGAGAAGCAAAATTACGACACTCATCACGAAATTGATTGATAGGAATTGAGTCTTTGTCTATTCCTTTCTCGCGATATTTTTCTTCGATCTTCCATTCAATCGGCAATCCATGGCAATCCCAGCCGGGTATATAAGATACATTATACCCCATCATAGACTTTGATCTTACAATAAGATCTTTTAGAATCTTATTTAGAGCATGACCAATATGCAGATTTCCATTTGCGTAAGGAGGCCCGTCATGCAATACAAATGATTCATTCCCATTAGTATTAATTCTATTTTGATGATAAATATCTTCTGATTCCCATTTCTTTAGGATGGATGGTTCAGCGTCAGGAAGGTTTGCTCTCATAGGGAAATCAGTTTTGGGAAGCAGAATCGTTTCCGCCCAATTTATTTCTGCTTTATCCTTATTATCTGTCATTACTTCTATTGATTATGAATTGTCTATTAAACTAGTATTTTTGTCGTAATATTGCAGTTTATCTCTAACATTACAACAATCAATTTCCATTTGTTTTTTGAGTTCTTCTTCGTTCTTAAATTTTTGATCTTCTCTTATGAAATCAATAAACTCAATTTTGACCTCTAGATTATAAATATCTCCATCGAAGTCAAAGATATAAGTTTCTAGGATATCCCCATGATCATTGAATGTAGGGCGAGCTCCATAATAAGATGCTCCATGATATTTTTTTCCTTCCAAATAAACATTTGTTGCGTATATACCGTGCGCTAATTTAAGTGAGTCCTGAAATTCAATATTAATTGTTGGGAAGCCCATCTCAGTTCCTTTTTTCTTGCCGTGTTTTACATGACCATTTACATACCAATAATGTCCAAGTAATTTAGTTAGATTCCTGATATTACCGTTTGTTATATTAGACCTAACGAGTGAGGAGGAGTAAATCACTGAATTTATATCTTTTTGTTTCTGTATACTGTTAAAACCAATGTTTTTTGAATTACATAGTTTTTCTAACTTTTGAACATCACCAGACCTTTCATATCCAAATCTGAAATCTTCACCTACAATCACATGATGAGCTTCTAAATTTTTGTAAATTACTTCCAAAAAAAACTCTTCTGGGCTCATTTTTGATAAACTTTTATCAAAATTTAACTCAAACAAAACATCGATATTAAGTTTTTCTAAAATTTCGATTTTGATAGCATCTGTTGTTACTTGATGAAAATTTTTTAAACCACCAAAATAAGCTTTTGGATGAGGATCAAAAGTAATAATACCAGATTTTTTATCCTCAGCATTGGCAATTTCTAATACTTTATTAAGAAGATGTTTGTGGCCAAGATGTATGCCATCAAAATTACCTATAGCAATGACACTTTTTTTGCACATGTCAGGAATATTGGTATAACCATTAATTATATGCATATCATCACTTAAGCTCAGTTTGTATATATCGTGGTTCTTCACTCAAAGAAAAATTGGAACTGATATAATCTCTTATCATATCTATATCAATTTTTGAACTATGGTTTTTGTTAACAATATCATTTTTATGGACACCATTAAGAATAAACATTGAGTCTATCTTAAAATTGTCTGCACCAGAAATATCAGTATGCAACCCATCTCCGATTGCAAGAATATCTGATTTACTAATTAAATTTTTTTGTCTCTTATTAGCTTCATCTAAAGCCAACTCGTAAATGGGTTTGAATGGTTTACCAAAATAACTAACTTCCCCCCCCAACTGATTATACCTTTGGGCGATCAGTCCAGCACAGGGTAATTTAATTTCTCCTCTATGGACATACAAATCTGGATTTGCACAATGTATCTTAATATTTCTATCCAAGAGGGTGTTCAATAACTCTTCATAATCATTCAGCGTTTCGGTATATTCATCAAAAAATCCAGTACAAATACATTCTGAGCACGACTTTTGATCTGCAAAATTCAAATCCAGATCAGAAAAGAGTGAGTAATCTTTTTTTGGCCCAATATGAAAGATGGATTTGTCAGCAATAGAACAAATCCAGTTGTAACTACAATCACCAGATGTAACAATATTTTCACAAATTGATTTATCTATACCCATATTTAATAGATATTCCCTTATAACTGAAGACCTTCTTGGTGCATTAGTAATCAAGAAAACTAAACCTCCTTGCCTCTGAAAATCCCTCAAAAATTCAACAGCTTTTGGGTAATAATCTTTGCCATTATGAATAACACCCCAAATATCACAAAGGATAAGTTTATAATTTTTGTGAAGATCACTTTTCTTTGGAATTATCATAAGCGTGTGCAATAAGTTATCAAATAACAATAACAAACATAATCTTTATAAATTAATAATTCAATAATTGTTAAATTGTAACAAAATCAATTTTATTTGAATAATTCTATCAATATCTATTGACAAATATCAATAGAATCCATATATCAGAATTGTTGGCACTCTAATAGGGTGAGTGCTACTTAATTATCAATTAAAAAATTGGAGATTTGAATATGAGCTTTCGTCCATTGCATGATCGCGTTTTAGTACGTCGAGTAGATGAAGATGAAAAAACATCTGGTGGTATTATTATCCCAGACACAGCAAAAGAAAAACCAAGCCAGGGTGAAGTTGTTTCTGTTGGTCCAGGTGAAAGAGATGACTCTGGAAAGAGAGTAACTCTTGATGTGAAACCAGGTGACAAAGTTTTATTTGGCAAATGGTCAGGTACAGAAGTTAAAGTCGGTGATGAAGAACTCTTAATAATGAAAGAGTCTGACATCATTGGCATAGTAGAATAATTAAACTAGGAAGGATAAAAAAATGGCTGCAAAAGAAGTTAAGTTTTCTGCTGATGCAAGAGATCGAATGTTACAAGGTGTAAACATACTTGCAGATGCTGTAAAAGTAACATTGGGACCAAAAGGTCGTAATGTTGTTATAGATAAGTCATTCGGTGCACCAAGAATAACAAAAGACGGTGTTACAGTTGCCAAAGATATTGAACTTAAAGATAAGTTTGAAAATATGGGCGCACAAATGCTCAGAGAAGTGGCATCTAAAACTAATGATGTAGCTGGTGATGGAACTACGACTGCAACAGTTCTTGCGCAAGCAATTGTAAAAGAAGGTGTCAAAGCAGTGGCGGCCGGCATGAACCCAATGGATTTAAAACGTGGTGTTGAAGTTGCTGTAACGGCTGCAATTCAGGACCTTACAAGTAAATCAAAAAAAATCAAAAGCTCTGATGAAGTATCACAGGTTGGTACTATCTCTGCAAATGGTGAAGCAATAATCGGTGAGAAAATTGCTGAAGCTATGCAAGTTGTTGGTAATGATGGAGTTATAACAGTTGAGGAGTCAAAAGCTCTTGAATTTGAACTTGAAACTGTTGAAGGTATGCTCTTTGATAGGGGATACTTATCACCATACTTTATCACAAACGCTGAGAAAATGATTTGTGATCTTGAAGATCCATACATTTTACTCTTCGAAAAGAAATTATCAACATTACAACCAATGCTACCAATTCTTGAACAAGTTGTTCAAAATGGTAAGCCGTTGTTAATAATAGCTGAAGATGTGGAAGGTGAAGCACTTGCAACTCTTGTCGTCAATAAACTCCGAGGTGGTTTAAAAGTCTCTGCAGTAAAAGCTCCTGGTTTTGGTGATAGAAGAAAAGCAATGTTGGAAGACATAGCAATTTTAACAGGGGGACAAGTTATATCTGAAGATATCGGTATTAAACTAGAAAACGTTTCACTTGATATGCTAGGTAACGCAAAAAGAGTTTCAATCACTAAAGAAGAAACAACTATTATTGATGGTTCTGGATCCAAGAAAGATATTGAAGCACGAGTAAGTCAGATCCGTCAGCAAATAGATGATACAACTTCTGATTATGACAGAGAGAAACTGCAAGAGAGACTTGCCAAACTATCCGGTGGCGTTGCTGTTATCAAAGTTGGCGGTGCAACTGAAATAGAAGTGAAAGAGAAAAAAGACAGAGTGGATGATGCATTAAATGCAACACGTGCTGCAGTTGAAGAAGGTGTTCTTCCTGGTGGCGGTGTAGCATTATTGAGATGCACAAAAGCTGTTAAAGCTCTTACTGACAAAAATGCAGATATCCAAGCTGGTATCAACATCGTTCTTAAAGCACTTGAAGCACCTATCAGACAAATAGCTGAGAATGCTGGAGTTGAAGGATCTATTGTTGTTTCAAAAGTACTTGAAAATAATGCTCATAGCTTTGGTTTTGATGCACAAACTGAAACTTACACAGATCTTGTAAAAGCGGGTATTATCGATCCAACTAAAGTTGTTAGAACTGCATTACAAGACGCTTCGTCTGTCGCAAGTCTGCTAATAACAACAGAGGCAATGATCGGTGATCTACCAGAAGAGAAAGGTGCTGCAATGCCTGCAATGCCTGATATGGGCGGTATGGGTGGTATGGGCGGCATGATGTAATTGCCCATAACCAATACTAAGGTTAAATAACAAAAAACCCTCTCATTATGAGAGGGTTTTTTTTATTCCGATAAAATTATTTTAAATTTCTGAATATTTTTCTCAGAACATTTTAACTTACTGAGTAAATTTTCAAGTAGACTCAACTTTTCTTCATTCCATGTTGTATTTAAAGCACCAAACAAACACGCCTGACTTCTTAATAGTGTTCCTAAGTCAATTCTTTTAAGTTGATTTGCCTTCAACGTAGATCCCGTGCTTGTGATATCAATTATTATTTCAGATGATCCATATGCTGGGGCACCTTCAGTGGCTCCATGACTGTCCACAAGCAGATAATCAGAATAGCCAAGTGCTTCAAAAAAATTACGTGAAATATTTGGGTATTTTGTTGCTATTCTCAGACGTTTCTTATTCTTAATCCGAAAATCATAAATGACATCTTCAAGATCAGTTATTGATTTTACATCTATCCAGCTTGACGGAACCGCAACAACCACATCTGCAAACCCAAAGCCTAATTCCATTAAATTAAAAATACAATCTTTAGGCTCATAAATATATTCTTCAATTAAATCTAAACCCGTTATCCCTAAATCAATAGAACCCTTTTGAAGCTCATACGAAATCTCTTTTGGAGATAGAAAAATAATATCGATATTCTCAATACCAACCATTTTACCGGTATATTCACGCTCACCATTTCCTCTTTGGATTTTTAGACCTGAATTTAAGAAGATTTCTTCAGTATCTTTTTGAAGCCTACCTTTATTTGGGATGCCAATAATCAAATTCTCAGCCATCTAATTTCCCTGAATATAATAATCGATCAATGTATATTGAACAACCAACTGCAGGTATTGGTTTTGTTGAACCCAATTCTTCAAAAATTTTATCATACCTACCGCCAATCGCTATTGGGTCGCTTATTGGTGTTTTTGTGTTGTTTATTTCAAAAATTAAACCAGTGTAATATTCAGCTTTTCGTGATAAATTTGTTTTAAATTGAATATTATCTAGAGGTATATTTATATCCTTAAGGGATTTAATTCGATTTTCCAACTCAATGATTGTATTTTTAAGATCAAGAGTATACTTATCCGCAAACTCTGATAGTTCAATGATACAACTATTGATATCACCTGTTATTGATAAAAATTCAGAAATTTCATTGATTGTTTTTTGATCTATCTCACTTGTGTTATTTGACTCTAATTTATCCAAATAATTATTTACGATTTCATCTGGTTCCCTGCCAGAAAATATTGAAACATTTTCTTCTCCTAGTAATGACTCAATAAACCTAGTGCTGCCCAATGATCCATTTTTGTACTGAGCAATCAAGTCTTCATGTTTTCCTGCATCAAACTGTCTTTTAATTAGTGTCTGAAGAGCATCTTTAATTTTGACATTATCAAGACCATTCCAATATAAACGTATTATTTTATTAAACAGATATTTGCTGAGATTTAAGTTTTCTAAAAATTGATAAAATATTGATACATCACTAATTGTAATCCCCAGATCAAAACCGCTAAAGTCAGATAAAACTTCATAGACATGTGATATAATTTCAACTTCCGATTCAATCTTTTTTTCACTGCCAAAATTTTCTATCCCAATTTGTCTAAATTCTGGACAAGTACGTGTTTTTTCATTTTTCGTAGGAAAACGGAATGCATAACCATCATAAACGTATTTATTATCATGTATTTCATTATTTTTATAACTTATTGCAAGAGGCAGTGTGAAATCCGGACGAAGACAAATTTCTTTCCCATCAGGTGAATTGGATAGTAGTAATCTATTCCTGACGTCTTCACCCATAAAATTCATAACAATGTCCGCATCTATTGTCATTGAAGGATTATATAAATTGTATCCCTCTTTGATAAAACATTCTCTTATACTTGCGGGATCTTTGTTAACTATTTTAATCATGTTTTTTTATCTATTTCTGAGACGATTTCAGAAATCTTATTTACAACTTGATCCCTATTTATCTCAAATTGAATTTCATCGTTATTTATCCATTGATCACGATTCTCAATCATATTCGATATTTCTTTTCCTTTGATCAAATTCTTTACTGTTACTATCCCCATCTCCCTTTCATTAGTTCCTTCAATAATGACGAGTGGTGAGTTTCGTCTATCAGCATATTTCATTTGTGCTTTCATGCCAGAGCTACCAAGATAAACTTCAGCAGAAATTCCTTTTTCACGAATTTCTGTTGCGATCTGATAGTAACTTTGCTGGTATTCTTTATCCATATTCAAGATTAAGACAGGTCCATAATTATCTTCAAATTTATCAAAGTTTGCCATTTTTAAAACAGTCACCAAACGACTCACACCAATTGAAAAACCACTTGCAGCCACCTGATCTTTTCTAAACCTGGAAATTAACTTATCATACCTACCACCTCCGCCAACAGATCCAATAATAGGCATTTCTTCTTTCTTTTTTTCATCTAACACAATATTGGTCTCGAATATTGTTCCTGTATAATACTCCAATCCTCTGACTATAGTTCCATCGAATGAAATTTCTTGGTTATAACCTAATTCACTTAGTAATTTATCTATTCCAATTAACTCATCTATGGCTATTGGTCCTTGCTCTGTTTTGGATATTATTTCTTTTGTCTGATTAATAAAGTCATTCCTGGCAGTTGATCCGATTGATATGAAGTTTAGAATTTTCTCAATACTTCTTTTCGATAATTGAGCACCCTTTGTGTAATCACCAGACTCGTCTTTTCTACCTTCTGATAATAATTTTTCAACGCCACTTATACCAACGCGGTCTAGTTTATCAATTGCCCGAAATATTGTGAGTCTTCTATTTTCATCAATATCATCATCTATTTTAATCAACTCTATGATTGCATCTAATAGCTTACGATTTGAAACTTTAATGTTAAAATTTTGTTCGCTAAGCCCAAGTGATCTCATTGAGTCAGTTGCTAACATTAATAGTTCAGCATCAACTATATAGTTATCTGATCCAATGATATCTGCATCTAATTGCAAGAACTCCCTGTATCTGCCAGGTCCAGGCTTCTCATTACGCCATACACTCCCAAATTGATATCTTTTATAAGGTTTGGTAATTTGATCATAATTTTCTGACACAAATCTTGCCAAAGGTGCTGTCAAATCATACCTCAGTGAAAGCCATTTCTCATCATCATCCTGGAAAGAGAATACGCCTGCATTTGGTCGTTCTGAGTCTGGTAAGAATTTACCTAACGTATCACTAAATTCAAAAGCAGGAGTTGATAGTTCTTCAAAACCATACGACTCATAGACTTTAGTAATTCTAGAAACTATATTTTTAATTTCTCGTAGCTCAGAACCATAAACATCACGCTGACCTCTGGGTAAAGAGGCTTTGATTATATTATTTGAATTACTTCCAGACATTTCAAAAATACCTAAGTGTTATTAGTAAAGTTCAAGATCCAATGATGAATTTTGAAATTATACTAGATTATTATTTTTACAAGAAAATTATTAAAATAATAATAACGCAGTATTTCATATTTTATTAGAATAAATTTCTATTCAGGAAATTTTAATTATTGATATTAGAATATTTTTTCATTATTATATACAAATTGGTAATTTTTTCTAAAATAATTAATTGTGTGAACATGGCGGCAAAATTAGATAAAATCGATCGCAAAATACTCAATCTTCTTCAAGAAGACTGTACTATTGCTGTATCTGAAATCTCAGCGAAGGTAGCTCTATCCTCTACCCCATGTTGGAGACGGATACAAAGGATGGAAAAAGAGGGCATCATATCAAAAAGGGTTGCACTTCTTGATCCAAAAAAAATCAATGCGGAAGTAACAGCATTTGTTGCAATTAAGACTAATCAGCATAATAATCAATGGCTCGCTGAATTCAAAAAAATTGTAAATTATTTTCCTGAAGTTGTTGAATTTTACCGCATGGCTGGAGATATAGATTATCTATTAAGAGTTGTAGTTCCAGATATATCTGCTTTTGATAGGTTTTATAAAAATTTAATTGAACGCATTGACCTGACAGATGTATCTACTAGTTTTTCAATGGAGCAAATCAAATACACAACATCTCTTCCATTAAATTATACTGAAGAGGTGGCAAATACAGATGCAAACTCCTAATTAACCTCCAGTGACCGACATATGCCTATCTACTGCAGGTTTCTTATGATTTTCATCAATTATAAAATTGTGACTTTTTGGTTTTAAATTAATAGACTTATGGATCAAATTGATTATCTCTTGATCTGATGCATTACCTCTCATCATTTTATTAAAATCCATAGAGTCATCTTGCCCAAGACACATATACATCTTTCCTGTGCAAGTTATCCTAACTCTATTACAATCAGCACAAAAATTATTACTAAGGGGCGTTATCAGACCTAAAATACCACCAGTCTCTTTGCAATCATAATATCTTGATGGACCACCGGTCTTGTAATCAGATGAAGTAAGAGTAAATTCACTATCCAATCGCTTCTTATATTCAGTAAGAGGAAGATAGTTTTCTGTTCTATCTCCATCAATATCACCCATGGGCATCGTTTCAATTAAAGTCATGTCCATATTATTTGAGTGAGCCCAGCGTATCATTGATGGGATTTCATGGTCATTAACCCCCTTCAATGCAACAGTATTTAGTTTGACTCTAATACCTGCCTCTTGAGCATGCGCAATACCTTCAAGAACCTGTCCTAAATCACCCCATCTAGTTATTTTTTTGAATGTATTATGATCAAGTGAGTCAATAGATACATTTATCCTTCTTATATTATTTTCGAAAAGATCAGAGGCATACTTTTTTAACTGACTGCCATTTGTTGTAATTGTGACTTCTTCTAAATTTGATCTACCAATTTTATCAGAAAGGCTTTCTATCAACCACATGATATTTTTTCTTACAAGCGGTTCACCGCCAGTAAGCCTAATTTTTTTAATACCACATTCAATAAAAATTGATGCCAATCTATAGAGCTCTTCAAGAGTTAACAAATCAGCCTTTGGCATAAATGTCATATTTTCAGCCATGCAGTAAACACAACGAAAATCACAACGATCAGTTACAGAAATTCGTAGATAATTAATGGATCGTTCAAATGGATCCATTAAGATATTTTTATTTGATGAAATGGTGTTGTTTTCTAACATCGGAATATCATAACAAAGTTCTTGTATTAAATAAATTCAATTTATATGATACTGCTTATTGATTGATTATGTAAGTGAATATTATGGCAAATAATAAAGTATTTCAAAACGCACATGATGCAATGCAGGGTATACTTTTTGATGGTATGACAATATTATCAGGAGGTTTTGGGATTTGTGGAATTGCTGAAAATATTACCGAAGAAATTAAAGCTAGTAAAGTTCAAGGATTAACAGTTGTATCAAATAATTGCGGGATTGATGGTTTTGGACTCGGTACCCTACTTCATACACGTCAAATTAAGAAAATGATTTCTTCATATGTTGGTGAAAACAAAACTTTTGAAGAACAATACTTAAAAGGTGAATTAGAACTTGAATTTTCACCTCAAGGTACCTTAGCCGAAAGATGTAGAGCTGGTGGTGCCGGTATTCCTGCTTTTTATACAAAAACCGGAGTGGGAACGATCATTGCAGAAAGTAAGGAAACGAAAATAATTGATGGGGTTGAATATCTTCTTGAAAAAGCAATTAGAGGTGATTTATCAATTATCAAAGCCTGGAAGGGTGATGAGTCAGGTAATTTAGTATTTAGAAAAGCAGCCAGAAACTTCAATCCACCAATGGCAAAAGCAGGGAATATTTGCATAGTAGAGGTAGAACAACTTGTTAAGACTGGAGAGTTAGACCCCGATCATATACATCTCCCTGGCATATATGTAGATAGAATATTTGAAGGTAAATATACTGAAAAGAAAATTGAATTCGTAACTCTAAGAGAAAAATAATAGGTAGATCATGGCATGGACAAGAGAAGATATTTGTAGAGTTGCTGCACTAGAACTCAAGGATGGCTATTATTGCAATCTTGGGATTGGTATGCCAACAAAGGTTGCAAATTATATCCCAGATAATATTAATGTGACACTGCAATCAGAAAATGGAATGCTTGGAATGGGGCCCTTTCCCCTAGAGAATGAAGTGGATGCAGATATTATAAATGCAGGAAAACAAACAATAACAGAGTTACCAGAAACCTCATATTTTGATAGCTCTGAGTCATTTGCTATGATCAGAGGTGGTCACATTGATTTATCTATACTAGGTGCTTTGCAAGTGTCTGAAAAAGGTGACCTCGCTAATTGGATGATACCAGGTAAGATGGTAAAAGGCATGGGCGGCGCAATGGATTTAGTTGCTGGGGTAAAAAAGGTACTAATATTGATGGAACATACAGCAAAAGATGGACAACCCAAACTTCTAAAAGAATGTACACTTCCTTTAACAGGAAAATCTGTTGTAGATACAGTAATCACAGAACTTGGAAAATTTGATATTACATCCAATGGAGTTGAAATTAAAGAACTAGCTCCCCACGTGACACTTGACGAAATTAAAGCAAAAACTGAAGCGAAGGTCTTAATTTAATCTTTTCTACCCCTATTAAGCTCTCGATTAATTAGTATGATTGGGAAAAGTCCTGCAACTACAATCGTCATTGCTGGTAACGAAGCGCTTCCAATATCTGATAGAGATGCATAAGTGTAAACATTAGTCGCTAATGTATCAAAGTTAAATGGCCTCAATATCAACGTGGCTGGCAATTCTTTCATTGAGTCAACAAAGACTAATAATGCTGACATAATAAGCGCAGGTTTTATAATTGGAAGCTGAATATTTATCAATGTTGAAAGTTTTGATTTTCCAAGTAAACGTGAAGCAGCTGTAATGTCAGGATTTAATGTTGTAAATCCAGACTCTATTGTGCCAAAAGATATTGTAAGAAAGCGCACAACATACGCATAAATAATTGCCATCAATGTTCCCGAGAAAATTAATCCAATTGTTATATTTAAGTGTTGACCAAATATATTTCTAAGAGCGCCATCGACTGCGACTAGTGGTACAATTACTCCTATAGCGAGAACAACACCTGGTAATGCATAACCAAGTCTGGATATGGTCACTGAAAGTCTAATAATTATATTATTTGATGTAGTGTGAGTATTTACAAGGAATATCCCTAGGATTGTTGTCAAAATTGCAGCACATATTGATAAAAATAGGGAATTAAAGAGTAAGTTTGCGTATTCAAGTAACTCAACCTCTAATATACGTTCTAAAATAAAATCAAACAAAACAAGAGATGGCAACAAAAACCCTATTAGAACCGGAAGAATACAAAACATCATTACCAAAACCAACCTACCCTTGGTCAATTTTATTCTATTCGCGCTTATTTGTTTCTTGTTATTTTGAGTAAATGATCTTTTTTTTCTGAGACCCTTCTCGATCATCATTAATAAAAATACGAATAATAACATAAAAATTGCAATCTGGGCGGCACCACCGAGGTTATTTTTCCCAAGCCAGGTAATGTAAACACCAACACTAAGAGTATCAACACCAAAATACTCAAATGCCGCAAATTCATTCATTGTTTCCATAATAACTAAAATCAATCCAATTATTATTGCAGGCCTCGCCATCGGCAATGCTATGTGAAAGAAACTATAGAGGGAAGACTTACCAAGAATCGAACTCATTTCAATTAGAGTGATTGATTGTCGAAGAAATGCCGCACGGGACGTTATATAAATGTATGGATAAAGTACAAATGCCATTATGAAAATTGATCCCCCAATGGAGTAGATATCTGGAAACCAATAATCTTTGATGGAGTCCCACCCAAACAAAAACCTCAACTTAGATTGAACAAATCCTGTGTAATCTAGGAAATCACCATAGGTATAAGCAACAATATAAGCTGGCATTGCTAGAGGAAGTAGGCATAGCCACTCCATAATCCTTCTGAAGGGAAATTCATAAACAGTAATAATCCAAGCCAAGCTAACGCCAATCAACAATGTGATGATAGATACACCAGATATGACAATAACAGTTGTAATTATATAACCAGGAAGAACAGTCGAAGCTAAATGAGTCCAGATATTATCATCTGCCGAAAAAGCTATATAAAATATTGCCAGTATTGGTATCGCAATTATAGATGCAACAAAAAGGGCTCCCAAAGTTTCTAGAAACTCTTTTTGATAGAAAAATTTGTTAAAGATAGCTCTCATGAATAACTGCCATACCATTTTAAAATTGAATTATCATATAGTTTTAAGACTTTAATAACTACTCATCAAAACCTACTAAATCAACTATTTTACTTGCCATTTCACGACCGTTTGCGATAGTTATTAGATCTAATGTGTCGGCATTTAGTTCACCGAAAGATGCTACCATATCTGAGACACCAGCCCCTGCCCTCAGAGGATATTCATAATTTATATCAGCATACATTTCTTGGGCGACGTCTTCTGTTAAAAATTCTATAAGCCTTATACCATTCTCAAGGTTTGGAGCGTACTTTGCTAATACTGCTCCTGATAGGTTCATATGTGTGCCACGACCATCTGTATTAGGCATGATGATTTTGGTATTCGCAGCCCATTTCTTCTGCTGTGGTTCTTTTTCATTTCTTCTCATCTCAGCCATATAGTAAGTATTACCTATTGATATATCACACTCACCAGAGTAAATGCCTTTTATTTGGTCTCTGTCATTACCTTGTGGTGTTCTAGCAAGGTTTGCTTTTAGACCCCTTAGCCAATTAGTTACCTCGATTTCACCATGATGGGCAATTAGAGATGAAAATAGGGCTAGATTATAAGCGTTTTGACCAGATCTTATACAAACTCTGCCCCTCCATTTTGGATCAGCTAATTCTTCATAAGTAATCTCATTTTCAAGAACACGATCTTTTGATGCGAATATAACTCGAGCTCTTGCAGTAAGACCAACCCAATGACCATTAGGATCACGGTATTGTGGAGGTATATTTGACTCAACAATCCCTGATTGGAAAGAACGTGATACGCCACTATTTACAGCACTACTCAAACGTCCGATGTCAACTGTTAAAAGTACGTCCGCTGGGCTATTTTCTCCTTCTTGCACCATCTTATCAACAAGACCTTTTCCTGCAAATAAAACATTCACCTTTATTCCAGTTTCATCGGTAAATCTATTAAGAATTGGTTCAATCAAATATGGTTGCCTGTATGAATATACATTCACCTCTTCATGGGGCTCCCCTAATGACCAAGCCTCTGCGTAAGTTGTATTTAGAATAAAAATTGTTATTGAGAAAAGTAGAATTTTTTTCATAAACCTCAACATTTTCACCTAGTTTAGAATTATTATAATTTGATGTATGAAAAAATTTCACGCGGGAGAAATACGCTTAAACAAATGATATGTCAATAGCTATTTTTTTGTTTTTGTTAATATTTTTGCAGATGCAATTATTTCATTCGCAATTTCAATTGCATCATCCGGTGAGAAGTCGAGGGGCAAACTCACCTCATCATTTCTTATGAATATTCTGACCATGCCCTCTGAAGTTGGACCAACTTGTAAATCTGTTTCTTTATTATGCGATGAATTGATTCCCATGTCTTGAACTTTCAGTAAAAATGATATAATTGTCTTGATATCAATTATTATACCTCTATTATTTTTTTTGGTATAGTTATTATTCGTTTGATTGTGCCGCTGTAGCTCAGTTGGTTAGAGCGCCTGATTGTGGATCAGGAGGTCCTTGGTTCGAATCCAAGCAGTGGTACCAAATTCTACTCAAACTGATTTAACCTTATCTACATAGCCACAACGTTTTTAAACTGAAAATCATTTCTTACATTGATGATTCTACTTTATTCGTTGGGGGTATTGTATCATTGAGGTCATTCTATAACAATGTGGGTTAAGAAACCACTCCCCGCCGACATAAAGAAAAATAACAAACTCCCATGATGCGTCTAACTTCGAATTAAAATTTTAGACAAATTAGCTTACAGCTTAGCAGTAATACTTCCACCCATTAAAACTAGAGGCTCATACTTCGAGAATAATTCAAAAAATTCATTTATTCTTTCCCATGATTGACCCATTTCTGAGTGCTTATTCAGATGTTCACCATCTATATGAACTTCATTCAGAGAATAAATGATATTGCCGTTGGTCCCTTTCGATGGATCCATCATATCATTAAACTCAGGTGCCTTTGTTACATAGTATTCTAAAGTATGTAGTTTGCCCTCTTCTTCCACCAATGAATGAGTATCTTTCATCCAACTAGCGTGTGACTCAATTAATTCATCTACGTGCGCTGCATCTGACTCAGGGACTCTCATGGTAAATCCAAATGTTATATTTTCTTTTCCAAAACTCATCATCTATCTCCTTATAATTTATGATTATTGTTACTACTTAATAGGTTGGATAGTATAGGCTTTATAGTCTATATTCATACTTTTTTTCATAAATGATACTTGTTAAATAACTATTACAATCGTAATTTTTGCCTTTCCTTTAAAGCAGAACCAGGTAAAAAATAAGTACCTAACTTTTTCACAAATTTTTTACCTCAGTAATAAAAATGCAACAAAAGAATGATACGTATGTATCTGTTACAAAAGAAAGGAAAAAATTATGGACTCAAAAGAAATAGTACAAAAAGGTTATGATCTCTTTGCAAAAGGTGACATGGAGGGTTTCATGAATATGTTACATGACGACTTTGTTTTCGTATACCCAGGTGATAAACACCCATTTTCAGGAACTCATAATAAAGAAGGTTGGCGACAACAATTAATGAAAGTCCCTGAGCTTTGGAGCAATTTTCAAGTAACGGTCGAATCAATGATCAGCGAAGGTGATAAAGTTTTTATCAATACAAAAGCAACTGCTGATGGCATGGATACAATTTTTGGACACTACATGGAAGTAAAAGATGATAAGTTACTAAAATTTATAGCTTATGATGACACTCTAAGTATGTTCAATGCAATGAAGAAATAATTTTCGTTAAATTTTATAGCCTTGAATAATCGTGAGTCAGGCGACCCTTGATTCGAATCCAAGCAGTGGTACCATTTTCTGGTTAAAATTTTTTAACCAAAAGAGTCAATGTAAGTTGTTGCATCATTGATTTATAATCACCTAATTGAATGATATATGTCGCCTCCTATACTAATAGCTTTTCCATACGCACCAAGAATCTCTACAAATTTTCCAAAGTATTCATTTTTTGAAGCGTTTTCAACATGTCGCTCAACACTTTTCATCGATGTAAATTTTTCATTAATTGTAAAGATGATATTTCCAGTAAACCCCTTTGTTGGATCTGTAGGGTCTACAAATTCTTGTGCCTTTGTAAAATAACAACTTATTAAATGCTCTTTGCCTTCATTTTCCTCTGCATAAAATTCTTTCATCCACGAAGCATGTTTCTTAAATATGTTTTCAACATCACCAGCATTATCTGATGAAACAACATAACTTAAATTTATACATTTGATTTCTGACATATTTCACTCCTATAAAAAAATTACATATATTCTGGTTATGAACCCCTTTCCTTATTTTCTTCTTCTAGAATTTTTTTATTAACCTCACCAACATTCATTTCAAAAAGCTTATTAAACTCATCTTCTGTTCCCTTTTTTCTGTGCCAATCTCTCATTGTAAAAACACCAGCAAACTTCTTCAATTTTTTGTGCTCTTTCCACAGATTGTAGTAAAGGACTGCTAAAATTATCGCAATGATTAGAGTCAATAAAAATAATAGGTTAAAATTCATATGAGAAGTATATCACTAGTGTCATTTGGCGCAATAGGGTAATTTATGATATGGTCAATCCTGCATCAGTATTATTATTGAAATAATGTTTTACTAGTATTCTAAAATTGTGAGAAATAATTGAATTTATGAAACATTTGATAATTAGTAAGATTGCTCCAATATTATTTACTTGCTTATTAATCTCTAAGTATGCTTTTTCGGAACAAATCATCAATCAGGATGTAGATCTGACATCGGGATCAATATTGTCTAATGTTATGGGTTTGACAATCCATGAGTCTATTGGTGGTCCCTTTAGTATAGATAATGAGGGTACAATTGAGGCGTCTAATATTGACTCAAATGGTAATCCAACAATTAAATTAGAAGTTGGTACGACAATAAATAACTCGGGGCTAATTGATGCATCTGGAAGTGTAAATATCAATTCTATTCATTATATAAATAACTTAGAGAATAATTCTTTAATTAATAGTGGGACTATTAGCTCAGGAACCACTGGTGACTATGGTAATGCAATTCACATAGAAGATTCTCATATACGTAAAATTACGAACACCTCCAATGGCACAATGTCAGTGACTAACTCTTCATTGAATTCAGCCGGTATCAGAGTGAGTGGTGACAGTGTGATTGATACGATAGAAAATGAGGGGATAATTTCCTCTAATGGTACAATTTATTCGCGTGGAATAATCTCTATCAATTCTTCATTGATTGACCAAATTACTAATAAAGGAACAATTACTTCGAGTGGTGGGAGTGAATCTAACCATGGGATAGTTTTTTGGAATAATAGTGATACAACAATATCTAATTCAGGCGATATTGAAGGTTTAGGAGGTTATGGATATGGTATTAGGATAGGTGGAGATGGAGGCTTTTCTTCATTAACAAACACCGGCACCATCACTGGAAGTCTAAACGCTATTTCGAATAGCGGAGAAATCACAAGCATCTTCAATTCTGGCTCTATTATCGGTGTATCTGGCTATGGTATTGATAATAGTGGTGGCAATATCTCAAACCTATCCAATGCTCAAAATAATCTAACATTTGTAGGTAAATTACCTTCAAATTATTTTATCAAGATCAATAATACCAATGACTATGGTAAAATTAATATATCCGATCCATCAGGTTCAATGAATGTTGGAATTATGGATAACTCTATAATTACTGAAGGAACATATCAGGGTGTTCTAGTTGGTGTTAACTCTACTAATATAGATATTAGTAATGGCAATTATGCCAGTAATGAAAATCATTATAAATACAGGATTGAAAGCAATGTATTAAATCAGTGGGACCTTGTTGTTAATGATTTAACAGCCGATGTTAAATGTTCTCTAAATTCCAATCATCCAGATTGTCAGAAAACAGATTGTATTTCATCTTCAATAGAAAATGGTTTGAACAACCTAAATAATGGTAATTTTGCGCTGATGAATACATTTGATTGTAATAAATTTGGTGAATCGGGTAAATGCATTTCAATTGGAATTAGAAAAATTCAAGTTAATGAACCAAGGTCAGATATTGATGGAATAGTCTTTGTTTATGGGCACAAAACTTCTCCAAATAAAAGATGGGGGTTTTTTATTAACTCTAGTACCTCTTATGATACAAATACTAATTTAAGTCTTTCAAATAAGACACCCTTACTTGGTCTTTATGGTGTTTGGAATGAAAATATAGACCAATCAGGACTACAGATTAAGATAGGAAATTCATACCAATCAACAAATGCGAATATAATCCGTCCAATTGTTGGGGTTTCAGATAAAGCGGAAGGAGTAACATCTCTTGAATATACCAACATGATGGTTGAATTTAGAAACAACAAGAAAATATCTGAGAAAATTACAATATCTCCTTATTTTGCAGCTCAATATTCTCAAAAGCGTCAGAAAGGATATACAGAGACTGGAGTCGATTTACCAATTTCATATAATGATATTATTGACACCTCATTAACTGCAATTACTGGAATTAAATACAATTATAGAATTAATGATAATAGCATATTTGGGTCATTAGGTTTTGAATATGATATATTTCATAACACATCAGCATTGACCCCTACTGGTGTTTCAGGATTAACTAGCGTCGATTTAACAAAAAATTATAATCCTAACAGACCGATAATAACATTGGGATTCGACCAAAATATTTTTGATAATCAAACAATTGAAGCAAAATTTCAATATCAAGAATTATCTTTCAAAGGTATGAGTGAAACAAATTTATATTTAAATTATAAATATTCATTTTAAACATTCAAAATTTTCTAACAAGAACAATTAATGGCATGCTTGATTATATTTTTTTAGTCTCCAATAGTTATATGGCCAAGGGGTTAAAAAACCAACCAGTAACATTATCGGCACGACCCACCAAGTTAATTTTGCACCACCTGTCAGTAGAACATCAGTCAAATTCATTGCAGCTTCCATTGATATCATTGAAATAAAACTCATCCCCAATGCTGTCTTCAATGCGGACATAAATATTATATTTTGCCGAATAAGAATAATAGTCTCTAAAATTATACTTGTTATAAGACCATTACATATTGCAAGGAACATAATAGACATAGTAGACCATGGTATTCCTGTATATTGAAAATATGCAATTGTTCCAAAGTCACCTATTGAACATCCAATTAGACACCACTTTGTGTTGTTAGCGCTCCTTCTCCAAGTATGCTTGCACTTCCAATCAAATTTGGATACTAAACTTTCTGCTGTCATTGTTAGAACCTTATGATGTTTGTAATATTAATTATATATGTATATATTATCAAAACGCAAGAATTTGATAGGAGGTATAGATGTCTGATTTTGATATTATCTCACCATGCATTAACGTATGCAAATGGGACCCAATTACTGGCTACTGTTATGGCTGTGGTAGAACTCAAAAAGAAAAAAATATTTGGCGTGACGAAAACACATCCATAGAATGGAAGACAAAGAATTTATCCGATATAGAACAAAGGCTCAATGGTTGGCAAAAAACTGCATTTCAGGAGTCCTACAAAAGTAAAAAAGTAACTGGTAACTCGTTAATAAAAGAAAGAAAACTAGCACAATAAAGTTCACAATATTTGCCAGTTAACTTCTTTCTTATTTTTTGATTTCAGATATTCATTTGCTTTTGAAAACGGTTTTGACCCAAAGAACCCACTATTTGCAGAATAAGGCGATGGATGTGGACTCTGTATAACTAAATTAGAGTTCAGATCTATAGAACTACACTTTTCTTGTGCTTTCTTCCCCCATAAGATATATACAATGCCACTTTTGTTATTATTTAGTAGTTCTAAAACCCTATCTGTAAATTTTTCCCATCCCATATTTGAGTGAGAGGCGGGTTTACCCTGCTCAACAGTTAAAATACTATTCAGCAGAAGTACACCCTGTTTACACCAACTTGATAAATTACCATTATTTGATATTGGGATATCCAAATCATTATTTAATTCTTTGTAGATGTTTTGAAGAGATGGCGGTAACTTAATTCCGTCCTGAACAGAAAAACTTAATCCATGTGCTTGACCTTTTCCATGGTATGGATCTTGTCCCAATATTACAATCTTAACATCATCAAATTTTGTTAGTTCAAATGCATTGAAAATTAAATGACTGGGCGGATAAATCGATTTGTTTTTACTTTTTTCTTGCCTCAAAAAAGTGCTTAAATCTCGCATGTAAGGCTTAGAAAACTCATCTATTAGGTGCTCCTTCCATGAGTTTTCAATCATTACATCTGTCATAACGGTATGTGTATTAGTTAATTAACCAATTACTTCATCATTGCTAGCAGCTTCACCATAAACTTCCGGATTAAGAACATCAAACGGGCGTTTCCCACCAAGAAATCTCTCTATATTATGCACAGCTCTCATTGCCATCTCATCCCTTGTCTCTCTTGCTGCAGATCCAATATGCGGCGTCATTACTACATTTTCTAATTCATAAAGACCTTTTCTTGGTCCAGGATTTTGCTCCGGAACTTCAATCTCATATACATCAAGTCCAGCGCCCAATATTTGACCAGACCTGAGGGCATTTTCAAGTGCTTCTTCATCTAGAATTGGCCCTCGTGAGGTATTAATTAAGATTGATGTTGGTTTCATGAGTGAGAGTAAATATTCGCCAACTAGTCCTTTTGTATCATTAGTTAACGATGTACATAATACGACAAAATCTGCCTCCATGAATAAGTCCTCAATTGCTCTATATTCAGCATTTCCAAGGACAAATTCTTCTACTGCTGATAATCTTTGCCTTTTATGGTAAATAACCTTCATATCACATGCAGCCGCTCGTTTTGCAACTCCTGTACCAACAGCGCCCATACCAACGATACCAATAGTTTTACCATATAAACGTGACCCTAAAAATGAAGTTGATTGATTTTGTGTCCATTTTCCTTCTTGGAGATACCTGTGTGCTTCTGGTAATCTCCAAGCTGTGGACATCAATAGAGCAAATGTAAACTCTGCAGTTGTCTTACTAACAAAATTTGGAATCCCGCATAATGGTACTTTTCTTTCTGAGCATGCCTTTTTATCAACAAATGTAGCCTTCATATGCATTGCCGAAACTAATTTTAAGGGCTTAGCCGCCATTATAATTTCTCGATCAAACTCAACCTCGCCTAATGCATAAAGTATATCTTTATCTGTCACCTCTTTTAAGATTTCATCATGTGGCATTGGGCCATCAGTACCTGTATACATTGTAACATCTCCAATAGTCTTTAATTTTTCATATGCTACTTTTGAAATTTCTTGTGGAATGAATATTTTTACCATCTTTTTTCTCCCTGTTTTATTTTTAACCAAAAGGTCTCATATTAGCGAAATTTTGATCTTTTGATGTGTTGATTTGTATTAGTGCAGTCTTTCCTTCTTCATTCTTATCTTTTGCATCAAGTATTGCTTTTGCGATATCGTCTGGGTCATTAACAACAGTTGACCATGCTCCTAAAGATTTAGCTATTTCAGCATAATCTCCATCTAAATCACGCGCCCTATATTTTTCGTGACTAATCTTCATATGATTAGTTTCTATTGCCATAGTCTCATTTCTAAGAACAATTGTCGTAATTGGTAATCCAGACCTGGCAGATGTTTCAAGATCTAACCCAGTCATACCAAATGCTGCATCACCCATGAAGTTGACACAAAATTTATCAGGAGATGCCAGCTTTGCTCCAATTGCAAGTCCCAATCCCGTACCCAACTGATGTGATTTTCCCCATCCAATATAGGATCTTGGTGTATCAGATTGATAAAAAGGCATCATTTGATATCTCGGGCTACCAGCGTCATGTGTTACAATTGCATCACTTGGATCAATATTTTTCATGAATTCCGAAATTACTCTGTATGGACTTATTGGAGTATTTTTTGAGCTTAAATGCTGGTCCCAATTATTTAAAAAATAATCTCTAATTCGTCTTATTTCTGAAGCTACATCATTTTGGATTACTTTATTGCCAAGATAATCTTTGCAAGAGTCGATTAATTGATGAATTACGAGCTTAGTATCGCCCAATAAAGGAAAGTCAATATTATAATTTTTATATAAATCAATAGGGTCGTTTGTATTATGAATTATTATCTTTCCTGGTGGTATAGTTGTGACCATTGGATGCCTTGTTAAGCTTGTACCAAGTGCAATTACTACGTCGGCATTTTTCATAAAATGAACTACAGGATCGCTCATAACACCAGATCCACTTCCAAGTGCCAATGGATTATGACGTTCTGAAATAGCACTTTTTCCTTCCATAGTTGTCATTACCGGAATTTGCAATAATGATGCTAGCTCTTCAAGTTCCTTGGAGGCTTCTGAGTAAAGTACGCCTGCACCCGCAATAATAATTGGGTTCTTTGCATCTAAAATTATTTTTGAAACTGCGCTTATGTCTGCATCGTTTGCTTTTGATCGTACAAAATCTACAGATTTATATTGTTCAACTAAGCTTTCTTCAATTTCTTTGTTGAGCATGTCCTCAGGTATTTCAACCATTGCTGGCCCTGGCCTTCCAATTCTAGTGCTTGATATTGCCCGCCGGATAACATCAATGGTTTTTTCTGGTGTTGTTATTTGCTCAATATATTTTGTTATACTCTCATAAGATTTTAGACTTGAATATAAAGGGAAAACTCTATCTCTGCTTAATGGATGTCCTAGTGGCAATATCAACATAGGTGTTGAATCACTAAACGCAGTTGCAACACCAGGGTATGCATTCTCAGCACCGGGGCCATATTGCATTGCAAATACTGATAGTTTTTTTCCATTTGTTATACGGCTGTATCCATCGGATATACCAAGACCAACTCTCTCTTGACGACAAATTATTGGACGTATATCAGCTTGAGCAGCTGCTTCTATTACTGGTGTAGTTGGAAAACAACTAAGATAATCAATTCCTTCTTTTTTTAGTACCCGAATTATTGCATCAACAACTCTCATGAGTAGCCCTAACCTTTTTTGATTATGAGTTTCTATTGATTTCTAATCTTCTGTCAACCTCAGTAATTATTGGGTCAATAATACTAGTATCTTTACCCATTTGGGTGGCAATGAGTTTCATTAATTTATCAACCCTCTCAATATTCTTCGCACCAGAAAATAATGCTCGAGCAGCCGATGATGGCCTGATTAAACTTTCTGCTGCTGCTGCATATTTTTCAAATGGGACTTGGTCCGTTTCAATTGCACCTAATTCTATTGCTATACTACTGACCCATTGATAAATCTTTTTTGAAAGATCAATGTCTGCATGCACCGCTTCCTTTATTGCAACGGCATTCTCAGGCTTTACACATCTATAGTTCCCAGCTAAAAGCATACTCCATTTAGCAAGAGGAACAAATATTGACTCATGAACCTTTAGCTTCACAGGCAATTCTATCATTTCACCAAGGTAATTATATTTGATATTTTCAATATCAGCCTGAAGATTTCTTAAAATTTCTGTTTGTCCATCAGATGGAAACCGAGCAACCTTAAAATTAGTTGGAAGACCAACTTGTAGAACATTTATTTTTTCATCAGGCGGTCTAAATGCCTGTGGGTCTGGGCTACATAAAGTCATAAAATTTGGATCAAAATATTGCCATACATCAGGTTTGGTATATGCACCATGTAATTTGCTGGTATCTAAATTTTCAATTCTAGCAATGTATGGTAATGGAGGCATATTCATTATGGACATACATGGTAATTGACTCTGCCCAATATCTTTTAGTAATTTTGCTATTTCATCAGATCCATACTGTGGTTCTTGCATTGCTAACGCAATAAGATCATATTTATTTAAATCTACATCATTCGGTCCGAGAGCAGACAAAACACCATCACAATCTTTTGATCTTAATTCAATAACCACATCCCTGTCACGAATTGGTAATCTCACAACTGCACCTTCCTGATTGATTAGCTCAACTTCTTCTGGAAGACAAACTAGATCTGCGTTATGTCCTGCTAGTGCTAATTTAATTCCAAGTAATGAGCCATATGATGCCCCTAGTATTAAGATTTCATATTTTTTTGACATATTGAGTCTCCCTAAATTTTAAATGTTTTGTTGAAATATTTTTTCGGCAGCATCAAATGCACTCCTTTGTTACCATTTACCACTTGAGTAATTCTCAAGTCTCCAACATAACTCAATAAAGTATATGCATCCTCTCTCGATAAATCACCATATAAACTTAAAAATTTGATCATTTCTATTGTAACGATTTTTACGCATTCATCAAGATCTGGATCGAAAGCCATAGTGATCAAAAAATCTTGAGTTTCTGCAAACGGCCACTCAAGAGACATATCGCTTCTATTTTTTAGTATAAACTCACCGCGCATGTCCATTTCAACAGCGGCTGTGCAAATTTCTCCATCACCTTGAGTGCCGTGTCCATCGCCAACTGAAAATAATGCTCCATCATTAAAAACAGGAAGATACAATGTCGATCCGGGTTTTAATTCTTTATTATCCATATTGCCACCATTCTTTCGTGGCGGCACCGTTGGTAATTTTCCCCACTCAACTGGCGGTGCAGTTGTGATAACCCCAAAGAATGGATCGAGATCGATATTCATTCCCCATGGGGTTTTTGCAATTTTATTTTTTTTATCTATTTCTAGATATGTGACATGTTTATTTTTGAAATCATCCGGTAAGGCTCCCTTTAAAGGAGCAATACCTGTATATGCCCAGTCCGAGTCTAGGTGCACAGAGCTAATTTCAACTTGTAAAACTTCTCCTTTTTTTGATCCATTTACTTCAATTGGACCAGTACATATGTGTCCACCTTGCAAGGTTCCTCGAAATGTTTTCTTGTGAATTTCTAGCAAAGACTCTCTGACTTTATATGGACAATTTACAGCAACTTCTGGTGGTCCTGAAACAGTGGTGATCTCGATATGATCACCACTTTTTATTGTTAATACAGGTTCTATATCAGATGAAAGTATACCCCAATGTACTGTATCATATTTTGCTTCAAGATAATGCTTCATTGGGGTTCGCAATCTTATTTTATCTTTTAACACCAGCTAACTGATCTGTTACAGCGCATACTGATGCAGTATCCTCAAGGGCTCGACCTTGGGCGATTGCAGCTCTATGAATATCACCTGCAACGGATAGCAACGGTGTGGGACAACCCATCTGGTCAGCATAATCTAATATTACAGAAATATCTTTTTTTGTAATGTAGTGATTAGCAGATACATTTTCATCATACTTATTGTCGACCATCATCTGCCCTCTAACCTCAAACATTCTAGATGATCCGGCACTTGATTTAATGACATCGTATACAAGCTGGGGATCAATTCCGGCTTTAATACCATATGTGATTGCTTCAGCTGATGACACATTATGAATAACTACTAATAAATTAGCTATGTATTTCATTTTAGACCCAGTTCCAAACTCACCTAAAAAATGAACCTCCCTGCCCATTTTTTCAAATGCAGGCTTGATTTTATCAAAAGAGGCTTGGTCTCCACTTCCAAAAATGACAAGATCTCCTGCCCAAGCTTGGTGACCGGTTCCACTTACAGGACAATCAAGCAGGGTTATTCCTTTTTCAGCAAGGATATCTCTCGCCTTTAACTTATCTGATATTTTTAGTGTGCAAGTATCTGCAATAATCACTTCTTTTCCAGATTTTGATAATTCATCTGCAACCGCCATTAATGCATCTGGATGTGGTAGAGATGTGATAACTCTGTCAACTTGATTGACTACATCTGTTGGTGATGAAGCTCTCACAACTCTTGCATTCCCTTGAGCTTCAAATCTTTCCTCGTTTACATCAAAGCCAATAATCTCATAGCCAGCCGCTGTAAGATTCTTAGCATAGGCTGACCCCATTATACCAAGACCAATTATTCCAATTTTTTCTGACATTTTTAACCTCTTTACTTGATTTTTTTATTTAATTAACAATTTAAATCTGCTTTAATATATCAACTTATTTTTGATGATAGTAAACAAATTTAATTTTTGATACGTTATTTTAAGTAATTTCTAAATAGACAAAGAACGAGGAAAAAAATGAACTCAGGAAAAATTGACGCAAGAGATATAAATTATCCGCATAAAGAATTACCGGTAATGGATTTAGCACCAATCATGAATGGTGATCGTGAGGCAATTAGAGAACTTGCTGATAAGTGGAAAGAAGCGGCTGAAACACTTGGATTTATGTGCCTTGTAAATCACGGGATTCCTCAGGAAAAGATTGAAAAAATGGAAGAACAAATAATCAAATTCCATGATAAAGATGTTGATTTCAAAATGGACATCAAAGTTAATGAAAACCAGCGTGGTTACATACCATCAAAAGCAACCATACTAACTCATTCCAAGTATGAAGAGCATACAAAAACCGACTCTGTTGAATGCTTGGTTTTAGCAACAGAATATCCAGATGACCATCCTAATGTAAAAGCAGGTAAACAATTTTATGGCAAAAACCAGTGGCCAGAAATGGATAATTTCAAAGAAGACGTAATGGATTACTGGGATGGTATTATCAATATGTGTAAGAAACTACTTCCTGTATGGGCCGAAGCTTTGGATGTTGAGGATAACTTTTTTGAGCCACATTTTGAAGAACTATATAGTTACTTTCGTCTCGCAAAATATCCTAAAGTAGAATTTGTTGAGGAAAAAGAATTTGGTCTTGGCGCACATGCTGACACAGGATTTATGACAATATTACCACTAGCTAAAGAACCTGGTCTGCAAGTAATGGATACTGATGGTTCATGGTTCTGGCCAATTATACCAGATGGTGCTCTTATTTTGAATCTTGGACAATTTTTAGAACGTTGGACAAACGAAAAATTTAGAGCAACACCACATAGGGTCTTGCCTCCAAGAAATAATGATCGATATTCTCTCGCATGTTTTGTTAATACCAGCCTTGAAACAGTAGCAAAACAAATACCTTCATGCGTAAGTTCAGAAAATCCAATGAAGTACCCTGAGGAAAGCTATTGGGATTTCTATAAATGGTATATACAACAGACGTATACTCACTATGGTAAGGTAGAAGAAAAAACAGCGTAGATAATCAGATAATTTTAACTAGATTATTCCTGACTTTTTAAGAGCATTAATTTTTTCGTCGGAATAATTTAGGTATTCCTTCAACAACTCACCGGTATGTTCTCCATGTTGTGGGGGTGGGTAACGATAAGTGATACTGCCCTCTTTCATCTTAATTGGATTTGCAATTAACTTATAAGGGCTCTTCTTCTCATCTGTGCCTTCCATGTTTAAGACCATCTCTCTTGATATGACTTGAGGATCTGAGAAGACCTCTTCGAGTGTATTAATTGCACAACACCCAATATTTTTGGCTTCCAATTTTTCTAACCACCATTTTGTTTCATGCATTTTTGTGATTTCATTTAATTTATTTGTAACTTCTTCTCTATTCTTAACCCTTTGAACAGCTTCAGCAAATTTCTTGTCCTCCAATAAATACTCGCATGATGCCACTTCACAAAATCTCTCAAATGTTGCATCATTTCCAACAGATAATACGAAATAACCATCTTTGGATGGCATCACTTGATATGGTAAGATATTAGGATGCTGATTTCCTAATCTTTCTGGATTCTTACCAGTCGCTAAATAATTCATACCTTGATTGGCAAGCCAAGCAACATGCGCGTCCAGCATAGAAATATCCAAGTGTTGTCCCTCATTAGTTTTATCACGATGCCTTAAAGCAGCTAAAACCGAAACAGTAGCGTACATACCGGCCATCAAATCTGCAATTGAAACTCCTACTTTCATAGGCTCACCATCTGGGTCACCTGTTAAACTCATTACACCGCCCATAGCCTGAACCAGGGCATCGTAAGCTGGTCTGTTTGCATATGGACCAGTTTGTCCAAATCCTGTTATTGAACAGTAAATCAAACTAGGAAATTCTTCTTTTAGTGACTCATAATCCAGATTATACTTCTTAAGAGTACCTACTTTGAAATTTTCTACCAATATATCTGACTTTGATATTAACTCCTTTGCAATCGCCTGACCCTCCGAAGAGCTTAAATCAAGAGTTAGAGACCTTTTGTTTCTATTGGTTCCTGAAAAATATGCACTTTGATTTGTATCATCGCCGTTTTGATCTTTCATAAAAGGTGGTGCAAATTTTCGTGTATCATCTCCATCTTCTACTCGCTCAATTTTAATAATATCAGCACCTAGATCACCTAAAATCTGAGTACAATGTGGTCCAGCCAATACGCGCGTTAAATCAAAAATCTTGATATCTTTTAATGGTCCCATTTGATGTTTTGCCTTAAAAAATTCTTAAAAAAATTATAAATTCAAATATAATCAAAAAAAATAGTATATAAAATAGAAAGAAGAAATAAAAAAATAGGAATACAATGAGTTTACTAACAGATCGCTTAAAGTATGAAGCTATAATTGATAGACCAAAAATGAAAGGTCCAAATGACTCAAAGATTATAGTTTGGACAACTGTCAATGTAGAATTATGGAATATTATAAGACCTATGCCAAGAAATGCATTACCACCACCGATGGGTAATCAACTAATGCCAAATATCCCAAACTGGTCTTGGCATGAATATGGTAATAGAGTTGGTTTTTGGAGACATTTGAATGCACTCAAATCCCGTGGAATACGAGCAACGCTTGCAATAAATGGTCACGTTTGTTCAAAATACCCGAGGCTCGCAGAAGCAGCGTTAGAAGCTGGTTGGGAGTTCATGGGTCATGGATATGAGCAGCAACCACAGCATTCACTCGATAATGAAGATGAAGCTATTGCTGCTGCTGTTGAAGAGATAAAAAACTTCACTGGAAAACAACCTATAGGTTGGGAAAGTCCTGGGTTAACAGAAACTGAGGACACACTTGATTTGCTCAAGAAAAATGGGATTGAGTATGTATGCAACTGGCCAATGGATGATCTGCCAACAACATTAGAAACAAAATATGGTCCAATGCTAACACTCCCATACCCATTGGAAACAAATGACATTGTTATTCATATTATTCAACATCAACCAGCTCATGTTTTCTATCAACAATGCAAAGAAACTTTTGATCGATTGTATATGGAAAGTGAAGACAATATCAAAATCATGGCTATTAGTATGCACCCTTATCTTACTGGCACTCCTCACAGGATTGGTCATGTTGAAAAATTATTTGACTATATCAATCAACACGAAGGTGTTGTGCATATGACCGGCGAAGAAATCTATCATTGGTATAAATCAGAAATGGAATGAAATAGGTCATAATTAGATGAATAGCTCAAGCTCATTCAAGGATAAGATTGTTTTGATTACAGGTGCTGCAAGAGGTATTGGGAGAGCCACTGCCATTGAATTTGCAAAGAAAAAAGCAAAAGTTATTGCTGTCAGTAGAACTGAAAATGATCTAATTGATCTGCAAAAAGAATACCCAAACAATGTCGAGATTTGGCCATTTGATATAACAGGTGATGCTTTCTTTAGAGAAATGTCAGCTCTAAAAAAACTTGATGTGTGTATCAACAATGCTGGAATAAATAAACCAAGACTCATTGAAGATGTTGATGATGAAACTCTTGATTTAATGCTTAATTTGAATGTGAGAGCTACTTTTAGAACTTCTAAATATGCCGTAAAAATTATGAAAAATAATAATCAAGGAGTAATAATAAACGTGACTTCACAGATGGGGCATATTGGTTCACCTACTAGAACTGTCTACTGTTTGACAAAACATGCAGTTGAAGGGTTAACGAAAGCCTTAGCTGTTGAAGTGGCACCATCAAATATTAGAGTTTGTTCAATTGCACCAACCTTCGCGGATACTCCCATGACAAAACCAATGTTTGAAGATGAAAAGTTTAAAAATTTTGTCTATGGCATGATACCAATGAAAAAGTTAGTTGATGTTCAAGATATTGTCGATGGAATATTATATTTATGTTCACCACAAGCTAAAATGATAACTGGAACAAGTTTATTAATTGATGGTGGTTGGACAGCCCACTAATAAAGGAGAAAAGAAATGGATATAAAGGTTAATCTTGATGCCATCAAAAAGGCATCCGAAGAATTATCAAATTGGGGAAGATGGGGTAAAGATGATCAAATTGGTACCTTGAATCTAGTCACTCCAGAACATATTGTCGAAGCATCAAAATTAATAAAAAAGGGCAAGGTATTTTCATTGGGAATACCGCTCGATAGAGAGGGACCACAGAATGGTCTTTTTGGCGGCAGATTTAATCCTATCCATCAGATGTTAGCAACAGGTACCGACGCAGTATGTGGAAGGCAAGACTGGAACAAAATTAGGTATGCTGACGATACATTAAATTTATGTGTTCAAGGCGCTACGCACTGGGATGCTCTTGGACATATCTTTTACGAAGACAGAGCTTATAATGGCCATGATCCTAAACATATTGATGTTACTGGTCTAAACGTACTAGGTATTGAAAACTCCAAAGATAAGATGAATGGTAGAGGTGTCCTGCTCGATATAGCAAGATTTAGAGGAGTTGATTGGCTTGAAGATGGAGAAGGAATATCCAATGAAGAATTGGATGAATGCGCAAAACATCAAGGAGTTGAAATTAAAAAAGCTGATTTTGTCATTATAAGAACAGGACAAATGGAAAGATGTTTGAGTGAAAGTACATGGGGTGGATATGCTGGAGGAGATGCACCGGGTGTGAAGTTTGAGAATTGTTATTGGTGTCATGAAAAAGAAATTGCTGCAATATGCTCAGATACATGGGGAGTTGAAGTAAGACCAAATGAGACCTCGGAGGCAAATCAGCCATGGCACTGGGTTGTTATACCTGCAATGGGACTATGTATGGGAGAAATATTTTACCTCAAGGATCTTGCAGAAGATTGTGCGAAAGATGGTGTCTATGAATTCTTCTTTTGCGGACCTCCATTAATTATCACTGGTGGAACAGGTTCACCAATTAACCCTCAAGTTTTTAAGTAATTAGGCCAAAAAATTGATAAAATACATAAAAAAAAGGCCTGAAAATTCTAACGCAAAAGAAGATAGTCTTGCCATTGAGGAAAGCGTTCGATCAATACTTAATGAGATAAGAAAGAATGGTCATAAGGCAGTGCAAGAATATTCAAAAAAATTTGATAACTGGGATCCTGCAGATTTTCAGCTAACACAGGATCAAATAAAAGAAGCAATATCAAAGTTAAGCACTACTGAAATTGAAGATGTAAAGTTTGCCCAAAATCAGATTAGAAATTTTGCCAAGAAACAACTTGAGACAATGAATGAACTTGAGATTGAAACATTGCCAGGTGTTTTTCTTGGACACAAACATATCCCAATAGAAAATGTTGGCTGTTATGTCCCCGGTGGCAGATACCCTATGGTGGCGTCAGCACATATGAGTGTCCTAACCTCAAAGGTTGCAGGAGTAAAAAGGGTAATTGCATGTGCACCACCTTATAATGGTGGCGCCCATCCTGCTACGATATCTGCTATGCACTTTGCAGGAGCGGATGAAATTTATCTCATTGGTGGGGTTCAAGCTATTGGTGCAATGGGTATTGGGACAGAGAGAATTGATCCTGTCAATATGATAGTAGGACCTGGTAATTCTTTTGTTGCGGAAGCGAAGAAACAGATGTTTGGCGAGGTTGGGATTGACCTAATAGCTGGACCAACAGAAACATTAGTAATTGCAGATGATACCTCTGATGGTGAAATTTGTGCAACGGATCTACTAGGTCAAGCTGAACATGGTCCAACATCTCCTGCTGTGCTAATTACAGACTCAGAAAGGGTTGCAAGAGAAACGCTTGACGAAATTGAGAGATTATTATCAATACTGCCAACTGCAAGTACAACCAGAGGATCGTGGGATAATTTTGGTGAAATTATTTTATGTAAAGATAAAGAAGATATGCTCAAAGAGGCGAATATACTGGCATATGAGCATGTTCAAGTTATGACAAAAGATCCTTCTTTTTTTCTGGATAATCTTCAAAACTTTGGGTCCCTATTCTTAGGGCATGAAACAAATGTTGCATATGGAGACAAAATAATTGGTACAAATCATACTTTGCCAACCAAAAAAGCAAGTAGGTACACAGGTGGTCTATGGGTTGGAAAGTTTCTAAAAACTTGCACTTATCAAAGAATAGAAAATAAAGAAACATCAGCACAAGTTGGTGAAATCTGTTCAAGACTATGTATGCTTGAAGGATTTGCAGGACATGCTGAACAAGCAAATATTAGAGTTAGAAGGTTTTCAGGTAAAAATGTTCCATATCCAGAAAAAAATTAGTACTTCTAAGGTTCTTCTATATTTTTCTATGATAATTAGAAAATAGTTCTTCAGCCTTTTCATAGTCATATTTGTCATTAATATCCAATGACTCAATTTCATCCATAATAACAGTTCCAATAGCGTCAGTTGGAAAATCTTTATTTTTCATAAAATTCTTTGCTGAAAAGATATATATCGATCCATTTGGTCCATATATATTTGGTAAACTTTGTCGGTTCTCAAAACAGTAAGAAATGTTATTAATTGGTCTAAAACTTCTTCCATCTAAGAAACCATTTTTTAAGACTGCGGAGTCTTTTTGTACAACACTCATTACCATACTAAAATTTTGGCTTTCATATAAATTCATTGCCTGTTGAATAGATTTATCAGTTCTCAGAGGGCTTGTAGGTTGAAGAAGAACTATATTTTCGTCAATTAAATGATATTCATCTATAAGATAATGAATTACCTCAGACATCTTTGTGCTATCTTTAGCTAATCTTTCTGGACGCATATTGATGATTATATTACGATCATCCTCTATTGAGAGATTATCAGTCGCATCGGTCGATATCAACAAACTATCGCATGTTCTAGTTGCCTGATTAGCTGCTATCTGCCATAGGGGTATTCCTGCAATTTTTTTAAAATTCTTATTTATCATACCTTTTGATAACTTGCGGAAAGGGACTATGGCATTAAATTTCATTTTTCCAACTCTCTAAAAAAGAAGGGTCATACTTTTTTTGCAGTGAAATCTTCCAAAAGCTACTTTTCCTGACTGCTTGTATAAAATTTTGTGAAGCATTACCCTCTCCGAAATCAAAGAAACTTGGATAGTTCTGCCCCCATTCATTATTTAAATACCCAAGAATACTAACTTCATCACTAGCAGTAGCAGAGTGTATTGATTTAGAGTCAGATCTTAAGTGCTGTCTACTGCCAATATCTAATGATGAGATACCAATAAATGGCGCCTCTCTTACACCAGCACTTGAATTTCCAACCATACACTTAGCATTTTTCATTAATTCAGAAAAATAAGAAAATCTCATTGATGGTAAAACTCTGAAATTATCCTTTGGTAATCTTTCTATTACCGAACATATCTTATCAGACCCCGGATCATTATTGGGTAAAATTATAACAAAATTTTTATTTGAAATTTTTAATGCATTAAATAGTTGTTCAGCTTGTTTTCCTATTGTATCAAGCTCTGATGTTACTGGATGAAAAATACAAATTCCATAAGAATTAAACGGTATATCGTAATATTCTCTGACTTCTTCAATGCTTACACCTGATGGTTGAGCATGAAAATCTAATTCAGGTGATCCTATGACATGTATACTCTCTGATGGTTCCCCAAATGCCATTATTCTCTTGGCAGCTAACTTTGAACTAACAAAATGATGATTACAAAATTTTGTATTACAGTGACGAAAAACTTCATCTATTGTTCCAGAGATTTCACCCCCCTCTATATGGGCTGACATAATATTATTTGTTGAACACGCAATTGCACAAGCTAATGCTTCTGCCCTGTCACCATGGATAACGACTAAATCTGGATTTTGTTCTTGTAGAAAGATAGAAAAATCAATAATTGTTTGTGAAATTATTTGATGGAGTGGGTCTCCAACTTTTTGATTCACAACTTCATGTATTTTTATATCTCTCAAACGAGATACTTCAAACTTTGTCATACCATATTTTTCAAGCATATGCATGCCAGTTACATAAAATGTTACATTATAGCCATTATCCCTAGATGCTGATGCCAATGGCTCAAGTTTACCAAAATCTGCTCTTGTACTGGTTACAAATAAAATGGACTTAGTCATATTGATACTTGATTTTAACTTAAATCATCCCATTTTATTTGTTCATTTTTCTTCAAATCACGATTGGTCTTTTTTCCAATAATATTATCAAATTCATATCCTGGTATTTCACCATTACCTGGTCTCCGAGCCCAAATATCCTTTTCTTCTATAATTTGACCCTCTTTTATGTCTCTGTCTGCAACGATTGAAGCACGTGCAAATTTATATACCTCTTCCTCAAGGAGAGTACGTTTTTTAGGATTTCTTGATGCAAAATGAATTTCTTTTGATTTATTAATTAGATATTCCAGCTCCTTAGGATCCATAGAGCAGGATATATCTGGCCCCTCTCTTTCGAAAGTATCTGTGAAGTGCCTTTCCACTATATTTGCTCCAAGAGCGACTGAGGCAAGCGCCATTTCTGGACCTACTGAATGATCTGAATATCCAATTATTGCATTGGGAAAAGCTTTTGATAGTTCTGATATTCCCCTTAAACTGATAGTTTCTGGAGGAGAGGGATATAAATTAGTGCACTCTAATAAGGCATATTCGATTCTGAAGTCATCGAGTATCGCAACAGTTTTCTTAATTGAACTAATTGATTGCATGCCAGTCGATAATATAATTGGTTTGCCTTTCTTTGCTATGTGTCTTATGAGAGGTAAATTATCAGCTTCACCTGATCCAATTTTAAAGGCAGGCACGTCAATTTCTTCAAGGAAGTCCGCAGCTGATCGTGAGAATGGGGTTGATATCCATATTAAACCAATATCCTCTGAATATTTTTTAAGCTCTATTTCCTCACTTCGAGTTAATGAGCATTCCGACATTATTTCCCAAATGGATTTATCTGCATTTGGTGGTTTGATTTCTCTTGCCTCTTTTGTCATTTCATCTTGAACAAAATGTGTTTGATGTTTTACGCATTCACATCCTGAGGATGCTGCTAGTCTTACCATTTCCTTCGCAACAGATAAATTTCCTCCATGGTTAATACCAATCTCAGCAATAACCAATGGCGGCTGATTCGGGCCAATCACTCTATCTCTTATTTTCATTTGTATATGATATTTATAAAAATATTATTATTTAATTATATAACTCTCCTGCATATTAGCATATGATTTTATGTTATCTTAAGTAATATTTTGTCATTTTAAATATAATAATTATTATGATTTTCTAATAATCTATATTTGATAGATAGGATAAGTGATGAATAATGTAGAGAATAAAAGCAATGATGAGTTACACTTATTTTTTGTGCAAAGTTCAACCACAGAATTCGCAGCTAGAGCTGCAATAGATTTTTTGAGTCTGAAACATGATCAAATTGAATTTATCACCTTGAGAAATTATTTACCTTTCTCAAAAATTAAAACAACTCCTATACCGATAAATAAGTTATGGAAACGAACAACAAACGGAGAAATAACTAAACTTCTTAATAATTACTCAACAAGTTATAAAACTAGGCCAATTTGCTGCTATCTACCTCAAACATCTCTATCATACATAAATGCATTCTATAATTCTAATCAAGTAAAAGAAATTAATCTAATCGAAGAAGGATCTGCAAATTATATTTTTAGAAAAGATGAGTATAAATATGGAAAACTTTCAACTAAATATCTAAATAGTTTTATCAATTGGATACTGAAATTTATTGGTATTAAATATTTTCCATTTATAAAAAAACCATTCTTCTCATCAAATTTAAATAAACTATACTTACTTGATGGAAATGCAAATATTGACTTCCCAACTAATGATAGATTAGTATTCGATTTTAAAAAAATCGTTCAATTGATTTTTAAGAAAGAGACTCTTAAAAATACACCTAACTCAGTCTTATTAGTCCTTGACCCAGTCTCTAATGTTGCAGAATTGTCATATAATATTATTACAAAACTTAGAGTAATTGATGAAATTTCAAAAAGTCATACTAAAAATTTATTTATCAAACCACATCCCAAAGATTTCCGGTCTAAACACCTAGATAATTTGATGGAAATAATTATTAATTCATTAAACTTAAATGTTATTATTACAGATGACTGCATTGAAAAATTAATTTTACAACAAAGAATAGTAGTTCTACTTTCAGCTCGATCCTCAGCATCTTTCTATGCAAAGAAACTTGGTACAAAAGTCATTCAACTTCCTGTTGCAGAAGCTACTAATTTTAATGAAAAAAAAATTGATGATTGGCTTCAAAGAAGTGTTTTTAATTAAAAAAATTTAACTAGCTAACTTATGATACGGAGCTTGTAGACCTTCTATAACTTTTGGCATTGTTTCGTTGATATTGAGTATTGGAAGCCCATGCGTTGGCGCTATGTATTTTATATCTAACTCTTTAACGAGCTCTTTTAGCTTGTTAGTATAAATTTCCATGTCCACAAAATTTGTCCAAAATAATGCAAGTTCAGCAAAAACAGCTGAAACATCAAATAGATCTAAGGTATCTGCCTCCTCTGCTACCATACCACAATGCCCATCCCAATGATAATGACTATAAGCAAAACCATCGCCTGGGAATAGCAGATTATAAGGAGCTACATAACCCCAAAGAGAAGTTCTCATATCTCTTACCACTGGTTCTGCAGCAATAAATTCCATACCCCCAAGGTCAATGCTATCACCAACTTCCATCGCAATAAAATTTTTACTAAAATTTGGAAAAGCCATATGATAATCATTCACATCACCATGTATCTCTACATCAGGATATAGATTGAGAAATCGTCCCACACCTCCAGAATGTGGTGTTTCTTGATGGGTAATAAATATGTACTTCAGAGGAATATCCTTTTCTAATAAAATACTCTGAATTTGGTCATGCAACTCGTTGAAATCTTTTGGGTGACCTGTCTCAACAAGTAGAGCAGAACGCTCCCCAACGATGAGATATGACGAGTTATAGGAATGATAAATCTTACCTTGATATCTCTGTTCCAAACAATCACCCAACCAAAATATATTTTTTAGTATTTCTCTTGGTAGCTTACTCTTTGTCATTTTTACCTCATATAATTTCTTGGCACATATTTTGCCTCAGTATTTGATACATCTAAGTCATTTAGTATATCATCTAATAATTCAAATTGTTGTTTTACTAGGTCTTTTCCTTGAAATATCTTACCATATCCTGGTGCAATTATCTCGATATCATAAGTGTCATATACTTTCCTGATATTATCTCTTAATAATCTTGTTTTTGCCCCCTCTAACCACCAATATCTTGTATTTAGTAAAAAGGATCTTACAACACCTTTAGTAATATTTGGATCATTTTGTTTTATAATCCATTCTTCTTGATCGGATCGAGCGATCCCATAGTTAAACATATCAGATGAAAAAAGTATTTTTGTTTGCTCGTCATATATCCAGGAAGTATTTATCAGCCTCAATGGCGCACTTATAACCTGGATATTTCTTCCACTCCCTTCGCCAACTTCACATGTCACTGTGCCACGTAGAAGATTTGTTGGAATTTCTTTTAAGCTCAGATCTCTCTCCTTGTCAGTAAAATCAAACCAATCAGATGCTTCAGGATGCGGGGAATAATAGGAGATTACATTAAAATTATGTGAAATTGCTTTTGCATTTCCTACAGACATAAACTCATTAATACGTAGTGGAATTATTGATAAGGGCGTATTTTTATCTAATATTGAATTTAGTTGTGTGAGAATATTATCCTGATGGAATACATAGCCAGTATCAAATAAAAATGCACCTTTTTCTTCTTTAACAAGATAGCAATTTAATGGCACATAGCCATCTTCATCAGGAGGATAAGCGCTTAATCTGCCATCGAGTTTAACAATATTTTGTAATGAAAACGCTTTATTAGGCGATAGTTCTATTATATGATCTTCCAAAATAAGCTCCTTATTTAGTTAAATATTAGTAACACCTTTTAATTAAAATTTTAAGTTAAATATTATAACAATGAGATGGATTAATGGATAACTCTTCGGATTCTAGTTACTTACAAAAAAATAAAGGACCATTTTTTGCTGTACTTTCATCATTATGCTATGGAATTAATAATCCCATGGCTGCATATGGAATGCAAAATGGTGTTCCAACAATATTTTCCGTTGTTTCTCGAGCTGTCACCGTGTTCATCATATCGCTAATACTTGCAGCTAGTGGAAAGCTAAAATTTAATATACCTTCTGAGGTTAGACCACATGTAGTTGTGGTGTCTATTACTACAGCCATTATTAACTTGTGTTATGTAGGATCTATAAATTTTATTCCAGTTTCCCTCGCNGCTATTATCTTTTTCACCTTTCCAATACAAATATTAATCACAACACTAATAAGGNAAAAAGGAAGTATAAAGAATTCCGATATATCAGTATTTGCTGTTGTTTTCTTGGGACTAATATTTGTTATTGTTCCAGATTTCAATAATATAAACCCTATTGGGATTCTCTTAGCTGGGATATCAAGTATAAGCGCAACTTTCTTATACTTCGCCGCGGGTGTGGCTTCNAAAAAATGTCATCCAATTATCCTTGGATTTTGGGTACATTTGGGTGTAATTCCAGTATTATTATTATTCTTAATCTTACTATCACCAGCTATGGTATTTACGAATGTAGAAATATTATTACCAGTTTTGATTCTATCTATTTGCTATGTCGGGGCATACTATTTTCAGATGCTATCGCTAAAATTCACATCAGTTGTCATATCTGGACTNTTCTTTAATACGGAGCCACTATTAACGGCCTTAGCCGCTGCTATAATACTTGATGAAAGACTNTTAATGTCACAATANTTAGGTGGCTTGCTAATTTTTATTTCATTAGTAATAGTCAGTTTAAGAAAATGATAGTTTAGATTATCTCTATCTTACAAAAAATTTGCCCCCCTTGATCAACCATCTCGATTAGTCTACATTCTGACTCTTTACAAAAAATTGGAAGATCAATTTTAATCATCTTATCAGTAGCAATTATTGATAGGGTGTCTCCCTTGTTTAAATCTCGAATTTTTTTACGGATTTTCAGGATTGGGATTGGGCATTTAAAGCCAACCAAGTCAATATCATAGTTTCTTTTCATTTTAACCAAACATTCGTTCGAATATTATTACTTGTTTTAATGGGTCTAGGCAAAATATAATATAAATAGTCTAAATGCTCTTAACAAGGTTTAATTTATGCAAAATTATAAGGCAACAGCTGCTATCTTAGCTGGAGGAAAATCGACGAGATTTGAAGAGGGAGATAAAATCAATATCAAAGTGAATAATATNCACATAATTGATTANTTAATTAAATCTATCCCAAATGACCTCAACATAATAGTTAATACAAACTCTAACAGGATAGAGGCNACAAAAAATAAATTAACCATCGTAAAAGATATACATGAAGGATATTTNGGTCCACTATCAGGCATATATTCTTCCATGATGTGGGCTATCATAAATNACCCAGAATCAACGCATATTCTGAGCATACCAATTGATAACCCACTTATTTCATTGGGTCAGATTAATAAATTGCTCAAATTATCCAAAAACCACCCAAATAAAATTATTATCTCATCGTGGAATGCATCCACAAATCCTGTCTTTGGTATTTGGCCAATTGAAATAAATAATAAATTGAATGAGGATATATCCAATGGAGCGAGAAGTATTGAAGAATGGTCGAAAAATAATAGCAGATTATTGGTAAATTATATATCCTATACCGATCCATTTATTAACATAAATACAATTGATGATCTCAAATCATTGCAGCTTCGATTAAGTATATCATCATCAAAAAAAATAATGTAAATTTCAGTATATAAATTACACACGGTGACTCTTATGCTTACAATGGATCTGAATGAAATTGGAATGCTAATACTCAGATTAGCAGTTGCATATATATATCTGCACGGCGTTTTTATGATTGGCTCAACTAAAAATAGGCGTGTTATAGCTTTAAGTCGAACCAGNATACTTTTTAGAAGCNTNGAGTCANNTAGACATTTTCATTTGCTGTCTAANTTTGCATTTTATTCAGCTCTATTCCTTATGAGCTCAGGNAGTTTATTAATCCTNACTGGANTATCCATTAAGTTAGGTGCGTTAATGCTGATCATATTCACAATCCCAGCAATANTTGTCCACAAAAGAGAATCTGTAAAATCACATACTCTATCCGAAAAAATAAANAAATANAGTAACNCTGAGACTCATAATGATATNGAAATGCTAGCAAATTTTAGCCATGCAGGTCACCGTTCATCAGGAAACAAAAATTATATGCTTCTCGCNGTCAATATTTATTTGTATNTGATGGATAACTCAATTAGTCTTTTTGAGATATTTAAATAGAATAATTACCCAATATTTTTTCCAATTTCGAGTGATGGACCTAAAACATNAGGTTCAATAATTAATTCAATGAGAGTNGCTTTTGGATTTGATTTCGCTTTTTCAAAAATTTCATTAAAATCTTCTGTNTNAGTAATTTTANAAGANTCTAANCCATATGATTTTGCTAATGCNACAAAATCAGGATTCATTATATTNGTACCAATAACCCTTTTTGGNAATTTTCTCTCCTGATGCATNCTTATNGTNCCTAATTTTTGATTATTTATTATTATAAATATTGGGTTTAAATNATTTTCAACTGCNTTAATAATCTCTTGACCTAACATCATGAAGCACCCATCGCCATTAAAGCTAACTACTGTTCTTNTTGGATGTACNAATTTTGCNGCAATAGCTGCCGGTACTGCATANCCCATGGAACCNCCTGTNGTNACTAATTGGGATCCAAGANTTCTNTATTGATAATATCTGTGCACCCACTGNGAATTATTACCTGATCCAACNATTACAATNTCNTCATCAGCAAGTGTCTNATTTAAATAACCNAATATTTCAGATAAATTTAAATCGCCTTTCATNGGGGTNGGTTGAATAAATCTNATATANTCATCTCTAGCAGACTNCGTCCATTCNAACCATTTTGGNTTTNCTATTTTNGGNAANCCTGATANAGCATTAGCAAATTCTGACATANCACTGTTNATAGCAATATCTGGATAATAAACNGATCCNANTTCTTCTATTCCAGGNTGNACGTGAACTANGAACTGATCNGGNNNTGGTACTTTTAATGNNGAATAACCCTGAGTNGTAACTTCACCNAGCCTTGCACCTAAAGCTAAGATAAANTCACTTTCTTCAATCCTTTTTTTTGTNTCTGGGGGTACTGCGTAACTTGAATGACCTATATAATTTTNNTTTCTATTATCAAATCGATCTTGNGCCCNATANGATGTTAAAACGGGTATCGAGTTNTCNTNTACAAATTTAGTAACTTTATTAATNGCCTCNTGNGACCATGTATTTCCACCAACTATTATGATTGGTTTCTGNGCTTCATNNAATTTTTNATAGAAGNCTTNTATNTCTGNTTTTGATGGNCTAGCTTGGATAACCCTCGGNGCTGGNGTTGTATTAACNGTTGTCTNATCAATCAACATNTCTTCTGGNAATGANAGAANNACNGGACCNGGGCGTCCTGATTGACANATATGGAAGGCTTTATTAACAAATTCAGGTATNCTNTCTGCATCATTTATCTCAGCAACATATTTAGCCATNGGTTTAAACATCTCTTTATAATCAATTTCCTGTTGTGCCTCTCGTTCTCTTTCATCACGGCTTACCTGACCAATAAATAATATTAGTGGNGTGGAGTCTTGATGCGCTGTNTGTATACCATTTGCTGCATTNGTTGCCCCAGGNCCTCTNGANACAAGACANATNCCTGGTTTATTTGTAATNTTTGCGTANGCATCTGCCATATTTGATGCACCTGACTCGTGTCTNGTTGTGATTAGTTTGATTTTATCCTTGTGATTATANAATCCATCNAATAANCCTAAATAACTCTCTCCNGGNACACAAAATATTGTATCCACTCCATTAACAACCAATTGGTCTGCCAAAACGTGTCCACCAATTCTTTTATTATTTAAAACCATTTATCAATTACCATGTGCTTCTTATTAAACCACCATCAACTCTTATGTTACTACCTGTAATATAACTTGCTTTTTCACTTGCCAAAAAACAAACCACACTTCCAAACTCATCAGATTGTCCGTATCTTTTGATAGGTATCTCTGCTGATGACTTTTCAATTGCCTCATCGTATGTTATTCCGAGTTTATCTGCTCTTGCCTGATTAATTTGCAGTGTGCGATCTGTCATAATACGCCCCGGCATAACACTGTTTACTGTGATCCCATATTGCGCAACTTCATTAGATAGGGTTTTCATATACCCTGTAATTGCAGGACGTAAGGTATTTGAGACTAATAGATTATCTATTGGTTGAACAACCCCCGATGAAGTAATTGTTATGATTCTACCCCATTTATTTTCTTTCATTGAAGGCAAAACTCTATCTGTGATTTTAATTATATTTAGGATGATAGATTGTATGTAGGTTGCCCATACCATAGCTTCGGTATTAGCTGTATTTGAGGGTGGAGGTCCTCCTGTATTATTAATCAAAATATCTACATCTATATTTTTTAAGCTTTCTATAAAACTATCAACGCTATGAGTATGAGTTAAATCAAGCCCAAATATATCACAATTAACTTTTGATTCTTGTTGAAACCGATCTCGAATTGACTCGAGCTTATTGATATTTCTTGAGGCCAAAATGAGGTCACAACCCTCTTGTGAGAGGGCTTCTGCAATAGAAAGTCCTAAACCAGATGAAGAACCCAAGATAAGTGCCTTTTTATTTTTTAAACCCAATTCCATTTTTATCACAATTGTGCAATTTTTAGTGATGGTGCCCCTGGCCGGACTCGAACCAGCACGCCCGAAAGCAACAGATTTTGAGTCTGTCGTGTCTACCAATTCCACCACAGGGGCAAATAAAAATTTAAATAATCGTTAGAGAGCCTGTTCGTTTTGCTCACCGGTTCTAATTCTAATGGCAGTTTCTATATCCCAAACAAATATCTTACCATCACCAATCTTACCAGTGTTTGCTGTTTCTGATATTGTTTCAATTACTTTATCAGATATTGAGTCCTCAACAACAACTTCTATCTTAAATTTTGGAATATAATTAATTTGATATTCGGCACCTCTATAAATTTCAGTATGCCCCTTTGTTCTTCCAAAACCCTTTGCTTCAGTTACTGTCATTCCCATAACACCAACCTCGTTTAAAGCTTGCCTAACATCATCCAATTTATGTGTTTGGATGATAGCCATGATCATTTTCATTTTATTTTACTCCCTAAAACTATAATTTGTAACCAGACTCGCCGTGAGCCTTGTAGTCGAGCCCTTCAACTTCATCTTCTTCATCGACTCGGAATCCCACTAATCGCTTAGTAATATTGACGATTATAACTGTTGCCACAATGCACCAGACTGCAGTTACTATTATACCTGTTGCTTGCACAGTAAGTTGGCTCATCACAGAAACACCTTCGGATAGACCAGCTCCTTGAAATACTGGTAGTGCCAGGATAGCAACCAGGAGAGTCCCTGTAGCCCCTCCAACTCCATGTACAGCAAAAACGTCCAAAGAGTCATCAATATTGAATTTTCCTTTAACAAGATCTACACAGTAATATGTGACTACACCTCCGACGAGACCGAGTATAAAACCACCCATTGGTCCTATAAATCCTGATGCAGGGGTGACTGTTGCAAGACCTGCAATTGTTCCTGTCACTAAGCCCACAAGACTTGGTTTTCCAAATCGAAGCCACTCAATAACCAACCAAACTAGTGAGGCTGTTGCTGCCGAAATATGAGTTACTAGCAATGCCATAGATGCATCAGAACCAGCCGTTAATGCACTTCCTGCATTAAATCCGAACCATCCAACCCAAAGCATAGAGGCACCAACCATTACCATCCAAGGNGCATGCGGTGGCTGAATTTGCTCTGGATAACCCGACCTCTGCCCAAGCATTTTTGCAATAACAAGCGCTGANACACCTGCAGTTACGTGAACAACTATACCTCCTGCAAAATCATATACACCCATCGAAGCAAGCCATCCACCGCCCCAAACCCAATGACACACAGGGGCATATACAAAGACTAACCATAATGCAGAAATTAGTAAAACTGCTCCAAATTTAATTCTTTCAACATAAGCACCTACTATTAATGCGGGTGTTATAACAGCGAATGTCATTTGGAAAGAGAAAAAAAGTGACTCGGGTATAGACCCAGATGCTGCATCCCTTGAAACACCAGATAAAAATACTTTTGAAAGATCNCCAATATAAGNTCCCTCACCTGAAAAGGCGAGCGAATATCCAACTGCCAACCAAACTACTGATGCTAAACAGCAAATTGCTGCGCAATGCATCAANACTGATAATATATTCTTTGACCTTACTAAGCCTGCATAAAATAGAGCTAAACCTGGCATTGTCATGAATAAAACAAGTGCTGTAGCTGTCAGAATCCAGCTAGTATCTCCAGCATTAATCATTTTTAAATCTCCCCGCTNTAAAATTATTGTTGGTNATTATGCATAATTCTTCAGNGAGAATCAAATATATTTCACTGATATCAAGTGTTTGTAAATATTTAAGTTCAACGGGGAATAGGAATGTTCAATAAAATAAGAGTTATGGAAAAATACTTAAGCGAAAAACTTATCGCCTTTTACATTTCTGTTTTTGCTATATCTGAGAGCGTTTTTAACCCTTTTCCGTTAGAATTTATATTAATACCGTCAATTGTTAGATATCCACATAAATACATCAAATATGCATTTTTGGCTGCTTCAATGTCAACAATTGGTGCAATATTCGGCTATATTTTAGGGTATCACCTTGAAGAAAAAATTATTAAATCATTTGTTGATTTATCGGAGTTTATTCCAACTTATGAAAGGTACGGTGCATTAATAATCTTGATTGGTGCAATCACCCCCTTACCTTTTAAATTAGTAACTGTGGCAAGTGGCGTGTTTAAAATCAATTTTATTTATCTATTGATATATNGTTTTGTTGGACGTTACATTCGTTACCAAATAATTACATTGTTAACCTACTATTATGGATCAAAGATGATTAATGTATTTCAAAAAATTAATAACTTTTCGACTAAAATAAAATACACCATTTTATCCATTTGTCTTTTTTTAGGATTGTATTTTTATATATTTTTGATCTAAATTGTAGATTGTAATGAAAGAATATATGACAGTTTTCAGCATAATTGGAATTTATAGTGTTTTGGTTCTAATATCCGTTTATTTTATGGAATTTGTGCTGGGTTGGAAACCTTGCGAACTATGTTTACTGCAGAGATATCCTTATTTTATCATAATATTAATATCAATTGCTTTTATCATAGCAAAAATTAAGAAAAAAAAAATAAGTCCCAAATTAGCAATTTTTCTTATTGTAGCTCCTATATTTTCAGGGTTGTTGATTGCATTATATCACTACGGTATAGAAAATTCTTACTGGAGAAATATCTCGGGGTGTTCTGATCAATTATCCAATATAGATATAAATACTGAGAACCTCTTAAGCGGACTTAGTGAAATCAAACCCAACTGTTCAGACCCTATTAAAATATTTGGAATATCTATATCAGGCTACAATATTCTCTCCAACGTACTAATGATATTAATCATATTGGTTGGTTGGAAAAAGCTCAGAGAAAAATTTTATTAATTTTCAGAAATTATTGTTTTTAAATAATCAACAAGATCTTCAACCTCTTCATGGCTTATACTATGAGATAAATCATCATATAATTTGCAATTATATGCGATTTTTTGTAAGTCCAATTGGTTTTTTGACTTTTCATAAAAATCTTTTGGCAAAACATCATCTAATCTTCCATGCATCATCAAGATATTAGGTTGATTTTTGCCTACTGGAATAATTTCATTCATTAATAAACCAGATAAACTTATTATCGCAAGGGGTTTTTCAATACTTCTTAACCCAACAGCCAATGAAATCATTCCTCCCTGACTAAAGCCACATAATATAACATCAGAAATGGGAAGGGACCTTCTCTCAGCTTCTTTTTTTACATATTCATTGAATACCCTGTTAGTGACGTTTTGTATTTGTTCATCAAAAATATACCGCCTATCTTCATCGATAGGAAACCACTGATAACCAAAAGGGTTCAACTCACATTTATCAAATGCATTTGGTGATATAAATTCTATATTTGTTATTTTTTCTTGGATATGTTTACCTATTGGCAACAGATCATTTCCATCTGCTCCATAACCATGCAAGAGAATTAACAATTTTTTTTTATTACTCATTTACTAATATCTAAAATAGGTGAATGACTAATAAAACACAATTTTTTATTAAAAATCTGTTTAAAAAAGTTAGTTATTTGCAATGTAAAATGTATTGGCTTTGAAAAAATTGAACACAATGATTATATAGTTTGTATTAATATATGTAAAAACTATGTCAGAATTTTTTAATATACTTGTAACTATATCAGTACTTGCTGTGGCACTTGTTCTTATACTTGGACTTATAAACATGTTAAAACAGGGTAATGCTAATCGTTCACAGAAATTAATGAGGTTACGAGTTGTTGCACAGTTTATAGCAATTATATTTATTATGATTTTTTTTTACTTTACTTATTGAGGTATTGAGCGATCGTAAAGCTAAATAAAATTTATACAAAAACCGGTGATGATGGATCAACAGGTCTTGGAAATGGTTCCAGAATATTAAAAAATTCTGAGCGTGTTTCTGCATATGGCACTGTTGATGAACTTAATTCATTTATTGGACTTGCAAGAAGCTATATTGATAATGATAAATTAAATGAAGTTGATAATACCCTTGCTTTAATCCAAAATGATTTATTTGACCTAGGGGCTGATCTATGTATCCCTGATAGCGATAAGAGTGATCACAGCTTGAAAATAATAAGCAGTTATGTTAACAACCTCGAAAAAGAAATTGATTTACTCAACAAGGAGTTAAATCCTCTTAAGTCATTCATCCTGCCAGGAGGGACAAAAATTGCGGCATACTTACACGTTGCAAGAACAATTGCTAGACGTTGCGAAAGGGAAATGATAGAACTTAACCAAACTGAAGGTGAGAGTATCAGTGAAGAAGCCATACAATATATAAACAGGCTTTCTGATTTCTTATTTGTTGTTGCTAGATATGCAAATTTAAAACTTAATTTTGATGATATTCTGTGGGTTCCAGGAAATAACTATGATAAATAACGGAGTCAAAATATGAAAATACTTGTGCCAGTAAAAAGAGTTGTTGACTACAATGTAAAGATCAGAGTGGATAAAGAGACTAACACTGTTGATCTTAACAATATAAAGATGTCAATTAATCCTTTTGATGAAATTGCCGTTGAGGAGGCAATTAGAATAAAAGAAGCAGGTCAATGTGATGAAATTGTTGTTGTATCATTAGGTCCTGAACAATCAAAAGAAACAATTCGAAATGCTCTGGCGATGGGTGCGGATAAAGGAATACATGTAAAAACAGATCATTCACCTGAACCTTTACTTGTTGCCAAAATTTTAGCAAAGGTTTGTGAAAAAGAAGACTATGATCTTATTATTCTTGGGAAACAATCAATAGATGATGATTGCAACCAAACTGGTCAAATGCTATCTGCATTGTTAAATCGTTCACTAGGAACTTATGCTTCTAAAGTAGAAATAGAAAACGATACAGTAACTGTAACTAGGGAAATAGATGGTGGACTTCAAACAATTAAACTCAAAAAGCCAGCGGTACTTACAACTGATCTGAGGCTTAATGAGCCCCGCTATGCATCATTGCCAAACATAATGAAAGCAAAGCAAAAAACAATAGATGAACTAGATCCATCTGATTTAGGAATTGATATGACTCCAAAAGTCAGCACTAAAAAAGTTGAAGAACCTCCCAAAAGAGTTGGTGGTGGCAAGGTAGAGTCAATCGAAGAATTAGTTGATAAATTAAAAAACGTTTCAGGAGTAATTTAATGAGTATACTTGTACTAGCTGAACATAATAACCAAAGTTTAAAAGAAGCTACAAAAAAAGCCCTCACAGCGGCATTAAAAATATCTAGTCCTGCACATGTTGTTGTTATCGGAAATAATTGTGCATCCGCTGCAAATGAGGCAGCCACACTAGAAGGTGTTGAAGAAGTCCTACATGTTGAAGATACAACTTATGAAAATATGCTTTGTGAACCAACTGCTGATTTACTTTTTGAACTTATGAAAAGCTATGACTATTTAGTTTCAGCAGCAACAACCAACGGAAAGAATATATTACCAAGAGTTGCTGCAAAATTAGATGTAAGTCAAATATCTGAAATAATATCTGTAATTGATAACAAAACATACCAAAGACCAATTTACGCTGGAAATGCAATAGCAACTGTAGAAAGTTCTTCAGAAAAAAATGTGATTACTGTTAGAACAACCGCTTTTGAAACTGCTCAAGTTGGTTCATCTATTGCTACAATCAAAAAGATAGATGCCGGAAATAACCCTGGTTTATCTGAGTTTATTGAAGAAAAAGTTTCAAGCAGTGAAAGACCTGAATTAACTTCCGCGGGTACCATTGTTTCTGGTGGTCGTGGCATGCAATCAGGTGATAATTTTAAAATGTTAGAGTCCGTTGCAGATAAGCTCGGAGCAGCTGTTGGTGCAAGTCGTGCAGCGGTTGATGCAGGATTTGTTCCTAACGAGTACCAGGTTGGACAAACTGGAAAAGTTGTAGCACCGGAACTTTACATTGCAGTAGGTATATCTGGAGCTATTCAACACTTGGCAGGCATGAAAGACTCAAAAGTTATTGTCGCAATTAATAAAGATGATGAAGCGCCTATCTTTGAAGTTGCCGATTATGGACTAGTAGCCGATTTATTCGATGCTGTTCCTGAACTTGACAAAGAACTTGAAAAAATACAAAAATAGAACATGTTTCAAACAATTGGCATAGCTGGAAGCGGTCTAATGGGGACTGCCATAGCTGAAGTCAATATTCTATCAAAATTCAATATAATATTGTTCGACTCCAATTCTGAACAGCTTAATCAAGCACAAAAAAAAATATCATCCAGATTAGATAATACTAACCAAAATGATATTAAAGTTGGCAAAATTAATTATGCAAGTGAGATTAGCTTATTCAAATCTTGCGATTTGGTTATTGAATGTGTCACGGAAGATGAAAATATTAAGAAACGATTACTTGATAAAATTGGAAGAATTATTGATAAACATACCATACTAGCAACAAATACTTCATCAATTTCTATAAATAGACTTTCAAATAGTACAGGAAATCCAGGAAACTTTATTGGTCTTCATTTTATGAACCCACCACAAATAATAAAGCTAGTTGAAATAATACCCAATTACAAAAGTGATATTCAAACAGTAGACAATATAAAGGATTATATTGCCAAACTTAATATGCAATTTGTTATTTCTGATGACCAACCAGGTTTTATTGTAAATAGGGTCCTCATTCCTATGATAAATGAAGCAGTGCATGCTCTTGAAAGTGGTTTATCTGATGTACAATCAATTGATAAAGCTCTTAAATTAGGAGCTAATTTCCCAATGGGTCCACTTCAACTTGCAGACTTTATAGGACTTGATACATGTCTATATATAATGCAAATTCTTATAAAAGATTTTGAGAATCCCAAATACAAACCTTGTCATCTACTAGAAGATTATGTTAGACAAGGAAAACTTGGAAGAAAAACTGGTGAAGGTTTTTATAAGTATTAAATAAATTTTTATCTTTTTAATTACATAATTATTATAATATTTAGCAATTTCTATAACGTATGAGAAGAGTATGGCAAATAAAATGTGGGGTGGAAGATTCACCTCAAAAACTGACGCACTATTACAGGATCTGAATGCCTCAATCAGATATGATTACAGACTGGCAATACAGGATATTGACGGTTCTATTGCTCATGCTACTATGCTTGCTGAATGTTCAATAATTAAAAGTGAAGAATCTAAAAAAATTATCGATGGGCTAAAAGAAATAAGAGCTGAAATTCTTGCTGAAAATTTTGAGTTTAAAACCGAACTGGAAGATATACATATGAACATCGAAAGTAGGCTGACGGAGATCGTTGGTCCTGTTGCTGGAAAACTTCATACAGCGAGATCAAGAAATGATCAAGTGGCAACAGATATGAAACTATACCTTATTGAAAANAATCATTATCTAGCGTCATTAATAAATTTATGCCAAATAGCCCTTGCTGAACAAGCACTAGAAAATTATGCAACTTTTATGCCTGGATACACTCATTTACAAATAGCTCAACCGATTACATTTGGACATCACTTATTGAGCTATGTAGAATCACTAAANAGAGACAAACAAAGNCTTAATGACACATTAAAGAGACTTAATGAAAGCCCTTTGGGTGCTGCTGCCCTAGCCGGTACNTCNTACCCAATAGACAGACATATGACTGCAAAGTTACTTGGATTTGATAAACCAATGGCAAATTCCATTGATGCCGTCTCCTCAAGAGACTTGGTTTTAGAAACATTATCTAATCTAGCTATAATATCAATTAATCTNTCTAGATTAGCAGAAGAGATAACATTGTGGATGTCATCCGAATTTAATTTTATAAAATTGCCTGACTCATTAACTACGGGGTCATCAATTATGCCACAAAAAAGGAACCCTGATGGTGCNGAAATTATAAGATCAAAAACTGGTAGAATTATTGGTTCCTTAAATACACTTTTAACTGTACTAAAGGGTTTACCACTATCATATAGTAAAGACCTTCAAGAAGATAAAGAACCAATATTCGATGCATTAGATACCACTGAAATTTCGTTAAAAGTGATGTCGCTAATGATTAAAAATATGATACCCAATAAACAAGTAATGCTGGAAGCATCAAAAAAGGGGTACTCAATTGCTACAGATATAGCTGATATATTAGTCCAAACCCTAGATATTCCATTCAGAGAAACCCATAAAATAGTTGGGGAGATTGTAGCATATGCTGAAGATAATAAATTATCATTAGATGAACTAACACTAAATGATTTTCAACAAATAGATGCTAGAATAACAAATGATATTGTCAATAAAATTTCATTTGATGCTATTATTCAAAATAAAACATCTTTTGGAGGCACAGCTCCAAAAAATGTAAGAAAAGAAGCTGAAAATTGGCTCAAACAACTAAAAAAATAAAATGTACAAAAAAATATTTATAAGAAAAATTTTAATTGTCATCTTTCTCTCAATAATTGTTACATCATGCGGAGTAAAGGGTGATATTGATTTGGATCAAGACCAAAATATAAATAGAAATACTATATTAGATAAATTGATTTAATAATAATCGACTCTATNGGATATAAAAACGCACATGAACCCAATAAGATATAAAGATAATAATTTATTTATAGAGAACCTGAGTATTGAAGATATAGCAAAAGAAAATANAACNCCTTTTTATTGCTATTCAGATCAATTTATTAATAGTCAGTATGATAATCTAATCTCAGCATTTGATATGGATATTAGAGTATTTTACTCNATGAAGGCTAATTCGAATGCATCAATATTAAAACTCTTACTCAATAAAGGTTCAGGAATTGATGTTGTATCTGGCGGTGAAATTGAGAGAGCAATTGCTGCAGGAGCATCAGGAAAAGATATTATTTATGCCGGGGTAGGCAAAACTGATGAGGAACTAAGATACGCCGTCCAATCAAAGATACACTGCATAAACGTAGAGTCCCAATCTGAACTAGAGAGAATTAACGATATTTGTGAAGAATTAAAAACCAAACAAGATATTGCAATCAGAGTTAACCCTGATGTTGACGCAAAAACGCATATCAAAATTACAACAGGAAAAGCTGAAAACAAATTTGGAATAGAATTTGACTATACTAATAGTATTTATGATATTGCAGCAAATCTTCCTAACGTTAATATTACAGGGGTTTCTGTCCATATTGGTAGCCAAATAACAAGTCTGAAACCCTTCAAGAAAGCTTATACAATTATTTATGATTTAATTAATAAGCTCAAAAATTTAGGGCACAATATTAAACATGTTGACCTTGGTGGAGGCTTGGGTGTTCCATATAGTGAAGATGAAACTATCCCTACATTTTCAGAGTATGCCAATCTAATCCAAAGTATTTTTGGAAATACTAATCTTAAGGTTTACATTGAGCCTGGAAGATTACTCTTGGCAAATAGTGGGTTACTGATTACAAAAGTTATAGATGTAAAAACGACCAGCCAGAAAACCTTTATAATAGTCGATGCTGCTATGAATGATTTTATGAGACCAACGCTTTATAATTCTTATCATGAAATTCTACCTGTGANAAATAATCTTGGCACATCTAATAAATTGTACGACATCGTAGGACCAATATGCGAAACAGGTGACTATTTCGCGAAGAATAGAAAAATGAATTCTGTAAAACCAGGGAGTTTAATAGCCATAAAATCTGTTGGAGCTTATGGGTCAGTTTTATCATCGAATTACAATTCAAGACCTCAAATTGCAGAATTACTTGTCAAAGACTGTGAATATGCGATTGTAAGAGATAGAATAGAAGTTAAGGATCTACTCCAGCAAGAAAAAATTGCACATTGGCTGTAACTAGAAATATATTTCTATGACAAAAAATATCCTCGCTTTAGAAAAAGTTCATCACAGATATAGTATCACAAGAGATATATTTAATGATATTTCATTGACAATNGAAGAAGGTGGATTTTATTTTATTACAGGTTCATCTGGTGCAGGTAAAACAACTTTATTGAAACTACTATCATCAACTCTTAGACCTACAGGTGGGAATGTATTNTTTCTAGGGAAGAACATAAACAATATCCCNCAGAATAAGATTTATGAGATCAAAAGACAAATAGGCTATATTTTTCAAGATTTTAGACTATTACCTCATTTAACTACATATGAGAATGTTGCTTTACCATTGAGGGTACAAAATAAACGCGAGAAAAATTATAAAAGTGATGTTATTGAGCTACTGAGCTGGGTTAATCTTGAGCATTGTGTCCATAGCTATCCTAATACTTTATCCGGAGGCGAACAACAGAGGGCCGCAATTGCACGAGCAGTTATTTCATCTCCAAAGTTAATACTTGCAGATGAACCAACGGGTAATGTGGACAGCTTTAACTCTGAAAAGATAATGAGACTATTCTCTGAAATGAATAAAATGGGAACAACTATTATCATCGCAACACATGACCAAAATCTCATATCAAAATCAATAGTAAATCGGAAGATTATTGAAATATATAACAATAGTATTAGAACAATAGAAAAATTATGAATATTTTAAACACAGTACTAAAATCATCAGAAAAGAAGAGTATAAGACAACTTGCACCAAAACCGTCTGCAATAATCCCAGATAACACACATCATAATCGATATTTATTTATAATGATAACACTACTCTGTTACTTAAAATCAATTATATTAACTTCACTTGTCATAATAATTGGTAGTCCAGAATTTTCTGAACTATCCATTAATATAGTGCAAATTGGATTGCTATCTTGGATTTTTATTGCGGGTTTAATCTTAGCTATTATTTCATTTATAATTATCTATGGCACACATACTTCAATTATTTATAATAAAAATACAATTAACCTAATCATTCATCTGGGAGCATCTAACAGTTTCGTAATAAAGAGAATAGTCTTTACATTCTTGAAAATAGGTCTTTTTTCTGGAATTATTGGTTCATTTTTAGGCTTTATTACCTTTTTAATAATGAATCCATTTTTATTACAAATTAGCAGATTATTAAATAATCTATCTCAAATAGTCGTANTAACTAACGGGTCAAGCTCCTTCGAATATATTATACTTTTATCAATTCCTACACTATCAATGTTTGCATCTACATTATCCTCCTATTTGACAATTAGAAAATTAATACGGAAATATAATTAATTAGCTTTATTTTATGTTCTATAAGAAAATATTTCATAAACTCAAAAAATTTTTGGTATTTTGTTCTCTAGTTATAATTCTCTTTGATATCTATGACTATTATACATTCATCAATAAGCAACCAAATAAAATTAATGCCTACCGTGATATTGACGGAATAATTGTTTTCACTGGNGGAGAAAATAGAGTCCAATCTGGAATAGATCTAATCTCTAATAATATAGGCAAAAGACTTTTCATATCTGGAGTAAACCCAGACACAAATATTTTTGATATTTCTGAGCAGATACTTTCTGATAAGGATTTACTTATCTGCTGTATAGATTTAGGGAAAAGGGCTGATAATACAATCGAAAATGCAATAGAGTCCATTGATTGGATTAAAAATAATAATTATAAAAATATAATAATTGTTACATCAAATTATCATATGAAAAGAAGCTTATTCATCTTAAGAAATTTTGATAGTAGTATAAATTTCGTTCCACATAATGTTCAAAGCAAATTTCTTCAAAACAAAAACATTACTATCTATGGGAAGATGAAAACAATTGTTAGCGAATATGTTAAACTCACATATACTAGATTATATTTTTTAATAGAAAAAAGAATAAATTAGACATGCTAGCTAGATCACTAATATACTACCTTCTCTTTTCGATAAATCTTATAATATTTAGTGNAGTATTTCTTCCTTTATTTGTTCTACCACAATCAATTGGTTTAAAAGTGTTGAAGGTATGGGCTATAACATCACAAAAAATATTAAATATATTTTGCAAAATTAATTATGAGGTTAGAGGCTATAATAAAATACCACAAGGGAAAGTTCTTATTGCATCTAAACATCAGTCAACATGGGAAACAATAAATTTCTTACATATAACTGATATTCCTCCAATAATGATCCTCAAAAAAGAACTACTGTTTATTCCTTTTTTTGGTTTATATGCCCTTAAATTTGGAAATATTGCGATAAATAGAAAAATTGGTTTNTCATCTATCAAATATATGGTGAAAAAAGCAAGGAAGAGTCTCACTAATGGTCGTCATATTCTAATCTTTCCAGAAGGAACAAGGCGAGCGACTGATGCAGAACCTAATTATAAAAGAGGGATTCTAGCATTATATAAAAATCTTGGTATCCCATGTGTGCCAGTAGCATTGAATTCAGGGTTATACTGGCCAAAAAATAAGATTAATAAAAATCCAGGAAAAATTATAGTCGAATTTCTCGATCCCATTCCGCCTGGATTNAGTGATAATGAGTTTATGGAAATATTGAGTCAAAAAATTGAAATCAGATCGAAGGAATTAATAAACGTATAAAACTCTTATTTACTTTCTTGCTGAAGAATTTTTTTTCTAATATCCCTGGTCTTAGTAAAATATTTTTGTAATTCTTGTCCATCTTTTTTCTTGATTGCTTCTCTTAATGAAGATAAATCATCAGAAAATTTATCAAGCATCTCTAATACAGCTTCCTGGTTATTCAAAAAGATATCTCTCCACATTATAGGATCAGATGATGCNATTCTCGTGAAGTCTCTAAATCCTCCAGCTGCATATTTAGTAACTTCTTTTCTTGTTATTTCAGCGAGATTTGTTGCTGTTCCAACAATGTTNTAAGCAATCAAGTGGGGAATGTGACTAGTTATTGCAAGAACAAGATCGTGATATTCTGGTGACATTTCATCCACATTCATACCAAGCCTCTCCCAAAAGTTTTTAACTTTTTCTACATCTTGCTTTCTGCATTTTTCATATGGAGTTAAGANACACCATTTATTATCAAATAATTCNGCAAACCCTGACTCCGGACCAGAAAATTCGGTGCCTGCTATTGGATGAGCTGGGACAAAGCTTACNCTATCAGGAACAATATCATGTAATTGTTTAATTACTTCAGCCTTAACCGAACCAACATCAGTCAGTATTGTCCCCTCTGATAGATTATCGGAAATTTCAATCATTATATCTCTATTTGCTCCAACTGGGACACATAAAATAACGAGGTTNGCATTTTGAATTGCATCACTTGCCGAGTCAAAAACTTGATCCATGTATCCAAGATCCATAGCTTTTTTTCTTGTCTTCAACGTTTTTGCATAACCAACCACTTTATTGGCAATGTTATACTTTTTTATTCCTCTTGCAATTGAGGATCCAATTAGACCGATTCCTATGATTGCAACGGTACCAAATAATTTTTTTTCTGCGTTATTCATTAATTACTTTCTTAAAAAACCTGCTATTTTATCGAAAGCAATTATATTATTTTCTTTGCTTCCAATAGATAACCTCAAATGATGAGGTAAGCCATAATCAGCTACATCTCTTAGATACACTTTATTAGATATAAGGAAATCTTTTAGTTGTTCATATTCTAAATCTGTCATCGNACTAAAATTAAGAAGTACGAAGTTTGCAACACCATCAATTACATCTACTCCCAATTCTTTATATTTCTCTAGAAGTATCTTTTTTTCTTCAATATTAAATTGAACCGACTTCACAACATGCTCTTGATCCGATAGAGCAGCAGCACCAGCAAGAATGGATGCGGTGGAAAGGTTGAATGGCCCTCTGATTTTATTTAATACTTCAATAATATGTATCGGACAGTATCCCCAACCAATTCTTAATGCTGCAAGACCATATACTTTAGAAAATGTCCTTGTCATCACAGTATTAACATTATTGGTAACCATTTCCATCCCATCAGTNTAATCATCTTCTTGAACATACTCTGCATATGCACCATCGATTACAAGCAAGACCTCATCAGGTAAACCATTTCTTAATTGCAATAACTCATCTCTGGTTAGATAAGATCCTGTGGGGTTATTCGGATTTGCAATGAATACAATTTTGGTTCTATTAGTGACTGCCGAAATGATATTTTTTACACTTGTTTTTAACCCTATTTCTTTTGCCGGAACAGGAATAGCATCGTTTGCTAGAGTTATGATCCTATATAGTAAAAAAGCATGCTCTGAATATATAACTTCATCTCCTGGTTGCAAATAAGCATTTGCAATTAGATTCAGGATTTCATCCGATCCTGCACCACAAATAATATTGCTTGCTTCNATATTATTTAATTCANATAATTTATTCTTTAATTTAGTGCTATTGCCATCTGGATATATTGATAGTGAGCTACTAGCCGCATTATATGCTTCTATAGCAATTTTGCTTGGTCCTAATGCAGACTCATTTGAAGATAATTTTATTACACCCTCAAGAGAACTTCCTTTACCACCTCTATATCGATTAATTTTTGATATTCCAATACGTGGCTCTATTAAATTACTCAATTTTTTCTCCTATTGTATGAGGTGTTGCATATCTTCCGATAAACTCAGACTTACTTATAAAATCAATGTCTCGAATTTTTTTGCATAATCCTNTTATANTATTATTGATTAATCTTATCGATATGACATATACGTTTTTNTTTAATTTTTGCAAGTTTACTGAATCAATTCTGAGGATATTGCGTATCTTCTCTAAATTTTCTGAATATTGAAGTGATAAATTTTCATTTGTTTCGACTCTAAATAGAATAGTATCATCAAATGTCTTTAATTTACTCGATTTACCAATGATATATAGTTTCGTTTCTTGCTCATATGAANACAATTGAGGCAATGATCCAATTATTTCTTCCTTATGTGAGTCCATATCTAGTAAAGACTCACTATCAATACTTATAATTTTTATAGTTGAACTATTCTTTTCATGATCATTTTTATAATTAAATAGCGAATCAGAAATTGTAATATTATTTGNNAAACCAAAATTATTCACAATTAACTCATAATCAGGCTTTCCGATATCCTGATGAATTAGAATATTTAGAGGCGCTTGGATAGTGGTATTAACATTAATAATACTTCTCCATATACTCCAAATTTGAGCTATATTTAGTTTTTCATCATGTGAGCTTACAAGGTTTCGAAGTATTTCTACCTCACGTGACGGATGGTAAATNGGAAGGTCATTTTCTAGTTTAATTTTTGCTATCTTTTGCGCAATTTCTGCCCTATCATTGAGCAATCTTTTCAGGTCTTCATCAATTAAATCTAGTTTTTGACGAAANGAATCGAGTCCAAGATTTTCTAAATTTTTTCCTACCATTGTATTACAAGTTATAATTACTTCATATTATTCATAGTAAATTGCTGAGTATTACTTACTTTATAAATTATAAAGTTAATAAATAATAGACAATATTTACATTTAGAGATATGTAATTGGTCTTNTTATTAGAGAAATATTAAAATTTTACGACTTAGAATNTAAATAGGAGCATAAATTTCAAGCATGACTAAAACCATTAATATTACCAANCCACAATTNAAATTTTCTTCGGGTAAATCAATTTCACCTCTTGAAATTGCTTATGAAACATATGGCGTACTAAATAAGGAAAAAACAAATGCTATNCTTGTCTGCCATGCGCTTACTGGTGATCAGTTCGTATCCGGTGAAAATCCAATAACACAAAAACCAGGTTGGTGGGATATTCTTGTTGGAAAAGGCAAGCCAATAGACACTAATAAATATTTTATAATTTGTTCAAATGTTCTGGGTGGTTGCATGGGTACTACAGGTCCAAAATCAATTGCCAATTCTACTAAAAGTCCTTATGGACTGAATTTTCCTGTGATAACAATTAGTGATATGGTCAAGGTACAAATGCTTCTACTTGATCATCTTAAAATTGAAAAAATTCTTTCAGTTATTGGTGGATCTATGGGTGGTATGCAAGTGTTATCTTGGATGTCAGAATTTCCTGGTAGGATCAGATCTGCAATTCCTATAGCTACAGCCGCTTATCATACTTCACAGAATATTGCCTTCAATGAAGTTGGACGACAAGCAATTATGGCTGATCCAAACTGGCATGAAGGGAAATATTTTGATCATAACACAGTTCCTGAAAAAGGGTTATCTGTTGCGAGAATGACAGCCCATATCACATATTTGTCAGAGGTTGCTCTTCAGAATAAATTTGGCAGGAACCTTCAGGATAGATTAAAAAAAACATTTAGTTTTGATGCCGATTTCCAAGTAGAAAGCTACTTAAGGTATCAAGGTATAAATTTTGTAAAAAGATTCGATGCGAATTCATATCTATACTTAACTAGAGCGATGGATTATTTTGATCTTATTTCAGAAAATAATGGTATTTTAGCAAACGCTTTTAGTGATTTAAATGCATCAATTTGTGTTATTTCATTCACTGGTGATTGGCTATTCCCTTCAAGTGAGAGTAAAAAGATTGTTCATGCTCTTAATGCTAAAGGAGTAGATGTAAGCTTTATTGATATAGAGTCAAACAAAGGTCACGATGCATTTCTAATGGATGAACCTCAAATGTTTGAAACTATTAGGAGTTTCTTGGAAGCGCAGTATAATAAATAAAATGAGTAATAGATCAGACTTTATAGTTATCAGCGATATGGTTGCAGCTAATTCAAAGATTTTGGATGTTGGATGTGATGACGGAACACTTATGCAAATGCTAAGAGATGGTAAGAATGTAGATGCGAGAGGAATTGAGTTATTCCCTGACCGGGTAAATCTTTGCTTGGCAAAAGGACTATCAGTAGTTCAAGGCGATGCAAATAATGATCTAGCTATGTACCCAAAAAATAGTTTCGATTATGTAATACTTAGTAAGACCCTGCAATCAATGTTGCAACCCAAAGAAACACTTGAAGAATTATTAAGAGTTGGAAAGAGGGCAATTATATCAATTCCTAACTTTGGCCATTGGAAAGTGCGTTTATATCTTGCAATTCATGGTCAAATGCCAGTTACACCATCCCTACCAGCAACATGGTTTAATACAGAAAATATTCATTTATGTACAATTAATGATTTCTTGAAACTTTGCACAAATATGAATATTAAGATTATTAAATCAGTTGCGCTTGATAAAAATGGTAAGGTGTTAAACTTTGCAAATAGATTGAGGTCTGTTAATCTGATAGGCGAACAGGCTATATTTTTATTAGAAAAGACTAACCATGAGTAAATTTAATATTAACCAATTTATATGCAGAAGTGATAATTATGGAGTAATTATCTCTGATAAAAATACTGGACTTACTGCATCTATTGACGCTCCAGATGCTGAAATGATTGATCAAGAATTAAAAAAGAATGATTTAAAACTCACACATATCTTTATTACGCACAAACATTTAGACCATATTGAAGGAATAGATTACTTAAAAGATAAATATGGCTGCATAGTAATAGGTCCAGAAAAAGAAAAAGAAGAGATCCCATTATTAGATATTACTGTAATAGATGAGGAATACATCGATTTTTCTGGAAGCCCCATAAAAATCATTGAAACACCGGGGCATACACTTGGACATATTATATATCACTTTGAGCAGGATAATCTTTTATTTGCTGGGGACACATTATTCCTCATGGGTTGCGGTAGAGTGTTCGAAGGAACGCATGAGCAAATGTATAAATCTCTGGAAAAAATTAAAAAATTGCCACCTAATACAACTATTTATTGCGGTCATGAATATTCAATTGCAAACGCAAAGTTTGTTGCGTCAATTTTGCCAGACAACTCCAATATAAAGAAAAGACTAGATGAGATTAAGTCATTGAGAGATCAAAATAAACAAACACTTCCAACATTACTTGATGATGAGCTAATTACGAATCCCTTCTTAATGAGCGATAATTCAGTATTGAAAAGAAAATTAGATATGAACAATGCAAAAGAAGAGGAGATTTTTTCAGAATTGAGAACAAGAAAAGATAATTTCTAAATTTCTCTCTCAACACAAAGAGCTACACCCATTCCTCCACCCACACATAGAGATGCCAATCCTTTTGACACATTTCTTTTTAACATTTCATGTATTAATGTTACCAGTATTCGAGCGCCTGAAGCTCCAACCGGATGACCCAATGCTATGGCACCACCATTAACATTTAATTTTTCAGATGGAATACCAAGATCATCTGAGCAAGCGCATGCCTGAGCTGCAAAGGCTTCATTTAGTTCAAAGAGATCAATGTCATCTATAGACCATCCAGTATTTTTTAATGCATTCTTGACTGCAGGAATTGGTCCAATACCCATAATCGATGGATCAACACCTGCTTGACCCCAACCAACGATTTTTACAAGTGGACTGATGCCCAGATTTTTTGCTCTTTTGTATGACATCAATAGAAGTCCTGCGGCTCCATCATTAATTCCTGATGCATTGGCAGCTGTTACAGTTCCACCTTCTTTTTTAAATATTGGCCTAAGAGCTTCAATATCTTCAATATTTATATTCTTCCTGATATATTGGTCATTTAATATAATTTCTTCAGTGCTTCTATTTTTAATTTTAACTGGGCAAATTTCTTCATCAAATCTTCCTGATTCTTGTGCTTTTGATGCTTTTAATTGTGATTGATATGCAAAATTATCCTGGGTTTTTCTATCAATTTTCCATTGTTGTGCAACATTTTCAGCAGTAATTCCCATGTGATAGTTATTAAAAAAGTCAATAAGTGCATCATTAATCATTGAGTCACTAAGAGTTATATCTCCCATTTTTTTACCATTACGGATAGCAGTGGTGTGAGGTGTCATTGACATATTTTCTTGTCCACCTGCAATCATAATTTTATTATTATTTTCAAATATCTGTTGGTGAGCTAATATTACCGCTCTTAATCCTGATGCGCAAAGCTGATTAATTAACCAAGATGGTTTTTCATATGGAACACCTGCGTCAACTGCAGCTTGTCTTGCAGGATTTTGGCCCTGCCCCGCAGTTAATATTTGTCCCAAAATAATCTCATCCACATCTAAAGGATCAAGATTTGATTTTTCAAGTAGGGATTTTATGACTGCAGAGCCAAGTTTATATGTTGGAGTATTGATAAAAACTCCATTAAAGCTTCCAATTGCTGTTCTCGAAGCAGCTACAATTACAGTATCATCTTCTTTATACAAATTACTTTCCCCTTTGGATGTTAAGATTATATTTTTATTCTATCCTTACTGTCAAATCTGTCAGCTCGTAATGTCATAAAAACTACCAAAAAACCTAATGGTATACAAATGATATTCATAACCTCCCAACCGACATATGTCAGCATTAACCCTGCTGACAGACTGGCAATTGCTTGCATTGTGAATACTATAATTTCATTGAAACCTTGTGCCTTAAACTTTTCTTCTTCTTCATAAGCCAAAACTAGAAGACTGGTTGAAGTAATAAAAAGGAAATTCCAACCAATGCCCAAAAAAGTTAATGCAACCAAGTAATTAAAATATGTATTTTCAAAGAAACTCAGAATGACAGTTATTGAGAAGAAAACTATCCCTAAGTAAATCATAGTGCTGTGACCATATTTTTTTATTAATCTGCCAGTGAATAAGGATGGAAGAAACATCCCAAAAATGTGTGACTGAATAACAAACTTAGTACTAGATAGTGTAAAGCCATGCCCATGATGCATACTTAATGGNGTTGCAGTCATCAAAAAAGACATAATAGCATATGANATAGCAGCAACTACAATTGCTTGACTAAACCTATGAGATTTTAAAAACTCCCCATATGTTCTTCCCGATTTAACTTTGTTTTCATCTTTTATAGTCTTTTCTTGTTTATAAAAAAACAGAACAATTATTGGAATAGATGTTAAAATTGCAAGTGCCAAATAAGAACCAACAAATGTATGTTCGGGTATTAAATTTTGACCATACACTGCAATGTTAGGTCCAAGAATAGCTGAAACAATTCCAGCTAACATTATTGCTGATATAGCCCTNGGAGCCATACCCTTTTCAACTGTTTCTGCCGCTGCAAATCTATATTGGTGAGTAAAGGCAAGNCCATTACCAATCATGAAACATGCCAAACAATAAATAACAAATTCACTGATATAAATTGAGTAAGCCGCAATTAATNCAGATATTGTCGTATAAAATGATGCAATAATAAAACCTTTTTGCCTCCCTATTTTACTCATTATCTTTGAAGCTAACATTGTCGAACTTGCAAGACCAATAACCATCATTGCAGTTGGTAAAGTTGATAGTGATANGACTGGTGTTAAAGTAGAACCTATTATNCCNCTCAAAAATATAGTGACAGGAGCAGCTGTAAACCCAAATATCTGTGCTATAATNATCAGCATAAGATTTTTGTTATACATATTAATTAAATTTNAATTTTGAGGGTTTAATTAAATAAAGAGGATGCACATGAAATAATACTTTCTGCTACTATATCATTTTCGAGTAGAGCCCCGATTGCAGCATTTTCATTTGATGGATTTTTCATCACTTCAATGCCTAAACTCATTAGATCTTCAAGCTCAAGTTCTTTTGAAATTTTATTGATAAAACAACCACAATATTCATATTGTCCACCAACACTAGCCAAATCCCCTAAATCTTCATTTACACATCCTAAAAAGACTTCGTTGAGTATTGATTTATTATTTATTTCTGAACTAACATCAGAAATTGAACTAAAATTTAGAATTAATATTAAAATAAAAAGTAAACGTATTTTCATTTCTCTATAATAACTTATTCAAGAACTAAAACCATTTATTTTTTTTAAAAATAAAAATTTGTATCATAACAATTACGAACAGTATTATGCAAAAGAAACCAAAAGCATANGTGTTATCTACTCCCGGAATTCCTCCAATATTTACGCCCAAAAGCCCAGTTAAAAAGCCAAGAGGTAAAAATATTGCAGCAATTACTGATAATAAATACATATTCCTATTCAATTTATCAGATAATATATTTGATAATTCGTCCTTTATAATCTGCGCCCTTTCTCTAATAGTATCAAGGTCTTCTATGAATCTCGTAACATGGTTTATANACTCTGATATACTTTTTATATTAGAGCTATCAAACCATAATAAATTACTATTTCGTAAATTTATAAGTGCATCTCTTTGNGGAGCCATATAACGTCTAAAAATTATCGCCTTTNTCCTAATATCTACAANCTCTTCTCTGTGTTTGTTGCTTGGGTTACTTATTATATTTTCTTCAATATTATCAATTCTCTCATCAAGTGTTGCTAGTACTGGTTCCATTCTTTTAAATAATCTATCAACTAACATACAAACAAACTCGGCTGTTGTGGTTGGGCCATTCCCATCAGAAAAGCTTTTTTCTATATCCAGAATTGNCTTCAATTTTCTTTTTCTAACTGAGATAATACCACTTTGATTAACCCAGAGCCGAATAGAAACCATATCTTCAGGCTGTGAATCTTCATTGAAATTAGCACCTCTAAGTATAATTAGGACTCCTCCATGGGTCTCTGTTATTCGTGGTCTGGTTTCGTCCTCAAGGAGAGCTTGTAATACAAATGAATCAAGGTTTGAAAATTCATTTTCCAACCACAATTTTGTTTCAGGATGATTAGCATCAAGATGAACCCAAGCAGGTTTAATTGAGTTTATTGATTTTGATATATCATTTTGTGCTATTGCTTTAGCAGATCCACTTCCATCAAATTCATAAGCCATTAAAATATGAGAACTCATTTATAACCTCTTTAAAATATCTATCAGTTGGCGGAGAGAGAGGGATTCGAACCCTCGATAGTATTGCTACTATACACGCGTTCCAGGCGTGCGCCTTCAACCACTCGGCCACCTCTCCATATTATTAATCCCTAATAATCTTTCTACACGAATTTGGTAATTCAGACAACAACATCCATTTTTTTATCTTAGTGGAGTTAGATTCGAAGAGTTTATCCTTTTTCAACCATGATTGTAGTTCACTACCACAACCATCATCTTGAGTTACGGGGGCTTGATTAATGCAATTCTGTGATCCTACTGGGCAGGTCAGCCTTACATGGAAATGATTATAATGCCCACCCCATGGTCTAATTTTACTTAGCCAATCTACATCATTAATATCAGCAGCCTTTTTGCATAGTTTTTTTTTGATTAGAGGATTCACAAAAACTCTTGCAACACTCTCATTTTCAGAAGTAATTTTTAGTAATTCGTAATGATAATCTGTCCACAACTCATAATTAATTTCTCTTTGATTTGGAGATAGAAGTGATTTGGGCTTGTACGTTTCAAGTTTAAATCTATCCAATTGATATTCTGGTTTTCTCTCATAAAATATATCTACATCTAACCCATTTTGATGACTTTTATGACCATAAGGCATTGGACCGCCTCTAGGCATTGAGAGATCTCCAATGAGCAATCCAGAACCAAATTCATTGAAAATTTTCTCTGAAGTAATCTCTATAAATTCAATTAAGTCAGGATGCCCCCAAAACCTATTTCTAGATGGTTTGAGCGCATCATAATGCTTGGCGTGACTTGGTAAATACACTCCCCCCGCCAAACAACCTTTTGAATATGATCCAATACTTTCAGAGCTTAAATTAGACTCTGTTCTAATTTTATAGAAGATTTCACTAGCATATTCATTTGCAACCATTCTTACTGGAAATTGAGTTGATAAAACTAGACAAATAATGATAATTTTCAAGAGGAACTTCATTAAATTACTCCTATTATTACTATTAATAATCGGCTTTAAGGGCAGCTATGAATGCCTCTTGAGGAATTTCCACCTTTCCGTATTTTCTCATTTTTTTCTTACCCTTTTTTTGCTTTTCAAGTAATTTTCTTTTACGTGTAACATCACCACCATAACATTTTGCGGTAACATCTTTCCTTACAGCAGATATAGTTTCCCTTGCAATTACCCTACCNCCAATTGCTGCTTGCAGTGGAATTTTGAATAAATGCCTTGGAATAAGTTCTTTTAATTTTTCTATAATTATTCTACCTCTATTTTCTGCAACACTTCTATGAACAATCATTGCTAATGCGTCTACAGATTCATCATTAACAAGGATTTGCATTTTTACAAGGTCTGCTGATTGATAATTTGAAATTGNGTAATCAAAACTTGCATAACCTTTTGAAACTGATTTAAGTTTATCATAAAAATCAAATACAACTTCGTTAAGAGGTAATTCGTAGTTTAATACAGCCCTGTTTCCTGAAAAACTTAACTCTTTTTGTCTTCCTCTTCTTTCCTCACATAATTTTAATATAGCTCCTAAATATTCATCAGGAACAATTATGGAAGCACTAATCCAAGGCTCTTCAATTCTTGATATTTTTTCTTGCTGTGGTAGATCTACCGGATTATGAAGTTCCATCTTATTACCATCATNAGTATAAACATCATATATAACACTTGGCGCAGTGGTGACGAGATCTATATCATATTCCCTATCAATTCTTTCACAAATTATTTCTAAGTGTAACAAACCAAGAAAGCCACACCTATAGCCCAATCCAAGTGCAGCAGATGTTTCTTTTTCATATTGAAAACTTGCATCGTTTAAACTTAACTTTTCAATAGCATCACGGAGACCTTCAAAATCTGATGTGTCTTGAGGGTATAATCCACAAAAAACAACTGGTTGAGCTGGCTTAAATCCATGCAAAGGAATATCACAAGGTATTTTCGCATCCGTAATCGTATCTCCAACTCTCATATCTGAAACTTGCTTTATTGACGCAGTGAAAAAACCAATTTCTCCAGGTCCAAATTGGTCTTGCATTTTTTGTTTTGGTTGAAATATACCCATTCTTTCAATTTGGTAAACAGCATCATTAGACATCAGTTTTATTTTTTGTCCTTTTTTTATAGTNCCTTCATAAACTCTGATCAAAACAANAANACCAAGGTATGTATCATACCAGGAGTCCACCAAAAGCGCTTTTAATGGCTTANTTGANTCACCTTTTGGTGATGGAAGATTTTCTATGATTTTTTCGAGTAAATTTTCAATACCAATACCGGTTTTAGCAGAGATTTCGATTGAGTCACTTGTATCAAGACCNATAACATCTTCGATTTGTGATTTCACTCTTTCTGGTTCAGCAGCAGGTAAATCAATTTTATTTAGTACAATTAAAATCTCATGATTATTTGATATGGATTGATAAACGTTTGCCAAAGTCTGTGCTTCCACACCCTGACTTGCATCAACTACAAGAATTGAGCCCTCACATGCTGCTAATGANCTGTTAACTTCATACGCAAAATCAACGTGACCCGGTGTATCAATTATGTTTAGTATATAATCTTTTCCATTCTTACTCGTGTAATTAAGAGTTACAGCTTGGGCTTTGATTGTAATCCCTCTTTCTCTCTCAAGATCCATTGAGTCGAGGACTTGCTCTTTCATCTCACGTAAATCAAGGCCTCCCGTGATTTGAATTAATCTGTCAGCTAATGTTGATTTACCATGATCTATGTGCGCAATAATGGAGAAATTTCTTATCGTTGATAGATCTTTCATTTTAATTTAAATATTTCTATTGTTAGTTTCTTATTGTTGCAGAAAATTTCTTTGATATTTCATTGATAATTATGGCTGATAACTCATCTATTTCGGCATCAGTTAGAGTTTTTTCATATGGTTGAATCTCTAGATTAATCCCAATAGATTTTTTGTCTTTTGGTATATTTTCTCCAGTATAAACATCAAATATTTTAATGTCACTAATCAGAGTATTCTTTAATTTTCTAATTGTAATAATTATTTCTTCAGCATGAACCTCTTTATCAAATATAAAAGCAAAATCTCTATATAGAGGCATGAGTTGACTTGAATTAAACCCGGGGCGTACTCGAGATTTTAACCGACGGTTTGCCATGTATGAGTTAGGAAAAATNTCAAAAGCATATAAAGCNTGGTTAATATCAAACAGACTAGTTATGGTCGGGTGCAGTTCACCAAAATAAGCTAGTACATTCTTTGGGCCTTGGCAAAGAGCTCCAGATTTACCCGGATGGTAATAATCTGGTAAATCTAAAGAAATTGTATAATTAGTATCCCCAATGCCTTGAGCACGTAGAACACTTAANACATCTTCTTTTACATCAAATACATTATAATTCTCTTTTTTTCCTCTCCAATCGTCNCTTCCTCCATGAGAGATGGCTTTACCAACACGAATACCTGCAGCTGTATCTATCTGCTGATCAGGCGCAACACCNATAAAACTATGGCTAACTTCAAATAAGGATATATCTTTATGCCCTTTATCAAGATTCTTTTTTGTTGAATTTATGAGACTTGGTAATAGTGACTGTCTCAAAATATTAAGTTCAGATGATATAGGATTTATTAATCTAAGTTCGTTGTTTGTGTTAACAAAATATGCTGAATATTTATCGGATATAAATGAATAGCTTACTGTTTCCATCATTCCTCTGCTGGCAAGTATTCTTTTTATTTGAGAACGGGCTTTTTGNATGTTTGTAATTTTTCGAGAGGCTACACCAACTGATTTATTCATAGGAATAGACTTAATATTGTCAGTTCCCTTGATCCTCATTATTTCTTCTACAATACAAGCTTGCTCATGAATATCATTCCGCCATGAAGGTATTTCCAATTCAAGAGTTTGATTATTTTTTTTAACTAAAAAACCTAAACGAGATAAAATCTCTGAAACTTCATTCTCTNCAATTTTTACTCCTAATAATCTCTCAATTTCTGATAATCTAAAATTAATTTTATTGTTTTCTTTGGGCTTTGTACCCAGTGANATCACTCTTGAATTTTCACCACCACAGAGTTTATTTATCATATCCGTTGCAATATCGAGTCCTATATCATTAAACGATTTATCTATACCTCTCTCATTCCTATACCTAGCATCTGAATTTATACCTAAGTCACGTCCAGTCTGTGCGATATTTATTTTATCCCAGGCAACAGCCTCAACAAGAACATTTATCGTACTCTCATCACTACCCGAACTGCGTCCTCCAATAATTCCTGCAATTGACTCTGGGCCATTATCATCGGCTAATACAATATGTTTATTGTCTAGAAGATATTCTTTATCATCTAACGCTAACATCTTTTCACCATCTTTTGCTTTCCTGATTTCAAGAAAGTTATTGATTTTATCATAATCAAATACATGAAGAGGCCTGCATAGGTCATAAGTTAGATAGTTTGTGACATCAACTAATTTATTAATTGATCTCAAGCCTATTGTCTCAAGCCTATCTTTTAGCCATTGTGGTGACTCACCATTTTTTACATTTCTTATTAATCTAAAACTTGCATAAACATTCTCAGAGGCATTATCATTCAAAATGATATTCTTTTCTATTNCAAACTCTTCTTTAATTTTTGGAATTTCTAAATCCTTTAACTCTCCAGTGNCCGCCGCAGATAAATCTCTGGCTATTCCTCTGACACCTAGAGCGTCTGCTCTGTTTGGTGTTATAGCAATTTCAATCACAGGATCTGATCTTTTAATATAACTTAATATCTTTTCACCAATATTTGCATTTTTATCTAATTCAAGAATCCCATCATGATCATCTGATAATGACAACTCTCTCTCGGATAAAAGCATGCCATTTGATTTTACACCGCGAATAGTTGTTGCCTGCAATTCCATTTCTATACCTGGAATGTATGAGCCTTCCGGAGCAAAAACAGCTTTCATCCCAACTCTCACATTTGGAGCGCCGCAGACAACCTCACATTCACCTAATTTTGTATTCAATTTGCATAAATTTAATTTATCTGCATTTGGATGTTTGTTAACCTCAATAATTTCACATACAGAGAAATCTCCATAAGTATTTTGAGGGTTTTCAAGATTTTCAACCTCAAGTCCAATCATATTTAATTGATGACAAATTTCATCAATACTTGCATCAGTCTCCAGGTGATCCTTAAGCCATGATAATGTAAATTTCATTCTGATAGTCCTCTTGATAAAGATGGAATATCGAAAACTTTAAACCCATAATGTCGTAACCAGTTTAAATCAGAGTCAAAAAAAGCTCTTAAATCTGTCATTCCGTACTTTAGCATCGCAAGTCTGTCTATCCCTAACCCAAATGCAAAACCTTGATATTTATCTGGATCAAGATTAACATTTCTTAGAACCTGAGGATGAACCATCCCACTGCCTAAAACTTCAAGCCATTCGTCTCCTTCGCCCACAATTAGTTGGTTTTTTTCTTTCCGACATGCTATATCAACCTCCAGTGATGGCTCAGTAAATGGAAAATAACTTGGCCTTAACCTCATCTTTATTTCGGATACCTCAAAGAAAGCTTTACAGAATTCCTCCAAGCACCATTTTAACTGTCCCATATTTGCGCTTTCATCTATAACAAGTCCTTCAACTTGATGAAACATTGGTGTATGGGTTTGATCTGANTCAGATCTATAAGTTCTACCGGGAGCTATTATTCTTATTGGAGGCTTCTCATTAAGCATTGTTCTAATTTGAACAGGACTTGTATGAGTTCTGAGAAGTTTTGTCTCTCCATTTTTTTGAGGCAAATAAAATGTATCAACCATCTGTCTTGCGGGATGGCTGTCCGGAATATTTAATAAATTAAAATTGTGTAAGTCATCTTCAATATCTGGACCTTCAGCTATTGAAAAATTCATATCTGAAAATATCTCCACGATCTCTTCCATAACTTGTGTAATGGGATGGATTCTCCCATTATCAAGATTAGTATTTCTTATTGGGAGTGTTACGTCTATTTTATCCAGATTGATTTTGTTTATGATATCTTTTTGAAGATAGTCTTCCCTGACCTTCTCAATTTCTTCAGTTATTTGCTTCTTTAAGATATTAACTTGTTCACCATATTCTTTTTTATCTTCAGGCTTTTGCGAAGTAATATTTTTTAGAAGTGATGTAATAGAACCTTTTTTTCCTAAACTTGATATTCTAATATCTTCCAANTGACTTATATCTTGAGACTTAGATATGTCGTTTATTAATTTTTCTTTCAGTTTAGCGATGTCTGAGAATTTACTCATCATATATAACGAATCTTTTTTGTTTAATAATATGAATATTAAAACATACAAACGAATTAATAGTAAATGGAAACTATTTTAATTCTGCTTGTATTTTTGATAAAAGATCGTTGAAGACCTGTGGTTCATTTANTGCTAAATCAGCGAGGACTTTTCTATCAATTTCTATCCCTGCTTTATTTAATCCATGAATAAAAGTTGAATAACGCATCCCATGTTCTCTTACAATGGCATTGATCCTCTGGATCCATAGGCTTCTGAAGTCTCTTTTTCTTACTTTCCTGTCTCTGTACGCATATTGAGCAGCTTTCTCAACAGCTTGCTTTGCAACACGAATTGTATTTTTTCTTCTACCGTAATAACCCTTTGCACGTGATAGCACCTTATTATGCTTTGCGTGTGATGTTACACCTCTTTTAACTCTTGCCATGTTTCTATACTCTAATTATAGGGTAAAAATTGTTTAACAATTTTTTGATCTGGTTCTGCAAGTACAGACATCCCCCTTGCATTTCTTATAAATTTATTTGTTCTTTTTATCATTCCATGCCTCTTTCCGGCTTGGNCACACATAATTTTACCACTTTTGGTAACNTTAAACCTTTTCTTTGCTCCAGATTTTGTTTTTAATTTTGGCATGTTTTTTACTATCTTATAAATTTATTAAAGCTAANACACTTTATAGGCTAGGTAGTAATTATTTACAATAAAAAAATATTTATTAATGGTATTTTATTTTGGTGCAATTACCATAATTATTTGACGACCTTCAAATTTTGGCTCCAACTCAATTTTTGCCGTTTCATCAATATCCAANTTTATTCTATTAAATAATTTCATCCCTAATTCTGAATGGGACATTTCTCGTCCTCGAAACATTAGAGATATTTTGACTTTATCACCAAATTCTATGAACTTCTTCATATTTTTTAATTTTACTTCATAGTCATGAGTATCGATATTTGGGCGCATTTTAATTTCTTTAATGCCAATTGTTTTTTGCTTTTTCTTTGCTTCAGCTGCTTTTTTCTGGGATTGATATTTAAACTTCCCATAATCCATTATTTTACAAACTGGCAAATCAGTATTTGGAGAAATTTCAACGAGATCGAGAGAAAATTTTTCTGCCTCCTGCAAACCAACTTCGATAGTTACTTCACCATAATTTTCACTATTGGGACCTATTAATCTTATTCTATCTGCATTTATAAGATTATTTATTTTATGGGCGGCTTCTGATTTCTTCTTTGCGAAATCTTCNATTCTTCTAACTATGATAGTTCTCCTTTTATTAATTAATATGTATATATTTATATTTTTAACAAATCAAATGTTTAATATTAACTTCTAATCATTTAGTTCTATATCAATAAGACTCTTTAATCCAATTTTGTAATTTGGATATTTGAAGTTATAATTTAATGTTTTTTTTATTTTGTCATTATTAACAATTCTATTATTCAAATAAAAACCCTTCACTTTGTTAGATAACTCTGCGTTTTCAAACAACAAAGGTTCAGGTGGCTTAATTCTGAGAAGTTCTGCAGCATATTCAATAACAGTATTCGATGGAGATGGCAAATCATCAGATATATTATATATCTCAGAGCCATGATTTAATTGCGTAAGTTGATAGACAATTTTTGCTATGTCAGCTACATGGATACGATTAAATAAGTGACCCTCTTTAATAATTCTTCTTGCTGATCCATCTAATAAACTCCTTATTTGGTTTCTACCCTTTCCATAGATGCCGGATAACCTTAATATATCTAATGGGATTGAATATTTACGTCCAAACTCTGTCCATTGTTCTTCGGCCTTACGCCTATTTAATGCCATAATCGACTGTGGATTAATTACTGAGTCTTCGTATACTGCTCTTCCATCTGTATTTCCATAAACTGATGTTGATGAAAGGTAAATAATCCTCCTAATAGTGCTTAGCGAGCTAACCATATCTCGGTAATTATAATTTAAAACTACGTCTCCATCCTCATTTGGTGAAATTGTAACGATAACGGTATGAACTCCCTCTAATTCATTTAATAAATCAATACGCGTTTGGATTGGATCATACTTGACTAGCCTAATATTATTTTGAAGTTCTTGTGTTGGATTACGCGTTGTTCCTACAGCACTCCAATTTTTCTTAAGAAAGTACTTTGCTATTTCTTTTCCAGAAAAACCAAGCCCAAAACAAAAAATTTTATTCACTATAATTCCACTCCTCTAAAACATATGGATCAAACTCATCCTGTATATAAGTATCTCTCACAGTCCTAAATTTTTCAATTGATAAGAGTTTCTTAACAGCCCAGATAGCTGCAGATCTTACTATTGGTGAATTGTTTTTTAAATGTTTTTCAATTTTCTTCACTAACTTCTTTGAGTTTGAATTACCTGAGGCAATTAAGATATTTCTTAAAAATCTATCTTTTCCGATTCTCTTTATTGGTGAATTCATAAAATAAGTAGTAAAATCATCGTAATCAAAATCAAGAAAAAAACCTAAATTAGGTAAATTTAACTCGTCACGACCTATAAGGTGAATATCATTTGTTACTTGGGCAAACTTATTCCATGGGCAAACTGCAAGGCAATCATCACAACCATATACTCGATTACCTATTTTATCTCTTAAATCCCTTGGTATATGACCTTTATATTCAATAGTGAGATAAGATATACATTTTCGAGCATCTAATTTATGTGGCGCAATGATTGCATTTGTTGGGCAAATATCTATACATGACGTACAACTTCCGCAATGATTTAGTTCCGCTTTCGATGGCTCAATATGAATTGGCAATAGGACAATTCCAAGAAAAAACCATGAACCTAAGGTCTGACTTACCAAATTTGTGTGCTTTCCTTGCCAACCAAGACCCGCAATTTGTGCAACTGGTTTTTCCATTATAGGTGCCGTATCAACAAAGTATCTTGAGTCAATTTCGAAATGCTCTTTCAACCATGTGCTAAACTCTTTTAGTTTATCTTTAATGATTAGATGATAGTCGTCGCCTCTGGCATATACTGAGATATTTGCATCAGTTTTCCTTGATATATTTTGAATTGGATTCTCAGCTGGCCCATAATTTTTTGCTACTACAATAACTGATATTGAGTCATCCCAAATCTTACTTGGATGGGATCTTCTATCTTTATTCTTTTCAAGCCATATCATATCACCGTGAAATCCACCTGAAAGGAAATTTTCTAATTCTTCTCTCTGATCTGGAATATCATCAAGACTTGCAATACCAATATCATCAAAACCCAGCTCATAGATCTTTTTTAAGATGTTTTCTTTTTTTGGGTTCATATGTGTTAGAAATCCGGATCTGAATAATGAATTGGTGGTTGAAAACCTGGTAACTTGTCTGAGAGTATATCCGAAAAAGATAACCTTGATTTTATTCGAGCATACCAATTTCTTACTTCTTCCCACTTATCCCAATTGATCTTGTTTAGATAATCAAGACATGATATGTGCGAAGCAGCTGCAATATCCGCTTGGCTAAATTTATCACCTGCAATCCATTTTCTTGAAGAAACAAGGTGATTCAAATAATTAAAATGATAGGTTAAATTTTCTTGAGCGATTCTTATTGAGTCCATGTTTGGGCTTGTACTGATTGCTTGATCTTTAATATAATATTTATCAATTAACTCTCTTAAAATAACCCCACTCACATCTTTGTAAAATTTTATGTCAAACCAATCAACAAGTCTTCTAATCTCTGCTCTTTCGCCGTACTCCCCTGGAATTAAAGACTCCTGTAGGTGATTAAAACAGAATTTTTCCTCAAGGAATTCTGTTATGGCGTAAATATTAATAACTGTTATATCTTCATCATCATCAATTATCACAGGAAGGGTCCCAGCAGGATTTATGGATAAAAACTCCCTTCTTCGATCCCAAACTTTTTCATCTATAAGCAAGTGCTCTACCCTGAGCTCTAAAAGACTTACTCTTGCCCTTCTTGAGAATGGACAAAGTTTGAAATGAAATAGTTTTATCATGATAATAATTTTATTATTTATTATGTAAAAAAATTGTAAACATAAATATAATGTTTATGTTATGAATTTTAAATTATAATAGATATTTATAGGACACTTTCAGATGAGCTGGTTACCGACATCAAAAAATATCGGAAAGAACAACCCAAAAATAGACTCCATAATTTTACCTAGAATAAGTGACATAGGAGATTTTGAAGTAAAAAGAGCTTTACCATCAAAACAAAGGCAAATGGTTGGTCCTTTTATATTTTGGGATCAAATGGGACCTGGTGAATTTATATCCGGAAAGGGCTTGGACGTTCGCCCTCATCCGCACATAGGCCTATCAACGATTACATATTTATTCAAGGGGACTATGGATCATAAAGACTCCCTTGGAAATGATGTTCGGATTAAGCCTGGAGAAATCAACCTTATGACAGCAGGAAATGGGATCGTGCATTCTGAGAGAACTGGTCAAGATATAAGACAACTACCATCAGATTTATTTGGCATTCAGAGTTGGATTGCACAACCAAAAGAATATGAGGACTCGAATCCAAAATTTCAAAATTTTTCATCAAAAAAAATAAAGCTCATTGACACTAAAGAAGTTCAAGGGAGGGTATTATTTGGTGAAATTGATGGACTACAATCCTCAATTCAAAGCGAATGGGACACTTTATATTTAGATCTCGAATTAAGTAAAGGAAGTAAATTTGAATTGAAGCCACTTTATCATGATCGAGCTTTGTATATTATAAGTGGAGATATTTTTATTATGGGTGAACAATGTCCAAATCAAACTCTTATTGTTCTTAAACCAAATGAAGATGTAATCATAGAGGCTCATGACATCAGCAAGATGCTGGTTCTAGGAGGAGAACCTATGGATGGTCCAAGATATATTTATTGGAACTTCGTCTCTTCCAGCAAAGAAAAAATCGAAGAAGCAAAAAATAAATGGAAAAAGTGGGAATTCCCAAAGATCAGAAATGATAATTCAGAGTTTATTCCATTACCATAAACAACAGTTTAAATGCTTTTGATAGATGTAATTATTTTTAAAATTCTTAATCCATAATATACTCACATAATGTACTGGGATTATCTAATATTACTATCTATAGTTCAAGGAATAACAGAGTTCATTCCTGTAAGTTCATCAGCACATCTAACTTTAATCCAGTATTATAGCCCTTTAGAACAAAATGTTGATATTGATCTAAGTCTTCATATTGGATCGCTAATTGCTCTTATTACCTATTTATATAGAAAAATAAGAATTCATGAAAACATCAGGATGAATGATGACTATATATTCTTAACAAAAAGAACTATTTTTGCCCTAGTAACTATTAGCGCAGTTCCAACTCTAATACTTGCATACTTTTTTCTAAATAATGAATTGATGGGATCTATAAGAGAGAATATTCAATTATTAGCATGGCTGAATTTATTTTTTGCAGTTTTACTATTAATTGCAGATTTTAATAGAAAAACCCCCCTCAAAATCATTAAATTTACAGATATCTTAGCACTAGCTATTTTCCAATGTTTATCATTATTTCCTGGTGTTAGCAGATCTGGTATTTGTATCACTATATCTAGATTCATTGGCTTTGGAAGAAAAGAGTCCTCAATTATTGCAGTCATTATGTCACTGCCAATAATGATATCTAGCTTTATTTACTTAATATTCAAGATATTTGGTGGGGTTGGTTTTGATTTAACAATATCAATAATAATATCAGTATTATTGTCATTTATTGCTTCATATTTATCAATTATTATTATTGTTGAATTTATTGAACGGATAAAAATCTATCCATATGTTGCTTACAGGGTTTTTATTAGCCTATTAATTCTTTTATTTGTCAATTAGTAAAGCGTTTAAGATACAATGGAGCAATATTCTGAATTGAGGTTGGTATTATGCCATAATCTTCTAGCCCCCCTATTTCTGTATTGTTTTTTGAAAGTATATTGTCACTGCGCAAAGACTCCAATTGATCAAAAGTTATTGGCTTCTTTGGAAGAATTTGCATAGGGGCAATAAAGATTTTAGATATCGAGAAGGGAATAGGTAGAAGAATCCTCCTTCTATTAATCACTTTTAGAATGAACTGAATAATCTCTTTTAAAGTAAGTATTTCCTTTCCACCCACCTCGTATATATTTTTTTTATCATTATCATGAATGTGAAATGTAATTAAATTCACTAAATCTTGAACATATACCGGTTGGAATTTTGTTTCTCCATTTCCAAAGAGAGGAAAGACTGGGAATTTATTTAATATTGATGCAAACTGATTAAAAAAATTATCATCAAACCCGAATATAAGTGAAGGTTTGATTATAGTTGAATTTGGATTCTCATTTAATACCGCATATTCTCCCATGGCCTTACTTTTTGAGTAGTCAGAACTAGAATTGACATCAGAGCCGAGAGCAGAAATGTGAATAAATCTCTCTATCTTTAATTCCCTGGAATAAGTAGAAATCAATTTTGGAAAATGATGATGTATATATTGAAACTTATTTCTTTTTGACTCACTGAGTATGCCAATTAAATTAATCACATAATTCGAGCCCTTGATAAATTCTTTTATCTGATCGTTGTTATAAATATTTAATTTAATTATTTCAATTTGCCCAACATTGCCTGAAACAACTAAGTGATTTGCTGTGGTAGGATTTCTAGTGGCAATTTTTAATCTATATCCTTCTTTTGCTAGCTTTCTCACCAAGTTACGGCCAAGGAAACCATTGCCACCAAATACAGATATTATTTTACTATTTTTTGAAGAAATACTAATTTTACTGACCTAAGTAAGAATTTCAATTATATTATCTAATTTTATTAATTGAGAATATAATATATATTTAATATTAAAAAAGAGTTTTTTGTAGTTCAATTTGAAAAAGGTTGCTTAATTGTTGGAAAAAGAAACAAAAATATTTATGCATGAAAATGACTTACCTAGTAACTTAAGATTAGGCAATGTTTTAGCAGTGGATACAGAAACAATGGGACTTAATCCTCACCGTGATCGACTTTGCTTAATTCAGCTTAATGACGGGGGAGAAAACACACACTTGGTAAAAGTATCAAAAAATTTAAAACCAGCCCCAAATATATGTAAGTTATTATCAGACCATAAAAAACAAAAGCTCTTTCACTTTGCTCGTTTTGATGTAGCAATACTATCTAAATCATTTGGCATAACAATAAATAATATATACTGTACAAAAATAGCTTCTAAATTAGCAAGAACATATACTGATAGACATAGCTTAAAGTCATTATGCGAAGAATTACTTAGCATACAATTATCAAAAGAAGAACAAAGTTCTGACTGGGGAAGTTCTACTTTGTCTGAAAAACAAATGAAATATGCTGCAAATGATGTTCTTTATTTGCATACAATCAAAGAAAAACTTGATTTAATACTTCAAAGAGAAGATAGGATGGAACTTGCAAAGTCTTGTTTTGATTTTATTAATACACAAGTTTGTCTAGACCTCAATGGTTGGAATAATCAAAATATATTCGATCATTAATTTCATGCTCAGTTTGATAAAAAATGGCATATAAACAATCATCAAATCAAATAAACAAAGTTAAGTCACACTCAAGAAATGTAAAAATTATAAATTACATAATATATTCATCATTATTAATAATATCTATTCTAATTTTAACTCAATATATCAAAAAAACAGATACCAGTAATATTAGTAATATTTTGGATTTACAGAATGCTGACACTGAGGATTATATAAACATATCTGAAAAAACTATAGAAATTGAGAATTCTATAATTTCTGGGGTAGATGAATATAATCAGTTTTATGAAATAAAGTCAGAAAAAGTAATAAATTCGTCTGCTAATGCTGAAATCTTAGAACTTACAGGAATAAGCACAAAGTTACTCTTAAGAAATGAATATGAGATGAATATAATTGGTGATACAGCAATCTATGACAATAAAAGAAAATATCTGAAACTGAATACTAATATTGAAATATCCTCAAATCAAACACCCATAATGTATATAAAAAATTTAGACATTAATCTCTCTAAAAAAATCATTAGCAGTGCTGGCCCAGTCTTGGTTAAATATAATGATATCTGTATTAGAGGGAAAGAATTTGTAATAAGTGAAAACGGTAATAAAATAAAATTTACAAAAGGTGTAAATCTTAAACTCAAGGATAAAGTGTCGTGCCAATTATCTTAAAAAAATTATTAGCTTTGATGATTGTTATAATTCTCTTTACCCCAAATTATGGACTTGCATCTCAACACAGCTATTTAAAACTTAATGACTCTCCAATAAGTATCGAGGCGAGCTCTCTTGAAATCATTCATAATGATAATAAGGTCATAATGGAAGGTAAAGTAAGAGTCCTAAATGAAAGCCTAGTTATAACTACCGATTATATGGAACTCTACTACAATTTGGCTGACTCAAATAATAATATTGAAATTACTAGAATATATTGTGATGGGAATGTTTTAATTGAGTTTGATGATCAGCTTATAACAAGCCAGGTTGCAGAATATGATCTAAAATCAAATTCATTACTTTTAAAGAAAGATGTTTTAATTAGTAAAAATGAAGGAAATAATATTAAAGCCGAAGAAGTGCTAGTTGATCTAAATACAATGCGCATTACAATGAAATCAAATGAAAGAGTAAGGGCATTTATTACACCTAACAATTAAAATGAGAATTTCATGACAAACCATGCACTCACCATTGAAGATATTGCGAAAGATTATAGAAGTAAAAATGTAATCAATAATATATCAATGGCGATCAATCCCGGTGAGATTATTGGTTTATTAGGACCAAATGGTGCTGGTAAGACAACATTGTTTTATATAATTATGGGACTAATTAAACCAAATACTGGGCAAATAAAATTAGATGGGCATGATATTACCAAGTTAGCTATGTATAGTAGGGCTCGATTAGGTATTAGTTATTTGCCTCAAGAACCTTCGATATTTAGAGGCATGAATGTTACGGATAATATAAATTGTGTTTTAGAAATCACCGAAAAAAACAGTAAACTTAGAAAAATAAAACTAGAAAAATTAATTGAAATATTTGGACTTGGGAAAATACAAAAAAGTCCAGCAAGGGTCCTTTCAGGAGGTGAAAGAAGAAGAGTAGAAATTGCAAGAGCTATTGCTAGTCAACCTAAGTATATTTTAATGGATGAACCTTTTTCTGGTGTTGACCCAATCGCAATCGAAGAAATTAAGAAAATTATAAGATCGTTAAGTGATAGCAATATTGGAATTATCATAACAGATCATAATGTTAGGGATACACTTAGTTTAATTGATAGAGCTTATCTTATTTATGAGGGCAGAATTTTGATAAGTGGATCATCTGATGAAATATTAAAAAGCAATGACGCTAAGAAGGTTTATTTAGGCAATGACTTTAATATTTAGTTGGATATTATGAGCCTTGGACTAATAAATTTAACTAAATTAAACCAAGTTCAAAGTCTTTCCCCACAGGCTCAGCTTACAATAAAATTATTGAGTCTAAACAATGCTGAACTTGAAAACTTTCTTGAAAAAAAAAATAGAAGATAACCCACTTCTTATAGAAAAAGAATCTTCAGCAAAGGACGATTTGCAAGTCCAACCGTTTACAGATAAATATACTAGAAATTCTATGAATTTAGACATGATAAATAATGTCAGTTATTCCAAGTCATTAAGAGAGCATCTAATTGATCAACTTACTATTTCTAATCTTAATGCAAGAGAAAAGATTGTTTCAAATTATTTAATAAATACACTCGATGATGCAGGTTATATTACTGAAGAAGAGGGAAGAATTTGTCAAACACTTGGTATTGATCTGAATTTTTATAACTCAGTTATCACAAAACTTCAAAGTTTTGAACCGACGGGAGTCTTTTCAAGGTCACTTAAAGAATGTCTCACATTGCAACTCACTGAGAAAGGTCTAATAAACAAACAACTAATCCATCTACTTAATCATATCCAATTACTTGCAGACGATAATTTTAAAAAATTACTGCAAATAATGAAAATTACAAAAGAAGAACTCTTTGACTTAATAAAAATAATTAGGAAATGTAACCCTAAACCAGGACTTAATTACTCAAAGGATACAATGGAAGTAATTACTCCTGATATTGTGATTAAAAGAAACGAAAGTGGTATGTATTCTATAAAATTAACTCAGAATTATTTTTCCAATATAATAATTGATGAAACATATAAAGATATAATTCAAAATAAAGTAAAAAATAATGACACTTTAAACGGTCATTTCACAGAAGCTAAAATGATACTAACAAGTATATCTCAAAGACAAAAAACACTATTGAAGGTTTCATATGAAGTTATGCTTCAACAACGCAATTTTCTTGAAAATGGAATTAATTTTATGAAACCATTAAATTTAGAAAAAATTGCAAAAATTACAAACCTACATATTTCAACAATAAGTAGATCAATCCAAAATAAATTTATTGAAACACCCCGAGGAACTTTTGAATTGAAATATTTCTTTGACTCAGGCCTTTCTAAGAAAAACTCCGATGAAGAAATATCATCCAAAACTATAGAAAACAGAATAAAAGAATTGATAAAGAATGAAAAAAGAGATGATATTTTATCTGATGATAAGATAGTAAGATTATTAGAAGGTTTTGATATAAGAATTGCTAGAAGAACTGTTGCTAAATACAGAAAGAAGCTAAATATTTTACCATCATCAAAAAGAAAGAATAAGTTTTTGTGATAATCAATTTAAATTTTAAGGGAGTTTTTAACAATGAATACTAAGATTGATATGCACACTCATGTCGCACCAAGAGAGGCTGTAAAAGTTGCAGACAAAGGTGGGAATTGGCATGGTGTAGAGTTTTATCGAGATCAAAATGATAAACTCACAACATCGTTTGGAGGGGAAACAATGGCTTTACCTTGGCCTAGAAAAATGGAAACTCCGCAAGATAGATTAAAATCTATGAGTGAAAGAGATGTTGATGTTCATGTTCTAAGTATGAGCCCTCTCATGCATTGGCATAAACTTGATAGAAACAATGCTAAGTCATACGCTATAGATGTAAATGATGATATTTCAGACTACGCAAATATTGATAATAAAAGGTTCCAGGCTCTATGTTTTTTACCATTACAGGATACAGATGCATCAATTTATGAATTAGAAAGATGTGTCCAATCAAAAAAAATGATGGGAGCCATGGTTGCAACAAACATCAATGGAATGGATTGGGATAACGATAGGCTTTATCCTGTCTTGGAGGCTGCTAACAAATTGAAATGTTTAGTATTTTTTCACCCAACAAGGGGAAGGGCAAACTCGTGGCTAAAAAATTATCATCTTAGAAATCTTATTGGTAACCCACTTGAAACGACTGTTGCTATGGCAAATATTATTTTTGGAGGTATATTAGATAAATTGCCAAATTTAAACTTATGCTTCGCTCACGGGGGTGGCTTTATAAGACAAGGGGTTGGACGCTTTAACCATGGATATAGCGTAAGAGATGAAGCTAAACTTAATATCTCGTCGCTTCCTTCAGAATATTTAAAAAGTTTTTATTACGATACTATAACACATTCTGAGGATGGATTGAGAAACCTAATAGATATTGTAGGTATAGATAGAATTTTTCTTGGAAGTGATTATCCCGCAGATATGGGAGAGCCATATCCAGTTGATTTTGTTAATAATTCAACTCTACTATCTGAAGAGGAAAAAGAAAAAATAATTAGTAAGAATATCTTATCTTTCTTAAAATAATGAGGATACTAAATGAAAAATAATAAAATACAAAATGAGTTATCTAGAACCTTTGCTGAAAGGCGAAGTCATGTTTATCCTGCTCACGAGTGGCTTGCTGAAAAATTTCCTGAGTATGTAAAAATAATGCTGGATTTAGACTATGAAATAAGACAGAAATCAAAAATATTTGATGAAAAAATGCATGAATTATTTCATATTATTGCCCTTGCAGTAAAAGGATCAAATCCACATAATCAACAACATCTAAAAGCACATATAAAAAAAGGATTACAATTAGGATTAAGTCCAGAAGAAATAGCTGAAGCGTTAATGGTCTGCGTCAACCCTGGTGGAGCTATGGTTCTAACATATAGTGTTACGTGTATGCTTGAAGCGATAGATGAATTGAAACAAGAAGGCTGGATAGAACCAAAAAAAAATTAAATATTATTTAATTAAATATTTGCTAATGGCACAGGTTGACCCGTTTCTGAAGCCTCAGCCATGGCTAGTGTTACAGCCAGAGTCTGTCTCGCTTCTTTAGCCGTTGTTAGATGACATTTGGACCCTGTTGATTGAGCATCTAGCCACTCTTTAGTTTCATCCGCTATTCTTCCAAACATAATGCCATCAGCCCACTCACCTGATGACCTACTTCCCAAAAATGCAAGCTTTAACTTTTGGTCTTCAGCATAAGCATTACTATAACCATGCTCTGAATATAATATTTGATCCCTGTGATCATCATCAATTAAAATAACTCCATCTCGACCCATAATCTCAAGCCTCACACTTTGTCCAGTTGTCGGAAAACCACCTGGTAGAGCATAACAAATATCAAATGAAAATACCGCACCCGTTGAATACTTTACCATAGTCAAGCTTATGTCATCTACGTCATATCCTTGATCACGAAAAATAGTTCCATGCCCCATTGCCTGTACTTCGATGGGTGATACATCTGGCCCCAAACACCACCCTATATAATCAACATTGTATGTAATTATATCAAGTATAGGTGTTGCCTCTGGGCATCTCTTGAGTATTTCAAGCATATTTGTTCTTGTGTTATAAACTCTTGTCATTCCGCCTAGAATGGGTCCTAATTTTCCTCTTGAAATTTCATCATGAGCAACAAAATACTTTTGAAGAAACCTTTGCGAATAGCCAATTCTTAGATCAACTCCTTTTTCTTCAGCTAGTTTTGATAGTCTATCCCCATCTTCAATCGTTAGTGCAAGTGGTTTCTCAACCAGAACAGATTTTCCAGCATTGATGGCAGCCTCCACAGACTCTCTATGCTCATCCTCTGGGGTTGAAACAATTACAACATCAACGTTAGGATCATTTATTACTTCATAGTTATCAGTGGTAAACCCATTGGCATTAGTTGATTTTGCTAACTTTTCTGCGAATGTCTCATCTATATCTGAAACGACAAGATATTTCACGGCTGAATGTAGTGCGGCAAGTTTTGCTCTATGAGTACCAATCCTACCCGAACCAATTACACCGACTCCTATCTGCCTCTTTTTGTAACTATTACCTGATATTATCATGCTACTTCTCTTTTAGGTATTCCACCCTTTTCGACATATGAATATCTCTCCATAAGTTCAGGAGCTAAACTTCTCCTGTGTTCTACTGGAAATGATATCCACATACGGAGTAAATGTCTTTTCAATTTAGGATCATCATAATCCTCATAATCTTCTCTTGCATGCAATATTTGATGATTATTAATAAACTGAATATCGCCTTGTTGGAAACCCATGGATAATCTTAGAGATTCTCGTTCACTTATCTCTTGAACAACATCTAGCGCTTCACGTTGGAGGTCCGTTAGTGCAAGGTGCTCCCCATGACGTACAACAGACTCAAAAAATGCTCTTGAAGTAATTCTTGATGTTAATTTGCCATCATGATAGCTGAACATGGGGCATGTATACCATGGCTGTTCTCCCTCTGGGTTCTCTCCTCTCCAATCAAGATTGAATGGCTGATGTAACACTTCAATCAGATCAGGTCTTTCTTTTCTCAAAACATTATGAATAGTAAGTGCTGATACTAAATAACTTGCTCCGCCTTTTTTAGCTTTTCTTTGACAAAATAAACCAACCACATCAACTGGTAATTGATCGGAATGGAAGTCCATTTTGAGCTTGGTTTGATACATTCTTGTTGTTGGGTCTGAGATGGATTTTCCTTCATCTGTAACATGTCCAAGTAAGTGACCCCTTGTATTTTGTGATACAGGTGTACCCAAATGAATACCAATCCCCCAATAAATTAACTCACACTCTTCGTCTGTGTATTTATCTCTATCAATTCCTCTTATCAAGACAAAACCAAGTTGGTTTTCTAACACATCATATAATGAATGTATTTTTGTTGATAATGTTGGCAATGCAAAATCTTCCTTCTGGAATGGAATTTTAATATCATTATTCATCAAATATTTAAGTGCATCGTCTATTTCTTTAAGTTCTAAATCATTTAGGTGAAGTAACCACTCGATTGAATTTTGTATTTCAGGCCCAACCCAAGCTGCTCTTTCATTAACTTCGCTATTAAATAACATATTCAAATCTCCTTATTTCTTGACTTTATTAATATACGCGCGGTAACTACGACGAGAACTGCGCATGACACGGATCCAATAAAACCATTGCTCTCATTCATAAATGGGAATATAGCCTGAGTGCCTTTATCTGTAAACAATAGATGTCCAGAAATCCAACCCAAGAGTCCTCCTCCAAACCAGATAAGAACTGGATACTTCGAAAAAACATTAAGTAGGAAAGAACTACCAATAAATAGAAGAGGAATTGCTAAGACTATCCCAAAAATAATGAGTGGAATTGATCCATGAGCTGCCGCGGCAACTGCAAGAACGTTATCCAAACTCATCGCTGCATCAGCGATCGCAATTGTAAAAATTACTTTACCTAATGTTTTTGCTTCACCTTTATCTTGATGATGGTTCTCATCTTCAGGTAATATTAATTTTATTGCAATCCATATAAGCACAATCCCACCAATAGTCCTAATATACGGCACATCCAAAATTAATGTAACTATACTTGCAAAAATAATCCTGAGAAGTATTGCGGTAGCTACGCCAAAAACCATACCAATTTTTTTTTGTTCTTCAGGCAAGCCTCTACAAGCGAGAGCAATCACGATAGCGTTATCACCACTTAGAAGTAGATCAATCCAAACTATTTGAAGAATAACAACCCAATCAATTGTGCCTAAGATCGAACCCATTTAGTGTTTATCCAGATCCAGTTTCATAAAAAATCATTCCGTGGCAAAGAAACTGGTTCACCAAGTTCAACTGATAAGTCCGCAGCTTGATAAACTTGCATAACTAATTTTGCTTCTTCTGCACTTACCATAACGGGAGTATCAAAAACTATTGAATTTATGAAATGATTTATCTCCTCGTGCATTGACCCTGCAAAAACATGATCTATTTGTTCGCCCGGCATTGATGAAAGGGGATACCTGATCCCATCCTTAGTAGTATTAAGCTGTATGTCCTTATGCGAGTCATCAATTGTAAGCGTACCATCAGTTCCAACAATCTCAATGAATGCTTGTACGTAATTCGGATAACCAATTGGAAGAATCCAACCAATTCCAATTGTTATAGTTGTTCCATCATCCATTGTAATCATTACCCATTGATGATCTGGAGTTTCGCTTTTTCTTGAAAATAATTTTCCTGAAGTTTGAGAATATACTCTGATTGGTTTTCTTGGTTGCATTGCCCACAGAACAAAATCTAGATCATGAACACCAGCAATCGAGGTAGGTGACATTTTTGACCTTCCAGTAATCTTTTCACCAAGCTCTCTTGTTGAGTTCCTTGATATTAGACATGTAACAGGATCACCAATTAGCCCTCCCTTTAGTGCCTTGTTAATATATGCATATCTTGGGTCAAATCTTCTGGAATAACCTACAGTCATTTTTAAATTATTTTTATGTGCAAGTTGAAGCGCTTGATCAGTTTCAGCTATTGTTGATGCAATAGGCTTTTCTACAAAAACGTGTTTCCCTTTCTCTAAAAATTCCATCAGAATTGGAAAACGGATAGTTTCTGGTGTCATAGAAATAACAACAGCATCTATACCCGGATCATCTGCAAGTTCTATCCAATTATTAGTAATTTGATCTAGTTTTAACTCTTTTTTGAGCTCTTCCGCTCTAAGCTCGTCTATTTCTGCAATAGACAACTGATCAATTAGGGGATTTTTTCGGCAGGCAGCTGCTCTTATTCCACCAACCCATCCAGCACCAATAACGGCTACATTTATTTGATTTAACTTTGCCATATTTGAAAATAAATTCAATTTTAAAAACAAACTCACTTTAGCATAGAGAATTTAGTTTTCATCAAAAAAGTAAAGTTTTTTTTAAAATCAGGTTCTATTGACAAGAGGTTGAATTATTGTAAGTATTAAATTCTAATTATAATATGGATTACTTGGGAGGACACAAATGGATATAGCTCAAACATACGCTAAGTATACAAAAGAACTTAAATATGATGACCTAACAGACGATGTAATTGATCATGTCAAAAAATTAATCTTGGATATAATGGGCAATGATATCGGGGGCTATGAATGGATGGAATCTGGGCCCTCAATACTTGAAGGTATTAGAACAATTAATAGAAATGCAGAAGGTGCGACTGTTTTGGCTACTGGTGAACAAATGGCTCCCGAGTGGGCATCGTTTGCCAATGCTTCAATGGCACATAGTTTGGATTATGATAATCATCATGCAAAAGGCGTGATTCATGCCGGTGGAAGTGTTGTAAATTGCGCCCTGGCTGCCGCGGAAGAAAATAACCTCACAGGTAAAGAATTAATAACGTCTGTTGTGATTGGTTATGAAATTGCTTGTAGATTAGCAATGGCATTAGGACCGCATTCATCCCATGAAATGGGATTTCATCCAACAGGAACATGCGCAACTTTCTCAGGTTCTGCAATAATTGGTCGTGCAAGAAAAATGTCAGAAGAACAAATTGTTAATGCAATGGGATTAAATGGATCCCAGGCCGCTGGATCTATGCAATATGTAGTAAACGGAGCTTGGAATAAAAGGACCCACCCAGGAATTAATACTCACTCAAGTTTTATTGCAGCCACCCTTGCTCAATCAGGTTTTATTGGAGCAGCAGAGGTGTTTGAAGGTAAGCAAGGATTTCTCCAAGGATATGCATTAAGACCGATACCAGAGAATGCAACTAAAACACTTGGTAAAAGCTATGAAACGCTTGAAAATGCAATTAAGCCATTTCCATTATGTCGTTATAACCACCAAACTCTTGATCTGGTAATTGACTATCAGAAAGAACATAACATTGATACCAAAAGAATCAGTAAAATCATTATTGATATGCCAACTTATGGTGTACAGCTGTGTGGTTCTCCAATTGAGTTGAAACGTAATCCAAAATCTCCAGTTGACGCCCAATTTTCAGGATGTTTTGCAGCAGCATTAGCTCTAACAGAAAAAAGAGCTGATATGCAGACATTTACGTCAGTTTTAGAAAAGGGCATGAATGATGAATTTAAGAGAATATTATCAATAACTGACATTAAACAGGCTGATGATCTAGATGCTATTCATCCTGAATTTTGGCCGGGTAGAATTACGATGACAATAGATGATGAGGAAGTTGAACTATACGGTAAGCACATGCGAGGTGAAAAAGAACGTCCAATGTCTATTGAAGAAGTACAAGACAAATTCAGAGATTTAAGCCCAAACCATGATACTAAAAAATTAGATGAAGTGTTCAGTGTTATCAATGATCTGGAAAATGCTGATATTGATGACTTATTATCACCACTCAGAAAATGATAACATAACAGGAGTTATATGAATGTTTAAAATTGCAAAAATTGAAGCTTGTGCTGTTGCTATTCCACTGAAAATGCCAATTAAAATGTCTGGGATACTTATTGAAACATGTGATAATTTAATCGTAAAAGTAACAGACACCGACGGAAATGTTGGCTGGGGCGAGGCATCTTCAGCGCCAACAATGACAGGGGAAACTGTTGAGGGACTTGTTGCTGCAACAAAATTTATGGCCAACAGACTCGAAGGAACTGAGGTTACAAGCAATGATATGCTTGTCAGTATTATTGAACCTCTAATGGTATCAAATCATAGTGCAAAATCAGCAATTGATGGCGCATTACACGATCTAATTGGTAAACATTTAGATAAACCAATGTATGAAATTCTTGGGGGGAAAAACCGTGAAAATGCTCCAATGTTTTGGATGATCGCAGGAAGCAGTGATGAACTTGAATTAGCGAAGGCAAGAATTGACGAGGGATATGTCGCATTTAAAGTTAAAGTTGGAATGAATGAACCATCACATGACCTTGATAGATCAGAGAAATCTAGAAAAATTTGCGGTGATACTGTGCATGTGTCCGCGGATGCAAACCAAGGATATCGTCCAGAAGATGCGTTCACCTTCGCAAAAGGCGCAGGCAAAGCTGGATTAGACTTCTTTGAACAGCCTGTTCATGGTCATGATATAAAATCAATGGCAAAATGCGCAGAGTTATGTGAAGTTCCAATTGGTGCTGATGAAGGAATTCACTCAATAGAAGATATTCAAAAACACTATGACCATAATGCCGCAATGGGTGGCAGCCTCAAATTAATAAAACTAGGAAGTTCACAAGGGGTGATGGAAGGAGCAAAACTAATGCAGAAATTATCAATGTCTGTAAATCTTGCTGGAAAAACTGCCGACACAAGCATTGCAAGTGCTGCAATTTCTCATTTAGCAGTATCTCTTCCTACACTTGAATGGGATGCAAGTGTTACCAATCAATATCTAGTTGATGATGTGGCCAAGAACCCAATCCAAGTTATCAATGGAAGAATAATTACGCCCGATGGCCCTGGGCTTGGTATTGAAGTTGATGAACAAAAGATCGAACAATATAAACGTGCAGTATAAATAAATATGGCTTTTGTTAACCTTGGTATTCTTGGAGTTGGTAATTGGAGTAAAAAACTAGCAAGTACGATTCAAAATATTGATAATGCAAATTTGTTAACATGTTTCAGCAGAACAAGTCATACAAGAGAGGAATTTGCTCAAAAATTTGGTTGTGAACCTGCAATATCCTTTGATAGATTTATCAATGATAGAAGGATCGATGGAATAATAATTGCTACACCTCATACAACACATGTAGATCTGATTTGTTCAATTGCTCAATGTAAAAAACATATAATGGTTGAAAAGCCTCTAGCTTTATCGAGTGTAGATGCAAAAAGATGTGTTGAAGCGTCAAAGTCAAACAATGTGCTTCTTCAAGTTGCCCATTACAGAAGATTATTACCAGCAACGAGGTTATTGCATTATAAAATTAGCAATAATAATCTCGGGAAAATACACCTAATAGAAAGTAATTTTAGCCGACCTTTTGGACCAGACCCCAACAGGCCATGGAGAGATAATGAAATAGAAGCTCCAGCTGGTGCATTCACAGCGCTTGGTGTTCATATGATAGATAATATGATATACCTCGGCGGTGATGTACAATCTGTAAATGCTCTAAGTAGCGTTTTAGATGAAGACAAGCCCTTAGATGATATAACATCTGTTCTGATAAAATTTAAAAGTGGTGCTCATGGAGTTATAAACACCTCCTTGAGATTACCATTTATTGCAAATATATGCGCTCAAGGTAATTTAGCCTCAGCCTGGAGTGAAGACGATGGTAATAAATTTTTTATTCAAAAAATAAATGAAGAAAAAAGAACAGAAATTCCATTAGATAAAATTGATGGTGTAGAACAAAATTTGAGGAATTTTTGTAGCTCAATAATCAACCGAATAGAACCTGAAACAAATGGTGAAGAGTCCTCGAAAGTTGTAAGAGTTCTTGAGGCCATAGTTGAGTCTTCAGCTAAAGAAGGTCTTAATATTCAAATATAAAAATATCTCAATTTAACAGTTAGTAATTGATTATTTTTATGAGTTTGCATCTTAAAAATAGCCTTCTTTTTAGATATTATTTATTTCTTGCTATATCAAATTAATGAGACTATCGTGAATGTAATATGTGTGGTACCAAAATCGGTACCAAACTATTTTTTAGGGAGAATATGATATGTTAAAAAATAGAAATATATTTATGATTTGCGCGCTAGCGCTCACTTTCATAATTACATCAGTGACCACTGCGTCGGCTGATAAAATTAAACTAAGAATTGCATCAGGTCATCCAACTGGAGTTGTCTATGCAGGATTAATGCAAAGTTATTTTCAACCAATGCTAGCTGAAAGAGTAGCTGAGCGTACTGATCATGAGATTCAGTGGATTGAAGGATATAGTGGTACAATTGCTAAAAACCCAGAAGTTCTCGAAGCAGTTCAAAATGGAATAACAGACATTGGTGGCATGTGCTTCTGCTTTGAGCCATCAAACTTGCCATTACATGCATTCCAAGTAATGCTTCCATTTGGCACTATGAATCCAATGACAAGCCTTAGAATTGCTCAAACAGTTTATGCTCAAGAGCCATACCTAACAAATGTTTTTGAAGATGATTTCAATCAAGTACTTCTAGCTAGGATAACAGACCAAGGGTACAACCTTGGTACCACATTCCCTTGGAAAGATCTTTCAGAAATAGAAGGTGAAAAAATAGCTGGTGCTGGTCTTAACCTAAATTGGCTAGACTATGCTGGCATTACACCTGTACAAGGCACACTTTCAGAAGCTTACACAGGTCTTCAAACAAATTTATACGAAGGTTGGGTTATGTTCCCAAGTGCATGGGTTAACTTGAAGCTTTATGAACATGGTGACCATTACACATTAATTGGTTTTGGTGCTATGACATGGCATGGCTTAACAATCAACAAAGACTCATATGACAAACTTCCAGACGATGTTAAGGAAATATTACATGAAGTGGCAATGGAATATGAAGAACAAGTTGGTATTGTGAACAAAAGGGAATACCCTCAACATCTTGACACACTTCGTGATAAGATCACTGTTACAGAACTACCAGCTGACGTAAGATCTGCATGGGCTGACTCACTTGCTGATTGGCCACAATCAGTAGCAAGCGACCTTGAGTCAAAAGGCTTACCTGCGGTTAGAGTGCTGAACCTTGCACTTGATGCTGCTGAAGCTCAAGGATACAAGTGGCCTGTTCGCTACGTTGTTGAATAAAACAATCTAATAATTCACAGGATGACCGATACCCCGGGCATCCTGTGAGGTCAATTCTTCATAAAAAAATGTATTTAATTAGACTAAGTGATAAAATAGCAAAAGTAATGATGATTATTGCTGCAGTATGGGCGTTTTCCCTAGCTTTCCTCATTCTTGCTGATGCTTTATCAAGAAGTTTCCTTGACTATCCTTTAAATGGAACAAAAGATATAGTAGAAAACTCAATCGTTGTGATTATCTTCTTTCAAGCTGGTTACGCCATACGTTCAAGATCAATGCTGCAATCAGATATATTAGTTTCACAAGTATCTCCAAAGGTAAAAAAAATTCTTTTAATTATAGGATATTTACTAGGTATGTTTTTCTTCTATGTCATGATTACTGGAAGTTGGGACCTCGCTTTCCAAGCTTTTGCTAAGGGTGAATATGAAGGCGAAGGTGCATTAAAAGTCCCTACTTGGCCAACAAGATTTATTATCATATTTGGTAGTATTTTCTGCTTCCTAAACTATCTGGTTCTTGCAATAGTAGACATTTTCAACCTAGAGGATGATGAAAGTTGGGCTAACAATGCTTGAATTTGAACTAATACTTGTAGGTTTATTACTATTCTTTGTGGCTATTGGTGTACACATTGTTATTGCGTTAGGTGTGACTGCAGTACTTGGTGTTTATTTTGCATATGGAGATTTTGGGATGGTCCAAAAACTTGTAGGAAGCACATCATATGAAGGACTTCGTAATTATGTTTTTGCTGTTATCCCTCTATTTATGTTAATGGGTGAATTTATAAGTAAGTCAGGAACAATTACTGACGTATACAGAGGAATTCAAAGAGGATTAAAAAAATTACCAGGTAGGCTTGCTCTTGCAACAGTGATGGGTAATGCGATATTCTCATTCGTAACAGGTGTATCAATTGCATCAGCTGCTGCTTTTACGAGAATTGCTTACCCTGAAATGAAGAGGCACAGATATAACAATGGTTTCTCGCTCGCGTCAATAACTGGATCTAGTGTACTTGGAATGTTAATTCCACCAAGTGTTCTAATGATTGTTTGGGGTATACTTACCGAAAGATCTATTGGCCAGATATTTCTTGCTGGTGTTATCCCAGGTTTGTTACTTACAGGTCTATTTATTGTCTACATACTCTGTGCTGCATTAATTATGCCAAAACTTGTTGGTCTGAATAAAGATGGCACGCCGATTGCAAGTACTGAGGAAGTGGAAGAAGAAAATTTAGAAACACAAGGTAGTGTTTTGTGGAGTTCAATATGGCTGTTTGGTATAATAGCAACTGTTTTAGGTGGTATTTGGGTTGGTTTTTTCTCACCTACAGAGGGTGCAGGTGTAGGAGCTGCACTGGGATTAATATTAGCAATATCAAAGGGTGCAACTGCAAAAGATATCATTGGAACTATTTTATCAGTCGGAAGAACTTCAGCACCAATACTCTTACTGCTATTAACTGCATCTCTTTACTCAAGATCACTTGCCATGACTGGTGTTACTTCAACCATACAAGATTTATTCCTCTCTACAGGTTTTGGTTATGTTGGCATTGTACTTTTAATGATGCTCATATGGTTTATCTTAGGCATGATTATTGATAGTATTTCTATAATGCTTCTGACTGTTGCTATCTTCGAACCTATTGCTGTATCATTAGGAATTGAGCCTATGGCATTTGCAATATTAGGAATCATTGCCATTGAGGCGGGGCTATTAACCCCACCATTTGGTCTACTGGTCTATACCGTAAAGGCATCTGCAAGAGATAAAAATGTCCGACTTGGTCAGATATTCTATTATTCAATCCCTTATTGGATCATAATGTTGATTACAGTAATGTTGTTACTACTATTCCCAGGAATAGCAACGTTTCTACCTAATCTATTATTTTAAAATCATATTTGCTATTTGATGGTGCCCTGACCTAGATTTGAACTAGGGACACAACGATTTTCAGTCGTTTGCTCTACCAACTGAGCTATCAGGGCACAGTGTATGTTTACACATGAATATTTATATGGATTTTTTTATGAGAAGTCTAGTGATCTTTTTTCAATATATCACTTAAATCTACACTATCATAAATGGTCTCATCATTGATCTTTTCGCCAGGAATATAATACCTTCCTGACAACCAATTACCTAAATCTTTGTTGGCACACTTGTCTGAACAAAAAGGAGCATATTCACTTTGAGATTTATTGCTGCAAATTGGACAGTTTTTATTATTCATAACTTATATTAGTATTTTTTTTTATCAATAATGACAAATGTTAGTTCTAATTAACAAAATATTCCCTAATATCGGAACTTGTTCCATCGTTTAGTATAATTTTTATGGAAACCTTTTTAGTAGATGGAGGAATTATACGAAATCTTTCTATGTCTTCTACTTGCTTATTACACATTGGAAGTACCAATATATTATTTGGTTGTGCTTCATTTATCCCATATCTAACTTCTTTTATTGAGCATCTAATCTCTATTAGATATTCAAATCTAATTATTAAATTAGAGTCCTGTGAATCAAAGACCAACCATGATTCTTTGCTAGTTGTATTTTGTTTATGATTACTCTTGAGCAGAAATAAAAGAAAAAATAAGGTTGTTAATATGATAGTAAATAAAATTATATATTTATTATTTTTTAAAATTTTACTTATCTTTCCATCTATATTTAGCGTCATATCCAACGCCATTCAACAAATTTGAGGTTTGGTATAGCGGGAGACCTACAACTGATGAATATGATCCAATAATTTTTATTACAAATGAGCCTGCAATCCCCTGGATAGCATACCCTCCTGCTTTATCATACCACTCCTTTGATTGTATATAAGAAACAAATTCTTCCTCTGATAATCTCTTAAATTTTATTCTGGTTTCCACTAATCTGGAAATATATCTTCCATTCTGATCACGAAGGCATACCGCTGTATATACTCTGTGATTTCTCCCAGATAATAATTGTAATGCCTCAACGGCATCATCTTCATGATTTGGCTTTTCCACAATTCGTCTGCCTACAGCAACGATAGTATCTGCAGCCAAAATTATAGAATTTTTTATTTTAGTTATTTCATATACAGCCTCAGCCTTACGTCTGGCTAGTAAAATAGCTCTTTGCTTTGGTAGTATCTTTGAGTCATCTATAAATTCATTTACATTCGAGTCTTCGATCAAGTCAGGGAAAACTCCAATTTGTTCCAAAAGGCTTTTCCTTCTTGGGGATTTACTTGCTAATACTAATTTTAAAGTCATCTCTAATTTCGATTTTTTCTATCCAACCTTCTTCTTAATGAATTCGCGTGTGAAAGGAGCCCCTCATGCTCTGCAATGATGATTGCACTTGGTGCTAATTCATTTAGTGTTGCCTCTGAACATTCTATTATTGATGTTTTTTTCATAAAATTCTGAACTGAAAGACCGGATGAGAAACGTGCTGATTGTAGCGTTGGCAAAACATGATTTGTTCCAACAACGTAATCGCCTAATGCTTCTGGTGTATATTTCCCAATAAATATTGCTCCGGCATTCTTTATGTTAGGAATTAGATCTGATGCATAATCAGAACATAATTCTAGATGCTCTGGTGCTATATAATTAATTAATTCTGAAATATCAGTATTGCTTCTGCAAACAATTATACTTCCATATTGATTCCAACTTTTTTTAAGTGTTGAGTTATCATCAAAATAACTTAGCCTATTTTTTATTTCATCAATAATTTTTGAAGCAAATTTAATGTCTTTCGTTATCAATATTGATTGTGCATTATCGTCATGTTCGGCCTGAGCAAAAAGATCTTCTATTACCCAATCAAGCTCCATATCCTCTTCAGCAACTACAACAACCTCTGACGGACCTGCGACCATGTCAATCCCAACATCACCGAATACCTGTTTCTTAGCTCCAGCAACATAACTATTACCTGGACCAACAATCATATCAACTTTCTGAATCAAAGAGGTCCCATATGCAAGAGCAGCTATTGCTTGGGCTCCTCCAATACGATAAATTTCTTTTATTCCACATATATGTGCTGCAGCTAATATAGGTTCATTGATAGTTCCATTAATTGATGGCGTAACCATAACAATTCTGTCAACACCAGCGACTATTGCTGGAATAGCGTTCATCAATACTGAGCTTGGATATATTGCTTTCCCACCCGGAACATATAAACCGACTGACTGAATTGGCGTCCATTTCAAATCAATCTTTGTATCTGCATTATCCTTATATTTAATATCCGCAGGTTTGAGTTTTTTGTGATAATTGAAAATCCTTTTATAAGCAAAATCGAGTGCATTTCTAAGATCAGAACTTATATTTTTGTAACTATCCTCTATCATTTTTTTTGGGATTAGCAGATCATTTTGGTTTAGCTCGTTTTTATCAAATTTGTTTGTAAATTCAACGAGTGCAGCGTCACCATTTTCTTTTACTAAATTAATTATATAATTAACGTCTTTTACGACATCATTAAAATTCGATTGCCTTTTTTTATTTAACTCAAAAAATTGCTCCATTGAGTCTTTGTCGTCATAATGATAAATTTTATTCATTTTATTTCTTATCTATACTATTCTCTCAATAATTGCACCGCAATTGGATAATTTTTTTTCAAGTGAGTCAAAACCCCTATCAAGATGATAAACTCTATCTATGACAGTCTCTCCTATTGCTGTTAATCCAGCAATAACCAGCGAAACAGATGCTCTTAAATCAGTTGCCATAACTTGTGCACCAATAAGGGTCGAATTACCGCTAATTATCGCCTTATCACCATCTAATATAATATTTGCTCCCATTCTAACTAATTCTTGCACATGCATAAATCTATTTTCAAAAATTTTTTCATTTATTATTGATACCCCCTTAGCTTGTGTTAGTAGTGCCATAAATTGTGCCTGTAAATCGGTAGGAAATCCTGGGTATGGTTGTGTTGTAATTTCAATCGGAGATAATTCCTTATTTTTATTTTCAACTAAAATACCATCACCTGTTTTTCTTACATTACATCCAATTTCTTGAAGTAATCTCAGTGGTAATTCAAGTGTTTCATCATCACAATTATTGAGTGTAACTCTACCTCCTGTTGCGCAACAAGCTATTGCATAAGTTCCGGCTTCAATTCTATCTGCCATTATTTTATGATTTGCACCACCTAATCTTTCTTGGCCTTGAATAAATATGGTGTTGTTACCTGATACCTCAATATTTGCCCCCATTTTGTTAAGGAAAATAATTAAATCTTTTGTTTCTGGTTCCATAGAGGCATTTGATATTGTTGTCTCACCTCGAGCCAAGCATGCTGCCATCATTAAATTTTGAGTTGCTCCAACTGACTGTTTTTTTAAATTAATATTTGCACCTGTAAGCCCATTTCTTGCACGAGCGATTACATAGCCCTTTTCTATTTCTATTTCTGCTCCTAATTTTTTAAGCCCATCCAGGTGGATATCAACCGGTCTTGTTCCAATTGCACAACCACCAGGCATTGAAACCTTTGCAAATTTCTCTCTTGCCAGTAATGGACCTAAGACAAGAAAACTTGCCCTCATCTTTGATACATTTTCATAATCAGCATTCAAGCTCAAGAATTCTTGTAATTTTATACGTGTTCTTGATCCATCAGTATTATTTTGGTTAATCGAGGCTTGAGAATTTTTACCTCGTTCAATAACTGCTCCTAAATTACACAGTATTAATTCTAATCTACTAATATCACTTAAGTTTGGCAGATTATCCAGGATCAGCTCTTGGTCTGTCAATATACTCGCTATCATAATTGGTAGTGATGCATTTTTTGAACCAGAGATTTGGATGGATCCTTCCAATGGTGTCCCTCCAATAATTCGAATTTTAACCATCTTTTTTATCACTCGACTTCTGATTTTTTTCTTTCAGCATATTTGCTTGAGCTTTTCTTTTCTTAAGATTTTCTTTTAATGCCCTCGCTAATTTTTGATTGTCTTTTTTTTTCAATTTTGCCATATTGTCGAATAACTAGTGTTTTTGACAAACTATTTTGCCAATATAATATTTAGCCGCAGTAGCTCAGTGGTAGAGCGCACCCTTGGTAAGGGTGAGGTCGAGTGTTCAATCCACTCCTGCGGCACCATTTATTCAATATATATAGAAAAAGAATATATTGAAAATCCTTTATTAGTTATTTACTCTATATAAATGAAAAAAAAACTTCTAATTGTGACAAATCTCCCATCAAAAAATACTAAAATTTTATTAGACGAGGTTGAGACAGGCGCAAAATCAATAAATGCAAAAGATCTTGAAATTATTGCACATAATGCCATAAATGTCGATTACGAGATAATATCTAGATCTTCGGCAATAATAATTGGTACAACAGAAAACCTTGGGTACATGAGTGGAATCATCAAGGATTTTTTTGATAGAAACTACTATAAGTGCCTTGATAAAACGAATGGACTTCCCTATGCAATTTATATTCGAGCAGGTCATGATGGGACTGGTACCGAAATTAACCTAAAAAAAATTATTACAGGATTGAAGTGGAAAGAAATTCAAAAACCACTTATATTAAAAGGTGTTTGGAGTAATGACTTTAAGAAAGAATGTTTTAATCTCGGGGCAACCATTGCTGCAGGACTGGATGCTAATATTTACTAAATCTATTTTATAGGCTGGATATGTTTACAAAAGTTAAAAAAAATTCCATAGAGATTAATATCTTAAATAGCCATGATTTATCTAATTTCGTGAATAATCACAAAGAACACAAGAATTGGATTCACGAAAACGATTTTAAGGCATCTCCAGGGCAATTTCTGATTATCCCATCAAGTGATGGACATATTGAAAAGATACTTGTAGGAAGAAGTGATTCAAATGATGTTTATCGTGATTTTTTTTGTTATAAATTATCTAAGTGTTTACCCAATAAAAGCTACCATTTCTCTAACCTTGAAGAAGGTTCAACTCTTCCTTATCTTAGCTGGGCGCTTGGTTGCTATAGCTACAATTCATCACNAAAAAATAATTCTAAATTATATCTGCCTGAAAAAATTTCCACGGAAGTACAAAATCTNGTTAAAAGTATTTTCTTTACAATGGATTTAATTAACCATCCAGCTAATGTATTAACTACAGAAAACTTTGCAAAAAATATTAGAGAATATTTTGATGATTTGGGTTGTAAAGTGCATGAGATTTCTGGCAAAGAACTTATTAAAGAAAATCTTCCATTAATTTACGAAGTTGGTAAAGCAAGTGACCACCCACCGCGTCTAGTTGATATCCAATGGGGNAAAAAAAATAGTAAAAAGATAACATTGATTGGTAAAGGTGTAACNTTTGATACTGGTGGGTTAGATATAAAGCCATCATCTGGTATGTTATTGATGAAAAAGGATATGGGCGGTGCTGCAAATATTTTAGGACTTGCAAGTATGCTTGTTCTCAATAAAGTTGATATAAATCTTAGAGTTCTAATACCTATTGTGGAGAACTCCATTTCAGGTAACTCTTTCAGACCAGGTGATATTTTAAAATCTCGTAATGGAACAACAGTTGAAATTGGGAACACTGATGCTGAAGGTAGATTGATACTTGCTGACTCTTTGACACTAGCCGATGAAGAAAATCCTGAAATAATCATTGATATGGCAACATTAACAGGAGCTGCTAGGGTAGCTATGGGTCCTGAGATAGTTCCTTTCTTCTCAACAAACAAAGAAATTGCAGCTATTTTACAAGATTTATCATTTAAAGTTCAAGATCCTGTCTGGCAGATGCCATTTTTTGAGCCCTATGGCAAATGGCTTAACAATGACATATCTGATATAAATAATTCACCAAATACTCCATTTGCAGGATCTATAGTTGCAGCAGAATTCCTAAAAAANTTTATCAAAAATACAGAAACTTATCTCCATTTTGATGTTTATTCATGGAATAATGGGACAAATTCTAATATTCCAAAAGGTGGAGCAGCACAAGGTATTAGGGCTATTTATCAATTATTAGTCGATCATATTAAAAATTAATAACATATTGGTGCAATATTAATATTTATCACCTTATTCATAATTTAATTGATATCAAAAAAGAGCCAAGCTTCCTATCTGAGACAGTTTCTGAGGCAATCTATGGTGAATTTTTTCAGGTTGAAAAGGACTTAGAGAATTGGGTCTTTGGTAGGTTACTTACAGATAATTACTCCGGTTATCTACCAAGAAGTGCTCTAAGTAAAGACGAAATTAACCTCAATGCTACTCGATTGTATATTAATTCTAATTGCGCAAGCATATATTCAGAGCCAGATCCAAAGTCCCCAATAATAAACACCTTATTCAGAAATTCGCGTATTACACAAAAGTCAAACAAGTTGAATGGGTTTTTTGAGATCGATTTTGGAATTGGATACATAAATGAAGCTCATATATCTCTTTCAAAGAAAATGANTATGCCAGATGATTTTGTAAAAATAGCATCCNTATATATTGGAACACCTTATAAATGGGGTGGCCGAACCATTCTTGGAGTAGATTGTTCTGGATTAATACAAACTTCTCTTCATTCTCTTGGTATTAAATGTCCCAGGGATACTAAGGATCAAGTAGAAGTACTTGGTAGTGAAATTGAGATGGCTCCCGATTATAAAAATCTGAAGAATGGTGACATAATTTTTTGGGAAGGGCATGTTGGAATTTATATTAAACCCAACAAAATTTTGCATAGTAATATGACCACAATGGATACAAGAATTGAAAATTTTAATAAAGTAAAAAGAAATCTTGAGAGAGTAAATAAGTTAATAATTTCTGTTAAAAGGATTGATGAAAAAATAAGAACATTTCAGTCAAGTAAGGCGGAAGATATTAATTTCTTTGTATAATCATCCTTTGGTCTATTGAAGATATTATCCGTATAATCAGACTCAATTATATTTCCAGAATTAATTACAAAGACTCTATCAGCTATGTACCTAATCACCCTTAAATCATGACTAATAAATAGATATGCTGTATTATATTTTTCCTGTAAATCNATCAAAAGATTTAGAATTTGAAGCTGCACTGTTGAGTCGAGAGAACTCGTAGGCTCATCTAAAATTAGTAGTTTAGGTCTTAAAATTATTGCTCTTGCAATTGCAATTCTTTGTCTTTGTCCCCCTGAGAATTCATGTGGATACCTGTTAATGTGCTGTATTGAGAGTCCTACATCTTTGAGTATTTCATAAGTCATATCTAATCTTTTACTAGAACTTAATTCTATCTTTTGTGAAATTAACCCCTCTTCAATTATTTGCCCTATTGTCATCCTAGGTGATAATGAACCATAAGGATCTTGAAATACAATTTGGAGATCTTTTCTTTTTGGATTCAATTTACTGCTATTTAATTTTGAAAAATCTTGACCCATGAAAATAATCTTTCCATGACTCTTGATTAGTCTAAGTATTGATAATCCAATAGTTGTCTTACCGGAACCTGACTCTCCGACGAGTCCGACTGTNTCACCCAAATTGATTGAGAAATTAATATCTTTTAAGATCTCATTTGTTTGTGTTTTCATTAGAGGTTTTTTTTGTATATAATTTACTGATAAATTCTCTACCTTGAAAATTTCAAGGGATTTATTCATTTTTTTCTTTTTAAGCTGAAGTCTACGAGCATTTACAAGTTGTTTTGTGTAAGTTTTTTTTGGATTTTGGAATATATCGTCAACTTCACCACTTTCAACAACTTTTCCATCCTGCATAACATAAACAAAATCAGAAAAATCTTTTACTATACCAAGATCATGTGTGATAAACAGAATAGCTAAGCCTAATTCATCCTGTAATGATTTTAATAAATTTAAAATTTCATATTGTACTGTTACATCTAACGCTGTTGTTGGTTCATCAGCAATTAATAGTTTAGGGTTATTCGACAGTGCCATTGCTATCATAACTCTCTGCCTTTCTCCACCAGAGAGTTGATGTGGATATCTAGCAAGTTTATTTTCGGGATCATTAATCATAACTTTTTTCATTAACTCAATTACTTTANTTCTTATTTCAGTCTTATTAGCTAATTTATGTACTAACATTCCTTCACTTATCTGTTTTTCAACTGTATGAAGTGGATTTAAAGCACTTAATGGTTCTTGGAAAACCATTGAAATCTTGTTGCCACGAATTTGATTAAGTTGATCTGTTGGAATCTTAGTCAAATCTTTCTCATCAAATATTATCTGACTATTATTTTGTATTATTGATGAATTAGGGTTTAAACCGAGTATAGACAGTGCTGTCAAAGTTTTCCCAGAACCGGATTCCCCAACAATTGCAATCGTCTTACCTTCTGGTATATTAATATCCACATCACTAATTTGAAAATCTGCTTCAGTTGAACCTTTAAACTTCATATTAAAATTTTTTATTTCTAATAAATTTTTCATCTCAGTCTNCAAAAACCTTTCGTGGGTCAAATGCATCTCTTACGCCTTCACCAATAAAGATTAGTAAACTAAGTAAAATAGCTATCCCAAAAAAACTAGTCAAACCTAGCCATGGAGCATGAATATTATTTTTTCCTTGCGCTAATAATTCTCCAAGAGATGCGGAACCTGGGGGCATTCCAAAGCCCAGAAAATCTAGAGAAGTAAGAGTAACAATTGATCCGTTAAGTATAAATGGAAGAAAAGTTAAAGTTGCAACCATTGCATTTGGAAGCAAATGTTTAAACATAATCTTCATATTCGATACACCTAATGCTCGGGCTGCCAATACATACTCGAAGTTTCGAGCTCTTAAAAACTCTGCTCTAACAACCCCAACCAAACTTACCCAAGAGAATAATAAAAGAATGAAAAGAAGTAACCAAAATGAGGGAGTAATAACTGCTGAAATAATTATTAATAGATATAATGATGGTATGGAATTCCATATTTCAATGAATCTCTGAGAAATAAGATCCGTTAAGCCTCCAAAAAAACCTTGAATTGCTCCCATAAAAATACCTATAGCAGATGATAGAATGGTTAAAAGCAAACCAAATATAATAGATATACGAAAACCATATGCTAACCTCGCCAATACATCTCGTCCCTGATCATCGGTCCCCAACCAGTTCCAATTCCAAATTGTGCATCTCCTATCATCACTACCCGATGAATAATTTTGACATCGTGTTTCTTTGTCAAGTAAGAATGATGGTGGTGATGGGGCAGGCACTGGTAATTCATAATTTATTGTCTTGTAATGATACCTTANTACGGGCCANAACATCCAACCATTTCTGATNATTTCATCTGATATAAATGGATCCCTGTAATCTGTTACAGCAAGGAAGCCTCCAAATTTTTCTTCAGGATAATCCACAACGGCAGGAAATAATAATTCCCCTTTATAAAATGCTAATATGGGTTTGTCGTTTATTAAGAGTTCAGAAAATAATGTAAGAATAAACAAAACAAGAAAGAGTCTTAAAGATATAAATGCACGCTTGTTTTTTCTAAAATTTCCAATCCTCCTAAATGTTATGGGTGACAGATTTTTTTTAATACCAATCATAATTTACGACTAACCCTCATAAGTCCCTTTTTTCAAAATCTATTCTTGGATCTATCCAATGGTATATTAAATCAGATATAAGATTGATGATTAATCCAATGAAAGAAAATATATAAAGTGATGCAAATACAACTGCATAGTCTCTATTTACGATTGACTCAAAGCTCAATAAACCAAGTCCATCAAGTGAGAATATTGTCTCAATTAAAAGAGATCCTGTAAAAAATGCAGAAATGAAAGCTGCTGGGAATCCAGAAACTATAATTAACATCGCATTTCGAAAAACATGCCTTTTTAAAACTTGCTTTTCAGTAAGTCCCTTTGCTCTTGCAGTCAACACATACTGCTTCCCAATCTCATCAAGAAATGAATTTTTTGTTAGTAAAGTTGTGGTTGCAAAAGCTGCCAAAACCATTGATAAAAGAGGTAACGTTATATGCCAGATATAATCAATAACTTTTCCAAGTATGCTAAGCTCATTAAAATTATCTGATGTTAGCCCCCTAAGAGGAAACCAATCTAAATAGCTTCCTCCAGCAAAAAATATAATTAGGAAAATAGCTATAAGAAAACCAGGTAATGCATAGCTTATGACTATTATTGTGGAAGTCCAGAGATCAAACTTGGTTCCATCCCTAACCGCTTTCATCATACCAAGCGGAATTGAAATTAAGTACGAAATTAGAGTCATCCAAAGTCCTAGTGANACTGAAACAGGAAGTTTTTCAATAATTAAATCAATTACCCTAATATCTCTGTAATAACTTTCACCAAAATCGAATCTCATATAATTTGTGATCATTAGATAAAATCTCTCTAAAGGAGGTTTGTCGAATCCAAATTGTTTCTCTAATTCTAATATAAATTCTGGATCTAATCCTTGGCTNCCTCTATATTTATTATTTATATCTGNGTTTTGTCCACTTTGTGTGAAATCGCCGTTGAAGCCGCCCGAAACACGAGAAAGAGCAGAATTATCATTACCGTCAATTTGAGATATGATCCTCTCTATTGGACCACCTGGTGCAAATTGGATAATTAAGAAGCTTATTGCCATAATTCCCAATATAGTTGGTATAATTAGGAATAGTCTTCGGATTGTATATACAAACATCTTGTTTTATATTAGGTGACGATGAGAATAGTTATTTACTCCACCAAGTGAGTAAATTTACATTGTATGCTGGCAAATTTTCATTAAATTCAAAATTATCCCACCTAGCAATTCTAAGTCCCTCTGAGTAATAATGGGGTATAACATAGTAATTCCACTTGAGAACTCTATCTAATGCTTTCGTAGAAGCGATCAAATCTGCCCTAGTTTCAGAATATATTATTTTATCAATCAGAACATCAACGGCTTCATTTTGTATACCGATAATATTTCTGCTGCCAGCTGAGGTTGCAGATTCAGATCCCCAATAATCTCTCTGCTCATTCCCTGGAGATAAGCTTTGAGGAAAGGTAGCAACAACAACATCAAAATCAAATTGATCCATTCTCTCCTGATATTGTGCCGTATCAACAAGTCTTATATTCGACTCAATACCAATTGATCTCAGGTTTGTTTGGAATTGACTGATTATCCTCTCCATATCCGGTTGTGAAATTAAAAACTCAATCACAAAAGGTTGTCCATTTGACTTATCAGTTAGTTTTCCGTCATTTATATCATAGCCTGCTTCTTTTAGAAGCCGTTGTGCTGATCTGAGATTATTTCTAANATTTTGAGTTGTTCCTCCAACAGAGTTTTTGTACTCCTTGTTAAACACATCATCTTCAACTAAATTACTAACTTCAAGCAATATTTCATTCTCCTTACCTTCTGGTAAAAAAACAGACTCTAGCTCTGAATTATCGAAGAAACTATCAATTCTTTGATATTGATTATAAAACAAATTAGAATTTAGCCATTCAAAATCAAATGCTAGATTTAATGCTTTTCTTACAGAAATATTCTTAAACTTATCTCTTCTTAGGTTCATGGCAAAAGCCTGCATCCCTTGTACATTGCTAAGTTTAAATACTTCAAGTATGACATCACCATCATCCTTTGCAGCAAAATCATACCCTGTAGACCATCTTTTTGAGGAATTTTCGAATACGATATCTATTTCACTCGCTTTAAATGCCTCAAGCTGAACTTGTCTATCTCTAAAATACTCAAAAACTAGCTCATCAAAGTTATGAAACCCCTTATTGACTGACAAATCTTTGCCCCAATAATCAGTTACTCTTTGATATACAACGTTTTTATTAACATTTACTTCTTTAAACTTATATGCACCTGAACCTAGTGGAAAATCTAGCGTAGTNTCTCCAAACAAACGTCCATCGCTCTCCCAATAGTGTTTTGGCAGGATTGGGAATTGACCTGTAATCAGTGGCAGCTCTCTATTTCCTGATATATCAAAATTAAATCTAATTATTTTATCTGATACAACATCAATATCGACTACATTATTGTAATAATACTTGTAATTTGGATTTATTTCTTTGAGTGTTTCAAGCGACCATCTAACATCTTCTGAGGTTATTTCCTGCCCATCATGCCATCTAGCATCATCTCTAATTTTAAATATAACGTATGAATAATCTTCAGGATGATATACGCCTTCAGCCAACAACCCGTAATAAGAGAATGGCTCGTCGTCAGAATTTTTTAATAGACTATCGTATATATAATAGCTACTTCCAATTGCTGGAACCCCCCTCATATTGAATGGGTTTAAGGTATCGAAAGAACCTATGGCTGCTTGAACAAGAGTCCCCCTTTTCGGTGCTAAAGGATTCACATAATCAAAATATTGAAAATCTTCACTGTATTTAAGATNATCACCAAGTGTTAATCCATGCATCCAACTTATATTTTCAGTCGTAATATGCTGGGAACTATCGTCTGCATTTGCATATCCAGATTGAGTTAGGAATGTTATTAAAAATGCTAATACATATAGTTTTTTAAACATAAGACAAATATAATTTATTATATTTCTAATGTCTAATTTAAAAGAATGTATTATTCAATCTTAGATGTTGAGTCGGGTGATATATTGTGAAGATAAGCAATTAGATCAGCTCTATCTTCAGGTTTCCTAATACCTGCATAACCCATGATAGTTCCAGGTAACCATTTTTTTGGATTTTCAAGAAAATGGAATAAATTATCAAATGTCCAAGCCTCGCTATTTGAACCTTTTTCAGCTAGTGCGCCTGAATAAGCAAATCCATCTACACTAGCCATTTGACGATCTACAATATTATAGAGATTTGGTCCAATTTTGTTTGGAGCTCCTGCTTCATAATTATGACATGAAACACATTTTTTTGCGACTTTTTCTCCATTTTCAGCGCTTGCAAGAACAAGTAGTTCCATAACGTCTATCTCAACGATCTCAACTTCATCCATTAGTTGTTCAGTCTCAACTGGAACATCTACTATGTATGCCTGTTGCTCTAGCTCATCCTCGTGATAGAAAAAATCTGTAACAATAGTTAAAACCAGAATAAACAAAGCAGTGCCGAGTACAGCTCCAACTATTTTATTTATTTCAAAACTATCCATATGAGTGCATCCAAATTCAATATTTTTATATATTAAATGGTTCTTTAAAACCACTAAAAAATTTACTAATATTCAATAATATTGATATTTAATATCATAAATTTTGTTAATGAANATAAATCAATTAAAATGAATGATACAATTATTATTATACCTGCAAGAATTGGTTCTACAAGACTGCCAAGGAAACCCTTATTAAAAATTAATGGAAGGGAGATGATACTTCATGTATGGGATAAAGCGAAAAAAACAAAGGCTGACAGAGTTGTGGTTGCATCAGACTCTCCAGAGATAGCAGAAGTTATTAGTAAAGAGGGCGGTGAAGCAATTATTACAAGTACTNCTCATCAAAGTGGCACTGATAGAATTTATGAGGCTCTTAACAAACTAGATAATGAAAAATCATATAAATATGTAATAAACCTACAGGGAGATCTTCCTAACATCACATCTAATATAATTAACCTTGGCATAGATAAAATCAGAAACACAAATGCTGATATCTTGACTTATTACAGAGAAATTGACGATACAAATGAGGTTAGCAATCCTAATATTGTAAAAATAGCAACACATAGAGACAAAAACAATGAGCTGAATGCACTTTACTTTTCACGGGCAGCCATTCCTTACGACGCTAATGTATTTTTTGAACATATTGGAATATATGTTTACAAGAGAAATGCATTAGATCGATTTGTGTCTATGGATCCATCAANACTGGAAACTACAGAGAAATTGGAACAACTNAGGGCCTTGGGNGCATCAATGAAAATCAATCTACTTTTAGTACACGATAAAATCATTAGCATTGATACAATAGATGATGTAGAAAGATTAAGTAATATTTCTGATAATTAGGTGTAAATAATGAATAAAAAAATTGTTTTCCAAGGAGAGATGGGTGCGTATTCGCATATTGCTTGTCAAAAAAAATACCCTGATATGGAACCTATTCCAGCCGCAACTTTTGAGGATGCCTTTGCGAAAGTAAAAAATAAAGAAGTTAAGTATGCTATGATTCCAATCGAAAATTCTCTTGCTGGAAGAGTAGCAGATATCCATTATTTATTACCAACTTCAGATCTTTATATTGTTGATGAATTTTTTCTTCCAATAGAACATCAATTAATTGTTGTTGATGGCGCTTCTGAAAAGACAATAAAAAATGTGATGAGCCATCGTCATGCTTTGGGTCAATGTAGAGATATTATATCAGAATTAAAACTTAATAAGATAGTTGCTGCAGACACTGCAGGTTCTGCAAAGATAATATCTGAAAACAATGACATAACCACTGCTGTACTAGCAAGTGAGCTTGCTGCAGATTTCTATGGATTAAAAATTTTAAAAAGGAATGTTGAAGACGCAAATCATAATACTACAAGATTTATAATATTATCAGCAGAACCTGATGACGCAGAACCAAATAAAAAATCTACAATTACTAGTATGGTATTTAGAGTTAGAAACGTTCCTGCAGCGCTTTATAAAGCTATGGGTGGTTTTGCTACAAATAGTGTAAACTTAACAAAGCTTGAGTCATATATTATTGGGGGTAGCTTTTCGGCAGCACAGTTCTATGTTGATATTGAAGGACATCCCCACGATGAAAACGTAAGATTGGCTCTGGAAGAATTAGACTTTTTTTCAAGTGAATTAAGAATTCTTGGCGTATATTATGCAAGTGATATGAGAAAAAAAATAAACAACGAAGAAAGCTTTCTAAAATAAAATTAGATAAGACAAGTATAAACGACAAGTATTAGTACCAATATCAAAATTCATTTGTTATAATCAATACTGAGAAGTTGGTATTGGACGTAGCTGTCGCCAATCGGGTCAGGTCTGGAAGGAAGCAGCCCCAACGATTTTTTTACGGGTCAAGAACTGACTTCTCACTTTATTTTCACTGGATATTGAGAAGAATAAGTTGCCTAACACAAACTATAAAATTCTTGCAAGGAAATATAGGCCAAGTTCATTCGCTGAACTTATTGGTCAAGATAGCATGGTTAGTACCATTTCAAACTCAATCCAATCAGGTAGAATCCATCATGCCTACCTATTCACGGGAATTAGGGGCATTGGAAAAACCACTACAGCGCGTATTCTGGCACGAACACTAAATTATGCCTTGAATGACAATGAATACACGCCGTCAATTCATTTAGATAAAATTGGATTGAACTGTGAGGCAATCATAGAATCTCGCCATCCTGATGTTTTTGAAATGGATGCAGCCTCAAATACCGGTATAGATCATGTGCGCGAGATTATAAATTTTGCTCAAACAAAACCAACAATGGCAAAATATAAAATATTTATAATTGATGAAGTTCATATGTTATCAAAACAGGCATTTAATGGGTTATTGAAAATATTAGAAGAACCCCCCGAACATGTTATCTTTATATTTGCAACTACTGAAATTGAAAAAATCCCAATTACAATTTTATCCAGATGTCAAAAATTTAATCTAAAAAGAATTAGTGCTACTATTATGGGCGATTATCTGAGGGTTATTAGTGATAAAGAGTCGGTAAATATAGATAATGATAGTATCAATATCATTTGCGCGTCTTCTGAAGGTTCAATGAGGGATGCCCTATCTATCCTTGATCAAGCATCATCACTCTGTGATGGTAATATAACATCTGAGATGTTATCTGAAATGTTAAACCTTAATGATGTTAATTTTGTAATCAGCTTATTTGGGAAACTTATTGAGGGTAAATCAACTGAAATAACAGAAAAAATAAAACTAATATATGAAAATGGTTTTGAGCCATTATCATTGGTAAGAGATTTATCAAAAATCACACATATTGCTTCAATGATCAAACTCGGTATCTCAACACAAAGTGATGTTTTGTCCAGCGAACAACATTTAGAAATTAAATCAATAATTATTGATGTCGATATTTCAACACTCGTACATATGTGGCAAATATTGTTGAAAGGCCACACAGAAATAAAAAATGCCTTCGATCAAAACATTTCACTTGAAATGCTTTTGATAAAATTATGTTATTCAAATCAATTACCTCCTATAGAGGACATCATATCAAAAATTGAAAACAGAATGAGTGATAATGAAGCTGATGATAATGTATTAAAGTCAGAAACAAAAAAAACCAGTGAAACCGCAGAGGAGCCAATAGAGGAACCTATCATTCCTGAGTCTTATGAAGATATGAAATCATTATTAATTGAAAATGACATGAGATTGATAACAGATATGGATAAGTTTGAAGTTATTGAATATAAGATTGGTCAAATAGATTTAACCTCAAATGATGAGATTAACGAAGACATTATCAATTTATTACAATCAACACTTCAAAACCTAACAAATATAAAATGGGACATAAACTTTATTGGGAAGACTTCCCAAACAAATGTAGAAAGCTTAACTATAGACAATATAAAAAAGCACTTTCCTGGTGCTGAAATAATAAATGAAGAAGATACTATTTAGAAAGGATTAATGATGGATTTTTCTGAAATTATGAAACAAGCAAATAAATTGCAGGATAAAATGAAATCCGCGAAAGAAAATATTGAAAATATAGAATGTGAAGGTTCTTCGGGTGGTGGTCTTGTTAAAGTTATAATTAATGGTAATGGAGAGCTAAAAAAAATTGGCATTGATCCTAGTATTTTAGTTGAAAGTGAAAAAGAAATAGTTGAGGATCTCATAATCGCAGCATTCAGTGATGCAAAATCAAAAATCAATGATGAGGTGGCAAAAAAAATGAAAGAAATAACTGGAGGGCTTCCCCTTCCTCCTGGCTTCAATCTTGGTTTCTAAATAATGTCTTCTAAAGAAATTACTGAGATAGATAATTTTATTCGTTTATTATCAAAACTACCCGGACTTGGGCCAAGATCTGGAAGGAGAGCTGCACTTGAGCTGATCAAAAGAAAAGAACAACTTCTTTTACCATTGAAAGACTCACTCATTGAGATTTATGAAAAAATAGTGCTTTGCCAAGTCTGTAATAATATTGACCTCAAGTCCCCATGCTCGATATGCAGCAATCTAAATCGTAATGATAAGATTCTATGTGTTGTTGAAGAAGTAGCTGATTTGTGGGCAATTGAGAGAGCAGGAGCTATAAAAGGTTACTATCATATTCTGGGAGGTGTACTTAATGCACTAGATGGAATAGGCCCTGAAGAGCTAAATATAAATAAATTAGCAAACAGAATTGAAAATAATAATATTGAGGAAGTTATCCTCGCGCTTAGTGCAACTATTGACGGTCAAACTACAATGCATTTTTTGAGTGACCTATTGAGTAAGTATAATATTAGAATTACAAAATTAGCACATGGTATTCCAATTGGTGGAGAACTTGATTATTTAGATGATGGAACACTCACACAAGCAATTTTATCTAGAACGGATGCTGGCTAATCTTTATCTTTATTGATTAAATTTTGATCGTTTGGAACTTCTTCGATCAGATCAATTTTACGTCCACTTGTAGCAATTTTTTTTGATGAAACAATTATTTTTTCAATATCGTTATTGGCTAGATTAAAATGTTTTTGTAGGTCTTGTACTCTGTTAGTTAATCTGTCTACATCAAGTAGGATATTACCCACTTCACTTTTAATAATACCTAATTGCTTTTGCATATGAGCATCACGTATTAATGTTTGAAGAGTTTGCACTGTTAACATTAATGAATTAGGAGAAACAATTGTGATTCCAGTCCTATATGCTTTTTGAATAATGTCTCCAAAATTTTCATATAAATCCGCATAAATCGACTCAGATGGAATAAACATAACCAATGGTTCTCTCACCTCTCCTGGAACTTTATATTTTTCAGCAATATCACTAACATGCTTCAAAACATCTATTTTTATTCTTGAACTAGCTTTTTTTGTTTCTTCTGATGATTTTGCAGATCTGAGTTGATCAAAACTTTCTAGAGGAAATTTTGAGTCAATTGCAATAACCTCATTGGAGTTTGGCATTCTTATTATGCAATCAGGTCTTTTCCCATTTGTTAAAGTATGTTGAAATGAGAAAAGATTATTTGGCAATGCGTCCGCAATTATTGACTCCATTCTGGCCTGACCAAAGGCACCTCTTTGTTGCTTATTAGATAAAATTCCTTGTAAATCAATTACATTATTTGATAAGTCAGTAATATTTTTTTGAGCATTATCAATGACTGCGAGTCTTTCAGATAATTTAGTCAAATCTGCATGTGTTTTCTCACGACTGTCTTTTAATTCTTCTTGAACCTTCTGATTAATCTTATCTTTCACCTCATCTATGGAATTTCTTAATCTATCATGATTTCCATTAAATAAGTCTGCTAAAGATTTGATTTTCAGATCTAATTCATTATTTTGTTTCAACAACTGTGTAATTTCATTAACTGAGACTCTGCTATTTTTTTTACTTTGAATCAGTAGTAAAAATATTAAAATTGTTGAAATTGCTAATATAATGAGAATTATTAATATGATATCTGGCATTTTTTCTTAATTTGTAGATTGTACTATTTATTTTAATACGTTTTGAATTAAAATACTAATTTAATATAGAGTGATTTATGATCTACCAAATTCTTACAATTCCTAATAAAATACTTCGAGAGAGATCTGAAGAAGTTACAAATATAGATAGAAATATTATTAAAACTCTTGATAATATGGCAGAAACCATGTACGCAGCACCAGGTATAGGACTTGCTGCAATTCAGGTAGGTATAAAAAAAAGACTGGTTGTGATTGATTGTGACTACAATCAAGAAACGAAAAAAAACCCCCATTATTTTATTAACCCCGAAATTATTTGGAAATCTGAAGAAAAAAGATCTTATAAAGAAGGTTGCCTATCTATTCCAGAATATTATGAGGAGGTGGAGAGACCATCTAAATGTAAGGTAAGATTTTTAGATAAAAAAGGCATAACCAAAGAACTTGACTGTGAAGGAATTCTTGCAACATGTATACAACATGAAATAGATCACCTCGATGGTAAATTATTCATAGATTATCTATCAAGGCTCAAAAAGTCTTCCATAGAAAAAAAATTTAAGAAATCAAATAAACGAAAAAATTAAAGTTTTTTAAAATGAAATTAATCTATATGAGTTCTTCTGATTTTGGTGTTCCAGCTCTCAAAAAGCTAATCTCCTCTCATCATGAAATTGCTGGAGTTTATACTCAGCCTCCAAAAAGATCCGGACGTGGAATGAAGCTCACAAAGTCTCCAATTTATGAGATGGCAGAAGAAAACAACTTACTAATCAAAACCCCATACAATTTAAGGGATGAAGACGAAATTAGGTCGCTGAAAAAATTAAGCCCCGATATAGGAGTTGTTGTGTCATACGGATTAATTATTCCTAAAAAATTTCTCTCGATTCCAAGATATGGTTTTATCAATATTCACCCATCACTTCTTCCACGGTGGAGAGGTGCGGCACCAATTCAAAGAGCAATAATTGAAGGGGATAGGGTCACTGGAGTCAATATTATTAGGCTAGATGAAGGTCTTGACACTGGAGATATATGCAAATATATCGAAACACCAATAAATGTGAATGATAATTATTCTACATTATCTGCAAGATTATCTGAAATCGGGGCAAAACTTCTTTTGGATTCTCTATCGGAATTTTCAAATGGGAAAATTAAATTTATAAAGCAAAAAGATACAGGCATTACATATGCAAAAAAGATCCTAAAAGAGGAAACTAAGATTGATTTTAATAAAACATCTAAGAACGTTGTTAATTTAATAAAAGGGCTTAGCCCATATCCTGGTGGCTGGTTCACATATGTTAATGGAGAGACCACTTTTAGAGTAAGAATCCTTGATGCGATTCAATGTGACTTATCTGGTGCCCCAGGCGAAATATTGGATAGTAATCTAACAATTGCCTGCTCTGATAAGTCAATTAGTCCTATACTAATTCAGAAAGAAGGTAAGAAACCAATACATATTGAGGAATTTTTGCGCGGAACCAAAATTATACAAGGAAGCATGCTTAATCAGTAAGCAGTGATAATAATAAATGAGATATAAATTATTAATTGAGTATGATGGAACAAACTATTCCGGCTGGCAACGACAAGAAAAATCCCCATCTATCCAAGGCAATATTGAAGAGGCCATAGAAAAATTTTGTGGTATGAGGGTAACTGTAAATGGGGCAGGCAGAACGGACTCTGGTGTACACGCATCTGGCCAAGTTGCCCACTTCGACTTGGATGAAGAAAAAGATGAAAATACCATATTTCAAGCTATAAATTTTTACCTAAAAAACGAGAATATTAGTATTAAAAATGTTGAAAGCGTTCCAAATACTTTTGATGCCAGATTCTCAGCCATAATGAGGTATTACAGATATAAAATAATCAATCGTCAAAGCCCATTAACTTATCATAAGAATACGCATGCGCACATAAATCAAAGCTTAGATATATCATTGATGCAACAGGCTGCAGATTATTTTATTGGAAAACATGATTTTACAACATTTAGATCTGCAAGTTGCCAGTCTAAATCACCAATCAAATCTATTGAGAAAATTTTAATTAATACTGAAAATGAAAAGATCTGTGTTGATTTTATAGCTAAATCTTTTTTACATACCCAAGTAAGATCAATTATGGGCTGTATTATCAAGGTTGGCATTGGATCATGGAACCCATCCGTTATTCCTGAAATTATCGAAGCAAGAGACCGTTCAAAATGCGCCACGCTTGCTCCCTCTTGTGGTTTATATCTGAGAAGAATCGATTATGATTCTATTTGAATATTTAAGAGTTAAAATAATTATCAATAAATTCCTGAAAAATCTCGGTCAGTAGAAAAAACTCTTCAATTTTTATTCTTTCATCTACCTGGTGCATGGACCTACCAACAAGTCCAAACTCAACTACTGGGCAATATTTTGCAATAAAACGGCCATCTGATGTCCCCCCAAAAGTACTTAGATTAGCTTCTATTTTAGTTTTATTGAATATAGCCTTTTGAAGCAAACTAGATAATGTCCCATTTCCAGTATAATAAACATCTGCGAGTGAAATTTTTTTCAAATCAAAATTAATATCAACTTCATCTAAGACTGATGAGAGTCTATCCTTCAAGTAGTCCATTAAGGATATTTCATTCCATAAATCATTAAATCTAACATTTAGAGATACATGAACTACTTCAGGAATGACATTGTGTGCTGGGTTATTTACGTCTATGGAAGTAATCTCAATATTTGTTGGTAGGAAATGCTCTGACCCTTTATCTATTTGTCCAGTAATTTTTGATAAAGCCTCCAAAGTGGGTGTTATGGGATTATTCGCTTTTTCAGGGTATGCTACATGACCCTGCTTTCCAGTAATTTTTAAATCACAAGACAGACTTCCTCTTCGTCCAATTTTAATATTATCTCCAATAAACTCTTTGTTTGTAGGTTCAGTCACAATACAATCATCAATTTTTATTCCTTGATCATTCACCCACTTAATTAGAGGTTCAGTTCCATTTATGGCTACCCCCTCCTCATCACCGGTTATTAAATAACTTAATGTACCATTGGAATCCATTTTTTCATGAAAATAGTTAATTCCAGCAATAATAGAGGCAATTACTGCTCCTTTCATATCTTCCACACCACGCGAATATATAAAATCATCTTCAATATGTCCTGAAAAAGGAGGATACTTCCAACTATTCAATTCACCTGNGGGAACAACATCTACGTGGCCTGCAAAATTGAGATGAGGACTACCAGATCCTATTGTAGCAAACATATTTTCTACCTCTGGTGTATTACCTAAGTCAAATTTCACTCTATGTATCTCAAAATTATATTTTTTGAATAACGNTTCCAAAAAATTAAACGACTTTTTAACATTAGGAGTAACACTCTCAATCCTTAAAAAATCTTGTAGAATATTTTGTGCTTCAACTTGATTTATCATGAATATACTNTTTTGAAATTAATTATGGCCTTAATAACTCGTTAATCGATGTTTTTGACCTAGTTTTCTCATCAACTCTCTTAACAATCACTGCACAATAAAGTCCCAGACCTTCATCCTTCATTTTCTCACTTGGTAATGTACCCGGAACTACTACAGAATAAGATGGCACTTTACCAAAATGAATATCTCCTGTGTCTCTATCAACGATCTTTGTAGAAGCTCCAATAAAAACTCCCATAGATATTACTGATCCTTCTTCAACAATGACACCTTCTGCAATCTCTGACCTCGCTCCAATAAAGCAATTATCTTCTATTATAACAGGATTTGCTTGAAGTGGCTCAAGTACACCCCCTATACCTACACCTCCACTTATATGGCAGTTCTTTCCAATTTGTGCNCAGGATCCAACTGTAGACCATGTATCNATCATCGTCCCTTGATCCACATATGCACCCACATTGATAAATGACGGCATAATGACACAATCTTTTGCAATATAAGCAGATTTTCTGATAACGGCATTTGGAACATTCCGGAATCCTGCTGAATTATATCTATCTTCATCCCAATCTAAAGTCTTACCAGCAACTTTATCAAACCAAGTTGCGTATGGACCGCTTACAGTTGAATTACTTTTCGTTCTGAAACTGAGCAAGATGGCTTTCTTAATCCATTGATTNACGATCCAATTTCCATTGATCTTTTCACAAACTCTGAGTGTTCCAGAGTCCAGTTTTTCAAGAACTTCATCAACAATCTTACTAACTTCTTCGGCATTAGTAGATGTTGAATTATTATCGAAAACATCATTAATTATCTTTTCATAATTATTATTCATTTTTCGTTATTTTCAACCCCTCATGTATTTATCTATCAAATTTGAATATAAATCCTCATTTGATAATTTACCTATTTTATTCATATCTATATTATAATCACCAAAATTGCTAGTTTCGAACAAGCTTTGAATTGCATCTCTATATGCTTGTATTGCGGCAAAATAGGCTTTGTGACCTGGCAAACTGACTGAAATACCCATATTAGCAAGTTCTTCAGGAATTAATTCAGTCGAATTATTTCCCAAGATTATAGGAACATTGTGATANTCTGCTATTTTAGAAATATGATCTTTTGAATTAACATTAACATAAAAAATCGCATCAGCACCTTCCGACTCATATGCTTTACCTCTTTCAATCATATCTTCAAATCCAGTATGAGGATAACACCCTGTTCGTGCAACAATGCAGGTGCTAGGATTTTTTCTAGAGTCTANAGCAATTTTTATTTTTTTTGTCGCCTCTTTTAAGTCTAAAAAGTTTGGTTTTTTGGAAGTGCCAAACTTTAATGGTAGATCTGTATCTTCTAGAGAGATCCCGGAAACACCTGCATCTTCAAGGCTCTCAACTGCTCTCTTTACATTTAATGCATTCCCATAGCCATTGTCTGCGTCTACGATTAATGGAATTTCAGTATTTTTAGCAATTCTTCTAACTATCTCAATAAGTTCCGACAATGACAACAACATAAGATCAGGCTCTGATAAATGATCAAGTGATAAAATCCTACCTGGTATAATACCTAATTTAAACCCTACATCACCCGCAATCCGTGCTGATAATGGATTAAAAATTGTAGCAGGAAAATAACAATTCCCATTGTTTAGTAACTCTCTAAGTTTAGTATTTAGATCTGTATTAATCATGATGTATCCCTGAATATAATTACTTATTANATATTATACCCNNAAGATCTGTTATTATCCTACTAAATTTGTAAGTGTTTGNTGCGATACCTAAAGTGGTTTCCAATCATCTTTTTTTGCTTCCCAATTATCAAAAATTTCTTGTGCAGCTTTTAAAGCATGGTTTGTTTTTGGAAAGCCAATATAAGGTGAACATTGCAAAATAACTTCAATTAATTCATCTTTANTAGCGCCTCTATTCAGAGCACCGCGCACATGTAACCCAACCTCATGAGGTAAATCTAATGCTGCAGCTGCCGCCATAACAATCATTTCACGTGTTTTTAAATCTAAATTTGGTCTATCCCAAACAGTACCAAAACAGTATTCGTGAATGGCATCGGCATGTGTTGGACAGATTTTATATAGATCATCCCACCTCTCTAGACCTTCTTTACCAAAGGCNTCATCACGTATTTTTTTTCCTTTTTCCCATTTTTCATTTGTCATTTTTTACTCCTCTTCCTTGTTAATTATTATTGTTGTTAATTTTTAGTATTTTGAATTGCCGAAAAGACCCCTCTACCAATCGCCCTCGTAAGGGTATCAGATGCCAAAGATCCAATCTGCGTGAGATTATAATCATCTATATTTATTTTTTTTTCATTACTGCTAATTACAAAAATAATGTCTCCGTCCATTGGTGTACCTATAGGTTTAATCGCTCGACTTAGACCCGAAGTGCACATTTTTGCAATTTTATATAGATCTAATTTGTTNAAGTCTATGTCAGTAGCAATCACAGATATAGTTGTATTTTCTTTTGATGTTAGATCTCTCCTTAACTTAGTGTTATTCTTATATTCATAATTAAAAATATATTCAGCAAAATTTTTATGATTTGAATTAATATTACCTCCCATTTCTCCATTCATCTCATAAAATCCTGAGTATAATATCCCTGTATCATCTATAAATGGAGAGCCAAGTGAATTTACAATAGTAATCGCTCCAATAGTATACTTACTATCAATATTTATTGATGCACTGCCCAATCCACCTTTAAATATTCCCGCTTTAGCACCTATTCCTGCTCCAATATTTCCAAGAATAAAATTCTNGTTGGCATTTTTGAAAGCAAACTTGGCCAAATTTCTATATAATTCGCTGTTTATTGATTTGTTATCTTTATCACCCAAGTCATAAATTGATGCACATGGTATTATTGGTATCGGANTAGTCGANTCTTTAATCTTAAACCCTCTATTCTCCTCCGATAATATGTCAACATATTCAGAACCAGCTGAAAGACCGAATACTGAGCCTCCAGATAATGAAATACCATCTATGTATCTAATTGTTCTTTCTGGTTGAAGTAGGTCAATCTCTCTGGATGCAGAAGCTCCTCCAAATACATATGCAGATGCTGAAAATTTTTTCTCTAATTTTAAATAAGTTAATCCAGTCTGAAGATGATCATCTTCTGCATTGCCAACCAATATTCCGTCGACATCTGATATGAGATTTCTATCCCCCGGAATAATTTTTATTNTATCCATTAAGATTAGTNCTAATAAAGTTAAANTTAATCATATTTCAAAAAATAAAATATTTGAAATAAATATTATTTTTTGTTTATGTTTTTTATTTAATAATGTATAGATATTCTAACTTAGAATTAGGAGTAATTAAATTGAAACGTACTTATCAACCAAGTGTACTTGTTAGAAAAAGAAGACACGGGTTCAGATCAAGAAAAGCTACTAATGGTGGACTAAAAGTACTTAGTCGTAGGCGAGCTAAAGGTAGAAAGCGTTTGTCTGCTTAACGCAAAATAGCTTTTTTATAATTCATGGAAACCATAAAAAAAAGAGATGAATTTATTGCCTCATCACAGGGAGATAAATTCGTAACACCATCGTTTATTTTTCTAAAGCACAAACTTAATGGTTCTATCAAAAATGATCCTAAGATTGGTTACACAGCTTCAAAAAAAATTGGTGGGGCAGTTATGAGGAATAGAGCAAAAAGGCGAATGAGGTTCCTTGTAAAAGAGGTACTTTTTGATAGTGCCAAACCAAATACAAACTATGTTATTATTGCTCGAAGGAAAATCTTAGAATATCCCTTTAGCCAAATGGCAAATGATCTAAAAAAAATAATCTAAAAGAAAATTATAATGAATGAACAAAGAAATTTTTTACTAGCTATTACACTTTCGATAATAGTTCTTCTTTTTTGGCAATACTTTGTTGGGAATAAACAAATCGATGATANGACCCCTGAAGAAATATCTTTAGAAAATAATAACGAAGTTAGACAAGATTTGTCGAACATACCTCTTCCAAGCGATCCTGTCAAAAATAATGATACCACCATTCAAGCGCCTGGGGGATCATCTAACAATGCATATCTTGAGACAAGACGTATTAAAATTAACACAGAAAACTTGAGTGGTTCGATTTCACTCACAGGAGCAAAGTTAGACGATATTCAACTAAAAAAATATCGAGAAAGCTTATCAGAGGATAGTGATCTGGTTCATGTATTTAGACCATATTCATCTCAAGAACCATATTATGCGCACCAAGGATGGGTGTCTGGTTCTGATATCAAAATAAAACTACCCGATGATAAATCAGTATGGGAAATAATTGAAGGCGAAGAACTTTCAGTTAACCAACCTATAAAGCTACAATGGGATAACAGCGAAGGTCTTGTTTTTACAAAGAAATACATTGTTGATGAAAACTATCTATTCACAGTTGAACAATCAGTAAAAAATAATACTGATAATGATCTNACTATCTACCCATATTCCCTAATTTCTAGGAAAGGNTTNCCTGATGANTATCAAAATTTCTTTGTTCTTCATGAAGGCTACATTGGTGTACTTGGCGTTGAAGGAGAAAAGAAAGCAGATTATTCTGATATTGCAGAAGAAACTGAGTCATTTGAAAATATTTCAGGTGGATGGCTTGGATTTACGGATAAAAACTGGGCCACAGTGATTATTCCACCAGAGACGATTACTTATCAAGGTAGGTTTACATCACAAGGAAATGGAACTATTTATCAAGTAGATTATCTAGGGGAAGCACAAAAATTGAATGCAAATGCTTCAATTGATATTGAGTCGAAAATATTTGCTGGAGCAAAAGAAGTAAAAATACTTGATAGTTATGAAGAGGTGTATTCATTTGAGAAATTTGACCTTCTTGTCGACTGGGGATGGTTCTATTTTTTAACAAAACCACTCTTTTATGTACTTCAATGGCTATATGGATTACTTGGTAATTACGGCTTATCAATACTTGGGGTAACAATTCTGATTAAAATTGTCTTTTTTCCTCTGGCAAACAAAGCCTATGTCTCAATGAGTGCTATGAAAAAGCTATCTCCAGAAATGCTAAAAATAAGAGATACTTACAAAGATGATCGTGCAAAACAACAGCAAGCAATAATTGCATTATATAAAAGAGATAAAGTAAATCCTTTGTCCGGATGTATACCAATTCTAATTCAGGTTCCTGTATTCTTTGCCCTTTATAAAGTCCTATTNTGTACAATGGAAATGAGACATCAACCATTCTTCGGATGGGTACAAGATTTGTCTGCAAAAGATCCAACAACTTTATTCAATCTATTTGGGTTAATTCCATGGACACCACCTTCTTTTTTAATAATCGGAATCTGGCCAATTATCATGGGATTCACTATGTTTATTCAGATGCGTCTTAACCCAGCGCCCCCAGATCCAATACAACAAAAAATATTTGCGTGGATGCCAGTATTTCTTACATTCCTTTTTGCTCAGTTTTCTGCAGGTCTTGTAATATATTGGGCTTGGAATAATACACTTTCCTCCCTTCAACAATATATTATAATGAAACGTATGGGTGTTGAGGTTGAATTATGGTCAAATATAGCGAATACATTCAAGAAGAAGAAATCAGAAAATCATTAATAATTGATATTAACGACTTTACTGACGCAGAACTTGAAAACTCAAGGCTGTCATTTGCTAGAAATAGTAAGTTCATAATATCAGTAGCAAGCAATTCTGGTTACCCATCACATAATAAAAGAGAGATAGCTTTTGCTGGGAGGTCAAATGTTGGAAAGTCAAGTCTTATAAATTCAATAACAGACGTTACAGGATTAGCCAGAGTATCTAATACACCCGGAAGAACACAAATGATCAATTTTTTTTCTCAAGATGATGCTTTCTTTTTAGTCGATCTTCCTGGGTTCGGCTANGCAAAGGCAAGCAAGGATGCAATTAAAAAATGGAAAAATCTGACCTATGATTACCTTCAAGGAAGAAAAGAACTTGAGCTTGTGCTTTTTCTAATCGACTCAAGACATGGGATAAAAGAAATTGATGAAAATATAATGGACATACTTGATAGTGCGGCAGTTTCATATCAAATAATTATGACAAAATATGATAAAATTAATAAATCTCAGAGTCAAAAGCTAATAGAAACAACAAATGAAAAAATTAGCAAAAGAGCTGCTGCAAGACCTGGTATTTTAGTCTCATCAAGTAAAGATAAATATGGTCTTGATATAATAAGAGCGCTCATATATAGAATTATAAACACTTAAAAGATTATCTAATGAAAAAAATAGACTCAACCGTAAGAGCAAAGATATTATCTGAAGCCCTTCCATATATGCAAATGTACAATAAGAAATACATAGTCATAAAGTATGGTGGACACGCAATGGTAAACAGTAATTTAGCAGAAAAATTTGCACAAAATATTGTTATGTTACAACATGCTGGAATGTACCCAATTGTTGTTCATGGTGGTGGCCCTCAAATTGGACAGACCTTAAAAGAACAAGGCGTGGAAAGTAAATTTCATAATGGGCTTAGGATAACAGACGCTAAAACCATAAAGGTTGTTGAAAAGGTTCTATATGAGATAATCAATAGAGATATAGTCAACAGTATTAAAAAATTTGGAGGATTTTCTGTTAGTTTATCAGGAAACAAAGATTCTATAATTAAAGCCAAAAAATTAACTGATGTCCAAGAAACTGACTCCAATATTGAAAAGATCATGGATCTAGGATTTGTTGGAGAACCTGAAAATATAACCCCAGATATAATTATAGAAAAATGTAACACAGGGCAAATACCCGTCATTACACCGCTTGGTATAAGTCAAGATAATATCACTTATAACATCAATGCCGATACTGCAGCTGGAGCAATCGCTAGTGCACTAAATGCAAAACGATTGCTTATGCTAACTGATATTGTGGGTGTCCTTGATATCAATAAAAACCTGATCAATGAATTAAAAATAAGTGAAGCAAAAAGACTAATATCCAATGGAACAATCAACGGAGGCATGATCCCAAAAATTGAAACATGTATTGAAGCAATAAAGAATGGAGTGGAAAAATCTGTAATTTTAGATGGAAGAGTTGAAAATGCTATAATATTAGAGCTATTCACTGAAGATGGAATTGGTACACTAATAAAAAATTAATTACTTAACTTTATGAGGGTCAAATGACTATTGCAAAGACAGGAAAGATTTATCCAGAAATATTTAGATTTACAATGGGTGATTTTGAGATAACTACAATATTAGATGGCCTAATTCAAAGAGATGGACCATACCCTATATTTGGACAAAATGTTGATGAAAATCAAGTTCATAAGCTATTAAGAGAGAATCTTTTGCCAGAAAGACAATTTGAACATGGCTTTACACCAATTCTTGTAAATACTGGGAATGATCTAATTCTATTTGATCCTGGGAATGGTAAGCTAAATGAAAAACATGGCAGGTTAATCAGTTTACTTGAAAGTTCAGGATATAATCATAATGACATTACAAAAATAGTAATAACGCACTGTCATCCCGATCACATCGGTGGATTGATGTACATAAACGATGGGTATTTTAACAATGCAACTATAATAATTGGAGCAACAGAGTTTGATTGTTGGAAGACTGGAAAAAATATTCCAGAGCAGCGAAAAGCAAATAAAGAGCTTTTTGAAAAAATCTGTCTTCCCCTTGCTGATAAGATAGAATTTATAAAGCCAGATCAGGAAGTTGTGACAGGAATAACAGCAGTAAATGGATTCGGTCATTCTCCAGGACATATGTGCTACAATATCGAAAGCAATAATAAAACTATATTTTTCGCGGCGGATATCACCAACCATTATGTGGTATCTATGCAAGTGCCTGATTGGCATGTCATGTTTGATGATATTAAAGATTTAGCTGTTGATAGTAGAAAACGAATCCTCGGTATGCTTGCAAAAGAGAAGGTCCCTATGATTGGTTATCATATGCCATTCCCAGCAGTTGGTTATGTTGAAGAGAAAAATGATGGTGGCTTTAAATGGTTGCCAATATCCTACCAATTAAGCTTTTAGTTTGGTAACTTATTCACTTTAAATTTTTTATACGCAATAGTGGCATGATGCTCACAATAGGGCATCCCACTTAGAGATTGATGCCCACAAAAATGGAAATCCTCTTCGCCAGGATCTCCAATAGGCCATTTACAATGACTTTCTGTAAGATTTAAAATTGTTACCGACAGATTATCTGGAACAACTTGAATTGATTGAAAGTTAGGTTTTATTGTTTCTGTTTTAAACCCAGATTCTGACTTATCAATATTAGTTTCTTTAAATGCCAAATTTCCAGTATAACTAACTGACATGACATTCGCATCAAGTTGACCGACAACAATTTGTTTCTTTTGTGGTTTAGCTCTTGCTTCAAGACCCAAACGATGAACTTTTCCAATGACAGCATTCCGTGTTACATCGCCAATACGATTTGCAATTTGGCTCGCACTTAAGCCTTCGCTCCAAAGCTTTTTTAGTTGCTCCACTCTTTCATCTGTCCAAGCCATAGCGCTACCTCAAAATATAATAATTATAAAATCAATATGTTGTTATAATAAGCACATTTAATAGTACTACATTTATACAAAAACATAACTTTTATGTATTGTTTTCAACAGAGATAAGTACTATAAATATATGAAATTAACTCATGAATAATCCACTAAAAAAATTTAGCGAAAGAAAAGAAATCGGCCTGGTTAATTGGCTTGGTTTATATACGCAGATACAGCGTGAAATTAGAAGATTTTTAAAAGTCTGGCAACAAACTGTATTTGGACCGCTGATGACAGCATTGCTGTTTTTATTTGTTTTTTCGGTTGCGATAGGAAAGGCCCGCCCAGAAATCTTTGGGATGCCTTTTTCTCATTTTTTAGCTCCAGGTATAATTATGATGATGATCTTGCAAAATGCTTTTGCTAACACATCATCATCAATTGTAAGCGGAAAAATTCAGGGGAACATTGTCGACCTTTTACTCCCACCATTGAGTGCTTTAGAGCTTACTATAGGGTTTGTTGTAGGTGGTGTTGTACGTGGATGCTTGATCGCTCTGATCGGCTTCTCAATTATTACATTTTTTTTGAAAATTGATTTTTATAGTATTTTTATAATTCTATACTTTTCTCTTATGGGCTCACTTTTTATGAGTCTCATTGGAATTATTGGAGGTTTATGGGCAGAAAAATTTGATCATATGGGTGCAGTTACAAACTTCATTATAACCCCGATGACATTCCTATCTGGTACATTTTATTCTATAAAAGACCTCCCTCAAAATATACAAACCATAGCTCAATTCAATCCCTTTTTCCAGGCAATAGATGGCTTTAGATATGGAATCACAGGCCATGCAGATGGTAATTTATTGCTGGGTGGCTTATGCTTGATATTATTAAACATAATTCTATTTTCAGCCAGTTGCTATTTATTTCACACTGGTTATAAATTGAAATCATGACTAAATTGAATGTAATTGACTAAATAATTTTTAAGATTAAAATACCTAACTTAACTCAAAATAATTTAACTTAATGAATAACTCCGTAGCCAAGACATATAATAGAAAAAATGTTTCATTTTCTCATGGAAAAGGTGTTTATTTGTACACTACAAATGGTGATACATATATGGACCTTGCAGCAGGGATTGCTGTAAATATACTTGGACACTCAAATGAAAAACTGGTTGAAGCACTGAAAGCTCAAGCTGAGAAATTATGGCATGTCTCAAACCTCTATAATATTGAAGAACAACAGAAACTCGCAGAGAAATTAACTTCAAGTTCATTTGCAGATAAAGTTTTTTTCTGTAACTCAGGTGCAGAGGCTGTTGAGTGTACAATAAAAGCTGCAAGAAGATACCATTTTACCAAAGGAAATACTGAAAAAAATAAAATTATAACTTTCAAAGGTTCATTTCATGGCAGAACTCTTGGAACTATAGCCGCTGCCAATAATAGTTCACATCTGGAAGGTTTTGGTCTTCCTCTAGAAGGCTTCGTCAATATTGAAAGAAATAATGTTAATGAATTAAGAAGCTCCATAGATGATAATATTGCAGCAATATTAATTGAACCTATCCAAGGTGAAGGTGGTATAAACACATTTACAAAAAACTTTATAGGTGAAGTAAACGATATTGCAAAAAAAAATGATATCCTAATCCTATTTGATGAAGTTCAATGTGGAATGGGAAGAACTGGTAGATTATTCGCCCACGAGTGGTTTGGAGTAAATCCTGACGTAATGGCACTTGCAAAAGGATTGGGTGGAGGCTTCCCAATTGGAGCTTGCCTCATGACTGATGCAGTAGCAAACGCCCTTGGCCCTGGAACTCACGGTTCTACTTTTGGAGGTAATCCACTCGCATCATCTGTTGGCAACTGTGTCATGGATATTGTAAATAACAATAGCTTCTTAGCAGATGTTGAAGAAAAGGGTAAAATATTCAATACAAAATTAAATAAACTTAAAGACGGAAGTAACCTTATAAGTGAAATTAGGGGACTCGGATTAATGATTGGCATACAGTTTAGTATTGATAGCAGTATTGTTGCAAATAAACTATTTGAAAAGAAACTATTAACGGTCGGAGCCGGAGACAATGTCATAAGATTACTTCCACCTCTAAATATTACTGAATCAGAAATTGATGCGGTAATAGATATTCTTAAAATTACTCTAAAAGAAATACAAACAAATGGTTAGCAGAAAAGATTACCCAGGAAGAAACTTTATTAATCTCCATGAATTAAATAAAGAGGACTTAAATGAAATAGTGAATTTTGGTTTGGAAGTAAAAGCAGATGCAAGCAGATCAAAAGATTTAATGCAAAATAAATCATTTATACTTCTTTTTGATAAACCATCAACTAGAACTAGAATTTCATTTGAGGTTGCAATATCACAACTAGGCGCTCACTGTACCTACTTAGATACTAAAACATCCCAGCTTGGAAGAGGTGAGTCTATCAAAGATACAGCAAAAGTAATGTCAAGATACGTGAATGGAGTCATTATTCGTAATGCAAATCATGATGAACTAATAGAATTTTCTGATAATTCGGATATTCCCGTTATTAATGCCTTAACAGATTTAAGTCATCCATGTCAAATTATGGCTGATTTAATGACCTTAAAGGAGCAATTTGGCACTATTCAAGATCTTAATATTGCATGGATAGGTGACGGAAATAATGTTGCTAACACTTGGATACAGGCTTCTGCTATCTTTAATTTTAAACTCAATATGGCTATACCAAAGCGTCTTATGCCTTACAAAGAATATGAAGAAATTGCAAAAAAAAATAATGCCAATCTAACAATTACCCAAGATATTGACAGCGTTATTAAATCGGCAAATTGTATAGTAACAGACACATGGGTTTCTATGAATGATCTAGAAACAGAACGATTAGAAAAAATTAAAATACTTAAGGATTATCAAGTAAATATGGAACTACTCCAAAAATCTTCTGGTGACGCAATATTCTTACATTGTTTACCGGCTCATAGGGGAGAAGAAGTAACAAATGAAGTTATTGATAGCTCAAGATCCCTAGTTTATGATCAGGCTGAAAATAGATTACATATACAAAAAGCAATATTAAAATATTGTTTAAATATCTAAATCAAATAATCATTGACCATATTCTCAACAAAGTGCATACCTAATTTAATATCTTCTATCAAGATATACTCATTAGATTTGTGTGCTTGTTCAATATCCCCAGGACCGCATACAATTGTTTGCCAACCCTGATTTGAAAAATAGCCTGCGTCCGTGCCATATGATACACCACTCGGAGTGTTTGTTTTTGATCTCAGTTTATCTATTTTATTAGGATAACTTGACCTCACCAGAGGTAAAATATTAGAAGTATTCCGATTAATTATATATGCTTTTTCACTTTTAACTTTCATATCTGACTCGATAGCAGGTATTATATTTTCAAATAAATCCTTGAGTAAAATCGTATGGTCTATATCGGGTAAACATCTTATCTGCCATATTATTTTTACATAATCAGGGACAATATTATGTGCTTTACCGCCCTGAATTACACCAATATTTATTGTTGAGTATGGTGGATCATAATTATCATCTCTATTTTGTTCTATGAGTAGCAGTTCAAGTTCCTTCAGCTTTTCAATAAATACCGAGGCAAAATAAATAGCATTACAACCCCAAGATGGATCACAAGAGTGAGCCTTTAATCCAAAAAACTCGGTTTGATATGTATGACAACTTTTGTGTCTATCTATTATCTGTAATTTTGTGGGTTCACCTACAATTACGAGCTTTGGCTCCTTTATTTTATCCTTTATACTCTCTATAAGTGGCTGAACACCCAAACAACCGACTTCCTCATCATAACTCAATGCCACATGAAATGGATAAGATAGATTGTTTGAAATCAACCAAGGTGTCAGGGATAGTAGAATAGAAATGAAGCCTTTCATATCAGTTGTCCCGCGACCTATATACTTATTATCTCTGATGTTCAGTGTATAGGGATCTGTCGACCACTGCGATATATCAACAGGCACTGTATCAGTATGAGCTGAAAATATCAGTCCTTTTTTATTCTCTGCCCCAATTGTATAAAATATAGAAGCTTTTGATCCATCACTATTATATATTTTTGTCGTATCAATTTGATGACCATACAAAAAGTCACAAATATAATTAACTAAATCAATGTTTGATTTTTCACTTGTGGTATCAAAAGAGATTAGCTTTTCTAGTATTTCTCTTTGAAGGGATAACGTGTGATCAAAATTAATTTTTAGCGAGATATCATTGCCTCCAGAAGTATGATGTAAATATCACCATTACTGTCAAAATTTCAAGTCTCCCAAGTAACATAGCAAATGATAATATCCACTTTGACATTGAATCAATGGAAGAATAAGTTTCTGTTGGACCGACTACATTACCTAATCCTGGACCAACATTAGATATTGCGCTTGCTGCGGCTGAAAATGCAGTTATTAAATCTAAACCCGATAGGCTAAGAACTAGTCCAATGATAACAAAAGATATAATGAATAGGAGAAAAAATGATGTCACGGCTTTACTTACGCTATCAGGAATTTCTTTTCCATTGTATAGAGGTACAAACACCGCATCTGGGAATGCAACTTTCTTAGTTTGGATTATAACTTGCTTATATAAAATTTGTACTCTAAATATTTTCAAGCCACATGATGTTGAACCAGCACATCCTCCAATTAGCATAAGTATGAAAAAGAGTGAGATTATAAAAGGCCCCCATTGCATATAATCAGCAGAAACATAGCCTGTGCCGGTTAATATTGACGTGACATTAAATAATGATTTACGTATCGACTCAGAACCAACAATACCTGTATTATATTGAATATATAAAATACATAAAATTACGGATACAAATAAAATAATGAAAAAGGCTATAACCTGACTATCCATAAATAAACTAGATACTTTCCCCCTCACAAATTGCAAATACAACACGAATGGAAGACTGCCCAATATCATAAATATAACTGCTGTATATTCTAAATTACTATTTGAGAAATATGCAAATGAGTCTGTATGAGTAGAAAATCCACCAGTTGAAATTGTCGTTAATGCATGAGCTAAAGAGTCAAATAATCCCATACCACCTATGTTATATGATAGTGCACATGACATAGTAATTATTACATATAATAATACCAATGATCCTGCTAATTGTGTTGCTCTCGGGAGTATTTTTTCTGCATTATCAGAAGACTCAAGTCTAAATAGTTGCATTCCTCCAACTTGTAACATTGGTAAAACTGCTACAGCCATCACAATGATACCAATACCGCCAAGCCATTGAAGCAATGCCCTCCATATTAGTATACCCTTTGATTGAATCTCAAGGTTTTCGATTACAGTAGCTCCAGTAGTTGTAATACCAGACATTGATTCAAAAAATGAGTCTGTAAAACTTAATCCGGAGTCTGAAATATAAATTGGGATCGATGAAAAAATTGCTATCAATACCCAAGTTAATGTTGTTAATAGAAATGCCTCCCTCAATCCCAGTTGCTGTTCTTTACCCCATACCGACAAGATTAAAACAAAACCTGTAAGACTAGTAATTAAGGAAGAAAGGATGAAAACTCTATAATTTTGGCTTCCATACAAGCCATCAATCAATGCTGGAAATAACATAGAAAATCCCAGAATCAATAGGAATATACCAATTATTTTTATTACAGGATAAAACTTCATCTTCTCATATAAGATATCTAAATATCAAAATATCCAAATTGTTGAAAATCTAAATTATTTGGATGTATCTTTGTAATTTCAATGTAAGAATTAGGTATTATTTGATTTAAATCTTCAGTATGGATATGAAAGTAATTTTCCTTCTCACTTTCAACCTCATTAGTGAAATCTATATGACACCCATTAACAACCTCAGGGATACAGTCTTCAACACTCATTATACTTTCAGGTTTTATACTATTGTACTCAACAAGTTTGTTTGTGAAAATAATGTAGGAAAAATATTTAAAATTTCTATGTAATAAATCTTGATATTCCAACAATTGATTTTCTTTAAAGTCTGTTTGTAAATCTTTTTTATTTTCAGCGTGTGAAGTATTCATACTTTTTAGTCTACTCTTTATTTTACTACAGATATAGCGAAATTCAAATCATCAATAATATCAGAAACTTCCTCAAGTCCAACAGATAACCGAAGAGTATTATCTGTTATTCCCAGAACAGCTTTTTCATCAGAAGTTAGACTCCGATGGGTTGTTGTGGAAGGATGAGTAATAAGGCTTTTTGCATCACCAAGATTATTTGATATTTTTACAATTTCCAATTTATTAAGGAAATTAAAAGCCGCCTCCTTACCACCGTTAATCTTGAATGTAACCAAGGGCCCACCGCCAATCATTTGCTTCTGTGTAATTTCAAATTGTGGATGGTCATTATGTCCAGGATATATTACTTGAGAGACCCCTGATAAAGTTTTTAAATACTCAGCAATTAAATTTGCATTTTCTATTTGCCTATCAGTTCTAACAGACAAAGTTTCTAAACCCTTCATCATAACCCATGCATTAAAAGGGCTTAATGCTGGCCCAGTATGTTTTAGATAATCATGAAGTTTATTTTCAATAAATTCAGCTTCCCCAAGAATGACACCTCCTAGACACCTACCTTGCCCATCTATGTGTTTCGTTGCTGAATAAATAACAATATCAGCACCAAGTTCAAGCGGTCTTTGTCTCAAGGGAGTTGCAAAAACATTGTCAATTATAACTTTAATTTCATTCTCCTTTGCTATATTGGATATGGTCTCAATGTCTAATATCTCGAGCATTGGATTTGTTGGTGTTTCAAAGAAAAATACTTTTGTATTTTTCTTTATAGCTTGTTTCCAAGCTTCTATATTTGTTGCCCTCACAATTGTTACTTCAATTCCATAATTTGGAAGAATATCTTTCAATATAGAGAGACATGACCCAAAAATCGCATCCGCAGCTACAATATGATCTCCAGCTTGCACATTTGTAAAGAGCGACCAAAATACTGCAGCCATTCCTGACGCAGTTAATCTTGCTGCCTGTGCCCCCTCCATCTCACACAATTTTGTTTGAAGCATAGATAGATTCGGATTTGAGTATCTACTGTAGATGTATCCATCAATTTCCCCGTTGAATCTTGCCTCTGCCTCTTCTGCTGAACTATAGACATAACCCGATGTTAAATAAATTGCTTCTGAAGTTTCATTATTTGGAGACCTCAAAGATCCATCGTGGATAAATTTAGTTTGTATGCTTAAGTTTCTTTCTTTTAATTTCTTATCCATTTTTATGCATTCATAACATTTAAGTTAATTAAAAACAGAATTAGTATTAAAAAAACAATTTTTAAAACTAACTAATTTTTGACTAAAATGTATATTTAAATGTTGTTTAATTTAGCTACATTTAGCTATTTATATACTCATTTTTATGTATAATGATACAAAAAAAGTCATGATGAGCCTATTAAACGAAAATATTCAATACCCCGAAAGTATAGAAAATAAAAACCAGAGTCTGACTGGCGCTAGTGGTATCCTGCCTTACAGCCTTATAAAAACATTGATAACTAGGAAAAAGATCCAATCAATAGATCAAATTCCAGACCAACAAATACAACCTGCAAGCCTTGATTTAAGATTAGGGAAAAAAGCTTATAGAATTCGTGCAAGTTTCATACCAAATGGTAATAAAAGTGTACTTGAGTGTGCTCACGACCTTATTGATCATGAGTTTGAAATTGAAAACGGAGCTGTTTTGGAAAGAAATTGTGTATATTTAGTAGAATTGAAAGAATTTCTTGAATTACCAGAAAGTATTTGGGCCATTGCAAATCCAAAGAGTTCAACAGGTAGATTAGATGTTTTTACTAGAATAATTGCAGATAAAACTCAATCTTTTGATAAAATACTTCCTGGCTATAGTGGACCGTTATATGCTGAAATATCACCCCATAAGTATTCCATAATTATTCGCGAGAATTCTCGTCTTAGTCAGTTAAGATTTATCAGAAAAAACCCTTCCCAATTAGAACAACAAAGGTCAATAATTTCTGATAGAGAGCTTAAATTATTGCACAAAGAACTCTCAAATAAATATAATGGATTTGGTCTTGTAAACGGTGTTGCAAGGATATTAGATGGACTCCAACTTGGAGTATCCTTAACCAGCTCTGATAAAATAATCGGATACAAGGCAAAGCATTACACTCCTCCAATCGATCTGGATAGGATTGGCTATTATAATAAGAATGAATATTGGGATCCAATATATGAAAACGATAAAAAAAGATTGGTATTAGATCCAAATGAATTTTATATTTTAGCTTCAAGTGAATATGTAAGAATACCAGCAGAATATGCTGCTGAAATGGTCCCAATAGATCCATCTATGGGTGAACTAAGAGTTCATTATGCGGGCTTTTTTGATCCTGGCTTCGGTGATGCTGAAGATTTAAGTAAAGGAAGTAAAGGCGTTTTGGAAGTTAGAAGTCTCGATGTACCATTTTATATTGAAGATAATCAAATAATTGCAAGATTAAAATATGAGAAACTTGCAGAACCTCCATCAAAGTTGTATGGTACGGATATTGGTTCAACTTATCAGTCTCAAGGACTAAAGTTGTCAAAACATTTTCATGATTAAATTTTTTTTTAGCGTCAAATATTAATGGTAGACTTCAGCGATATAAAAGCATGGCCGTTTGTTGAGGCACAAAAAGTAATCGAAAAAACAAAAGATGTAAAAACTGATACAGTTATTTTTGAGACAGGGTATGGTCCATCTGGATTGCCACACATTGGAACTTTTGGTGAAGTAGCGAGGACATTGATGGTTCAAAATGCGTTTAAGGTACTCACAAACAACAAGGTAAAATCAAAACTTATATGCTTCTCCGATGATATGGATGCACTCAGGAAAGTCCCAGATAACATACCAAATCAAGACTCCACGTCAAAACATATTGGTAAACCTCTTACTGAAGTACCAGATCCTTTTGGACTTTATACTAGTTTTGGAGAACATAATAATAACAGGTTAAAAAAATTCTTAGATGATTTTTCATTTGAATATGAATTTATTAGTTCAACTGACTATTATAAAGAGGGAAAGTTTAATAAAGTCCTCATTGAAATTCTACTCAACCATGAAAAGATACTTAATATTGTAAAGCCGATACTTGGGGATGAAAGAAAGGCAAGTTATAGTCCGTTTCTTCCTATATGTAAAGAAACTAGACAAGTNTTTCAGGTTAAGATAAATGAAATCAACCCAATTGATTACACAATTAGTTATACAAACCCAATAACAGGCAAAGAGACTGAAACAGATATACTTAATGGGAACGTTAAGCTGCAATGGAGAGCTGACTGGGCCATGNGATGGAAAGCACTGTCAATTAATTATGAGATGTCAGGAAAAGACCTTATTGACTCAGTTAAACTCAGTAGCCAAATTTGTAAAGCGATTGGAGGAGAGCCTCCCGAAGGTTTCAATTATGAATTATTTCTGGATGAAAATGGTGAGAAAATATCAAAATCCCGTGGGAATGGACTATCAATTGATGAATGGTTGAAGTATGGATCACAAGATAGCTTATCACTTTTTATGTATCAATCGCCAAGAAAAGCTAAAAGATTATATTTTGATGTTATCCCAAAAAATATGGATGAATATAGCGCTCATCTCAAAAACTATACCAAGACACTAAAAGAAGAGATGGTTATAAATTATGAGAATCCAGTCTGGCACATACACAGCGGTAACCCTCCAAATGATTCAATAGATATTCAATTTTCTTTATTACTGAACCTGGTAAGTGCATCAAATTCTATAAATAAGGAGATACTGTGGGGGTTTTTAAAAAATTATTATGACGCAGACTTGTTACTAGGTAATGAGATTTTGATAGATAATATGATTGGTTTTGCTATCAATTACTTTAATGATTTTGTTAAACCTAATAAAACCTATAGGATACCAAGTGACAAAGAGAAGTTAGCCCTAATGGAATTAAAAGATGTTTTAGATAACTTTAATGGTGAGCTCGATCCTGAAAATATACAAACTGAAATTTATAGAATCGGGAAAGAACATGAGTTTGAACCTTTACGAAACTGGTTTAGTGCAATATACGAAGTTTTATTAGGTCAGAAGGATGGACCTAGATTTGGATCTTTTGTTTTATTATATGGTATCGAAAATACACAAGATTTGATTGAAAATGCACTTGAAGGTAAATTTATAAATAATTCATGAGTTATTACAAAAAATTTAGAAAATTAGCTTTTCTTATCGAACCAGAAAAGGCTCATCAGCTCGCTATATCATCAATAAAATTAGGTGTAAGACAACCACCGATAGAAGATAGTAAAAGTTTCTCACAAACAATTTTTAATAGAGAATTCAAAAATCCAATTGGGCTTGCTGCCGGTTTTGATAAAAATGGTGAGGTACCAAATGAAATTCTATCTTCAGGTTTTGGCTTCACCGAAGTGGGGACTATTACTCCAAAGCCTCAAGAGGGAAATCCAAAACCTAGAGTTTTTAGACTAGAAGAAGACAACGCAATTATAAACCGGCTTGGCTTTAATAATGATGGTATGGATGTAATTTTTAAGAGGCTAAATATTCTTCAAAAGAAAGGTATTATTGGTATCAATGTTGGTGCAAATAGAGACTCTCAGGATAAAATTAATGACTATGTTCTCGGTGTAAATAAGTTTGCAAAAATTGCAGATTATTTGACTATAAATATTTCATCTCCCAACACAGTTGGGTTGAGAAATTTACAGAAAGGTGAAAATTTTAATTTACTTCTAAAAACAATCTCTGAGATGAAGAAAAATGGACTCAATACCCCTATCTTGATAAAACTTGCTCCAGAATTATCAAAAAATGATCTCAAAAAAATTGTATCTGGCTGTATAGAGTATAATATTGATGGTTTGATCATATCAAATACAACTATTTCAAGGGATAAACTAAAAAGTATAAAACATTCTTCAGAAGATGGAGGTTTATCAGGAAAACCACTTATGAAAAAATCTACTATGATGATAAAAGATGTATACAAATTAAGTAATGGGGAGTTGCCAATAATAGGAGTGGGTGGTATTTTTACAGGTCAGGATGTCATTGAAAAGATGATGTATGGCGCTTCTTTAATTCAGCTGTACACCGCGATGATTTATGAAGGCCCTGCTCTAATTAACAATATTAAGAGAGAACTTCACAATGAAATAAAAAGACTTGGTGTTCACTCGCTAACTGAAATAATTGGTACAAAAGTAGAATAGAGTCATTGCTTATCTAACTCTTGAAATTCCAGCGACTAATAGACCTGCTGCCCATGCTATAAGCACTGAAAATACTCCATATAATAATGGATTTTCATTAGCTTGGTTATAAATAAACTTGCCGGATTGTGTTTTGTTTACAAAGACATTTGATGTATCCTTGTCAACTAATTGCTGATCTTCAAAGAAATATATAGAGACTTCATAAGTTCCTTCCTTGATATCCTGTGGTAATTCAATTGAGGAACGAAATAGTCTATCTCCAATAATTCTGATACCTGTAAATTTTTCTATGAATATCCCTTTTTCTTTATTTTTTTTTATAATTGCTTGATCAATAATCTTTGATCTGTCTGAATCAAAATCACTCTTAAAATTAAGGTTTGATATCCCAATAAGCTGTTCTTTTAATAAACTCTCGGATGTAATTCGCCTAATATTCCTATTACTATAAATTGCATAGAAGCTTGGGATATTATCAATTACCATTTCAGCATCATTAATCCAGATGCCGTATTTATTTTTTTTTTCTCTGACTGATAAGGACTTTGATACTCCCTCAACTTTAATTATAATGTCAGATTTTGATAAATCTTGTCCACTCATAGCGCCAAAAACGAGTAATTCTTCGCCGAAGAAATTTGATCCTATTTGTATATGCTGATCGTCAATTTGTGTGACCAAATCATTTTCAGAAAGAGCAGCATGAGATAATTGATTTAATCCAAATAATATCATAAGAGCCATCAAAGAAAGTTTGAATTTATTGTATAGCATCTGTAATCACATATATATCTTTTGGTTCAACAGCTAATTCAATTAACATTTTCGCACAAACAGCTAATATTAATATTCCCAATAGAAATCTAAGTTGCTCAGCTTTTAATTTATGACCCAAAGCTGCACCAATTTGCGCTCCCACAACCCCACCACTCATTAGAATCATAGCTAACATCACATCAACTGTCTGATTCTCATATGCATGGAGAACTGTAACTAAACTTGTTACAAATATGATCTGATATAGAGATGTTCCAATAACAACATTAGTTGGCATATGTAATAAATAGATCATTGCCGGGACCATAATAAATCCGCCACCAACACCCATAATTGATGCCATAATGCCAACAGCAAGACCAATTACAATAGGAGGAATTATACTTATATATAAGCCAGACTTTTTGAATCTAACTCTCATAGGCAGACTGTGAACCCATGTTCTGTCTTTTCGTTTTTTTACTTGAACTAATGTTTCATTTCGATGAGCAATCATTGACCTCATCCCCTCAATGAATATGAGCGTTCCGATTGCACCCAATAAAATTACATATGATAGAGAAATAATTAAATCAATTTGTCCTAGATCTTTTAAAAAAACGAATAACTCAATCCCAATGAAGGAACCAATAATACCCCCTAAAAGAAGAATTGTACCCATTTTGAAGTCAACTGCTTTTCTTCTCCAATGGGCGAATGCACCAGAAATTGAGGATGCAACAATTTGATTAGCTTCAGTTGCGACAGCAACGATTGGTGGTATCCCATAAAATATCAAAAGGGGTGTCATCAAAAACCCACCACCAACACCAAACATTCCTGATAAAATACCTACTGCACCACCCATTCCAAATATTACGAAAAGATTTACGGAAACTTCAGCGATTGGCAAATATAAATACATTAAACGTATAATGTTCTGTGGTAATTTATTTTTTCTTAATGATCTCTAATTTAAAAAATAAAACTCCAATTGTTAATTGGAAAAAAATCATTATGTTATATTAATAAATAAACCTTAACAGATTACAAAACAATATGAAATAGCCAATGAAAACATTAATTACTTTAATACTAATATTCCTCATTGATAGTGCACATGCAAATAATAAGATGATATTTGCTACAAATTGGGTTGCTCAACCAGAGCATGGNGGATTCTATCAAGCATTAGCCGATAATGAATATTCAAATTGTGGCTTAGATCTTNAAATCGTTCAAGGTGGCCCTAATAGCAACAATAGAGCAAAATTAATAACAAAGAAAATTGACCTTTATATGGGAGGTAATCTTATACAGTTAATAAATGCACGCTCTGAAAATATCCCAATCAAAATGGTAGCATCTTTTTTCCAAAAAGATCCTCAAATAATTATTTCTCATCCCGATGGTGACTTAAAAAATTGGGAAAGTATTAAAAATGCAGACCCAATATTCATTAGCGATTTGGGTCTTGTAACATTCTACAAGTGGATGGAAGAGGAATATGGATTTCAGTCATCTAAAAGAAGGCCATATCTTTTTAATCCAAGTCCATTCCTTGCAAATATTAATTCCGCTCAACAGGGATACCTGACGTCTGAACCTTACGTTATAAAGAAAGAATTAGGAGTTGAACCAAATATATTCTTATTAGCTGATCATGGTTTTAATACATACGCAACAACCATAGAAGTTCTTGATGAAACTATCACAAACAGACCAGAGGATATTCAATGTTTTATTGATGCATCAAAGATTGGTTGGGAAAAATACCTCTATGGCGATTCTACAAAAGCAAATAAACTAATCAAAATAGAGAACCCTGATATGACTGATGGAAAAATTAATTATTCCATAAGCAAACTCAAAGAATATGGGATAATCGAGTCAGATGATACACTAGAAAATGGGATAGGTTATTTTTCATCAAACCGAGTCCAAGCATTTTATAAAAAAATGTTAGAGTATGATGTAGTTAAAGAGCTTGAAAATATTGACGATATATTTACTCAAGAATTTATCAAAAATTAAGAACTCATTACCCATAAACACACATATTTATGAAAAATAAAAATATACTTAGTGTAACAATATTAAAATTTTCTTCAATGATTGTGATTTTATCATTGATGATTTTTTGGGAAATTTGTATCAGATATTATCAAGTACCTCAATATATACTTCCTTCACCTTCATTCATTATAATAACGCTAGTCAATGATTGGCCTATTCTGCTTCCTGCAATGACTAATACACTTGAAGTTGCTTTTTTAGGCTTCTTGCTCGCTTCAACTGGAGGAATATTCATTGCATTAGTTATGAGTTACTCAAAAATAATACAAAGTACAGTCTTGCCGCTTGCAATTATTTTACAAGTTACACCCATAGTAGCAATAGCACCATTAATAGTTATTTACGTGGATAGTACAAAAGTAGCATTACTAATTTGCGTTTGGTTGGTTGCATTTTTTCCTGTTTTAACAAATTCTATTTTTGGTTTGAATTCTATTAATGCAGATTTAATTGATTTGTTTAAATTATATAAAGCTTCCAAATTCAAAACCTTAGTTCATCTGAGAGTCCCCAATTCAATACCGAGTGTAGTAGCAGGGTTAAAAGTATCAGCAGGGCTTTCACTAATTGGAGCGATAGTGGCAGAATTTGCGGCTGGAAGCGGAGGCTCTGAGTCGGGTCTTGCTTTCAGAATTTTAGAAGCAGGATACCGTTTAAATATACCACGCATGTTTGCTTGTTTATTTTTACTAGCTATTATAGGTATTTTATTTCATAAATTCATAGAATTTACATCACAAAGAATTCTAATAAAATATACTTTTAACTAATTATCTAAACTACCATTCATAACATACTCTATGATCTTGACCACTTGTTCAGGTGTTGATGTGACAGCTAAACTNGCTGCATCAACTTCTTTTAGGGCATGTGCATGCTGTTCATCATGCATTATTATCAATGCTTTGTTTAGTCCNGAAGCATAACCAGCATCAAAAGCGGCATTCCATTGCTTATATTTTTCACCAAATCTCACCACAACCAAGTCTGCTTTTTGGATTAAATTTCTTGTTCGGATTGCATTTATCTTAGCCCCCTTGTGGTCATGCCAAAAAGAATTAGGCTCTGGTCCCAAAATATTAACACCGCAATCATCACTATTTTCGTGAATAGTGACAGGGCCAGAAAATTCTACATTAAGACCCCTTTTTTTTGTTAAANCAATTAGCTGTTCACGCCAATCAGTATGGATTTCTCCAGATAGATACACATTCATTGTATTCATAACACCTCATAGTTTGTTTTATTATTTAATTAGTAAAGCAGCTCTACCTGTAACTTTTGCATCTTCTACTAGTTTATGAAGCTGCTCNGCTTCTTTCATATTTCTAATATCTGTCACTAGCGGCCACACATCACCTCTNGCTACTAATTCAAGTGAGTCTATCACCTCTTGTTTAGTTGCATATCGACTTCCCATGACAACTGCTTCTTTATTAAGAAGATCACCAGCATAGGCATTAACAACATTCTGAGGACCTCCTCCTCCTAGCGTCACTAATCTGCCACCACGGCCTAAAATAGAAAATCCTAGGTTCAATGACTCAGTGCTTGATACAAAGTCAATAACAACATCTACGCCCATTCCATTTGTATAATCATAGAAGACTTGATTATCATTATGTTCCCTTGGGTTTATGCAAAGGTCAGCCCCTGCTTTTTTACATGCATCAAATTTATCACTTGCTACATCGACTGCAATAACATTACTATGTGCCCATTTTGCCATCATTACCATATGAATCCCAAGTCCGCCTCCCGCTCCAATCACTGCAACAGTATCTTGAGTTTTTACAGATGCGTGTCTTATAACTTTAAATGGTGTTGCTATTGCATCGCAAATTACAGCAACCTCAGCTGGATTATTCTTCCAATCAAGTCCATCAGGTATTTTTAAAAAATTTTGTGATGGTAACTTCATATACTCTGCATATGCACCATCTACTTCCCTACCAACATACCCTCCAAAATTTTCACACAATGTTTCTCTATTATTTTGACACCATTTACAATGACCACATGTTAAATAAAAGTATGCCGTAACTGCATCACCAACTTTTACATTTGTCACATTTTTTCCTACTTCTTCAATGACCGCAGTAATCTCATGACCAATTATTCTTGGATAATCCACTTTAATTCTNCCAGCCCTTACATGCTGAATTGTCAACCCTGAGCCACAAGCAATAATTCTTGCAACCGCTTCATTATCATTTGGTTTTGGGTCACTAACATCTTTATAAACAAAAGGGGCACCTCTTGACTCAAGAACTAAAGCTTTCATATTAATCTCCAACTTAATTGCTAAATTATAGTTGATACTATAATATTAAGCAGTTTCAATAACAATAATGATATTCAGTTAGTAGGTGAAAAATGATAAAGGCAGGTCTTTTAGGCTTAGGTTGGTGGGGTAAGATTATCATAAAAACNCTTGAGAATAGTGATGATATAAGGGTTGTTGCAGCATCCTCAAGAAGTAAAGAAAAACATCACAGTTTTTTGAGTGAAAACAATATAATATTTTTCGATACATACCAAGATATGCTAAAGGATGACTCTATCGATGCGATAATAATATGCACTCCAAATACACAACATGAAGAACAAGTCTTGCAAGCCATACATTCCAATAAGCAAGTATTCTGTGAAAAACCGATAACCTTAACAAAAAAATCAGCAGAAAAAATTATTCAAGCATCAAAAAACGCTGGGTTAGTTCTAGGGATTGGTCATGAGCGAAGATTTGACCCGGCTATGGAAAGACTTAAATCACTGATAGAGGATAAAAAGTTCGGAGAAAAAATGCATATTGAAGCAAACTGGTCCCACGATATACTTGCAGCACTGGAACCAAACAATTGGCGAGGATCTAATCAAGAAGCTCCAGCTGGTGGCATGACTGGAACCGGTGTTCATATGACTGATCTATTTATTTCAATGTTTGGAAGCGTTGATGGTTTATTCGCTCAATCATCCAGTCAAGTTTTAGATTTTGAAACCGGCGACTTATCTGTGTTAATGCTAAAATTTAAAAATGGTGCTACAGGTCAATTATCTGTTATTTCTAAAACACCATATTACTGCCGAATAAGTGCATTTGGAGATAAAATGTGGGCTGAAGTAAGGGACTTAAAACATCCTATGTATAAAGCTGAAAATGAACTAACGTATTGTCTAATTGGAGATGATCCAGTTAAAGAACTATTCCCAGCAACAGATACAATTAAAAGAAATCTTGAAGATTGGTCTAGAGCTATTAGAGGCAAAATTGAGTATAGATTTACTGATGATCAAAAGATTGAAAATNTCGCAATACTAGAAGCAATGGANAAATCAATTAAGAGCAAAGATTGGGTCAAACTTTAAATTAAAAAATTAGATTACCAGCATTTACCATCATAGTAATACCAGTAACATACCTTGCATCTTCAGATGCCAAAAAAAGTGCAGCTTTAGCNCAATCAATCGGTTCAATTAAATTTCTCATCGGATTCATTTGTGCAATATTTCTGATACTTTCTTCATTTCTTACTCTCCTTACACGTGGAGTCAATGCCGTACCAGGTGCTATAGCATTAACTGTTATTCCATATTCTCCTGCATCTCGCGCTAGTAGTTTAGTCATTCCTAAAAGACCAGCTTTTGCAGCGCCATATGGTACGTAGGATGGTGCGTGTGGGTTTGGAGCTATGCCTGCTCCTGATGAGATGTTAATTATCCTGCCAAACTTATTTTTTTCCATTGATTCCATCACAGCTCTTGTNCAATAGAATGCAGAATTAAGATTAGTATTAATTACTTTATGCCACTCTGCGTCATCAATATCAGTCAGTTTATCAAACTTATGGAATCCACCCACGCCGTTAACCAAAATATCTATCTTCTTANATTTTTTTATTATGTCTTTGAATGTTTCATTTACAGCTTTTGAATTACAAACATCCGTTATACATATGTCAGCGACCAACTGTTCATCCTCTATTTCAGATTTTACCCTTTTGATTTCTTGTTCATTTATATCTACTAAAATAACTTTGGCCGCCTGCCTGGCGAATTCCTTTGCTATTGCTTCGCCCAACCCTTGAGCTGCACCAGTAATTACCGCTACTTTACTATGTAGTTTATTTTCTTCAGACATATTGATAGTAACAATTTTATTTCTTAAATTCTATTTCAAGAGCAACAACGTCTTCATTGCTTGTGTTTATCGCATTATGTTCTAATGGCGCCTTAACAAGAGAAGTGGTTTTTGGAATATAATTTATTTCTTTTGTTGTGCCATCTGGAAATTCAAACATTAATTTTCCTGTTGACAATTGAATTGGCATATAATCCATTTCATGCAAATGCCATCCTGTTTGTTCACCTGGTTTAAAAGTCCAATGAGTTACAATAATCTCATCATTTTCTAGAACGATTTTATGGTCCGCAATTTTTCTTTCTGAAGAATGTTCTGCTGTTTTAGAGCCCAGCTTTGTTGACATTTATTCCTCCATTTAATTATATTATTTTAATTTTGAAAATTTTGTAGGTTGCAAAATCTGGTTTGAATATGAAGATACGAGTGGTCCATCAGGTTCTGTTGCTGCTCTCGCTTTAATCCATTCTGGGTCTGCTTGGAATGCATTCCATTTTTCTTCACGCTCAGCAAGTGAGTTCCATTCAAGCAAATAAGTAACATCCATATTCGACTGCCCAATAAGAGTAGTCCAGAAACCAACTGATTTAATTCCATATTTTTCCCAAAAACCGAAAACAACATTCTCAAATCTGTCCAAGACCTTTGGTAATTTTCCTGGTGTACAATGATATACCCTAATCTCATAAATCATATTTCTTATCCCTTTTTTTATTTAATATAACGTTTTAATTATAAGCTATAAATTCTACTCTTACACTTAATTTATTAAATACCCATCCACATGGATTTAATTTCTTCAGCTTGAATGGGAGTGATAGGTCCGAGATACTTCTTTACAATATTACCTTCTCTCCCAACAATAATAGTTTCTGGCACACCAAATATTCCCAATGTCACTGCAGACACTCCATCCAAATCAAAGCCTATACCTGAATATGGGTTTCCTAATTCTTTCAAAAAACTATCAGCATTTTCATATTTATCTCTGTAATTAATCCCATATATTGGAATAGATAAATCACTAAGTTCCATCAAATACTCATGTTCAGCTCTACAAGGAGTACACCAAGATGCCCAAATATTAACTAAAGAAATTTCATTTTTTTGAAAATCAATATTACCAAAACCTGAATATATTGTTCCATCTAGCTCTACATCTTGATATTCAATTTTAGGGAAAGCTTTCCCTGTAAAAACTGAGCTATTCTTCTGGATAAGATTATTATTATCTCTCTGCAAACTATCATAAAAAAAATAGATAAGTATAAGAAATAAGAATAATGGGATTAAATAGAAGAAATTCTTTTTATTTCCTTTTTTCACGCCTCTCCCTTCCACTATCATTCATTGAGTTAATCTTTTTGAGTCTTTTATTCAAATGAATATGATAAATTGATATAAGAATAATTGCAGTACAGTATGAAAATAAAATAAAATATAGATAGTAATTTTCCATCAATTATATCTAACCTCTTAATTTGCTTTGGATTGTCTGAATTTGTTTTCAAGCAGTTCAATCTTTATAGACAACAATAAGTAATATAAGAATAAGAATATAAAACCAAGAAAAACAATCAATAATGGATATAACATACTCGTATGTATTGTGGGACCATCAAGTCTTAATACACTTGCTGGCTGATGTAATGTATTCCACCAATCAACTGAAAATTTAATTATTGGAATATTAATAAGTCCTAGTATTGAGTAAACCGCAGCAATTTTTGAGTATTTATTTTCACCATTTTCCATCCTGTAAATCAATATTAAGCCGAGATAAATAAACAACAGCACCAACATGGATGTTAAACGTGCATCCCAAACCCACCATACACCCCACATTGGCCTTCCCCAAAATATGCCAGATATAAGAACAATAAGTGTAAAAATCAATCCTAAAGGTGCAGATGCTTTTGCAATTATTGAAGCCGTTGGTATTTTTCTTATCAAAAATAATAAATTTGCAATAGCAATTGAGGTATAAATTCCCATACTCAACCAAGCAGATGGAACATGAATATACATAATTTTTACCATGATGCCCTGCTGGTAATCATTTGGTGATATAAAGAAAACATAATAAAAACCAAATGCAAGGAAAAGACAACCTAGAATAAATATGTACAAAACAAACTTATTGATTAGATTTAGTAGTCGATTTGGATTAAAAACTTTCAAATTAAACCTCAATCAGAATTAACTTTTAGTACATATATCAATAAATATGGCACAAATACAATTGCGAAGATTGATGCAGAAGTTAAAAGCATAAGTGATCTAGAAAAACTAAAATTCATAATATCATTTTCAATAAAAGGTAAAGTACCAAAAATTAATATGGGAATATAAAATGGTATTATCAATATTGTTATTAGTAAGCTAGGATTTGATACACGCAATGCCATTGCAGAGCCCATAGAAGCGATCAAAATCATAAAGGGACTACTTATAATTATCATTAAAATTATTTGCTTAATATTACCTAATGGTAGATTTAAAATAATCCCCCCAAGTGGTAAAAAAATCACTAAGGGTAGAACTACAATTAGCCAGAAGCTGATGATCTTACTAATAATGGCTAACTCGGGTAATTCAGACTCGATTAAAATTAAATCCAAAGAACCATCCTTAAAATCATTCTCAAAAACAATACTTATATTTAATAAAATCGACAAAAAAAATGCAATCCAGAGTAACCCAGGGGATATTGATTCAAGTACTTTGATATCTGGTCCTATCCCAATTGGAAGTATGGAGGTCACAACAAGAAAAAAAATAATGGCTATTAATATTGATGATTTATTTCTAAAGTAAATATGGAGATCTCTTTTTATTATTGGGACTATATGGTTCATATTTTTAATTGCCAAGAGTAATGATTTGTTCTTTTGAAAAAATTGATTTTGTATGTGAGGTAACTAAAACCAAATTATCTGCTGATATACGATCCGAAATAAGTTTTTTAATTGTTTCTGTTGAGTCCATATCGAGATTAGACAGAGGTTCATCTAATAACCAAATTGGTTTGTTTGATAAAAGCACCCTCATGAAGGCAAGCTTCTTCTTTTGTCCCTGAGATAACTCTGATACATTCAAATATCTTAATCTGTCTATTTCTAAGAGTCGAAAATTATTTTCATCCAAAGTATTTTGATAAAAATCACTCCAAAAAGAAATATTTTGTTCAACTGTTAGTTCTTCTTTTAAAACTAATTTATGGCCAAGATACGCAATCATTCCTTTTGGTGCGAAAATTGAACCATTTTTATCTGAAAATAAAATATCACCTTCATCACACCTTTCTATCCCTGCGATCAACTTTAACAAAGTCGACTTTCCTGTTCCATTCTTACCAAAAAGAACTGTTATTTTATCAGCTGAAAGATCAATGTTAGTATCTTCAAAAACTTTTTTTTCTCCATAAGAAAAATTCAAACCTTGTATGTGTAATTTCATAAGCATAAAATTGTGTTTGTTTATTTATAATTATATAGATAACATTAAATACTTACACGATCAAAATATACTTGAATGTCTTTTCTATCATGGTAAAACAATATAAAAATTTAGGTTAATTAGAAGATAAAAAATGAGCAAAAAATGAGTGCATATGAAAATTATTTAAAAGATATAGGGACACGAAAAAAAGAGGGTCTTAATCCAAAACCAATTGAAGATAGTCAAACAGTTATAGAACTAATTAGCCACATAAAACAAAATACTAATCATAAAAAAGATTGCTTAAATCATCTAATTTACAATACGTTGCCGGGTACAACTGGTGCAGCAAAAGAGAAAGCAAAGTTTCTAAAAGAAATCATATTGGGCTCACTTCAGATTCCAGAAATAGATAATAAATTTGCTTTTGAATTATTATCTCATATGAAAGGTGGCCCATCCATCAAAGTCCTAATTGATCTTGCATTAAGTAACAATGAAGAGACAGCTCATCAGTCCAGTAATATTCTCAAAAGTCAGGTGTTTTTATATGATGCAGATATAGAGAGACTCAAACAAGCTTATGAAAATGGTAATAAAATTGCAACAGATATCCTACAAAGCTATGCCCATGCTGAGTTCTTCACAAACCTTCCTGATGTTGAAGAAGGAATAGACGTGGTAACCTACATTGCTGCAGAGGGTGATATTTCAACGGATCTACTCTCTCCTGGAAATCAGGCCCATTCAAGAGCAGATAGAGAATTACATGGAAAATGTTTTATTTCTGATGAGGCACAATCTAAAATTCTTGAACTAAAAAACAAACACCCAGACAAACGAATTATGCTCATAGCCGAAAAGGGTACTATGGGAGTTGGTTCATCTCGCATGTCTGGTGTGAATAATGCAGCCTTATGGACTGGGAAAAAAGCAAGCCCATATGTGCCATTTGTAAATTTTGCACCTATCGTTGCAGGTTCATACGGAATCTCACCAATATTTCAAACAACTGTTGAGGTTACTGGTGGCATCGGTATCAACTTAAAGAATTGGATTAAGGCTCTTGATAATAATGGACATCCAATATTAAACAATGACGGAAACCCTGTTCTCACACAAACTTACACAGTTGATACTGGTACTGTACTAAAAATTAATACAAAAACAAAGAAACTCTATAATGAAACAGGTCAAAAAGAATTAGTTGATATATCATCTGCATTTACACAACAGAATCTCGATTTTATCAGAGCAGGTGGCTCATATGCAGTTGTATTTGGGAAAAAACTTCAAAATCTTGCATGTCAGATCTTAAAAATTAGTTTGAATTCACCCTATGCAGAAACAAATATTGTATCAATTCCAAATCAAGGAATGACTGCAGTAGAGAAAATATTTAACGCTAATGCAATTGGTGTTGATGATAAAATTACCCTACATGCAGGTTCTGATGTGAGGGTGAAGGTAAATATAGTTGGTTCGCAAGATACTACTGGTCCAATGACCGTACAAGAATTAGAAGCAATGGCAGCAACAACTATTGCGCCTACCATAGATGGCGCATATCAATCAGGATGCCATACAGCATCAGTTTGGGACCTAAAAGCCCAACAAAACACTCCAAAATTAATGAAATTTATGAATCAATTTGGGCTCATTACAGGCCGTGATCCAAAAGATAATTATCACCCCATGACTGATGTTATTCACAAAGTTCTTAACGACATAACCGTTGATGATTGGTCAATAATTATAGGAGGTGACTCTCATACAAGAATGTCAAAAGGTGTCGCTTTTGGTGCTGACTCAGGAACGGTAGCCCTTGCATTAGCAACTGGTGAAGCTTCAATGCCTATCCCAGAGTCAGTTAAAGTTACTTTCAAAGGTAAAATGGAAAGCCATATGGATTTTAGAGATGTTGTTCACGCAACACAAGCTCAAATGCTTGAGCAATTTGATGAAAATGTGTTCCAAGGTAGAATAATTGAGGTACATATTGGTACACTACTTGCAGATCAGGCATTTACATTTACAGATTGGTCTGCAGAAATGAAAGCAAAAGCTGCAATTTGTATTTCAAATGATGAAACCTTAATTGAGTCACTTCAAATAGCAATATCTAGAATAAAAACTATGATTGAGAAAGGTATGGATAACTCAAGTGGCATGCTCAATAATCTAGTTAACATTGCTACCAAAAGAATTAATCAAATAAAAACAAATGAAAAACCAACATTAAAGCCTGATACAAATGCAAAATATTACGCAGAAGTAGTTGTTGATCTTGACAAAATAGTTGAACCAATGATCGCGGACCCAGATGTTGAAAATATCGATATATCAAAGAGATATACTCACGATACAATCAGACCGATTTCTTATTATAAAGCTGAAAAGAAGGTAGACCTTGGATTTGTTGGATCTTGCATGGTTCATAAGGGCGATCTTAAAATTGTAGCAAAAATGCTAAGGAATCTTGAAAAAGCTGAGGGTGGAGTTAAATTTAACGCACCACTAGTTGTTACGGCGCCGACATACAATATTATAGATGAGCTAACTGAAGAAGGTGATTGGGAGATTCTGCAAAAATACTCAGGATTTGAATTTGATGATACAAATCCAAAGAATACAGCGCGTACAGAATACAAAAATATACTTTATTTAGAGAGGCCAGGTTGTAATTTATGTATGGGTAACCAAGAAAAAGCTGAGAAAGGCGATACTGTCCTTGCAACATCAACAAGGTTGTTCAAAGGTCGTGTTGTAGAAGACTCAAATGCCAAAAAGGGTGAGTCACTATTAGCCTCTACTCCAGTTGTTGTATTATCAGCAATCTTAGGAAGAACTCCGACATTTGCTGAATACAAATCCGCAGTTGTTGGCATTGATTTAACCAAGTTTATACCTCCAAAATCAGGGGATATTAGAGACTCCCTATCAATTCATTATTAAATATGGCATTTTGAGTTATAAGCGATCGAATCCTTAATTTACATTATTCAATAACTCAAGTATGTCTTTTCCGAATGTTTTTATATTATGGGGTTTCTCACCATCCATAATTAAAGCATAATCCAGTAGCACCCTTACTAAGGTTTCTACTTGTTTAGATTTATTATTTTTTGCTTTCTTCTGGATTAACCCGAAGATAGGGTGATTTGGATTAATTTCTAGTACAGGTTTACTTACTTGAAATCCTTGGCGCTCATTTAGTATCTTTTGCATCGTCTTATCATAGCCATTATCTGCAATTGCAATGCAAGCTGGACTATCAACCAGACTCGCATTACTCCTTACTTCACTTACATTATCTACTAAAATCTTTGATATTAGTGGCAGCAGATCGGATACATTAGAGCTGTTATCCTTTTTATTATTTCTTTTATGAGATTTATCGGTGATATCTATATCAGCTATTTCATCTTTTGCATGAGCTACATGCTTTAATTCATAATTTTCATATAAATTTTGAACTGTAGTCCAAAAACTATCCACTGGATCAGTAAGAATTATTACTTCAACATCTCTCGCCTTAAAGCCTTCCAATATTGGGTTAGCAATCGCGGATTCAAAATCATCTGCAGTCATATAATAAATAGATTTCTGACCCTCTTTAAGATCTTTGATATATTGATCAAGTGACCTTAATTCTTCATCAGATTTTGTAGAATTAAATCTAAATAATTTTAGTAGCTCGCTCTTTTTTTCAAAATCTTCATAAATACCTTCTTTTATGACAGCACCGAATGTCCTCCATAAGGTTTCATAAGTTTCATTTTCATCCTTAGCCATTTTTGTAAGCGTAGAAATAATTCTGTTTTTTACAGCATTTTTTATTGATAATAGTATATGGTTTTCTTGAAGTACTTCTCGACTTACTGTAAGAGGAATATCTGCACAATCAATTACACCGCTTACAAATCTAAAATATGCTGGAATAACCTCGGTATCTTCACTGATTAATACTCTTTTTACGTAGAGCTTTAACTTAGCTTTTCTTTGTTGATCAAATAAGTCAAATGGTCTGGCTGAAGGTATATATAATAGAACATTATACTCATATCTACCCTCAGCTTTGTAATGTATTGTTGATAATGGTTTGTCAAAATTGTGACTTATAAGATTATAATGTTCCTGATATTGCTGCTCTGTAACGTCTGTCTTTGCCTTCATCCAGATTGCGCTTGCTGAATTAATTTGTTCATCTGGGCTACTATCACGTTCAATAATGAAAATTGGGAAGTTTATATTATCTGAGTATTTTGTTATAATACTTTTCAAATTGACATATTCTAGAAAATCTTTTGATTCCTCATTTATCTCAATGATAATACTTGTACCAATAGGATGCTCATTTGTGTATTTTTCGATTGAATAGGATCCTGTTCCATCGGATGCCCATAAATTAACCTCTTCAGAGTCATACTTCCTAGAAATCACTTTTACATTGTTGGATACAATGAAGGCAGAATAAAAACCAATACCAAATTGACCAATTTGCATAGTACTACTTTTATCTTCAGATAAACTTTCAATAAAAGATTTTGTTCCTGATTTTGCGATGGTTCCAAGATTTTCCTCTAACTCTTCAGATGTCATCCCAATCCCATTATCAGAGATAGTAATGGATTTAGCTTTTTCATCAATTTTGATATTTATTTTTAAATCTTCAGTTTTGAGGTCTGACTGTTTTGCTGCTAGATATCTTAATTTATCACAGGCATCAGATGCATTTGATATTAGCTCACGAAGAAATATTTCTTTATTTGAATATATAGAATGGGTGAGAATCTGAAGTAATCTACTTACCTCAGCTGTGAATTCTTTTTTTACCGGTTTTTTTGCCATTTTTTCCCTCAAAAGTTCCCTATTTATTAATTTAGTAATGTTTCTATTTATATGGGTAATGATAATTTATTTTCCAACAGATTATCTTTCTCATAGTGATTTTTTTTATGTATGCTAAACTTAAAATAGCAATATAAATTGGTTCGATGACAAATATTTTAAATATAAAAAAATATTCACCTTTAAACACAAAGAACGATTGGGAAAATTCCTCAAATTCTCCAAAAAAAAATATACAAAATAAAATTACAGCATTTTCACGAGAGGAACTTAATTCAATACTAATTATATATGGACGGAAAGTCGTGTCAGGAGAATGGAAGGATTATACAATTGATACTTTAAATGATCAGGCTATTTTTTCTGTGTATAGGAAAACAAACGAATTACCTCAGTTTAGTATTTGCAAAATACCAAAGCTAAAAAACTCCCAAGGAATGTATCAAATCAAAAGTACAGATGGTCGGATATTAAAAAGGGGAAGTGAACTTCCCCTTGTTTTAAAAATCTTAGAAAAAGATAAGAGTAACTATAGAATTATTTAAATTACTATCTTCTTTGTCCAAATAATTGAAGCAACAATATAAACAGGTTGATAAAATCAAGATACAATCTTAATGCACCCATAATTGCTTTTCGACCTGATATATCGTGACTATCGCCTTGATAATAGATTTCTTTTATTTGCTGTGTGTCATATGCTGTGAACCCTGCAAAAATTAGAACACCTAACACAGATATTCCAAATTGCATTCCACTTGAACCAATAAATATATTTACGATGGAAGCCAGAATAATCCCTATAAGTCCCATAAATAAGAAAGCACCCCATGCTGATAAATCTTTTTTCGTAGTATATCCATAGATACTAAGAGCTCCAAAGGCACCTGAAGTTATCAAAAATACGCGAGAGATACTGTTCCCTGTATATGCAAGGAAAATATATGACAATGATAATCCCATTAGACCTGAGAAAACCCAGAAAGATGTTTGTGCTGCACTGAAAGACATTCTTGAAATTCTCGCACTAAGATAGAATACCATCCCGAGAGGTGCAAGCATGATTATCCAAATTAGTGGAGTTTGTGCTAGAGCAATGTAGACACCAGATACAGCTGCAAAATAAGCTACCAAAGCAGTGATTAAAAGACCAATAGCCATGTAATTATATACTCGCAACATGTACGTTCGTAACCCTTGATCAATTTCGGCAGCAGCGTGAGTGGATTTACTATAAGTGTTTGGTTCCATTTTTGTCTCCATAAAATTTCTTATACTATATATATAAGTGATTGTAGAACTGGAAATCAAGTACATTATATGATTATTATATAATCAAACTAACAATTTTGAGAATGTTTATAATCAAATTAAATTAAAATTGAGGTAAATTATGACTGTTAAATCAAAAAGATTGCCTTGGCCCACAAATCCAGAACAAACTAAATTTGTAAAAGATTTCAAGTTTCAAGATTTCAAAACTGCTTGGTTATTCATGAATAAAGTAGCAATTGAAGCAGAAAAAATAGACCATCATCCTAATTGGTCAAATAGTTATAACATGGTTCATATTGAGCTAACAACACATGATGAAGGAATGATTACGGAGAAAGATATCAATCTTGCAAATCAAATTGACTACATTGAAGATAATATCAGATCAGAAAAAAAATGACAGATATAACAATCATTGCACGTGGATATTTTTCAATTGGAGTCCAGAATATCTCTAAACCAATGAATCTTGGAAATTTGATTAGATCGGCTCATGCATTTGGAGCCAACTCTGTTTTCACGGTAAATCCACATCAAAGAGTAAAAGAAAATATTACAAAATTAAATAAATCAGATACGTCGAAGTCTGGTTTGCATTTGCCCTACTTCGAATGGCAAAAGATTGATGATATGATGATACCCAAGGGATGTAAATTGGTTGGTATTGAGATTACTGATGATGCCGATGATTTGCCAAATTTTGTCCACCCAATACAAGCTATGTATATTTTGGGCCCAGAAAAAGGCTCTTTATCTCCAGATACATTGCAAAAATGTGATTTTATAATAAAAATACCTACAAAATTTTCACTAAATGTGGCAATAGCTGGTGCAATCGTAATGTACGATAGATTAAAAACAATTGGAAAAAAAACAAAATAGAAACACTCAATAATTAGATTTGTTTACTAAAAATAAATAATTTTTTTTTTATTCTAATAACGTTTATGGGATTAGTTATTTATGCGCATATCTAGAAAAAATCTAATACACTCCAGTATTATACTTATATCTTTTTTATTAGTCACAAACTTATATGCTGCAAGTGTAAATGAGCCACAATTAAAAAGTAGATTCGGTGATTGGCGAGTCTTTACACATGAAATTAATGGCGAAAAACTCTGCTATATTGCCAGCACACCCATTAAACAAGATCCAAACGATAGAAATTGGAACCCAAATTTTTTTATATCAAAAATTAAACTAAATGGAAAAAATTATAATCAGCCAAGCTTATATATTGGATATAAATTAAAAGGGGAGACTTCTGTATCAATTAAAATATTAAATAGTACATTCAGATTAGCAACAGATGAAGCGCGAGAGCGAGCTTGGTTAGTTACTGAAGATGAAGAGCAAAAAATCATTGAGGCAATGAAAAAAGGCTACCAAATGATTATTAAAGGTACATCAGAATTTGGAACAAATACAACTGATCACTACTCACTGAAAGGCGTAATTAGAAGTCTTCAAGAACTAGACTCAATATGTCCTTGAATTCCAAAGTGAAAGCATTATAAGATTTAATGATGATCACCGTTCATGAAAATTTACCGCCAAAGGGCGGTGATAAAAGTAATTTACAGACAGTATATGGTAAATTACAATCTGAACTTCTCGAAGATCTCAAAAATTATAACATCCCAACAAAGCACAATTCTATGCGAACAAAACAACTATGGAATTGGACATTCCTAGGGGGTGTAAAGGAATTCTCTGAGATAAAAAATATGCCCAAAGAGCTTCTAAATGAGCTATCTAAAAAATACACCTTTACGCGGGATTCAATAACAATGGAGCAGGAATCGAGTGATGGTACAATAAAATGGTTAATAGATCTTGCATCTAAAAACAACTCCACCAATAATCAAATTGAAACTGTATTTATTCCAGAGAAAAACAGAGGAACTCTGTGTATATCTAGCCAAATTGGGTGCACGCTAAATTGTTCTTTTTGTCATACTGGAACGCAAAAACTCGTTAGAAATCTTACAGCAGATGAGATTGTTTCTCAATTGTTAATTGCAAAAGATAGGCTAGATGACTGGCATCGAAATAACCCTAATAACATAAGGAAGATTACAAATGTTGTACTGATGGGAATGGGTGAGCCACTTTACAATTTTGATAATGTAAAGAAAGCACTATTAATAATGACTGATTGTGACGGTTTAGCTTTTTCTAAGAGACGAGTTACACTCTCTACATCAGGTATAGTCCCATTTATTGAAAGGGTTGGTAATGAAATTGGTGTATCACTTGCAGTATCTTTACATGCTACAAATGACGAAGTAAGAGATATCCTAGTTCCAATAAACAAGAAATACCCCATTAGAGAGTTGATTAATGCATGCGAAAATTATCCAAGACTAAAAAACTCAAGTAAAATTACTTTTGAATATGTAATGCTGAAGGATGTTAACGATAGTTTGACAGACGCAAAGGCACTAATAAAATTACTTAGAAATATACCAGCAAAAATTAATCTTATTCCGTTTAACCCATGGCCAGGTTCTAACTATATTTGTTCGGATATGGAACAAATAAAGAAGTTTTCAGCCGTAATAAATAATGCAGGATTATCAGCTCCAATAAGGAAACCAAGAGGACAAGATATTTTAGCAGCTTGTGGTCAGTTGAAGTCTGAAACATTAAGATTAAGAGATAAAAAGTAATATACTTTAATTAATTAATATTTTATATCTACAGTTATGACAAATAATATAAAAAAAGTAGTGTTAGCATATTCCGGCGGTCTAGATACGTCGATAATACTTAAATGGTTACAAAATCAATATAATTGTGAAGTGGTAACATTTACTGCCGACCTGGGTCAAGGGGAAGAAATTGAACCTGCTCGAAAAAAAGCGGAGATGTTCGGTGTTAAACAAATCTACATAGAAGATCTAAGAGAAGATTTTGTTAAAAATTATATTTTCCCAATGTTTAGAGCAAACACTCTTTATGAAGGTCAATATCTACTGGGAACAGCTATTGCAAGGCCATTAATTGCAAAAAGGCAAATAGAAATTGCAGAAGAAACTGGTGCAGATGCTGTATGTCACGGAGCTACAGGAAAAGGGAATGACCAAGTCAGATTTGAGTTTGGTTATTATTCTTTGAACCCATCAATAAAAGTCATTGCTCCATGGAGAGATTGGGAACTAACATCAAGATCTAAATTAATTGAATTTGCTGAACAAAACCAGATCCCAATTCCAAAAGATAAAAAAGGTGAAGCTCCTTTTTCGGTTGACGCTAACCTTCTTCACACTTCATCAGAAGGTAAATTAATTGAAAATCCAGAAAATGAAGCTCCAGAATATATTTTTCAAAGAACCTTATCAATTGATGATGCAAATAATACACCAACAACAGTTACAATAGGTTTTGAATGTGGAGATCCAATATCAATTGGTGGTGTAAAACTATCCCCAGCTACACTTTTTGAAAAATTAAATGACTTAGGTAAAAACAATGGAATTGGAAGATTAGATCTAATTGAAAATAGATTTGTTGGTATGAAAAGTAGAGGTATCTATGAAACACCCGGCGGAACAATATTATTGAAGGCGCATAGAGCAATAGAAGAATTAACTCTGGACTCAGGTACAATGCATTTGAAAGATGAATTAATGCCAAAGTATGCAACGTTAATATATAATGGGCTATGGTTCTCGCCAGAAAGAGAGATGCTCCAAAAAGCAATTGACGAATCCCAGAAATACGTCACTGGAGAGATTACTCTTAAATTATATAAAGGTAATATACTTATATCTAATAGGCAAAGTAATCATTCACTCTATGATACTGATCTTGTTAGCTTTGAGGATAGTGATACAGATTACGATCAATCAGATGCTGGTGGATTCATAAAAATCAACTCTCTAAGGCTTAGATTACTTGCAAAAAGAAACAAAAAAAACAGTTAGTCACAATTCCATCTGAAATTTTGTAGCCTTAAGCGTGTTATTCATTAGGCATGCTACTGTCATCAAACCAACTCCACCTGGAACAGGTGTAATATATGCAACTTTTTCTATTACCCCATTAAAATCCACATCTCCGACTAATTTAGTTTTTGTTTCCCCATCTCGTTCATAAGTTATTCTATTTATACCAACATCTATAACTATAGAACCTTCTCTAACCCAATCAGCATTGACAAATTTAGGTATACCAATGGCAGCAATAAGTATATCTGCGTTCTTCGTGTATGACTCAATATTCCTCGTTTTCGAATGAACCTGTGTAACTGTACAATTAGAGTTTGTTAACAATTGACACATTGGTTTTCCTACTAAATTAGATCTGCCAATCACAACAGCATTCATCCCAGATAAATCATCTACTGTAGATTTTAACATTATATGAGAGCCCTGTGGTGTACAGGGAACTAAGCTTTCGATTCCATTCATTAATTTGCCCGCATTAATAGGATGTAATCCATCAACATCTTTATTTGGGTTAATGAAATTAATGATAGTTTGTTTGTTTATGTGCTCAGGAAGCGGAAACTGTACCAAAATACCATTAACATCATCGTCCTTATTTAGCCTATCGATCAGCTCTAATAATTCAGTTTCTGTTGTAGTACTCTCCAACTTATATTCAAGTGAGTTAATACCAACTTTGTCACACATAAGCTTTTTGTTTCTAACGTATACGGCACTTGCAGGATCATCTCCAACTAGTACTACAGCTAAAGCTGGTATAATTCCGTTTTTTTTAATATCATTTATCGATTCTGTCACCTCATCAAGCACTCTGGCTGAGATAACTCTTCCATCAATTAATTTATGATGATGGTCTGGATGAACTACCAATGTGTTTCTCCGATACTATTAAATATTAATTATCAAGATATTGATGAGATCTTTAATGATAAATAATATAAAGATTGCAATCAGGGGGCTAAAATCAAGACCATTATATGATGGAATATATCTTCTTATTGGGTTCAAAATAGGTGTAGTCATTTTATAAAGAAAGTCAGATATTACTGAAACTATATAATGCCTGGAATTCAATATACCAAAATGCAATAGCCACTCAGTTAAAACATTTAGTATTAGCAACCAAACAATCAGACCCGCAATCCATTGAATAAACATTAATGTATGCATAAAGACCATATTAATTAATCCTAATTTTTGTATCTAATATTAATATAATTTGCATAAGTCATATATTCAATTGGTATGTTAGTTCTTATTCTTTTTTTTCATAAAAATGGCAAGGATTATCGAAATTTCATAAAGTAGTATTAATGGTAATGCTAATAAAAATTGGCTTATTACATCTGGTGGAGTCAAAATTGCAGCAATTACAAATGAAAAAAGTATGCAATATTTCCTCTTTGAGGTTAACCATTTTACATCAATTACCCCAATTCTAACTAAAAGCAGTATTAAAATTGGTAATTGGAAACAGATTCCAAAAGCAAGAATTAGTCTCATAACAAGGGATAAATATTCAGAAATCCTAGGCTCAACTTCAATTGGTAATCCTGAGCCGTTGGATGGGAGTTCGAATGACAGAAAGAAATTCCAGGCGATCGGCATTACGACATAATAAACCATGATGAAACTTAGAAAAAAAAGGAATGGTGTGGCAAGCATGAATGGCAGAAAGATATTTTTCTCATTTTTATATAGACCTGGTGAAATATATTTCCAGATCTGGATGAGAATGAGAGGTAAAGAAATAAACAATGACAAATAAAAAGCTACTTTGATTTGTGTAAAAAAACCTTCATGCAAAGCTGTAAATATCATTCGTCCTCCCCGCTCGTTTATTAAATCTGCGAGTGGTTGCTGTAAAAAAATATATACTTGTGCCGAAATGCTTGTATCAAAATTTATAAATTTAAAATTTATTATTGATATACAAAAAATGAAGATAAATAATGCAAACGAGTATATCAATCTAGATCTTAACTCAGCAATATGATCTAAAATTGACATTTTTTTATCATCTAATTCTTCGGTATCGTTCATTATATCCAAACTTTTAGTGCTGCTTTTTTATTCTTTAATATTTTTAATTTCATCAATTTCTTTTGTGAGATCATTGTTGTAATTAATATCTCTCATAGTTTCTTTCACCTTATCAAGATCTTCCTTACTAAGAATACTCTCAGTTTCTTCGAGAAAATCTCTTGAGATACGTTTTATTTTTCTAGAAAATTTCAAGAATGTATTCAGAGCTGTCGGCAGCTCTTTGGGACCAAGTATTAAAACTATAACAACCGAAATAATTAGAAGTTCTTGCCAGCCAATATTAAACATCAACTACACTTTTACTTTGAATCCTTATTAGAATCTTCAGTGTCATCATCTGTTTCTTTAATTTCACCTTTTACACCGTCTCTGAAACTTCTTAGACCAACCCCAAGATCACCAAGCATTTTAGAGATCTTTCCTGGCCTTGAAAATAGCAATAGCACAATTAAACCAATTACCACCCACTGCCAAAAACCAGATATTCCCATAATTAACTCCTATACAACTTACTGTTTTTATTGTTTTATTTTGAATAAGTTCTGAAACTGATTTACTAAGTAACTGAATTACTCAAAAAACATTTTACTTGTTTTACAGACTAAATGACTTTTATTTAGACACATAATCTTATTACATATAGTATATTTCATATTTTGTATTTATAAAATAACTAATAATTCATTATTGGGAGATAAAAAATGTTCAATTTAATTAAAAATATAATAGGTGGCTCTCCTAAAAATGATGAGAGCCATAATTACAAAGAATATAAGATTATCCCTAAACCAAAAAGAAGCGGTGGCTCCTTTACAACAGAGGGGAAGATTATAAAAGATACAGACGAATATCAAGAGGCATACTTTATCAGGACTGACACATTCAGTAAAAAAGAGGATGCTGTAGATTGTATTATTAGAAAAGCCAAGATTATCATTGATGAAAATGGTGATAAGATTTTTGAGAAAGATTGGTTATAAATTTTTGGGTATCACAAATTCAAAACTAGCTAAACTCTCTTGATTAATATTTGACCAATCATTCGCCTTATATTTCAGTATAGAAAATCCGCACGTATTATATTTTTGATAATCTGTTCGAAGAATTTTATTTCTTGGAACTAAGAGGCTTACCAAATCTGATAGTGTGGGCTCATGGTTGACTAATAATATGGAGTCAATTCTTTTATCTTGATGGAACAGGATGTTTAGTAGAAAAGATGCATGGCACCCATATAGATCATCATCATATATGATGTCCTTTTTTCCTTTATCGGAGCACAAGTTCATTAAACTCAAAGTCTGTTTACATCTCTGAGCGGTTGAACAATAGATAATGTTTGGGTTTATATTATTTCTTTTAACATAACTTCCAAGGAGGGCAGCATCATTGACCCCTCTATCAGCAAGCACTCTATCTTTATCAATTTGATATGGATCAGCCCAATCGGATTTGGCGTGACGAAGTAAATATACAGTCTTCAATTTAACGCCAATTAGTTACTCAAAAAATCGCTCATCGATTCCCATTAGCTCCAATGCATTTAAACCACAAATCTTTTCCCTATCTGACTCAGTCAGTTCTGGTATTTGGTAAACATGCTCAACTGGGTTAAATTCAGCCATATCAAACGGATAGTCTGTTCCAAGTAAGATACGATCCACTCCATATTGCTTTATTAAGAAGCTTAATTGTTCATTGGAAAAAACAAGAGTGTCAAAATAAAATTTTGAGAGATAGTAGCTTGGCTTCATGTGGATGTCTTCCCTGCAATCTGGGCGTGCACCATACGCATGATCCATTCTCGCAAAGTAATGTGATGCAAATGCACCCCCATGACTTAAAACAAATTTTAAATTAGGGAATTTCTCTAATACACCACCAAATATCAAATAATGGATCCCAACTGTGGTATCTAATGGATTCCCGATAATGTTCATCATATGATATTTTGATAACCGTGGGCTTGAGAATGATGATGGGTGTATCAGTATTGGGATATTGAGTTCCTGCACCGCTTCCCAAAAAGGATAGAGCCTTTCAGATGATAACTCTTCATCCTCTTTCACCCTTGCTCCAATTTGTATACCCTTAAATCCAAGTTCATTAATACATCTTTTTAGTTCTTTTATTGCTAATTCGGTATCTTGTAATGGCACTGTACCCAAGCCAACATGTGAAGATTTATTTTCATTAACCGCCCTATGAATTCCATCATTTACTATTTGGCTTGATTCATGACCAAGAGACGGCTCAGTTGAGTAATAAAATTGTCTTGGTGCGCAAGATAATGCAGCAATGTCAACTTGCATTTTCTCCATATCTGGAAGTCTAAAGCCCATGTCTGTCAAATATGGGGCTCTTTCAGAATGATGTTTTAGAGTTTGTTCTTTTGATGCCTGACTTGCATATCTGAGTTGAACATTTGAATCATCAGGAATTCTATCACCAATGAGTTTATCTGCTTCAAGAATTCTCATGTGAATATGAAAATCTACTGTTTTTGTCTTTGGTCTAGGCTTATCCTTGAGGTGCTCTCTCCCAGCAGTGGGCCCGTAAGGCCTCATTGGTATATCATGTTCCATTTGTAAATCCTTTATCTTAAATTCTATGATTTTAATAAGTTATTATTATTCCATAACTTGTTTGATGTGACAATCAAACATAGCAAAATAAAATATAAATTTCTATATCTTTGATTATGAAAAGTTTACAAATAATTTTGAGATATGATACCCGATGTATGATGATAAACCCGTCAATAATGTACCCCAAATAGTATCAACAATAGTTACTTGTAGTGGCCAATCCTTCAATGTTGAGTAATTTGTCATATCATATGTAAGATATGCAAAAAATCCAAATAAAGCACCATAAATGAGTGCTGTATTTGCACTTCCATCTCTCAAAGCAGGTATAGTGGAAAAAATTAATATACCAACTACATATATAGAATAAAAGATAGCTGCTGCTTGCAGATTCGGTTTATCAGCAAGAATAAAACCAAGATTTCCAAAGTAGAATTTTTTTGCAATAAAGCCTAACCATATAGCATCAATTATGAGAAATATTGTTAGTACAATAATATATGTTATTAAGTATTTTGTCATAGCATTACCATTTGTATCATGAACTTATAACGTTTACAAATATTGCATAGATCAAAAAAGTAAAAACAATTGAGAAATATCTTGTCTGAAAAAATTGCAATTATAGGTGGAGGAATATCAGGATTATCCTCTGCATGGCACATATCTCAAACTCATAATGTCACACTTTTTGAAAAAAATAATTACCTGGGGGGGCATGCAAATACAATACTTGTAAGTGAAAAACAAAATAAAGTTGTGCCAGTTGATGTAGGCTTCATGGTCTTTAATGAAATTTGCTATCCAAATCTTATCCAGCTATTCCAAAAGTTGGGTGTTCAGTCACATAACTCTGATATGAGTTTTTCAGTTTCAGATAAAATAAAAGGTTATGAATATTCAGGTTCAGGATTAGGTGGTTACTTTGGACAAAGAAAAAATTTATTCAGTTTAAGACATTGGGGACAACTATTATCAATAGTAAGATTTTATTCAAAAGCGCAAATAAATATTAAAAAATATAAAACTAATACAACCTTATTAGAGTTTTTAAAGGCCGAGAAACTATCTGACTTCTTCATAGAAAACCACATAATACCTATGTGCAGTGCAATATGGTCTTGTGATAATGACGAGATGTTATCCTACCCTGCTCATGATTTTGTTAGCTTCTTTATTAATCATGGATTATTCAAGCTAAAAAACAGACCCAAATGGAAATCTGTAACTGGTGGGAGTAAAGAATATGTCGAGGCAATCAAAGCATCCCATAAATTCAAAATCAAACTAAATGCAAACATTACAAAGATAGAAAAAAAAGAAGAAAAATTTGAAATTATTTTGGATAATGGTGAAAAAGATATATACGACAAATTAATCTTAGCTTCGCCTGCTAATGAAAGTAAAAAACTAATTGAGTCAGTTGATGAACAATTAGCAGATCTGTTGACTAAGTTTAAATATCAAAAGAATTTAGGCATATTGCACTCTGACCCAGATATCATGCCTATTTCAAAAAAAATATGGGCAAGTTGGAACTACACACGCACCAACAAAGATAGTTCAAAATTATCTGTGACTTATTGGCTCAATAGTATCCAAAAAATTGATAGTCAAAAAAATTATTTTCTTACTCTAAATCCAGGAGATCAGATCCAAGAAAATCAAATACACAAAAAAATTTATTTCTCACATCCAATTTTTGATTTAGATAATAAAAATACAAAAAAAGAAATTATAAAAAGGCAGGGTAATAATAATATTTGGGTATGCGGCAGCTATTTAGGTTTTGGGTTTCACGAAGATGGAATACAGAGTGGACTCATAGTTTCAGAAGATATACTAAAAAAAGCAAGACCATGGAAGGTAAAAGAAGGCTCAAATAGAATAGCAGTTTAGTCAGAAATTTATTATGATAATACTATGATGAATAGCAATATCCTCGTTGGCAAAGTAGTACATAAGCGAATAAACCCAATTAAGCACAAACTTCATTACAATGTTTTTGCGCTAGAGGTTGACTCAAACAACCTCGAGGATATTGGAAAAAATTCTAGATATTTATCCTACAATAAATTTAATCTCTTTAGTTTTTTTGATACTGACCATGGTAATGGGAAGTCTATAAGAGATTTTCTATCTGAGATTATTGCAAATACAAAAACAAATAATCCTATTTCAAGGTTTTCGATAATTTCGTACCCAAGAGTATTGGGGTATGTGTTCAACCCAATCACAATTTATCTAGGATTTGATGAGTCTAATAAAATTGGACTAATCATTTATGAGGTAAATAACACATTTGGACAGAGAGTGATTTATGTATTACCAAACAATAATAAAGAAGAAATAATCTATCAGAGGTGCGACAAGAAGTTATTTATCTCACCATTTAATGGAGATAACGGAGTATATACTTTTCATGTAAAAGATAATGAGCAATCTTTCCAAATTGGAATTAATTTGAAAGTAGATGATGAACCGATCATAAATGCTTACTTCTTTGGTCAAAAATTTGAGCTAAATCATAAAAATCTTATGAAAACATTCAGAAGTAATTTATTCCTAACATTTAAAGTAATTATCGCTATACACTATGAAGCCCTAAAATTATATTTTAAGGGGATGAAATTCAAAAAGAAACCCCAAGTAGAGAAAATTCAAATATGTTACATTAGCGCAGAAGATATAAGTTAAATGATGAAGAAATATATCAAGAAATTATTTAGTTGGGAGCCACAAGGATCAATAAGGATTATTTTTCCTGATGGTACAGAGCACTTGCTAGGATCAGAAGAAACTGATCTTTATATGAAATTTAATAATTATAAGATTGTCTGGAATTTCTTCACAAGTAGGGCAAATGCATTCAGTGATTGCTATGTAAATGGTGATATTGAATGCTCTGATTTAACAAGTTTCTTTATATTTTACCTCAGAAATAAAGAAAAGTTTGATAATATGGCTCCGTTTAAAATCTTGAAACTCAATTTATCCTACCTTAGTCATTTGCTCAGATGGAATAGTATCAGCGGGGCAAGAAAAAATATAAGAGCTCATTATGATATGGGTAATGACTTTTTTGCTGAGTGGCTTGACGAAAGCATGCAATATTCGAGTGCTCATTTTAATGAAGACAACAAAATATTGGAAGATGCCCAAAATAATAAACTACAAAAATTAAATGCATACCTAGACATTAAAGATGATGAGACCATACTGGAAATAGGCTGCGGATGGGGCACACTATCGCAATATTTGTTTAATAAAAATAATATCAATATTGATGCCATTACAATCTCTGATGAACAGCTGAGGTTTGCGCGTACATTGAATCTTAAATCATCAAATAAAAAATGTGATTTTAAATTACAAGATTATCGAAATACGGACTCTAAATATAATAAGATCGTATCTATAGAAATGATTGAGGCAGTGGGGAAAAAATATTTACCCATTTACCTTGATACAATAAGAAAATGTCTAAAAAATGATGGCCACGCTATTATCCAAGGTATTACAATAGCAGATGATAAATTTGATGAGTACAGCAACCAAGTTGACTTCATTCAAAAATATATTTTTCCTGGAGGGTTCTTACCCAGCCAAAAATACTTAGAGGAAATTGCAATGTCAAAGGGATTAGAAATTGAAACTCTAGACGAACTCAATCTCTCTTATGCAAAAACACTGAGAATATGGAGAGAACGATTTAATACTAAATGGTCAAAAATAAAGACAATGGGATATGATGATAAATTTAAAAGAATTTGGAATTATTACTTATCATATTGTGAGGCAGGGTTTGTTGAGAAATCAATTTTTGTAAATGTATTTAAATTTAAACCAAAAAATTAAGTTATTTTTTCCAAATCATCTTATTTATGAAATAAAAATAAAGGCTGTTTGGCATAATTCTAAGCATCTTAAGAACCAAGCCAAAGAAAAAAGGGAATATAATTTCATACTTTGATTTTTCTAGTCCTGATATTATTTTTTTGGTTGCATATTCTATTGATACCATACTTGGCATCGGAAACTTATTCACTTTACTTGCATCAGTATCAACAAAACCGGGATTGATTAATGAAACGGTAATGCCATACTGACGTAGTTCTGATTTGAGTACCTCTGCTAAATTTATTAAAGCAGCTTTGGTTGGGCTATATGCTATTGAATTTGGAAGTCCCCTATAGCCAGCGACAGAAGCCATAATCGCTATATGGCCACTTTTTCTTTTTATGAAATGAGGAATAATAATTTTAAGGCAATTCATTACTCCAAAGTAATTTATATCTATGGACTCCTTAACGAGGTTATAATTCTGATCTAAATTATCAACTGTGAATAATCTACTTATGCCAGCATTCAGTATTATTAAATCTGGAAGATTGTGCGTACTTTCCGTAAATATTTTTGTGTCTTTTATGAGCTTTTTCTCATCCGTTACATCCATAACTAACGGTATTATGTTTTCAGACATTTTACTGATTTCAGATAACCTATCTTCACGGCGAGCTGAAGCGAAAACTTTCACACCTTTTTTAGCAAGTGCTATAGATAGGTTTCTACCGATACCAGAACTTGCACCAGTAACCCAAGCAGACTTCCATTTATGGGACATTTATTTAAATACGTACAATTGATTGATACATATTTGCGATTAGACTCTTAAAGACCATCGGCCCATCAGTTGCGATCACACAAATGCAATCTTCCTTTGAACTTACAACTGGTTCATGATGCGTTGACATGTCATGATCTGCTATATCTCCAGCTGCATAGGTACCGTTTTGATCGTCGAAAGCGCCCTTCAACACAAGGGTTAATTCACCGCCTTTATGCCCATGTTCAGGTATTTTCTTTTTAGGCTTAATCTTTAAAAAAGTTAAGTGACAATTGGATTTATCACTGATTTTAACTTGGCTTTTTTGGATTCCAGGAGCAAAGAATGACCACTGAATATCATCTAGATGATTACCGATGTATCTCTGTAAGGAAACTGGGACTTCAGAATTAAGGTCAAAATCAATCTTTTTAATTTCAGGGCTATTATTTTTGTTATTAAGTTTATTCAGAAACACATTGTAATCTTGTGTCTTTTCCTTTTTTTCAACGGCATTTTCCATCATTGATGCGCCAAGTTCATTCCCTATTTGTACAATTTCTTTACAGTGGGCACAATTTTCTGTGTGTGATGCTACAAGAGTACTAAAAGCTAGGCTTAAAGTTCCGCTTGAATATGAAATTAATGTTGATAGATCTGGATGTTGTTTCATGCTTGTAATTCCTTAAGATTATCTTTCATCTTTTGATAAGCTAGCCTCATACGTGACTTGACTGTTCCTATTGGGATACTCAACTCACTTGCTATTTCTTCTTGGGTTAAGTCATTAACAAATGATAGCTCAATGACTCTTCTTTGTTTTAGGGGCAACAGTTCAATCGCCTTTTTAACATGGGCAGAAATTGATTTTTGTTCGACAATATCTAAACCGCTGTCATTATCTGAAGCAATGTCAACTTCTGAAATATCTGTGTAAGGTTGTGAAGACTTTTTTCTTAGTAAATCGATCCTATTATTCCTTGCGATAGTGTATACCCACGAACTGAATGATCCTTTATCAGGATTATACATGTGGATTTTCTCCCAAATATTTATCATCGTATCGTGCATAAGATCTTCTGCCTGAGCTCCATCAGCACCGCTTCTCATCAGTAGTGATTTGATTTTTGGTGCAAAATAATTAAATATAATTTCAAAGTCTTTTGTATTCTTCTCAGCTTGAAATTTTTTTACTAAGTCCTTGTTTACTTCCAACATTATTTTTTATATTTGTGTTACATTACATATGTAACAATCATAAAACGTTTTTTTCTACAAAAAAGATCATTCATTCCCATGATTAATCTAACTGCTTGCCAATAACGTTGTACTAAGTGGAGATTCTTATGAATACAAATACAAATAATAAATTTCAGAATGCAAAAGTATTAGTGGTTGGTGCCACTGGAGGGATTGGTTCTGCGTTTGTTGAGAAAATTAAACAGCTTGATAAAGACAATATTATCATAGAAGTGGTTCGTAAAAAAAAATATAACCACCAAATTGAGGTCGATATGCTTGATGAAGAATCAATGACACAATGTGCTTTAGAAATTCACAAACAACATGGGACTATCGATATGATACTAAATACTGTTGGTTTACTGCACTCTGATGGTGCGATGCCTGAAAGAGCTTACAAAGAAATAAACCAAGATTTCCTTCAAAAGACTTTCGAAGCAAACACTTTCATACCATTCTTAGTTTCTAAACATTTTATTCCACTGCTATCAAAAAATAAGACCTCATTGATAGCATTTATGTCCGCCAGAATTGGCAGTATATCTGACAATAATCTTGGTGGCTGGTATAGTTATAGAGCGTCAAAGTCAGCTCTCAATATGCTGATTAAAACCTTATCAATTGAACTCTCATATAAAAATAAAAATGCTATCTGTATAGGCCTTCATCCTGGAACTGTAAAGACAAATTTATCGGATCCATTTTCTGAGAAAATTAAAGCATATAAAGTATTTTCTAAAGAAGAGTCTATTGATTATCTTGTTAATCAAATTAATCGTGTTGACCAAACATTTAGTGGTAAATTAATTGACTGGAAAGGCGATGTAATTCCCTACTAATTTTCATTGAGAAGAATCAGACATGGAACCAGACATCACAAAAAGTATTGTTAGAGAGTACCGGAGAGAGAAAAGGCGAGCATATCATGTTAAAAAGAGAAAAGGCAGAATAGACAATAGAACAGGAAAACCTGGGAAAAAAAGTAGTTCAGCCTACCAATATTATAAATAAAAAAACTTATCAACTAGAGCTAACGATATTGTTGAAATACGCTTATACCGATCAGGGTAAGTTTGGAGATAAGTTGGGCATGATTACTAATGTTTGTATTTTCCTATTTGATTCCTACTATTACTCGTGTTCTCCACCCGGATCTCTTTTGTCTAGCTTGATCTTAACACCATTAGACCAAATGTAATTTCTTGTCCTGTTAACAGAATGGTATCCATTTAAAAAACTATATGGTGAATTCTCAGCAATATCAAATGTCGTAACGGTTACTATGATAGCTGCTAAGAGCGTTGTATGAGCAATTGCACTAATACCAAAGGCAAAAACACTTTCAACAATCATTAGGCCAAATACAATGCTCCACATAAAAGCGAGCACTTGCATTATCATGTGTTGTACATGTAAGTCTGGTATGTTTTTTAGGGGATTGTGCCTTGCATCCATCACGCCATTCCATGTGTTGTAAATATATTCTCTCATGTTAATACCTCTTACATCATTATATTTATATGTGCAGATTCAAACCTGCCATGTTTGTAAGTAAAGATTTCTTATTATTTTGTGTGAAACTAATGAAAACTTTACCACACATTTTTTTTGAATTTTAACAAATTCATAATATTATAACGAACGTTTACACATCTTGGTTCACTATAGTTTTATAGTTTAACCATTCCAGAGGTAGCGAACACCTCAAATTATAGAAACTCCTAGATATTGTCAGATTATACCCATACTGATTATAGCAGATTGCGCACATGTTACTGCAGTGATATAATACTTCTATGGCATTGAAAGGTAAAAAGATCGCAATTTTGGGAACTGGAGCGAATGGGTCTTGCGCAGCCGCCGACATCACAGCAGCTGGTTACGATGTGACACTGATTGATCAGTGGCCTGATCATGTTAATGCAATGAATAAAGATGGGTTAACCATTAATCTCCCAAATGAAACAAGAAATGTCCCCGTTAAAGCTAAGCACTTATGTTATCTGGCTGAATTTAATCATAAATTTGATTATGTTTTTTTATTTGTAAAAGCCTATGATACACAATGGATAACAAAATTAATCGAACCATATTTGGCATCTGATGGAATTTTAGTTGGTGTTCAAAACGCTATGACTGCAGAGAGAATCTCTTCGATTGTTGGACCTGAGAGAACAATTGCATGTGTTGTTGAATGCTCATCAGAACTATTTATTCCAGGAATTATCCAAAGAGATACAATCAACGAAAAAACATGGTTCGGTATTGGTACGAATACAGATTTGATGAAAAATCGATTGGATGAAATTAAAGAAATACTCTCATCAGTCGGCAAGGTTAATATTATAGAAGACATCATTTCGGCTAAGTGGATGAAACTTATCATAAACGCGATGTGTATGGGTCCCTTCGCAATGCTAGGGTCGAATCTTTATGAAGGTTTTAAGATACCAAAAATGAAAGAAGCTGTTATGAAAATTGGAACAGAAGCTCTAAGTGTTGGACAAAAACATGGCTACAAGATTGTCCCAATATTCGGCTTAACAGAAGAACAAATTAACAATTCCAATAACCCAATTGAGCTTATGTTGGATAAATTAATTAGGGATATTGGACCAAATGCACGAGATGCAGTATTTCATGATCATCTTAAAGGTAGATATAGTGAAGTTGATGAGATTAACGGGTTGATTTCTGATTTAGGCAAAGAGTATGACATTGAAACACCAATTAATTCTGAAATTGTAAATGTGACAAAAGATATCCATTCAGGTAAATTATCCCCATCTATTGATAATTTGAGCTTCCTTACAAAGCATATCTAAACTTTCATTACAATCTGTCCAACTGTTTTCCTCGCCTCAGCATCTTTATGGACTCTTACAATATCGTCAAGATGATAATCCATATTTAAATTTAACTTAACGCTCCCATTTTTAATCATTTCAAAAACACTTTCAGCACTCTTTCTAGAAATCTCTGGTGAGGTCATGTAGTTAACCATAGTAGCTCTATGAATGTATGCTGAATTCTTAACTCCATCCTTAGCAACATCATATAAAGGAGGGTTACCTGAAGCACTTCCAAAACTAACAACCAGACCCAATTTTCTAACTGAAGCCAATGAAATATCCCATGTTGTCTTGCCTATTGAGTCATAAACAACATCAACCCCTTTACCATCTGTAATCGCCATTACTTCATGAACTATGTCATGATCTCGCATATTAAACACATACTTATAGCCAGAATTCAAAGCGAACTCTTCTTTATCTTTGGATCCAACTATTCCAATTGCTAATGCACCCAATGACTTTGCCCATTGACCAGCAATCTGACCGACGCCTCCAGCAGCTGCATTAAATAAAATTGAATCCCCCTTTTGTAGTTTATGAGTTCTGTTAAAAAGATATTCTACAGTCCTGCCCTTCGTTAATACAGCAGCTGCAACCTCTAAATCCATCCAATCTGGAATTTTGATCAAATCATTTGCATTCATAAGACGTGAATAAGAATATGAACCAAGTCCACTTCCACTACCCGCATATGCAACCCTGTCACCAACGTAAAAATCTGTAACTTTTGAGCCAACCTCTTCAACTGTCCCGGCACCCTCTGTTCCCAATCTACAGGGCTTTGGTGGTGTTGGATAAATACCTGATCGATGATAAGTGTCAACCATATTAAAGCCAACAAATTCATGTTTTACTAGAACCTGGCTATCAATTGGTTTCGGAAGATCAACATCTTCCCACACCATTTGATCTGCATCACCACTTTGGTATAATACTACAGCTCTTGTTCTCATTTTCAGTTCTCCCTATTTTTCAGGTATTTCAAATAAAATCATAGGGTAGCAAGTTTTTTTCATATTTAATAAAGAAAAGTTGACTTACACTGTTTAAAATATTAAATAATGTTATTGATTTAACAAAACTATCGATAACATAACATAAATTGAAAGAACTCACATGACTGCGGTTATAAAAACTGGTGGGAAGCAATACTCTGTAAATAAAGACGATATCATTATTGTAGAAAAACTTCCTGATGAAAAAGGAAATACTATTACATTCAATGAAGTCCTTATGATCACCGAAGGGGATAAAACCATTCTTGGCACCCCACTTATTGAAAATGCTACTGTGACTGCAGAAGTCGTTGAGCAAGACAGAGCAAAAAAGATTATTGTTTTCAAGAAGAGAAGACGACAAAACTCTAGGAGAACAATTGGTCATCGGCAGTTCCAAACAAAACTGAAAATATTAGATATCTCTGCCACTGGTCAGAAGAAACCTGCAAAGGTAGCGGCTCCAAAAGAAGAAAAAGTAGTTAAAACTGAAGCAAAAAAAGAAGCTTCCAAAAAAACTCCAGCTAAAAAAGCAGCTCCAAAAGCCGCTGCAGCTGAAAAGAAAGCTCCAGCAAAAAAAGCACCGGCAAAAAAAGCTACAAAAAAAGATTAATTGATAGTATAAATTAAGAATATTAAAAAGAGGAAATCATGGCACATAAAAAAGCAGGCGGATCATCTAAGAACGGACGCGACTCAGCTGGTAGAAGATTGGGTGTAAAGAAGTTCGGTGGTGAACAAGTGATTCCCGGTAATATTATTATAAGACAACGAGGAACTACGTGGCACCCCGGCGAAAATGTTGGTATGGGAAAAGATCATACAATTTTTGCAACTAAAACTGGTGCTGTTAAATTCACAGATAAGAGAAATGGTCGAAGAACCATTAGTGTTATTGAAGCAAACTAAGCACAGACTCTTTTTTAAAACCCATATTACAATTCAATTGATTTGATACCTTTATCTACAAATAATGGTAAGTTATTGTTATGAAATTTTTAGATGAAGCAAAAATATATATAAAAGCAGGCGGTGGAGGCAACGGTGCTGTCAGTTTCAGACGTGAAAAATATATTGAATATGGTGGTCCAGATGGTGGAGATGGCGGAAATGGCGGAAATGTATATATAAGAGCCGTTGATGGGCTGAATACCCTCATTGATTATAGATTTCGTCAACATTTCAAAGCCGAGAGAGGAAAAGATGGCGCTGGGAAAAATAAGACAGGACATGGTGGTAAAGATCTTACCCTTCCTGTACCTCTAGGAACTCAAATTTATGATGAGCTAAAGGAAGAAATTATTGCTGACCTTACCGAAGTTGACCAAGTGTTTATGATTGCGTCCGGAGGAAGCGGAGGATTTGGTAATACTAGATTTAAATCCTCAACGAATAGAGCGCCTAGGAATGCAAATAAAGGAACGCCAGGTGAAGAAATTACAATCTGGTTAAGAATGAAACTGATAGCAGATTGTGGAATCATTGGGTTACCTAATGCTGGAAAATCAACACTATTAAGTAAGATTAGCCATGCAAACCCAAAAGTATCTGATTATCCATTTACCACCTTAAACCCTGTTTTGGGAGTCGTGTATCATGATGATGACAATTTTGTAATAGCTGATATACCAGGATTAATTGAAGGAGCGCATACTGGCACTGGTTTGGGTCACAAATTTTTATCTCATATTGAAAGATGTCCAGTACTAATTCATTTAATCTCACTAGAGGAAATTGACCTATATAAAACATATAAAATTGTTAGGGAAGAGATCAAGCAATATGGAAATGATATTTTTGAAAAACCAGAAATAATTATTTTAAATAAACTTGATTTATTTGATGAAGAAGAGACTCAAGAAAAAATTAATGATTTTAGTGATAAACTTGGGAAAAAAGTCCTGGTGATATCTGCAGAAGAAAATATCGGAATCGATGCCTTCAAAGATGAACTAACAAAGTTTATTGGCAATAAAAAAAAAGAAGAGATAAAGAAAGAAAAATGGCTGCCCTAGAACAAATAAAAGACTATAAAAATATTGTCATAAAAATTGGGTCAAGTCTCATTGTAGATGGAACAGGATCAGTTCGAACAGAATGGCTAAAAAGTCTTGTAAGAGATATTTCAGAACTAAAAAAGAATTCAACAAATATAATAATTGTCACATCCGGGGCAATTGCACTTGGAAAAAAAATCCTTAATTTAAAGAAAAATGAGAAATTAAAATTAGACATGGCTCAAGGCACAGCGGCTGTTGGTCAAATCGAATTAATTAGCGCGATAAAGAATGCATTCTCAGAAGAAAATATTAAAGTTGCCCAACTGCTCCTTACAATTGAGGATACTGAGAGAAGAAGAAGATATCTCAATGCAAGAAACACTATCTCAATGTTAATTGATAATGGTGTTGTTCCAATAATAAATGAGAATGATACCGTTGCCACTTCAGAAATACGTTATGGTGACAATGACAGACTTGCTGCAAGAGTTACAACAATGGCAAGTTTTGATTGTTTAATTATCTTATCTGATGTAAATGGCATCTACACGTTACCTCCTGATAACTCAAATGCTGTTCACATACCAGAGATAACAAATATTACAAAAGAGATTCAAAGTATGGCAAAGACTACGAAAAATGATTATGGATCCGGAGGCATGATCACAAAAATTGAAGCTGCACGCATTGCAATGGATGGCGGTGCAAATATGATTATAGCCAGTGGAAAAGAACAAAATCCTATAAAAGCACTAATGGATGGCGGAAAAAACTCACATTTCATTGCAAAAATAACACCACATTTAGCAAGGAAGAAATGGATATCAGGAATGCTAACACCTAATGGAAAAATTTATATAGATGATGGAGCTAAAGCAGCACTTTTTAATGGAAGAAGCCTTCTGCCTGCTGGAATTGTTAATGCTGAAGGCAAATTCGAAAGAGGAGATGCAGTAATTATATTTGATAAGGACCGAAATGAGATTGCAAGAGGCCTATCAGCTTATTCAATAGATGATACATTAAGTATTAAAGGTAAAAACTCAGATGAAATTGAGCAGATTCTTGGTTATAGAGGCAGGACAGCTCTGGTTCATAGAGATGATTTAGTAATTTCGGATACAGGCAATTAAAAATGGTTCAAAATATTACTGAAATAATGAATGATATTGGGGTAAAAGCGAATATAGCAAACGCTAAACTATCAACAGCATCAAATGAAGAAAAAAATATTGCGCTCAATTCCATGGCTGATCAGATAGAAAAAGATCAAGCCAAGATCTTATTAGAAAATAAGAGAGATATTGAGTTAGCCAAATCTAATAATATTTCGAGCGCAATGATTGATAGATTATCTCTAGATGAAACAGGTATTAAAAATATTACCTCTAGTATACGCAATGTTGCCAAACTTAACGACCCAGTTGGACGCGTATTAGATAGCTGGGATAGACCAAATGGACTCATTATAAAAAAAGTTAGTATACCAATTGGAGTTATCGGGATAATTTATGAAGCAAGACCAAATGTTACTGCAGATGCGGCAAGTTTGTGCCTAAAATCTGGTAATGCATCCATACTGAGAAGTGGTTCTGATAGTTTTCACTCAAGTTTTGCTATATACGAGTCAATTAAAAACGGACTTAAATCAACTTCCCTTGATGATAATTCAATCCAATTTGTTCCGACGAAAGAGAGGGAAGCTGTAGGGTTTATGCTTGGTGGATTAAACTCTAATATAGATGTGATTGTACCAAGAGGAGGAAAAAGTCTCGTTTCAAGGGTTCAAAATGAAACAAAAGTTCCTGTATTTGGTCATTTAGAAGGCATCTGCCATGTCTATGTTAATGCGGATGCTGATATCGAAAAAGCAATAGATGTTACTGCAAATGCTAAGATGAGACGTACATCTATTTGCGGTGCTGCAGAGACATTACTGATAGATAAATCAATCTACAAAGAATACTTGCCAAAGATATTAGCAAAACTTGATAGCCTTGGTTGTGAAATCAGAGGGGATCAATATGTGAATGGTTTATTTGCTGATGCAAAAGATATTTCAGAAAAAGACTGGTCGACTGAATATCTTGATGCAATCATTTCAGTTAAAGTTGTCGAAAATATTGATGAGGCAATATCTCATATAAAGAAATATGGAACTGGGCATACAGAAGCAATTATTACAGAAAATGAGAATTCAGCAGAATATTTTTTCAAACATGTTGATAGCTCAATAATATTATTAAATGCATCTACGCAATTTGCAGATGGTGGAGAATTTGGTTTTGGCGCTGAAATTGGTATATCAACAGGTAGAATGCATGCAAGAGGACCTATTGGACTTGAGCAGCTAACTACATTTAAATATACTGTATATGGCAATGGGCAAATCAGACCTTAACTAATTATATGAATAGTACTCCAAAAATATCAAAATGGATTATTGGTGATAGAGAAACAGTATCGCCAAATCAAAAAATAGGAATATTAGGTGGCTCTTTTAACCCGGCTCATGAAGGCCATCTAAGCATAAGTAAAATTGCTTTACAAAGGCTAAACTTAGATGAGGTTTGGTGGATTATAAGCCCAAGAAACCCACTAAAAAAATATGATATCTTATATGATTTTGAAGATCGAGTATCTTCTGCAGAAAAAATAATTGATACAAATCATATTTCTATAAGTAAATTAGAGAAGAATGCACAAATAAAATACACAATTGGAACAGTGGAATACCTTAAAACTCGTTATATCGGAACAAAGTTTGTCTGGATAATGGGTGCAGATAATATCAGAGAATTCCATAAATGGAGAGAATGGAATAAACTTACTCTTTCAGTTCCGATAGCAATAATTGATAGACCGAGTTCATCCTTAGATGTGACCTCATCTCTTTTTGCAAATAAGTATCGTAAATACCGAGTTGACGAAGCTGACTCAAAAAATCTTGCCGATAAAAAGAAACTTGCTTGGGTTTTTTTACATAATAAATTAAATGATCAATCTTCTTCTCAATTGAGAAACTCTGGGGTAAAATAAGAATATGCCAAAAAAGAAAATAATAAATATAATCAGTGAATGTTTAGACGAGATGAAAGCACAGGACACTGTAGTCCTTGATATTAGAAATAAAAGTTCAATAGCTGATTATATGGTTGTAGCAAGCGGAACATCCTCCAGACACGTGAGTTCAATAGCTGATAAAATACAAAGATCACTTAAAAATAACTCCTATAAAAATGTTCAAGTAGAAGGATTACAAAATTGTGACTGGGTTTTAATTGATGCATTAGATGTAATAGTCAATATCTTTAAACCTGAAGTCCGAGAATTTTATATGATAGAAAAGATTTGGTCAGAAAACCTAATAGTAGGCAAAGAACAGAGTTTGGGCTAAGAGATTGAAACTAAAAATCCTCTCCATTGGCAAAATCTCAAAAAGCCCCTATGAAACAATTTCTAATCACTACATAAAAAATATACAACCTATATCAAAACAAACTGGTATCACTGAATTCAGTGTAAGTGAATTTAATAAATCAGGTGAAAAAAATACTGAGCTTCGAAAGCAAAAAGAATTCGAAGTCATAAAAAATAAAATTAATATTGATAATTCGGTAAACATACTTCTTGATGAAAATGGTAAGGCATTAACTACAAGCGATATGAAATTGATGATAGAAAAATATATTCAAGGATCAAAGAAAGAATTAAATTTTATTATAGGTGGACCAGATGGTGCTTCTGATTCTTTTTCAGAAATAATTAGCGAAAAGATTTCATTAAGTAATATGACTTTACCTCATTTATTAGCGAGAGTCTTATTACTTGAACAAATTTTTAGGTCGCTTACAATACTAATAAATCATCCCTATCACAGAGAATGAACTTATCATGATAATTTATAAACAAATCAAACAAGTAAATAAATTGTTTATTGCTATAATTATAGCTCTATCAATATTTTTAACTTCAACATCAACGTATGCAAAATACCATGAAGAAGACTTAGAATTATTTAAATTATTCCTGCGTGTATTTGGAGAGGTTGAAGATAAATATGTTGAGGAAGTTGATAAAAATGAATTAATGGACTCTGCATTAAAAGGGATGTTAAACTCTCTCGATCCATATTCAACATATATGACAGATGATGATTTCCAAGAAATGGAAGTTGATACCCGTGGTTTTTATGGAGGGCTTGGTCTGGAAGTAACCCTTGATGAGAATGGATTCGTTAGAATCTTGTCTCCAATTGATGATACTCCTGGGGCAAGGTCGGGATTGCAGTCAGGCGATTACATAACAGGCATTGATGGCGATGATGTGTATGGCATGTCTCTAAATGATGCTGTAGATCGAATGCGCGGTTTGGCTAATACACCTATCACTCTCACCATATTTAGAGAAGGGTCAGATGCTCCATTCGATATCAAAATTATAAGAGAAATTATTCAAATAACACCTGTCAAATACAAGGTATTGGATAATAATATTGCGTATATCAGAATTTCTACTTTTAGTGAAATTGCAGATAAAAAAATCGTAGATGCTATTCGAAATATAAATCGAGAAACTAATAATAAGACCCGGGGGTTTGTAGTTGATGTTAGAAATAATCCAGGTGGGCTATTGGATCAAGCGATCAAAGTAACTGATCTTTTCCTTGATAAAGGCGAGATTGTATCTACAAAATCTCGGGATCAACTTCGTAAACAGAGATATTTTGCTAAGAAAGGCGATATCATAAATGGAGCAGAACTTATTGTACTAACAAACGGCGGTTCAGCTTCAGCCTCCGAAATATTTGCAGGTGCAATTGGGGATAATAAAAGAGGAACAGTTGTTGGTACAAAGACTTATGGGAAAGGCTCTGTACAAACAATTATCCCACTTGGACATGGCGATGGAGCCGTACGCATGACAACAGCAAAATATTACACCCCGAACGACATATCCATAGATAAAATTGGAATTAAACCTACATATCTGATTGAGATTGATAAGAATAACCCAGATGCTGAAGACGTTCAGTTGATTTATGCTGAAAAACTCATCAATGGGAGGTATAACCGTAGGATGAATATGAATCAATGAAGGATGATGCATTATATAGACCTTGTGTGGGTGCTATGATTATCAACGAAGATAATAAAGTCTGGTTGGGTAAAAGAATAAATATCGTCCATCCCGAAGCAAATTTATTATGGCAAATGCCACAAGGTGGTATTGATCCTGGGGAATCACCCGAAGAGGCAGTGTACCGTGAGGTCTATGAAGAAACGGGTATAAAGAACCTAAAAACAATTTGCATGTCTGACTATTGGTATTATTACGACATACCAAGTGCAATCTATGAAAAAGTTAAAGGCAAATATATTGGACAAAGGCAGAAATGGTTCTTACTCTTTCATGATGGTGATGATGACGAGATTAATCTTATTCCTGAAGACAACAACGAGCTACATCAAGAATTTTCAGAGTGGAAATGGGAACTTAGAGAGAATATTGTCCATCAAGTGATAAACTTTAAAAGAGAGACATATCTGAAAGTATTAGAAGAATTCAAAGATTATAATATATTTATTAATCAGATTTGACTTTGAACAGCACGAACATTATCGATTTTTAAATTGAATCTATTTTTTCTCTCCAAATTCTCTGTAGAGTCGACTTCTTTTTGAAATGATTCAATAATTTCATCTAACTTGTCAGTTGTTATTTGACTTTTCTCAATAACGCTTTGAGCTAAGATCGTTAAATTATTTGAGGCCATGTCTATAAAACCATCAGTAACAAAATATATGACTGCCTCGGAAGAAGAGTCTTCATATATGCTAATCAAGCCAGGTTTTAGGGAAGAAATCATAGGTGAATGATCAGCTAAAATTGTAAATTCGCCTTCAGATCCAGGAATAATAACTTGCTCAACTTCACTTGAGAGCAATGATTTTTCTGGCGTAACAAATTCTAATTTAAATTTATCCATGGTCAGTCCTGGTACTATGCAGCTTCGCTTTTAAGCTTATTAGCTTTTTCAATAACTTGCTCAATAGTACCACACATATAGAATGCTGCTTCTGGCAGGTCATCGTGTTTACCTTCACAGACCTCTTTAAAGCCTTTAATTGTATCTTCTAGTGATACAAATACACCTGGACTCCCTGTGAAAACTTCAGCAACATGGAACGGTTGTGATAAGAATCTTTCAATTTTCCTTGCTCTTGCAACGATTAGTTTATCGTCTTCAGATAGCTCATCCATACCAAGAATTGCGATAATATCTTGTAATGATTTGTATCTTTGTAGAATCTCTTGTACTTGTCTAGCGACTTCATAATGTTCTTCGCCAACTATTCTTGGATCGAGAATCCGACTGTTTGAGTCTAAAGGATCCACCGCAGGATAAATACCTTTTTCAGCAATCGACCTATTAAGTGTTGTTGTCGCATCCAAGTGAGCAAATGAAGTTGCAGGCGCAGGGTCCGTCAGGTCATCAGCTGGCACATAAATCGCCTGCACTGATGTGATTGATCCTTTAGTTGTTGTGGTAATTCTCTCTTGGAGTGCCCCCATGTCCGTTGCAAGTGTTGGCTGATATCCAACAGCTGACGGAATCCTACCCAATAAAGCTGACACCTCAGAACCAGCTTGGGTAAATCTGAAAATATTATCGACAAAGAATAATACATCTTGCCCCTCATCTCTAAAATGTTCTGCGAGAGTTAAGCCTGTTAATCCAATTCTAGCTCTAGCTCCTGGAGGTTCATTCATTTGACCAAATACAAGTGCGCATTTTGATCCATTTCCACCTCCTTCTTTATTAACACCAGCTTCAATCATTTCATGATAGAGGTCATTACCTTCTCTTGTTCTTTCGCCCACACCAGCAAAGACCGAATACCCACCATGTGCTTGGGCGACGTTATTAATTAATTCTTGAATAAGAACAGTTTTACCAACACCAGCACCACCGAAAAGTCCAATTTTTCCACCTTTTGAATAAGGAGCTAATAAATCAACAACTTTAATACCTGTTACAAGGATTTCAGTTTCCGTTGATTGTTCAACGTATGGTGGAGCTGAAGCATGAATTGGTCTTGATTCCTTAGACTCAACTGCGCCACCATCATCAATTGGCTCACCAACAACATTCATAATACGTCCTAATGTAGCTTCACCAACTGGAACGTTTATAGGGCTTCCTGTATCAACAACTGCTTGCCCTCTTACTAAACCTTCTGTTGAATCCATAGCAATTGTTCTAACAATCTTTTCACCTAAATGAGATGCAACTTCAAGTATAAGCTTCACACCATTATTGTCTGTTTCAAGCGCATTTAAAATCTCTGGCAAATCTCCCTCGAATTGCACATCAACCACAGCACCCGTAACTTGTGTTATTTTTCCATTTGTTTTTGATTTAGCCATTTTTTTTCCCCGTATTATTATAGTGCTTCTGCACCTGATATAATTTCAATTAATTCTTTAGTTATTATTGCTTGTCGTGTTCTATTATACTGCAAGGTAAGTTTGTTAATCATCTCACCAGCATTTCTTGTAGCATTATCCATTGCAGACATTCTAGATCCTTGTTCACTTGCTGCATTTTCAAGTAGCCCTTGAAATATTTGAACCTTCAGGTTTAGAGGTAATAATTCTTCAATTACATCACTTTCTTCTGGCTCGTAATCATATATTGAATTATCTGATAATGATGCTTCATCTGAATGTTGTTCAGCTTCAAATGCCAATGGAATTAACTGTTGCACTAGTGGAATTTGAGATATTACAGATTTAAAATTTGAGTAGAATAATTTACAAACATCAAACTCACCTTCTTCAAATCTTTTCAAGATATTGCCACCTATTAGCTCAGCTTCATTGAATGATACATTTTTAACTTCTTTGAGACTTATAAAATCAATGATCTTATCACTATGATTCCTTCTTAGTAAATCATACCCCTTTTTACCAACACAAAGAATTTTAACTTGTTTCCCATTAGATAATAATGTTTTTATTTCCTGGTTTGCTAATTTAACAATATTTGTATTGAAAGCACCACAGAGTCCTCTGTCAGCAGTAGCTACGACTAATAAATGTACATTATCAGCTCCATTCCCAATCATCAATTGAGGTGCTGAACCTTCATCCACTGATGAGAGAAGATTACTCATAACATTTGAAATCTTAGCCACGTATGGGCGGGCACGCTGAGCACTTTCTTGTGCTTTATTCAATTTCGCAGCAGCTACCATTTGCATAGCCCTTGTTATCTTTTGGGTTGCTTTTACGCTAACTTGCCTGTTTTTAAGTTCTTTTAAATTTGGCAATTAATTACTCCGCTGCGAAGGATTTCGTGTAGTTATCAATAATAGTCTTGAGTTTTTCTTCTGTTTTATCAGAAATTTGTTGCTCTTTTGCAATTGTTTCTAGAATAGCTTTATTAGTTGTATTCATTAACTCAAGTAAGCCTTTTTCGTATGCAGATATTCTTTTAACGCTGATACTATCTAAATAGCCATTAACAGCTGCGTATATTGAGCAAACCTGCTCTTCAACCCTAAGTGGACTAAATTGTGATTGTTTCAGCAATTCGGTTAAACGTTCACCACGTGCAAGCAATCTTTGTGTTGTAGCATCAAGATCTGACCCAAACTGAGCGAATGCTGCCATCTCACGATATTGTGCTAACTCACCTTTAATCTTCCCTGCAACTTGTTTCATTGCTTTTATTTGAGCTGAGGATCCCACACGGCTAACAGACAGACCCACGTTCACTGCAGGCCTAATACCTTGATAGAATAAATCTGTTTCCAGGAATATCTGCCCATCAGTGATCGAGATAACGTTTGTAGGAATAAATGCAGAAACATCATTCGCTTGCGTTTCAATAACTGGAAGTGCAGTTAGAGAACCCGAACCATTATCTTCATTTAGCTTAGCTGCTCTTTCAAGAAGCCTTGAATGAAGGTAGAATACATCCCCAGGATAAGCTTCACGTCCAGGAGGTCTTCTGAGGAGAAGTGACATTTGCCTGTATGCGACTGCTTGTTTCGAAAGATCATCATAAACAATCAATGAATGCATGCCATTATCTCTGAAATACTCACCCATTGTACAACCTGTGAATGGAGCCAAATATTGTAATGGAGCAGGATCTGATGCAGTAGCAGCAACAACAATTGAGTATTCAAGTGCTCCATTATCCTCGAGTATCTTAACAAGCTGAGCTACTGATGACCTTTTTTGTCCGATAGCAACGTACACACAATACAATTTTGCACTTTCATCATCTGTTTCATTGACAGACTTTTGATTCAAAATAGTATCAAGGGCGATCGCAGTTTTACCAGTTTGCCTATCTCCAATTATAAGCTCTCTTTGTCCTCTACCTATCGGTATAAGTGCATCAATAGCTTTAAGACCAGTTTGCATTGGTTCGTGAACAGACTTACGAGGCATAATACCAGGTGCTTTGATATCTACCCTTCCATTTTGTTTTGCTTTAATCGGACCTTTACCATCAATTGGATTACCGAGAGCATCCACAACTCTTCCCAACAATTCCTTACCAACAGGAACCTCAACAATATCGCCGGTTCTTTTAACAACGTCACCTTCATGAATATCTTTGTCATCACCAAATATAACGATACCAACGTTATCCATTTCAAGGTTTAGTGCCATTCCTTTTACCCCATTGGCAAATTCAACCATTTCACCGGCCTGAACATTATCAAGTCCATACACTCTGGCGATACCATCACCCACTGATAATACTTGTCCAACTTCAGATACTTCAGCGTTAGCATCAAAGTTTTTAATTTGCTCCTTTAATATTGCAGAAATTTCTGCAGCTTTTAGATCCATTAGTTTGCACCTTTCATTAGAATTTTTAGATTATTCAATTTAGTCGAAACAGATGCATCAATCATCTGTGAACCGATTTTAACTTTAATTCCGCCAAGTATATTTGGCTCAATATTTGTTTCAAGTTGAACTTCTTTACCTGTCATCTTTTTAAGATTATCTCTTATTTGGTTTAATTGATCTTTGGTTAATTCACTGACTGCGGTGACTTCAGCTAAGATTTCACCACTATTTTCTTTCAAGATCAGCTCGAATGCATTCACTACAGATATAAGAGTATAAACTCTTCTGTTCCTGATTAGCACGTTTATTAGATTTTGTACTATTTTAGATGTTTTTTGTTTTTTAAATATAACATCAAAAACCGCTGACTGTTCTTGAGAAGTAAATGTTGGACTAGAGATGAGATTTAACAAATTTTTGTTATTGATTATTATATCTTTAAGAGAGGTCAAATCATCTGAAACTTGTGAAGCAATACCATCGGTGCTTGCTAGTTCGTATGTTGCTTTTGCATATCTTTTAGCCACTTCTGATATGGACGTTTCATGTGACATTTGAGAAAATTACCCTGTATAAATTCTGTTTGTTATGACGATTCAGTTTAAATTTAAAATAATTTATCAGAAAACATATATTCCTTATCACAGCTAAACATTATGTGCAATAAAATCTCTATACATTTCAACAAAAGAGCCAGTTATTTACAAATTTAGAATATTTATAGAAAATTGTAGGGATCGACATCAACAACAACCCTAATTTTAGGATTAATTTTTAGTTTTTTTAACCATCTATCGACATAAAATTGAATATGTGAGTTTTTAGGACTTCTTATTAGAAATCTCATTCTATACTTCTTTCTCAGTTTTGATATTGGAGCCTCAATCGGACCAAAAACATCAATATTTTTAGGTGTATTTTTAAGCTCATCTAATCTCCTTACATAATCAAGTAGTAGAGCTTTCTCAGAAGAACTTAGAATGATTGATACCAACCTGGAAAAAGGTGGCATTCCCGCAATTTTTCTTATAGCTAATTCAGTGTTATAAAAATCTTCTTTTTGGTTGTTTGTTATAGATTGAATCAATGGATGATCTGGCATATGGGTTAGAATTTTTACCATACTTTCTTGCTTCATTCGCCCAGCTCTTCCAGCCACCTGATTTAATATTTGATACGTTCTCTCTGCAGATCTAATATCAGATAGTTCCAAACCAAAATCACCATCTAAGACTCCAACATATGTTAAATATGGAAAATTATACCCTTTTGAAACTAACTGAGTGCCAATAATTAAATCAATTTCATTATTTTTTATTTTTTCCAAAGCGTTTAGTATATCTGTTGGGTTATTTAGATAATCACTTGAGAATATCATCCTTTTAATTTCAGGGAATATTCTTGCTATTTCCTCATCAACCCTCTCAATCCCTCTTCCACTTGGAATTATGGTATCCTGAGAGTGGCAGCTTTTACACTCTTTAATTATTCCCTCTGTATGCCCACATTTATGACAAATATATTGAGAATTATTTTTATGTAGCACTAACCAAGTATCACAGTTTGGACAATCAACTCTTACACCACACTTGCCGCAAATTGAGAGAGGAGAGTATCCTCTTCTATTTAAGAATAATAAAGATTGTTCGCCTCGCACATAGTTGGCTTTTATGTCTTCTACTAATTCGGTAGGCAAGAAAGACTCTTTAACTTTATTAGCTTTCCTCATATCAATAAATTTTATAGTTGGAAGCTGTGTTCCATGAAATCTATTTTCTAATGAAGTTCTTTTAAATTTATTTTGCCTAACATTATCATATGTTTCAACTGAGGGTGTTGCTGTTGAGAGTATGCAGGCTATATTTAGTTGCTTTGATTTGAGTATTGCCATATCTCTTGCATTATAAATTATGCCCTCCTCCTGTTTGTAAGATTGATCATGTTCTTCATCAACAATAAGTAGCCCTAACTTTTTGAAAGGGAGGAATAAGCTTGAGCGCGCCCCAATTATTAATTTTATCTCCTTATTTAACACCCCAAACCAAATACTCCTTCTTTGGTTTTCAGTTAAGCTAGAATTCCACTCAGCAATCTGGTTTTTATATCTTTTCTTTAAACTGTGAACAAAGTCGTGAGTAAGTGTTATTTCAGGAAGAAGTATCAGCACCTGATCGCCTTGATATAATATCTCATCAACCGCTGATAGATAAACCTCTGTTTTTCCAGATCCTGTAATACCATCCAGTAATACCACTTCCTTGTTTTTAATTGAATTAATAAGAACTGTTGATGCTTTTTGTTGTTCTGGATTTAATTCAATTTTTGTATCTAAATTAATTTTAGTTATATTTTCATGCGCTTCTTCTTCAATTAAGATTTCATTCTTTATCATCCTGGATATGATTGAATTTGATATACCGGTTTTGGCAATTAATGCCCTCTTATCTATAAGATTATTTTGCTTGAATTCTTCTAAAACTATTTTCTGTTTTTCTGTAATTTTGGGTTGATGTTTAGGATTTATTCTTAAAACATAGCTTTCTCTAGATTTTTTTTGGAAAAATTGTTGTTTGAGTGAGGCTTTTAATACCAATCCCAATGGCATTAAGTAATAGTCTGAAATCCATTTAATAAAATTTAACGTATTTGTTGGTAAAATATATGATACACCTTCTCCTGCTACTTCGATGATGGGTTTAATTTTAATATTATCTGGTCTCTTTTCCTCTCTATCAGCCCCCCAGACAACTCCATAAAGCTCCCTTTTGCCAAAAGAAACTTTTACTATAGTTCCTATTTCCAGGTTGTCCTCTGAACTGTATGTGAAAGGTCTATCAATATTTACAGGTAACAGAACTGACAAAAATTTAAGTTTATTCATTTCTTATAATAAATTTTTTTGAATATTTAACTAAGTGATAATAATTATACCCTACGATAGTAAGTCTAGGTAAATTTGATTTACTTGTCATTTATATATATAGATTCTTCCTATATTTAATATGATTGGAAAAAAGATGAAATTTTTTATTGATACCGCTGAAATTGATGAAATAGAAGATCTATTAAAAACAAATATGGTTGATGGAGTCACTACGAACCCATCACTAATTGCTAAATCTGGGAAAGATATAAAAGAGACAATCTCAAAAATTTGTCAATTAATTTCTGGTCCTGTCAGTGCAGAAGTTACAGCTATCACTTCCAGTGAAATGGTTGAAGAAGGGAAAATTTTACATGCCATAGCTCCCAATGTTGTGGTCAAAATCCCACTAACCTGGGATGGGTTGGAAGCTTGTAATAAATTTTATAATTTAAAAATCCCAACAAATGTTACGTTATGTTTCTCTGCATCCCAAGCCCTTCTTGCTGCAAAGGCTGGAGCAACCTATATTTCACCATTTATAGGAAGATTGGATGATTCTGGAATTGAGGGGGTAGAGTTAATTGGTCAAATCAGAAGTATCTACGACAATTATGATAACTTAAATACTCAAATTTTAGCTGCATCCATCAGAAATACAAATCATATTATTCAAGTTGCAATGTTGGGTGCTGATGTAGCCACAATACCTCCAAAAATTTTAAAAGATTTGATAAAACATCCCCTCACAGAAATCGGTTTAGAGAATTTTTTAAAGGATTGGGAAACAACAGGACAAAAAATAAGATAAAAGCATGTCAATGAATAACATATATGAAATTGATCTAGTTAAGGATGAGATTAATCATGCATTAAACTCGTGGATAGATTTTATAAAAAATGAGAAAAGAGCATCCCCAAATACGATTGATGCATATTATAGAGATATTGATGCTTTTATCTCTTTCTTAATTGAACATATTGGTGGTCCTTTATCTCTCAAAAATTTGGAAGCCTTGGTTGCCTCAGATTTTAGAGCTTTCATGGCAAAAAAAAGACGCGACGGTAATGGCTCAAAAACAATCGCTCGTGTGATGTCTAGCATTAGATCTTTATTTGAATTTTTAAATAAAATTGACGTGTTAAAAAATAACTCAATAAACCAAATAAGAATGCCTAAACTTCCAAGCAGCGTCCCAAAAGCATTGTCCCTTAATCAAGCAAAGGAATTAATTGAGAACGATGAAATTAAGAAAGGAAATCCTGACTGGGTTCAAGAAAGAAATAGATCTATATTTCTTTTGTTATATGGCTGTGGTTTAAGAATTACTGAGGCACTTGACTTAAATATAAAAGATACTCCTATTGAGGATTGGCAAGATACAATCAGAGTTCGAGGTAAGGGTAATAAATACAGAGAAGTCCCTATCTTACCAGAAGTTAGAGAAGGTCTAAAAAAATATCTCGATCTTTACCCCAAAAAATATAAATTCGACGATCCTTTGTTCATTGGAGTTAGGGGTGAAAGGCTTAGTCCAAGAATTGTTCAATTACTCATGCAAAAAATGCGTTCAAATCTGAACTTGCCAGAAAACGCGACCCCGCATTCACTTAGGCATTCATACGCAACACATCTCTTGCAAGCTGGTGTAGATCTTAGATCAATACAAGAGTTGCTTGGTCATGCTAGTCTATCTACAACACAAATCTATACGAAAGTTAACGAGACTGAACTACTTGATATTCACAAGAAGGCCCACCCAAGAAATAGACCAAGTCATCTAAAGCTTGTATCTGATAATAGTTAGAAGAGATTATCTTATTTTTTTTAGTGTTACACCAAGCATTGCTGGTGACTCTGCCATCACTATCCCAGCACCTTTCATTGCTTCAATTTTTGTTTCAGCTGATCCAGAAGCTCCATCAACAATCGCCCCTGCATGACCCATTCTGCGTCCAGGAGGCGCTGTAACACCAGCAATAAAACCAACCATTGGCTTCTTAATCTTGCTATTTTTTATAAACTCAGACGCATCTTCTTCAGCAGAACCACCAATTTCACCAATCATTATTATTGCTTCAGTCTTAGCATCAGAATTAAATTTTTCAATCACTTCTATAAAGTCAATTCCTTTAATAGGGTCACCGCCAATCCCTACGCATGTAGATTGACCAAAACCAACAGCTGTAGTTTGCGCAACCGCCTCATAAGTCAGAGTCCCTGAGCGGGATACAATTCCAACTGATCCAGATTTATGGATATGCCCCGGCATGATACCAATTTTGCATTCTTCTGGTGTAATTATTCCTGGACAGTTTGGACCAATCAAAGTTGATTTCGATTTTTCAAGTGCGGCTCTCACCTCTAACATATCTAATACAGGTATACCTTCTGTAATGCAGACAATTATTTCTATTTCGGCTTCTATTGCATCAAGAATTGCTGATGCTGCAAATTTTGGAGGTACATAAATCGAAGTTGCATTAGCACCAGTTTCTGAAACAGCATCAAAAACAGTATCAAAGACAGGTAAATCCAGGTGAATGCTTCCTCCTTTTCCAGGAGTAACTCCTCCAACTAATTTTGTTCCATATTCTATGGCTTGCTGTGAATGGAACGTCCCATGCTTACCAGTAAATCCTTGGCAAATAACTTTTGTATTTCTATCAACTAAAATTGACATTAATTACCTTTCGATACAGCGCTTACAATTTTCTTTGCAGCTTCATCTAAATCGTTTGCTGAAATTATATTTAGTCCTGACTCATCAAGATATTTTTTGCCCAATTCAACATTTGTACCCTCCAATCTAACAACAAGAGGTATAGATAGATTTAGTTCATTTGCAGTGTCAATTATACCCTGAGCAATAATTTCACAGCGCATGATCCCACCAAATATATTTACGAGAATGCCTTTTACGCTTTCATCACTTAAGATAATTTTGAAAGCATTCATCACTTGCTCTTTTGTTGCACCACCGCCAACATCAAGAAAATTTGCTGGCTTTTCACCATAAAGCTTTATAATGTCCATGGTAGCCATCGCTAATCCGGCTCCATTGACCATACACCCAATTGTACCATCTAATTTTATATAGTTTAAACCATGCTTTGATGCTTCAATTTCTAATGGTTCTTCCTCACTTAGATCCCTTAAAGATAATATTTCTTCATGTCTAAAAAGTGCATTCGAGTCAAAGTTCATTTTTGCATCAAGGCAAAGAAATTGATTGTCTTCCGTGAGCACAAAAGGGTTAATCTCAATTAAACTTGCATCTTTTTCGATGAACAACTTTAGTATGTTGCTTAAAATTTCATTTAACTGATCAAATTGGGTTTCCCCAAGACTTAAAATATCTGATACTTTGCTTACATCATCTTTTGATAATTTATTTGTTACTGGATCAATAAATATTTTAGCAATTTTAAGAGGAGTTTTTTCTGCCACTTCTTCAATATCCATACCACCCTCAGAGGATGCAATTAGACAGATAGATTTTGTTTTTCTATCGATAAGATACGATATATAGAACTCCTCTTTTATCATACAGCCATCTTCTATATATATTCTTTTGACTTCCTTACCTTCTGGACCAGTCTGTTTAGTAACCAGATTCATACCCATCATATTATTAAAAGTTTCATAAACATTTTCTTTGCTATTAACAACTTTAACACCGCCACCTTTTCCACGCCCGCCTGCATGAATTTGAGCTTTAACAACCCAAATAGGCCCTTTTAATGTATCTATTTGCTTATCTAGTTCGTTTTGATTATATGCAACAAAACCATTCAAAACAGGTACATTGAATTGTTTGAGTAATTCTTTAGCTTGATGTTCGTGAATGTTCATAGATTTTTGATATTAATTAGCAATTGCTTATTTTAGATTTGGGGCAATCTTTTGACATGCCTCAACAAGGTTCTTCACAGAATTTACAGAGGAGTCAAATTCTTCCTTTTCATCTTTATTAAGATCAATTTCTACAATCTTCTCAACGCCATTCTTACCTATAATCACAGGCACACCAATGTAGTAATCATTTACATCATATTCACCTTGAAGATTGGCTGCTGCAGGCAATAATCTCTTTTTATCTTTTAAGTATGACTCTGCCATAGAAATTGCGGAACTTGCGGGTGCATAATATGCTGAACCTGTCTTTAATAATGCTACAATTTCTGCACCACCGTCACGCGTTCTTTGAACTATATCTGCAAGTTTTTTCTCAGTAATCCAACCCATCTTGATTAGATCTGGGAGTGGAATACCAGCTACTGTCGAGTATCTTGTGAGAGGTACCATTGTATCTCCATGTCCCCCTAGAACAAAAGCTGTCACATCTTCAACTGAAACATTCATTTCTTCAGCAAGAAATAGTCTAAATCTTGCCGAGTCAAGAACACCAGCCATACCACAAATCATGCTTGGCTTATGACCTGTTGCTTTTTGAAGAGCCCATACCATCGCATCTAGAGGATTTGTAATACAAATTACAAATGAGTTAGGTGCATATTTTTTTATGCCTTCCCCCACAGAGCTCATTACCTTTAGGTTAATTTCGAGCAAATCATCTCTACTCATACCTGGTTTACGAGGCACTCCTGCAGTAACAATAATAACATCTGAGTCAGCGATTGCACTATAATCAGAGGCTCCTTGTATTTTAGAGTCAAACATTTCTACTGTGCTAGCTTGGGCAATATCCAGAGCTTTACCTTGAGGAACCCCATCTATAATGTCAAAAAGAACTATGTCTCCTAATTCCTTTAATCCTGACAATAGAGCCAATGTACCACCTATTTGACCAGCTCCAATAAGTGATATCTTATTTCTTCCTGCACCCATAATAATCCCTCTCTTTTTTAAACTTCAATTATATTATTTAAGTATTCAGCTGATTGCATTTCCTCTAATCGTGAAACTGTTCTTTGAAAGATGTTATCATCTTTTCCTCCAATCATAATATCTTTAGGAGCAGATTCAGCTAATATAAACAAGATCTTTTTTGTTTCATAAAATGTATCAATCAAATTTATAAATCTTTTTATTTCATTCCTTTTTTTTGGATCAATTACTGGAATATTTGAAATAAAAATCACATCATAATTTTTGGCTATTTCAATATAATCAGCAACACCCAATGGTTTAACACACAAGTCTACATAGCTAAATAGAGCATATTTACCTGCCGATCTATCTATGAGTAATTCTCTGCCCTTAACATTTAGAATTCTATTGCTAACTTCTATACTACCAATCAGATTTTGCCAAGTATCAATGTAGTATTTTTGATTTTTTTCATTATCTGGGAAAAAATAAACCTTCGTATCTTTTATCCTATCCATTCTGTAATCCTTGGATGCTTCCAGATTATATACATCCATATTCTCTTCTAATTTGTCAATAAATGGAATAAAGGTATCCCTGTTTAGACCATTTAAATATAAATTTCTTGGATGTATATTAGAAGTTGAGATTACCAATATTCCCATCTCAAATAATATTTTAAATAATCTACCGAGTATCATTGCATCTGCAATATCTTCGACCTGAAATTCATCAAAGCATAATAGCTTACAATTTTTCTTAATTAATTTAGCAACCATGAGGACAGGATCTGTATTCTGATTTATCCCATCAGCATCCTTTATTTTTTGTCTCCACTTGAAAATTTCATCATGTACCTCATTCATAAAAGCATTGAAGTGCACTCTCCTTTTTTCTTTAATATCTATGCTGTTAAAGAATAAATCCATAAGCATTGATTTTCCTCTGCCAACTTGCCCATATATGTATATACCTTTTGGGGGCCTTACCTTTAAGATACCAACTTTTGATAGGATTGAATGATTGTTTATATAGCTAGAAAACTCTGTGCTTTTTTTTGATAATTCTTTCAGTAAGTCGAATTGTTTTTGATCAAATTCAATTTCATTGCTTTGTAGCAAATAGTCATATTTTTTTTCTATATCATAACTCATAATGTCTGTGCATAGCTGATCAAAGATTTTTGATTACATATAGTCGTTTATGAATTTATTACAAGTTGATGTTGTTTGTAGTAACAAAAAAAAGGGCTATTTACTTCTTAATAGCCCTTTAATTTATGTATATAGCGTTATTTACTTAAAATGCTTGACCGTAAGTCTCGAATTCATTGAGAATTTCAATATCAACAGTTTTACTACCTATTTCAACTGGCCCATCAGTTTGGTTTGTTCTCATCAACTTACCGCCTGTTCCAGAGTCACCTGTGTTATCTGTACCCGCATTTTGCATAATAAAATATGCAGCCACAGCTACAACAACAGCAACAATAACCCCAATTACTAATTTGTTATTCATGGCTTTCTCCCTAAATTAAAGTTCATCTTATATTTGTATTACAGATTTTTTGAAATTTCAATCCTATTTAGTAAAACTGAAGTCACCAGAAATATCTACTAAATCTGATTTGTATAAATATGATCTTCGTACATAACTTTTTTGTGCGCGTTCCATCATCGCTTTGTGTTTGTCTTGAACTTCACCAATTACTTTTCCAGGCGCCCCTAATACAATAGAATTATCTGGTATCTCTTTGTTTTCAGGAATAAATGAATTTGCTCCAATCAAGCATCTCTTCCCAATCTTTGCACCATTTAGGATAATAGCTCCAATGCCAACTAATGAATTATCCCCTATAGTACATCCATGTATCATGGCCATATGACCAACTGTTACATTTGACCCAATATATAATCCATATCCCGGATCTGTATGTGCCACAGATCCATCTTGTATATTTGAACCTTTTCCAATAACGATTGGTTCATTATCCCCTCTCAATACAGCATTCCACCAAATACTTACTTCTTCTTCTAAAACCACACTACCTATAATTACCGCATTCTCTGCTACCCAACTATTTGTATTGATTTGTGGTCTTTTACCTTGATATTCATAAATCATTTTTTTTTCCATGTTAAATCTATACTATTATTGATTATATCGATAAATGAACCAAATATTTTTTTTCGTATTGAACTATTTTTTATTTCAATTTTTATTTTATAGGAAAAATTATTTCTCCATTTTATAATAATTGCGTTTATGAGTCGTGTCAGTTGGGTGAAGTGCTTGACAGAATCATGCTTTTGTCGCAATGTGAATTGTGATGAAAATAATCGGAATAATCTTATACACTATAATCATTCTAGCAATCAGTAGAATAATACCCCATCCACCTAACTTTACTCCGATTTTAGCTATTGCCGTCACCTTACCAATGATTACTAATGATAAAGCTATTGGAACTGTAATTCCATTATTTGCAATTTTCCTATCTGATATACTTATTGGTTTCTATAGCTATATGATATGGATATACTTATCATTTATTGTAATCTCATTATCAAGTTATTTTCTACTTAGGAGATTTAACCTCCTAAATATTGCCGTAATGTCACTTGCATCTTGCTTAGTATTTTTTGTAGTCACAAACTTTGGGTTTTGGACAACGGGTTACTATGGATATACTTTTAATGGTCTAATAATTGCATATATAATGGCAATCCCATTTGCTACAAATACTATTTTATCTACCTTGTTATATAGTTTGCTGATTTATTTTATACTTAAATCTAAAGAGAGAATTCCTGCTAAGTTTCAGAGAATTTTTAATTAATCCATACTTTAAACTGAAATTATTGTGAAAATCTATTACAATTGAGTACTTTTTTTATTCATTAATTCGTATATATTTAACCTAAATAAGAAACTTAGCTGTGATCATGAGTGCAAAACCAAAATCGATTATTGTAAAAGTTGGTAATGTGTCAATTGGTGGTGGTAAACCAGTTGTTATTCAATCAATGACAAATACCGATACAGCTGATGTATCAAAAACCACTCAACAAATTATCGATCTCTACGAAGAAGGTTCTGAGATAGTTAGAATTACTGTAGATAGAGATGATGCCGCGAAAGCTGTTCCATATATAAGGGAGAGTTTATTAAAGAAAAACTATTCAATTCCACTTGTTGGCGATTTTCATTATATTGGACATAAACTTCTAAAAGATTTTCCCGATTGTGCGGAGAGTTTGGATAAATATCGAATAAATCCAGGAAATGTTGGCTTTAAAAATAAAAAAGACAAACAATTCTCCGAAATAATTGAGATGGCTTGTAAGTATAATAAACCAATTAGAATCGGTGCGAATTGGGGAAGTATAGATCAGGAATTACTGACTACACTCATGAATGAAAATAATAAGCTTGAGGTCAAAAGAAGTTCTACGGAAGTATTACGCGATGCACTTGTTAAATCAGTTGTTTACTCAGCAAATAGAGCAGAAGAAATTGGTTTAAATTCGTCAAAAATTATTCTTTCTGCAAAGGTGAGTGATGTAAACGAATTGATTAGAGTATACGAAGACCTTTATGATCAAACCAATTACCCTCTTCATTTGGGACTGACTGAAGCAGGAATGGGTATTAAGGGTATTGTATCTTCTGTGTCAGCAATTTCTATTCTTCTAAACAAAAATATAGGTGATACTATAAGAGTTTCCCTAACTCCAAAACCTAATGAAGATAGGAGGGAAGAAGTCCGTGTTGCAAAAGAAATATTGCAGTCTTTAAATATCAAATCCTTCAGACCAGATGTAGTTGCTTGCCCAGGATGCGGTAGAACAACTTCTACTGTATTTCAAGAATTAGCAATTGACATAGAAGACTATATATCCGAACAAATGCCAAACTGGAAAAAGGAATACAATGGTATAGATAATTTAAAAGTTGCAGTTATGGGCTGTATTGTTAACGGTCCTGGAGAGTCAAAACATGCAGATATTGGAATATCGCTTCCTGGAACAGGTGAAGAACCAGCCGCTCCAGTATTTATTGATGGAGAAAAGTACAAAGTGCTGCGTGGTAAAAATATAGCAGATGATTTTAAAAAAATTCTGTATAATTACATTAAAAATAAATATTCTAAAAAGTCACTAGGTGCATAATATGTATGATGGTAAGCAGTTAAAATCTATAACTTTAAATACAATAAGAGAACTCAAGCAAAAAGGAGAAAAAATTGCTTGCTTAACAGCTTATGATGCTACTTTTGCACACCTACTTGATCAAGCAGGAACTGAGATAATCTTAGTCGGAGACTCACTGGGAATGGTTGTACAAGGACACAAAACTACCGTCCCTGTAAAAATCGAAGATATGATCTACCACTCTAAAATTGTATCATCATCATTAAATTACTCTTTTCTCATTTCGGATATGCCTTTTATGAGTTTTTATAATCCAGACATTGCGATGGAAAATGCTAAAAAACTTATGCAAGATGGTGGAGCACAAATGATAAAACTCGAAGGAAACCAATCGCAAATAAATATTATTGAGAAACTAGCAATGTCAGACATTCCGATCTGTGCGCACATTGGTTTAAGGCCACAATCAGTTAATAAAATGGGTGGCTATAAAGTGCAAGGAAAAGAAGAGTCTGATGCTCTAAAACTGATTAAAGAGGCAAAGAAAATAGAAGCGTCAGGAGCGGATATTTTGCTTCTAGAGTGCGTTTCATCTTCTACAGCAAAAATAGTCTCATCAGAGATCGAAATTCCAATTATAGGTATCGGAGCAGGACCAGACGTAGACGGTCAAATATTAGTCTTATATGATATTCTTGGAATAACACCTGGTAAGTTACCAAAATTTTCTAAAAATTTTATGACTGGACAAAATACAATACAAGAAGCTGTTATGGAATATATTAACGCAGTTAAAACCAAAAGTTATCCAGCACCAGAACATACATTTAAATAATGCAGATATTCTCTGATAATATAGATCCATTGAGAGCGCAGATCGCACAGTGGAAAAACGATAGAGATATTATAGGATTTGCTCCTACAATGGGTAATCTTCATGATGGACATCTGAGTTTAGTTAGAAATTTAAAAAAAAATGGTGCAACAAAGATAATTGTTTCAATTTTTGTTAACCCAAGACAATTCGGCCCAACAGAAGATTTCAATCAATACCCTAGAACATTAAAAAATGATCTGGAGTTACTTGAAAAAGAAGGGGTTGACCTAGTTTTTTGCCCCGATGTGAATTTAATGTACCCATCTCATATCAGCTCAGAAATAACAATTAATAATCCAAAACTAATGAATGACTTATGTGGGGTAAAAAGACCCGGGCATTTTAATGGTGTGCTTTTGGTCGTGAATAAACTATTTAATATATTACGTCCCGATATTGCAATTTTTGGACAAAAAGATTATCAGCAATTTATTTTAATAAAAAATATGGTTGCAAATCTTTTTATGGAGGTGAATTTGATTTTATCTCCGATTATTCGTGAGAATAATGGTTTGGCTTTATCTTCAAGAAATAGCTATTTAAGTTATGAGAACAAAATGCTAGCTTCTAAGATATATACCTCATTACTAAAAATAAAGGATAACCTTTGTAAAAAAAATAGTGATATTTCACAATCCATTCGAAGAGAAATAGACAGATTAAACTCCATCGGTTTTGAAGTTGAATATCTCGAATTAAGAACTCTCAATAATTTAGAAATATGTAATGAATATCAACCGGGGAAAGATAAATATATCCTATTAATTGCATCAAAATTAGGAAGAACAAGGCTTATTGATAATTTAATCTTATGATCTCCTATCAACCAGCTCCTGGCATAAATTAATGAGTCTCTCTGATTTAACACCATAATCATGTAATAAAATTCGGACATCCTCTAACTTCTGTGCTATTTGTGCCTTTGCTCCATCCACTCCTAGAAATTCTATTAGTGTATATTTATCTTTTTCCTTATCTTTATTAACATTTTTACCCGCCTCCGATAAAGTAGACTCTATATCAATAAGATCATCACTAATTTGAAATATTGAACCAAATAAGTCTGCAAATTGGGCAAATATCCTCTGATCAGCATCATTTCCTCTAATTATGGGACCTGCAAGACATGCAAATTGAAATAATGCTCCAGTTTTCATTTGTTGCATGTTATTTACCAAATCCATAGAAGCGGTTGAACTGCTAATTTTTAGATCTAAAATTTGCCCCCCAACCATGCCACCCAAGCCACTGCATTTTCCAAGTTTGTTTACCAAGTTTAGTGCGCATTCGTTGTCTATTTTATCGCTTGGTATAGCTAGCAATTCAAATGCAAGTGATATTAGTGCATCTCCAACTAATATTGCTGTTGCTTCATCATATTTTTTATGTAAAGTGAGCTGTCCACGCCTATAGTCATCATCATCCATCGCAGGTAAATCATCATGTATTAACGAATAAGTATGGATACATTCAAGAGCTAATGCTACATTGCGTATATCTTTATATGGTAATTCAAAAAGCTTACAAACCTCAACCAGTAATATAGCTCTAATTCTTTTTCCCTTTCCGATAAATATATATTTTATTGGATCAACTAGCTGCTTAGGATATTCCGATTTATCTAGCAGCTCGATCATATAATTATCTAAATCTGTAATAATTTCGTTATAGTTTTTCAAAACACTCATTACCGATCCATTGATCTAAATTAATTAAAAAGTTAATTTTAATATATATAAATGATGACAAATAATAAATGAATATGTATATGTAATTAATCTTAATTAAAATTTATAACGGAGATATTGATTATGGCAGTCCCAAGAAGTAAGGTGACAAAATCAAAAAGAGGTATGCGTAGATCTACTGACTTTCTAAAAGGTGAAGCATATGTTGAAGATAAGTCAACAGGCGAACTGCACAGACCGCATCATCTCGACCTAAAAACAGGAATGTATAGGGGAAAACAAATCCTCGAACCTAAAGAAGAGAAATAGTTGCTTAAGCCTGCTTAGTTACTCTTCTTTCAACCATCATCTTTTTAATGCTTGCAATTGCTTTAGCTGGGTTTAACCCTTTTGGACAAGCTTTTGCGCAGTTCATGATAGTATGACATCGGTAAAGTTTGAAAGGATCTTCCAATTTATCAAGCCTTGCTTCCCGTTCATCATCTCTACTATCAATTATCCAACGGTATGCTTGAAGTAGAGCTGCTGGACCGAGATATTTATCTGAATTCCACCAATAGCTTGGGCAAGAAGTGGAGCAGCATGCGCACATAATACATTCATATAGACCATCTAATTGTTCTCTATCTTCTTTTGATTGCAGCCATTCTTCTTTTGGTTCTTCATTTTTTGTATGAAGCCATGGTTCAACAGATCTATGCTGATCAAAAAAGTTTTTTAGATCTGGCACAAGATCTTTAATAACTTTTTGATGAGGCAATGGGTAAATATTAACTGCACCTTTAATATCTTCAATTGCAGTTGTACAAGCTAATCTATTCACTCCATCAATGTTCATTGCACAAGATCCACAAACTCCCTCACGGCATGATCGCCTGAAAGTAAGTGATGTGTCTACATCACTTTTAATCTTCATTAATGCATCCAAAACCATGGGACCACAATCTTCTGTATCTATGTAGTATGTATCCATTGATGGGTTTTTGTCGTCTTCAGGATTCCAGCGGTAAACCTTGAATTCACGAGTATTATTTTGATTTTCAGGCTGGGGCCACTTTTTCCCTTCTGTGATTTTAGAATTTCTAGGTAATGCTAATTCAACCATAATCTTTCCTTAATAAACTCTTTCTTTTGGTGGTATATATGAAACTTCATTACTGAGAGTGTATTCATGAACCGGTCGATAATCTATAGTTGTTGTTCTATTATTGTTATCTATCCAAGCTAGAGTATGCTTCATCCAATTCTTATCATCTCTTTCAGTGAAATCTTCCCTGGCATGTGATCCTCTACTTTCTTTTCTATTTGCAGCACTTTCAACTGTTACTACTGACTGCACTATTAGATTGTCCCACTCAAGAGCTTCTATTAGATCTGTATTCCATACAAGTGATCTATCACTAATCTTAATATCATCTAATCCATGCCATGTTTTATTGATTAGTTTTTGACCTTCTTCTAATACTTCACCCGTTCTAAATACTGCGCAGTTATTTTGCATAATTCTTTGCATATCTGATCTAAGTTTTGAAGTTGAGGTAGTACCATCAGCGTATCTGAATTTATCAAGTCTTTCCAATGCATTAACACCAGCATTTGCAGGAAGCGGTTGTTGATTTGCATTAGGAGTTGTTGTATCAGCTGCTCGTAGCCCTGCAGCTCTTCCAAAAACAACCAAATCAATTAGTGAGTTCGATCCAAGTCTGTTGGCACCATGTACAGAAACACAAGCTGCCTCACCAATTGCCATTAAACCTTCAACAACACAGTCTGGATCGCCTCCAATTTTAGTCAACACTTCACCATGGAAATTTGTTGGGATTCCACCCATGTTATAATGAACTGTTGGCAATACAGGGATTGGTTCTTTTGTGACATCGACACCTGAGAATATTTTTGCTGTTTCTGAAATTCCTGGCAGTCTCTCTGCTAACACCTCTGGTGCTAAGTGCTCTAAGTGCAGGTGAATATGATCTTTATCTTTACCAACTCCTCTGCCTTCTCTTATTTCGATAGTCATTGACCTTGATACAACGTCTCTACTGGCAAGGTCTTTAGCGGAAGGAGCGTATCTTTCCATGAAACGTTCTCCTTCAGAATTAGTTAAATAGCCACCTTCACCGCGAGAACCTTCTGTGATTAAACAACCAGCTCCGTAAATACCAGTTGGATGGAATTGAACAAACTCCATATCTTGTAGTGGTAATCCAGCCCTCAAAACCATTGCATTACCATCTCCTGTACATGAGTGAGCTGATGTTGCCGAAAAATATGCACGACCATAACCACCAGTGGCAAGAATGGTCTTCTGAGCTTGGAATCGATGGAGTGTTCCGTCTTCTAGACATAAGGCCACAACACCAAGACAAGTACCCTCATCATCCATAATTAAGTCAATTGCGAAATATTCAATAAAAAACTCGGCTGAATGACTTATTGCTTTCCCATATAAAGTATGAAGCATTGCATGCCCAGTTCTATCAGCTGCAGCGCATGTTCTTTGGGCAATGCCTTCCCCATTATGAGTTGTCATACCGCCAAATGGTCTTTGATAAATTTTACCATCTTCACGTCTACTAAATGGTAATCCAAAATGTTCTAACTCATATACAGCCTGCGGTGCTTCTTTACATAAATATTCTATTGCATCTTGGTCACCAAGCCAATCTGCTCCTTTTACAGTATCATACATATGCCATTTCCAATCATCTTCACCCATGTTACCCAAAGCAGCAGCAACTCCACCTTGAGCCGCAACAGTATGGCTCCTTGTTGGAAATAATTTTGTTACACAGGCAGTTTTTAATCCAGCTTGTGAGCAACCAAGAGTAGCTCGAAGACCTGCACCACCAGCTCCAACAACAACTACATCATATGTATGGTCTATAAATGTGTATTCCCTACCGTTTATGTTGTGTGTATTTGACATTCTTTATAAATTCCTTTTTCTAGAAGCATTCATCTATATGGTTATCACTGAATATATTGACCCTATAATAACGATTGATACAAGTATATTGTTCAATAAAAGTGCCATTTTTAGATTATAAGCTCCGTGAATATAATCCTCAATAATCATCTGCATTCCTAATTTCATGTGATATGAAAAATTTATTATAAGGATTATGGTTAGTAAAGTTATATGAGGTTTTTGAAATAGACTTGAAACTTCCATATAAGACAGGCTTGGTATTGTAAAAATTAAATAAAGAAGGAAAACAGATAGAGGAATGTTTAATACTGCTGTAATTCTTTGATATATAAAATGCCTTGTTGGTGATTTACTCATTGAAATATACCCTTATAAAATATAGTAAAGTGACCAATAAATTACTGTAAGAGCTATTCCCCCTAATAAGCTTATAGTAGCTAATTTATCGACTGTTTTAACTTCGAAACCCTTTACGATATCCCATAGAAAGTGCCTCAGCCCTCCTAGCATATGATGAAATATAGCCCATGTTATGCCAAGCATAACTAGTTTCCCAATCCATGTGTTTATAATTAACGAAAATATTTCATAACCCGAAGCTCCAATTGAGAGTGAAATAAGAAAAAAAAGAAATATCAACATTGAAAAATATAATGCTGCACCAGTAATTCTATGCGCAATGGACATTAATAAGCTAAGTTTAAATTTGTATATTGATAAATGTGGAGATAGAGGATTATTCATAAGTATTACAATACTGTTATAGTTGACTTGTTATAGTTATAATTATTCTCATATAAAATTCCATTAAAATATGAAAAATTAACCCATTAATTTTTTATTTATTAGCAGTTCTGCAATTTGAACAGCATTTAAAGCAGCTCCTTTACGAAGGTTATCTGATACAACCCACATACTTAATCCATTTTTAACAGTTGAGTCAACACGAACCCTACTTACGAATGTTGCATACTCTCCGACACATTCCAGTGGAGTAATATATTTTTCATCTTCAGGATCATCCACAAGCATGACACCCGGCGCTTTTCTAAGAATAGATCTGGCTTTTTCAGGACTTATAGATTTTTCAAACTCAATATTGACAGCCTCAGAGTGACCAACAAAAACTGGCACTCTTACACAAGTAGCTGTTAATTTAATATTTTTATCTACTATTTTTTTTGTCTCGGATAGCATCTTCCACTCTTCTTTTGTGTAACCATCATCCATAAATACATCAATATGCGGTATTACATTAAAAGCTATTTGACGTGTAAAATTTTCGGGCTCTGGCGCCTGATTAACAAAGACCCCCTTAGTCTGATTAAATAATTCTTCCATCGCTGCATTTCCAGCCCCAGAGACAGATTGGTAAGTGGATACAACCACACGAGTTATTTTTGCTATATCGTGGAGAGGTTTTAAAACAACCACAAGTTGTGCAGTTGAACAATTTGGATTAGCTATGATCCCTCTTTTTTTAAAATCTTTAATTGCATCTGGATTAACCTCTGGGACAATTAGTGGTACATCATCATGATACCTCCAAAATGATGAGTTATCTATAACTACTGTGCCAGATTTGGCAGCAATTGGTCCATATTTTTCTGATATTTTTGATCCTGCTGAGAAGAGTGCAATATCTGTTCCACTAAAATTATATGTCTCTAAATCTCTTACTTTAAGAAGTTTGTCCCCATAGGAAAGTTCTCGTCCAATTGATTTTCTTGATGCAAGTGCAACTACTTCTTCACAAGGAAACATTCTCTCATCAAGAATATTCAGTATCTCCCTACCAACGTTACCAGTTGCACCAACGACTGCTATTTTTAAACCCATATTAATTAACTCAGCTTCTTGAATTCATTTCAGATATGATTACGTCAGTAATCTGTTGAGTTCCAACTTTTTTCATTCCATCCTGCATAATATCTGGTGTCCTGATTCCAGTATCAAGTGCCGCAGATATTGAGTCCTCTATTAATTTTGCTTCTTCAGTTAAATTAAAAGAATATCTTAATGCCATAGCAAATGATGCAATTTCAGCAATTGGATTTGAAATACCTTGTCCCGCTATATCAGGGGCTGATCCATGAACTGGTTCATACATTGCATTCCTTTTTCCGGTTGTTTCATTAACAGCACCGAGTGATGCAGATGGAAGCATCCCCATTGATCCAGTAAGCATGGCTGCCTCATCAGACAAAATATCACCAAAAAGATTATCTGCTACGATAAGGTCAAATTGTTTTGGTTTTCGAACAAGTTGCATAGCGCATGCGTCGGCTAGAATATGTTCTAATTCCATGTCTGGGTATTCATTTTTATGCACCTCAGATACAACCCTGTTCCAAAACACACCTGAGATCATTACATTTCTTTTCTCTGTCGATGTAACTTTACCTTTTCTTGTTTTGGCAAGTTCAAAAGCTACACGCGCAATCCTTTGCACTTCACTTGTTGTATAGATTTGAGTGTCTATTGCTTTCTGTTGTCCATCTGGTAAATCTGTAATTTCTTTTGGTTCACCAAAATAAACACCACCTGTCAGTTCTCTTAGGATTAATATATCCAAGCCTTCAACCAGCTCTCTTTTTAAACTTGATGCATCAGCAAGGGCTTTGTAGCAAATCGCTGGTCGCAGATTCGCAAATAGGTCTAATTCTTTTCTTAATCTCAATAAACCTGCTTCTGGTCTTACTTCGAATGGTACATTATCCCATTTTGGACCACCAACTGCTCCAAAAATAACAGCATCAGATTTATGTGCAAGATCCATAGCAGCATCAGAAATTGCTGCTCCATGAGCATCATATGCCGATCCACCAACTAAATCTTTTTCTATCTCAAATTTAGAGTCCGTATTTTTATTGAACCAATCTATGACTCGCTCGACCTCATTGACAACTTCTGGCCCAATGCCATCGCCTGGTAACATTAATAAATTATATGAACTCATATTATCCTCTTAATTATTTAGATTTATTTTAGCTTTATTATCTACAGCCAAGGTCTTTGACTTTTGACATCATCTTCAAAATTCTTAATGTCTGCATTTTTCTCTAATGTAAGAGCAATATCATCAAGACCATTCAAGAGACAATGTTTTAAAAACTTATCAATTTTAAAATTGATAACATTACCATCTGATGTTGTGATTTCCTGGCTTTCAAGGTCTACCGTTAGAGTCGCATTTGAACCTCTCTCAGTTTCTTCCATCAACAAACTAACTTCTTTTTCATCAAGAACGATCGGAAGCATTCCATTCTTAAAGCAGTTATTGTAAAATATATCTGCAAAAGATGTTGAGATGACAACCTTTATCCCATAATCAAGTAAAGCCCATGGCGCATGTTCCCTACTTGATCCACAGCCAAAATTATCACCAGCAACTAATATTTTCGCATTCCTATATTGTGATTTATTGAGAACAAAGTCCTTATTCTCTGATCCATCATCGTTATAACGAAGCTCGGAAAAAAGACCTTTACCAAGCCCTGTCCTTTGGATTGTCTTTAAATATTGTTTAGGGATTATCTTATCCGTATCAATATTTATATCAGGTAATGGCGCAGCAACTGCCGTCAAATTTTTGAATTTTTCCATCTTAATTTCCTATTTTGTAAATTCTCTAACGTCAACAAAATGACCAGCTATTGCAGCTGCAGCAGCCATTGCCGGTGAAACGAGGTGTGTTCTTCCTCTAAATCCCTGTCTCCCTTCAAAATTTCTGTTTGAAGTAGAGGCGCATCTTTGTCCAGGTAATAATTTATCAGGGTTCATTGCTAGGCACATAGAACAACCAGGCTCTCTCCACTCAAAACCTGCTGCCATAAATATTTTATCTAATCCTTCACTGATTGCTTGCTCCTTAACTAGACCTGATCCAGGAACAATCATAGCGTTTAAATTTTCATTTACGTGATGTCCTTCAACAACCTTTGCAACTTCTCTCAAGTCCTCAATGCGCCCATTTGTACATGAGCCAATAAATACTACATCCAGTTTAATATCTTTTATTTTTGTGCCTGGAACGAGATCCATATATTTAAGAGCACTTCTCTTTGTTTCTTTTCTGCTTTCATCATCAATAATATCAGGATTGGGTACTTCACCATTAATTGAAACAACATCTTCCGGACTTGTTCCCCAGGTAACAACTGGAGGTAGCTTGGCTGCATCCAGATACACTTCCCTATCAAAATATGCATCTTTATCTGAATTTAGAGCATTCCAATATTCAACAGCACGCTCAAATTCTTCACTCTTTGGCGCTCTTGGTCTATCTTTGATATATGCAAAGGTCTTTTCATCAGGTCCGATTAGCCCAGCTCGTGCCCCCCCTTCAATTGACATATTGCAAACTGTCATTCTTCCTTCCACAGATAAATCAGAAATAGCTTTTCCAGTATATTCAATGACTGAACCTGTGCCACCCCCAGCTCCAATTTCACCTATTATTGATAAAATTATATCTTTTGCAGTTACACCTTTTGGTGCTGTACCACCAACGTTAACTTTAAAATTCTTAGCTTTTCTTTGTATAAGAGTTTGTGTAGCAAGAATATGTTCCACCTCTGATGTACCAATACCCATTGCCAACGCGCCAAAAGCACCATGTGTTGATGTATGACTGTCCCCACACATAATTGTTGTTCCAGGAAGAGTAAAACCTTGTTCAGGACCCACAACATGAACAATCCCTTGGCGAAGATCTAATTCATTAAAATACTCTATGCCAAATTCACTACAATTTTTTTCTAGTGTTTCAACTTGGATACGTGATTCTGCATCCGAGATACCATTTTTTCTATCCGTTGTTGGCACATTATGATCCACCACGGCAAGTGTTTTTTCAGGACAACGAACTTTTCTATTTGTCATCCTCAAACCCTCAAAAGCTTGTGGTGAAGTAACTTCGTGCACTAGATGTCTATCAATATATATAAGTGATGTACCATCATCATTAGTATTTATTAAATGATCATCCCAGATTTTATCATAAATAGTTTTTGATCTACTCATTTTTATACCCTAATATTTAAATTAAATTATTAATTCATTCTATAATGTACACTCATTGTTAAAAAATCCCGTCTCAATCTTCAAGGAATTTTTTAAGAATTTTGAGTGCNTTCTCTAAATCACTTTTATCAACCATTTCAGTAACAGTATGGATATATCTTGTTCCAACAACAATTGCTATTGCTTTAGCTCCAGATCCNGCTTGCTGACCTGCAGCNCCATCCTGTCCTCCACGACTTAGAATTGTGCGTTGATATGGTATTTTATTTTTTTCTGCTAATTTTGCAAATTTCGAAACAAGCTCATGATCTGAAATAAATGATGAATCTTTTATGTGCAAACCAAAGCCTTTACCGTGTGTTGTTATCCAATCTTGTTCGGGTACTCCGGGTGTATCACAGGCCAAAGTTGTGTCAATTCCAATAGCTATATCAGGTACAACATCAAATGACGCAGTTTTTGCACCTCTCAAACCAACTTCTTCTTGAGAGGTAAAAACAATAATTAAATCATTATCCAACTCGACCTTGTTTTCGAATACATATCTGGCAATTTCCATTCCAAGCCAACATGCAATTCTATTATCCAATGCTTTTGATACAATTTTCTTTGGTAGTTCCAGGAATGGCTCGTCCATAACCACATAATCACCAATCTGTATTTTATCGTTTGCTTTTTCACCCAAACCTGTATCGATAAAAAACTCATTTGGTTCTGGAATTTTTTTTCTATCCATTGCGCTTTGCGTATGAACTGGCTTACCNTGTGGATTCATCACAGCCTTCAAGTCTTCTTTCTCGGTGCACACTAGNACTCTTCTTGAGAATAAATTTCTAGGATCAAAGCCTCCTACTGGATCAACAAAAACGTACCCTTTTGGATTGATATAACTGACAAGGAAACCAATTTCATCCATGTGACATAATAGAAGAATTTTTTTCTTTTTTTTGTTTTTTGAAAATTTTTTACAGATCAGGGAACCAAGGGCATCCACTTTAATCTCATCAAAGTAACCCTTAACATTATTATGAATAAAATCCCTTATTCGTTGCTCACGACCAGCAACAGATGGTGTTTCGCATAATTTTTTGAGAAGTTCATAGTTCATAGAAAACCATCCTTTACCAGAATTAATTAGGAANAGTCCTACTCACTATCAGAAGTAGTTTCTTGAGGTGTGCTTGCTTCCTTAGCTTTTGAACGATTTGTATCTATTTTTTCGGCAATACGAGCTGATTTACCTCTTCTGCTTCTTAAATAGTAAAGTTTTGCTCTTCTTACTTTACCCCTTTTTACGATAGCAATAGACTCGATTGTTGGAGAGTATACAGGGAAAACTCTNTCTACACCTTCACCATATGATATTTTTCNTACAGTGAAACTTTCATTNATNCCAGCACCAGAACGACCAATCACTACACCTTCATAAGCCTGAACTCTTTCACGAGTACCTTCACTAATTTTAACATTTACACGAACTGTATCCCCTGGTGAAAACTCAGGTATAACTTTATTTTCTTTTAATTTGTCTAGTTGTTCTTTTTCTAGTTGTTGAATAATATTCATTTTCTTACTCTCAGATTAGATATACCTAATTGTTTTATAATTAAATTATATCCTAAATTTTGTCGACACTTAACTCATGGTCAAACTAATTTTTCGTTACCGAAAAGCATAGAAATTTAGCTTATGCATGAGATTAATTGTGTTTATATATTTAAATGAGTAAAATGTATATAATTTATTTAAAAAAAATGTACCTCAATGCAAGATAAAAGTTTTAAGGAAATAATATCCTCAATCCAAAAAAAAGAGCTGTCACCCNTTGATCTTACTACTTATTATTTAGATAGAATTGGTAAGTTCAACNCGACACTCAATGCATTTTTGACCGTCGTCTCTGATGAGGCAATCAAACAAGCAAAACAAGCTGAAGAAGAAATCTGTAAAGGTCTATATCGTGGACCGCTTCATGGTATTCCTTTTGCAGCTAAAGATATCATAAATACCGCTAACATTCGCACGACCAATGGATCAAGCAAATACAATACTTTTATTCCTGATCAGGATGCTTTTTGTATAAATAAAATGAGAGAAGCGGGTGCAATATTGGTAGGTAAAACAAATACTCATCAATATGCTGCAGCATCCACAACTATAAATATCCATTATGGTACAACAAAAAATCCCCATGATTTAAACAAAATAACGGGTGGTTCAAGCGGAGGATCTGCTGCTGCAGTTGCTGCAAATTTAATTCCTGTTGCACTTGGAAGTGATACAGGTGGATCAATTAGAACTCCATCTTCGTTATGTGGTATTGTAGGATTAAAACCAAGTTATGGTGCCATTAGTCTGAGGGGAGTATTCCCAAATTCGCCCTCCATAGATCATATGGGACCAATGTGCGAGTCTGTANTATCAACAGCTCTAACTTATAAAGTCCTTGAAGGGTATGACCCGTTGGATACAAAATCTGTCCAATGTAAACCCATTAATTTGGATAATCTTGAAAAATCAATTAGTGGTTTTAAAATTGCGGTTTGCCCGGACTTATATGAAAACCAGGAGATAGACTCTGATATTCACACTAAATATATGGACACAAAGAAAATTCTATCTGATCTTAATGTGGAAGTGACAGAAATAAGATTTGAAGAAGTGAAGTTAATCCAAAACTTATTTTATGATATTGCAGGACCAGAATTCACAAAGGTCCATAAAAAACAATATGATGAGGAACCAGAAACTTTTGACCCNGATGTTAAAAAGCGAATGGATTGGTCAGTTAAGGTAGGGATCGAAGCATACCTNAAAGCAATGGANGATAAAGTNAGAATGNCAAGANTGTTGGAAGAAAAACTTAAAGACTTTGATGCATTAATTTCCCCAGCCACACCATTTACAGCACCATTAATTGAAGATTTGAGGGCTATAATCAATGGAGTAGAATATGATTATACGGTAAATATACACCGTCAATTTTTCTCTCCTTATAATGTTACTGGAATGCCAGCAATAGTTTTACCTACTGGTAAAGATAAGCATAACATGCCAACATCTATTCAGATTATCGGAAAAAGATGGTGTGAAAATATCATCCTACAAATTGCCTATAACATCGAGCGTAATATTGTGTATAATAAAACTATAAATTTTTGAGAGGTTACAATGGAAATAATAGATTTAAGCCGCGAACTTTACCATCGCACTCCACAATACCCAGGACAACCACCAGTGATTCACGGTGTTTGGAAAAGCCATGAAGAAGCCTTTGCAGACTCGGGTAATGTTCAAGGAAATTCCGTTCATTATTTTTCAATGCCAGATCACGGAGGAACGCATATTGATGCACCTAGACATTTNAGTGTAGATGGTATTCCCATCAATGAATACCCACTTGAAAANTGNATTGTTAAGGGTATTTGTNTAGACCTCAGACACATCGAGNCAAAAACTGAAATCACTCCATCAGACTTGGATGAAGCAGTAAAAAAAACAGGCTTATNCATACCTAAAGGAGGAACTGTGTTGCTATGTACAGGTCATCATGAAAGAACCTTCCCAACGCCCGCATACTCAACCGATAATCCTGGTGTTAATGTCGAAGCGACAAAGTGGCTCGCAGAACAAGGAGTAGTTCATTTTGGTATCGACTCCATGCGCCCAGGTCCTATTGGAAAAGTGAACGCACTCGTACATAAAGTTTGTCATGAAGTTAACATTACTCACCTGGAAAGTTTGTGTAATCTTGAAAAGATAATTGGAAGAGGTGAATTTACCTTCATTTGCTTACCAATGGCTTGGAGAGGTGGAACTGGTTCACCAGTTAGAGCTGTTGCTGTTTTTGATTTCTAAAAAATCAAAATGACCAAATGAGATATTTAGTTAAGGATGGATTTTTCTCTCCACCAAATAACTAAACCTGCAGATATAACTAGAAAAGCCCCAAATATTGTCTGATTGCCCGGAAGGTCTGCGAATATAACAAAACCCATTATTGTTGATCCAATAATCTGTAAATATAAGAAAGGGGCAATTACAGATGATGGTGCTATTCTAAATGCTTGTGTTAAGAATAAATTTGTTGCAATGGAACCAATTGCAATAATACCAAGTANAAACCATTGGAAATCATTTGGGATAACTGGTGNGACNCTCTCAAANTCAAATAATTCTCCTGNAAGAATTATAAATGTCATAATTATTACCGCTGTGACAGCAATATAATATTGAAATACTGGTAAACGTGCAATATTGGCCCATTTACGTGTGATCATTGTAGCAGTACCATGAAATAAAGCGGCAAGCGCAGGAAATACTGCTCCCCACCCAACGTTGTCAAAATTAGGGCCAATTACTAATAATGCACCTATCATACCTGCAAAAACTGCACTCCACCGNAAAATTCCTACCTTTTCTCTTAGTACAATNGCCGATAGNGCTGTAATGATAATTGGTGTTAAAAAGAATATTGCAACAGCATCAACAAGAGGAAGTAATGCCAAACCAGCATAAACACATATTGTACCCAAACTGGCTAATACACCCCTTAGTATTAATGGCCAACTAGGTTTTGCTATCCAATCCTCTCTTGGTATGTACAGATAGATGTATACTGATAAAACAATTATATGAATAAGAAAACGTGTCAGTGCAATCTGAGGTGGTGCCATTACATCACCAAGTAACTTCACCGATGCTTCTATAAAAGGAACTGTAATAATGAAACCAAGTGCGAAAAGGATTCCTTTTTTGGGATCATCAATAATTTCAATTTTTGTCATAAAATACTTTTAAATTTATTAGATCTGAATCTGATATTTATTGAATTTATCCTCATCAATTGAGATTCCTAAACCCGGTCCATCTTGTGGAGTCATGATATGTCCATCAAAAACTTCAACAGGATTTTTGGCAATATCATCGGCAAGATACTGACTTGATAAACTAGCGTCCCAGTCTAAGGAAGGCAATGACCTCGTGAAGTGAGCAATTGCTGCACTACCAATTGAAGTGTTGGCAGCTTTACCTGCTAAATTGATATGCATTCCCAGTGAATGCATTAAATTTGCAGCCTCAAATAATTGTGACACCCCTCCAAACTTTACCATCTTTAAGCTACCCCCATTTGCAGCTTTCAGATCATAATGTTTTTTTATATCATCGATGTTATGAATACCTTCATCAACTCCCACAGGGGCATATGATTTTGCATTACACGCAATCATGCCNTCAATATCTTTCCCATTTACTGGTTGTTCAAAAAAATCCAACCCAATATCGCCTGTTTTAGCAGCAAATGTAAGCGCATCTTTTCTGTTAAATCCTTGATTAGCATCAGCAGAAAGAGTGTGATCATGATCGAGTATTTCTTGTGCCTTATAAGATCGCTCAATATCCTGTTGTACGTCATTTGTTCCAACCTTGACTTTAAAGGATACNAAACCTTCATCTAATTTTTGACGTAATAATTTAAATTCATCATCACCACCTGCAATAAGCCAAATCATCGGCGCTTTATCTCTCTTTGATCCACCAAGAACCTCATAAAGAGGCTGATCAAGAGATTTTCCGCATAAGTCATAAAGGGCCATATCAATCGCCGATTTAGCACCTGAATTTCCATAAATTGTTGGAGCTATGACGTCCTTTATATCATCAGGACTTTCTACTTCTGCTCCAATCAATCGTTCTTTCATAAAATCAATTGCTGCACACATACCACGTGATGTCTCCCCGTTAAAAAATGGTGCATATGGTGCTTCACCCCAACCAACTTTTCCATTGTTTGTGGTTATTTTTACTACTGTATTATCACAATGCACTATATGAACACCCGACATCTTGAGGGGAACTTTCAATGGGACTTGTATAATATAGGTTTCAATATTTTTTATTTTAAACATTCTAAATTACAATTTTATTGTGTTATTGGATTTTGCTGACTCTTCCATAGCTAAGGTTATGACCAGATTCTTTCTTGCATCTTCCGGTGTAGCGATGGGACAAGGTCTCCCCATTGATAAATGGTCAAGCCATACTCGTGTCTCGTCTGCCACAGGACCCCAATAATCCCCAAGATGCCAATTTCCTGGAGTNGAACTCGATAAAAATGCAGTATTAAATTTCATATCAGGTATGTATGCATGGGGTATTCCATTATTGGTTATGAGGAGTTCGTCTGTATGATCATCGTTTAAAATCAAAGCACCATCATCACCATATATTTCAAATCTGACACCCATTCCCAGTTGAGGAGAATGAGAAGGTAGGGCAAAGAATACACCCAAATTAACAACAGCTCCGTTATCAAACCGGATAAGGCTCCAAGTTGTATCATTTACATCAAATCCTGCCTCCCTGAAAACAGTCCCTGTCCCCCTAGCTGTCACCTCAACAGGTTCTATCCCTTCAAGATACCAGCAAGATACATCCACCCAATATGTCAGGACATCTACAACTGGTGTTGCTGTGCTTGATCTTTTCAAAATTTCAATTCCTTGCGCTCTTGTATTACACGCACGAGCAGAGATCGATAAAATATTACCTATACGTCCTTCAATCAGCTGATCTTTACCTGATAGGTATCTCCTTTTAAAACGCTGAGCATACCCAACCCTAAATAAAGTTTTTGTGTCTTTTGCTTTTTGCATCATTTTATCAGCATCATCAACTGTCAAGGCAATGGGCTTTTCAACCAATACAGGTTTACCTAATTCGAGAGCATGCATAACAGCATCAAGATGCTCGTGTTCGCTTGTTGACACGATTACTGTATTAACCTTCGGATCAGAAATGAGAGCGTGGTTGTCATGGGTATATGTGTCTGCGTTACATCTGCTAGCAAGTTTTTTTGCATTTTCGATATTTATATCAGACACACCAAGATATTTTACAGCAGGATGCCCAGATGCAAGTATAGCCCTCAGCGAACCAATACGACCGGAGCCTATGACCGCGAGGCCGATATCTTTTGAACTCATTTATAATTTATCCCTTATCGTGCGAATACACTCTTCAACCAACTCTTTTGATGGATTGGCTTCACCATTGTGAATTTTTCTTGTGATACCTACAATCATATCATTGATAGGTGTTGCTATGCCCAGTTTTTTGCCACCTTCGCTAACCCACCCATTAATCTGATCAACCTCACTATAACGCCCTTTCCTGTGATCTTGAATTACCGTGTTTAGTGCTCCAGGACCTACATGTTTTGTAATGGTATCAAGCAATAGTTCCTGAACTCGGTTTGAGCTTTCAATATCTTCTTTGGATAATCCCATTATTGGCTCTAATTTGTAACCCAATCCTTCCCCTACTTTTAGTGCTTCCTCTCCAGCTTTAAGCATAACATCTCTCATTCTATCAACCTTGAAAGCGTCAGCAGAGTTCATGTCTGCAATAGCCTTNAGACCCATCGACATGGCATTCACAATAAGCTTCATCCATTTTGCANAGAGAATATTGTTACTTATAGAAACATTACCAACATGCTTCATGACTTCTTCTATTTCACTTAATCTACTTTCCATTTCAGGTGTGAGTGCTCCAATTCCAAACCATGTTCCTTCAGGCGGGGTATTACGTTTGATTTCACCAGGAGTAAATAACTCTGAAGACAATTCAGCTACACAGGCAATCGTCCTGTTTGGACCAACAATATCGGAAATAACCTCAGCCATCATACAGTTTTGAACACCTACCAATATTCCATCATCAGCAAGGTATGGTTTGATGAGTTCACAGGCCCATTCTGTGTCGTATGCTTTTACAAAAACAAGTACAATATCAAACTTGTCTTTAAAGGTCGCCACATCACAGAGGTGATAAGCATTAACTTTTGTCTCTAAAACACGATTTGGCATGGTGATCTTAAGACCACCTACTTTCATTTTTTCAACATGCTCAGGCCATTGATCAATTAATGTGACATCGTATCCTGCACTTACGAGATCCGCTGCTGCGCAGCTTCCATTAGCACCTGTTCCAACAATCGCAACTTTCTTATAACTCATATTTTTCCCTCATAAATTTAACNAAACAAAATAGTAGACAGGCACGATAAATAATGCCATGTAATAAAATCATGGTCTACAACAAAATCAAACTTATTTTTCTGATTATTCTGCCTTTTGGGATTGGGTATTTGCTCTCTTTCTTTTTAAGAAATACAAACGCTATTTTAGCTCCTGAACTTTCAGCAACGTTTTCACTTAACGCAACCGAAATTGGATTTTTAACAAGTATTTTTTTCTTTTCGGGCGCGATACAATATATCCCCCTTGCAATTCTGTTAGATAAATTTGGTCCAAAAAAAATATTTGTCGGTGAAATTATATTAGCTATTTTCGGATGTATATTAACATCATATGCTGATAATTATTTAACTCTTGTCATTGGGCGCGCGCTGCTCGGTTTTGGAATAGGATCATGCCTCACAACAGCCCTAAAGTCCGTTACCATTTGGTTCCCTAGTGAATTTTGGGCTACTGCGAATGGGATGATTTTATTTAGTGGGTCAATTGGCGCTATCCTCTCAACAAAACCACTACAAATATTCATGATGCACTATGATTGGCGGGATATATTCTTTATTGGGTTTGTTGTATGCATCGGTTTGTTAGCATTAGTTATATTTATGATGCCCGATAAAGAAGTGGAACAGCCTGAAGTAAAGCAATCCAATTTTTATGTATATATGCAGATCATCAAGAACCAAAATTTCTATACCTTGGCACCAGTCTCCGCTCTTGGTTTAGCAAGTTTCTTTTCTATTCAAGGACTTTGGGCAAATGGCTGGATGGCTGATGTGGCTGGTTTATCACAATCAGAAATTGGTATTCGCCTTCTCATCGTTGCCATAGCGATGTCATTCGGAACANTGGGTAANGGTGCTATGGTGGATTATTTATCAAAAAGAGGAATAAACAGGGCAAAATACTTAGCAACAGGATTGATGATTTTATTTCTTATCCAAATATCCTTTGCTCTTAACATAGATACAGATGGTTATTGGCAATGGGTCTTACTTGGATTAACTGGAAACATTGGTGTTCTTGTTCATCCAATTTTGAATAAAACATACCCACCTGGGTATTCTGCACGTTCAATATCTACGATAGCAGTATCAACATTTTTACTCGTCTTTTTAATCCAGTTTAGTATTGGCTATATTCTTGATATCTGGGGACCAAACGAACTGGGTTCGTATCCAAAAGTTGCGTATAATTATGCATTTGGTATGCTAGTAATAGTCGAAATAGTATTCTTTAGCTGGATGCTATTAAATATTAGAAAATTAAAGATAAATTTTTAATTCAAGCATTTCATGTTCAAGATTAAAGAAATTCAGATCCATAATATTGGGCTTCCTCTTCAACAAACCATTCATATGTCTAAGGTAACTATTGAGAAGAGCAATANTATTATCATNAAAGCAATCAGCACCAATAATGAGGTGGGTTGGGGTGAAGCTGCAGCATCCCTCTCCATGACAGGAGAGAGTGCTATAGGAATGATCAAAGCACTTGAATACATTCGGTCAGATATTATTGATAGAGAAATCAAAAGCTTTGATGATATTTCAACCATTGTCCAAGCAGCAATATACGGAAATTATGGTGCAAAATCGGCAATGGAAGTTGCACTAATCGATTTATTTGCAAAGACACAAAAGGTCAGCTTTAGTGACATTATTGGCACCGAACTTAGAAGTGAACTACCTATCATCTGGAGAATTGCTGGCTCAGAAAATGAAATTGAAGAGGCGAAGCAGAAAAAAGATGAGGGGTTTAAAGCATTCAAGATTAAGGTTGGTGCAAAAAATATTGATGATGATTTACGGAGAGCTGAACAACTAAGAAAATCACTAGGTGATTCGGTTCAACTCACTGCAGATGCCAATGCAGGATACACAAAAGAGGATGCACTCAAATTTTGCTCACAAGTTGATAATGTGGGTCTTGATTATATGGAACAACCCGTCAACGGTTATGATATTGAAACAATGAGCGAATGTAATGCGCTTATGCATACTTCTCTGAGTGCTGATGAAGGGATCCATTCCCTAGCAGATTTAGCACTGCATCATGAAAAAAAAGCTGCCGATGGTGCAAGTCTTAAACTTATAAAATTTGGTGGGATGAAATCACTTTTTAATGCTGTCGATTATATGAATGATAACGCTATGCATGTCAATATTAGCGGTAAAGCAGGGGACTCATCAGTAAGTGCCGCAACAATAGGGCATATATCCAAAGTCGCAANCAAANTTGATTGGTTCAGTAATGTAAGTATTCAGTATCTTGCCGATGATATTATTCGTAATCCTATGGCNATTCAGGATGGAAAAATTNTNGTAAAAACAGGTTTGGGTTTAGGCATCGAAGTCGATGAAGAAAAAATTTCGCAATACGCAATATAGGGGTGTGTAAAATGATACTTTTAAAAGGACGAACAACATCGGGTAATGTTATGAAAGTTACCTGGATCTTAGAAGAACTCAATCTTCCATATGAAAGAGAAGACGTAGGAGGAAAATTTGGGAAAAATAAAGACCAGGACTATCTTGATTTAAACCCAATGGGTCTGGTTCCAACATTCATTGATGGAGATACTGTTCTTTGGGAATCCAACACCATTGTACGCTATGTTGCTAATAAATATAGTGCTGGTAATATGGCTCCAAATGATCTTGGTGAAAGGGCTAAACTTGAACTATGGATGGATTGGCAGTTATTTGCAATCAACCCAATGATGCGCCCTGTTTATCATGGTATAATCCGTACAAAACCAGAAGATAGAAACTGGGATGAGATAAACAGAAATATTGATCGTGGAAATGAACTTTGGGCAATGCTTGATAAACATCTAGAGGGCAAAGAATTTATCGGTGGAGATAAACTAACTATTGCAGATTTTCCTTTAGGACCTGTTATTCATCGCTTTCACGCCATTACAGAAAACAGACCCTCCACACCAAATGTTGATAGATGGTATAACAATCTAAAAAAGTCTGAAGCTTATCAGAAGATTGTCATGATCCCACTTGAATAAGTTTATTTAGGTAACGAATTTATACCGTAGCGATTGGCTATTTTTTCAAGTTGCTCATAGACCGCTGGAGTTATAGGTATTCCTAATCTTGTATTCTCTTCTATAGCAATAGCTTCGGGTTCTCCATGAATATAGACTCTGTCTTGGTCAGGTTCTTTTTTTGCACCACGAATAATTTCATAAGTGGCATCCATCTCTTTTTGAATTGCTTTTGGATCTCCAAAACCATCTAATCTAATCGCACCCATAAGATGGCCCATCGCGGGACGTTCAGTGCCTCGAGCTCCTCTTATTCTATCAGCGAATGAAGTCCCCGTTACCGCACCGCATAATAACTCAACCATAAGGTTTAAACCATAACCCTTATGACCACCTGTTTCCATTCCTGATCCCCCTAATGGAAGTAAAGGAGCACCGTATGTTAAAACACCATTATCATCCAAAACAGGTTTATCACCTGTTGGTGAAACCCATCCATCAGTTATCTCTCGCCCTTCACGAAGAGCAGTTTCAATTTTTCCAACAGCAACAGTAGTGGTGGCCATATCTAGCAAAAAGTTTGTATATTCTCCACCTGGAATCGCAACAGACATAGGGTTGGTTCCAAGCATCGACTCCCTTGCGTAAGTAGGCGTTGTACGCCCCCCACTGTTAGACATAGAAATACCAATGAACCCTCTCCTCATGGCAATATCTGACCAATACCCAGCAAAACCAAAATGACTGGAATTCGCCACTCCCACGAATCCTGCCCCGTATTCTTCAGCTACTTCCATTGCTTTTTGTATGGCTCTATTCGCAGCGATGATCCCTATTGCGTTATCAGCATCCAAAAGACCAGTTGTCTTTGAATTCATCTTGAGATCAAAATTTGGATGAAGATTGAGTGTGCCTTTCTCAAGTCTTACAATAAAATAACTTAATCGCGCAGCCCCATGACTTCTTACTCCCCTTAAATCAGCACCAACTAATACATCCGATACAAGATCAGCATCTTCCGGCTCAACGCCAACTCTAATCAAGGCTGTAGATAGAAAATCTTTCACAACAGAGGGATCATGCCTCTTCGTTCCTTTGGGTAATGGGGATGTTTCAACCATGTCAATGTCTCTAAAAAAAAGTTACTAAATATACAAATCTGTTATAATATATTTCAAAATTTTATCTTTAGGAAGGGATTTGATTATGAAAAAGAGGTCGGGCGCTCACGTATTGGTTGAGTCACTAGTCAATGAAGGTTTAACAACTATTTTTGGAATACCTGGCGTTGACACACTAAGCGTATATGATGCATTCCTCGATCACCCCTCCGTTAGAGCAATCAATGTTAGACATGAACAGAGCGCCGTATTTATGGCTGATGGATATTATCGTGCATCAGGTAATATTGGTGTTGCACTCACTAGTGGAGGTCCTGGCGCCCTAAATACACTCACAGCAATGGGTACAGCTCATAATGACTCATCAGCTATCCTTCATATCCTCAATGATAACCCTGCCCATGTTAGGGCGAAGGGTAGAGGTTACTTTCATGATGTGAGGGACCAATATGGAATATTTAGGCCAGTTATTGATTTTGGTTACCAAGCAACTATGCCTCATGAAATCCCTGATTCAATCAGAACAGCGATGACAGCTTTAAAAAGTAGAAGACCAAAACCAGCGCTTGTAGAAATTGGCGGTGATGCCTTTAAGATACCAAGTGATATTAATATTGGTAACAAGTCATCCAGCCACAGAAGAGCAGCAACTGATGATGAGTTGAACCAAGTTATCGAAGCATTATCCAAGTCAAAGAAGCCCCTTATTTGGTCCGGTGGAGGTGTTGTGCATGGTGATGCAACAAAAGGTTTGATTGCATTTGCAGAAAAACTTAATGCTCCTGTTATTACCTCTCAAACCGGAAAAGGCTCTATTCCTTTTGATCATCCCCTACATGTTGGAAATTGGAGCAATGAGAAACCAGTTCGGGAATTTATAGATGATACAGACCTAGTTATAATACTTGGCAGCCGTTTATCTTATTTCCCAACAGGTGGCTGGACTCTCAAATTCCCTGGTAAAGTCATTCAAATTGATATTGATCCAGCAGAACTGGGAAGAAACCATCCTGTTCATATGGGTATTGTTGGGGATTTGTGTGATGCGCTGACTAGAATTAATAAACTCATCAATGCAAAGAAACTAACTTTTAATACGGCTGAGAGAAAACCTGAAATCAAAGCACTACTTGATAAGATTCACTCTGCCTTAGGTAAACCTGTAGAAGTTGATGTTCTCGACCAATTAAGAACAGCATTACCTCATGAAACTATTGTCTTTAACGATCCAACTACGATCGTTTTTTGGATGCGCTCTTACTGGAAAACATATCTTCCAAGAACTTGGTTCGTACCTTCCGGATTTGGAACATTAGGATTTGCTCTACCTTCTGCAATTGGTGCAAAAGTTGCACGCCCAGATGTGCCTGTAGTAGCCATGCATGGCGATGCAGGTGTTATGTTCACCATTCAAGATCTTATGACTGCCGTTGAACACAATATTCCTGTGATTTTATTTGTTTTTAATGACCAAGGATACGGCGTAGAAAGAAGACACCAAGATCATCTTTATGGACGTAGAAGTGGGGTTGATATCCAATCACCGGATTTTGTAGGACTTGCTAAATCATTTGGTGCCCATGGGGTACGAGTCAATGATCTATCAAAAGTTGCAGAGACAGTATCGGAAGTGCTTAATATCAACAAACCTACTTTAATTGAAGTACCGTGTGACTTTAAACATCCTGGTTATGGATCATTTATTGACTGGTCAAAGTATTAAAACTCACTAATTAGATTTACCGATGACATTACTTTTATTTTCTCGTCACAGAATACTGAATAATAGGCAAGTTCAAACTTTTTGAGCCTATTTGATTAATCTACCCTCAGTATTTGTAGCATAATTGTAATAATCACTTTATAGTCTTAAGCATATCGATTCGTTATATATTAAAATTTATAAAAGGAATAATGCTATGGAAAAAGAAATGCTTGCAATTGCCTACTTCAAAGAAGGCGAAGGATTATTCGAGAAATTCATGGGCTTCATGCAATCTGAAGAGGGTATGGGTGCACGAAGACAAATCGCTCATGTTGAGAAGACCCTCCCATCAATATCACCAATGAAGAATTATGTTATGTTCAAAGTTCACGTTCATGACGAGCAGGGTATGATTGATTTTTGTGCTGGACGTAACCCTGTGACAAGAGCTACATGGGAAGAATGCATAGATAAAGTGGATCTTTATGAACTAAACGAAATTCCCCTTTAAAAATTGAATTTATGAATACACTTATCATTTGTAAAATGAAAAAAATTAATTTCCAAGCTTGGAAGTTACTCTTTGATTCGGATAAAGAAATTCACGAAAAAATGATGAAAAATACGATGATAGGTATGGTTGATGACAAAACAGGAATTATTGTGACCGAGGTGACCAATCATACCATGTTAAGTCAATTTATGAATTCTGATGATTTTAAAGATATGGAAAAAACATTTGGAATAACACATGAGATATATCGGCTTAATGATTTAATATTAACGAGTAAAGGATTCTCATAATTATGAATCTACTCTCCATCGTAAAATTAAAAAATATAGATTATGATGAATGGATTTATATAAAAGACATATATTTACAAGACCTCTCACTGATGATGGAAAATATTCAAATTAGTAAAGTAAATAAAGATACAGTCCTAATTACGTCACAAGTATCTAACCATAAAATATTCAAGGAATTTAAGGCTGAAAAATTACTAGAAAGAGTGGGTGAGGAATATGGCTTCAAATGTGAGACTTATTCTTTGGAGATACTTAACTAAACTTTCTATTAAGTAAAATTATGTTCGAACAAAGACAAATAAATAAAATTCTTGATTTGCTTAATTCTCTGAATAACAGAACAAAAATTTATTTTGGTTGCGATAGTGTTCGAAAATGGAATAAAGGGCATTGGTGCGCAACCTATGCAACAATTGTAATTATTCATAAAAATTCAAAAAATGGGTGTTCTGTTTTCTACACAAAAACCCATGAAATTGATTATGACAATAATGCAAGTAAACCAAGGATGAGACTTATGAATGAGACTTATAAAGTCTGTGAGGTTTATTTGCAGCTTTATCCTTACATCAGCCAATATGATATAGAAATACATTTAGATATAAATACCCAGCCTAAATATGGAAGCAGCTGTGTTTCAAAAGAAGCAGCGGGTTATGTTTATGGACTAACCGGAAGAAAGCCTAAACTTAAACCAAATAGCTTTGCTGCAAGTAGAGGGGCACACGGGATAGTTCATGGGAAATGTGAGTCCTATTTTTCAAATGATGATTATGTTTAGATAAACTTAAAAAGCCAATATATCGTAATATTTTTGAAATATATATGTAAAGTCATTTACATGTTTGTTTCATAAAATCCTAGCAACTAATGCGTATAATAGGAGTTTATGAAATGAATATAAAAAGCATACAAAAATTTATTATTTGTCTAGTTTTCACTGGTGTTTCATTTAATGCTAATGCTGAAGAACTTACAATAATTCATATTAATGATCATCACTCTCATCTTGAAGCGAATGGGGGAATGGATATAGATCTTGATGGTGAAAGAACCCGAGTAAAATCAGGTGGCTTTGCCTCAATGGTAACCAAAATAAATGAGTTGAAAAAATCTCATCCGAACAATCTTACTCTTCATGCTGGCGATGCAACAAATGGAACACTCTATCATACTATGTTTGAAGGTGAAGCCGATGCAGCATTAATGAATCTTGTATGTTTTGACGCTTTTGTAGTTGGGAACCATGAATTCAATAATGGTGACAATGGACTTGTAAAATTTCTTGATTTTTTGAATGACGATGAGTGTAAAACACCTGTTCTGGGTGCAAATGTAGTCCCGAAGAAAGGCGTTTCAGCTCTCTCTCCAAAAAACAATACTGATTATATTAAACCTTATACAATTATCGAAAAAAATGGGCAAAAAATTGGTATTATTGGTATAGTTATCTCCAAAAAAACAAAAATGTCTTCAAACCCGGACAAATCCACCCTTTTCCTTGATGAAATTGAAACAGCTCAAGATTACGCTACGAAATTAAAAAATCAGGGCATCGACAGGATTATACTTTTATCTCATTTTGGATATGATAATGAGATTGAATTAGCGGAAAAAACTTCAGGAATTGATGTTATAGTTGGTGGTGACTCACATAGCTTACTTGGTGATTTCAGCAGTATTGGAATGAAGTCATCTGGACCTTACCCAACAATAATTGATAACAGAGATGGCGAAAAGGTTTGTGTTGTTAGCGCATGGGAGTACTCTCAAATAGTAGGCGAACTTAATATTGAGTTTGATAATGCTGGGAACGTAATATCTTGTGCCGGAACACCTCATATGATGCTGCAGGACTCATTCAAAAGAAAAAATTCTGATGGGGAAAGAGTTGAAATTGAGGATGGATACAGGGATGCTGTTTATAGCTCAATAAAAGTGAATCCAATTGTGTCAATTGTTGAGCCAAATAATGAGGCCAACCAACTTATTGCTAAATTTTCCTCTGAAATAGAAAAAATTGGTTCAACTGTAATTGGTGAAGTTTCTGAAAATCTATGTTTGGAAAGAATACCAGGGCAAGGAAAATCAGCAATCTGTAATGTTAGTGAAACAGAAAATAATGGTTCGGATATATCAAATATTGTAGCTCAAGCTTTTAGAGATATGTCAAATTTATCTGATATTGCAATCCAAAATGGAGGAGGAACTAGGGTAGATGTTGTTTCTGGTGATTATACTCTTGCTGATGCATATACCTTACTACCATTTAATAATACAATCGTAGAACTATCTATGAGTGGATTAGAAATCAAAAATGTACTAGAAGATGCTCTAGATTATGCACTATCTCCAGATGGATCAACAGGGGCATATCCTTATGCAGCTGGTTTAAGATGGGAAATTGATTCCTCAAAACCAAAAGGAGAGAGATTTATGAACCTAGAGTATAAAGGGAAATCTGATATGTCATGGTCTAGCCTTAATCTTGATGCCACCTATACTGTTGCAACTAATAATTACATTGCTTCAGGACGTGATGGATATCTAACATTCGGAGAGATATCTGACCAAGGAAGAGTAACCGATACTTATCTTGGATATGCTCAGTCGTTTGTTGATTATGTTAAAAAAGTAAAAGTGATTAATAAGCTTCCTTTATCTGAGTACTCAACTCAATCCTTTAAATAAGTCTATTCTTATAGATTTTATAGAGATAAACCCCTTGCCTCAGTTTGGCGAGGGGTTTATATTTTTTGATCCCATCTACCCATTTAAGACGTTATAAGAACATGACTACAAGTAGAAATATTTTACACTTAAGGTATGGGTATAGTTACCTATTAACCACATCTATCAAATTTTTTTTCTTGTTCCTATTATTAATCATTTCGGATACTGCAAAAACACATGCTATGCACAATGATAACTTGATTGTTAAAGATGGCATTTTCTATAAAGCAGACACCCTTCAAAAATTTAATGGTGTTACAACAGGAAAAGAGCAATTCACAATTCAAAATGGTATCTTGGAAGGCCCATACTCGCGTTTTTATGATAATGGAAGACTAAGGGAAGAAGGAAGCTTCTCAAAAGGTAAAATGCAAGGCATAATTTATTCCTATTACCCAAATGGACAGCTAAAGAGGATCGCAAATTATCAATTTGGTTCCAAAGATGGAGAGATGGTCGAATATTGGTCTAATGGAATGATGTTCGCTCAATTCCTTTTCAAGAATGATCTTGAAAACGGCAAGCAAATCATCTACAGCAGATCTGGCACAATAAATTATGTTCTTTCTGGCATTTATGTTGATGGCACAAAAGTTGCTTCATTCACAAATTGATCTTATAAAATATCTATGACGATTATATTTATAGGATTAGCTTTATACATACTTCCAATTGTTATATTCAATTACGTTTTAAATAAAAACGATAATATTCTTGATAAAATGCCCTACACTGCAGAAGAGTTTGGAAGAACTATTCTTGATGAATTAGGAATAAAGGGTGTTGAGATTGAGTCAACAAGTGCTGGCGATCATTATGACCCTGATAAAAAGAAAATACGCATAAAAAATTTTCGACTAAACAGAAAAAGTATTACAGCACTATCAATCATAACACATGAAATAGGACACGCCATTCAAGATCACGAAGATTATGCACCACTAAATAGACGCCAAAAAATCCTAAAGGGAACCACTTGGATCTCAAGATTAGCTGGTGGCATAATGTATATTGGTTTAGGGCCTATAATTGCAACAGGTATGATTCCTCTTATTAAATTATCTGCTTTGATTATTCTATCAAGTATTCTAATTAGTCTTATTTTACATGTCATAACATTAGACGTTGAATTTGATGCAAGCTACAAAAGAGCCCTTCCAATATTAAGGGAAAAGATACCAGAGAATTACCATGCCCAATGCAACAAGGTCCTAACGGCTGCTGCATTTACATATGTTGTTGGATCATTAGCAAGTTTTCTGAGCTTAAGATATGCTTGGGCAATTATTCAAAGGGTTTTCAGATAATAATCTAACTAACATGCATTTGAAGAATTTTCTTTGTATCATCTGAATTTCTTATCTTTGCCTTGAGAGAATAAAGCTTAGTTGCAGCCATCTTTCTTGTTTCTACTTCATCTATAATTGGAGGGGTATAATCACTTCTAAATAACGGGCTTTTCCATGGTTCATGAATAAATTCATTTGGATAATCATTTAGCTCATTTACCCATCTCTTGATAAAAATCCCGTCCTTATCCTGATCATAACTTTGCTTTATAGGATTATAGATTCTTATGGTATTAATTCCTGTGGTCCCTGATTGCATTTGTAATTGTGAGTAATGTATGCCGGGTTCGTAGTCTGTGAAAACTTTAGATAAAAAGTGAGAGAATTTTTTCCAGTCTAACCATAAATTATTGGCAGCAAAACTAACCAACATAGCACGCATCCTAAAATTTATCCAACCCGTATCTACTAGAGATCTCATACATGCATCTACGAAAGGAAATCCCGTTTCCCCAGCGCACCAAGCTTGATAAAAAACTTCATTGAAATCATTTTCTCTTAATCCATCATAAGCACTGTGCAGGTTTTTATACTCAATATCAGGTTGATCCTCTAGTTTTTGAATAAAATGTGATCTCCATCTTAACCTATTTTTAAATGCATTAATTGAACGCAAATTTAAACTCACGGAACTTTTACTTTTTCTATATTTATCAATATAAGAATTTGTCTGATAGAAAATTTGTTTCAAAGAGATATTTCCAAAAGCAAGATAGGTAGACAAACGCGAACAAGAGTTGGCTGAATGTAATGGAGAAGAAATATTTTTTGAGTAATTATGGGACCGTTCTTGTAAAAAGCTATCCAATACATTCAATGCCTCATTTTCACCGCCTTTTTGTCTGAGTGTATATGCTATTTTTTCTATACATAAAGTTTCAGCTGACGGTATTTTGTCTGACCTTAAATCGATCTTATTTAATTTAGTTGGAGGTCTAAATGGAATCAAATTCATCTCTTGATAAAAAAACCTCGCCCAATCTTTGCGTTGAGCTAGATTACGTACTACACCATTTGTTGGTATTTCAACCCAATTCACATTAGAAGACTTAAATAATTTTCTTAATTTAATGTCCCTTTGGTATGTCCAATAATTCCATGTTTCTTGATGCGACCAAATGTTTTTAATCGCAAATTCATTTATGAGGTTAATGAAAATATCATCCGCATTGCCAACTTTAATTATCAACTCTTGGCCTAGTTTTTTTAGTGATTGATTGAGATCTGACAATGCCTCAGTTAAAAAATGATATTGTCTATCACTTACATCCGGTTGCTTCCAAAGTTCAGGTTCAATAATATAAAGAGGAATTGTATCCCCTCTTTTTGAAGCTTCTATGAGTGGTTCATGATCATGTATTCTCAGATCACGCTTAAACCAAACCACTTCTACCATTGTATAAGAATATTTTGAAATTAGGATTTGTTATTTTCAGTCAATTGTTGACCTTGCTGCATCGCCAAATCTTGCAGATCTACAACTTTATCCGTTTCATCAACTATCTCGTGACCCAGAATAGTTTCAACAACATCTTCCATTGTAACTACGCCCGCAACGCTATTAAATTCATCGAGTACGAGAGCGATATGTTCGTGTTTTTTAATAAAATCATTGAACATATCAAGCATACTATATGTTTCAGATACGGTTATAATATCCCTTTTAAAATGAGAGAGCTGTTTATGGTCTTCATCATCAAGGAGATGTTCTAGAACTTCATCTTTAAGGATATAACCAATGATGATTTCAGAGTCCTTACTCTCCTTAAGTAAAATCCTTGAAAAAATTAATTCTTCCTGAAGGTCATAAAATTCTCTTGCGTACATTTCTTGTGGTTCAGAGACAATAACAGATCTAGGCGTCATGACATCTTTGACCTGAAAATTTTTAAAATGTAAGAGATTATATATTAACTTACTTTCGACCTTGTCTAGTTCTCCCTCGATTGATCCAATCTCAGCCATTGCCAAAAAATCAGCCCTCGAGAAGATATTGTTTTCCCCTGTCCTATTGAGCAATCTTGTATAGACTTGAAGCAACCAGATAATTGGCATCAAAATCACTAGAAGGAAATTGACACTTCTTGCAGTAAACGGTGCAAGAGTCTTCCAGTTCTTTGCTCCAAGTGTTTTAGGTGTGATTTCAGAAAAAATTAGTATGCAAGCGGTCATTGCCAATGGAACAATTAAACCTGTAATTGTAGGATAGTTTGGCCAAATTTTTGTAGCTTCTTTACCAACTCCAATTGCGCACCATGTATTTGCAATTGTATTGAGTGTTAAGATTGCAGCAAGTGGCTTATCAATATTTGTTTTAAATTTATCAAGAATGGCACCTGTTCTTGTGCCCTCGCTTAATTTCAATTGAGTGTATGAGTGAGTTGTGCTTAATAGTGCTGCTTCAAATAGAGAGCAGAAGAATGAAATGCCTATCGCAGCGGAGAAATAAAGAATAAGACCAGTATACATTGTGGTGAATTAATTCATCATGTTAGTAATTAAAAGAAGGCCTTATTCATAATTTTTTCAGTCATTTAGAAACCTTACAGGATATATAAAATTATTTCAACATAAAGAACATATAAAAATAAAAGCTAAAAATTACAGATATATTTTTTTGATGATTTGATTAAAGGCTCCGGCTTCTTCAAATTGAATCCAATGACCTGAATTTTTAATTTTGTGACATGTAATCTTTGGTATCAGTGAGGTCATAATTTGATATGCATCATCATACCCATTAATTAGAGTTACATCAAATTCACCCCATATAATATCAATTGGTTGAATAATATCTAATAATCTTGTTGGGAGATCGTGAGAAGCAACAATATCCAGGCTTCTAACCTTTCCAGCACGGGTATTAAGAGTTTGAATTGTTATTGCTTGATTATCAATTTTTTCTAACTTATGAATCATCATAACCGATAGATTGTACCTTTGGGCTTCATATAATTCCTCATTTGTTGTTGCTGCTCTCCAATTTCTCATTTGAGGACGTTTAAACGGCATATTACCTGTCCGGTTATATCCGACTAAGGTTAACCGATTGACTTGATCACCTGCAAATTTCATCATATGTGACCCAATTACCGATCCAAAAGAAAAACCAACAATATTAAATTTTTGTTCATTGATAAGCTCTTTCATAGCTGAGCATAAGGTTTGAGCATATTTATCTACATTTGGTAACTCTGGAAGTGCCTCCGATTCACCAAATCCAGGCATATCGGGAATAATGAGCTGAAATTTTTTTGATAGTTCTTCAATGTTTTTCAGCCAATGGAGCCATGATCCATAGCCACCATGCAACAATAATAGGAAGGCCCCATGATCACCCCAAAGACGAAATGATATCTTTGTTCCCTCTTCAGTTGTTACAAATTTTTGTTGAGAGGAGTTTCTTATCTTCTCAATCTCTTTGTTATGTTCAAGTTCCATAGTCGTATTTAAATAAACAAATTATTTAGTATTGTATAGGATAATATTATAAAATATATTTTGATTATCTAAACACACATCCATAGAGGAAAAAATTCGATACTCCGCACTTCATAGTAAGTATTTTAGATACTATCTTTTTGGTATGACACCATCCATGCAAGCCGTATGGATTACTCGGATCGTCATCAGCTGGATAGCTTGGGATCTAACAGGTTCGAGTACTTATGTTGGTTTATTATCATTCTTTCTATTTCTCCCATATATAACAACAATCCCTTTTTTTGGGGTTTTGCTTGATCGAATTGAGCCCCTGAAAACAGCCATACTTGCTCAATTTATTCAAGGCTTGGCAGCTTTCTCAATTTTTCTTCTGCATGTTTTTGGAATCTTATCAATTTTTAGTTTGTGCATTATTTCATTGATTATTGGCACAGCAAACAGCGCCCAAGGATCAGCCCGTCAAACAATTGTACCCCGTATAGTAGATAAGCCGACCATAGCAAACGCTGTTGCCTTTAACGCAATGAACTTCCAGGTGGCGCGTATCATAGGTCCAGGTATTGGAGGGATTTTAATTGGATTAATTGGAACACAATATACTATTCTAATTTCCTCATTTTTCTTTATCCCAGCTTTAGTGACACTCTCTCTTATAAAGCTTGCACCAAAGCAGAGTGAACCAAAAACAAAGGATACGAATTTTATGGGTGAGTTAGTTGATGGAGCAAAATTTGCATATAGAAACGTGATTATCCTAGAATGTATAATACTTACATTCATCGCATCCATTATCATCAGAGGATGCCATGAATTGCTACCTGCCCTGGCTGATGGTAAATTTAATATGGGGTCAGAAGGCTTGGGTAATATAATGGCTGCAGCTGGTGTTGGTGCATTAATTAGTGCATTTCTAATTGCTTCACGTAAGAAAACATATAATGATAATGGCATCCCTTTAATTGCAAAAATATCACTTATCATTGGCTTATTATCAGTAACAATACTTGGTCAAGCTGATACATGGAATATGGCGCTATTTGCAGCATTTATCAGTGGTGCATGCGTAACAAATGTTGCTATTGACATGCAATCAACGGTTCAAATGCAATTAACAGACTCATACAGAGCAAGAGTTGCAAGTTTATGGCTTGCTACGGCGATTGGTGGGAATGCAGTTGGGTCAATATTAAATGGAATATTTTCTGATATTTATGGAATATCAAACACATTTTTTTATGTAGGCATCATAGGAATTATACTTGTAATTTTTACACAAACGGCTCTTATAATGAATAACAAATCCTATAAGATATAATGACAAAAAAACAAGTTCAAAAGCAAGCGCCAATAGCCGTATTATTTACGATGTTATTTGCAGGTCAGATTGCATCTACCATTTTTCTTCCTGGGTTACCCTCTATTGCTGTCGAGCTGCAAATTCCTCGATCTATTGTTCAGATCATGGTCCCTGTGTATCTTGCTGCCTTTGCATCAACTCAATTGATTATTGGCCCTTTATCAGATAAATTTGGAAGAAAACCAATAGTATTACTTGGTATTTTACTTTTCACATTTGCAAGCTATCTATGCGCGAATGCTAATGATATCCAAACACTGCTTCTTTGCAGAGTTGCGCAAGCAACTGGAGCATGCTCAACTTTGGTAATTAGTAGAGCAATTATTAGAGATACTTCCGAGGGCCTAGCAGCTGCAAAAGCTATGTCCTACGTTGCTATTGCAATGGCTATTGGCCCAATTATGGCTCCTTTTATCGGAGGTTTCTTAACCGGATGGTTTAGCTGGAGAGCTACATTTTTATTCACAACCTTTATTGGTTTCATAATTTTAATCTTAATATCAATCAATTTAGAAGAAACACTGCCAAAAGAGATGAGAAACCCACCTAAATTAGGTACCCTTTTTAGCAATTATATTGATCTTTTGAAAAATAAGCAATTCACTGCTTACAGTTTGATAACCGCATTTGCAAGCGGAGCTATGCAAGCTTATGTGGTTTCATCTCCTATTATTTTTATTGTTTTGATGGGGGTATCACCTGAAGTATTTGGTTTTTATGTTATGGTTATGCCCTCTCTTTTCGTTCTTGCAACATTCATTTCCCGCAAACTCATGGATTATATTTCGGTTGATCAGATAATAATAATTGGAGGTATCTTCAGCTGTTCAGGTGGGGTTTTACAATTATTTTTTGGTATTAGTGAGGTTCAGACTCCTATGCCAGTATTGATAGCTTTTGCAATTTCTAATTTTGGGACAGGACTTGTGCTAGGCAATTGCTATGCAGCAGCATTAAATTCAGTAAAACCTGAAATTGCAGGATCTGCATCTGCCTTAGGTGGTTTTTTACATTTTGGATGGGGTGCATTAATAACAATCACATTGGCCAACATTGAAATGACCTCATCTTTTGTATTTAGCGTTGCTCAGTTGACAACAACAAGCCTTGCATTAGCAACAATAATCATATTAAATTTTATATTTAATAGAAATTCATAAAAATGAACATAATACAGCTTTACCAAAATAGTGAGTCCAAATTTAGGACTGGGACAACATTACTTATGCCATTTGTAATGATTACCGTAATTTTATCTGAATGGACAGGTTTTCGGACTCCATATATTATATCAGCTATCCTTATTCTTGCTTATTTATCTATGTCATTGAATAACCTTACTTTATCCCGCAAGATGTTCTTAGTTGTTGGCTTACTTTTAACGTTTATTTCAATATTTTTATTACCAAATTGGCTTAGTGTTTCACTCGAGGCCCTCACAAAATCTACATTTGTTGCAACCTTTTTTCTATCCCTTTGCGCTCTTAGAAAAGCAGCGGCTTCCTCACCAGCAATGGGAAAATGTGGGAGGTATTTGGCAGAACAAAAAGCAAGTATAAGATACGGAACACTTACTTTTGGTGGTCACATGTTTGGTGTAATTTTAAGTTTTGGAGCAATTTCGTTACTTGGAAGCCTTGCAGAAAAAGGTGCGAACGCAATTACCAATGAAGAGTCCCGTGATTTAAACAGAAAAGCAATGTTACTTGCTGTTCAACGAGGTTTTGTTGCAATGACCTGCTGGTCACCTCTTACATTTTCAATAGCTATCACAACTTCTGTTATTCCCAATACATCCTGGAAGGGTGCTGCTATATCATGTATTACTAGTGCTATTATTCTTATCATGCTTGGCTGGGTACTGGACTATTTTAGTAGTAAAAAATTAAAAGATAAGATGGTAATGCCAGAATTTACATCTAAAGGAACTTGGCGTGCGCTTATCCCGTTAGCTTTCATTTTTATAACACTTCTTGGAATCATATTTCTTCTCATGGGGTACACAAATCTCAACGCTGTTCCAGTTGTAATGCTTGTTGTTCCAATTTACAGTATCATCTGGGTTGCATATCAGAATACCGGAAACACTAAAATGATGGTCTATAATACTGTGCATCGTGCGGATGAGTTTGTTAATGAGGACATATATAATTACAAACAAGAATTAATAGTTCTGATCATGGCTGCGTTCATCGGTATCATGGGATCAAGTCTAATCAATAATGTAGCTGGGGAGAGTATGTCATTTTTGGATTTTATTCCTGCACCTATAATTCTTGTTTCAATTATTTGGATAATGCCAATTTGTGGTCAAATAGGTATGAATCCTATTTTAGCTGTTTACATGATCGGTCCACTCATTCCTTCTGCGGAAGTCATGGGCATATCTCCAAATAGTATTATTGTAGCTTTAACAGCCGGATGGGCAATCTGTGGAATTAGTTCACCATTTACAGCATCGACATTATTGATTGCAAAATTAGGTAGAGTAACACCACACTATGCCGGTCTAAATTGGAATGGTTTGTTTACAATTATCGGTGGACTGTTATTATCTGTTTGGATTATAATCGCTAATGAATTTATAGTTAAATAATATGGATATATTAGCTTATAAATGGTTTATGCTAGGGGGTTTTTTAGGAATCGTTCAATTTGCTTTGATTATTTATCGAGGTAAAAAAGAAATTCCTGGACCAGCTCAGTTTTTAATATATGGAGCTATCCTTGGAGCCCTCGTCTATGGGTGGTTAATCACTCTAATTGATAAATATCTTTTCTAAAGGGAGAAAGAAATGAAATACCCTCCAATTCACATCCGTGATGTTCCAATTGCAAAAATGGAAGAAAAAAATGGTTGGAATATATCTGAGTTTAGATTGCCAATAACAGGTGAGAGTGGTTCTTCAACTACAGTATTCCATTCAATATTCAAACCAGGTTCAACTCATAGCAAACATTTACACTCAAGATGCCCAGAGATTGCAATGTATTTGAAGGGCCACGGAGTAGTTGGACAAGGAACAGGCAGAACAAATGTTAGAGCTGGTCATTTTAGAGTTATGCCAGCAAATTCAGAACACTTCTTTCATAACGAAACAAAAGACTCAGACGCAGAGGTAATCGGATTCTATATCGGTGCAAAAGACGTCGAGGATACTGGCTACAAATATTGTGGCCCAGTAACAGAACACGATCTCAACACTGAGAGAGCAGGCTTCAGCGAAGGAATATTAGTTCATATTGATGATGTTGAGCCAGAAAAAATGGATGAAGGCGATGGTTGGTCAATCACAGACTTTCGTTTACCAATAAGCAAGAGAAATGGTTCTACAACCACTGTATTCAATGCCAAGTTTATGCCTGGCGCAATACATAAAAAACATATGCATACAAATTGTGAAGAAATCTATTACATAGTTTCGGGTAGAGGGATAGCTGGAGCTGGTGGTGAAAAAACTGAAATCGAAGCAGGACATTTTCACTATATTCCAAAGGGTGTTGAGCACTGGCTATACAACACTAGTGATAGTGAACCAATACACGCTGTAGGATTGTATATAGGCTCAGGTAGTGTTGAAGAAACAGGGTACGTATACCTGGGAGATGTAACTGAACATGATATTACTTTATAAAGCTTAGGAGATTAAAAATGAAATTCTTATACTTTAATGACTTTAAATTAGGGGTACTAAAAGGAGATAACGTTGTAGAAATAACTGACCTATTATCAGATATTCCTGTTCGTGACTCAAGAGATCTTATAAATGGATTAATTGAAAACTTTGATAAATATAAAAAAACCATAGAAGATCATATAGCTCAAAATGATGGGATTGCATTAAAAGGTTTGAAACTAAGAAGCCCATGTCCTCGTCCAAATAATATTGATTGTATGGCTGTGAACTATATGGAAGATGGCACAAGAAAAGAACCTGCTCCAATCAATGCTTTTCATAAAGCAACAAGTACTGTCATTGGTGATGGAGATACAATGGAATTAACAGATATTCCAGCAACAATATTTGAGGGCGAGGCTGAGCTTGCTGTTATCATAGGTAAAAGAGCTGAAAATGTGAGTGAAAAAGATGCTATGGACTACGTATTTGGATATACAAACATTATAGACGGCTCAGCAAGAGGTTTGATAGCCTCCAACTTTTTCTTTTCAATGAAATCTCGTGCTTCTTATACCCCAGTTGGACCTTACTTAGTCACAAAAGATGAGATAGATGATCCACAAAAACTACAGATAGTCCTAAAAAATAATGGTGAGGTAATGCAAAACTTCAATACCGATGATATGGCACATAAAATACCTCGTTGTATAGAATGGCTAAGTTCAATCCATACATTAGAACCTGGTGATATTATAGCAACAGGGACTAATCACAGAGGATTAAATCCCTTCATGGACGGAGATCATATTGAACTAGAAGTGGAAAAAATTGGAACACTAAATGTTCACATAAATGACCCACTAAAAAGGACTTGGGAAAGAGTAACCCGAAAGGTACATGTTGAAGATAGAGGACTCGAGGGAGCTCATACGCCCCAGCTTACCGGAAAGTATGCTAAGGGCGAAGAAGCGAAAGTATCCTCAGATAAAGATAGAAAACTTACCAGTATCTAACTTACTCAATATTAAATAATTTTAGAGCTGACTGACCTACAACATTTTTCTTTTGTTCGTCAGTTAGATTACTATCAACAATGTGCTGTACTGGGAAATATTCAGCCATATCATAAGGATAGTCCGTTCCAAGTACGACATGATCATCTCCATAATTATTAACCAAATACTCTAACTGTTGATGCGTGAAAACTGTAGTATCAAAATAAAGTTTCTTTAAATAGCTTGTTGGAGGATTTGGTAAATTACCATATGAGTCACGACGTGCGCCCCATGAGTGATCAATTCTTCCAGAGTAGGCTGGAAGGAAACCTCCACCATGAACACCGAGTATTTTTAAGTTCTTGTATCTCTCTAGAAGTCCATTAAAGATAATGTAGTGTAAGGCAACTGTAGTATCTAGAGGGTTACCAATCACATTAGTAAAGTAGTACCCACCAAATCTTTCGCCGTGGGAAAAACCAAGCGGATGCAGCATTACAGTTAGATCATACTCTTCAACCTTAGCCCAAAACTTATCTAGAGAACTATCTGATATTTCCATACCATTTACGTTTGTAAGAATTTGTAGACCTTTTAAATCTGTTTCTTTCTTAATATAATCAAGGGTATCAAGTGCAATCGATAATTCTTGTAGAGGTACAGTTCCAAGCCCAACAAATTTATCTGGATGAGCATCAACCCAAGTTTGGATACCATCATTAACAAGTCTTGACACCTTGTTTGCGTCTTCACCTCTTGCCATATAGTAACATTGGTTTGGAACAGATGCTATAACCTGCTTATCAATACCCTGTGCCTCAAGAACTTCCAAACGATCTGGAATGCTTGATAATGCAACTGTTCTGTCTTTGTCTTGAAGTTGCTGAATTTCAAGTGTTTCTGCACTTGAATTATGTACAAATGGAATATCTCCAAGATTATATAATGGACTAATATAATCATGTGCTTCTGGAATAAGAACATGCGCATGAGTATCAATTACTATTGAATCCATTTTAATTTTTCTTGTTGAAACGTCTCTTGCTGATGTTGGTCCATATCTGTTTGGACTGTCACCTAATTTAGGTGTATCAATTACACTGTGTGACATTTTATTTACCTCTAAAATTCAATTATGTTATAAGATTGATACATATTATCCAAAAGAGTTCTAAAGGGAAATGAAAAAAAATATTTTACATAAAAAATCATTTACAGAAATTAATGAAGACCTAGTTCTAGGAAATATTTCAGTCATAGATATAGCTAATGAAGTAATTGAAAATTATGACTCTGATCCAATAGCCAAAAGTGCATATGTAGAATTTAATTCAAAAACTATACTTCAAAAAGCGAGACAAATAGACAAAATTAAAGATAGCAAATATCATCCATTGATGGGTATCCCTACTTCCGTAAAGGATTTATACGGTGTCGAAAATTATAAAACTAGAGCCGGCTCACCAAAAGAATTACCAGAAAAATGGGAAAAAGAAGGTCCTATTTTAAATACCTTACAATACCATAATTCCCTCATTACAGGAAAAACAAATACTGTAGAATTTGCTTTCGGAGGTGTTGGAATAAACCCCCATTGGGGCACTCCAATAAATCCTTGGGATAACAATAATCATAGAGTCCCTGGAGGCTCGAGTGCTGGTGCAGGGGTCAGCCTTTGCACAGGAACAGCTGCATTAGCACTTGGAACAGATACAGCTGGATCTGTTAGGATTCCAGCATCAGTAACCGGGAATGTGGGACTTAAGACAACGAAAAATAGATGGTCAACTGATGGCATAGTTCCACTTAGTAAAAGTTTTGATACACCTGGAACTCTTGCTCACACTGTTGAAGATACAATATATGCATTTGAAGAATTTGATAAAACAAGCCTCTATTATAAAAATGAGAAAAAATTAACTATTGATGACGACATAGCTTTCACATTTACTACATACGATTGGTTTAATGAAAAATGTGATAATAACATTTTATTAGAATTTGAGAGAGTCTTAAACACAGTTGAAGAGAAAAGTACTCGTGCTAGTTCAGAAAATTTAAATGAGATTGATGAGGCATATTTCCTTTTCACGCAAGGTGGTTTGGCAGCAGCAGAATTTGCATCATTCATAAATGGGGAGATGGCCCATTTAAAAGATAGTCTTGATCCTAATGTGGCATTTCGTATCAAGGATATGCATGCATTCTCAGCATTAGAATATCTTCAGAGAAAAGATCTCTTAGAAGAAATGTCCCTATCTATAAATGCAAAATTTAATAAATTTGATGTAATTATTACGCCAACTGTTCCAATTTCCCCTCCTATTGTATCAGATCTCGCTGACTCAAAGAAATACTCAGAAGCAAATGGATTAATGCTCAGAAATACTTCGCCTGTAAATCTGCTTGGACTTTGTGCGATTTCTATACCAATTGCCCTTGATCAAAACAGCCTACCAATTGGAATGCAAATAATTGCACCATCATTCAAAGAAAGAAAATTGCTATCAATTGCCCAAAAAATTGAAAATCAAATTGGCAATAAATATCAGAATCTTTTTTGAGTTTATAAATTCATGTTATGGAATTTGATATATTACTGATTAATTCGTCAGTAATCCTTGGATTTATAGCTAACCATCTAACCCATGACAATGCCGCTTGATTAAGTAACATTGGAATCCCATTTAAATAGTCATGGTAATTTTTTCTTGCTTCAACAATTAATCTGGTTTCTAATGGATTATAAACTAAATCTATAACCAAAGATTTTTCTTTCTGATGAGATAAATCAATATTTATTTCATCTTTTCCTAACATTCCTAGACTTGTACAATTTATTATAAGATTGAAGTTTTTAATCTGTTCATAAATTGACCCCCAATCTATTACACTAATTTTATTACCAAAAATTTGCTTTAATGATTGCAATCTGTCTTGGGATCTATTTGTCACTGATATGTTTCTGACAGACTTCATTTGAAGTGAATGTATTATGGCTCTTGAAGCTCCCCCAGCTCCAATTACTAATGCATTTTTATTTTCAAAATTTATTGAGGAATAGGCATTTGTGAGGCCTTGCATAAATCCATCTGAGTCAGTATTGGATCCAATTAACTTATTATCAGATAATGTGATACAGTTTATGGCACCAATTACTTTTGCACTATCACTTACTTCGTCCATGTAATTAAAAACATCAACCTTATGAGGAATTGTCACATTTAAACCTCTATATTGCATAATGTTGTTACTAAAAAAATCTTTTAAATCTTTCGGAGATACCTCAACTTTTTCATAAATACCATTTAATTTATAATTTGATAGCCAATAATTATGAATATTGGGAGAAAGAGTATGAGATAGAGGGTAACCTAAAACCCCGAGTTTAAAATCATTGATTTTTTTGGTATTCATAATTTTTTAGCATTCATAAGCTTACAATATTATTTGTTTGTATATACTAACTATAATATGTTTATAATTCATAAAAAACTCATTTAAATAAAGGACTTAAAATGAATTTTATCAAAAATCTTTTTAAAAAAGAAAATAATAAATCTGATATAGCGTCTTTTGAAGCTACTGAACTACAGATAGCTGTATCAAAAATCCTGGTTCGAACAGCAAAGATTGATGATGAATTTCATATTTTGGAAGAACGAAAAATACTAGATTTACTTAGTAAATATTTTTCCTTAAATGATACGGATTCAAAAAATCTTTTGGAGATAGGTGTTAGTGAGGAAAAATCTGCAACAGACTTATACGCTTACACAAATACTATAAAAAAATCTTTAGATCTAATTGAGAGAAAAAAAATTATCGAGATGATGTGGCAAATAATTGTTACAGATGACAATTTTGATCCCTATGAAAATAATCTAGTGTGGAGAGTTGCTGAATTGATTGGAATTTCAACCCGAGAAAGAGTTCAAATAAAGAAAGATTTTTTGAGTACCTTAAATGGATGATAAGATACTTATTATACTACATCAGGAAACATCTACCCCAGGTAGAGTCGGAATGCTCCTTGAGAACAGAGGATACAAATTAATAACAAAAAGACCTTCTCTAGGTGATAAACTTCCAGATAGTTTAGAAGACGGCTATGCTGGAGCTGTGATGTTTGGTGGTCCCATGAGCGCAAATGATCAAGATGACTTCATTAAATATGAAAAAGAATGGATCCAAGTCCCCTTGAAAGAAAATAAGCCCTTCCTTGGAATTTGTCTTGGAGCCCAACTTCTCTCATGCTCTATTGGAGGTACTATAACAACAAAAGATAATGTTGAGATTGGTTATTATCCAATTAAGCCAACGGCGTACGGTAGAAAATTATTAAATTGGCCAACGTTTGTTCATCAGTGGCATCGTGAATGGATGAGACCACCACAAGAAGCAAAAATACTTGCCGTTGGTCTTGACGAAGATCCTCAAGCATTCCAATATGGCGAAAAAGCATTTGGAATCCAATTTCATAGTGAATTAACACAAGCAATGATAAATAGATGGCTGGTTAAGGCAGAACACAGACTCGTTATGAATGGTGCTCAACAAAGAGATAAACATTTTGAAGGAAGACTCCTTTATGATAAGCATGTTAAAACTTGGCTTAATGATTTTTTTGATTTATTATTAAAAAAAATTTAGGAGAGCTAAAAATGGCAAAATATACTTGTGACAAATGTGGTATGAGCGTTGGTACAATGACTTGCGGTCAATGTGATGATGAACTAGTTCATAGCACAATTACAAAACCTGATGGAAGCAATGTGCATATTTCTGAGTGTCCAAATGGACATGGGAAAGTTAAATCACCTATGTGTTGTGGACAAGACATGGCGTGCGAAATCTAATTTTTTATCAAGCTTCTCTGAGTTATTAATGTCAGAGAAGCAATGATATGGATATATTAATTTAGTAACCAGAATGCCACTTATGCAGCCCTAAATCTGCTTCAGAGAATCTTTCTTTACCCATAAATTGTTGATGCCAATATGGATATAATAAATTTGGTCGACTTACCTCATTTAATTTATTTAATTCTTCCTCTGTAAGTTCAAGATCAGACGCTGGAATATTTTGTTTAAATTGTTCCTCATTTCTACCTCCAACTATCAAGGTAGCAACCGTTGGCCTACTTAAAAGCCATGCCAAAGAAACCTGAGATGGCGGAATTTCTCTTTGCTCGGCAATTTCTATTATAACATCTATAATATCATATAGTTTTTCTTCATCGTATATTGGAGGATTTTTCCATTTTCGTTCAAAGTGTCTAGAACCGCTTGGTCCTGATTCACCTCTTCTAAACTTACCGGTTAGAAGACCCCCTGCGAGCGGACTCCACACCATTGTTCCTATCTTTTCAGATATACCAATTGGTATTAGTTCATTTTCTGCCTCTCTTGCCTGAAGAGAATAATGAATTTGTTGAACGATAAATCTTTGTCTATTCGCTTTGTCAGCCGCAGCAAGGGCTTTCATTAAATGCCATCCAGAAAAGTTTGAACATCCAATATATCTTACTTTGCCTGTTCTGACTAAATTATCAAATGCCTCAGCAATCTCTTCTATTGGTGTCATGCCGTCCCATTTATGAGCGAGATAAACGTCAATTCTATCAGTTTGCAATCTCTTTAAACTTGCTTCACAAGCAGATATAATGTGATATCTTGATAACCCTATATCATTAGGGCCATCCCCCATTGGATTCCACACTTTTGATGCAATAATAAGTTTTTCACGTTTTCCTTTTATTGCTTCACCAAGAATTTCTTCAGATGTTCCTTTTGCATAACCATCTGATGTATCAATAAAATTGATCCCTTCATCTATACAAAGATCAATGTTTCTTTTTGCCTCTTTCACACCCAATGAAAAAAGTGGTTGAGCTGGATCACCTTTTCCATAATTCATAGTACCGATAGCAAGATTAGATACTTTTAAACCAGAATTTCCTAATAAGTTATATTTCATTTTTTTCCCTTTTTAATAACTTCAGACATCACACTATTTTGCTTCAACACTCATCAAATAACAAAATTTTAAACTTGGTGCTTATAAATATATTTAACTAAAATTCATAATAAAAGATTACTATAGTTTTACTAGTATGTAAATTGGAGCTACTATAAATTATAACTTCATATCCGAAGTTTTGTAAAATATTTATAACTCATTAGAGTATTTCTAAATGCAGCAAATAATCACATTAATTAAAATTTCTCTTTTAATCATTTTTCTAATAATCTCATTTATTTTTGCCAGCGGACTAATATTGATTGTTTTAATTATTGGCGCTGCTATAGCTTGGTATATTTCTTGGAGCAAGAAGAGGTGTGAGTCATGCGGTAAATATATAGATAAACGATCAAGTGTATGCAGCCATTGTAATACTATACAAGAAATTTCTTCTGAATAATTTGGTGCCGTATACAAGACTTGAACTTGTGACTTCCTCATTACGAATGAGGCACTCTACCAACTGAGTTAATACGGCACTAACTGTAAATAATATAGCTAATTATTTTAATAGTAAATCAAGTAGAATTATGGTTCGTTTATGTCTTCTTCTTGAGTCACCCCTGGGTCATCAGGTAAGATCATGTCATCACTTATTTCTTTTTTAGGGGCAGCCTTGGTATTTTTAGTACCTTTTTTTTCTACTTTAGGTTTATCTTGCTTATTATCCGATAGGACTTCAACTTCTTCTATATCTTCTGTCACATCGCTTGTATCAGATATCTCTATCTCTTGAATATTTTTTGCAAGTAATCTTTTGGTATCAAAGTTTTCAATAAAGGCAGTATTATCATCTATTGATTTAATTTTATAATCACCCCATTTTAAAACTTTGATTTCTCCAGTTGCTGGCAAACAAGGAATCCAAACTGACGATGATATATCTGAGTCATACCAACCGGTATCTATTTTTGCATTTAGTGCTTTTCTAATCCAGTCGCGTGACTTCACTCCGCCTCTTGATACTTTTGCTTCTATATCACTTAATAATTCAAAAATTCTTTTACTAGAAACTTCATTAACATGAGGCTCAATAACCTCTCTTGCTTTATCAAAATTCTGGTCATCTAAAAAGGCCTTACTTAGTGCAACTGCACCTTCGATACCAGTAACTTTTGTCTTTTTGATCAGGGCCTCAATTCTTTCAATTCTTTGCTTTGGAGATATTCCTACCTGCAAATAGCTATATAAATAAGCTAAATCCTCATGTTGAGCTATTTTCCAGGTATCCAATATAATCTTTTCTGCTTTAGATTTATCCCCTTGCTCTGATAAAATCTTCGCGCATATTAAAGCTGATATTATTTGTGATTTCTCTAACTTAATCGCTTCAAGTGCACTATTTAAAGCATCATTTTGATTCACTTCCTCTACAGATAATGCGTGTGCTGTCAGTACTATAGAATTGTATGTATTAAATTCCTTTTTTGTAATTAACTTATTATTTAATTTCTTTTCTAGAACATCAGATGCTGACTTCCAGTTTTGTGTCATTAAATAACATTTTAACAACTCATCCATTAACCAAGGTTCATTGGCATTGTAAGCTTCGGCTTCTTTTAAAAGTTCAATGGATTTTGTTGGATCTTCTGCATTTTTGGAAATAGTATATAGTCCACGATAACTTAACATTCTAGTATTTTCTATCCCTTTCATAGATTGGAAGATCTTATTTAATTCCTTATTATCTTTTTTTAAACTAGCATTTTGGGCCTTAAGTAAAAGAGTCATTATTTCATTATTTTCATCTTTATTTTTGGCAAGCTTATCAATCTTTTTTATTTCTAAATCTGCCGCATTTGCATTTCCTGCTGCGGCATAAATTAATCCACTAGATATAGCATTTTGTAATCTCTCTCTAATCTTTGCTTCTTTTAATTGATGAATTTTTTTGGGAAGACGAATTATATAGGAAAATACTAACCATAATATGATTGATAAAACTACTAAAGATAATATTATAACTGTAAAAAATAATGGTGATACGGTTACCTCGTAATCACCCAACAAGAACAAGACCGAGCCCGTGTAAGTATTTAACCAGCTGAATATATATATTAATCCTATTAAGGATGTTAATAAGAAAAATATTTTAATCATTATTGAAGCCTTGTTTCATATACTAATTTAGTTCAAATTTATCTCTTAATTCTTGCATATTATCTTTATATATTTTCCTGACTTTAATCATATCAATTAATGTTGATTTATCGCTTTCTAAATCTATTTGATCAATCGAAATTAAGACATCTAAGAGATCGTCATTATAAATATTTGCTTTTATTTCATCAATTTTATAGGGATTTTGAATATTATTTTTTTTGGTAATAGAAATTTCTCCAGATATATAGTTAAATACTTTAGATTTGATACCCTCATCCCCTTCATAAAGACTAACCTGACTTTCAAGTATTCTATCAAATTCATTGATTAAATCGTCTTGGGATGGAACTGTCTCATAAGAGAGTTCGATAAGTTTATTGGCTGTCAAATCATCTAATCCAAGGTTTTGCAATATATCTATTTCGTCTTGGAACTCAATCTTTAGATTTATATTTTCTTCAATTCTTCTTATGACCAACTCTACTATATTCTTATTATTCTCACTAATAGATACATCTATGGATGTTGGTGCATCTTGAACAGAATTCATGGCTATATTTTTATCTAAATTTGTTAATGAGTCATCCATTGGTATGAATGTTTCATCATCAACAGGTGTAGTATCTGTCAATGACATTTCTTCATTATTAATTAGATTTGTGGATTGATCATTCACGGGATTTTTTGTCTCATTTATCATCGAAATTAGCTGATTATTCTGCTCTGTAATTTCAATATTTTTTTCTGAAATTGTATTNAGTATATTATTTAATTCTATAATCTTTCTTTCTAGATCTATGATAGCCTCATCCTTACCCTGTAAAGCCAATAATAGTTGATTATTATTGTTAATCTTTGACTCTATTTCTGTAATTTTAGCTTCTTGCTCATTTAATATTTTTCCATCAATTAATTTAATATTTGATGTTCCATTAAAAAATGGGATTAGAAAATAAACTAAATATACAAATACACCAAAAACAATTAAATATATTAAGATCTTTGAGTTTAATCTACCCAGTGATCGTTTCATAAATCCAAATTTAGGTTTTGGGTCTTTTCCATGATTATCATGATCTATAGTAACTTTTGGTTTAATCTGTTTTTTTCGACTATTAGAACTTGTATTCATAACTTTTAATGTTCATTAGTGATCAATTGTAATATTGCATCATCTGAAGTATCTAGTGCATACCTTGCCTCTATTCCAAACTTCGACAAAAAGTTGGCAACATTCTCAGATATACAATAAGCTATAATTATTGACGTTTTATTACTTAAATTATATTTGTCCATTGTTTGAAGATATACCTGAGCAGTTCTGATAGAGTAAAACAANATTGCTAAATGCTGACCACNATCTATTTCTTTTATAAATTCATTATTGAATTCATTAATCTCATTTGCTTCATAAACAATTTCGTCATCAATATTAATCCCATCATCTTTGAAAATTGAAGCAAGATCAGATGTAATCTCTCTGCCACGCAGATAAAGAACTTTTTTTTCTTTTATACCATTTATATTAGCAAATTTTTCTTCTAATTCTGAAACGTTACTATAGAGGATATAANTGTTTTCTGTGCCAAATTTTTTTGCTTCTAAAAATGTTGACTTACCACAAGCGCAGATAATTTTATTCTTTAGAAATATGTTTTTTTCTTCAAGGTAACGGATAGAATGACGACTTGTAAATATTAAAACTTCATATTTATCAGTATTAAATATGTTTGTTTTATATTTTACTTCTAGTAAAGGGTTAACGATAACCTTATAACCCTGATTTTCAAGACTCCGTTTAATCCTTTTAGAGTCTTCTATCGGTCTAGTAAGTACAAATTTCATTGGACTAAATTGTGGCTTTTGATAATTCTTCTTGGTAATATTTTAACAATTTTTGCCCAATATCGCTAGCTATATCAAATATCGTCTCTTCTAATGCCACCTTTTTGATTTTGANAGTTTTACTACCATCAGTGTTTGATATCATTGCAGTTATTGATATTTCATTTATCCCAGTATAATGAGAATATATTGCTATTGGTTGAAAACAAGANCCACCAAATTTTTCTAAAACTAATCTTTCCGCAAGTATGCAAGTAAAGGACTCTNTATGATTTAGTTTTTCAATAATATCTATTACCCTTTGATCACCTATCTTTGCCACAAGTCCGATAGCTCCTTGTCCTGCAGCTGGAATCATTGTATCTGTGTCAATTGGTAGGATATAACAATCTTTAAAAGATAGTCTATTTATTCCTGCCATAGCTAAAAAAGTTGCATCAACTTCTTTATCAATTAATTTTCTAATTCGGGTTTCAAAGTTTCCTCTAAACTCTATCACATCTATATCTTCTCTCATGGATTTTATAATTGCCCCACGACGGGGAGATGAGGTACCAACAAGACAATTATCAGGTAGATTTTCAATACTTGTAAAACTGTTAGTTGTTATTAATGCATCTCTGGGATCTTCTCTTTCAAGAACACCAAATAAATCTAGTCCATCAGTAATTATACTCTCAATATCTTTTGTAGAATGCGCAGCAATATCAATTTTATCATCAAGTAATGCTTGGTCTATTTCTTTTGTAAATAATCCCTTACCATCATATGGACCTATTGACGACCCTACGAAATCCCCTGATGACTTAATTTTAATTATTTCAATGTCATTTGCAGAGCATATTTTTTTAGTTACAATATTATTAGCTAAAATTTCTGCCTGCTTAACAGCAAGGTTTGTTCCCCTAGTCCCAATCCTTAAGATTTTTTTGGATTTTAAATCTGACATTAAATCAAAATTGATAAATTAATATATAAATGGTTTCTTTGATGGTATTATCCTTCAGATAAATTTTTTAAAACATATCCAATTTAATAGCAAACAAAAAGATGATTGTTCTTGGTATAGAAACTAGTTGTGATGAAACATCTGCTGCAGTTGTAAAACTTAATAACATAAATAGATGTCAAATATTATCAAACATTGTTTACTCACAAATCTCAGAACATACAGACTATGGTGGAGTTGTTCCAGAAATTGCTGCGAGATCTCACGTCCAATATATTGATGAAGTTATTCTTAGGGCGATGAATGAAGCAGATTGTGATTTCAGTAACCTGGACTCAATCGCTGTTACAGCTGGTCCTGGGTTAAAAGGGGGATTATTAGTTGGTGTAACAATTGCTAAAGCTATTTCAAGCGTTACAAAGAAACCCTTATTAGGAATTAATCATCTTGAAGGACACGCACTAACAATCAGAATGGTTCAAAAGATAGAATTTCCCTATCTTTTATTATTAGTGACAGGTGGTCATACNCAAATTTTAATTGTAAGAAATGTTGGGGAATACACAAGACTTGGAACAACTATTGATGATGCGCTTGGAGAGGCATACGATAAAGTGGCAAAATCTCTNAACCTTGGATATCCAGGTGGTCCAATAGTAGAGTCTATGGCCAATTACAAAACAGAGTATAATTTTAAATTTCCAAGGCCTTTAATTAACTCTCAAGAACTAAATTTTTCATTTTCTGGATTGAAAACAGCAGTGAGAAGAGAAATTGAAAAATCTATACCAATCTCAAAAGAAACAGCTTGCAATATTTGTGCTGAATTTCAAGACTCTATAATTGATGTTTTAAAAGATAAATTAGAGAGAGCTATTAGCTGTTTTCGGGATGAATTTAAAAATATCGATCTAAATGTGGTTATAGCTGGTGGGGTTGCTGCTAATAAAAAGATCTCCTCATCTATAAAAGAATTGAGTGAAGAAAAAGAATTTAAAGTTTTTGTTGCGCCAAAAGAACTATGCTCAGATAATGCAGCAATGATTGCATGGGCTGGGATCGAAAGATCCAATGCTGGTATTTTAGAAACGAATGATGTCTCAGTAAGAACAAGATGGCCTCTTGATTTAGAAGGCCAAAAAGTTAGAGGGGCTGGTATAAAAGCATGATTAATTTTGGAATAATTGGAGCAGGTGCATGGGGTATTGCTCTTGCAATAAATTTACAAAAAAATGGTCACAATATTAAACTGTGGCATCACAATCCCCAAAAAGCTAGTGACCTTGAAAAGACAAGAACATCAAATTCAATTGGCAATATACCAATTGGAAATAATATTCATTTTTCATCTGATTTAGATGATGTTTCNGCTTCAGATATATTGATATACGCTTCACCAACTCAAGAATTTGATAATATTTCAGGATGCATACAAAAAAACAAAAATAAGACAATCCCATTTATTATTGCATCAAAAGGGATTGATACTAGAAAAAATCTTCTTTTACATGAAATTAGTAAAATCAATCTACCAAATTGGATACCAATGGTTTTATCTGGNCCAGGNTTTGCTATTGATATAGCAAATGGCAAGCCAACTGCCCTAACTCTAGCATGTGAAAAAAAAGATGTGCTATTTGATGTAGGAGAATTATTNGCAAACAATAATTTTCGTCCTTACTTTAGTGAAGATATTATTGGTACTCAAATTGGTGGAGCTTTAAAAAATATCATTGCTATATCTACTGGAATTGCGATGGGGAAGAATTTGGGGGATGGATCAGTTGCCTCTTTAATAAGCCGAGGGATGAATGAAATCATGATGTTTGGTGAATGCTTAGGTGCAAAAAAAAATACNTTTATTGGATTATCTGGTCTCGGTGATTTAGTTTTAACTGCACCTAACTTAAAATCTAGAAATACTCAATTAGGCTATGATATTGGGAAAAGTGGTAGCGTAAATACTGAGATAGATTACCTTACTGAAGGCTACCATACAGCAAAAGCTGTCTACAACATTGCAAAGAGTAAAAATATCAATTTGCCCCTCATTGAAGCAATATACAATATACTATACAATAATTATAATATTGATGAGGCAATTGAGCTTTTAATGAATAGGCCTCTGAAAGATGAAATTTAGAAAGAAATAAACTAATGGCTTACTGGCTCTTTAAATCTGAACCGAGTACTTGGTCTTGGGATGACCAAATTAAAGCAGGTGATAAAGGTACACAATGGGATGGGGTAAGAAATTACCAAGCTCGCAATAATATGGATGCTATGAAAATNGGAGATTTGGGGTTTTTTTATCATTCTGTTAAAGAAAGAAATATTGTAGGGATTGTACAAGTTATAGCTGAGTCTCACCAAGACACCACAATTGAAGATCAAACTTGGAGATGTGTAGATCTTGCTTATCACAAAAGCTTCAAAAATACTGTTAACTTAGACTTGATTAANAGCATGCCAGAATTATCAGATATGATATTGGTGAAAAATTCTCGGCTTTCTGTTCAACCTGTTACAAAACATGAATGGGATATCATCTGTAAAATAGGCTCTCCATATTAAATTTAAACTTGAACGTAAAAAGAGAATGAAATGAATGATTTTTTTGGAAATAAAGTAAATTCAGATTGGGCAAACAAAGCCTATGTAAATAATGAAAAATATAATCTGTTATATCAAGAAAGTATAAGCTCTCCTGAAAAATTTTGGGAAGAGAATGGGAAGAGAATTGATTGGATAAAACCATATAGTATTATTAAAAATACCTCATACAAGAAAGGCAATATCAATATTCGGTGGTTTGAGGACGGAACCTTAAATGTGGCAGCAAATTGTGTAGATAGACATCTTAGTAAAAATGGAAATAAAACAGCTATAATTTGGGAAAGTGATGATGGGAAAGACACAAAAACCTTCACTTACTCACAGCTTCATATAGAAGTTTGTAAATTTGCTAACGTATTAAGGAATCTTGGAGCTAAAAAAGGCGATAGAGTAACTATTTATATGCCTATGATACCCGAAGCAACGTTTGCGATGTTAGCCTGTGCTAGGATCGGAGCAATACATTCGGTAGTTTTTGGGGGGTTCTCCCCTGAAGCTCTCGCTGGCAGGATTGACGATTGCAAATCTGAAATAATAATCACTGCAGATGAAGGGTTAAGGGGTGGAAAAATAATTCCTCTCAAAGAAAATGTTGATAATGCCATAGCAATTGCAAAAAGATTAGGGACGAATGTTAAACATACTCTTGTAATTCAAAGAACAGGAAATCCAATAGATTGGAATAATAAAATTGACCATTGGTATCATGAAGAAGCTAAATTAGTTAGTAATGAGTCTGTTCCAGAAGAAATGAACGCTGAAGATCCTCTNTTTATTTTGTATACATCTGGCTCAACGGGTAAACCGAAAGGTGTTCTTCATACTTCCGGAGGATATTTAGTTTATGCTTCAATGACACATCAATATGTTTTTGATTATAAACCAGATGATATTTACTGGTGTGCAGCAGATGTTGGCTGGATAACAGGACATAGTTATATTGTATATGGACCTCTATCAAATGCTGCCACAATTGTTATGTATGAAGGGCTTCCCAATTATCCAAGCCCATCAAGATGCTGGGAAATAATTGATAAGTATAACGTAAATATCTTTTACACTGCTCCCACAGCAATAAGAGCCCTAATGGGAGCTGGAGATAACTATGTAAAATCTACAAAAAGGTCTAGTTTAAAACTATTAGGTACAGTGGGTGAGCCCATAAACCCTGAAGCTTGGAATTGGTACTATAATATTGTTGGTGAAGCAAAATCACCTATTGTTGACACTTGGTGGCAAACAGAAACCGGAGGAATAATGATTACACCTCTTCCAGGTGCAATCAGTCAAAAGCCCGGCTCTGCAACATTACCTTTTTTTGGAATTAAACCAGCNATTGTTGACCCCGATGGGAAAATACTTGAGGGTGAGTGTTCTGGCAATCTCGTTATTTGCGACTCTTGGCCTGGACAAATGCGCACTGTTTATGGTGATCATGATCGTTTTGAGCAAACATACTTTTCAACATACAAAGAAATGTACTTTACGGGAGATGGATGTCGAAGGGATAATGATGGTTACTACTGGATAACAGGCAGAGTTGATGACGTAATAAACGTATCAGGTCATAGGCTTGGAACAGCTGAAGTTGAGTCAGCTTTAGTTTCTAATAAAAAGGTTTCTGAGTCTGCAGTAGTTGGTTTCCCCCACGATATAAAAGGACAAGGTATATATGCGTTTGTTACATTAAAGGCAGGTATAAAATTTGATGATAGCGAAATTACAAAGGAACTCATACAAACCGTTCGGGAAATAATTGGTCCAATTGCTACGCCTGACCATATTCAAATCACACCAGGATTACCAAAGACTAGATCTGGAAAAATCATGCGGAGAATCTTACGAAAGATTGCTGAAAATGATTATGCTGAACTNGGTGACACATCAACATTAGCTGAGCCAGCGGTAGTTGATGATTTAGTTAAAAACAGGAAAAATAAATAATTAGAAATCTGATGTAATACCTTTTCTTTCCCAGTCACCATATCGTGTTGGCTCAGGTCCCTCCGGTCCATCTACTTCTTTAGGCATCTCTTTTTTTTCTTGTTCATTTTTTTTTCTTCGCTCTTCTGCTTCTGCTAAAGCTCTCAATGCAGCTGGGGGAAGATTATTTCTTTTTTCTTTATTCATATTTTTAGCTTTATTGCTATGATTATATCTTAGATATAATAATCTAAAAAAAAAAATTAAATATAATATGAACAATGATCTGAAAAAAAAAGAATATCTTGGCTACAAAGCTCGAGATTTAGCAGTTGATGTTTTGATGAATATCACTCAAAAAAACATCAATACTGATCAAAGTTTTGAATTCTATCTCTCAAAAGATAAATATAAGTCTCTCCCCAAAGAAGATCTCGCTTTCTCAAAAAATATAATTATGACAACATTAAGATATTGGGGGTTTATTGAAAAAATTTTAGATAAATACTTATCAAACTCTGTCCAGGAACACTCCCCTCGTATTCATATTATCCTACTTATTTCGATTACTCAGATTATTGCACTTAGCTCTCCGCCGTATGCTGTAGTAAATATTGCAATTAATTTAACCAAAAGAGATAGAAAATCATACAAATTACAAGGGCTGGTTAACGCTGTGCTGAGAAAAATAAGCCGTGAAAAAGAAGATACTAATTTAAAAGAATTCGATGCAAATATTCTTTTGCCTGATTGGTTAAGGAACAGATGGAATATACAATATAAACCGAATGAAATATTATCATCCGCTCAATCATTGCTGACACCTCCACCATTAGATATTAGTGTAAAATACCCAGAATCAAAGTTAGCATCAGAGTTAAATGGCACAACATTAAATACAGGTACAATAAGGCTTTTTGATTATGGTTTTATCCCAGATATAAAATACTATTCAGATGGCATTTGGTGGGTTCAAGATGTAGCGGCTTCAATCCCAGTTAAACTAATTGAAGATGAAATCAAAGGTATGAATTTTGTTGATTTTTGTGCTGCTCCTGGTGGAAAAACAGCAAATCTAATTCACGGTGGCGCTTTAGTTACCGCAATTGACTCCAGTAAGGCGAGAATAAAAGTACTTGAACAAAATTTGAAGAGATTAAAATACAAAGCAGAGATACTTCATACCGATGCATCTGTTTGGGTACCAGAAAAACTTTACGATGGCGTCCTGATTGATGCTCCATGTAGCTCAACTGGTGTAATAAGAAGAAATCCAGATATATTAAGAAGAAAAGACTTTAATTTAGACTACTTTGTATCGATCCAAGAAAAACTTCTCAAAAATGGCTTAAACGTATTAAAAAAAGATGGAATTTTAGTTTATTGCACGTGCTCTATGGAAAGAGAAGAAGGAGAAGATCAAATTGAAAAAATTTTGAGTGAAAGAACTGACGTAAAGATTAAAAAAATTGATAAAGATAAAATATCAATTATTAAAAAATATATTAAACCAGAAGGCTATGTGCGTATCATACCAAATACTATAGCCGATAGTGGAAATGATGGTTTCTTTATTTCCATCCTACAAAAAACATAATAATATCAATTGACATACTTTATAATATTTGGAGGAATACCCCATGCCGATCTATAGAAAAAATGAGATGCAAGCGACACCAGATGTAGCAAGACCTCATATAAAAATGATTCAATATGCAGGAGATCTTCTTAAAGTAGGGATTGTCACATATAGAGAAGGAGAAGTTCCTCCGCCTCATTATCATCCTAATGATGAACAATGGATATATATTTTATCCGGAAAACTAGCTGTTTTACTTGGAGATGAGACAACAACTGCTGGCCCAGGTGATTTAATTTTTATTCCAAGAAATACAGTCCATGGTATCAGACTTCTCGATGATGAATGTACATTCTTTGCATGCAAAAATAAATCAGGGGCAGGCGGTCTAAGTGAAGACTATACGGACGTTCCTAATTTGGATGAATTAATTGAGATGCTTGAAAAGCAAAATTGAACTTGTTTGTTAATTTAATAAAAAATTAGTTGTTCAATATAAATATGACAAAAAATATTATCAGGATTAAGCGCGCACTAATTAGTGTTTTTGATAAAACTAATATTGTTGAATTTGCATCGCAATTGCAGAGTTTAGGTATAGAAATTATTTCTACAGGTGGAACCTCAAAACTGCTACTAGAAAACAAAGTTCCAGTCGTTAATATTGAGGATATTACAGAATTTCCAGAGATTTTGGGAGGAAGAGTTAAAACACTTCATCCAAATATCTATGGTGGAATATTATCTAGATTGAATAATGATGAGGACTCCAAAGCCTTACAAAATCATAATATAACAGAGATCGACCTAGTTGTTGTAAATTTATACCCTTTCCAGAAAACCATCGAATCCAACAATAGTATAGAAGAAATTGTGGAGAACATTGACATTGGCGGACCTTCAATGATTAGAGCATCTGCAAAAAATTACGAACGGGTAACCATTGTAACAAACTCTGAAAAGTACAGTAAGATAATTTCACAAATACAAAAACAAGGTGGATTAGATTTAGAGGAGAGAATGAAACTTGCCGCAGAAGCTTTTGCTCTAACATCATCATACGACAATATCATAAGTAATTGGTTTAGTTCACGGGTTAAAGATACAAATCTAAATAACTTAAAGAGTAAAAATTCATCTGAAAAATTACTTAGATATGGTGAAAACCCTCATCAATCAGCATCCCTAAAGATTACAGGAGAAAATGGCTTTGGCTCGATTGAGCAGTTACAAGGGAAAGAACTCTCTTATAACAACATAAACGATATTGATGCAGCAATGCAGTTGATCAATGATTTTTTTCAAGATAGACCAACTTTTGCAATTATCAAACATGCTAATCCTTGTGGTGTAGCCCAAAAAGATACAATACTTGATGCATATTTATCAGCACTCTCTTGTGATCCAACAAGTGCATTTGGGGGTATATTAATATCAAATTCAACCATAGATGAAGAAACCGCCACAGAGATTACAAAGATTTTCTCTGAGGTAGTTATTGCACCAGACTTTACAGAAAAATCGATAGAGATTTTCAATAAGAAGAAAAATTTGAGGATTATAAAATATAATAATATTTCCGATAATGACCTAGACACAAAATTAATAAAGTCAGTATATGGAGGATATCTAATTCAAGATAGGGACACCCATATTATAGAGAAGGAACAACTAAAAATCGTTACAAATTCCCAACCAACTGAGAGTGAGTTAAATGATCTAATATTTGCATTCAAAATTGTTAAACATGTGAAATCAAATGCAATTGTTTACGTAAAGAATATGCAAACAATAGGGATAGGGGCTGGACAAACCAGCAGGGTTGACTCCTCAAAAATAGCAATACAAAAGTTTTATGAAAATATTCCCGATAATAAATTTAGAGATGGCTGCGTCATTGCATCAGATGCTTTTTTTCCTTTCTCTGATGGATTAGATGCTGCTATAGAATTTGGTGTGAAGTCTGTAATCCAACCAGGTGGCTCAATTAGAGATGAAGAGGTAATAGAGACGGCCAATAAAGCAAAAATATCGATGGTCTTCACAGGCATTCGACATTTTAAACACTAGATTTTAAATATACTCACTTAAGGCTGTTGGTATAAACTTTCCACTTCCCTGATCTGCTTTAAGGTCATTGTCTTCTACTATTGTATTCCCTCTTAAAATAACTTCTTTCGGCCAACAAGTTACTTTGAAATCTTTGTAAGGATTATATTTTGACCCATCAACAACCATGCTATCTGATAGCAGCATATTCTTATTCGTATCCCAAATAACAATATCTGCATCTGATCCAATATTAATTTGTCCTTTTTTGGGGAATAACCCATATATTTTAGCTGGCGTTGTGGAGGTAATTCTCACAAAATCAAGAATGCTGAGCTTTGATTTTTTTTGCAAGATATGATCTAAAATAACTGGCAACCTCCAGTGCAAACCAGGCATTCCATTTGGTATTTCTTTAAAATTTGGATTGTTTCCTTTAAAAAATTTTCCTTCACTGTCAAAACTATATGGAGCATGATCCGATGTTACACAATCTAATATGTTATCTTCCAGACCAGACCACAAAGCAACCGAGTCATTCTTATCGCGTATTGGTGGGCTACAAATCCATTTCGCACCATCAGTAACAATCTCTTGATCGAGTAATTTTGAATTTAATGTTAAATATTGTGTACAGGTCTCAGCAAAAAAATGTACGCCCCTCTTTTTAGCATCTCTAATAACACTTAAACCTTTTTCAGATGATACATGAAATATCATTATTGGTTGTTCGGTCACTTCAGACATCTTAATTATTCTTTCAAATGCATCTACCTCACCTTCAACTGGATGACTGTCTGTATGATATTTCGGATGGTAACATTCTGAGTTAAGTAATTCTGTTACTTTATTTGTAATCATTTCATGATTTTCAGCATGCACCGAAACCATTGCTCCATTCTCTTTGGCTTTATTGAGAATCTCCAAAATACTCTTATCATCAATTCGTAATCTATCGTAAGTCATAAAAATTTTGATAGAACTATGCCCCTCTTTTATTAATTTAGGAAGTTCTTCATTGATAACATTTTGTGATGGGCCAGCAATAATCATATGCATTGAGTAGTCAACAAGAGCTCCTTTATTTGCTAACTGGTGGTAGTCCTCAACAACCTTGATTAGAGAGTCACCATCATATTGGGCTGCAAAAGGAATTACTGACGTATTGCCGCCTAAAGCTGCTGCATGTGTTCCTGTGTAAAAAGTATCTGAATTAATTAGACCAGATGCGGATCTCTGTTCTATGTGACAATGGCTATCAACACCACCTGGGAGGACAAGCATATTAGATGCGTCAATTACTCTATCAGCATCAAATGAAATATTTTTTTCTATTTGCGCTATGGTTTCTCCGAGAACTAATATGTCAGATTCATCTAATTTGTCTGAATGTGCAACAGTACCATTTTTTATTAGAAGACTTTTTTGTGGCATATAACAAACCTCAGCAATAATTTGATATTGAAAATGAAGTTTAGTCAATGGAGCGGGCGATGAGATTCGAACTCACGACCCCAACCTTGGCAAGGTTGTGCTCTACCACTGAGCTACGCCCGCGTAATTAACTTTTAAATTTATATATCTAATTAAATAAATTTACTAGCAAATAATTCAATAAATCTAATTGATTTTATGATACAAATACATATATGAAGTAAGTATTATCATGAATAAAAAATATAATAAAAATGGATAATTTAAATCAATATATAAAAGATATATCAACGGCAACCTTTAATGAAGAAGTCATAAATGCATCGAAAGATGCTCTTGTACTTGTTGACTTCTGGGCACCTTGGTGTGGACCATGTAAACAACTAACTCCAACATTGGAAAAACTTGTAACGGAATATGCAGGATCTGTTATTTTATGCAAACTTAATGTAGATGAAAATCAAGCTATTGCTGCGCAAATGGGTGTTCAATCAATTCCAGCTGTTTTTGCATTCAAAGACCAAAAGCCGGTTGATGGTTTTATGGGCAATGTAACAGAAGCTGAATTAAGAAAGTTTTTAGAAAAAAATGTTGGCCCATTAATAGATCCAAATTCTGATAAACTTGCACAGATAATTAACCTAAAAAATACAAACAATTACCAAGATGCTTTAGCGTTACTGGGTGAAATGGTTCAAGAAGATCAAGAAAATGCAGATGTTATTTATGAAATTGCGGATTGTTATCTAAAAATGAACGATCTAGAAAACGCAAAAAAATTTATTTCTAGTGTGCCAGAAAAGTTGCTTCAAAATGATAAAATAAAACAAATAAAATCAGCCATTGATCTCGCACAAAGTGTCCCTAGTGATGATGCGAAAATCGATGATTTAATTAGCAAAATTGAAGAAAATCCAAATGATCATCAAGCAAGACTTGATCTTTCACTTTATTACAACTCAATAGATAATAAGGATAAAGCAGCTGATTTACTAATTGAATCTATAAAATTAAATAAGGAATGGAACGACAAAGCCGCTCAAATTCAACTTTTAAAATTTTTTGAAGTATGGGGCTTCTCAGATCCTGTATCCATTGATAAAAGAAAAAGTCTTTCCTCAATATTATTTTCATAGGTAATAATATGAACCAAATAATCAGTATTGAAAATCTGCCAGTAATAGTGCCAATCTTTCCTCTTAGTAAATGTGTCTTATTGCCAAAAGCGATTTTACCATTAAATATTTTTGAGCCCCGCTACCTCGAAATGATTGAGGATGCAATTAAGAGTGATAAGTATATTGGTATTATACAACCCTCCATTGATAAAAAAAAGAAGTTAGAAACTGAGAATGTTGGATGTATTGGGAAAATATCAACATACGTTGAAAATGATGATGGGACCTTTATAGTTAAACTAACAGGGATTTGTAGATTCAAGATAATTGAAGAGGTTTTTTCAGATAAATTATATAGAAAAATGAGAGTAGATTATCACGATTTTATAGAAGATCTTAATCTCGAGGAAATATCTAATTCTATAGATAGAGATAAATTGCTAAATGTCATATCAGATTACTTGAATGTTAATGATCTCACTACTGATTGGTCTGTCATTACAGATACTGATACAGAAATCTTAATTAATGCATTCGCAATGCTCAGTCCTTTTAGTGCGAAAGAAAAACAAGCTTTGCTTGAAGCTTCCAATATTGAAAATAGGTCCGAAATTCTAATTGCACTGAGTGAACTATCTATAGCTAGTCGGAATAAAAATAATAATTTTATGCAATAAAATGAGTGAAAAAATATTTGATAAAAAGTTACTTGATATTTTGATCTGCCCTGTGTCTAAAGAACAGCTCATATATGATGAGAAAAATAATGAATTAATTGCTAAAAAAGCAAGATTAGCTTACCCTATCCGCAATGGCATACCTATTATGCTAGAAAATGAAGCAAGAAAATTAGTAAAAAATGAAAAATAAGATCTTTATAATTGTTGTTACTTTATTACTTTTCAACGTGTCCGCTCATGCAGAAAATGAAATTAGTATATATTCGGGCTATCAAACCCTGCCGCATGCCAACTTAAATGGTACCGCCTATGGAGATGCAATTGATAAGACTATAGGATGGGAGGGTAAAAGTTTTTCATCACCTCCATACTATGGGCTAAAATATGTCAATTGGGATTATAATATTGGTTATGGAATAGAATTTACACATGCAAAAGCCTACGCCCCTGTTACTGAAATGCCTACTAACTTTTCAAGACTTGAATTAACAGATGGACTCAATCTTATAACTGCAAACGCTTATAAACGTTGGGATGGAAATCTTTATAATCCATTTATTGTAGCTGGGTTAGGAGTTTCGGTTCCACACGTTGATATTACATATACAAAAAATGGTACAACTCATAAAACCTATGAATACCAATTTGCAGGTGGCGCTGTAAGGCTTGGCGGCGGAATCAGCTACCCTATAAATAGTGATTATTCAATTTTTAGTGAATACCAATTTACATATAGTATGAATGAACTTGATTTAGTCAATGATGGTGGAACATTATCAGTAAATCTTGTTACCAATGCAATTAACTTCGGCGTATCCAGAAAATTTTAGTCCTATCTCTAACTAATTGGTATTCCCTGAATTAATTTTGACATCGTTCGTTTTGTGCCAGCTCCTTCTTCTACAAAACTCTTTTTTAATTTTGGGATTTTGCTCACAAAATTAATTGCGAAGTCTTTTAAGGGTTCAATTGCCTGAATATTATTTGAATATAGTCGATTAATTGCATCAAATGTCATTGCTGACGTTACAATGTCTGGCATTCGTTTTCTTTCATATACTTGCAGCACATTTTTATTACTAAAATCTAGACCATATTTGATGGAGTCTATGATATTTTCAGATAAATATGCTACATCCCTCAATCCAATATTTGTGCCTTGACCTGCTAAAGGATGCACCGAGTGAGCAGCATCACCAATAAATGCGACTCTTGTGTCAATCAATCTTCGTATTATACTAAAATTTAAATCAAAAAAACCAATGTTTTCTATCTTACTTATTTTACCAATATAATCTCTTGTTTGCATTTGAACTTCTTCAAGAAGTTTATTTCTGTCTAGCTGGTTTAAATTATTCATGAAATTCTTAGTCCCTGACCAAACTAGTGAAGATTGGTAATCCCCGAATGGTAAAATTGCAATTGGACCGGTGTTTAAGAAATTTTCTATTGCAATATTATCATTTTTTTTGGAATGCGTAATAAGACATGACAAAGCTGTTTGATCATAATCCCAAGAAATAGATTTTATACCGAGAATCTTTTTAACTATTGATCTTCTTCCGTCACCTGCCACAATTAACTTTGATGAGAAATCATATTGATTCGAAGAAATTAAAGCACTCTCATTATTTATATCTAAACTATTAATTTCAGTTTCAAATAATTCGATGGTTTTATACTTTTCAATTTGCTGAGATAAAATCTTTCGCAAATCACTCTCATTAATTATGTAAGAAGCAATATTTTGGTCAATATGATTATTAAATTCTAAAATACCGCTCTTAGATTCTTGCTTGCCCTTATGCGTAACTATAATTTTTTTCACAGGATAACAATACGGTTCAATAAGACTCCAAATGTCCAGTGCTTTACACATATTAACAGTTGAAAGAGATATTGATAAGGCCCTAACGTAGTCTTGAGACTTGATCTCTTTATCTATCTGAGAAATTTTTATTCTATCTCCCAGTGTTTTTGATAACACAAGAGAAAAAAATTGAGAAGTGATACCATTACCCATCACAATTATATCTGATGATATAGATTTTTTCTTATTCATTTTTTCTTGTCACATTATTTCTGCTATATATACATATATGTATATCTTATCTTAATTACATCGATATTGAAATGAGTGCTGTAAAAAACCTATTAGATTTATTGGAATTAGAACGTATTGGTAACGATAGATACATTGCATCTGCAAAAGAATATGGATGGAAGAGGATATTTGGTGGTTTAATTGTTGCACAAGCTATAGTGGCTGCATATAAAACTATCGATAATAAATATTTACACTCACTCCATTCTTATTTTCTTAGAGCTGGTGATCCTGATATCCCAATTGAATATGATGTTGAAAAACTGAGAGATGGGAGGAGTTTTGGGCAAAGAATAATCTCTGCCTATCAAAATAATCACCTTATCTTTTACATGATCACTTCTTTCCACAAAGATGAAACTGGACTTTCTCATCAATTAGATCTTCCTGGAGATGTTAAAAATCCAAATGAATTATCTTCTGAAATAGAAATTTTGGACGAAATATTTAAGAAAAGTCTTCAAAATATTAAAGATACTAGAGATAGAGAACGACCAATTGAATTTCGCCCTGTAAGCCCCCGTAACATGGTCAATCCGAAAGAAGAGCCTCCAGAACAACTTCTTTGGTTAAGATTATCTGAGAAAGCTAATACAGATAGAATCTTAAACCAAGCTCTTCTCGCTTATGCAAGTGACTATACAATATTAGATACCGCACTTATGCCTCATGGCATTTCAATCTTTCAACGAAATATACAGGTGGCAAGCCTTGACCATTCTATGTGGTTCCACAGACACTTTGATATAAACCAATGGATTCTCTATAATCAGAATAGTCCCAATACTTTTGGAAATAGAGGTTTTGCCCAAGGCAACATGTATTCTCAAGAGGGAAAATTACTTGCGTCTGTATCCCAAGAAGGCATGATAAGATTACTGCCTAATAATTAATCAATAGCATTTTAGTGCCCATATATTAGGCATAATATCAAATATTATTCACCCATATTTTTAATGCTATTTTTTTTTATATATATATATCAGTTACTTATATAGTTTTTGGCAAAAGTTGGCACGCCTTTTGCACTTATATTTGTAGAAATTTTTTAAAGGAGAAATTCAATGAAATTAATTACAGCTATTATTAAGCCTTTTAAGCTTGATGATGTTAGGAAAGCTCTAGTTGATCTTGGAATAGAAGGAATGACCGTTACAGAAGTTAAAGGTTTCGGTCGTCAGAAAGGTCATACAGAGGTTTATCGTGGGGCTGAATACGAAGTTAATTTTATACCAAAGATACAAATCGATCTTGTTATAAAAGATGAACTTCTTGAACCAGCTACAAGCGCTATTTGTGATGCAGCAAAAACAGATAAAGTCGGAGATGGAAAAATATTTGTTTTTGATGTACAGAGCGCCATAAGAATTAGGACTGGCGAAACAGACGCTGCAGCCCTGTAAATATTTAGGAGAAAAAAATGTTAAAAAAATTATTACTATCAGCTATTGGTATAAGTTTCATAACTTATTCAATGACTGAGCCAGCAAACGCAGCAGCTGAAGATACAGTCTATGTATTCAATACTCTGCTCTTTTTAATTGGTGGTTTTCTTGTTATGTGGATGGCAGCAGGATTTGCCATGCTCGAAGCAGGCATGGTTAGATCAAAAAGTGTTTCCATGCAATGTACGAAAAATATAGCTTTATATGCAATAGCTGGTCTAGTATTTTGGCTAGTTGGATATAACCTTATGTATGATGGGGTGGATGGAGGTTTCTTCGGAAGCTTTACTGCTTTCAGTGTGCCTGACCCATCTGCTGATACAGGTGATTATTCTGCTGCATCAGATTGGTTCTTCCAAATGGTATTTTGTGCTACAACAGCATCTATTGTCTCTGGTACTCTTGCAGAAAGAATTAAACTAATCCCATTCCTAATTTTCGTTGTACTTCTTTGCGGTGTCATTTACCCAATTCAAGGCGCGTGGCAGTGGGGTGGTGGATTCCTCTCAGAACTTGGATTTAGTGATTTTGCTGGATCAACAATAGTACATTCTACAGGTGGATGGGCAGCTTTAATGGGTGCTCTAATTTTAGGAGCTCGTGCTGGCAGATATACAACTGATGGTAAAGTAAACCCAATGCCTGGTTCTTCAATGCCTCTAGCTACCCTCGGTACTTTTATACTATGGCTTGGTTGGTTTGGATTTAATGGCGGCTCTCAGTTAGCTCTTGGATCATTAGAAGATGCTTCATCTGTATCCAAAATATTTATGAATACAAATCTAGCAGCTGCTGGCGGTGTTGTTGCAGCAATCATCTTATCACAAATTTTGTATAAGAAAGTAGATCTGACAATGGCATTGAACGGCGCGCTAGCAGGCTTAGTATCAATCACAGCAGAGCCTCTAATGCCATCACCATTATCAGCTATAATTATCGGTGCAATCGGTGGTATCATTGTTGTTCTAGCGGTTCCTATGCTTGATAAATTTAAAATCGATGATGTGGTTGGTGCAATACCAGTTCACTTATTAGCAGGTATTTGGGGTACACTTATAGTGCCGTGGTCAAATCCTGACACAAGCGTTGTAACACAATTTATTGGTGTTATCTCAATAGGTCTCTTTGTAAGTGCGATAAGTGCTGTTGTTTGGTTTGTTTTAAAATCAACAATTGGTATTCGTGTCAGCGAAGAAGCCGAACTTAATGGTGTAGATAAAACTGAGTTAGGAATGGATGCTTATCCAGACTTTACTAAGTCATAATTTATAAACCATATTCTCCCAGAAAAGGTGGTCTACGGACCACCTTTTTTTTATGAAACATTAACATACGTTTAACCTGAATTTCCTATAATTAGTCTATAATTAATTATGAGGAATAATGAGCTCAATATCTCCTTTTCAAAGAACAAGGGATCTCCTTTCAAAATACGACGGTAAGGATGATTGGATAGACTTATCCATCGGATCACCAAGGCATGATACACCAGAAATAATTAGGGATGTCCTTAATAGTAATTTTGATAAATATAGGAACTATCCATCTGCTAATACAAGTGCTCATTTTGGAAACAATTTATCCAAGTGGATTAAAAATAGATTTGAACTTAATTCAAATAATTTACAAGATAACCTGCTGCCTATATCTGGATCTCGAGAAGGTCTATTTTACGGTGGTTTATTGGCAACAAAATTAAAAAGCGGCAGATCTACTTTTATATTACCCGACCCATTTTATCCCGTCTATGCAACAGCAGGGCATTATACATCTAAAAAGATACTCGCATTGAGTGTCCATGAGACGGACAATTATTTGATAAATTTAGAAAAAATACCAAATGATGTTTGGTCTGAAACAATCGCATTCTATTTATGTTCACCTTCAAATCCTCAAGGAACGATTGCGAATGATCAATATCTGAGGGATTTGTATGAATTATCGATAAAATATCAGTTTATAATTATCTCAGATGAGTGTTATTCCGAAATCTACCGAACAAAAGCACCAAATAGTATTTTGAAAATATCAGAAAAATATAATTTTAAAAATATTTTATCGTTCAACTCATTATCAAAAAGATCAAATGCCCCAGGACTAAGATCAGGATACGTTTTTGGTGAAAAAAATATTATTGATGAATTCTTTAACTTAAGAAACGTCGCTGCTCCAACTGTTCCAACACCAATTCAGATTGCTTCAGAAATATTATGGGCCGATGAAAGTCATGTAAAAAATAATCGTAAATTATATAATGAAAAATTTGAAACATTTCATTCAACATTAGATAAAAAATTCAATTTTAGAATTCCTGAAGGCGGTTTCTTTGCTTGGTTAAATATTTCTGAGTTTGGTTCAGATGAGTCTGTAACTATAAAATTATGGGAGTCCGGTATCAAAGTTATTCCAGGATCATATCTTTCTTTAAATACAGATCTAGGTAAAGATTCAAAGAAATTTATCAGGATTGCACTAGTTGGTGATAATGACGAAATATCAAAAGCAGCAAAAGTAATAAATAAGGTAATAAATTAAAATGAAATTATCTAGTCTAAATTTTATAGAAAGTGTTGCTCCTATCAGTCTTAGGTTATTTTTGAAAAAACAGGCAAAAAGAATTTTTGGAATACTAATATTCATGAGCTGTATTTTCCTCATTACATCACTAATTTCATGGAACCCTTATGATCCAAGCATAAATAACTATAATGATAATGCCGTAACTAATCTATTGGGCGCTAGTGGTGCTATAATATCTGATTTCATGCTGCAGTTTTTAGGATTAGGCTCTTTTATCTTAATAGCATTGTTGTTGCTTTTAAGCATAAATTTGATACTACAAAATCAAAAAGTAATTGGAATTCCAAGATATATTAGATACCCAACATTTTTTATATTATGGATTTTAATTCTATCAAGTATTGATATAACAAATAGCGGTCTTTTCAGATCCACAGTCGATTGGATTTATTTAGTAGGTGCAGGAGGACTGATTGGTGATTTATTAAACCAATCAATTCAAAATAACATTCTATCTAGAATAGTTATATTATCAGAAAATCATTATAAGAAATTTATATTTTTTATATCAGTTATTCTTTTAGCATCGATGTTTTATCTGAATAAATTGATCGTAAAATTTAAAAATAAACGACAACCAAAATTAATTGATTCTGACTACATGCACCAAAGAGTAGCCGTAAAGGAAGAAAGACGACTGAGTAACATACTGAAATTTTTTATCAAAATGTTTATGGATTTATTTAATGCCATAAAATCTCTACCATTTTTACAAAAAAATGATGATGTAAGTTTTGAAAAAATTAGAGATAATTTCGATAGTATAAAAACTAATGAGCATATTATCATTGGTGAGAGCTTTGAGTCAGATGAAAAACCGATGAATTTTGATCTTCCTTCAAAAAGTAAAATAAAACCAAAAAGATCCAGACCTAAAACACCAGATATAAGAAAAGACAACCTTGATTTATTTGAGAGTAATAGTTCCTATGAACTACCTTCAATAAATCTTCTTAAAACAAACAATCAAACTGATTACAATAAAAAGGTTAGTCAATCAGAATTAGAAGTAAAAGCTGAAGAACTAAAAAATGTTCTTCTTGAATATAAAGTTTCTGGTGAAATTATTAATATAAAACCAGGACCTGTCGTTACCTTATTTGAGATTGAACCATCTATTGGAACACGCTCCTCTCGTGTTATTAGTCTAGCTGAAGATATTGCTATGGCTATGAAAGCAATATCAGCAAGGGTTGCGGTTATACCTGGTCGCAATTTAATTGGGATTGAACTTCCCATGGAAGAAAGAAGTACTGTCTATCTTAGCGAAATTATAAAATCTGTAGAATTTGAAAATACCAATCACAAGCTAGCAATCGCTCTTGGAAAAAATATAGGTGGTCAACCTATTGTTGTAGACTTGTCATCTATGCCTCATTTGCTTATAGCGGGGACAACCGGATCAGGTAAATCGGTTGGAATTAATACAATGATCCTATCTTTACTATATAAATACTCTCCAGATAATTGTAAAATGATCATGATTGACCCAAAAATGCTTGAACTTTCTGTTTATGAAGGCATTCCACATCTCCTTACACCTGTTGTTACAGAACCAAAAAAAGCAGTTGTTGCTTTGAAATGGATTGTAAAAGAAATGGAGAAAAGATATAAAAATATGTCAAAAATTGGTGTCCGGAATCTTGACGGTTACAACAAATATATAGAACGTGAAGGAGGCACAGTTAATATTAAACGCCAAATAGGTTACGATGAAATAACTGGAAAACCAAATTATCATAATGAAGAAATCATACTTAAAAAAATGCCTTTCATAGTAGTGATTGTAGATGAAATGGCTGATTTAATGGCTGTTGCAGGAAAAGAAATCGAACATTCAGTTGCACGCCTAGCAGCTATGGCGCGTGCTGCAGGAATACATTTAATTATGGCAACACAAAGACCATCAACAGATGTAATAACAGGAACAATAAAAGCAAATTTCCCAACAAGAATAAGTTTCCAAGTCAGCTCAAAAATTGATAGTAGNGTCATATTGAATGAATCAGGTGCNGAACAANTACTAGGTAAAGGGGATATGCTNTACATGGCCGATGGTGGACGAATTAATCGTATCCATGGTGCCTTTGTGGATGATAATGAAGTTTCTGATATCGTCAATTATCTNAAAAAGCANGCAGCTCCNCAATATATTGAAGAAATNATCAGAGACCCAGAAGAGTCNCAAACTAACTCTGATGGTGAAAGCCATATCGAACCACANTTATTTGAGCAAGCCGTGAATGTAATANTATCGGATCAAAAAGCTTCAACAAGTCTTCTGCAAAGAAGNCTGCGAATTGGATATAATAAAGCTGCAGATATCATAGATAAAATGGAAAAAGATGGTATNATCTCAGAGGCTGACCATGTTGGTAGACGAGAAATATTGTTAAATGAACAAAATTTTGACAATATTTAATTGTAAATCATCTATAGTAATCACAAAAAAAGTATATAAATGTTTAGATTTTCAAAAATTTTCGCTGCTATAGTTATACTAATTTATTCGTATCAACCATCGAATGCTAATTTTTTGGATCCTATTCAGTTGGAAGCTGTTAACGCAGTAAATTCATATCTAAATAATATTGAACATATGGAAGGTGACTTTATACAGGTCAATCCTGATAGTTCAATATCAGAGGGAAGATTCTATATAAGAAGACCAGGAAAATTTCGCTTTGATTATAGCAAACCTGAGTCATTACTTGTTGTATCCGATGGTGTTTGGCTCGGCATAATCGATAGGGAAATTGAAACACTGGATAGATACCCTATCCGATACTCACCGCATTATGTTTTATTTAAAAAAAATGTTAGCTTGCTTGATGATGCTCGCATACTCGGAATAGAGTTTTATGATAAGTTTCTTGTTTTATCCATTGAAGGACTTACAGATGAGGAAATAGGTGAGATCACCCTTCACTTTCACGTAAGAGACAGCATTAATGAATCTTATACAAACTTAGAACTTTATGAATGGTATATTGTTGATGCACAAGGTTTCGAAACAAACGTCAAATTATCTGATGTTGTTCATGGCATTGTTGCAGAACATAGCTATTTTGTTGTTAAGGAAGAAAGTAAATAGAGCTTAATATTGAAGATAATTACTTGGAATATAAATAGTATACGCATACGGCTACATCAATTAAATGATGTAATCAATGAATTTGAGCCTGATATAATATGTCTACAAGAAACAAAATGTGAAGATAATAAGTTCCCGTTAAAAGATATACAAAGATTAGGATTTAAATATGTCGCTATAAATGGACAGCCTTCATATAACGGTGTTGCCATTCTCTCAAGAAAAAAATTTGACAATATTGTTAAGCATGATTTTTGTTATAAATCAGATAGCAGGCATATTAGAGCAGAATTTGCGATTAAGTCACTAGATAGAAAACTTATTATTCATAATTTTTATGTTCCAGCTGGTGGTGATGAACCAAACCCTGAAATAAATCCAAAATTTGAACATAAATTACAGTTTCTTGATGAGATGTTTGATTATATTAAGGGTATAATTGCTGATAATAATTACCATATATTTGTAGGCGATATGAATATTGCACCAGATGTAAATGATGTATGGTCTCATAAACAACTGATAAATGTAGTTAGTCATACTGACATAGAGAGAAAAAAAATATTGGATATCATTAATAAAAATAATTTATGCGATGTTATGAGAAATTATGCCCATAGTGAAGAAAAAGTATATTCATGGTGGAGTTATCGGAACAAAGATTGGAGAAAATCAAACAGGGGAAGAAGACTTGACCATATATGGCTATCTAATAACTTAGTTAAAAATTATAAAACCCACACCATATTTAATGATGCACGTGATTTTGAACGTCCATCTGATCATGTTCCCGTCCTAGTTGAATTATAGTTGAAATCGTTATCTTATATAATTACCTTTTTTAGGCAGAATCTCGCGGCACAAAAATTACGTAACTATCGTTAGACAATAGATCTGCAGAGATTCACCATATAAAGGATCACTGCGGAATGGGGCGTAAAGCCAGCCATTTTGAGACCATCCCTCTATGTCCGGAGCATCATCGTCATGGGCCTGATGCATACCATGTCTCTCCAAAAGGATTTACAGAAAAATACGGAACGCAAAGAGAATTATTACAAAAGGTTCAAGATGAACTTAATATTACTGGGTGTAAATGCGGATGTACCAGCGCCTTTAATGAGAGCTTTAGTGGGTTGTAGTCATGTAACAAATTGATACTATTGTATAATACTTCCCATTAATTCAATTTTTGATGTAAGGTTTTTGCTCAATTTATTTCTTATCAATANNGTAAATTCAGGAAATTCATTAACCAAATTATTAAAAAGTTCTTCATTTATAATGAGTGCCGATCCCNTANCACCTGCAATAATGGCATCTTTTGGCTTTGTCTGATTAATAAGTGACAATAATCCAACAACGTTGCCAGGCTTTAGTGCTATTGGGCCAGATTTTTTCTGAATAAACGCTTTACCTTCGGTAATGATAACACATTTAGGCTCTTCTTCCCCTGTTTTGATTATNAGATCACCAGTTGTAAAAGAAATTTTATCAGCACTAAANGCCAATGTACTTAATTGACTCTCATCTAAATCACTGAATATACTTGTTTCTTTTAGAATATTGATAATTTCTTTTACTATCATAATCGCGAACCAAATATTTCACTTCCAACTCTGACATGGGTTGCACCGAATTGTATTGCCTTTTCAAAATCCGAACTCATTCCCATAGATAATTTTTGCAGGTTATGTTTTTTGCATATTTTATTTAGTAATAAAAAGTAAGGTGAAGGCTCTTCATCAAATGGTGGTATACACATAAGGCCATCACAACCCTTTATTGGACTGTTATTTATAGAGTTTATTAATTCTAAAAGATCATTTTGATTTAAACCACTTTTTTGTTCTTCGTTAGCCATATTGAGTTCAATAAAATACTCCCTACATAAATTAGATGGATTATTAATATTCTTGATGATCTCGTCCACTCTTTTTGGTGAATCGATGGTATGTATNGAATGGAATAATTCCATTGCCTTCTTAACTTTATTTGTTTGAAGATGTCCGATTAAGTGTAATCTGATATCAGAATATTTATTGAGAACAGGTAACCATTTATTTTCAGCTTCTTGTACTTTATTTTCACCAAAATCTTTATGTCCTAAATCAATTAGAGGCATATACACGTCACTGTTAAATGTTTTTGTCACAACAATTAGGGAGACTTCATTATAGTCTCTTTCAACGCTTTCAGCGGCTACTCTAATGCGTTCGCAAACATCGTAATAGTTACTAGTGATTTCATCTGTCGTTAATGTAGAAGCATTATACATAGATAAGATAATATGTGAAAATTGTAATTTTGACAAAAAAAAAGGGTGGCNTAAACCACCCTTTCTTTGTAAACAGACTTCTAAATTAAATTAGAAACCAACTGTTAAAGCAACTTCTGCTGTGTAAACAGAGTTTGCACCAGCACCTTCTCTTTGTGAGAATAGGTCTGTTTCAGTTTGTATGAATTCTAATGAAAGATCCACGCCATCACCTAGAGCTGTTTCAGCTTTTAAGTTGATAGCTGTTGTTTCATCACTTTCACCACCAAGTTCGAAGTCTAGATCTTGCATTGCATAACCAGCTTCAATGCTGTAATCGCCAACTGATGTTGCAACTCCAACTGATGTTGTAGTTCTGTCAGCACCATCTGAGTCAACTTCTGAATAACCAGCTGATAGTGTTAGACCAGCAGCTTCCATTTCACCACCGATTGCCATTACTGTCATGTCGCCACAAACACTATCATTGAAGATTTGTGTTACCAAGAAAGCAGCTGTAGCAGTGTCATTGTCAGCTAGAGTATATGCTTCTGCAGCTTGTGAACATGTAGCATCGTTAGATGAAGCAGTTTCGAAACCAACTGAGATTGTAGCAGCACCTGCGTTAAATGCAGCACCAATACCGAATGTGTCCATGTATTCAGCATCATCTAGAGCACCGCCATTATCAGCTTCTGCGTTTGGTGAATAAGAAATCATTACATCTAATGCGCCCATTGTTGGTAGAGAATATAGAAGACCAAAACCAGCTGTACCGTCAGTAGCTAGATCGTGATCTAGTTCACCAGGCATACCAACTGAAGATGCATCAACNGCTGAGTCAATTGAACCCATTGTTAANTCACCAAAAGCACCGCCTAGAACTAGTTCGAAACTATTTTCTTCATCATCAACATTTGTTAGATCAAGAGTTTCTGAGAAAGACACTGATAGACCGTTAGCTAGAGTACCTGAAGCATCGATTGTTAGCTCTTTGCTGAAACCCCATGATGGATTATCATCATCGCCAGCACAAGAGTAATCTGTAAATCCAGCTGTATGAGCAGTTAATTCAGTTTCATCACCACCAGTAGTCTTTGCTAGATTAGTATTACCTGTTTTTGTTTGTAATGCTGCTAGCGTAGTTGCACCCAAAATGTCAGATCTATTTGCAGCTGTAGCCGCTGTATCACCACATTCGTCAGTCATGCCCAATGTTACTTGAGCTTCACCGCCGATAGATAGGTCGATCGCCGCATTAGCTGGAGTAGCATACATGTTACCCACTAGCAGTAGAGCAGCAGCACCACCTAATAG
>PAHC01000012.1 GCA_002704755.1 Rhodobiaceae bacterium
ACATATGTATAAAATGATTGCATTAAAAATATATGAAATAATATTGAAAAAATCATGACAATTCCAACTAGAATAAAAAGATTAAGAGATCGAATGATAGCGGAAAATATCCAGATGTATATTATTCCAATGAAAAATATCTACCTTAACAGCGATCTAGAAGAACCCGACATGAGGATAAAATATGTTTCTGGATTTGATGGTTCAGCTGGATTCATTTTCATAACACAAAATAAAATATCATTATTTGTAGACGGCAGATACACTCTGCAGGCAAAGCTGCAAGTGGATAGTAATATATACGAGATTAATGAACTTAATTTCCAAAAAAGTATAGAATGGATTAAAATAAATTTAGAAAAAAATAGTAGAATTGGCTTCGATCCAAAATTACACTCAATCGATGAGATAGAAAATTATAAAAATAAATTAGAAAATAATTTAATAAGTTTCGTATCAATTGATCAAAATCTAGTTGATTTGATAAGAACAAATCTTACTTCAATTAAATCAAAAGATTATGTCTTATCAATAATAGATGAGAAAAATAGTGGATTGTCAATTTTACAAAAACTGAGTTACTTGAGAAATAAATATCTTAAGAAAGATAACGAGCTTATATTCACACAAGACAATGATATTGTTTCATGGATTTCTAACCTGAGAGCACTTAGTAAAAAATATACACCATCAATTTTGGGCTCATGCATTCTTACAAAAAATAATTGTTATTTATTGATCCCTAACAATCAAATTATACCCTATAAAAATAATCCACAATACTCTGAGATAGAGTTTTTAGATGAGGATCAATTCGAATATTTATTAAATTCAGAATTAAATCAAATTAATATTGTAAAAATCGACAAACAAAATACTTCCGTCTATTTCAAGGAAAAGTTCATCAAAAAAGGGTATGAATTGATTTCTTTTAATGAACTAGAAAAGGAAAAATCCATAAAGAATGAAACTGAGATTAAGAATATAATGAGAAGTCATATCTATGATGGTCAGGCTATATGTAACTTTATCTATTGGTTGAAGAACGCTTCCAAAAAGAATCCAGTTGATGAAATAACTATTATTAATAAGCTTGAACAATACAGGACCAGATTAACAACCAATTATCTGGGTCCAAGCTTTCCAGCAATTGTTGGTTTTAGAGAAAATGGAGCAATAATACACTACAGGGCAAAAAATCAGAGTTGTAAGAAAATATCTGGCGGAGGTCTACTGCTCATTGACTCAGGCGGTCAATATAAATATGGAACCACTGATATAACAAGAACATTTCTAATTGGAGATTCAAATAAAACCTACAGTAGATTATATACCATAGTCTTGAAAGCCCATATTGCACTTGCAAGTAGAATTTTTGACAGCAATACAACAGGTAGCGAACTTGATAAATCATCAAGAGAAATCATTGAGTCATATGGATATAATTATAACCATGGCACAGGACATGGAGTTGGTTATTTACTCTCTGTACATGAGGGTCCACTGGCAATATCTCCTAAAGAGAGTCGGTCCGGATTTCGTGAAAATATGGTATTTTCTAATGAGCCAGGGATTTACATTGAGGGCGAACTCGGCATCAGAATTGAAAATTTGATGATTATAAGAAAAGATGCTTCTTTAGATAATACAGACAAATTATATTTTGAACCTATTTCATTTGCGCCATTTGAAAGCAATTTAATTGATAGAGATATCCTTAATAAGAAAGAAGTTAATTGGATAAATAAATACCATGAAAAAGTCTACAAAAAACTCAGTATTGGGCTAGATATTGAGACAAAAGAATGGCTGAACAAAGAAACTGCATCTATCTAATTTAATAAATTTAGCCAATCATTTTCATCAATAATTTTTATATTTAAATCTTTTGCTTTAGCTAACTTTGAACCAGATTCTTCTCCTGCAACGAGTAAATCAGTTTTGTTTGAAATAGAGCTCAACACTTTTGCCCCCATTCTCTCAGCTTTATCTTTTGCCTCCGCTCGAGACATAGAGTCAAATTTTCCTGTGAAAACAATACTCAAACCACTAATTTTTGAGTCTAGTTTATGCTCTATTACAAAATCAAGAACATCTAATTGATCATTGAGATTCTTCACAACCTCAGTATTATGATCAATAGACAAAAAATCTAAAAAAGATTTAATTGCCACCTCACCGATACCATCATTCTCTAGAAAGGATTCTAAATAAGAGTCATATTCTGAATTAAGATTGTCTATCAAACTGATTAGATTACCTATACTATTCAAATTTTGTGAAATAATTTTTGCAGTATTAATACCAATGTGCCTTATGCCTAATGAATAAATGAATCTATCTAACGTAATTTGACGTTTTTCATCAATACTTAGAAAAAGATTAGACATTGATATACTCCCCCAACCATCCAAGGATAAAATATCGATTAAACCCAGCCCTTGCTTTGACTGCAGCGTAAATATATCATTTGGTCTTTTTATAAAACCCTTATCATAAAAAAGTTTCATACTTTTACCACCGAAACCTTCAATATTCATAGCATTTCTTGATACGAAAAACTCTAACCTTCCCAATTCTTGGCTAAGACAATAAAAGTCACCAGTGCAGCGTCTTACTGATGAAGATTTGCCTGTCGAGGTATTTATCTCTCTTATTGCTGGACTATTGCAAATTGGACATAATTTTGGAAAATCATATTTTTGCGAATTAGGAAGTCGTTTTGAGATATCTACACCAATCACCTTGGGTATAACATCACCAGATCTTATAACTTCCACAGTGTCACCTATTCGAATATCAGAACCATTTCTGATCTGATTCCCATCACTATCTATGCCCGAGATAAAATCTTCATTATGGAGAGTTGCATTTCTAACAACCACACCACCAATATTAATTGGTTCCAATTTTGCAACTGGAGTAAGAGCACCTGTTCTACCAACTTGTATATCGATACCTGTGATTTTAGTTTTAGCTTTTTCAGCTGCAAATTTGTGAGCAACCGCCCATCGGGGTGACCTTGATATAAAACCTAAACGGTCTTGCAAATGAAGTGAGTTGATTTTATATACGACACCATCAATATCATAGTCAAGACTTGATCTGATTGAATCTAATTCAGAGTAAGATTTAATAAGCTCATTCTTTGATCCATTGATCTTTGTGTATGGATTCACTGCAAAGCCCCATTCTTTGAACTTAGATATTACCTCAAAATGAGATTTAAAATTATGATTGGATATTTCACCCCATGTATATGCAAAAAAATTTAAATTTCTAGATCTTGTTATATTGGGATCAATTTGTCTCAAAGAACCTGATGCAGTATTTCTGGGATTAACATATGTTTGTTTTCCGTTTTGTAGCATTTTCTCATTTAAATTAATAAAATCTGATTTATTCATATAAATTTCACCACGAACTTCCAATATTTCAGGAACGTCTTTGGATTCAATTACCTTCGGAATATTTGATATTGTCTTAATATTTTCTGTAACATCTTCACCAAGAGTGCCATCGCCCCTTGTTGCACCAACTGTTAAAACCCCATTTTTATATAGCAGTGATGCTGATAAACCATCAATTTTTGGTTCAGAAACAATCTCTAATGCGGTGTCTGAATTAAAATTCAAATATTTTCTTATTTTTTCATAAAAATCATCAAGTTCTGATTCATCAAAAATATTTGATAATGACAACATTGGTATCTTGTGCTTTACCTTTGAGAATTTTTCAGAAGGCATAAAACCGATGCTTTCTGAGTATTTTGATTCCTTAATTAGAAAGGGATATTTTTGTAAGACCTGCGTATGGTGTTTCTTTAATTTGTCATAATCGGAGTCATTTATTTCGGAGTAGTTATCTTGATAGTAGAATTTATCTTGTCTAGATAGGAAACTCTCGATCTTATTGAGATAAGTGATTTTATCTTCAACTGAATATGCTGTTATATCGCATTCTAGAAAATTTTTAATCGGATCCATCATACTCTTCATAAATTAGGCTTTTAGAAGCTTCACGTGCTTGATTGGTTATCTTTTCTCCAGATAGCATCCTTGCAACCTCTTCTATTCTTTCTTCCATTGTTAACTGTTTAATTTCAATTGAATAATCTGAATTTATATTTTCAATTTTTTTTATCAAGAAATGATGGTTCGCTTTAGATGCAACTTGTGGTGAGTGAGTAACCGTAAATATTTGTAATTGTTTAGATAGATTAAATAACTTTTTACCAATTGCCATAGCAGTTGCGCCACTTACTCCAGAGTCAATTTCATCAAAGATCAGTGTATCATTTTGATGTTCTTGAGACATAATTGACTTAATTGCAAGTATTATCCTTGAGGCCTCTCCTCCAGATGCAACATTATTTATCAATTCAGGTCGCTTTTCTTTACTGGTTGATATGCATATATTTACGATATCATTTCCCTTTGGCCCAAAGTCATCAATTTGTAATTTTGATGCAATATTTGTTCTAATGGTCACATTTGGAAATTTTAAGTCTTCAAGCTCGGATAGGAGTTTATTATCAAATACTTTCACAATTTGACTTCTTTTAATAGATATTTTATGTGAAATTTCATTGTAATTTTCAACCAAATAATCATATTCCATAGTCATATTTTTGAAGTCGGAATCTCCCGATTTTAGTAGGTTCAGTTCCTGGAGTGAACTGTGATAAAAATCATTTATGTTATCAGATTGAATATCATATTTTCTTCTCATTGCTTTAATTGCAAATAGTCTTTTTTCAATTTGTTCAAGATTATCACTCCCAGAACTAAGTTCAGAATTCATGCTACTAACCTTAGATTTGAAATTATCTAACAAACTTGATACCCCATCCAACTCTTCAGAAAAAGACACATAATAATTTTGATGAGTGGATTGGAAGACGTTGATTTCCTTAAATAACTTATGTAGAATTTCTTCAAAACCATTATCATTATTCATATACATATTAATATTATCAAGCGCTGACATTAACTTAACTTTATCCAATAAAAGTTTTCTTTTTTCACTAAGGATTTCTTCTTCGCCATTGGAAACATCCATGTCCAAAATTTCGTCACACATGTTCTGAATGGTTTCAATTTTATTTTCAGCTTGTTTTAATTCAAATTCTTTTTCTTGAATTTCTTTTTGAAGTGTTTTTATCTTTAATGATAATGATTTCAACTCAGAGAGATTGTTAGCATAATCTCCGAAACTATCAATAATATCAATATGGTTTGATTGGTCAATAAAGCTAAGATCTTCGTTTTGTCCATGTGTTTCAACTAGAAATGAAGATATTTTTTTTATAATTGACAAGCTTACTGGATTATCATCGATATATGATTTTGTCTTACCATCTTTGAATTGAACTCTCTTCAAATAGATGTAATCCTCAACATCGATATCACAATCCTCACATAAACTTTTAATTTGATTATTGGCTGATATTACTAATGTAATTATAGCTTTATCTTTATTATTTTTTACAATACCAGGAGTGCTCTTTGCTCCAAGTGCAAGTGATATAGAATTCATTATAATTGACTTACCAGCACCAGTCTCACCAGTAAAGACATTGAGACCATTTTTAAAATCAATCTCTAACTTATCTATAAAAATTATATTATGAATTGAGAGTGATAAAATCATAGAAGTACTTTGACCTTACTATTTATTTCCAAACTTTCTTTATCCAACTAGTTTTTTCTTCTTTCGGTCTAAGTCCAGCAGATTCTAGCTGATTATAAATATATTCATACCACTTACTGTTTGGATAGTTATAGCCTAATATAGCAGCTGAGGATTGAGCTTCGGTGAAAATACCAAGTGAAATATATGACTCAGAATATCGAGCAAGCGCTTCTTCTATATGTGATGTTGTTTGATAATCAGAAACTATAACCTTAAACCTATTAATCGCGGCCGAATGTTGATTTCTTTTTTGATAATACCTTCCAATTTCCATCTCTGATCCAGCAATATGATCAACGACTAAATCTCTTTTGAGTCTTGAGTCTTTGGCGTATTCTGATTCAGGAAATCTATCAATTATTGTATTAAAATATTGTAAAGCTAATTTGGCATTTAATTGGTCTCTCCCTACATTAGCGACTTGAAGATAATAGGATAATCCAATTAAATAGTTTGCATAAGCAAGATCCTTGCTGTTTGGGTAAAGCTGCATATATCTTGTNAGCTGATTAACAGTATCATTAAATTTTTTTGCTTCAAATAATGAATATGATGCCATTAAAAGAGCTTTTTCAGACCAATTTGAGTAAGGATATTCTCGCTCTACACTTAAAAATTTATTAGCAGCTTCCTCATATTGTTTTTCATCTAGATATGAAATTGCGTCATTATAAATTTTATCTAATTTTTCTTGTGAGTACGGCTCAACTTCAGGGCTACTTGCACAAGAAGTAATAAACATAAAAATAAATAAAAGAAAAAATAAGTTTTTCATACTAGATATAATACAACGTATTATATTANAAATTACAGTGTAAATTTAATGATTAACAATCTTCTGTAGATTGTTAGGCAGTGAGCTATATTATTTTTGATCATCTAATTCCTCTAGTGCCCACGCATTTGGATTTTCAAATAAATTTTTCAAAGCAAAATAATTTAAGTTATGCCCCCCACATATTGACGTATATTTACCAATAATTCCATAACCTGCTAATTTCAGATCACCACATATGTCTAAAATCTTATGTCTAATGAACTCATTNTCATATTTTAAACCGTTAATATTCATAATTGTTTTTTCAGTTAAAACAATTGCATTTGATAAATTCACACCTAATCCAAAACCTCTTGAATGCAATTTCTCAGCATGTTTTAAAAAACCAAATGTCCTAGCCTCTGATAATTCCTCATAGAATGTTTCTTCATTAATTAAAAGCTCCATTTTCTGTTTGCCAATAAGAATATGATCAAAATTGATTTCAGCATCGACTTCTAACGTTTCTGCTGGTTCAAAAGACGCATATGAACCATTTTCAGTAATTTCTATTTTTTCTTTAATTCTAATTATTTTTTTTGGTTTGCTTAGAATTTGTTTTTGGTTATTTATTGCATCAATGAAAATTCTACTACTTCCATCTAGTATTGGAACCTCAGGTCCATCGATATTTATTTCAAGGTTATCAATTCCAGCTCCATTTAAGGCAGCAAGCAGATGCTCNACAGTCAAAATTGAAGTGCCGAATGAATTTGATAATTCTGTACAATAATGTGTTGATTTAACATTATGGTATGTTGCATTTATGATAGATTTATGTTCTGAGGCATCNAGTCTNCTAAATGTTACCCCTGCATCTTCTTTTGCTGGTATCAGTGCCAAATTGCTGACTTTGTTAGTATGCACCCCTTTACCAGAAAACCTTATTTCATTTGANATTGTTGTTTGCATAATAGAGCGACCTAGATAGAAGATGGTAGCTTTATATCAAATTTATTCTANACAATACAGAAAAAATATTTAGTTTGCCTGTCTTTTTAGAAATGATGGAATTTCAATATCATTATCAATGTCATCATTATCAATATCATCTTCTATTTGTTGCAACTCTGGCTTGTTAACGATATTTCCAGACAAAAGATCATCTTGGAATTGTTTTTGATATTCATCTTTCTCTAATGATCCATTTATTTGATCTTGATTGAGTTCATTATCAATATCAGATTGAAAATCTTCAAATTTATCATCTGCATCTATTGCAAATTCTTCATGCGATAGATTATTAACGTGATTGTTATTATTTTTGTNAGAATCCTCACCGTCTAATAAAAATTTTGAGTCAGCGCTAATTGACACCTCTGAATATTGTTCACTTGTGTTAACTTTGTAATCATTTAACTCTTTTTTCTTAAAACCAACGTTCACAATTTTGCTGAATAAACTATTTTTGGTTTTTTTCGAATCTTTATCTAACAGACTNTCATTCATAGCAAAAGAAATATTATCTTCTTTTATTGAAAAGAAATCACTGACTCTTGGTACATCAGTTTCATCCGTGGTTTGTGAATTACTTGCTAGATCAAAGTCACTAAAATTTTTTATCTGTGTTTGTTTCTGATTTGATTTTTCATTTCTANTAACTTTGAAAAAACTGTGGTTTGAGTCAATTTTTTTTATTAATACTTCAGAGTCTTTTTTTACNTCTTCTTTATTATCCTCCAGCGAATTATACANTTGCTCTGATACACCTATTTCTTCTGCNTTTGAGGGTTCATNTGAATTATTTTGATTCTGATTTATTCTAGGTATTGAATAATTCCTATTATAGGTAAAACTTGTTGAGTCAATACTTTTGACATTACTTTGAATTCCTGTTGCAACAACTGATACTTTAACCGANCCCTCCATATTTGAATCAAAAGTTGCACCAAGAATTATGTTCGCATTATTATCGACTTCATTTCTTATCCTAGTTGCTACCTCATCAACTTCAAATAAAGTTAGATCTTCACCACCTGTAATTGATATGAGAAGACCTTGGGCTCCTTTCATTGACACATCATCTAATAATGGGTTAGATATTGCTGCTTCTGCAGCTTCGACTGCTCNTTTCTCACCGCTCGCTTCTCCAGTTCCCATCATAGCCTTACCCATTCCTTGCATAATTGATTTTACATCAGCAAAGTCAAGGTTGATTAATCCTTCTTTCACCATTAGATCAGTAATGCCTGAAACTCCAGATAGTAGAACTTGATCCGCCATTGCAAAAGCGTCCGAAAACGTAGTTTTTTCATTTGCAATCCTAAATAAATTTTGATTAGGGATAACAATGAGTGTATCAACGTACTTGCTTAACTCTTCGATACCCTCATCTGCTATTTGCATTCTTCTGACACCTTCAAATTGGAATGGTTTTGTTACAACAGCAACCGTTAATATTCCCTGTTCTTTGCACAACTGAGCTATCACAGGAGCAGCCCCTGTTCCTGTTCCTCCTCCCATACCTGCAGTAATAAATACCATATGTGATCCCGCTGAGTAATCTAGAATCTCTGCTTGCGCTTCTTGTGCCGCTCCTGCGCCAATTTTTGGTTGGGATCCAGCTCCAAGCCCTTCCGTGAGACTTGTGCCCATTTGTATTCTTCTTTCAGCACTGGACATTGCTAGGGCCTGCGCATCTGTATTAGCAACAACAAATTCAACTCCGTCTAAACCCTCTTGAATCATATTATTTACTGCATTGCCGCCGGCGCCACCCACACCGAAAACAGTAATTCTGGGTTTTAATTCACTCATTGCATCTGGAATTTTTAAATTTATTGTCATGATGATCTTCCTGTGTTTAACATTAATATTGTCATTACTTTATATTTTTACTTAAAAACTATCTCTAAACCACCTAATCAGTTTTAAAAAATAACTATCGGTGTGATTATAGGATAATGCTCTAGTGGTTATTTTTTTGTTAACAAAAGTCTCATTCTGTGAATAAACTAACATTCCAATGGCACAGGAAAAAATTGGACTTGTAAGGTCAAATGTACTTGATTTTAAATTTGGAAGAGCTCTTCTTGCATGTGATTTGAATATCTTTTCTGCAAGGTCGTCAATCCCAATCAATTGACTAGNCCCCCCAGTCAAAACAACTCTTTTTTGTTTTGTAAGATACGGATTAATTTTCTCAATATTTTCTTTTACCTTTTCAAATACATCTACCATGTAAGATCTTGATATGTCAGCGATTGTTGCCTTTGAAATTTCCTTATACGCATTCTCATGATCAGAATAACCAATCTGTTTAACTGCAATTGTATCACCGTTATCATATGAATTCATAAGTACACCACCATATAATATTTTTAATTTTTCGGCTTCTTTCTCTGAGGTCCCTAATGTTCTCGCAATTTCTTTTGTAAGATTATTGCCTCCAATTGGAATAACTCCTGCANATAAAAGAGCATTATCGGAAAATATTGAATAGGATGTTGTTCCTGAGCCTATGTCAATCAATATGGAACCTATATCTGCCTCATCACTGGATAAGGTAGCAGTNGCGCTTGCAATTGGTGTAAAAAGGACTCTTTCAATTTTCAAATGTGCATTTTCAACAATATTATTTAGATTTTGTATTATCGATCTATTACAAACTAATTGATTAAAGTTGATCTTTAACACATCTCCGTACATACCAATTGGATCTTCAATACAATCTTGTCCATCTATTGAAAAACTAAGCGGAATGGTATCAAATATATACAAATTCCTACCGTTATTCTGTTCTTGAATAATATTATATGCTGTCGATAAATCTTTTTTACTTACCTGTACGTCCTTTATTGGAACAGAAATTTCATACAAATTTGATTCAACTTGGTGTGATGTAATATTAACATCAATTTCATCTACGGTTACTGAAGCTATATTTTCGGCATCTTCGATTGCTGATCTAATTGCTAGTTCTAATAATGTTGGATCAGTGACCATCCCATTTTGGAAACCTTGTGATCTATGGTGACCACATCCTAAGATTTCATGTTTCAAAAAATTATCTGGTGTAAGAGTATTTCTAGAAATCAAACATACAATTTTATCAGAACCAATATCTAAAATTGCATTAATTGGTTTATGTTTCCTTNTGACAGGAAATTTTCCTGACATTCTATCAAACGTCATCAATTGCATTCTAAATATTCATATTGTGTTAATGTTGTCTCTAATACCTATTTGACTTGGTAATATGTCAATGCGGTCTGGTAATCTCATATCAATTACATCTATATAACGACTCAACAATAATTTCTCATTGTCTAAGTGCTCAAGATCTCTAATTGAATCAGCAATTTTAGTCTCAGGCAAATGTATTGTAATTCCATTGTACAATCTCACCGTCCATCTTCTATCACCAACCCTCAAAATTGATTTTACTTTCTTTTGGAAATACGGAAACTTTTGAAGAATATCTATAATATTGGGGATTTCACTAAGCGCGTTGTGACCAGCAATAACTTTTAGATTATTAAAGTCAGCTGGGTTTAATTTTTCTATTATATTTGACTCGTCATCGACGAGATNTTTTTTCCCATCAAAAAACCATATTGCGATAGGATTATGCTCATGAATATTTATTTCTAGTGTCGAGGGATAAATTTTCTTAATATCTGATTTCTTTACCCAGGGTAGTTCATTAATCCGATTCACAACTTCAGTAATGTTTAATGACCACATTGACTCATTCTTACTAAAACCAATCTTCTCGATTACATCAGACCCTTTAGTGTGCACAGTACCATTAATTCTTACATTTTGTACTACAAGATGAGAAATAAAATTACTTAGACTATAACTTTTGTTTTTACTATAAACATTAAACAGGCTGTAACTTATAAAAGAAAATAANATTAATACAGAAAGAATAGCTAGCAATCTCAAATTGAATTTAATTAATGGCTTTAAAAATTTTACTGTTGTATTCATAAAAATTAACTCAAAACTTAAAAATTCAATTACCTTTTTAACAATGCATCATTAATTATCCAATCGACTAATTGATCAAATGATATCCCAGAATATTCGGCTAATTCTGGTAATAATGATTTCTCTGTCATTCCTGGCTGTGTATTGACTTCTAAACAAACTAGTTTTTCTCCTCGGTCGTCTATTCCATATCTAAAATCCACTCTGCTTACCCCCCTACACCCAAGACAGTTGTGTGCCCTTAAAGCGTATTCTCTCATTTTTTCGTAAACATTTGGTTTAAGACGTGCGGGTATTATATGTTTAGTGTTATTACTNATATACTTATCCTCATAACCAAAATAATCACTCTTTGTCTGTATTTCTGCAATATGAGTAACTTCTTGACCAATCACACCACAAGTAAAATCCATACCGGTAATAAACTCTTCTGCAAAAAAATCTTCATCATTTGAGTTATTATCTTTTCTGAAACTATTTAATTCATTAGAATTTTTTATGATTTTAATNCCTAGACTGGAGCCNCCATTTATTGGTTTGACTATAAAAGGAAAATTAANGTCATTAATTTGATTTCTAAAATTAATATCCTTTGCGATAGGAATACCATTATTTTTAAAAAATTCTTTTGATATAACTTTATTCATGGCACGTGACGAAGCCATCACTCCTGAATGTGTATAGTTCAAATTTAAGAACTCTAATATTGACTGGATTTTTCCATTCTCTCCCCAAGATCCATGTAAACAATTAAAAACAATATCAAATTCTAAGGTGACCAATTTAGTTGCTATGTCATAATCAGGGTCCAATACTTCCAGATCATATCCAAGATTAAGGATAGCTTTCTTACACTGATTACCACTTTGAATACTTATTTCTCTTTCTGGTGAAATTCCTCCCATAAGTAATAAAATTTTTCTTTTGTTTTTCACAGATTTANACTAGGTCCATGCCCTAACCTTCTTATTTCCCACTCCAAATCAACGCCAGTTTTTTCCATAACNACTTTTCTGATATTCTCTCCTAAGAGCTCTATTTGATAGGCGTTAGCATAGCCTCTATTAATTATAAAATTTGAATGTAGTTTTGATATACACGCATCACCAACTGACATATCAGCACANCCCGCCTCTTGTATTAATTGCCATGCTTTCCTGTCTGTAGGATTTTTAAACGTAGATCCTCCAGTCTTTTCAGTAATTGGTTGGCTTGATANTCTTTGAGATTTGAAAGAGGATATCTCTTTAAGGATTTTTTCTCGAGTTGATAGATGCCCTCTAATATTCACTGATACACATATTGAGTCATCCGAAATACTACTTTTTCTATACTCAAAAATTAAATCCGAGAGACTTCTTTCCATCAAATCACCATTTGAGTCTAATAGATTCACTTTAATTAATATGTCAGAAATCTGATAACCATGAGCACCGGAATTCATCTTTACCGAACCACCAATAGTACCAGGTATATTAGATAAAAAAGCTAAACCACCAATATTATTATTAAGAGCATAGCTTGATAATTTCTTATTTTGAAGAGAGCCCCCACAGATAATCTCATTATTTTTTAATTTTCGAATGTGACTGAATGATTTACCCAATATTATTACTATTCCAGGAATTCCATCGTCCCTAACTAGAAGGTTTGATGCATTTCCAATAATTGTAATATTTGTGCCTTTAGGTTTTATTTTTAGGAGTGTAACTAAATCATCAAAATCTTCAGGAATAAATAAAATCTCTGCCATTCCACCAACTTTGAACCAAGTTAAATTTTTTAGAGAATGATTTGGTAAAATTTTACCTTTTACGTTATTTTTAAGGTCTTCTNCTAATTTTGTTGCGTTTGGCCAGAATCTCATTTTAATTCAACCTACAGTTCTTGACATAATCTTTTCGAGATAAGGTTAATGTCCCCAGCCCCCGTAAAAATAACCATGTCTCCATTATTAGCATTTTTGCTTATTTTATCTTTGATCTCATCCGGGTATACAAATAGAACATCCACATTTGACTTACTCTTAATATCTCTGACAAAATTATCATAGTTAAAATTATCTGGAGTTTTTTCTCCTGCGCTATATATAGGCAAAAGTAACAATAATTTTANNCCTTTAAATACCTCACAAAATCGNTCATAGAGGTGAGTNACCCTAGAATATCTATGAGGTTGAAATATGCAAATGAGGTTTTCCGAACAGACCTCTCTTGCAGATGATAATAAATGAGTAAGTTCAGTAGGATGATGCGCATAATCATCAAAATATGAAACACCATTATTTTCAGTGATAAATGAAAACCGGCGATATACACCTTTATATGACTTTACTCTTTCTTTAATTAAATCGACACTAAATCCTCTAATTAGTCCAACAATAATTGCAGCTGTCGCATTGTAAATATTGTATCTACCAGGTCTGTCAATTTCAAAATCTAGGTCATATTCTCTTCCCTGAAAAGNACCTTTTAAATTAAAAAAATATCCGATTGAATTTTCTTTGGGAATTATATTATTTATACAAAAATTAGACTCAAAATCTTCTCCATATGAAATTGTGTTCGGACATACAAATTTACTAAGTAAACTAGTAATTACAGGATCATTTTTACAAACTATTAAATACCCATCTTCATCNACATTGTTTGCAAATTTTAAAAAATCTTCAGTAAGATTTTGCATCGAACCAAACTTTTCAAGATGGTCATCGTCTATATTTGTTATGATTGAAATTTTAGAGGGTAGTGATAAAAAAGTTTTGTCTGACTCATCTGCTTCCACAATCATTAAATCACCAGATCCAGTTTGAAGATTTGACATAAATCCATAGTCGATTCCGCCAATTAATGANGTGGGTATGTTAAATTTATCATATGACAATAACCAGGATATCATTGAAGTACACGTAGTTTTTCCATGTGTTCCAGAAACACAAATACACTCTTTTTCTGACATNATTATTTTGAGCATCTCTGCTCTTGANAAGACTCTAATACCAAGCTTCTTTGCTTGGACTAATTCAACATTATTTTGATTAATCGCTGAAGAATACACAACCAAATCAATGTCTTTACTGATATTTATCTCATCATGCCCATGAAAAATTTTTATACCTATTTCTTTTAATTCATTAGTACTAACACCTANTATTTGATCACTACCTTGAACTATNTTCCCCTTACCCATGCATAATCTTGCAATTGCTGAAACACCAATCCCGCCAATGCCAATAAAATGGATTAATTCTCTTTTTGAAGTTTTTACCATCATTGACTTATATTCTTAATAATCTTCATAATATTAATTGTAGCATCATTGGCACCAATCTGGTGCGCACAATTACTCATTAAAATGAGCTTATTCTTATCCATAATCAATTCTTGCAATTGACTAGAGAATTCTGCTTTATTGATATTTTCTTCATCATACAGTATACAGGCATTTTGCTGTGCTAAGTATTTTGCGTTATATAATTGATCACTGTCTAACGCATGTGCCATAGGGATCANAATTGAAGCTCTCCCTATTGTACATATTTCAAATATCGTNCTAGCGCCTGCACGTGATATTATCAAATCTGAGCCGCTAATTAAACTTCCTATATTTTCAAAATATGATTTAATTTCACATTCTATTCCAATCTGTTCATATTTGCTTTGCAAAGTTCGCTCATATCCAGCAAGACAATTTTGATGTATGAACACCTTTTTNTTAAGATGAGCTGGAAACGTAAAAATTATTTCAGGAATTAAATCATTAAATACTGTTGCCCCTTGACTTCCTCCAATTACCAAAATATTAAAGTTTTTCTTCTTCCTAGTAGGAATATATTTTGAACGTAAATTTTTAATATTTTCTCTAACAGGTAACCCTACAATATTGACCTTTTTATTATGTTTTGTATTTAAGTATTGTGTATTATCAAATGANGTTAGAATTAAACACGCAAAATATGATAATAATCTGTTTGCCCTACCCATTATTGAGTTTTGTTCATGAATGATTACAGGTATTCTTAAAATATAGGCCGCAAGGCATGTGGGTATTGAGGTGTAACCACCAAAAGATATTATTATTTTGGGACGCAATTTAATTAATTTGAATAGTGATTGGACAAAACCAATCAAAATATAGAATATAAAAAAGATNTTATGGTATATTCCACTTTTAAATGGGGATGATGATTTTATTAAATGTATATCTGTCTTTTCTATACCATTCAAATATGACTTTCCTCTAATATCAGTAAAAAAAATAGTTTTTGTATTATCAAAGTCACTTAATTCCTCATGTAGTGCTAATGCTGGATTTACATGACCTCCAGAGCCACCAGCCACCAAAATATAAAAACTTCTTACATTTGTCTCTGTCATTTTTTAACTCTGAAAATGGATTCTTCTTGTGGAGTATTTAAAACTATTTTTTCTTACTCTTGTGAATGCTAATATTAGTCCAAATGTTATAGCAATAGATATTGCTGATGATCCACCGTATGAAATAAATGGTAAGGTCATACCTTTTGTTGGAATTATGCCAAGATTAACAGCAATATTAATCCCAACCTGAATACAAATCAGGGATATTAGTCCAATTGATGCAATTTTAGCAAACAAATCCTCTTGAGATAGCGACCTCGAAACACCTCTAAAAACAATAAATGCATAGATTAAAATAATAATAAAACATGTCATCAATCCAAATTCTTCCGCTGCAACAGAAAATATAAAATCTGTGTGTGCATCAGGAAGTATGTTTTTAATTACACCGTCACCAGGACCAACTCCAAACCAACCTCCATTATTGATCGCACTGTTTGCTGTATCTATTTGATAAGTATCACCAGAGGAGGGGTTAAAGAATATATTAAGTCGTTGTGAAAAATGATCTAAGTATAGGTAAGAAAGGGCAGTTCCAGTTAATGATAACAAAAAAATTATGAAACCAACAAATAGAGGCATTCCTGTAATGAAATAAATAATTGAAGCTGTGAGTGTTATTAAAATCGTCTGACCAATATCTGGCTGCAAAATTAGTGTTATTGCAAAAATTAGATAAATTATGAAGGCAATAAATTTTCCTGGGACTTCTTTTTTTAATGACTCAGACATTAACCATGAAATAAGTACGATAAATGATGGCTTAGCAAATTCTGATGGTTGTAATGATACTATACCCAAATCTATCCATCTTGTTGCCCCTTTTATGGGGGAACCGAAAAGATTAATAAATATCATAATACAGATTGAACCAAAAAAAATTAAAAGTGATAAACGTCTTATGTGTTGCATATCTAGGAAAGAGAAAAATAAAGTTATGAGTATCCCTAAAGACACAAAAATAAACTGTTTTTTTACAAAAACATATTGATCTGTGTAATTTAACTTTTCAGCAATCGGCGGACTAGCTGCTAAATTTAAAACTATACCAAAAACAATTAGTATTATAATAGAACCAAGCAGGGCTTTATCAATAGTCCACCACCAATCAGATAATCTTGATTTATTTGAGCGATTAATTTGCATGCTTTTCTTTTATTTCTCTAACGATTTCTTTGAATTTATTACCTCTTTCAGCAAAATTACTAAATTGATCATATGATGAGCAAGCTGGGGAAAATAGAATAGTTGCTTCCTCAGATAAGGTTAAAGCATCCTTTGTGGAATTAATGATTGCCTTGCGAAGAGTCCCACAAACTTCATTACTTATATTGACATTTGATAATATTTCACTGAAAGATTCAGCTGCTGTTCCAATTAAATATGCCTTTTTAACATTACCTAAATTATTTATAATATCTGATAATCCGCCACACTTTTCTATACCCCCTAAAATCCAAAAAATATTCTTAAAGGATTGGAGTGCGCCTTTGGAAGCAGCTGCATTTGTTGCTTTGCTATCATTAATATAGCTAACTTTATTTAGACGTGTGGCGAGTTCAACCCTGTGTTCTAACCCCTGGAAATTATTCAAGGCTTGAGAGTATTCATCCCAGTTGTGTCCCATTATTTGCATACAGGCAACACAGGCAGCCAAATTTGCCAAATTAGTCTTTGAATTAATTACTATACCTTCATTTAATTCATATTTAGTTGAGCTCTCAGTTCTGCTCTTATCAATCACTTCTAACACATCATTTGGTTTTGATATTAAATGCGCAAATAGAACAATCTTCCCTCTTAAATTACTTTCTGAAGAGCCAAAATTTTGAAATGTATTATTTTCAACTATTGAAAAATCGTTAATGTCTTGTTTCGCAAACATGCTAAATTTTATATTTTTATAATTCTCAAAATTTTTATGCCTATCAATATGGTCTGCTGTAATATTTAATAAAATGCCAATATTCGGCTTGATATTAGGACATAGCGCAATCTGGAAAGAGGACATCTCTATGAGAAAAATTCTATTACTTTGATGCAAATCAAATTCCAATACACATTTATTCCCTAAATTCCCTCCAATTTGCACATCATACCCAAGTGACTCCAGTATATGACATAGCAACATGATTGTTGTAGATTTGCCATTTGTTCCGGTAATCATTATGACTTTATTGCCTAAATTTCTGCAATCTAATTCATCCATGAAAAGCTGGATATCACAAATAATTGGAATATCATTTTTCTTGGCACATTCAATTAAATCACTATAAGGCTGGATATTTTCATTAATACCTGGACTTAAAATAATGGAGTCAAATTCAGAAATATTTGCAGATTGAGGATCTGTAATGGAAAAATTACCCCCACAAACATCATTAAGTATATCCACGTTATCATCCCATAATGAAACCATTGCTCCAGCTGCAGTGAGTGACTGCAGCACGCTTTTTCCAGTTTTCCCCAATCCGATTACATAATAACTTTTTCCTGAACAGTGACTGAGATTGATCATTTGTATTAGCCCTACCTAAGCTTCAATGTTAAAAGCCCTGCTAATGCAAGTATTAGAGATATTATCCAAAATCTGATAACTACTGTTGGTTCACTCCAGCCTTTTTGTTCAAAGTGATGATGTAAGGGTGCCATTCTAAACACCCGCTTTCCAGTAAACCTAAAACTAATAACCTGAACAATTACAGATATTGCTTCTAAAACGAATAATCCACCAATTATTAATAGTACTAATTCATGTTTTGTAATGACTGCTATAATACCAATAATTGAACCAAGTGATAATGAACCTGTATCCCCCATAAATATCATGGCAGGGGGTGCATTGTACCACAAGAAACCAAGACCCGCTCCTATTACCGCTGAACATATTATAACTAATTCCCCTGTTCCTGGAATATACTGAATATGCAAATATTCGGCAAAAACAATATTTCCTGTCAAGTATGTGATAAGTGCAAAACTTGCAACCGCAATCATAACTGGCATTATCGCGAGCCCATCCAAACCATCTGTCAAATTTACTGAATTACTCGAACCAATTACTACTAAACATGAAAATATTAGGTAAAAAATGCCAAGGTTTAGAGTAAAATCCTTGAAGAAAGGTATAAAAATTACTGGCTCGTAATTTTCAATAGTCAACATCAAAAATAACACTGCAATCAATGAAACGATAGATTGGAATAATATTTTATATGAGCTATTTAAGCCATTAGATGATATTCGAGATACTTTCAAATAATCATCATAAAATCCAATTGCTCCAAATAATATAGCAACAAAACCAACCACCCATATATATCTATTGCTTAGGTCGGTCCATAAAAGTGACGATATAATGACTCCGAGAAGGATTATAACTCCACCCATAGTTGGTGTCCCAGATTTTTCAATTATGTGTCTTTTGGGACCATCTATACGAATGGGTTGACCATTCTTTTGGATTTTTTTGAAGAAATTGATAATGCTAGGGCTAAAAATGAAGACAATTAAGCCTGAGGTAAACATTGCTGCACCTGCCCTTGTAGATATATATTGAAAGGCATTAAGAAAGGGGAAAGTATCCAATAAAATATTTACTAACCAAATAAACATATTCTTTATCCCTCCTGGGTTTTTATTGTATTTTTAAATGATTAATAAATTCCTTTACTAACTTACTTATTTTAATTTTGTTCCCACCCTTTAAAAGGATTAGGTCGCCAGCTTCTAAATCAAAGTCATCACTAATACTTATGTTTTCTACTATATCAAACCATTTTCTCTTCTTTTGTACTTTAATATTCTTAAAATGACTTTTCATTATTGCACCGCATAAGTAAACTTCGTCAATACTCGATTTGTTAATAAATTCAATTAATCGACTATGATATTCATCTTTTAGATCTCCTAATTCGAGCATATCTCCAAGAATAATTATTTTTCGTTTTACTGAAGGGCTGGAATATTTATCTATTGACTCAATTGCAGCCATTACTGATGTTGGACTAGCATTGTAAGAGTCATCAACTAGTGTAATCACCCCAGTATTTTTTTTAAAAACAATCTCTTTCCATCTGCCATCACCCTGTTCAACACTCCCCAAATGTTTTAATACTTCATCTAAATTAAAATTGTAGTGAGATGCCACACCGAGAATAGGTAGATAATTATCAATTAAATTTAAGTTTTGTAATGCCGTTTCAAATGTATATCTCGCACCATGAATATTTAAATATACTTTTGATATATTTGCAGTTCTTTTGATTTTACTGATATTAATATCTGCTTTTATACTCTTTCCGAAAGTTATATATAATAACTCTTTTTGTTTTACAGAATTAATAAGAAGATCATAGAATTCACTATCACGAGGAATGATGACCAGACTTTCTTTATCCATTCCATCAATTATCTTAGTTTTTTCAATTGCTATATTTTCTTTACTTCCCAAATTACCAATGTGTGCCTCACCTATGTTTGTAATAATTGCTATATTTGGTTTAATCAGATGTGATAATTTACTAATTTCATTTTGCTTATTCATGCCAACTTCAAAAATTGCATAATCAGTATCTTTTTGCACCTTTGACCTTGATAAAATAACACCAAGATAATTATTAAATGATTGAGGAGAAGAAACAGTTTTACCATATTTTTTCAATATAGAATGAAGATAATTTTTTGTGGTTGTTTTACCAACACTTCCTGTAATTGCGATACGAAGAGCATTATTTTGCTGTGTCAAATGATCTGAGATATCTCGAAGAGCTTCATATGTATCTTCAACTAAAAGAAATGGGTATTTATTTTCATTAAACTTTTCCTTGTCTGAAATAATGGAAGCTATTGCTCCATTTTTTATTGCGTGATCAACAAATTGATGACCATCTGATTCTTCACCTAAAATTGCAACAAAAATATCTCCAACTTTAATATTTCTACTGTCTAAACAAACAGTGCTTGCTAACCCATTATGATTAAAGTTAGTTTCTGCATTAATTATTTTTGCTAATCTAGAAAATGAAAAATTAGTATTTATCTTATAATCTTGTGACATTAATCTACTTACTTAGGATATCATAAACTGTATCGTGATCCGAAAAGGAAACCCTCCTATCCTCATATTGGATATATCGTTCATGCCCCTTACCGCAAATTAAAAGATTATCATCAATTGATAATTTTGAAATAGCATGCGATATAGCTTCTCCCCTATCACTTATTTCAATAAATTTTTCTGAGTTTTGCATTAGTTCACTTCTTATCTTTGATGGATCTTCTGTTCGAGGATTATCATCGGTTATGACAACGTAGTCAGCATATTTAGCTGCAACTGCACTCATCAAGACCCTTTTCCCAATATCTCTGTCTCCACCTGCACCAAAGACTACGAATAACCTGTTTGCGGTAACTTGTCTAAGTTCAATAAGTGCCGATTTGATCGCATCAGGTGTGTGCCCATAATCTACGAATATATTATTATTACCTTTAGAAGCCACACGCTCTAACCTACCAATAACATTATTCAGATTGGGAATAGTATTTAGGCTATCCATCAAAGAAATATTTGTATTAATTGTTGACAGGCATGCAGCGATTAGCGAATTTATAGCTTGAAAGGAGGCAACAAAGGGAGTTTCTACATTTACTAATTTACTATTGATGTTGCACGCTAAATTAATCATTTGGCCTTCACCTCTATAAATTTTTTCAATCACGATTGTTGAGTTCTTATTCCCAATCGAGATGATTTTTTTGCTTTCAATTTCATCAACAAAATTATGATATTTATTAGGAATCATATATTTATTTATGACTGCAGTTCCATTATCAGGAAGTAACTCTGTAAATAACCTTTTCTTTGCATTAAAATAACTAATCATATTTTTATGGTAATCGAGATGATCTCTTGAAAAGCTGGTAAATGCAGCGCCTGAGATATTAAGTCCATCGATTCGACTCTGATTTAGACCATGACTTGATGCTTCAATTATAACATTATCATAATTAGCTCCAGATAATTCTGCTAATTGTTTATGAAGAGAAATAGGATCTGGAGTTGTCAAAGCATCATTACTTTTTATTTTTGAATTTCCTAGTGTTCCAATTGAAGCTGAGAGTATCCCATTATTGCTCCAAATTTGTTCAGTAAATTTAGCAACAGACGTTTTACCGTTGGTGCCAGTTACAGCAATAATATTTTTTGGATATTTTCCGTAAAATTTAGAGCATGTTTTTGCAAGATCTTTCCTCATAGATGCGCTCTTGAGGATGATGATATTATCAAACTGACTTATAAAATTATTTGAATTTGAAACAACAACTGCTACCGCACCTTTACTTACTGCTTGTTCAATATACTTTTTACCCAATGTTGGATTTTCTTCAATTAGAAAAAACAAACTCCCATTAATAACATCACGACTATCCTTACTTATTTGCGTGATTTCATTATTTTGTATAAATAATTTTTTCTTCTTAAATTCTAATGACTCAGAAATATCCATTGATAAGTCTCGCTTTCATTTCAATTCAGCGCTATTTCAAATTGGTCAGACCTATACAAATCTATTTTATTAGATGGTTTAATATTAAGCATTGGAGCAATTCTTGTTACTATATTTGAAAAGGTTGGAGCAGCATTCCATCCTGCAGTGGCATAACCATATGTTTCTTTTAATGGCTGTGGTTCATCTAACAGGAGAAATAAAATATATTCTGGACTTTCCATTGGAAACACACCCATAAATGTTGATATACGTGCTTCAGGATCATATTTGCCATTTACTATTTTTTCTGAGGAACCAGTTTTTCCTCCCACAAGTATCCCATCAACCGCAGCTTTCTTTGCTGATCCGTGAATAACGTTCAAATACATTAATTTTTTTATTTTTTCACTTGTTACAATATCCAAAAATTGCTGATTATTATTTTCCTTAATAATATCTGATTTAATAAATGTTGGCTCTACTAATTTTCCTCCATTCACCACGGTAGCACCTGCTACAGCCGCATGAAGCGGGGTAAGTGACACTCCATATCCGTATGACATTGTTATGGAGTTTATTTCCTTCCAATCTCTAGGAATTATACTTCTTGGTATATTACCAACTTCAGTTATTTTTTCGTCCAAAATACCTAATTTTTTTAAAAATGATTTATGATAATCAACACCAAAATCAGAGACAATTTTTGCTGAGCCAATATTTGATGAATATATAAATATTTCTTCTACCGAAAGTTCCCTATTTTCAGGGTGATAATCCCCTATGCTGTGCCCACCAATTTTTATTGGTTCTCTTGCATCATAAATTGTATCTAAATCAACTAAACCACTATCTAAAGCCATCGCAATTGTAAAAGTTTTAAATGTTGAACCAATTTCATAAAGAGAATTTGTTACTTTATTTGCATTTTCTGGCTTTAGTGCCTGTTGCGGATAGTGAGGGTCATAGTCAGGAAGTGATACTAAGCCTATAACCTCACCATTATTAACATTCATCAATATTGCAGAGCCGGCTTTTGCTGAATATTTTTTTATTGATTTAAGAAGTTCATCTCGCATTGCAAATGTGACTTCAAGATCAAGTGACAAATAAACATCATCGAAATTGCCTTTTTCAATTCGTTTATCTATGTATTCCTCGATCCCCACCCTTCCATTATTATCTATATCAACATAACCAACAACATTTGCCAACGTGTTCCCAGCACTATAAAATCTCTTTTTTTCATCAAAGAATTGTATACCTGGTATACCCAAATTATGTATTTTATCTTTCTCACCAGGCGTTATACCTCTTTTTAGCCATACAAATTTCTTATCATTGAGAATTTTAAATTCTAAGTCTTCCTTCTCAAAACTAGGAATTACATCTAATATATTCTCTATAACATCTTCCTTGTTCTTTAATAAATATGGTCTTATTGCCACAGAAGTCATATCAATATTTGAAGCCACCAAATTACCATCACGATCAAATATATTTGGCCTGATGAATGTTTCATTTTTGACTTTTGTAACCTCTACACTTACTGAGGAGGATATATTTGCAAGGTATATTAATTTTCCTGATAACACTAAGAAACCTGCCATAAAACAGAAGGCTAAAAATTTAATCCTGACTTGGATACGCCTCTGATTTTTACTTATATTTCTATCTAGCATTTTCAATTATTGATTTTCTAATTTTCAGAAAAACCAACTAGTGAGCGCTCTACTAACTCATCCATTATTTTATTTGCTGGTTTAATTGGTATGTCCTCAATATCTTTAATTTGACTTACCCTGACAGGTTGAAGATTTAAGCCTAAATTATTTGATAAGTTTTGAATTCTATCTGGTTGTGACAGTAAACTCAACTCAGCTTGTAGGGTAAGAATTTCATTTTTTTCTTTTATAATATTCCTATTAATCTCTGATATCTGATTTGAAATATTCTTACTATCATAACTAACAATATATAGTAGAAGGGCGAATATTATGGATGAGAACAATAAAAAAACATATAAATATCTTATCATACTAGTGCTCTAATAATTTCTTCATATTTATTCATACTATAAATATCTAAATTTTCTCTAAACAAACTATCCGTTCTCTCTATACATCTGAGCTTGGCTGATCTTGATCTCGAATTGAGGGTAATTTCAGATTCTTGCGGTATCAAAAATTTCTTTGTAGGGTAATTAAATGAACCATCTAATATTGATTTTTCCGATGGCTCATATCGAGATTTAGAGATTGCATTTTCAGTTAGATGAGTAAATATATTTTTTACAATTCTATCTTCAATTGAGTGGAATGTGATGACAACAATTCTTCCCCCTTGATTTAAATAATTTGTAAGATTTGAGAGTAGATAAATAATTTCCTGCATTTCATCATTTACGAGAATTCTTATAGCTTGAAATGTCCTTGTAGCAGGATGGATAGACTTACCTGGTTGTTTTTTATAAAAATTTCCAATTGTATTTTCAATAATTTTACTAAGTTCTGATGTTGTCTCAATTTTTTTTGAGTCTCTATATTCACATATCTTTTTCGCAACCAATCTTGCATGACGCTCCTCTCCAAAATCTCTGATAATCTCTGCTAGATGAGGTTCCTTCAATTTATTAACTACATCATATGCACTTAAAGAGTTTTCACCCATACGCATATCAAGAGGTCCATCCACTTGAAATGAGAAGCCTCTTTTGGGATCATCTAATTGAAATGAAGAAACCCCTAAATCAAGAAGAATACCATCTACCTTACTTGTTGATGAGTCTCTTAAAATATCTGGTATCTTAGAAAATTTAGAAATAAAAAAACTAAATCTTTCACCATAAGAAACTTTCAGCTCTTCAGCATATTGGATTGAATTTTTATCTCTATCCGTGGCAATTAATTGACAATCAGAGCTTTCAAGAATTGCTCTTGAATGTCCCCCGCCCCCAAAGGTGCCATCAACATAAACATTTCCTCCTCTTAATGTTAATGCCTCTAGCACCTCATTGAGCATAACTGGTGTGTGATGATATGGTCCGCCAGTAGAATTTTGTCTACTCATCATCACATCAATTACCAACATTCCTTTTACTTAACAGGCTTCTTTGCTCTTTAACCTTTTTTTGTGCTTCAATCAAATATGCATCAAACCTATTTGGCTCCCAAATCTGAAACTTTTCACCCAACCCAACAAATATAACTTCATCATAAATATGTGCATGATCGATGAGAGGTTTAGATAATATTACACGACCGTCGTTATCAATTTTCAATTCCTCGGATAATCCAAATAGCGCAGTAGATAAAATATCTCGTTCATCAGAATAAGGATCTAAATTATCCATTAGTTCATATATATTACTTGCTAAATTTTCTCCACCAGCATCAATGGCTTCGGCATCCAAAGATGGATAGCAAAATATTTTTTGAGAGTTATCTTTCAACAATACATTTCTAAATTGTGCAGGTATTGACACCCTTCCTTTGTTATCTATCTTGTTTCGAAATTTTGATAAAAATAATTGCATAATAATTCCATAATATGGGTAATTATGGGATATCATGGTATAACATGGATGTCAATGGTTTTTTAACACATTATTAACCAATTTAATATGCTAGATGGCTTATAAGCCGGGTTCTGTAAAATGATGATCATTCATCTTATTCATAGGTTACCCTATAAATCTAGCGACCTACCCAGATAGCATTTCAAAGGACAAACAAACTATCTCTATTTGGTCTTGCTCCCAGTGGGGTTTACAATGCCATTAATGTTACCACTAATGCGGTGCGCTCTTACCACACCATTTCACCCTTACCATAATTATGGCGGTATATTTTCTGTTGCACTTTCCCTAGAGTTGCCTCCGCCGAGAGTTACTCGGCACTGATCCTCTGTGGAGCCCGGACTTTCCTCTATGTAATAGCGATCATCCAGCCATCTAGCCTATAGATTATTACAGGAAACTCTTAAAACTGTCTAGTTCTCGAATTTTAAATTGCGTGCGTCTGTTATTTTTCTATGAATATCATCTATGACGCTTATAGTATTCTGATCAATCTTACCATCGACCAATTCCGATCTCCAATGCCTCTGAAAAGCTGTAACAACCTTTTTCGTCTGTTCATCAATTATCCCTGAAATTGACAATTCAAAACCAATCTCAATCATTTTTTTTTGATATCTCATTATTGCAAGCTTTTTTTGATCAGCCACCTCTATATTACAAATATTTTTTTTGGTATATCCCATTCCTGAATAAACCCCTATTCCAGATCTATTTAAAAATTGCCAAGGAAATTTTATACCTGGATCAATTTTCCTACCCACAGAGACATCTGAATGTCCAAGAATATTATGTCGTTCTATTGAATGTTTAGATATGAGTAGTTCCAATAATTTCAGTAAAGAATTTATTTGATTCCCAGAAAATTCCTCTATACCCGAATTATGTAATTCGATACCTATGGATTGGGAATTAATATCCCCGCATCCATTCCAATATGACTTACCAGCATGCCATGCTCTGTAATAATCATTAACTAGAGAGTAAATGGTCCCTTTATTATCTATGAAATAATGACAACTAACTTTTGATAACGGATCCAAGAACCACCTAATTATGCTTTGGCTTGGCGCATTAACCCCAGTGTAGTGAATTATTATATAATCAATTTTTGATCCATCCACTCGATTATTGTAATTTGGAGATTTATATTTATCGTTTATCATATAAAAAATTATGTAATATTGAATTTAATTTTAAATACAAATAATTTGTATAAGAAAAGTTTACTATGAAAAAAAATAATTGGAACTTTTGGATTGATAAAGGTGGCACATTTACAGATATAATTGCTCTTTCTCCTGAAAAAAATCTTCACCTAGAAAAAATATTATCAAAATCCGAAGAATATAATAATTCCATNATACATGGTATAACAAATATACTTAANAAAAATGACTCACAAATTGAAAATATCNAAAGTATATGCATTGGAACGACTTCNGCGACTAATTCACTTTTAGAAAGGACTGGCGAAAAAACATTACTAATAGTCTCAAAAGGATATATGGATTCATTACGAATTGGTTATCAAAATAGNGATGATTTATTTGATTTAAATATTAAAAAAACACTTCCTCTTTATTCAAAAGTAATTGAAGTAGATATCAGATTACTTCGTGATGGCAAACCTCTGGAAAAATTAAATTGGGATAAAATTCATTCACAACTTAGATCCATCAAATCGAATGAATATACTTCAATTTGTGTGAGCCTCATTCATGGATGGAAATATACTGAGTACGAAACTAGATTAAAAAATTTACTACAAGATCTCGGACATAAAAATATAACTCTTGGTCACGAAATTTCTGAGACTATAAAGTACATAAAACGAACNAATACAGGTTTAATAAATTCATATGTCGACCCAATNATTCAAAGTGATATAAATGCAATTAAACAAGAGTTCCAGACAGAAAAAAATAAAATAAATCTCAGATTTATGCAATCCAATGGCGGGCTTTCAAACAATAATAATTTTAAAGGAATAAACGCTCTATTATCCGGACCTGCGGGAGGCATTGTGGGAGCTGTTTCCTCTGCAAAAGCTTCAAAAATAGATAATATCATAACATTTGATATGGGCGGAACGTCAACTGACATATCACATTTCAATCATGAAATAGAATATAACAATGATAAAAATATAAACCAAATAAATATCCAGGTGCCAATGATAGACATTGATACAATTGCTTCTGGAGGCGGATCNATACTTGAATACAAAAATTCAAGAATGACTGTAGGACCAAAATCTGCAGGATCTTATCCTGGACCAATGGCATATGGAAAAGGNGGACCACTTACAATTACTGATGCAAACCTCATTCTAGGAAAAATACTAGAAGATCATTTTCCTAAGATTTTTGGTAAAAATAATTCATCTCCATTAAATAAATCTCTAGTTGTAAGNGCATTCTGTAATATTAGAGATCTTATAGATAAAGATAAAAGCATTGAAGAAATAGCGGAAGGTTACATTAACATTGCCGTAGAAATGATGTGCAGAGCAATAAAAAATGTTTCAACAAAAAAAGGTGTTAATTTGCAAGATTACACACTAGTTAGCTATGGTGGAGCTGGAGGACAACACGCCTGTTTGATAGCAGANAACCTAAATATCAAAAAAATATTAATCAACCCATTATCAAGCTTTTTATCTGCTTATGGGATCGCAAATTCAAATGAAAAATACATCAATCAAAGAACAATATTATGCGAATTTACCCATCAAAATATATCCAAAATTAAATCTATAATTTCAACCTTGAAAATTGAAAACAGTAAGAATTTCTCAACTACAAAAATTTCTCACAAGCCAATCATCTACCTCAAATATTTAGGGACCGATCAAACAGTGAGTTTACGGATAGATGATAATAAATTTGACATTAAAAATATACAAAATATATTTGAGAANGCTTATAAGAGAATATATGGTTTTATTCCTAATACTTCCGTAATAATAGATTTAATACAAGTTGAAACCTCGACTAAAATAGCACCAACTAACTTCTTAAAAGGCAATAAAAAGAATTCTACTTCTCATGATTTAANAAGCTTTTTCGTCAAAGGTAAATGGGTGAATGCAGAAATTATCCATTTGGACTCAATACCCAATAATCAACATATATGCGGGCCCAAAATACTCATTGATCAAAATTCAACTATTATTATAAACGATGGTTGGGTTGCCAGAAAAGATGATGTTAATAATATTATCCTAGAAAAAGACCAATATACGAAAAAACAAAAAGTTAATACAAAATCACCTGAAATACTTGAAATTTTCAATAACCTATTCATGTCGGTGGCGGAAACAATGGGTGAAACACTCAGAAGAACCGCTTCATCAGTTAACATTAAAGAACGTCTTGATTATTCATGTGCATTATTTGATAAGCATGGAGAACTTGTAGCAAATGCTCCTCATATTCCAGTTCATTTAGGATCGATGGATGATTGCATAAAATATTTAATTAGAACAACAAGCAATATCAAAAAGAATGATATATTTATAAGCAATTCACCCAGATCNGGTGGTACACATCTCCCAGATATTACTGTAGTTTCTCCAATATTTTCAAAAGAAAATAAAGAAATTATTTATTTTTTGGCTACGAGAGGTCATCATCCCGATGTTGGTGGTATATTCCCTGGATCAATGTCCATTGAAGCAAAGAAATTGGAAGATGAAGGAATTATTTTTGATAANCTCAAAATTAAAATTAGTGATATTAATCACCCATCAAAGATTATCGCCTTACTAAATAATAGCAAATACCCAGCAAGAAATCCTCAGATGAACATTCAAGATCTTACTGCACAAATTGCTGCAAATAAGGTTGGTGAGATTGAGATATTTAAATTAATAGATAAATATGGTGAACTTGCCATTAATGAACAAATGATAGAAATCAGGAGAAATGCNCACCTTTCATCATTAGAGGTTATTAAGAAACTTGGTCCNTCTCAATATACATTAAATCTNGATAATTTTACTATTCAGCTAAAAATTAAAATAGATGAAGTAAAAAATAAAATCATATTTGATTTTAGAGGGTCAAATGCTGAAAACANAAATAATTANAATGCCCCTATCCCAATAACAAAAGCTGTCATTATGTTTGTAATTAGGTGTCTTATAAATGATAATATCCCTCTTAACTCTGGCTTGCTTCAATCAGTGGAAATTATCTTAGATGATTATTCATTCTTGAACCCATCAAGTAATGCTGCTGTATCAGCTGGTAATGTTGAAATCAGTCAAGCACTCGCAAATTGTATATTTGCAGCTATTGGGAATAAAGCATCATGCCAATCAACTATGAATAACTTAATATTTGGTAATAGTGAATTTCAATATTATGAGACAATTTGTGGTGGGCAAGGTGCGCATCGTGATCACGATGGACAGGATGCTGTTCAAACAAATATGACTAATTCAAGATTAACAGATCCTGAAATTTTTGAAGAGTCCTATCCTATTAGCATTTTAGAATTATCTATTANTAAAAATACTGGAGGAAATGGGAAGNACATTGGAGGTGATGGAATTAAAAAAATATTCAAAATTGAACAAGAGATGAGTTGCTCAATATTNTCAAATAATCGGATATACCCACCATTTGGATTGAAGGGAGGAAAAGATGGTACAAAAGGGAAAAACACNTTAATCCGGAATAATAAAAGNGAAGATTTAGGGGGCAATTGTCAAATAGGACTTCGCAAAGATGATATATTAATAATTCAGACACCATCAGGTGGTGGTTTTGGAAAATTAAATTAATCAGTACTTATTATTTTCAACCAATGATTTAGTTCATCTTCTGTCCAATTCTTCCTTCGTGCATAATCCACCGCTTGATCATTTGTAATTTTACCAACCCCAAAATAGCGTGACTCAGGATTACTGAAATATATTCCACAAACTGACGATGCTGGAATGATTGCACATGATTCTGTTAATTTCATATTTATTTTATTTTCAGCATCTAATAAACGAAGGATTGTAATCTTTTCTGAATGATCAGGTTGAGCTGGATACCCTGGAGCAGGTCGTATCCCTATATATTTCTCATTTATAAGATCTTCATAGCTCAAATTTTCATTTTGATTATATCCCCACAATTGTTTTCTAACTTTTTCATGAAAAAACTCTGCAGAAGCCTCAGCAAACCTATCACATATAGACTTAAATAGGATCGATTTGTAATCATCATCTAATAAATTAAGTCTTTTATTTACTNCTTCTTCGTCAAAATCAATTGATACTGCGAATAAACCAATATAATCATCACACGTTGATTCTTGTGGAGCAATAAAGTCAGCCAAACACAGATTTGCTCTATCATTTCTTCTTGAAATTTGTTGCCGGATTGAATGCAATATATCAATATTCTTATTCGTTCTTGGATCGTAAAGAAATATATCTTCATTAAAAGATTTGGCTGACCAGAAACCAATTACAGCTTTTGATTGAATAAGCTTCTTTTTAATAATCTCTCCAATCAAGATATTTGCATCATCAAATAGATTTTTTGCTGTTGGACCTATATTTGGATCTTTAAAAATTCGGGGATAGACGCCTCTTATCTCCCAAGTCTGAAAAAAAGGTGTCCAATCTATATAGTTACGTAATTCTGATAAATTTGTACCAATATATTCTCGAACACCGAGATATGATGGTTTTTTTACTCTTATTTTTTCCCAATCTATTTTTAATTTATTAGAACGAGCATCAGTTAGTTTATCGAGACCTCTATGTTTATTATTAGATGAGTATTGCTTTCTAATTTCTTCATACTCGTCATTAACTTTATTTAATAATGTATCTTTTCTATCTTTAGATGATAAATCAGACATTATTGATGCTGCCTTACTTGCGTCAAGTACATGAATAGTGCTTTTATTATCATAACTAGGCGAGATTTTGAGAGCTGTGTGTGCTTTACTAGTTGTGGCACCTCCAATTAGTATAGGAATATTTAGATTATGTTTTTTAATTTCACTAGCCACATGGCACATTTCATCTAAACTTGGTGTTATTAATCCAGATAATCCAATCGCATCTGCTTTTTCATCAATTGCAGTTCTAATAATTTTTTCAGCTGGAACCATTACTCCNAAGTCAAGAACTTCAAAGTTATTGCATTGTAGGACAATACCAACAATATTTTTACCGATATCGTGAACATCACCCTTTACAGTTGCCAATAATATCTTTGCAGTTTTTTTTGATGCAATTTCACTATTTTCTTCCATGTAAGGTAATAAATAAGAAACTGCTTGCTTCATTACTCTNGCACTTTTTACAACTTGCGGTAAAAACATCTTTCCTTCACCAAAAAGATCCCCAACCACATTCATCCCTTTCATCAAAGGACCCTCAATCACAGCCAGTGGTTCTCCAATTACCAATCTTGCTTCTTCGACGTCTTCTTCAATATAGTCATTGATCCCGTTTATTAAAGAATAAGATAACCTCTGCTCAATATCTACATTTCTCCATTCAATATTCTTAGCTTGTTTTCCAGTTGTTTGATTTTGGAACTCAATTGATTTTTGAAGAAGTTCTTCCGTGGCAGAGCCGGACTTATTTANAATCACACTCTCACATAAATCCCTNAGCTCAGGTTCAATATCATCATATATAGCTAGTTGTCCTGCATTAACAATACCCATATCCATACCAGCACGAATTGCATGATAAAGAAAAACTGAGTGCATTGCTTCTCTCACGACATTATTGCCTCTGAAAGAAAATGATAAATTTGAAACACCGCCAGAAATACTCGACAAGGGCATATTTTGTTTTAATATCTTACAAGCATCTATAAATGATTGCCCGTATGCATTATGTTCTTCAATCCCTGTAGCCACAGCAAATATATTTGGGTCAAAAATTATATCTTGTGGNTCAAATCCCACAATATTTATGAGAATATCATATGCTCTCTTTAGAATTTCAAACTTTTTCTGAGTTGACTCAGCTTGACCACTTTCATCAAAAGCCATAACAACAANAGCAGCACCATAAAGTTTGATTTTTNGTGCTACATCAATGAATTCATCTTCTCCTTCTTTTAGACTGATTGAATTAACAATTGATTTGCCCTGCACACATTTTAATCCTGCTTCAATGACACTCCATTTAGATGAGTCAATTACTATTGGAACTTTTGCCACATCTGGTTCTGATGCCAATAAATTCAAAAATTCTTCCATGATTTTTTCAGAGTCTAATAAGCCTTCGTCCATATTAATGTCTATTAGCTGTGCACCATTATCAATCTGCTCTTTTGCCACTTTTATTGCTTCATCAAAATTATTTTCTTGTATTAATTTTTTGAANTTTGCTGAACCTGTTACATTCGTCCTTTCACCTATATTAATAAAGTTAATATTGGATTCCTTATTGAAGGCCTCGAGCCCTGATAACCTCAGTATTGGTTTTTGTTGAGATGGTTTTCTGGGTTTTATTCCCCTTGTTATATTTGCAATATGTTCAATGTGTTCAGGCGAAGTACCACAGCAACCACCTACTATATTCAGCATACCATCTTTTGCGAACTCTTCTATAATGTGAGCTGTTTCATGCGGCATTTCGTCATATTGACCCAACTCATTCGGTAATCCTGCATTAGGATAAGCTGANATCAAGGTATCCGAAAGATTTGATAATTCTAATAAATGTGACCGCATTTGAGAGGCACCTAATGCACAATTTAGACCTACTGAAAATGGTTTAGCATATCTAATTGAATTCCAAAATGCTTCAACTGTTTGCCCAGATAATGTCCTTCCAGATAGATCTGTTATAGTTCCAGANAGCATAAGTGGTTTATGAGTTTTTAATTTTTGGTAGGTTTTCTGAACAGCATAAATTGCTGCCTTTGCGTTAAGTGTATCAAATATTGTTTCAATCAAGATTATATCAGCACCACCAACTATTAATCCTTCTGTAGCTTCAGAATATGAAGTTACAAGATCATCAAAAGTAACTCCTCGAAATGATGGATTTTGAACATCTGGCGACATGGAAGCGGTTTTGTTGGTGGGCCCAAGAGCGCCAGCAACGAAAATCTGTTTACCTTTTTCTTTATAGTAATCTTTAGACACGTTTTTAGCAATCATTGCAGATTTTCTATTCATCTCATATACAAGCTTCTCATTTCCATAATCAGCTTGAGAAATAGAATTTGATGAAAATGTGTTTGTTTCAATAATATCAGCGCCAGCGATACAATATGATCTGTGAATGTCTCTAATAAGTTCAGGCTGGGTAATTGATAATATATCATTATTACCTTTTTGGTCAAATTGAGAGTCCAAAAGATCTTTACCTCGAAAATCACTCTCAGATAGTTCAAATTTTTGAATTTCAGTACCCATTGCACCATCAATGATAACAATTCGTTCTTTTGCTATTCTTTCTAGTTCACTCATTTTATTTCACATTATCAATGTTTAATTTGTTTATAATTTGATCCATCAAGGATATTTGATTAAGGCTATAGATGTGNAGATTATTTATCCCATTTTGGATTAAGTCTTTNGCCTGATCTGCGATAATTGATAGAANGATCTCTAACTGCTCTTCATTATTNAAATTACTAAAATGATCATCAAAAATTACTTCGAATGTTTTTGGTATACTTGCTCCGCACTTAATTGAAAATTCACGAATTTTTTGGAAGTTAGTAATTGGGATTATTCCAGGTATTAAATTTGCTCCAATTTTATTTACAGTTAATAATTCTCTAAAAGAATAAAACAGATTATTATCGAAAAAATATTGAGTTATTATATCATTTGATCCACTATTGATTTTGTCTTTTAAATTTTCAATGTCACATTTTAAATCGGCGGAGTCCGGATGCTTTTCTGGGTATCCAGCCGTATATACCTGAATATCAGATAGCTTTTTTATAGCTTTTATCAATTCACCAGTTTTCTGGAANCCTCTGGGATGTGCCTCATATTGTTTTGAAATGTTATTTGTAGAATCTCCTCGCAAGGCAAGTATCTTATTTACACCAATCTTTAGATAGTATTCAACTAAGCTCATTGTATCTCTAATAGAAGAGTCAACACACGTTAAATGAGCAGCCACATCTATATCAGTATCTTGGTGTATCCTCCTAACTAAATCCATTGTTTTATCTCTATTTGATCCACCTGCACCATATGTTACTGAAATGAAACTGGGTTTATATGTTAGAGCATTTATTTTTTCAACGAGTTTAGAGTTATTGCTAATATCTTGAGGAGGAAAAACCTCATATGAGAAATTTACATTTTTTGGATAGATATTATTCATAGTTTTTTTTCCCAAGCCATGCCATAACTGTTAGCTCACTAACATTAGGTTGTTTAAATGAAACACCTTTAATTTTATCAACTAATTCAATGTTTGATCTTTGAAAATAATCTTTGATTTGATTTTCATCAAAGCCTAACCTTCTATGTGAAAAGTTAGTTCTTAAAAATTCATTTTGATGTTTGAGGTAATCAACGATCAATATAAAACCCTCTTTATGTAGCAAGTTCTTGGCTACCTTGATTAAATCTTGAGGTTTATCAAAATAATGAAGCACTTGGTGATAGATAATAAGATCTGCTTTACCGTATGTTTCCATACCCTCTGTTTGTGTTATATCACCAAAAATTATTTTACAGTTATTTCTATTGGCTTGAGTTAGCTTTGATTTTGCCATTTTTATAACTGTGTGATTATTATCAACTCCAACACAATTTTTGGCTAATGATGAAAAAAGTGATAACATTTTACCCGATCCAGTACCCATATCAAAAAATTTANTCATTGGCGTATGAATATTTTTGGTAATAATTTGATATAGCTGATTATCTAAAGCAACGTTACTGAATTGATTAAGTGGATCAACATAATATTGTTCTTTGTACTGTTTAAAAAAGAAGTCATTCGCGGCATTTAACCTTGATTTTTGNAGATCATACAATCTTTGAAGGTCTTTCTCTTTTGAGTTTTGCTTAGTTTTATCTTTTAGTAAATAATCTAGTAAATNTTTGTTGGACTTGTCATTATTTAGCTTNCAAAATACCCATCCCCCCTCCTTTATCCGGGTAATTAAACCAGACTCATCTAAAATTCTAAGATGCCTTGAAACTCTNGGCTGGCTTTGATCTAAAGAATATACAATATCTTGAACGCTTAACTCGCCTGCGATTAACAGATTAATTATTCTGAGACGAGATTCGTCTGCAAGGGCTGCAAAGGTTTTTATTTTTTCTTCTAACATAATTAATATATAAAGATATCTTTATATCTTTATATTCAAAAAATATGTAACAAGCAAGAAGATTATCAATATTATTTATACGATACAATGGGATAAAGAAGACCTCTCAATCCTGTTGAAAAGATTGATAATNAAAGTAATTTGATTGAATTATCTTAAATAAAAATTAAACATNGTATTGTAATTTACATATATGTAATAAGAATCAATTTAAACTATTTATAATTTATTGATTTTTAATTAAATAACAGATCAAATAATGCGCATTAATAAGAATATCAAATTAGGCACTTTTGGAGCAACATTTGCCTTACTTTTCTTACTCTCAAGTGTTTACAATGCTAATGCAGATGTATTTATCCCTTTCGAACAAACAATAGCTGATCAATACAATATGCCCTCATCTTCAGCTCAGGAAGTTGAAGAAGTNACTGAGCCTGTTGCTGTTGTATCTTTCGAACAAACAATTGAAGACCAATACAACTCTCCGTATGCAGTAACTGAAATAGTGGAAGACGATGCTTCTGAAGAAGCCTTCGATTATTCCTTGTATGATCCAAATGAAGAAGAAAACAGAAAATCTTTTGAATTCCATCAAAAATTAGACAAAAATCTTTTCAAACCTCTAGCTGAAGCATACAGAGATGTTGTCCCAGAAGGTGGCAGAAAGGCAATCAAAAATTTCTTACATAATTTGGAAACGCCAACTGTTTTCATAAATGATGTTTTACAAGGTGAACAAGAAAGAGCTGGCACTACAGTGAATAGGTTCGCAATAAACTCAACTGTTGGCTTTCTTGGTTTTGGTGATCCAGCTACTGATTTAGGATATGAACGACACACAGAAGACTTTGCTCAAACATTAGCTGTATATGGTGTTGAATCCGGTCCTTACTCCTATTCACCAATCTTTGGCCCAACAACAGAAAGACACACCACAGGGCGTGTTGTTGATTTTCTAACACATCCCCTAACATGGTACTTTAGCGACCAAGATGCATATATTGGCCTGACATATGGAGCGACCCGCGTGGTTTCAACAAGGGAAGATTTACTTGATACATTAGATGATATTGAAATGGATAGCACAGACTATTATGTTTCGATCAGAAGTATGTACAGACAAATGAGAGAAAACCATATAAACAATGGACTATTTGGTGATGACTCCTCTCAATTTTCAATTGACACAGGCATAGATCTCAACTTAGTATTCTAACTAGTCTATGCTAGGTTAACAATGTTCAAATTCACTAAAACTATTTTAAAGATTTCTCTGATAGCCTTCTTTATTAATCCTAATTCTTTGCTCGCAAATGAATTATGCGACAATGCATTATTATTCGCTAATGAGTTAACTGATAATACTATTGAAATTTTAAATTCTAATGAATTAACAAATAATCAAAAGAAAACACAAATTTCTGAGTTACTTACCATAAATGTTGATTTTACGACTATGGGTAAGATTATGCTTGGTAAATACGCAAGAAAGATTAATGAAGAACAAGAACTTCTTTACTATAAAATTATAGAAAAAATGGTTTCTAAAACAATATACGATAGACTCGAAACAAATGATGATCCAGACATTATTTATTCAATTTCAAATAATAATTGTCGTGAAAAAGGATCCAAAGGAAAAGAATTTCTTGTAGATGGCGATGTAATGAAGAATAATTCTAGACTTGCATCAATTCGCTGGTGGTTGATATTGAACAAAGATAATGAATACAAAGTAGTTGATCTTAACCTAGCCGGATTATCACTTACACTTCAAAAGAAAGAAGAATTTACATCTTATCTATCAAATAAGTCTATTGATATGTTAATCGCAGATTTATCAAAGAAGTTTAATTGATATATTAAATTAAATGTCTCTAAGAATAGCTATAATGAATGGAGATGACATTGGTAATGAAATTGTACCAATGGCCAAGTTGGTGTTAAATGAAACACTTAAGACTCTTGGATGCAGCATAGAACTTATTGAATTGCCCATCGGTAAATTAGCTCATAGCAAATATGGTGATACCTTTCCTGAGTACACAATATCCAAATTAAATGAAGTGAATGGAATGATTTGCGGTCCAATCGGGCACAATAATTATCCAAGAAATGACTCAACCTGGAAAATGCCACCTATAAGAAAACAATTCGAATTATACGCAGCCATAAGACCTGCAAAATCATATGATCCCTCAAAGAATGTAGATATTATATTCGTACGAGAATTAACCGAGGGTCTTCAGAGTTCCGATACAATTGTTGGAGGATATCCAGAATTTCGTCCAAACAATGAAATTACTATAGCTTCAAGAGTTATTACAAGAAAAGGATCCAACAGAGTAGCTAAAGCTGCATTTGATATTGCTGTAAGTAAAAATAGATCCAAAGTTACAGCAGCACATAAGGAACCCCTATTCAGATTAAGTTGCGGAATGTTCCTTGAAGAATGTGTAAAAGTTTCAAAAGAATATCCATCAATCTCTTATGAAGATACACTCATTGATACAACAGCAATGCACCTAGTTTCAAATCCAGAATCATTCGATGTTGTTGTAACAACAAATCAATTTGGAGATATATTAAGTGATATTGGAGCAGGTTTAATTGGCTCAATTGGTATGGCACCAGGTCTTTGTATTGGAGAAAATGTTTCAATGGCTCAAGCAACGCATGGTTCTGCGCCTGATATTGCGGGAAAAAATATCGCAAATCCATATGCTATGATTATGTCAACATCAATGCTCTTATCGTGGATGGGCTCTAAATATAATGAAGAAAAATTAATCATGGCTGCAAATATTATTGAGAAGTCAGCATTAGAAGTAATCAAAGAAAAAAAATACTTAACAGCAGATATTGGAGGAAAAGCCTCTACTGTTGATATGACAAATGCAATACTAGAAAAAATAAAAACTAAATAGCAATACCATCACTCACTAGTTTATTAAATACATTTTTATCTACACCAACTTGACTTAAAATTTCAAAACTATGCTCTCCTAATTCTGGAGCAAGGCTATCTATCTTTATTGGTTTATTATTAATTAAGACAGGATTGCGTATTGTCTTAATCTGAATTCCTTGATCATCAGTTATTTCTGTAACCAGTTGCCTTTGGATACTATGAGGATTATTTAAAGCTTCTTTGTAATTTCTTACACAGCCGCATGGTATACCAGCTTCTGTCAATTTAATTTCTAAATCAGATGAGTCCCAATCCTTTATTTTATTTGCAACAACTGGGACTAGATCTTTTTCATTTTCTTTTCTGCTGGAGTATGAAATAAATTTAGGATTTTCTGATAAATCATTTAGATCTAGAATGTCCATCAATTTTTTAAAATGTGCATCACTTGGTGCACCTATTGCAATGTACCTTTTATCATTTGTTTCAAATAATTGATATGGTGCACTTGCTCGATGTGAATGCCCTAATTGTTCTGGAATGATACCACTCGATAAGTATTCTGTCGTCTCCCATACAGCAGATGCGATAGATGCCTCGATTAGAGATACATCTGCATGCATACCTTGATTGTGTTTAATCTGCCCAATTAATCCAGATAAAGTTGAATAGGTAGCGAACATTGCACCAAGAATATCTGCAGTTTGTAACCCAGGCCTTGGAGGAATTTCGCCTTTCTCGCCCATTACGGATAAGGTTCCTGATAACGCCTCAATAATTAGATTTATACCCGCTCTATTTTTTAATTCACCCGTTTGCCCAAAACCAGACACAGATGTGTAAACAATTTTATTATTTATTTTTTTTATATCCCCTTCACCCAAACCCAGTCTTTGCATCACACCCGGTCTATTATTCTCAATTATTGCATTTGCTGTTTTTAATATTTCAAGCGCCAGAGACCTACCATGGGTAGACTTTAAATCTAATGCTAAACTTTTTTTATTTCTATTTAAGGTTATGAATGCAGCGCTTTTCCCATCAATTATTGGTGGTATAGCTCGTGCTAAATCACCTGTCAGAGGTTCAATTTTAATTACCTCTGCTCCCATATCTGCAAGTAACATTCCGCAGAAAGGCCCGGCAATAAAGTTACCAAACTCAATAACTCTAATACCTTCTAGAGGTCTAGTCATTTCATTTAACCTGTATATTCAAGAATATGTAGACCTAGTCCCCATCTGTCAGACATATATATGAGTCCTGTTTCACGATCCACATAAACATCGTTACTTTGTGGGCAGCATCGTTCTTTATTTCCTGCTGGAATATAGGATCC
>PAHC01000013.1 GCA_002704755.1 Rhodobiaceae bacterium
CTTCATAGGTTTGATTTTTCCCTAAAATCTCTACAGGCTTGCCTAGAAATAAATTGTTATGTTTGATATGCGAGACATCAATAGTAACAAGATCCATAGAAACTCTTCCTAAAATAGGACAGGCTACATTATTTATAAAAACCTTTCCTTTGTTGCTGGAACTTCTATGCAATCCGTCAGAATAGCCAAAATCAATAGTGGCTATTTGCATATGTTTTTTAGCTTTAAAAGTTTTACTGTAACCAATCGTTTCACCTTTTTTGATACTCATGATTTGTAAGATAGGGGCGTAAATGCTCATCACAGGTTTAAGTCCAAATGATTTTTTTGGAAATGGATTTATGCCATAAAGACTTTTGCCAGGCCTTACAAAGTTTAAATGTAGTTTTTTATTTAAAAAAATACCTGCAGAGTTACAAAGACTTAAAGGTTTGTTAAATGCTTCATTAAATTTTATCAATTTTTGGAATTGACTTAATGACTCAAGTTTATCTTTGTCATCACTCGAGGATAGGTGAGACATAATAATACTTATTTCATTTGGGTTGATTATATCTTGTATTTTTTTTAAGTCTGAAATTTGAAATCCTAACCGATTCATTCCAGTATCTAAATGTAAAATGAATTTATTTTTTTTATTATATTTTTTGAACAGTTCTAATTGATCAAAATTATTAATAATAGGTGTGATTTGATTTTTTATCATTTCCCTACAGCAATCTTTTGTTATTACGCCTGCTAAAACGCATATTTTGATTTTTTTATATTTTTTTCTTAGTTTTAGTGCGTCCTCTAATCTTGCAACATAAAAATTATTTACTTTGTTTTTTATGAGTTTTTCTGAGCATTCCAACATTCCATGACCATAAGCATCACCTTTGACAACGCATATTATTGTTGAATTTTTTGCTTCTTTTTGAATAGTTTGATAATTATGAATAAGATTTGAAAGGGTAATTATTGTCGTTTTTTGACTAATTTTTTTATATTTTTCAAATAATTTTTGTTTCATATAGTGAATTTTTTTACTTCAAGGTAGATGATTAATAACTTATTATAATATTATTATTGTAAGTAGGAAATGGAGGAATAAATGAAAAAACTACTTTCTTTATTTTANNCNNTAGTTTTANNAGCTGGTTTATCNACTGTAGCTAAAGCAGCNGANCCNATTAGAATTCCNGTNTTAAACTGGTCAAGNCANATTGTTATGGCTAACTTGTTATCTCAGGTCTATCAGGAAATGGGTTACGAAACAGAACTAGTGCCTGCAGAATCACAAACTAGATATGAAGCTATTCGAGTAGGTGAATTACACGTCGCTCACGAAACATGGCAGTCTACAATGGGNAAGCCATTCTATGAGGCTGTTGATAAAGGCGGTATCTTAGATACTGGNAATCACCCTGTTCAAGCGTTTGAAGAAATGGGCGTACCTAACTGGGTTATCGAGCAGAATCTATGCCCAGGTCTTCCTAATTGGGAAGCTTTAAAATCAGATGAGTGTGTAGCTAACTTTGTAACACCTGACTCTGGTGGNAAAGGTAGATGGCTTGAAGGTCCTGTTGAATGGCATGGTGATGTTATGCCAAATAGACTTAAGGGTCTGGGCCTAGATGATAAATGGATGGTTAAATTCGCTGGTAGTGCTGATGCATTATGGGCNGAATTAGAAGCTGCAAAAAAAGAAGGNAGAGGAACAGTAGTATTTAACTGGTCTCCTAACTTTACAGACTTTACTGGTTATACATTTATCGAATTCCCACCTTTCTTTGACGGATGTNCTATCAAAGATGGCGGAACANTNGAGACAACTGGATGTGGNTCACCAATAGGTTACATCAAAAAAGCTGCTCACATTAAGTTCCCTATTACTCATCCGNAGGCATATAAGTTCTACTCNAAAATGGGATTTNCTGCTAACGAGATTGGTGAGATGGCATATAACGTTGATATTGAGGGCATGACGCACGCTGAATCTGCTGCGGCATATATTGCTAACCATCGCGCTCAAATCGATGAGTTTATGAGATAGTCTTATCTTTTAAAACATTCTTTGGCCCCCCTTTATATTTAGGGGGGTCTTACCAAGCAAATAAATATCGGAGAAAACTTTGTCAACAGTAATAGATTGTAAGTCAGTTTATAAGATCTTTGGATCCAACGCGGATAAACTCCTTCANGATTCAGNAGGCAANGTAGATGCAAAAAAATTTCAAGAGGCCGGATGTATTGTTGGCGTAAACAATGCGAGTTTCACAGTAAACAAGGGAGAAATGTTGGTAGTTATGGGGCTTTCTGGCTCGGGAAAATCAACTTTGCTTCGTTGCATATCTAGATTAACTGAAGTGACATCTGGTGAAGTATTTATCGATGGTGAAAATATTTCTCAAATGAACAGCAAACAACTGATTGAATTAAGAAGAGATAAAATGGGTATGGTTTTTCAAAACTTTGCGTTATTACCCCATAAAAGTGTCATTGAAAATATTGCTTTTCCACTTCAGGTTAAAGGAATATCAACCGAGCAAAGTATGCAAAAGGCTCTTGAGATGGTTGAATTAGTTGGCTTAAAAGGTAGAGAAAACTATTTTCCAAGAGAGTTATCTGGTGGTCAACAACAGCGCGTAGGTATCGCTCGATCATTGGCTGTTGAGCCTGATGTTTGGTTTTTAGATGAGCCTTTCTCAGCTCTTGATCCATTAATTAGAAAAGAGATGCAGGACGAGTTCCTTCGTCTTCAAGGAGTACTGAATAAAACTATTATGTTTGTTACCCATGATTTTGATGAGGCCTTGAGGCTTGCAGATAGAATTGCGATTATGAAAGATGGTATTATCGAGCAACTAGACACCCCAGCAAATATAGTTTTAAATCCCGCNACAGAATATGTAAGAAAATTTACCGAAGAAGTTCCAAGAGAAAAAGTTTTAAAGATAGAGTCCATTATGGATCCTATTAATTCATCTATCACCGATACTATAAAAATTTCTAAGGACGAACTTGTTGAAAAAGAAGCAGAGAAAATTCTAAATAGCTCGGTTCCTTTAATTGTTATCGACCCTAAAACAAATGTTATAGTAGGTTCNATCAATTCTCAAAAAGTTATTAAAGTTTTATTCGGTGACTCAAAGTAACTTCATTACTACTAGTAAACGTAATCAGTTTATTTTTTTAATAATAATTTTTTTTATTCTCTATTTTTTCATTCCCCAAAATGAAAATAATTTTTTTTGGAGATTGCCCGCACTCTTTGCTGGTTTCCCACAAGCCATTAACGACGTTATCTATAAAGCTTTATATGACTGGTTTCCTCTTAAGACCTGGGATCCTGTTTTTGAAATGTATGAGGAAAAAGCAGCATTTAGAGAATTTACAAAAGCTGTTTCCAACTTACTAACCATCCAAGTAAATTTTGTAAGAGAGGTTCTTTTAGGTGGAACCAAAACATTAAAGTTAATCTTTAGTGACAGCTGGGTTTCTAAAAATAACATAAGTTTTCCTGCTTTTCCATGGCCTGCCTTTGTTGCTGGAACGGCAATCCTTGGTTACAAACTTGGTGGTTTTAGACTGGCCCTACTTGGAGGTATAGGAACATTTTATATTGCTGTTTTTGGCCAATGGGTGCCATCAATTGAAACACTTTCTTTTGTAGCAATTACCACACCTATTTGTTTTACCATTGGTCTCTCTCTTGGTATTTGGGGTTATCTGAATAAAAAAGTTGAGACTGCGTTACAACCAATGCTTAATATAATGCAAACACTTCCCCAATTTGCCTACCTTGTCCCCATCATCGCTCTGTTTGGACTTGGTGATCATGCAGGTTCAATAGCCACAATTGTGATAGCAACACCCCCCATGATTAGAAATACTATTTTAGGTCTTAAAAAGGTAGCACCAGAGGTAGTTGAAGCCGGAATCATGAGTGGTTGTACTAAACGCCAATTATTATTTAAAGTTTTAATCCCAACAGCTAGAAGAGATATTCTTAATGGTATCAATACAGTCATTATGCAATGTCTTGCAATGGTTGTGATTGCTTCATTTGTGGGCGCAAAAGGATTGGGACTAAATTTAAAGATAGCGTTGAACAGTTTGAAAATTGGTAAAGCGGCGGAGGCAGGACTAAGTATTGTTATCATTGCCGTTGTATTGGATCGTTTCACTCGCGCTTGGGCAAATTTACAAAGAGATTATTTTGCTGATTTAAATTTTTATCAAAAATATAAATATTGGATTTGGTTTCTTGTTTCTACGATTGTATTTTCTATCGTTGCTTATTTAGGAACCTTTATTTTTGATAAAATTAATTATCTTTATATTATTCCTATTGAGAAGGGTTTAACCATTGGTCCTCAAATCGACGCTGCAGTTGATTGGGTTTGGGAGACATTCTTTTTTACCCTTAATGCATTCAATAAATTTTTAATTATAAATATTTTGGTCCCTATGAAAATGGCTTATCTTGGGATGCCGGTTATAGCAACATTCACTCTTGCTATGGGAGTAGCGTATATAGTTGGAGGGGTAAGAATTTCGGCTATTGTAGGTGGAATGCTTCTATTTATTGCATTTTCAGAATATTGGGACAAAGCTTTAATTACAATGTACATGGCAACTTTTGCTGTAATCATGGCCTCTATCAATGGTCTTTTGATCGGATCTTTTTTTGGGCGAACTGAAAAAGGGGCAGACATTGTATTAACTGTTTGTGATTTTTTTGAAACCTTCCCTTCTTTTGTCTATCTTATACCTGTTATTTTCTTGTTTAACATTACCGATACATCGGTTTTAATTGCTGCAATTATTTACGCAACCGTTCCCGCCACTAGATACACTGTATGGGGACTGAAAAGTGTCCCGGTCTCTCTACATGAGGCAGGAACAATGTCAGGTGTAAATAAATTTCAAAGATGGGCGAACATAGAAATTCCGATTGCACTTCCTCATATGATGTTGGGTGTTAATCAAACTTTAATTTTTGGCTTACAGTTAGTAATCTTAGGCGCCTTGATTGGCACTGAGGACTTAGGTCAAATCATCTTCTCTGCTTTATCTAGATCAGATGGAGCTGGTCTTGCTTTAACCTTAGGTATCTTCGTTTCTTTTATTGCAATTTCAGTAGATGTAATAATTCGAAAATGGGCAGAAGATAGAAAAAAAGCTCTGGGTATAGATTAATTGTCAAAATATTTTTTACTTTTTTTGACTATTATTTTAGAGGTTATCGGGACTATGGCCTTAAAGCTTTCTGATGGTTACACAAAACTTATTCCAACCGCTGTGATGGCTATTTCTTATACTGCTTGCTTTTATTTTTTATCAAAATGTCTTAATCAATTTAATTCAGTAGGATACGTTTATGCAATTTGGGCAGGTTTTGGAATTTTTTTAATTACCTTATTAGGAATATTATTTTTTAAGAATGAAATAGATATAGCTGGGATTGTAGGTTTATCTTTAATAGTAATCGGGGCAATAGTTTTAAATCTTTTTTCAAAAATTTCTCACTAGATGATAATACCAAGACTAACAAAACCCTACGAACCAGGATTGCCCGTTTTAGGTGATGATTTAGAAAACTATCTAGTCTCTCCAGGGGGATCAATTACTTTAAAAATGGAACCCAATGATGAAGTGAAGATTATTAATTTGGAGGGTTTACAGCAAGCAGAAATTATTACTTTTAACACCAAAGGAAAGTGCGATCTTTCTCCCATTGGTTATAAAAAAGAGCATAGCGGAGATCTGACAAAAAAAATTCTAACTAGCCTTGATGAATCAGCTGTTATAGCATCCAATAAATTAAGACTTTTAGGGCATGAAGTTAATGAGATTGATCAATCTATCTTAGCTTTTTCAAAAAATGCTGAGGCAAATTCAATTGAGGAGTTTAACTTTCAAGATGGAGCGATTTGTATTATCTCAGCTCCTGGAAATTTTGAAATTACGCATGATGATATTCCTGCATCAGAGCTTAGGGTTATAGTAAAAAGAGCTAGAAAACGAGCCGAAGGAGAATTTTTACTTCCTGACCCATTAATGGATCCGGTTGAAGAAATTTTTGTAAATAGATATACCGCTTCATCCTACGAGGTGAAAGAAGGCGATTTTATTCAAATTATTGACATCTATGGCCGTCAATGTTCAGACTTCATGGCTTTTGATGCTGATAAACTCCAACAGGGAAAAGAGCTATCTATTGATACAACTAACAGTAGATATTTAATGGGCAGCGCATATCCTTTACCTGGATTACATTCAAAATATTATGATGAAAATCAAATTCCAATGGTCGAAGTTTATAGAGATACTGTTGGTCGTCATGATACTTTTGGCACTGCATGTACATCTAAGTTTTATGATGATTTAGGATATTTTGGCCATCCCAATTGTTCAGATAATTTTAATAAAGTTCTTGATAAATTCACTTTAAGAAAAAGACTTGGTTGGGGAGCGATTAATTTATTTTATAATACGGCGATTGATGCTAATAACGCGCTAATTTTTGACGAACCTTGGTCGAGGCCCGGTGATTATGTCATGTTTAAAGCATTGAAAGATTTAGTTTGTGTTTCCTCCGCATGCCCGGATGATGTGGATGCTGCTAATGGTTGGAATCCCACAGATATTTTTGTAAGAATATATAGGCCTAATAAGCCTTTTAGTAAAGGAGTAGCATATAGAATGAAAGCAGATGCAGAACCAAAATTAACCAGAGAGACGGGCTTCCATCCAAGAGTCGCTTCTCTCACTGAGAACATTGTCGAATATAAAGGTTTTTGGCTAGCCTCAAATTATAACAACTATGGAGCTCTCCAAGAATATGAGGCATGTCGCGAAAGGGCAATTATTATGGATCTTTCTGCTCTTCGAAAATTTGAAGTTCGAGGACCAGATGCGGAAGAACTACTACAAAGAACATGTACAAGAAATATTAGAAAACTTTCAGTCGGTCAGGTGGTTTACACTGCTATGTGCTATGAACATGGTGGAATGTTAGATGATGGTACCGTATTTAAAATGACCCACGATAACTTTAGATGGATTTGTGGAGATGAATATTGTGGAGAATGGTTAAGAAATAAAGCGAAAGAAATGAACTTAAAAGTTTGGATTAAATCATCTACAGATAATTTACACAATGTGGCAGTCCAAGGTCCAAGAAGTAGAGAAATTCTTAATAAAATTATTTGGACTCCTCCCCATCAAACACCTCTTAAAGATCTTGAATGGTTTAGATTTACAGTCGCAAGACTTAATACCTTAGATGGTATTCCGCTAATGGTTTCTAGAACTGGTTATACAGGTGAATTAGGCTATGAAATATTCTGTCATCCTAGTAAAGCAACAGAAGTCTGGGATGCGGTTATGGAAGCTGGAAAAGAATTTAATATAGCGCCCATGGTCCTTGATGCCCTAGATTTAGTAAGAATTGAGGCTGGATTAATTTTTGCTAATTATGAATTCGATGATCAAACAGATCCTTTTGAAGCTGGTATTGGTTTCACGGTACCTCTTAAATCAAAAGAAGATGACTTTATAGGGAAAACTAATTTAATTGAAAGAAAGGCCAATCCACAAAAAAAACTTGTCGGGTTAGAGATTGAAGGAAATGAAATCTGTGGTCATGGTGATTGTGTGCATCCTGGAAATAACGGAAGAGAACAGATTGGAATTATTACTAGTGGTATGAAATCTCCAGTTTTAAATAAGAATATTGCATTATGTCGTATGAATGTAAATTATAGTGAAATTGATACTGAGGTTGAAATAGGTAAGTTAGACGGACATCAAAAAAGAATAAAAGCGAAAGTTATAGCATTCCCATTTTATGATCCAACTAAATCAAGAGTTAGAGCTTAGCTAGATTTTTCTTTTTCTGCTAAAATCCATTCAATAAAGTTCTTCACTTCATTTTTTACATAGGAATTTTTAGTTACAACAATATCGTAACCAAGATCTGTTTCGATTGAAAGATTGAATGGGTCAATAAGCAACCCCTTATTAATAATTTCTTTTAGTACAGGAGTACTTCCTAAAATAAATCCTTGCCCAGCAATGGCACATTGGAGGGCTAAATTGTAATCAGTAAATTTTGGTCCGTACTTGAGATTTAATTGGTAATTTTGTTTTGCATATTTGATCCAATTTTCCCATTCCATCCACCTTCTTGTATTATTAGACCAGTTAAATTGAGATGTATCCCATCGAAGTAGAGGAAATTTTTCAATTTGTTCAAAATTATTAATATTTTTTTTTAACAGTGATGGACTACAATATGGAGCTAAATATTCTTTATATAATTTTTTTACAATCAAATTAGAGTTGTGATCAATGACCCCAAATCTAATGGCAATATCAACTGATCCATCAGTGAGACTTACTATTTTTGGAGAGGAGTCTATTAAGACTTCTATGTTGGGATATTGATCTTTAAATTTATTTAGTTTTGGAACTAGCCATGCTGATGCAAATGATGGTTCACATGTTATCACAAGTCTATGGTTTTTTTCATAAGACCTCATTTTGCTAACTGTTCGCTCTATTTGTTTAAAGGATAAACTTAATTCCTCTAAGCCAATTTCACCGATTGGGGTAATAGTTAAATTTTGACCACGACCTAAAAATAATTTATCACCAATAGCCTGCTCTAATTTTTCGACTAACTGTTTTACTGCAGCTGTTGTGACGCCTAATTCTTCTGCGGCTTTTCTGTAGCTTTTTTTTCTAGCGGTTGCTTCAAATGCACGAAGAGAATTAAGAGAAGGGAGCCAATTAGGCATTTTTTAGAATTTCTAAAATAAATTTAGATCTTATGGTTTTATATCTTTTGCTATTCAATGTATTTTCAACTTTATTATATATATTATAGATCTAATTTTTAGTTTTTCTAATAATTAGTCTTGAAAGGAAGATTTATTAATGAGTAATTCAATACATTCTGATCGCACTTCTTTATTGATTGGCAGTAAAAGATTTGAAAAAGGTCCTTTTTTTGATTTTTATCATAACGAAAAATTTGTTTANGGTGTTTATGCTGGTAGATTTTATCCAGTNTTCATGGATAAAAATCATGAAGATATGTATTGGGCTCTTCGCCAACGTTCAGTTCTTTATGATGTACCCGAAAGACCAATTCAGATTGAAGGCCCTCAAGTAGTAGATTTTCTTGAAAAGGTTTTTTCTAGAAGAATAGAGAATTTAAAAGTAGGTAGGGGAAGATACGCAATTGCCTGTAATCATGAAGGGGGTCTTTTTATGGATGGTGTTTTATTTCGTTTAGAAGAGAATAAATTTTGGTATGTCCAACCCGATGGTGCTCTAGAGGCTTGGTTAATGGCTCATCAAACTGGCTTTGATGTTACAATTTCCGATCCGCACTCAAGAGTAATTCAAATTCAAGGCCCTAAGTCTCTTGACGTTATTAAAGCGGTTACAAATGGGGCAGTTGATGAAAATTTAAAATATTATCAATCTGGTTTTTTTGAAATTGCAGGACAAAAAGTTTATCTATCAAGAACTGGATGGACGGCGGAATTAGGATATGAAATCTATACGCTTGGAGATCAAACAGATTGCAAAATATTATGGGATGAATTGATTTCCAAAGGCTCTCCTCTAGGTATGGAAGTTGATGGAATTCTTTCTATGGAAACCAGAAGAATAGAAGCGGGAATATTAGACAATATGACTGATTTTGATGTAACCATGAACCCNTTTGATGCTGGTTTAGGNGCATTGGTAGATTTAGATAAAAATGACTTCATTGGAAAAGATGCCCTTATGAAAATTAGTCAAAATCAAAATGAAAAAAAAATCTTTGGAATTATTTGTGACGATAGTTTTTCATATAAAGCTAAATTATTTAATGAAACAGGTTCTTCCATAGGATATTTATCTGCTTCTGTTTGGTCACCTTCGCTAAAGAAATATATTGCATATGGACGTTTCAGCGAAGCTGCAGACTGGCTAAACAAAAAAAATATATTTGTTGAAAATGCAAATGGTGAAAAGTCACCATGCTCTGTCGTTGATTTGCCTTTTTATGACAAACAAAAAGATATTCCAAGAGGAAAAGATACAGTTATTCCTGAAAGGATATAAAACTACAAATTTACCTAGAGTCTATTTAATAGGGCTCTAGGTTTACTCTAGATTTGCGCCTAAAGCTTCAACAACCATATATTGAAAGTGATGAACGGCATGTTCCGACAGTTCAGTTAATCCTTTATCAACTATGAATCTCCCTTGGTTGTAAGCCTTAGAATTTAAGCCTTGTTGAACACTCTCGCATAACCCAATATCTTCTGGTTGTAAGACGTCTTTTTGGTAGTCTGCCGCCTCTTTTAACTGAGGTGACAGCTTTCCCCCAAGCGTAAACCAATCTTGGTACTCTATTGTTTTAGTCGGTGAAGATGGGTTCATTTGTAAGACAGATAAATTGGCCTCTCCTGGGTAAATCCAAATTGTAAAATTAGGCCAAACAAAAAAACCCGCGTAACCAAAATCAACATCTCCTGGTTTAAAATTAAAAGCTTTACTATTGGTTTTAAGTGGAGCGGCCGCACATTGAGAAGAATATTTTTTGTGAGTGATAGTGCGGTAAGAATTCATATCGACTAAATCAACAAAGTCTTTGTGAGCGGGCGAGCAGTGATAACATTCTAAAAAATTGTCAACTAATACCTTCCAATTGGAGGCTACATCAAAGGTATCTCTTTGAGCATACTCTAAAGAGTCAACAGAAGGCATATACTGTCTGATTTCTTCCTCTAACCCTTTAAATTGTTCAGCAAATGGTTTTGCATTTAAGTCTAAATTTACCATTAGCATCCCACAAAATACTTCAAGTTTTACTTCCTTAAGTGAAAAATCATCTTTATTAAATCCAACAACATTTTCTGAATTTCTTGCATTTACAAGCTTTCCAGAAAAGTCAAATGCCCATGCATGATAGGGGCAAGTGATGACACTCTTTCTACCAGAGCCCTCTAACAGGACATGTCCACGATGAGCACANACATTATGAAATGCACGAAGTTCTCCATCAGCACCTTTGGCGATAAATATATTTTGATCATGAATGGAAGTTGTAATATANGAACGCTCTTCTTTTAGTTGGGATGCATGACCAGCGTAATGCCATGACTTATAAAAAATAGCATCTTTTTCAATTTCATAAATATCAGGGCTTGTATAGAACCTTGCTGGCATAGTATATGAAACTGATGGATCTTTTGTNAAAGGGGCATCGCCTTCTTGACGAACTAATAAATTTGAAGAGTTATTCANAATATTTCTCCTTNGTCTTTTTTTAAAAAGTAAGGAATTAAAAAGACAATACANCCAAGAAGAAAAAATACACTTCCAAACATCGCCCAAAAATTCCCAATACTAGAAATTATAAATCCTAAGGCTGAGATGACAAATGTCCCCCAGCCGATTAGATTAAAATTTATTTTAGACAATCTACTTAACTATTAATTTTTTAAGTATGTCTCTTTTGAGTCATCCAAGGCATCTTTCCATGGAGTATGGTGTTTGGGAGCAACGGTTCCTGTCATTAATGACTTATAGGAGTTGTTGCGATAGCCCATGATATCNTCATGTTTATGATGTTCCCATTCAAGGAATGTTTGGTTTACTCCCTCAATATCAAATGTTGGATAATCTGTAGCTTCAATTAACTCTTTAGTATAGTCGCCTTGAAAACGGATCATGTCCTCATCAGTTTCAAGACTCTCTTCGCGATCTTTCCACTCCTGATTATTTTTCAACATCTCCTCTTTAGAAGGGAGNGGTATTTTACCCATGATCACATCACGCGCATACCAACCCTGAGCATCAAACATATTGAATGTATAAAACTGATCTTGCATTCCGATATACATCATTTTTGGGTTATCTACCCAAAAAATACCCTTATAGATACCAAGCGGCCACAGGCAGTTATTGGTTTTAAGTTTTAATTCATCTTCTAAGAATGGAAAATAATGCAGATACCCTGTACATAAAACTATAGCATCCACCACCTTGCTAGTTCCATCAATAAAATGAACTTTATTACCTTCTTCTATGTAATCAATTAAGGGGACTTGTGAAAAATTGTCAGGCCAATGAAAGCCAGTAGGGTTAGTTCGATAACTAATAGTTACAGACTTNCATCCATACTTCCAACATTGTGAAGAAATATCTTCAGCAGAATAACTGGTNCCAACTATTAAGATATCTTTATCTTTAAATTCTAAAGCATCTCTGAAATCATGAGCATGCATTACTCTTCCACCAAACTTTTCTAATCCTTTAAAACTTGGAACATTAGGAGTAGAGAAGTGACCCGAAGCGCAAACNACATANTCAAATTCTTCTGTTGTTTTTGTATCATCCACTAAATTATGNGCNGTTACGCTAAAGTTNTCTTTGTCTTTGTTATAAACAACACTCCTTACTGGAGTTCTAAATTTAATTTTATCTCTAAAGTTTGATTTTTTTAATCTACCTTGAATATAATCNAGCATCACCGCTCTTGGAGGATAAGAGGCGATAGGTTTTCCAAAGTGCTCTTCAAAAGAATAGTCTGCAAATTCTAGACACTCTTTGGGACCATTAGACCAAAGGTAACGATACATACTACAATGAACTGGTTCACCAAATTCGTCGGTACCGGTTCTCCAAGTATAATTCCATAAACCACCCCAGTCATCTTGCTTTTCATAGCAAACGATTTCGGGTATTTTTTCACCTTTTCTTTCAGCTGATTCAAAAGCTCTTAACTGGGCTAATCCACTTGGACCAGCTCCTATAATACATACTCTCATTGATTCAAATCCTCCTATAAAATTAAATCG
>PAHC01000014.1 GCA_002704755.1 Rhodobiaceae bacterium
TAGATAAAAATCTTTTCAAACCTCTAGCTAAAGCATACAGAGATGTTGTCCCAGAAGATGGCAGAAAGGCAATCAAAAATTTCATACATAATTTGGAAACTCCAACTGTTTTCATAAATGATGTTTTACAAGGTGAACAAGAAAGAGCTGGCACTACAGTGAATAGGTTCGCAATAAACTCAACTCTTGGCTTTCTTGGTTTTGGTGATCCAGCTACTGATTTAGGATATGAACGACACACAGAAGACTTTGCTCAAACATTAGCTGTATATGGTGTTGAATCCGGTCCTTACTCCTATTCACCAATCTTTGGCCCAACAACAGAAAGACACACCACAGGGCGTGTTGTTGATTTTCTAACACATCCCCTAACATGGTACTTTAGTGACCAAGATGCATCTATTGGCCTGACATATGGAGCGACCCGCGTGGTTTCAACAAGGGAAGATTTACTTGATACATTAGATGATATTGAAATGGATAGCACAGACTATTATGTTTCGATCAGAAGTATGTACAGACAAATGAGAGAAAACCAAATAAATAATGGACTATTTGGTGATGACTCCTCTCAATTTTCAATTGACACAGGCATAGATCTCAACTTAGTATTCTAACTAGTCTATGCTAGGTTAACAATGTTCAAATTCACTAAAACTATTTTAAAGATTTCTCTGATAGCCTTCTTTATTAATCCTAATTCTTTGCTCGCAAATGAATTATGCGACAATGCATTATTATTCGCTAATGAGTTAACTGATAATACTATTGAAATTTTAAATTCTAATGAATTAACAAATAATCAAAAGAAAACACAAATTTCTGAGTTACTTACCATAAATGTTGATTTTACGACTATGGGTAAGATTATGCTTGGTAAGTACGCAAGAAAGATTAATGAAGAACAAGAGCTTCTTTACTATAAAATTATAGAAAAAATGGTTTCTAAAACAATATACGATAGACTCGAAACAAACGATGATCCAGACATTATTTATTCAATTTCAAATAATAATTGTCGTGAAAAAGGATCCAAAGGAAAAGAATTTCTTGTAGATGGCGATGTAATGAAGAATAATTCTAGACTTGCATCAATTCGCTGGTGGTTGATATTGAACAAAGATAATGAATACAAAGTAGTTGATCTTAACCTAGCCGGATTATCACTTACACTTCAAAAGAAAGAAGAATTTACATCTTATCTATCAAATAAGTCTATTGATATGTTAATCGCAGATTTATCAAAGAAGTTTAATTGATATATTAAATTAAATGTCTCTAAGAATAGCTATAATGAATGGAGATGACATTGGTAATGAAATTGTACCAATGGCCAAGTTGGTGTTAAATGAAACACTTAAGACTCTTGGATGCAGCATAGAACTTATTGAATTGCCCATCGGTAAATTAGCTCATAGCAAATATGGTGATACCTTTCCTGAGTACACAATATCCAAATTAAATGAAGTGAATGGAATGATTTGCGGTCCAATCGGGCACAATAATTATCCAAGAAATGACTCAACCTGGAAAATGCCACCTATAAGAAAACAATTCGAATTATATGCAGCCATAAGACCTGCAAAATCATATGATCCCTCAAAGAATGTGGATATTATATTCGTACGAGAATTAACCGAGGGTCTTCAGAGTTCCGATACAATTGTTGGAGGATATCCAGAATTTCGTCCAAACAATGAAATTACTATAGCTTCAAGAGTTATTACAAGAAAAGGATCCAACAGAGTAGCTAAAGCTGCATTTGATATTGCTGTAAGTAAAAATAGATCCAAAGTTACAGCAGCACATAAGGAACCCCTATTCAGATTAAGTTGCGGAATGTTCCTTGAAGAATGTGTAAAAGTTTCAAAAGAATATCCATCAATCTCTTATGAAGATACACTCATTGATACAACAGCAATGCACCTAGTTTCAAATCCAGAATCATTCGATGTTGTTGTAACAACAAATCAATTTGGAGATATATTAAGTGATATTGGAGCAGGTTTAATTGGCTCAATTGGTATGGCACCAGGTCTTTGTATTGGAGAAAATGTTTCAATGGCTCAAGCAACGCATGGTTCTGCGCCTGATATTGCGGGAAAAAATATCGCAAATCCATATGCTATGATTATGTCAACATCAATGCTCTTATCGTGGATGGGCTCTAAATATAATGAAGAAAAATTAATCATGGCTGCAAATATTATTGAGAAGTCAGCATTAGAAGTAATCAAAGAAAAAAAATACTTAACAGCAGATATTGGAGGAAAAGCCTCTACTGTTGATATGACAAATGCAATACTAGAAAAAATAAAAACTAAATAGCAATACCATCACTCACTAGTTTATTAAATACATTTTTATCTACACCAACTTGACTTAAAATTTCAAAACTATGCTCTCCTAATTCTGGAGCAAGGCTATCTATCTTTATTGGTTTATTATTAATTAAGACAGGATTGCGTATTGTCTTAATCTGAATTCCTTGATCATCAGTTATTTCTGTAACCAGTCGCCTTTGGATACTATGAGGATTATTTAAAGCTTCTTTGTAATTTCTTACACAGCCGCATGGTATACCAGCTTCTGTCAATTTAATTTCTAAATCAGATGAGTCCCAATCCTTTATTTTATTTGCAACAACTGGGACTAGATCTTTTTCATTTTCTTTTCTGCTGGAGTATGAAATAAATTTAGGATTTTCTGATAAATAATTTAGATCCAGAATGTCCATCAATTTTTTAAAATGTGCATCACTTGGTGCACCTATTGCAATGTACCTTTTATCATTTGTTTCAAATAATTGATATGGTGCACTTGCTCGATGTGAATGCCCTAATTGTTCTGGAATGATACCACTCGATAAGTATTCTGTCGTCTCCCATACAGCAGATGCGATAGATGCCTCGATTAGAGATACATCTGCATGCATACCTTGATTGTGTTTAATCTGCCCAATTAATCCAGATAAAGTTGAATAGGTAGCGAACATTGCACCAAGAATATCTGCAGTTTGTAACCCAGGCCTTGGAGGAATTTCGCCTTTCTCGCCCATTACGGATAAGGTTCCTGATAACGCCTCAATAATTAGATTTATACCCGCTCTATTTTTTAATTCACCCGTTTGCCCAAAACCAGACACAGATGTGTAAACAATTTTATTATTTATTTTTTTTATATCCCCTTCACCCAAACCCAGTCTTTGCATCACACCCGGTCTATTATTCTCAATTATTGCATTTGCTGTTTTTAATATTTCAAGCGCCAGAGACCTACCATGGGTAGACTTTAAATCTAATGCTAAACTTTTTTTATTTCTATTTAAGGTTATGAATGCAGCACTTTTCCCATCGATTATTGGTGGTATAGCTCGTGCTAAATCACCTGTCAGAGGTTCAATTTTAATTACCTCTGCTCCCATATCTGCAAGTAACATTCCGCAGAAAGGCCCAGCAATAAAGTTACCAAACTCAATAACTCTAATACCTTCTAGAGGTCTAGTCATTTCATTTAACCTGTATATTCAAGAATATGTAGACCTAGTCCCCATCTGTCAGACATATATATGAGTCCTGTTTCACGATCCACATAAACATCGTTACTTTGTGGGCAGCATCGTTCTTTATTTCCTGCTGGAATATAGGATCCAACTTCTTTCGGGCTAAATGGATTACTCCAATCAATGATCCTTAGTCCAGCATTAAACCAGGCNATNTANATNAGATCATTNTTNTCCATNTCNAACCATATATTATGTGCACCATGTCTTGATCCTGTCTGCCCCCATTTAGAATCTAGTGGCCTCATCTCATGTGGATCTATATCAAATGGCATATATGTGCTAACTGGAAGTGGGATATCTTTATTTCTTAAATCATAGAACGTTATGAATGCTGGTGGATGTTCACAATTGACAGTTATAGTTTCTTGAGTGACAATTCCAAATTCAGAGCCTTTGGGTACAAGAAAACTATGATAGTTTCCAGGCCAACCATGGGTTTCATGAGGGTTATGCCTCCACTTAAATTCTGGTTTTGATGGGTCTGTACAATCAAATAATACAATACCACCATCCCACCATCCAGCNGTNACATAATTTCCCCATGGATTTCCTTCGTGGCACCAAGCTTCGTTTTGAACGATGGAATTATCCCATGAGTACTGTTCACCCTCTTTTTGACCTTCAACCCAACCTTGTCCAATAAATTCCGGGTTAGATGGATCTTTCATATCATGAATGAGAAGGATTTTCCCATTATACCCGTCTTTAAAACCAGAGCTATACATTAATTTTCTATCTCTATCATAGATCGGTCTATGTATACCAAAACCATCAACTTCTACGTGTCTAATAAATTTTGGATTTATTGGATCTGAAATATCAAACACTCTTAATCCACCTTTTAGTTCTGGATATTGACCCACTAGTTTAGGCCTTAACTCTGAATTTGTGATTAGTATATCATCACTAATTCTTAGAACCTTATGGGTTCGTGCNCCTGGTGAGTCAGATATTTGATTTAATATTTTCGGCTTTGATGGATCCTTTACATCAAGAATTGTCATACCNTTATGACCATTTATTCCCGATGCAGCTACATAACATATCCCATTTGATACTTGTATTTGGAAGGCATCACCCCAACCATTCAAATCTGAATGCCCAACTAATTTTACGTTATGTGCTTGTTCTTCCCATGGCTCATTAAGTTTATATTCAGCGCCGACATATTGTTCTGGACCTCCAACAGGATCTGGCTTGTAGTATGGTCTATTCATTTTAAAACCTCATTTGTTGAAAAAATTATCCTTCAATTTCATATGCTGCTTCATCCAATTCCTCTGGTGAAATCAATACCTTCATATTATCAGTTACAAATGTGACATCAATCCTCATACCAGCATCTAATGCTCTCACCAGATCTGTTCCTTCTTCAAATTCACGATCAGATGGAGGTAATTGAATTAATTTATCCAGAGGCCCTCTTCTCCATGCGTGAATGGGTACTAACTTGTAAATATCATCAGAGTCAAAGTCATTAATATCTCTACGAATGTCCTTTAAAGTTCCAACTTTTGATCCTTCAAGTGGATATACAATTCTATCGTTATTCCAGTCGACTTGGGCTTTTACTATATCGTTATCACTTTTCTCGTGGTCTTCTAATGGTGACACCATGGTGGCAATACCAACATCAGAGTCTGACAGGGCATACATCAGAGCTTGCATGTAATATGGTTTAAGCTCAGGCATATCATCAGGGACAGCAACAACGATGTCATGTGTGTAATATCTGTCAAATTTATTTACTGTTGCAGCAATCCTTTCTGCACCAGATTTTGATCGATAATTATGATCTTTTCCGAATTCGGACATATCAGTTTTTACAGAATAAGCGCCGTTACTTTGTAATTCCGTTACCTGTTCATCTGATACGCCGTCTACAATAACACTACCTATACCAGAGTCAGTTACATTTCTAAAAGCCTTTATCATAGCTTTTATTTGATCTTTTGGCTTTGGAGGTTCTGTTGACAGATCTCTGATACCTAACTCGGATGCAACAATAATTAATGGATTAAAAATCATTGAACGATTTTTTTCAAACTTATAATACACAAAAGTTTGCCTTATAAAGATAAGAACCTCGAGGCAATTAAAACCTCGAGGTTTGAGTTTCTATTAAGATTATTTTTGTGGGTAACCAAAAATTTCAGCATGATGGAATTCACCTGGTCTGTAACCAGCAACAGCTTCTTCCATATGTTCCATTTTGGTAAACACTGATGGACCGTCTTTAGTGACAAGNACGTTCTCTTCAAGTCTGCATGTTTGAGGTAGACCAGCATGTCCAGCAAAAGTTTCAATCGCAAAATACATATTTTCTTTAATCTCTGCTGGATATTTAAGTGAATAAGCTCTACTCATCCACATACCTTCATATAGAGTTATACCGATTGAGTGAGCAAACTGTTGCAATGTAACAGTGCCATACTTATCATCGTCATACTCAGGGAATTTTGATACNACATCTGCAGATGTTTTTCCTGGTTTAAGATTTTCAAGTCCAGCATACATAGANTCGTATGTTTCACGATAAAGATCAATCTCCTGTTGTGTCATTTTAGATCCGCATTTGAATGTTCTCACATAGTCGATGAAATAACCACCCGGTCCTACTGCATTAATATCAACAATAAGTAAATCGCCTTGTTGAATTAATTTATCTGTTGCCCATCTTCTGTATGGACTTGTATTACCTCCAGAAGCCACGATGATATCGTAGATAATTTCACAACCACGAGATAACATAAAATCGTGTACTTTAGCTTCAATTTGGCGTTCTGTAATTCCTGGTTTTAACCATTCGTGTTTTACATGCCACATAGCTGCATCACCAATAGATGATGACATTTTAAGNTGCTCAATTTCGTCAATAGTTTTTACAACCCTAGCTCTTGACATTGCAGGCCATCCATTAACGATTTTGATACCAGCTTTTTCCATTGCATGGAGTGCAGGCATGTCAAGCTGATCAACACCAATCTTTTCATTTTGGACACCGTTGTCGACAAGAACTTGTTTAACAGTTGCGACCATCTTATCAGCCATTTCACCAACAGCGCCNTCAGCCCATTGCCAAGTCATAGCTGGTCTTATATTTTCTTCGCCTAACCATGGTAGATCTAGGAAAGCATTTCTCATATCAGAGCCTGCGGTTTCGAATAAAACCGGGTCACCACCTCTTGGAAGGACAGCATATCTGATGTTGATGTTATATTTCCAGTTTCCNTGATAAGATCCAGTGATATATCTTACGTTAGCACCTTGGAAAACTACTAGTGCTCCAAGATCATCAGCTTCCATCTCTGCTCTTATTCTTTCTAATCTTTGTCGTCTCAATCTTTCATGATCAACACGATATTGCCAATCTGCACCTGTTTGACTGTACAATCTTCTTGGATTTGTATGGTGCTGCTCTTGTATAAAGCTAGTATCTAGCTGATAACCCTTTGAAGGATCTACTGGTTTCATATTTACTCCCCTTTAACTTACTTAGACATCATATAATTTAAGCTTATTGATGATATGTTTAATAGTGTTTCTATTTAACACATAATTAGTTTGGAATGCAATCTCATTTGTGAAAAAAACTAGGTAATCCTATAAATATATTTTATCCGATAAGCCCATGACAAGGACAAATGCTATAATCGTAAAAATACCTGACAGGATCACGTCAAGTAACTTATTTTTTGCACCAATATGAGCATCAATTTTTTTAAAATAATAAGAACCTTCATAACCAAGTTGAAGAATTGAAGTTATTAAAAAANTAATATACCAAATCCAACAGCCAGCAGGTCCACCATCTCGAAAAATGATGTATATACCTATCATAAATAATGGTGCAATAAACGTCCCCATAACTCTCGCAAAATAAATCCCGGATTTATCTACACCAAATTCTTCAGCGATACCACTTGGTGCAAATATTATGCGAATAAGATAAAAACTTATCATGATGAGAACAATAATATGTAAAACAAGAAAAAATATACCATTGAAATTTTCTATCATTTTTTAATCCCTTTTTATTTCTATTTCAGTTATTGNTGATTTATATTTNAAAAAAAGNATATCATAAAAGCGCACTCTTTGGTGAGCTAAATATTTTTGTCAGCAANTTAATGCCTAGTTTTATTTTAAAATGGTGGGCGATCCAGGACTCGAACCTGGGACCACTCCGTTATGAGCGGAGGGCTCTAACCAACTGAGCTAATCGCCCGAAATTTTTTTATAGTACCAGAATGTGCATAAGTAAAGCTAGAATTATACTAATATGTCAATATTTACAGTCNCATAACTATGAGTCTAGGAAGCTTCTTAATTTCCTGCTTCTTGATGGATGCTTTAATTTTCTAAGTGCTTTAGCTTCTATTTGACGAATACGCTCTCTTGTAACAGAGAATTGCTGTCCAACCTCTTCAAGAGTATGATCAGTATTCATACCAATACCAAATCTCATTCTTAATACCCTNTCTTCTCGTGGAGTTAGTGTAGCCAAAACTCTTGTTGTTGTATCCCTAAGGTTTGAATGAATTGCTGCATCTATAGGTAACATCACATTTTTATCCTCAATAAAATCTCCTAAGTGACTATCATCTTCATCTCCAACTGGTGTCTCNAGGGAAATAGGNTCTTTGGCTATTTTCATTACTTTTCTTACTTTATCCAGCGGCATACCAAGNTTCTCGGATATCTCCTCTGGAGTTGGCTCGCGTCCAATTTCATTTAGGATTTGTCGTGAAGTTCTAACAATTTTATTTATTGTTTCTATCATATGAACTGGTATTCTAATTGTTCTTGCCTGATCTGCTATTGAACGTGTTATNGCTTGCCTTATCCACCAGGTAGCATAGGTTGAAAATTTATATCCACGGCGGTATTCAAATTTCTCAACAGCTTTCATTAAACCAATATTTCCTTCTTGGATCAAATCAAGGAATTGTAGACCACGATTAGTATACTTTTTGGCGATAGATATAACCAATCTTAGATTTGCCTCAACCATTTCCCTTTTTGCAGTGTGTGATTCTCTTTCACCTTTTTGAACCATTTGAACAATATTCCTGAATTCTCTAATATCCACACCTGCTTCAGTGGCTAATGAGGTAATTTCATCCCTAATTATTTTTATTTCGTTCTTTTCAGCAGATGCAAATTCTTTCCACCCTTTTGCCGACAATCTGGAAACTCGTCTTAGCCAATTGGTATCGAATTCACTATCATTATATTGCTTGATGAATTCATCTCGATCAACTCCATAGCTTTCAGCAAGTCTCATTAATTTACCTTCAAGTGATATAAGCTTCTTATTAATATTATAAAGCTGATGCACCAGCGCTTCGATCCTATTTGCATTAAGGGATAATGCATTTACTTCATCAATTAAAANTGTTCTAATTTTTGAGTATTTTTTTTCTTCAGCTGCAGTAAAGTTCTTTGTGTTAGAATTCTTCTTTTCGAGGGATTTTTTAAATTTCTCCAGATTAGCATATTCTTTGGCTATTATATTAAATCTTGCTGAAACCTGTTCACTTAGAGCTGCTTCCATTGCAGTCAATGATATATTATTCTCATTATCTTCATCATCTGATTCATCTTCAACTTCTTGCTGTGGTTCATCTTGGTTATTCTCATCTAATTGCTGAGTTTCTGTTGGAGTCTCTTTTTCTNCAATTTCAACTTTTGGCATCTCCTGGGCATCTGGACCAGAATAGGTTGCTTCAAGATCAATTATATCTCTTAATAAAATATCACCATCATTAAGTTGATCTCTCCAGATGATGATAGCTTGAAATGTTAATGGACTTTCGCAAAGCCCTCTCATCATCGCTTCTTTGCCAGCTTCAATCCGCTTTGCAATGGCTATTTCACCATCTCTTGAGAGCAATTCAACGGATCCCATTTCTTTTAGGTACATCCTCACGGGATCATCTGATCTATCCGCACCTGATGATGATGTTTGATCAATCTTTACAGGGAGTTGAGCTTCAGACTCTGAACCTAATTGTTCTTCGGCTTCGTCATTCTCTATTACGTTTATACCCATATCTGAAAACATCGCCATAATATCTTCAATTTGTTCAGACGATACTTCATCTGATGGCAAAATTTCGTTTAATTCATCATATGTAATATATCCTCTTTTTTTTCCTAACCTGATCCAACTTTTCACAGTACGATCAGAAGTATCAATCAGAGGTGNNTCTTTCTTTTCTTCTACAGTATCTTCTGTTGAAGTTTGTATTTCTTTTTTTGCAGCTGGCATTTTATTCTAGGTGTTTATTATTTACTAATTGTATATAATAAATATATCAATAAATTACCATACATATTTACTATATTTTTTTCTTTTTTCCTATTGGAGCTAATTTTTCTTTTTTAATCTTGATTTATTTTTTTCGTACCAATCATCAAAAGAGTTCGAGATTTCATTGGTATCATGAACCACAATTTTATGTTGCTCATTTAAACTTCTAAGTTCCTCCTTTAGTTTGAATAATTTTTCTTCATTTTCCTGTGAGTTGTTGTTGAAGTATTGTTGTTTATTGGTTTCAATTTCTTGAACTAGATTGTACTTTTTTAATTCATAAATCAAATTTCTAATCCAATCTTTGGTATCTGTACGTTCATTATTAGCAGCTGGGTATTTGATTATAAACTCATTATATTCCGAATTAATTAAATTCAAGACTTCTTCAAAACCCTTATCAATTAAAATGCTACTTAAAAGTGATACATTTTGGTTTGTGATTTTTTTGCTGTATATGATGTCAATTATTTCGTTTCTTAGCTTATCAAGTTTCTCATCAAATAATTTTATTGCTGTTATCTGATCAACATGATCTTTAAGTATTTCTGGAAAATTCAATAAAGCTTGAATAAGATAAACTTCCTCCTGCTTGTAATTCAAATTTCTATTCTTAACCTTTAATCTCTTAACAAGATCGCTAGATGGTTTTTCAATCTTGTTTCTGAAAAAAACCTTGTTAGACTCAAAACTTTTTGACTTCCAATAGGCATTTAACTTATCATTTACATGCATACTATATTGTTTTTTAACCTCAATATTTTCAATTCTGTTTATCATAGCATTCATCTGGTTTTGAATGTAGGCTCTCTCTTCCGGAGTACCATAATCTAATTGATTAATATGTAGATTCCAAAAAAGATCAATTAGACTGATGCTATTATCTAATAGCTCATTTATATATTCAGCACCAAAGTTTTTAATCACATCATCTGGATCCATACCATTAGGTAAAAAAACAAAATTCATTGAATAACCCGGTTTCAATATTGGGAATATAAGCTCTACCACTCTTTCAGCGGCTTTAGTCCCTGCTGCATCCCCATCATAGCATAGCAGAGGAAGATTGGATAATTGCCACAAAAGTTTAATCTGATCCTGTGAGAGACTTGTTCCCATTGTGGCGACTGAAGCTTGAAAGCCGTTTACAGATAGCGAAATACAGTCGAAATAACCTTCCACTGCTAATATCTGTCTATCTGTATTCCTTACATTTTTTGCATGATAAAAATTATATAGGGTATTTTTCTTCTGAAAAATCTTAGTTTCAGGCGAATTAATATATTTAGCTTGTGAATTTCCGCTAAGATCTCTCCCACCAAAAGCAATGATCTTGTTTTGTGGATTTGCAATTGGAAACATTAACCTATTACGAAATCTTTCATAAAAATTTCCCTGATCATTTTCGATAGCCAAACCTGACTCTTGAATCTGGTTATTACTATAACCTATCGAATTTAGATGGGAAATCAACTTTCCATCCCCTCTTGCATAACCAAGTGCAAATTTATTTATATCCTCCGTCCCAAGACCTCGTTTTTCAAGATAATCCAGTGCATGCTTATTCTCTTGTTTTAATAACTCTCCTCTAAAAAAATTACTTGCCTCCTCATTTATTGTTTGTAAGATCTGTCTCTTTTGCTCTTCGATTGGATTATGATTATTACTTGGGTTTAATTTTATACCGCTGATGCCAGCTAATATTGTTAAAGCCTCTCTGAACTGAATATTTTGATGGTCCATGAGAAACTTAAATGAATCACCATGGGCACCACAACCAAAACAATGATATGTATTCTTTGAATTATCTACTGTAAAAGATGCTGTTTTTTCATTATGAAATGGACAGCAAGCCCAAAAAATACCCTTACTTGCATTGCTCTTTTTTGAGTCCCAATTTACGTAATTTTGAATCAAATCAGATAACAAAATTTTTGATTTTATTTCCTCTGTAATATTATTTTGGATACTCATCTTGGTCTTTGTGGAATTTAGTTTGATAGGATATCTTTAATCATCTTCCCTGCCGCACCAAAATCTAATTGACCTGAATATTCTTTCTTCAATTCTGCCATAACAACACCCATATCCTTAATTGAAGATGCATTATTATCTCTAATTATTTTGCCTATGATGGTTTTTACCTCATCATCAGATAACTGAGTTGGCATAAAATTTCTTATGACAGAAATTTCATACTCTTCTTTTTTAGCCAATTCTAATCTTTCATTTTTTTTGTAAATATCTGCTGATTCTATCCGTTGTTTAACCATTTTAGATAAAACTTCAATAATTACGTCATCCTCGACGCTTTTATTCTTAGCTCTCTCTATTATTTCACGGTCTTTTATAGCAGCTAAAATCAATCTTAAGGTTGATGTATATTCCTTATCTTTATTCAGCATTGCTCTCTTTAATTGATTATTTATTTCAGCTCTAATCATAATTTTAGTCTCAATGGTTTTAGATTAATTACATTATATCTATTTTTTTTTATATAGATATAAAATTTGCTATGGAAAAGTGTTAACTTTATAATGAATATCAAGCATATTTTATTCAAATGATATATATATAATTGAAATAAATTATAACAATTGAAAATATGAATAACGAAAAACAATCCAGAAATATTTCTGGAAATAATGATACTGGATGGGAACCACTTAAAAAGACAGGCGTTATTTTATTTTCCGATGGATCCATTAAATATGGCTATGGGATTGGTAAAATAGGAGTAACTTACGGCGAAGTTTGCTTCAATACATCCATTACAGGTTATCAAGAAATTATTTCAGACCCTTCCTATTCTCATCAGATTGTAAATTTTACATTTCCTCATATCGGTAATGTGGGTGCAAATTTTGAGGACCTAGAAACGGCTAACCCCGATGGAAAGATACATATTTCTGGTATAATTACTCACTCCATGATTGATTTACCCTCAAATTACAGATCAAAAATATCTTTAAATGATTGGATGAAACAACAAGGTATTACTGGTATTTCTGGAATCGATACTAGGCATCTCACCAAGAATATCAGAGATAATGGTATGATGAATTGTGTAATTGAACATTCTGAGGTTGGTAATTTTGATATTCCAAAACTCCAAAAGATATTATCCGGGGTAAAAAGTATGGAGGGAATGGACTTAGCAACAGATGCATCAACAAAAACAATATATCAAAACTATCAAAAATCCTGGGACTGGAATTTTGGTTATGAAGATAATAAAGATAGTAAAATTAAGATAGCTCTAATTGACTACGGAATTAAGTCAAACATAATCCGTATGTTAAATCATTTTGGTTGCGAAATAAAAGTATTTCCTCCTAACTGTAATATTAGTGAAATATTTGCTTTTAACCCAGACGGAGTTCTACTGTCAAATGGACCAGGTGATCCTCATGCAACAATCAACTTTAGCGTGCAACTGATTAAAAAATTGATTCAAAAAGATATGCCTATTTTTGGTATTTGTTTAGGGCATCAAATTTTAGCTTTAGCTTTAGGAGCAAAAACTATAAAAATGTCATTTGGGCATCACGGAGCAAATCATCCTGTTCAAGATTTGGATTCTAAAAAGGTACTAATAACATCAATGAATCATGGTTTTGCAGTTGATACTCAATCGCTTCCTCCTGAAATTGTTGAGACACATAGATCACTTTTTGACGGTTCAAATTGTGGAATACGAGTCAAAGAAAAACCTATTTTTTCAGTACAATTTCATCCGGAAGCTTCACCAGGACCTCAAGATTGTTATTATATTTTTGAGAATTTTTTAGATAATATTAATTCAAACTTACAAAACCAATATGCCAAAAAGAACTGATATAAAGTCAATACTTGTTGTGGGAGCAGGGCCAATTGTAATTGGTCAAGCATGCGAATTTGATTATTCAGGGACACAAGCTTTAAAAGCCATAAAAGAAGAAGGCTTTCGTGTGATATTAATAAATTCCAATCCAGCTACGATAATGACTGATCCTGAACTAGCTGACGCGACCTATATTGAACCAATTACTCCTGAATTTTTAGAAAAAATCATTAAAAAAGAGCGTCCTGATGCCATACTTCCCACTATGGGTGGTCAAACAGCTTTAAATTCAACACTATCTCTCAAAAAATTAGGTATCTTAGAAAAATATAATGTTGAAATGATAGGCGCATCATCCGAGGCCATTGACATGGCCGAGGATAGGGAACTCTTCAGAGAGGCCATGAATGAAATTGGATTAAAAACTCCAAAATCATTAATTGCACATGATTTAGCTCAAGGACTTGAGGCACTCGATACGCTTGGTTTACCAGTTATCATCCGGCCTTCATTTACACTTGGTGGTACAGGGGGGGGAATTGCCTATACAAGAGAAGAATTTATAAAAATTGTAGAAAATGGAATAGATGCATCACCAACTTCTGAAGTTCTCATTGAAGAGTCTGTGCTGGGTTGGAAAGAATATGAAATGGAAGTTGTTAGAGATAAGAATGATAATTGTATTATTATTTGTTCGATCGAGAATATTGATCCAATGGGAGTACATACCGGTGACTCAATAACTGTTGCTCCAGCATTAACCCTTACGGATAAAGAATACCAAATTATGCGAAATGCCTCCATAGCAGTCCTCAGAAAAATTGGTGTTGAAACCGGGGGTTCTAATGTTCAATTTGCAATAAATCCAGAAAATGGAGAGATGGTTGTAATTGAAATGAACCCAAGAGTATCAAGATCCTCTGCACTAGCATCCAAAGCTACAGGCTTTCCAATTGCAAAAATAGCAGCAAAACTTGCATTAGGTTATACACTAGATGAACTGTCGAATGATATTACAGGCGGACAAACCCCTGCATCTTTTGAACCAACCATTGATTATATAGTTACAAAAATACCTAGATTTGCATTCGAAAAGTTTCCTGATGCAAAACCATTACTAAGCACATCCATGAAATCTGTTGGAGAAGCAATGGCATTTGGGAGAACATTTTCTGAAAGTTTGCAAAAAGCTCTCAGATCACTTGAGATCGGACTAACTGGGCTTGATCCTATTGAGTTCAGGGATATAGGTAAAGATGCCGAAAAAAATGTAGTAAGAGCTGAATTAGGAGAGCCAACACCTAATAGAATATTAAAAGTTGCACAAGCACTGAGATTGGGTATATCACATGAGCAAATTTATCAATCTTGCAGAATGGATCCCTGGTTTATTCAAAGACTTCAGGAAATAATCGATTTAGAGAATAAAGTTAAAAAATACGGATTACCAAATGATCGCGAGAACTTTCAAACTCTCAAATCTCATGGGTTTTCTGATGCTAGATTAGCCAATATTATTGAGAAAAATGAGAATTTTGTAAGAAAACATAGGGAAAAACTAGGCATTCATCCAATCTATAAACGAATTGATACCTGCTCTGCAGAATTCCATACTCAGACAGCTTATATGTACTCAACATATAACTATTTAGATTTTGATGATTTTGACAATGAAGTAGATCCAAGTCAAAAAAAGAAGGTTATTATAATTGGTGGTGGTCCAAATAGAATTGGGCAAGGCATTGAATTTGATTACTGTTGCTGCCATGCATGTTTTGCACTACAGGAATTAGATATTGAAACAATAATGATAAATTGTAATCCAGAAACTGTCTCAACTGATTACGATACTTCTGATAGATTATACTTTGAACCATTAACTTCAGAAGATGTTTTCGAAATAATTAATATAGAACAGAGTAAAGGAAACTTGCTAGGTGTTATTGTTCAGTTTGGAGGACAAACACCATTAAAATTATCAAATCAACTTGAAAAACGAGGAATCAAAATACTGGGAACAACACCTGATACAATTGACCTTGCGGAAGATAGAGATCGTTTCTTAAAACTGATAAATAAACTCAATCTGAGACAACCAAAAAATAAAATTGCCAATTCAATTAAAGAAGCCAGAAAAGCAATAGAAGATCTAGGATTGCCAATAATTCTTAGACCATCTTATGTACTAGGTGGAAGGGCTATGGTCATCCTCAGAGATGAAAATGATTATGATAATTATATTGAAAACACACTGCCAGAATTGATTCCAGAAGAAATAAAAATAAAATTCCCTCAAAACAAAGATAAACAAATCAATACTCTATTAAAAACAAATCCTCTGCTACTCGATAGCTTCTTATCGGATGCGATTGAGGTTGATGTTGATGCTATTTCAGATGGGAAAGATGTTTTCATCTGTGGAATAATGCAACATATTGAAGAGGCAGGTGTCCATTCAGGTGATAGTGCCTGTTCAATACCTCCTTATTCCCTTAAACAAGACACCATTCAAAATCTTAAAGAACAAACAATTGCCATAAGTAATTCCCTAAATATTATTGGCTGTATTAACATTCAATATGCGATTAAGGATGATAAAATATTTATTATAGAAGTTAATCCTCGCGCTAGCCGGACAATACCATTTGTTGCAAAAGTAACTGGTATACCAATTGCAAAGATAGCTACTAAATTAATAGCGGGAAATAAATTGGAACAACATATAACAAATAAAGAAAATGATGCGCTGAATAAGATCAAACATGTTGCTGTAAAAGAAGCTGTTTTCCCATTTAATAAATTTGAGGGAATTGATGTCTTGCTTGGTCCTGAGATGAAATCAACTGGTGAAGTAATGGGTATTGGCGATGACTTTGGTATTGCTTTTGCAAAAAGCCAACTAGGGACAAACGTTCCATTACCCAAAGATGGAAATGTCTTCATTTCTGTCAAAGATAAAGATAAGCCAAATATCCTTGACGCTGTAAAATCATTGGAGTCACTTGGTTTCAATATACTAGCAACAGGGGGTACAAAAAAATACCTAGATGAAAGAGGAATAAAAGCAGGTAGAGTCAAAAAGGTACTGGAGGGACGTCCCCATATTGTTGACTCAATGAACAACAATACTATAAGCTTAGTTATTAATACGACAGAAGGTAGCAAAGCTCTATCCGATAGTAAAACCTTGCGGCAAGCTGCTCTTAGGAATAGAATACCCTATTACACAACACTTTCGGGAGCTCTTGCAGCCGTTGAGTCAATAAGAATGTATGTAAATGGATTGGGTGATGTAAAATCTTTACAAGAATACTTTAAATAATTGTTTAGAAAATATACTTATACTAAAACTATACCATATAGGAGAATCTATGGAAAAAATACCAATGACAATTATTGGATATGAAGCTCTTCAGAATGAAATTAAACGACTAAAAAGCATTGAAAGACCTGCAATCATATCTGCCATAGCCGAAGCAAGGAAGCATGGCGATTTGTCTGAAAACGCTGAATATCATGCTGCAAAAGAACAACAGGCAATGAATGAAGCAAAAATAAGTGATCTTGAAGATAAGCTATCAAGAGCTGATGTAATAGATATATCAAAATTATCTGGTAATATTATTAAATTTGGNGCAATTGTTANACTTGTTGACGAAGACACTGAAAAAAAGTCAAAGTATCAAATTGTTGGTGAATTTGAATCTGATATCACAAAGGGACTTATTTCAATTAGCTCCCCAATTGCTCGTGCGTTAATTGGTAAATCAATCGGTGATAGCGTAGAAGTGGCTACACCTGGAGGTGGAAAAAGCTACGAAATAATCCAAATAGCATTTCCTAAATAACAATTTTAAATTAAAAAGAGATTAATTNNATGAATGAAAAGAAAACAAAAGTATTAATTGTTGGATCTGGCCCTGCAGGTTATACCGCAGCAATTTATGCATCNCGAGCGATGCTNCAGCCNATTTTGATTGAGGGAATACAACCGGGGGGGCAATTAACAATCACCACTGATGTAGAAAACTACCCAGGGTTTTCAGAAATTATTCAAGGTCCTTGGTTAATGGAGCAAATGAAATCTCAATCTTTGAGTACTGGCGTTGAGATAATTAGTGATCACATAAGCCAGTGTAACCTTGATGAATACCCTTTTAGATTAATTGGTGACTCTAAAACTGAATATTTATCTGACTCATTAATAATTTGTACAGGTGCACAAGCAAAATGGCTGGGTATTGAATCAGAGGAGAAATATAAAGGTTTTGGAGTATCAGCATGTGCAACTTGCGATGGATTTTTCTATAGAGATAAATCAGTTATCGTTGTTGGTGGAGGAAACACCGCTGTAGAAGAAGCACTGTTCCTAACAAATTTTGCGAGTAATGTAACATTAGTTCATAGGAGAAATGAATTAAGATGTGAAAAGATTCTTGAAGAACGACTAATTCAGAACCCTAAAATTAAAATTATTTGGAATTCAGTTATAGATGAAATTATTGGAACAGATGACCCTAATTCTGTTAATGGGGTAAACTTATTAAATGTCGAAACAAAAAAAGTTACGAAACTTGAAACTGACGGTGTTTTTATTGCAATTGGACATAAACCATCTACTGAACTGTTTAAAAATTCATTGGAAATGAAAAATGGCTACATACTTACAACCCCTGGAACAACTAAAACATCCAGAGACGGTGTATTTGCCGCAGGTGATGTCACAGATGACAAATATAGACAAGCAGTAACAGCAGCGGGGATGGGATGTATGGCTGCACTAGATGCAGAGAATTATCTTGCAAATAAAGAATAATGGACTGGGATAGGTTAAGAATCTTTCATATCGTAGCTGATGCAGGTAGTTTTTCTCATGCAAGTGATGATTTAAATACCAGTCAATCAGCAATAAGCAGACAAATTTCAAATCTTGAATACGAAATTGGGATACCACTATTTCATAGACACCCAAGAGGGCTTATCTTAACGGAGCAAGGTGAATTGCTCTATAAGAGAACCAGAACAATTATTAATATTATTAAAGAAGCAGAATTCGAATTAACAGATAGCAAAGAGAGACCATCAGGTGATCTTTCTGTTACTACAACTGTTGGATTAGGGGCAAATTGGTTATCCCCTCGCCTTGGTGATTTCACNTCACAATATCCAGAAATTAATCTTGAATTAAGGCTAACTGACGCNGAATTAGATATAGGCATGAGAGAAGCTGACATTGCTATAAGGTTTCATAAACCTCAACAATTAGATTTGATTCAAAGAAGGCTCTTTACAGTTCATTTTCATTTATTTGCATCNCCAGAATATTTGGAAGAAAATGGAACTCCGAACAAGATAGGAGATCTAAAATCACATAAAATAATAACTTACGGTAAAGCGCCAGAATATTTGAAAGAAATTAATTGGCTAGAAAATATCACGANAGAATACAAAATAAAACCTATCGTTAGAATTGCAAATATTAATGCGCTACTAAGAGCTGCATCAGCAGGAATTGGAATTGTNATGCTACCAGATTATCTTGTCAGTGATNANGACAATCTAATANNGATAGTTTTCAATGAGAAGTTACCAGAAATAGATACATACCTGACCTATGCTGAAGAGAGAAAAAACTCTAAAAGAATAGCAGTNTTTAGAGAGTTTATTGTAGAAAAAGGGAAAGAATGGAAATTTTAGCGTTAATTAGCGTTGCAAATATTGCATGCCNGATCTGCAATATTAATAGTAGAAATGCATANCTATTTTTTGTAATNTNNTATCACANAACGTATATGAACCTCCCTAATNACATATACAAATACATANCCAAAAAAAACTGAGCTCACNTGAGTTCAGTTTTTTTTTACGATAAACCTGCGCAAAACCGAATAATCCTTGTACAAGCTTCCTCTAAAAGATCTATGGATGTCGCATACGAAATCCTAAAGCAAGGACTGGTTCCAAATGCAGCACCATGGACAACAGCTACTCCCTGCTCCTCTAGAAGATGAGTGACAAAATCTTCATCATTCTCGATTAAATTTCCATTTGATGTTTGCTTTCCAATACATCCAGAACAATTTGGGTAAACATAAAATGCGCCCTCAGGAAGACCACATTCTATACCATTTGCTTTATTGAGCATTTCAACAACTAAGTTTCTTCTCTCTCTAAACTCTTTTATCCAACCTTTCATGAATGACTGATCTCCCTCAAGAGCTTCAACTGATGCCCATTGACTTATTGAAGTAGGGTTAGTTGTTGATTGTGACTGTATTGTACGCATTGGCTTTATTAGTTGTATTGGCGCACCACAATATCCTATACGCCACCCTGTCATTGAATAGGCTTTTGAGACCCCATTCAAAGTCAGGGTTCTATTAAATAGCTTTGGTTCAACTTGCAGAGGCGTAAAGAATTTAAAATTGTCGTACACCATATGCTCATAAATATCATCTGTTAGTAGCCAAACATGTTCATACTTCAGCAATACATCTGTTATTTCTTTAATTTCAGCCTTTGTGTATGCGCTGCCACTCGGATTAGATGGAGAGTTGAAAATAACCCATTTAGTTTTTTCAGTGATTACTGACTCAAGCTGATCAGCTTTGATTTTGTAATTGATTTTTGGATTACCTTGGATGACCACAGGAACACCACCTGCCATTTGAGTTATATCGGGATAGGATACCCAGTAGGGAGCTGGAATTATGACTTCATCACCATCGTTCAATGTTGCCATCATTGCGTTATAGATAATTGCTTTACCGCCAGGCGCAACAAATACCTGATCGGTTGTATAATTTAATTTATTTTCTCTCTTAAACTTATTAACAATTGCTTGCTTTAATTCTGAAATGCCATCTACAGCAGTATATTTTGTCTCTCCACGATTAATTGCATCTATGGCAGCTTCTTTAATGTTATCAGGTGTATCAAAGTCTGGTTCACCTGCACCCAAACCAATTACATCTCTCCCTTGTGCCTTCAACTCACGCGCTTTTTGTGTAACAGCAATTGTAGGTGATGGCTTAATAGCAAGCACTTGCTTTGATAAAAAATTCTTTGTCATTTATGATAAATCCTTTTCTAAAATTACCTCATATGCAGCAACATCTCTATCAGTTGCTCCACCATTTTTACTGATAGCTTCTCTCCATCTCTTGAAGTGAGTCGACTGAAAATGAATTTCGAGATCTTCCATTGACTTCCATTTTTCAGAAAGACGCATCAATCCAGGATCATCATGAGCTTCAGAGAACTGAAAGTAAATACAACCACTCTCAGAGTTACTCATTTTCACCATGTGTTCTATTTCTGGGCGGAGGTCATTAAGGTATTCCGGTTTAAGACGAAATTCTCCCATTACAATAATCATTTTCGTGATTCTCCCGTTTGAAGTACCGACAATTCATTCAATTATCATAAATATTCATTATTTGTAAGAAAAAAATATAGTTTATAATTCATCAATACTACTTATATTAGATATAGTTGATATAAGAAAATTAAATTCATGAGTTTTAATTGATGTCTATTAGTCCAATAAAAAATAAATTTCAGATTCATTCAAATTTTCAACCATCAGGTGATCAGCCTCACGCAATAAATTCACTAGTGGATGGCTTGAATGAAGGTAAACGAGATCAGGTTTTATTGGGTGTTACTGGATCTGGAAAGACATATACGATGGCTAAAATCATAGAAAACTCTCAACGACCAGCAATAATACTAGCACCTAATAAGACTCTTGCAGCTCAGTTATATGGTGAATTTAAATCATTCTTCCCTGAAAATTCAGTTGAATATTTTGTCTCATATTATGACTATTATCAACCAGAAGCTTATGTAGCTAGAACAGACACATATATAGAAAAAGATGCCTCCATCAATGAACAAATTGACAAAATGAGACATTCTGCAACAAGGTCGCTCATCGAAAAAGATGATATTATAATTGTTGCATCTGTATCTTGTATATATGGTATTGGTCCTCTTGATGTTTATGCTGAAATGATAGAAAAAATACAAGTAAATAGAAATATTGATCTGAGAGGATTGATTAGTAGGCTCGTTGAACTCCAATATAAAAGAAATGATTTAAATTTTTTTAGAGGAACATTTAGAGTTAAAGGAGATATTCTTGAAATATTTCCTGCCCATTTTGATGACCGAGCATGGAGGATTTCATTCTTTGGGAATGAAATTGAATCAATTAGTGAATTTGACCCATTAACCGGTGAAGTATTTCAGGATATTGAAGAAATAACTATCTTTGCAAATTCACACTACATAACACCAAAACCAACTCTAGATACAGCTATAAAACAAATTAAAGTTGACCTAAAAAATCGACTTGAGTTTTTCAATAAAGAAAATAAGTTACTCGAAGCTCAACGACTAGAGCAAAGAACTATTTTTGATCTTGAGATGATAAATACAACAGGTACATGTGCCGGTATTGAAAATTACTCTAGATACCTATCGGGAAGACAAGAGGGTCAACCACCGCCAACTTTATTTGAATACATGCCTGAAAATGCCATCGTATTTATTGATGAAAGCCATGTAACAATTCCGCAATTAGGTGCAATGTACAAAGGTGATTTGAGCAGAAAAGAAAATCTATCTGAATATGGTTTCAGGCTACCCTCTTGTAAAGATAATAGACCATTAAATTTTAATGAGTGGAATTTTATGCGCTCGCAAACAATTTATGTTTCTGCTACTCCAGGGAAATGGGAGCTTAGTCAAACAGATGGAAAGTTTATTGAACAAATAATCCGTCCAACAGGTTTGATCGATCCAATTACAGAAATTAGGCCAGTTAAAAATCAAGTTGAAGATATAATTGATGAAATTGAGTTAGTTAGCAGAAATAATCAGAGAGTGTTAATAACAGTTTTAACAAAAAAAATGGCTGAAGATCTTACTGAATATATTCATGAAAAAGGTATAAAGGTTAGATATCTTCACTCAGATATTGATACAATTGAAAGAATTGAGATAATACATGATTTGAGAAAAGGTGTATTTGATGTTCTAATTGGAATAAATCTATTGCGAGAGGGATTAGATATACCTGAATGCTCATTAGTTGCAATACTCGATGCAGATAAAGAGGGTTTTTTGAGATCTGAGACATCCCTTACACAAACAATTGGTCGTGCCGCTAGAAATGTTAATGGCAGAGTTATACTATACGCAGATAAAATTACGAATTCTATTTCGCGAGCATTATATGAAACAGAAAGAAGAAGAGAAAAACAAAAAATATACAATCACGATAACAACATCACACCCGAAACCATAAAAAGTAATATTAATGATCTTGATTACTCCATCTATGAGAAAGATTACTATGATATTTCAATAGATTCTGAGATTGTTAATGATAGTGAAAGTTTAGAGAAGAAACTAGATAGATTAAGAAAAGAAATGGTAGAGGCTGCGTCTGATTTAGAATTTGAAAAGGCAGCAAAAATTAGAGATGAAATTAAAAAAATCAGTAATAGTAACCTACTAATTGATGAATTAGTTAAATAGAATTAAAGGATAAAAATGAGAACTATTTTAGTGACTGGTGGTGCAAAAAGAATCGGCAAATCAATAGTCAATACTTTAGCAGAAGATAATAATAGAATACTAATCCACTATAACAATTCAATTGAAGAAGCTCAAAAACTTAGAGACTCTCTAATTAAAAAGAAAGTTAATGCGCAAATATATAAAGCAGATCTCTCTAATTCAAATCAAATCATGAAAATGATTGATGAGATTGATAAAGATTGCAATGGAGAACTTGATACATTAATAAATTGTGCGTCTATTTTTGAATTTGATAGTGCAAGAGATTTTTCTAATGATAGGTTTAATGATCATATCAATATTAATCTTTTAGCTCCCTTGTTGATCTCCAAACATATTGCCCAAACAAATGAAAGCAATAATGAAATAGACAAAAATATCATAAATATAATTGATCAAAGAGTTCTGAGAATGAACCCATCTTATTTCAGTTATTCTATCAGTAAGTTTGCGTTATGGGGTGCAACTCAAATGATGGCTCAAGAATATAGTCCTCTTATTAGGGTGAATGCAGTAGCACCAGGACCTATATTAGCAAACAACGACCAATCAGATGATGACTTTGCAGAAGAAGCTAATAACACCCCCCTACAAAAAAAACCTGATATAAAAGATATCTCCAACGCTATCAAATTTATACTTTCAACAAGATCAGTTACAGGACAAATAATTGCAATAGACTCGGGCCAACATTTATCATGGAAAACACCAGATTATATCGAAGTGAAAGTTGATTAGTTTCTATGGTTTCACAGTTAACAAATCTCCAAGCTGGAGCAAAAATTATAAAAAAATACACAGAGACTCTCTCTAGAAAACCTGGTGTGTATAGAATGTTAGATGCAAATCAAAAGATTCTTTACATCGGAAAAGCAAAAAACTTATCAAATAGAGTCAAAAGCTACACAAACCCCAATAATCACTCAAATAGAATAAAAAAAATGATCTCAGAAACGAAAAGCATGGAATTTATAATAACTGTTTCTGAAGCTGAGGCTCTACTTTTAGAAGCAAATCTTATAAAAAAAAATAAACCTAAATATAATATCGCAATGCGAGATGATAAATCTTTCGCTCATATCCTAATTAACAATCAACATTCCTATCCGAGATTAATGAAATATAGAGGAGAAAAAAAAATTAATGGGCAATATTATGGTCCCTTTGCGTCTGCGGGCGCAGTGAATAGGACAATTGATATTATACAAAAAGCTTTCTTGCTAAGAACATGTTCCGATAGTGTTTTTGAAAATAGATCACGCCCTTGTCTTTTATATCAAATTAATAAATGTTCTGCGCCCTGTACAGGTGAAATTTCAAAAAAAAATTACAACTCTCTTCTTGATGACTTAGATCTGTTTATGAAAGGGAAAGCAAGCACGATAAAAGACAAAATATATTCTGCAATGCAGCAAGAGTCCTCAAAATTAAATTATGAAAATGCAGCAAGGTTAAGAGACCGTCTTGAAACAATTAATAAAATCCAATCACAACAAACTATAAACAACACAAGCGTTAATGATGCAGATATTTTTGCTATAATGAAGTTAGATAATTTAGTATGTGTGCAAGTATTTTTTATTAGAGCAGGACAAAATTGGGGTAATAGAGAATATTTCCCTATCAGTAATAAACTAGATACTAATGAAGAGATTTTGGATTCATTTCTAGCTCAATTTTACACAACACATCCTTGTCCCAAAGATATTATTATTTCCCATGAAATTCCAAGTAAAAAGTTACTAGAATGGGCTTTATGTGAAAAGAATAAGAAAAAAGTTTATATACAAATTCCAAAAATAGGAGAAAAACACAAACTTATTCAAAAAGCTCTCATGAATTGTGAACAAGCACTCAATAGAAAAATAAATCAAATAGATAACCACAAAGAGCTTATGGATGGTCTAGCAAACAAAATTTTATTGAATAAAACTCCAAAGAGGATTGAAATATACGACAACAGCCATATTCAAGGCAGCCACCCTGTTGGGGCCATGGTGGTAGTTGGTGAAGATGGCCTCGAGAATAAAAGCTATAGAAAATTTAATATTAGATCAGAAGAAATTTCACCTGGTGATGATTATGGTATGATGAAAGAGGTTCTTACCAGAAGATTTTCTAAAACAGAAAATAAGGTTGCGTATGAAAATTCTCCAGACTTAATAATTATTGATGGTGGTTTAGGTCAATTAAATATAGTAAGAGATATACTAAATGAATTTAACCTTAACCAGATTCAATTGATAAGTATCTCAAAAGATAAAAAAAGAAAGCATGGAATGGAAAAAATACATACTCCAAAAAATGGAATAATAATTCTAGATACAAACGACCCTATCTTCTACTTCTTGCAAAGAATGCGAGATGAAGCACACAGGTTTGCAATAGGCAGTCATAGAATTCGTAGAAATAAAGCACTTAAATACTCAAAACTTGATGATCTTGAAGGTATTGGTGTTAAAAGAAAAAATCAATTAATGAAATATTTTGGAAGTATGAAGTCTATACAGGACGCAAATGTAGATGATATAATGAGAGTACCTGGCATTAGTGAAAAATTGGCAATGGATATATACCAATCATTTCATGAAAGTTGATAATCATATGAATAATATTTATACAATTCCTAATTTAATTACTATGAGCAGGTTAGTTGCAATCCCTCTCATAATCGGCCTATATTCATCGGATATTTATATTTTGCGCCTTTTGTCTTTCTTTATTTTTTTGTATGCATCATTATCAGATTTTATTGATGGATATCTGGCAAGGAAGTTAAACCAGACATCCCTATTAGGAAAGATTTTAGATCCGATTGCAGATAAACTTCTTGTCATTTTGATGTTTATGCTATTCTTGAATTCATCTTTCCTAAATGTGACATCGTTAATTTGTATTTACATCATCGCTGCTAGGGAAATTATTATTATGACTTTGAGAGAAGTTATGGCTAATTATAGCATAAGCATTGATGTGACAGGTCTATCTAAAATCAAAACTAGTATTCAATTTATATCACTAATATTTCTATTCGTTGCATCGCTACAACAAACAGAAAACTCAATCATAACCCAAGTCACAAATTGGTTGATTTTATTATCAGCGATAGTAACAGTCATTACTTTAGTATTATATATTCAATCTTCTGTAAAAAAGATAAAAGGTGGATCTTGATATGAAAATAAAATATTTTGCCTGGGTTGCAGAAATTATTGATAAACGTGAAGAGGAAATTAAAGTTCCAGAACACGTCACCGATGTAAAAACATTAATAAATTTTTTGTGTACAATGGGTGGAAGTTATGAAGCAGCCTTTGCAAATAGAAAACAAATAAAATTTGCGATTAATCAAAAAATTAGCCGATCAGACTCTAAAATAACTAATAATGATGAAGTTGCATTTTTCCCACCTATGACAGGAGGATAAGATGTATATTGATATTAGAAAAGAAGATTTCCAAGTAAGTCAGGAGCTCGAAAAATTTGAAAGTTCCTCAAAAACGAATGCAGCAATATCATTATTTATTGGTAAAGTTAGAGCTGAAGAAAACTTAATTAGCTTAAATCTTGATTGTTATCCAGATATGGCTGTAAGCNAGATTTTAAATATCGCTGAAAATGCNAAAAAGAAATGGCAAATACATAATTTAACTGTCATTCACAGATTTGGAGAATTATTGCCTGGTGAAAATATTGTGTTTGTAATTACATCATCAGACCACAGAACCGACTGTCAAGAAGCAACCCAATATATTATGGATTATCTAAAAAATAGTGCACCATTTTGGAAAAAAGAAGTTTATAAAAATAGATCTATCTGGGTAGAACAAAAACAAGAGGATATTGAGAGAATGGCGCGTTGGGAAGACTAATTTTTGACAAACATTAAATAATCTTCCATCAGGTTTTTTGTTATCTCACCGGGTGTGAATTTGTATTCCGCAATCTCAGACACAGGAGTTACCTCTACTGCCGTTCCTGTCAAGAAACATTCTGAAAAATCGGTCATTTCTTCTGGTAATATTTTTCTTTCAATTACCTTAATACCTCTATTTTTAGCAATTTCAATGACAGTTCGTCTAGTTATGCCATCAAGAAAGCAATCTGGTTTAGGTGTATGTATTTCTCCGTCTTTAATGAAGAAAACATTAGCGCCAGTTGCTTCAGCAACATAATTTTCATAATCCAGCATAAGTGAGTCTGCATAACCAAGTTTTTCAGCATCATGTTTTGATAATGTACATATCATGTATAATCCTGCTGCTTTTGTATCACAAGGTATAGTTTCAGGTGATGGTCGCTTCCATTTTGAGAGTGTTAGCCTAATGCCCTTCAATCTCTGTTCAGGATCAAAATAAGATGGCCACTCCCAAACTGCAATAGCTAAATTAATTTTAGTTGATTGTGCAGATACCCCCATCATTTCTGCACCTCTCCAGGCAATTGGTCTAACATAACCATCAATTATGGAATTTTTTTCGACGATTTCTTTACAAGCTTCATTAACCTGCTCTTGAGTATATGGGATTTTCANATCCATTCTTTCAGCTGAATAAAATAAACGTTCTGTGTGTTGTTCTAATTTAAAGATTTTTTTATTGTATACTCGTTCACCCTCGAATACAGAGCTAGCGTAGTGCAGTGCGTGACTTAAAACATGTAATTTTACATCTGGCCAATCAACCAACCCTCCATTGAACCANATATAACCATCACGATTATCAAANTGTGCTGCCATTTAATTACCCGNTATTGAAATAAACAATATGAAGTATATACAATATTGTTATTTATTCTAGAAGAAAAAAGNAATGAATATAATGATTTTTTTGACTAANCAGACCTTGATTTTGAGAACTTTGAAACCAGACTGTCAACAAATTTTATTGGTTTACTGATTCGTTCAAAAATTTTACCTGATTTTATAAGTTTCTGATCCAAAAAAGACATTATTTTTGACATATCATCATCTAATATCCATTGATCTATAGTCTGTTTATATATATGGACTAACCCTATATCACGTGATAATTTTTGTAAGTTTTTTTGCTTGTCATTTATATATATGTTATCAAATATTCTTGTAATATTTGTCATCTGAAAAAAATATTTATTCCTAAAATTTGACTCCTTCCCAATCAGATTAATGATTGCATTTCTTCGCCTGCTATACAGTTCTAATTTATTCAAAATGATATTAAATATAATATCCTTTGGATCTTTTGTATTTGCATCTTCCCGAGTAAGATCTCCTACCTCTAGATCAATATTATTCAAAAACTCATGAACAATTGAGTCTAGATCTAAAAAATCAGCTTTTATGTTCTCTTTTTTGAGCTTTGCTCTTCTTGCAACCTTCTCTATNGTAATTAGATTATAGTTCTCTTTTTCCAATAAGCTCAAAAGAGCATCAACTGCTATTTCTTTGTTTGACTTGGTCATTTTAAATCTAGAGTCTCAGATAATTATTAATTAGATAGAGTTTTGCTTCGCTCAATAGCCATACCAACAGCTTCATCTATCAATAATTTTAATTTATCATTATTCATGAATATTTTCAATGCCGCTTCAGTTGTTCCGCCAGGTGATGTTACATTTTCTCTATGTTCAACANCTCCTATGTTTGNTGAATTTTCCATTAAAGCAGATGATCCGATAAATGTCTGAGTTGAAAGTATATCCGCAAGCTCTCTTTTTAACCCATGTTTTACAGCAATAGCAGATAAGCACTCAGCNAATAAATAATAATACGCCGGCCCACTTCCAGAGATTGCAGTTATAGCATGCATATCTGTTTCATTCTCAACCCAAAAAAATTTTCCCATTGAGCCAAACAAACTCTCAACTTTACTTATCAGATCTGTAGCTAGCTTGTTTTCAGAAAATAATGCTGTTATCCCTTTCCCGATAGATGCAGGAGTNTTTGGCATTGTTCTTATTATTGTAGGTTTTGGACCTAAATATTTTCTCATATCAGCAATAGAATATCCTGCAATTATTGATATAATAACAGTATTTTCTGATATCATTCCTTTTAATTTATTAAATAAATCACCTGCCACCTGAGGTTTGACAGCAATTAGAACAATCCCATCATCTAATCTTATTTTATCCATATCATGAAGTTTTAAAGCGTGATTTATTAAGAATGGGTCTTCCTTATTAAGAAAAGGATCCACAATCTTTACTACTTCTTTATCAAGTTGATTATTTAACCAACCACTTAACATTGATTTTCCCATCCTTCCAAAACCAATAATGTTTATATTTTCTATTGATGATAGACTCATGACTCTCCAACAGTTGTAAAGATTGCATTCGTTATCGCCTCATCTGCGTCATTGCCACCCCATATTACGTATTGAAATGTAGGATAGTATTTTTCACAAGCTTCCAATATATGACTTAATAATGCATTAGATTGTCTATTTGTTGGTAATANCCCTCCGGCTAGAAGTAAATTATATCTGAATACTGGTATTTGCTCATTCGTCCAAATATCAAAATGTCCTAACCATATCAATTGATTAATTTTTATAGTTAATTTTGTTACTTCATTAACTCTGTGATCTGGTATTTTTGTATCAAAAAATGCAGCAACATGGATTCCTTCTAGCATACCATTCCAGTTAAAATTTATACGGAAATTAGAATTTTTCGAGGAAATCCATAAGTCCAATTCATCCTTTAAAGACCTGCTGAAAGAATAATTTTCTGTTTCTGCCNAATTTTCAATGATATCTAGTGGATGTTCATTGCGATCTAAATAAAGAATATTTTCCATAACTCAAAAGATAAATGTTTAACTATATTCTTCATCTTCATTGTAAATAATTAATTTTTTATTTACAGAAGATATAGTTCGATGTTTTTGAGTTAGAAGTTTAACTTATCCACTATTTTGTAGTTTTTATTTTTTTAATTTGATTTTCAAGAGATTTGACTTTTTTTTCTAGTTTGTTNATTGTATCTGAAGAATTAACTAACATTTCTTTCATCACATCAAATTCATCTCGCTGCACAACCTCGAAATCGTTTAAAATACGTTCAACTTGAGATTTTGCAATAATTTCTACCTCTTTTTTTACATTATTAGCGAGCCCTGCTGTTTCTGACATTACCTCAGCTAGTTTGTTGAATATTTTTGAACTATTATCTTTCATAAAACTTTCCTGATAAGTTTAAATTATTTTTTTCATGATTATGATATATTAGTGTTAAAAATCAATGGTAAAACATAATAAATGTTCACGACAGCAATAATACTGCCATATATAGATCCAATAGCACTAAATATAGGTTTCATTAATATTCATTGGTATGGGTTATCCTATTTATGTGGGATTCTACTTGGATGGCTATATCTAAAATCTAAGTTTGTTTCCTCATGTNCAGGAGATAATAAATCTATGATATTATCTCTTAGTGACCTAATACCATGGATTGTATTTGGNATATTACTTGGTGGAAGAGTCGGATATGTATTAATTTATAACCCTATTTATTTTATCGGAAACCCTATTGAAATTTTTAGAGTTTGGAATGGTGGTATGTCATTTCACGGTGGGCTNCTTGGTATAATTATTNCAATCTACTTTTATAGTAAAAAGAATAANAAAAGCTTTTTAGCATTTATGGACCTTATTGCCATCTCTGCTCCAATTGGAATATTCTTTGGTAGATTATCAAATTTCATAAATACAGAATTAATCGGAACTTACTCTGATCTACCATGGTCTGTAATATATNCAAACGATAGCGTATCACGCCATCCATCTCAAATATATGAAGCATTACTTGAAGGACTNATATTATTCTTAATCTTAGCATATTTATCTAAAAGAAATAAAATCCTCCATAATAAAGGAATGGCATCAGCAATATTTCTTGTAACATATGGGGCTTTTAGGATCTTCTTAGAACAATTTAGATTACCCGATCAACAAATTGGATATATTNTTACTGATTGGCTAACGATGGGAATGATAATATCTATCCCGATGATATTAGTTGGTTTGATTTTATATAAAAATATACAAAAAAAAGATGAATAAAAAATACAAGAATCTTGAAGAAAAAATTTTTCAGGAAATTAAAAATCACGGACCCATCAGTGTTGATGAATATATGGAAATTTGTCTCAGTGATAAAGATTTCGGTTATTATATAAATTCAAAACCTATCGGTAAGTACGATGATTTCATAACCTCTCCTGAAATAAGCCAAATGTTTGGAGAATTAATTGCAGTATGGATCATTGATTTNTGGTTCAAAATTGGTAAACCAAAAATAAATATAATTGAACTTGGCCCAGGTAACGGGCTAATGATGCAGGATATTCTNAGAGTATCTAAAAATTTTAATGACTTCTATTCTTCGATCAAAATATGGTTATATGAACAAAGTAATATNCTCTCCAAAATTCAAAGAAAAAACATACACNATCCATTTAAACACTTTTCATCATTAAATGAATTACCAAATGGAATAAACTTTGTAGTCGCNAATGAATTCTTTGATGCAATNCCAATAAAACAATACCAATTTAATAACAATAAATTTAGAGAAAGAGTTATATCACTTGATCAACAGAATAATTTAACATTTGAGTCAATCGAGGTTAATCCTGATTATCAAAGCATTCTAGATAAAACAATTGAGAGTCCAATAAATGGTCAATTATATGAAATATCTCCTATCCAAGATACAATACTTGAAAAAATATTTTCAAAGATCCGAGTTAATGGAGGCTTATTGGTAATAGATTACGCAAANACNAATGGTTCATCTGGTGATACACTTCAAGCTCTATCAAAACATAAAAAAGTTTCAATATTTCATAAACCAGGTGAGAGCGATCTAACATCCCATGTAGATTTTAACCGCTATAGCTATATTTCAAAAAAAGATAATATCAAAAGTTATGGTCCGATAACACAAAGAGATTTTTTGATTGGTTTGGGGATTAACCAAAGATACGAAATACTGAAAGAAAATGCCAGTGATAGTCAATTAGACAAGTTGCATCGACAATATCATAGACTGATTGATAATGATAAGATGGGAGAACTCTTCAAAGTAATGTACTTTTCAAATAATCCAAAAACTGTACCGATCTCAATTATATGAACCTTAAATTTATCACATCAGAAAATATAAAATTTAATAATTGCAAATATGGTTTTTTTAAGAGACAGGGTGGTGTGTCAACAGGAATATATGACAGTTTAAATTGTAGTTATTTATCTGATGACTCTAAAAAAAATATTGCTCAAAATAGAAAAATCATCTCTCAAGAGATGGACTCTTCAGTGAGTTCTTTAAGACCTATAGTAATTCCAACTCAACAACACACCAATATTTGCAAGATTATTGATAGCAAACTTACTGATAAATTTATAGCAGACTCAATAATTACTAGACGAGATGACATTATCCTATCAATTCTTACTGCAGACTGTACCCCAATTCTGCTATACGAAAACAAAGAGCAAATTATAGGAGCTGTGCACGCCGGATGGAAAGGTGCACAAAAAGGTATAATAGAAAATACAGTAGAACAAATCTTAAATATTGGTGGAGAGATTAAAAACATATATGCAATAATAGGACCCTGTATACAACAGGACTCGTATGAGGTTGGTATAGAATTTTATCAAGAATTCATCAGACAAGATCCTTCCAACAAAAAGTTTTTTGAAACAGTTAACAGAGGAAAATACTTTAATTTACAGGAATATTGTTCAAATAAAATTTATCAAATTGGGATAAGAAAGTATGATGTTATTAAAATGGATACATATAAAAACGAGAGAGATTTCTTCTCTTACAGGAGGTCACAACATAGAAATGAAATAGATTATGGAAGGCAAGCAAATGCGATTCTTATTGTAAATTAATCCAAATTTTTAGGTCATAATTATTGTGGCATATTTACATATTACCCAAACATGCTATTGTGACATAAAAGATCACGTCTAACATGAATAAAAAAGAACAAAATATAAAAATTGTTACAGGAAATTCTAATCCTCCACTAGCTAATGCTATTGCTTCATACTTAAAAATTCCTCTCACAAGTTGCAATGTAAAAAGATTTGCAGATATGGAAGTCTTCGTAGAAATACTCGAGAATGTTCGGGGAGAAGATGTTTTTATTATTCAATCAACTTCATATCCAGCAAATGATCATCTGATGGAACTACTAATCCTGATCGATGCACTAAAACGTTCATCAGCAAGGAGAATTACAGCAGTTATTCCTTATTTTGGCTATGCAAGGCAGGACAGAAGGTCATCCGGACGAACACCAATATCAGCAAAATTAGTTGCAAATTTAATTACAAATGCAGGTGCTGATCGAGTTTTAACTATTGATCTACATGCGGGTCAAATACAAGGTTTTTTTGATATACCAACAGATAACCTATTTGCAGCACCTGTTATCGTAAATAATATCAGAGACTCATTTGATATTAATAATGTAACTGTGGTATCTCCTGATGTAGGCGGGGTTGTAAGAGCAAGGCTAATCGCGGAGAGAATTGGTGGAGCTCCACTTGCAATAGTAGATAAAAGAAGAGATAAACCTGGACAATCTGAAGTTATGAATATCATCGGAGATGTAGAGGGAAGATCGTGTATACTCGTTGATGATATTGTGGACTCCGGTGGAACATTATGCAATGCAGCGAGCAAATTACTAGAGTCAGGAGCTAATGAGGTAAGTGCCTACATAACTCATGGAGTACTATCTGGTGAAGCTGTAAAAAACATTGAAGCATCAGATTTAAAAAATCTTATTATTAGCGATACGATTTACAATGAAAGCATCCAGAACGGGTCAAAAAAAATTAAATTGATCTCTGTTGCACAATTACTAGGTGAGGCAATTTT
>PAHC01000015.1 GCA_002704755.1 Rhodobiaceae bacterium
CCTTGACGCAATCAGATTGATAAACCATTGGTCAGATCACTTTCTAAACTATTCAATACTTGAACGGGTTGCATTCGATATAATCGAATGCCTTCACGATGAAGATAAAAAATACTTTGTAGAAAGCAGAACTAAGAGGTTTGGAATGCATCCAAAACAATTTCAGGAACTCGCTATGAGCTCTACAAAAAATGAATTTGATAAGTGTTGTAATTTCTTAAATAATATTCTTTTAAAACAAGAATTTATACTCGAAGAAGGCATCTCTTACGCTGATATGATAATTTTAGGCTCTCTAACTTGGGGTGATAAAGTCAGCAAAAATACAAAAATTAATGATAAGTTTGTTAAACTTATAGAATGGAAAGAAAAACTATCTGATTTGTGTGCATAGTGGGATAAGTCAATCGAAGAAATATCCCACTTTACACGAATTATTAATATGGGCAATCAACAAAATNTGAGTCAATACATGCCTTGATTGCTTTTTCGGCTGAGGCCATTTGATCAGCTGATAAATCTTTTGCTGAATTCCTTGCATCCACTAGGTATCTGTTTTGGCTTTTTGATTTTTTATCACCAGCGACCATTGCCCAAACATAAGCATTTTCTAATGATTCTTCGACGCCTTGTCCACTTTTATACGCTTGCGCAATAGCAAATTGAGAAACAACACTTCCACCTTTTGATGCTCTTGACCACCATTTTACAGCTTCTTCCCAATTATCTTGCCCATCATCTCTAAAAGCATGTATGTGTCCAATTTCCTGTTGAGCTTTGGTTTGCGGATTCCAAAATGGAATGCTTGAACCATTTTCAGCAATTGGTTCGTAAATAGCAATTGCTTTATCATAAAATTTACCAGAGCGCGCCTTTGCTCCATCTCTCATATCTCCTGATAGGGAATACCCGAACCAAATAACCAAACCAAAGACTAAAATAAGTCCGCCTCTCCACAATATACCTTTATCCATTTTTCACGTCCTATTCTTTAATTAAAATTAATACAATCCATATCTAACCATAACTTTATAGGCATCACTATCGCCTGCTTGAGCTAGTTGNACTATATAATCATCNATAGANATACCCTCTGTTATATAATTTACNACTTCTTGCAAGGTTTCATAACCGACAGCACCTGCTAGTTTTATATCACCAACAAAATATGCCGGAGTACCTGATACGGCTAAAGAATAACCTAAAACTTTTGTATTGGCAATGATATCGTTAACTTGTTGGCTCTTAAAATCATCCTCTAATTTTAAAATGTCCAAACCTATATCAGCAGCTATTTTTAAAGCTTGATCGTAGGAGACCGTCCCCTTAGTTGACAATAAAATACTATGGAATTCAAAATACTTACCCTGCAATCCTGCAGAAAGAGATAATTTAGCTAAATCATATGAATTATCATTCAAAATTGGATATTCTTTTAATACAACTTTAATATTAGGATTGGAGTCTATGAGTTTAATTAGGTCGGCTAAAGCTCTTTCACAGTAACCACAGTTATAATCAAAAAATTCAACTACTGTTATTTCAGCATCTTCTTTACCAATAACAAAATCGTTCTCATTAATATACAAATCATCTGAATAATTATTTATAAGTTGAGACTCCAAATATAATTGTTCCAAACGCGATGCAGCATCTGCCTCATTAACAAGAAAAATGGTTAAAAATAATAAAAAAATATACCGCATATTATTCCTTATCCAAACAAGGTGCTCCGCATGGGGCACAGGCGTTCTCACTTTGACCCGGTGATGCGAGTGCGAGAACAGGACTTGTAAGATGATCGTATATTGCCATTATAAATCCGATGATTATGAGTACTGCATATATTCTTTTAACATTCATTATTTATAACCTACTTTATTTCTATAAATTATGCCAAAGTATGTACCAATAAATGCCATTGCAAACCAAATCCATCCATGCAAACTTCCAGAGGCAGTTCCACCAAGAAATGCACCAATATTACAGCCAAAGCTCAACCTAGCCCCCACACCCATAAGTATACCACCAATTCCTGCTGAAATTAACTCAGCTTTTGGAGGCCAATTACTTTTTGAAAACAACCCTGTAATTGAAGCCAATAAACCAGCACCAATAATCATTCCAATATTCATCATACTGCTAACATCTGAGAGAACAGAGTGTTCCAATGATCTCTTTGGTCCTGGCCAGTTCCAGAATGTAAAATTTTCTACAGGAATACCCAAAGCAGAAAATATTTTAGCACCCCAAAGTGTAAAGCCATAAGTTACACCCCACGGAGAACCAGAAAAGAAAAGAACCATAATACATAATATTGCTATAATAACGGTACCAATCAGGAATTTCTTGTTTAACTGTATTTTTTTCTTTCGAGCAAAAAATTGAAAGATTAGAAACATGAAAGCGAGAAGTGAAACATTAATCAATGTCTTTAAAAAGAGAGGGAAATCATTGCCTATAACAATCTGCCCTAGAGACATAACATCAATTACAAATGGCAATATATAGGTACCTAATACCGAACCTATAATGAAAAAAGGTAATGCAATAATCATCCTTCCCGAACCAGCACCAAATGTAAATAATACTCCAGAACCACATCCATTGGCGAGCTGCATACCAAAACCAAACATAAGCGCCCCAATAACCAATGATAAGTTAACGGGGGCAATACTGCCTATAATCCCAGAATTTAAGCCTATCAGTGGAATAAAGAAGAGAGAGCAAATTGTAGCAAGCAGAAAATGATAGGAAATCATTGATGGATTTTTATCTACAATAAGATTTCTCCATCCTGATGCAAATCCATATTGGAAAAATAAGAAGGTGATACCAAGGATAATGCCAAGTGAAAGTAGTACAATACCCTTCAATCCAGAATCAAAAAATGCTAGCAGGCCTGTACTTAGACCTGCTAACAATAAAAAAGAGAATATTCCAATATTTTGAATTCTGATCATATCAATTTTATATCATAAAATTATTCAGAATATATAAAATATTAGCCTATTATACCCTTTAGCTTATCAAGATTTGATCTACCAGAAGTCTCAACTGGTCTGATAGGATCTTGTGTCCATTCCACCATTGAACCATCGTATAGTCTAACATTTTTATTACCTAGAACTTCCGATAAAACAAACCAGTTGTTTGCAGCCCAGTGCCCTGTATTACAATAACTGATAACATCTTCATTTAGATAATCAGCAAAAACTTCTTTGAGCTCTGAGTCAGATTTTAAAATATTTTGTGCAACGTTATAGGCATTTTCTTGAAATAGCATTACGGATTCCGGTAATCTGCCTGCAATACGAGCTTTCGGATGTTGTGCTTCAGCATAAAATTGATCAGCTGGTCGACCATCAAGTAATATGATATCCCCCTTATTACCAACAACCTTTACAACATCATCTGTGCTGATGTAAAGTTCTGGAACAAATTTTGCTGTAAAATTACCAGCAGATCTTTTAACGAAATCACCAGTCTCAATTTCATTTGGGTATGCATTCTTCCAGGCATTTAAACCGCCATTTAGCACAGAAACATTATCATGCCCAAAAACTTTAAAGGTCCAATAACTACGTGCTGCACTTCCAAAATCACTTGATGAAACACCAGCTGGAATAATTACAACGTGTGTATCATCATTTACTCCAAGACTTCTCGCTAAAATTTGAAACTGTTCTTCTGTTGGGACGAGTCCAACTGTATTATCTACATTTACTCTCCATCCATCTTTACCATAATCTGAATGAATTGATGTAGGTATATGACCATCAAGATACGTTTCGTAACTGCCGCCGCCAATACTATTTCTAATATCTATCAGAAGGATGTTACTATTTGTTTCCCCTGATTCAATTTTTCCTTTTAACCATTCAACATCAACTAAAGGTGAAGCAATTAAATTAGAAGAGAAAAAAACTACTGCAAAAAATGCAAAAAAACTGTTTAAATATTTCATATTGATACTCCAAAAATAAATTATATAAGCAGAATATATGGGCAAATNAGATACAATCAATATGCTTATTTACNAATAAAAACAAAAAACTCACANTTCTATATTTTGGAGCATTCAATTCTATTGGGGTTAAATTTTTTAGGAAATTTCAGTCTTACAAANNGTTAGAAAATGGGNATAAAATCAAACNCCCATTTTANACNTTTAATNAATATCTTACCCAATTACCAGATTGAAGATATNTATTGGGCTTCCATGAATTCAAGCATCCCTTCATGTCCACCTTCTCTACCAAGTCCAGATTGTTTTGTACCACCAAATGGAGCGGCAGGATCAGAGACTAAACCTCTGTTTAAACCAACCATTCCATAATCTAGTCTTTCGCAGACCTGCATGCCTTTTTTCATATCTTCTGTGAAGACATATGCGACAAGACCGTATTCGGTATCGTTAGCTCTTTTGATCACTTCCTCTGTGTCATTAAATGTTTGTATTGCTGCCACAGGCCCGAATATTTCATCATTCAAACACTCAGATTTATCAGATACATTAAACAANACTGTCGGAGGATAATAATACCCCGGACCGNCTATGTTTTGACCACCAACACAAAGCTCAGCCCCTTTTGATAAAGCGTCCTCAACAAAGAACGCAACTTTATCACGTGTTTCTTTATTGACTAATGGGCCAACATCAACAGATTTATCTAAACCATTGCCAACTTTTAAGGATCCCATTCTTTCAGAGAATTTAACTTTGAATTCTTCTGCAATGTTTTCATGGACATAAATTCTATTAGCNGCTGTACATGCCTCACCAAGGTTTCTCATCTTGGCAACCATTGCTCCTTCGACAGCCGTATTCATATCAGCGTCATCGAAGACAATTAGCGGTGCATTACCACCAAGTTCCATTGATGTCTTTAATACTTGATCACTAGCACCTTTTAATAACTTTCTTCCCACCTCTGTTGAACCAGTAAATGATACAAGCCTTACTCTTTTATCATGCAGCAAATGATCAACCAATTTAGATGTATTTCGTGATGGAAGAACAGAGACAAGACCATTTGGAACNCCTGCTTCTTCAAGTAATGGCATAAGTTCGAGCATGGTTAACGGTGTTTCTGATGCTGGTTTGATGATTACAGGACAACCAGCAGCAATTGCTGGTGCAATTTTTCTTGTACCCATCGCTGCTGGGTAATTCCAAGGTGTTACAAGGATAGAAATTCCAATTGGTTTATATTGTACGACGATACGTGCCCCTGAGGCAGGTGCATTAGATATTTGACCTATACCTCTAACGGCTTCTTCAGAATACCAACGAAAAAACTCAGCAGAATATAGTGCTTCACCTTTTGCATCACCATATGCTTTACCATTTTCTAGCGTGATGATTTTTGCAAAATCCTCAATTCTATCCATAAATAATTCATATGCTTTACGAAGTACTACTGACTTGTCTCTCGGTGAAACCTTTGACCAACTTTCAAATGCAACTTCTGCGGCATCTATAGCTTTTTTTGCGTCTTCTATTTCAGCTGATGAAACTGATGCTATCACCTCTTCTGTTGCTGGATTAATGACATCGAATGTCTCTTTATTTGCTCCATCAAGCCATTCACCGTTGATGTATAATTTATTCTTATATTCCATAACTTTCACCTTGTAATAATAAATAAAGCGTCTACATAATATATAGTAGTTTTTAAAATAAAAAACTATAGTTTTGCAAATTATCATTCAAATTAGTAATCTATAAAAATAACTTTAAATAAATGAAAAATATCATTGAGATAAAAAATTTATCTAAAAAATTTGTAGATGGCACAGAAGCACTTTCTAGTGTTAATCTGGATATTCATGATGGTGAAATTATTGCACTACTTGGCCCGAATGGTGCAGGAAAAACAACACTTATATCTGCAGTGTGCGGAATAACCAATATGTCATCAGGTTCTGTTAAAGTTGCTGGATTTGACGTAAAAAAAGACTACCGTAAAACACGCTCCATTATCGGATTAGTTCCGCAAGAAATTGCACTGCAACCATTTGAAAAAGTAATTGATGTTGTTCGTTATACAAGAAACCTATTTGGATTCAAAAATGATGACAAATATATAGAAGATATCCTTAAGAGGCTTTTATTATGGGAAAAGAAAGACAAAAGAATTGTTGAGCTATCGGGTGGTATGAAAAGACGTGTTATTATTGCAAAAGCTCTCAGCCACAACCCTAAGATACTATTTTTAGATGAACCAACTGCGGGGGTAGATGTTGATCTGCGTATTGATATGTGGCAACTCATCAAAGAAATAAGGGCGAAGGGTACAACTATTATACTAACTACACATTATATCGAAGAAGCACAAGAGATCGCTGATCGTATTTCTATCATAAATAAGGGTAAAATACTTCTTACCGAAAAGAAAACCGAACTTATTGAAAAAATGGGACAGAAAGTAATATCAATAGAACTGAGTGAAGCAATAAATCATACAAAATACTCTGATGAGTTTGATATAATTAATGACGCTGAATCAAATCAACATGTAATTCATTACAATTACTTAAAGAGTGATAAGAACTTTGATAGGTTTATAACAATACTTAAAAATGATGGGCATGTTATTAACAATATTGAGACTAAAGAAAAATCGTTAGAAGAAATTTTCTTAGATATAGTGAGTAAATAATTATGAATATTCAAGCAATAAAAGCTATCTATATATTCGAAATGTCGAGAACAATACGTACACTTGTCCAAAGCATTGCATCACCCGTAATCTCAACTGTATTATATTTTATCGTATTTGGTTCGGCNATAGGNAGCAGAATGGAAAACATTAGTGACGTTAGCTATGGTAGTTTTATTGTTCCAGGNTTAATANTACTNACTGTNTCATTACAGAGCCTNTCAAATGCATCTTTTTCAATATATTTTCCTAGATTTATTGGNACAATTAACGAATTACTATCCGCTCCCGTNTCTTANACGGAAATNGTAATTGGNTATATTTCTGCGGCAGTAACAAAGTCGATGATAATTGGTTTAATTATACTTATAACNGCATCTTTTCTTGTNGATATTAGCATNCANCATCCAATATGGATGATTTGTATATTGTTTNTATCATGNGTTGCNTTCAGNNTGATGGGTTTCATNGTTGGAATATGGGCAAAAAACTTTGANCAAATNACAATCATTCCTGATTTAATCATAACACCATTGGTTTTTTTAGGNGGAAGTTTCTATTCNATAACATTNTTACCNGAATTTTGGCAAAAGGTTACNCTCTTCAATCCNATAGTTTACCTTATTTCAGGNTTCCGATGGGCATTCTTTGGAAACTCCGATGTNTATATTGGGTATAGTATATTNGCNATAATAACNTTCACNTTAATATGTTTGCTTATCATCTGGAGAATATTCNNGACTGGGTATAGAATTAAAAATTANTTATAATAATTTTGTAATATTTATCCTAGAATTTATNAATNAGTTTTTCTAAANTAAATATTNCTATGAATAATAANAAAAAAATAATCCTATCAANATACTTATTTTGTATGATTANATTTNTAGTCATTATCTTTGATGGTTTCTCACTGCAGGAAATTATNTCCCTTGAATTTTTATTAATCTTAAAAGAATCTNTCATAGAAATCTCACAAAACAACACCCTCATTACATCCCTTGNAATAATNATTTTAGCTCTGCTCTGGGCTTTCTTCCTTGGCTTTAANGCCCCAATTGGAATTTTTTCAGGTATGATATTAGGTTCGTATCTTGGAACGGTCATTTCGCTCATAGGTCTTACTGCTGGAGCGACCCTATTATATATCTCAGCACAATATTTATTTAAAAAAAATCTCAATAATTTATTTAAAAATAAATATTCAAATATAAGGGGAAAGTTTCATAATAATGAACTAATATTCTTTGTATTATATAGAATTTTTGTTGGTATACCATTTGGTATTTCAAACCTTGTTGCTGTTTTATTTAATGTTCAGACAAAAAATTTCATTATTGGTACAATAATTGGAATTTTCCCATCAATTTTTATATGGGCATCTATTGGATCAGGTTTTGACAATATCATTTCTAAAAATCAAGAAATACCTGGTATGAGTGAAATGATATCTTCACCCGAAATAAGGACACCAATAATTTATTTTATGATTTTTGTAGCTCTTGTCTATTTAGGAAAAAAATTGGTCAATAGACAAAGCTAATCACCAGTTTCTTATTTTTCTATCTTGAATTTTTAGAAATTTATTATTTTGTCTTTGAAGGTAGGCTTCAGGATTGTATATGTCTTCACCAATTTCGTATGTATATAATACAGAGTTAATACCTGGAAAATCATTAAACAACGCATAAGCAAGACCATTGATAACATATGGCAATGATTTTATCTTACCATCACTATCTGCTTTGCCTTGATATATTTTTTGATTTGTATCTATGGAATAAATATCCATATATAGATGGCGACTATAAAAACTATCCTTGAATGTTCGATACCCGACTAAGATACGTCCACTAGGTGCTTTTGTCTGAATTTTAAATTCAAAATTATTTTTCTTTGACTCGAATATAGTTTTTTCTTTAGGTTTTACATACCTATATACTGGATAATTACTATAACTTTCCTGATAATCAATTCCATAATCAATTTCGACTAGATAATCTGCATCCTCATATTGGTTAGTAATTGAATAATTTAGGTTCTGAAAGTTTTGTTCTATAATTTCTTTATAGGTTTTGAATTCCAAATCATCATTTAATTCAATATCTTTATGTGAGACATAAACTGATATATCGTCAATCTTTTCGTAATTAAAATCATGAAATGCTTCGACCATGACTTTTAATTTTGGTTCATTATTATATAGAGTCATGGCCGAAGAGTCTTGGGGAGAAATACCAAGAATAAATACAAAAACCACAAATAAAATTGTAAGCGTTTTCATATTTAAATATTAAGACAGAATTATGTCCAATTTATGTCAAAATTATAAATTATTACTGAGTTATTATTTAACTGATGTATTTATAAAAAAACACACGTTTTCAAATTCTTATTTGATAAAAAAAACCAGCCAAAGTCATTGGCTGGTTTAAAAAATAAAGATAATAATAATTATTTTTGTGTAATAGTAACACCATCATCATCGATGCCGTCAGATATATCAGATGATAAGATAGTTAAACTACCATTACCATCATCATCTTGAACAACTTCAAGACCTGTATCATCACTATCATCATTTGCAGTTGTCATTACGTCAACCACAGTTACAGCAACATTGCCTTCATCTTCTTCTTCAAAGACAAACCCTTTACCACCATTTTCGTAGGCCCTACTGTCTAGAACATAGGCGTTGACGTCTCCATCATCTGATTCACTGTGCTTATATCCATCATCAGAATTATTCATTGAATTTGAATTCACAATAATCATATTGATTGAACCAGCGCCTTCTTCATCAAAGTCAAGACCCTCGTCAAAGTTACCAGATATCATAGTGTCGATAATTGATGCTGTAAGATCTCCTGGTCCAGCTTCGTCAATATCAAAACCATCATCTGTATCTATACCAAATTCATATTCTTCGACATATCCTGAGTCATATAATGATACTTCTCTTTCAATGCATGTATCATCTGGTGATCCAACAACAGCTGCTGGGATCTCATTTTCTTTTATTTTATAATCGTCGAACTCACCTTCATCTTCTGCCGGCATAAATGACTCCAGAATGCTAGGAAGACAGTATGTACCATTATCTATAAAGCTTGAGTCAATCACACTAACAAGAACCGATCCTGATTGACCTTCATCTAATTCAACGCCATCAGCGCCTACATTTTTGAACGAAGAGTTGTTAATGGTAGCATGTATGCTTCCAATGCTTCTTTCATCAACCCTGAGACCATCTGCATCCATTTTACCCTGCCCAACATTATCGACAGTTACATAGTTTAAAGTAACAGAAATACTTGCAGGAGACCCTTCGCCAGCGCCACCACCGCCGCCGCCACAATCATCCGCCAGGTTACAATCAGATATATGGATACCATGATTTGCAACATTAGCTACTTTTACGTCTGTCAATATTAAGTTAACAATGCCTTCTTGATCATCTCTAACATCAACAAATACACCTTTGCCTGCATCTTCGTTAATATCACCTCTGTTGTTAATATCAAATCCGCCAGGTCCGATTAAATTTAATGAACTTATCGCCAAATCTGCACCATTTGTGCTCTCAATAATATTAAAATTACCATTTGATGTTATTGTTTGACCTTCTCCATATATATTTAATAGATCACTACCAGAATATGACAATGGTTTGTTAATAACTATATCAGAGGTATGAACATTAATCGTATGTGGCCCCTTTTTTGAACTAGCGTCTAATATAGCAGCTCTAAGTGTATCATTACCAGAATCTGACGAGCTGGTGACATTGTAAGTGTCTGCAAATGATGATGTTGATGCAAGAAGTAAAGCAGCAACACCCATAGAAATAGATTTATACATAAGTATCCCCTTATCTAATGTTAAAATCTATAATCGTTCTTTTGATGTTTCAATTTTGTGAAAAATATATGAAATTTATTTTACAGTTAACAGCTTAGTAATAAAAATTAGATACTGACATCCTTATAGATATCCCATCGTTTTTTTAAATATTGGCAGGTTTCGCAATACTTAGAACCATTTGGTATACCATCCTGCTCGAGCAATAATTTAGCTGCAATGATTTTTTCTTCTACCCAATTGGCATTACAATTTAACTCCACTAGATGCAGTTCGAATTTTAGAGTCTGATTAAACATTGGTTCGTTTTTTAAACCATTGAAATATACTAGATAAGCAGTATCAGACACATTGAAGCCATTCTTTCTAAACAACCATTGATACATTTCTAATTGACGTTGATAACCGCGAGCATATTCATATTTAGCTGTTTCAGACCAATCAAATATTTTTTTTGATGTAGATTTCACATCAGATACAATCAATTCACCATTTGGTTTAACCCACACGTCATCTATTGCTCCATAAAAGTGATATTTATGTTCTTCTGATATATATGATAATCCTTGCCTAAAATTTCTCCACTTATCAATATCTTCGTGTTTGAATGGAACAGCATCTATATTATGTTCTATAAAAAGCGGATGAGGCTCGCCTTTATTGCGGGAATAATCAAATTCATTTTTACATAATTCATCAACAGCTGAGTTTAATGTAAATGGTATCTGTGATGGGCTGACTCTGTATTTATATTGCAAAACAAAGCATCTTTTACAGCCGATATATTTTTCTACACCTGATCTACTAATTTTTTGCAAAATAATCTCCTGAATACTAATTATACTAATGATAGAATATTAATAAAATATAACTAGAAAATTTTTAGAGATACCATTTAAAAAATGGCGCGAGTGACGAGACTTGAACTCGCGACCTCCGGCGTGACAGGCCGGCGCTCTAACCAAACTGAGCTACACCCGCGTAATGGTAGGCGGTGACAGGCTCGAACTGCCGACCCTCTCGGTGTAAACGAGATGCTCTCCCAACTGAGCTAACCGCCCACTACAATAACCAATAAATACAGTAAAACAAATAAAAAATCTATAACTAAATAAAATGATATGTACAAAAAAAAACGTGCGGAAAACTACCGCACGTATTTTAAATAATAGTAAATTTTATTTTAATTTACTGCGTCTTTTAGAGCTTTACCAGCTTTGAATTTTGGACTCTTTGAAGCAGCTATATTTATAACTTCTCCTGTACGTGGATTACGTCCTGTTGTTGCTTTTCTATTTGCAACAGAAAATGTTCCAAAACCAACAAGTCTTACATCTCCGCCACTACTTAGAGCTGATGAGATAGAGTCAAATACTGCATCTACCGCACTTGAAGCAGCAGTTTTTGAAATACCAGCTGCATCGGCTACATTATTGATTAGATCGTTCTTATTCATAGTATCATCCCTTTCAGATATTAATCTTTTAACTTTTAACAAGAAAAGTTAATTAATGATTAATCCTAACAATTGATCCAAAGTTAATCAAAAAAAAACTGAGAAATAATCTGTAAACTGCAGAAAACAGCCACTTATGCACTATTTTGAACAAAATATATGTTAAATATTTTATAAATTAAAAAAAATCTAATCAGATTATAAAAAAAACAGAATCAGTTAATGAGATACAGATGGTCGCTCTTTTTCAGGACCACCAGCTATAGACTGATCATGAGCCTCAATATCTTCTTTACTCCATTCTATTGGATCAAGTTTAGAAACTAGCGCTGCTTCAATAATTTCATCAACCTTTGCAACTGGTATAATTTTAAGATTTTTTGTAATTTCGTNTGAAATCTCTGATAAGTCTTTTTTATTTTCTTCAGGAATAAATACTGTTGTAATTCCACCCCTAGCAGCTGCTAACAGTTTTTCTTTTAGCCCACCTATTGGAAGAACTCTACCACGCAATGTAATCTCNCCAGTCATCGCAATATCTTTTCTAACAGGAACTTGAGTCATAAGGGAAATTATTGCTGTAGCCATAGCAACTCCAGCTGAAGGGCCATCTTTAGGTGTTGCACCCTCAGGAACATGAACATGTATGTCCCTTTTATCAAATAATGGAGGTTTAATTCCATATTTTGTGGCATTTGATCTGACATATGATGCTGCTGCAGAAATTGACTCTTTCATAACATCTTTTAAATTACCAGTTACTGTCATCCTACCTTTTCCTGGCATCATTGCTCCTTCAATAGTGAGAAGTTCTCCACCATATTCAGTCCAAGCTAAGCCTGTAACTATACCTATTTGATCATCCCGTTCAGCCTCTCCATATCTATATTTGNAAACACCAAGATAATCAGAGATATTATCTTTATTTATCTTTAGATCTTTGANCTCATTAGATACAATTTTTTTAGTGGCTTTTCTTGCAATCTTCGATAATTCTCTTTCTAAACTTCTAACACCAGATTCTTTTGTGTACCTACGGATAGTTTCCAAGAGAGCGCTGTCGTCTATAGAAATTTCATTTACTGATAGCCCGTGCTGCTTGTAAACTTTTGGTAAAAGATGTTTTTTAGATATTTCCAGCTTTTCATTTTCTGTATAACCAGCAATCCTTATTATCTCCATTCTATCCATTAACGCAGGTGGTATATTCAAAGTATTTGCAGTNGTNATAAACATTACATCAGATAAATCGTAATCAACTTCTAAATAATGATCATTAAACTTATCNTTCTGCTCGGGATCAAGAACTTCCAGGAGAGCCGCTGAAGGATCTCCACGATAATCAGAGCCTAATTTATCTATTTCATCTAGAAGAAATAATGGATTCTTTGTAGTCACTTTTTTCATGGATTGAATTACCCTACCAGGAAGTGATCCAATATACGTTCTCCTATGACCGCGTATTTCTGCTTCGTCTCTCACACCTCCAAGACTGACTCTTACAAATTCTCTACCGGTTGATTGAGCAATAGATTTGCCGAGTGATGTTTTACCAACGCCTGGTGGACCAACTAGACAAAGTATAGGTCCTTTTAATTTTTTTGTCCGTTTTTGAACGGCTATATATTCTATAATTCTCTCTTTAACTTTTTCTAATCCATAATGATCATTGTCAAGAATATCTTCTGAATATTTGATTGGTTTATTAAACCTTGATTTCTTACTCCATGGGATGGACACTATCCAATCTAGATAATTTCTAACAACCGTAGCTTCTGCAGACATAGGACTCATCTGCTTTAATTTTTTAAATTCAGATTTAGCCTTTTCCTTCACATCTTTCGGTAATTTTAGAGTTTCAAGTTTCTTTTCCAATTCAGCAGTATCATCACCACCATCTTCCCCCTCTTTTCCGAGTTCTTTCTGGATTGCTTTCATCTGTTCATTCAAATAGTACTCTCTTTGAGTTTTTTCCATTTGTCTTTTAACACGCCCCCTGATCCTTTTTTCAGTTTGCAAGACATCAATCTCACCTTCGAGGAAACTTAATATGAGCTCGAATCTCTCTTTTAAGTTATTTGTTTCAAGTATCTTTTGTTTTTGAGATAACTTGATTTGTAAGTTTGAAGCAATGGTGTCTGCTATTTTTGAATAATCATCAATCTCTGATACTGAACCAAAAGTATCTGTCGGAATTTTTCTATTAATTTTTGTATAGTTTTCAAATTCCATGAGGCATGAACGAGATATAGCCTCAATCTCTGGATCATCAGGAATTATTTCTTTTATAAAATCGACTTCAACTTGATGAAATTTTTCTCCTTTTCTGAAGTTTCTTATTTTTGCACGGCTTGTTCCTTCAACAAGAACCTTAACTGTATTATCTGGTAATTTTAATAATTGGATAACAGATGCAATAGTTCCAACCTTGTATAGGCTGTCTTCATTTGGGTCTTCGGTTGTAGAGTCAATTTGTGAAACCAAGAAGAGCTCACGATCATTATTCATGACTTCTTCGAGAGCTTGAATGGATTTATCTCTTCCCACAAACAAAGGAACTATCATGTTAGGATATACAACAATATCCCTGAGAGGTAATATTGGATACAAATCACTACTNATTTTTATNTNATCTTCCATGTCTAAAACTCACAAATTATTTATCTTTATTTAATTTGTTACTTAAAACGAACAGTTTCAAGTTATTTTAGAAGAAATAAACTACATTTGAGAAAAATTAAGCAGAATTGCCTAGATCTTCTTTTTGTTCAGAATATATGTATAAAGGGCGGGATTTGCCTTCAACAACTTCATTTGATATAACAACTTCTTCAATTGTATTGAGTTCTGGCAGTTCAAACATTGTTTCAAGAAGAATTGATTCAAGTATAGAACGTAAACCACGCGCTCCAGTCTTTCTTTCTATCGCTTTCTTTGCAATGGACTTTAGTGATTCCTCAGAAAATGTGAGTTTTACATTTTCTATCTCAAACATTCGTTGGTATTGTCTAACTAATGAATTTTTTGGTTGAGTTAGTATCTTTACAAGTGTGTCTTCATTTAAATCTTCAAGAGTTGCGATGATTGGTACACGTCCAACAAATTCAGGTATTAGACCAAATTTAAGAAGGTCTTCAGGTTCAAGTAATGTAAAAAGTTCATCAATTTTTTTCTCTTCAATTTCTTCGACTGATGCGCCAAAACCTATTGATGAGTCATTGGTTCTTTTGGCAATTATTTTTTCTAGCCCTGCAAAAGCTCCACCACAAATAAATAGTATATTTGTTGTGTCAACTTGAAGGAATTCTTGCTGTGGATGTTTTCTTCCACCTTGTGGAGGAACACTGGCAACAGTTCCTTCCATAATTTTTAGGAGAGCTTGTTGAACACCTTCACCTGAAACATCTCTTGTAATGGAAGGGTTATCAGATTTACGGCTGATTTTGTCAACCTCATCAATATAAACAATACCTCTTTGAGCTTTTTCTACATTATAATCTGCAGCCTGAAGAAGTTTTAAAATTATATTTTCAACATCCTCACCAACATAGCCTGCTTCTGTTAGGCTAGTTGCGTCTGCCATAGTAAAAGGAACGTCTAGTATCCTTGCCATTGTTTGCGCAAGCAGCGTTTTACCACTTCCTGTTGGCCCTACGATAAGTATATTTGATTTTGANAATTCAACATCATTGGAAGTTTTTACTTCATTTGATAATCTTTTATAGTGATTGTGNACGGCTACGGATAGCACCTTCTTTGCGTGTTCTTGACCAATTACATATTCATTAAGGATTTTAAAAATTTCAGATGGTGTTGGTAGTTCCTTATCAGATTTTATTACTGATGATTTAGTTTCTTCTCTAATAATATCAGTGCATAGATCTACACATTCATCACATATAAAAACCGTTGGTCCCGCTATAAGTTTCCTAACCTCATGCTGGCTTTTGCCACAAAATGAGCAGTATAGGGTTGATTTTGTATCACTATTGCCAACTTTACTCATATTTCAATCTCATCTTTAATTTTATACAAATTATATCACAATTCTTAATAAGATATAAATTGCTTCCTAATTATTTACTCTCTGAGTCTCCCCTTGAAGATATAACTTCGTCAACNATACCGAATTCCATAGCCTCATCTGCATTCATAAAATGATCTCTATCAAGAGTTTTTTCTATTGTATCATATTCTTGCCCAGTATGTTTTACATATAGTTCATTAAGTCTTTTCTTAATTTTTACAATATCCTGAGCGTGGCGTTCAATATCACTGGCCTGCCCAGAGAATCCTCCAGATGGTTGATGAACCATGACTCTTGAATGTGGAAGGCAATACCGCATACCTTTTTCACCAGCTGTTAAAAGTAAAGAACCCATTGATGCAGCCTGCCCAATACATAATGTTGATACTGGTGGCCTGATAAATTGCATGGTGTCATATATTGCCATTCCAGATGTGACAATTCCACCAGGTGAGTTGATATATAATGAAATTTCTTTTTTTGGATTTTCCGCTTCAAGGAATAATAATTGTGCTGTAACAACTGTTGCCACACTATCATCTATTGGACCTGTAATAAAAATTATTCGCTCTTTTAGAAGCCTTGAAAAGATATCATAGGCCCTTTCTCCTCTGTTTGATTGTTCAACAACCATTGGAATGAGATTCATAAGTGTTTCTTTTTTATCAGTCATTATCACACCTTATTTCTTGTTCTTTGTGGTTTTTGGTTTTGCATTTGTTGATCCATCTTTGTCTTTTGCACCTTTCGCCTTANTTGAAGACTTTTTCTTTGGTTTGGTGTCATGGTCGTGATCATGATCGTGATCGTGATCGTGATCGTGATCGTGATCGTGTCCAAGCAATTCACTTCTTGTAACATTTTCATTTTTAACTTTGACTTTTGTTAAAATGAAATCAACAACTTTGTCTTCTATTAAAGGAGATTTTATTTGGACCATTGCATTTGGATTTTCTTGGTAAAATTTTATAATTTCACTTTCTTGCCCAGGATAATTTCTGGCTTGTTCAAACAACGCCCTGTTCACCTCATCATCAGAAACAGTAATTGTTTCATCTTCAGCAATTTTGTTGAAGAACAATCCTAGCTTCACTCGTCTTTTTGCAATTTCATCGTACTCTTTTTTTGTCTTCTTTTCATCTTTGACAACATCTTCTATTTTCTTACCAGAACTTTCTATATCTCTTTTATAATTATTCCAGATCATATCAGCCTCATCACTAACAAGGGTTGGAGGTAAATCAAACTTTAATTTTTCATCCAAACCATCCATTAATTTACGCTTTAAATCTGATTTTGATATTGACTCATAATCTTTTTCAAGCTGTTCAGAAATCTGATCTTTTAATTTTTGCAAATTTTCAAAACCAAGTTTTTTGGCAAAATCTTCATTTACTTTTGTCGCAACAGGCTTTTCTATTTTTTTTATCTTTGTTTCAAAGACGGCATCTTTACCAGCAAGATGTTCAACCTGATAATCATTTGGAAACTTAACTTTTACATTAATATCATCTCCATTTTTTACATCTTTTAACTGTTCTTCAAAACCGGGAATAAACGCTCCAGATCCTATAACCAAAGGAGCATCATTTGCTGAGCCACCATCAAAAACTTCTCCATCAATTTTTCCAATGAAATCAATGGTCAATTGATCCCCATCTTTGGATTTCTCTGTGGACTCCCTCTCTTCATAACTTTTATTTTCTGTTGCAATTCTATCCAATGCCTCTTTGATATCTTCGGCTGCAACTTTTGCAACTCTTTTTGTGATAGATATGGAATCATATTTGGGTGATATGATGTCAGGAATGATTTCATATATCATTGTGTATGAGAGGTCTTTTTCAGCATTAATTACTTTATCGATAGCCTCTTTTTCTTTTTCTTCTGATGGTTTCCCCTCGTAGAAATTAATTTTTGGTTGAATAGCAGGTTTTTCGTTTCGATCAGAAAGCACTTTCGCAGAGGTCTCTTTAATCGTCTCTTCAATCACCTCAGGCATTAGCCTCTGACCAAAAACACGACGCAAATGATTCAAAGGAACTTTGCCAGGTCTAAAACCCTTAAGTTGAACAGTGTTTTTCATTTCTTCTAGTTTACTAACTAGCTTATTTTCTATTTCTTTTTTTGGTACTTCAACTTTTACTTCTCTAGTTAAATCTTTTGCTGAAATTTCAGATACATTCATACTATACTCACATCTCGGATTAAAAGTGGTGCGGGCGAAGGGAATCGAACCCCCACTCCTATAAGGAACCAGAACCTAAATCTGGCGCGTCTACCAGTTCCGCCACGCCCGCAAGATTAGTAATATATATAATAATCA
>PAHC01000016.1 GCA_002704755.1 Rhodobiaceae bacterium
CCAAAAAATATTATAACGAAAGCTCCAACAGCTGAATTAAGGGATAATCAAACAGATCAAGACTCTCTTCCTGAGTATGATGTTCTTGATGATATTTTGTATAAACTCATTGAAGAAGAGATATCTGTAAAAGATATTATAAAATCAGGGCATGATAAACAATGGGTGACTAAAATACAAAATCTCTTATATATATCAGAATACAAGAGGAGGCAGGCACCGCCTGGGGTAAAAATATCCAGTAAGAATTTTGGAAAAGACAGAAGATATCCAATTACAAACAATTTTCGAGACAAAAGTTAGAAAAATATTATGACAGTCAATAAACTCAGATTCGCTCCAAGTCCAACTGGTAATTTACATATCGGAAATGCCAGAACATTAATTTTGAACTATATATATTCTAAGGCAATTGATGGAAAGCTAATACTAAGAATCGATGATACAGATACTGAAAGATCAGAGGAAAGGTATTACCAATCTATTCTTAACGATATTGATTGGCTGGAAATAGATATTTTTGATATTAAAAGACAGTCTGAAAAAACCGAGAAATATCAAGATATTGCAAACAAGCTAATTGAACAGGGCAAGCTTTACCCTTGTTTTGAAACTGATGAAGAGCTAAACCGTGCAAGAAAATTAAGTTTATCTCGTGGTCAGCCTCCAATATATGACAGGAGTGCGTTGAACCTGACTGAAGAGCAAAAAAATGAATATGAATCCAATAGCATAAATCCATATTGGAGATTTAAACTCGATCGTGAGGTTGTTGAATGGAACGATTTGATTAGGGGTCGCCAAACAATTGATTGCGGATCTTTTTCAGATCCCGTTTTGATAAGGGCAGATGGAACGTTCTTATATACATTACCAAGTGTTGTTGATGATATTGATCTAGAAATCACTCATATATTGAGAGGTGAAGATCATGTATCTAACACAGCAACACAAATACAGTTATTCAAAACACTCAATGCATCTATTCCAAATTTTGGTCATCACAGTTTAATGGTGCAAAAAGATGGATCGCGTATGTCAAAAAGATCAGGATCATTATCACTTGAAGAAGTTAGAGAAAGCGGTATCGAACCAATTACTCTAATAAATTACTGCGCGCGTATTGGTACATCAGATGCTGTAGAAGCCTTCCAAACTACCGATGAGTTAGTTAAGAACTATGACCTATCAAAAATCTCTCGTTCCCCCGCAAGGTTTAGTATTGAAGAACTCGAAGTTCTGAACAAAAAGATTATTCAGAATATACCATTTGAAAGAGCTAGTGATAGATTAGGACAGGATGGAATAACAGGTGAAAATGCTGAAAAATTTTGGAATGTTATAAGGACAAATATTAACAATATCCATGAAGCCAAAAAATGGTGGGATATTGTAGGAGATAACCCAATTAATGCTAATGATAGTGTAAATAAAGAAGTGATAACAACTGCAAAGGAGTTATTACCTGAAGATCCTTGGAATGAAAATACATGGTCAGAATGGACAGGCAAAATAGCAGCAAAAACCGGTTTAAAAGGTAAAGAATTATACTTACCAATAAGAATTGCACTCACAGGCGAGACCTCAGGCCCAGAACTAGCAACTTTCATGCTCTTACTTGGCAAGGGTAAAGTGCAAAAAAGATTAGATAATTATATTTGATTTTCATTAAAATTGATTTATAATCGAACGATCGTTCTAAAGGTGATAGTTTGGTAAAAATTGTTTCATATAGAGATTTAGTAGATAAACTCATCGATATATTCTGTGAGTTTGGTTACGACGGGACTAGTCTGACAATATTGTCTCAAAAGACAGGACTCGGTAGAGCTAGCCTTTATTATCATTTCCCAGGTGGAAAAGAAGAAATGGCTAATGCAGTTTATGAAAAAATTAGCAGAGATTTTACTAAATTAGTATTAGCGCCGCTTGCAACCGATCTTAACTTTCAAACAAAAATAAAAAATATGCTAGAAGGTATAAATTTATTTTATAACAATGGCAAAAGGTCTTGTTTAATAGATGTATTTGCTATTGGATCAACAAAAGATATTTTTCATACGCAAATTAAGAATGCCGCAATGTATTGGAAGGACTCTCTCGTTAAAATCATTGAAGATGAAGGTATTGATAACACGCGTGCAGTAGCTATATCGGAGGATATCATTATCTCTATAGAGGGTGCATTAATCTTTACACGCGCCACTGGTGATTACTCGAGTTTTAATAGGACTTTAGAGAAGATTCTAAATATGATCTCAGTAAATAATTTAAGGTAATCAGAATGAATTTATACCTATACAATTCCATAACTAAAAAAAAAGATGAATTCATTCCTTTAGATGTAAATAAAATCAGGATGTATGTTTGTGGTCCAACCGTTTATGACGAACCACATATAGGTAATGCAAGACCAGTAATAGTATTTGATCTTATTTACAGGATATTAAGAAACTTCTATGGAAATGAGAATGTAACTTACGTTCGTAATATTACTGATGTAGATGACAAAATAAACAAAATAGCATCAGAAAAATACCCTGATATTGAAACAAATATAGCAATTAAGAAGCTAACAACGGATATTGAAAAAAAATTCAAAGATTATGCAAGTAAATTAGAATGTTTGTTACCATCAATTGAACCGCGTGCAACGGAACATATATCTGAAATGATTGAGATCATAGAAGGTCTCATTGATAAGAAATCAGCTTATGTAGTGGATGGACATGTAATATTTGACATTAATAAATATGACAAATACGGGAGCTTATCCAATAAATCTCAGAAAGATTTAATAGCTGGTGCAAGAATAGAAGTTGCAACCTATAAAAATAACCCACTTGATTTTGTATTGTGGAAACCAAGTCAGCCAAATGAGCCATACTGGGATAGTCCATGGGGAAAAGGCAGACCAGGGTGGCATATTGAGTGCTCAGCAATGTCATCAAAATATCTAGGGCAAGAATTTGATATTCATGGAGGGGGAATTGATCTGATATTCCCTCATCATGAAAATGAGGTTGCTCAATCATGTTCGTATCATTCCAACGAACATATGGCCAAATATTTTGTCCATAATGGAACATTAAATATCGAGGGGAAAAAGATGTCGAAATCACTCGGAAATGTGGTTTCGTTGAACGATATGTTGGATACTTACCATGGTGCAATCCTAAGATTTACTATGTTAAGAACACACTACAGGCAGCCAATAGATTGGACAAAGAATAGTTTGGAGGAATCCAAGAACATTTTGAAGAAATGGGTATCCGTATCAAACATAGATAATCTGCGGGCTCAAGAGGTACCATCAGAATTTTATGAAACCCTTTTGGATGATATAAATACACCTCAAGCAATTACAAAGATGCACGCTTATTTTTCAAATAAAGAATACGACAAACTCTTTGGGGCATTAAACTTTTTGGGAATTAACATCAAAAATTTGAGCCATTCAATGGCATCAGAGCAAAATAGTAAAAAAGATGCAATCGATGAAACAGAAGTAAACAAACTCATCGAAGAGAGGAATTCCGCAAGAAAGGCAAAGGATTATAAAAAATCCGATGAAATTAGGAATAAACTTGAATTAATGGGAATAAAGCTTCAAGATGATGGAGATAAGTCCACCTGGGAATATATAAATGAGTAAAGAAAAAATATATATATTTGATACGACGCTAAGAGATGGCAACCAAACGCCGGGTGTAGATTTCACTGTGGATGATAAAAACAGAATATCAAAAATTCTTGATGACTTGGGTATAGATTATGTTGAAGGTGGATATCCTGGCGCTAATCCAACAGATACAGATTTTTTTAATTCACCACCAAAATTCAAAAATTCAAAATTTGTTTCATTTGGAATGACAAAAAGACCCGGTCGTTCAGCCTCAAATGATCCTGGGTTTAATGAGTTATTATCATATAAAACGGACGCAATTTGTTATGTCGCAAAATCATGGGACTTTCATGTAAGAAAAGCGCTTGGTTGTACACTTGAAGAAAATGTTTCATCAATTAAAGAGTCAGTAAAAGCTGCTTCTAAATCACATGGTGAAGTCATGGTTGATTGTGAACATTTTTTTGATGGTTACAAGAATAACAGAGAATACGCTACAGAATCCGTAAAGGCAGCTTATGAATCAGGAGCAAGATGGGTTGTTTTGTGTGATACAAATGGTGGAACATTACCAGATGAAGTATCTGAAATTGTCACTGAAATATGCAATCTAATACCTGGTAAGAACTTAGGCATTCACGCTCATAATGATACAGGAAATGCTGTAGCCAATAGTCTAGCAGCAATTCAATCCGGTGTGCGTCAAGTGCAAGGCACGCTAAACGGTATTGGAGAGAGATGTGGTAATGCTGATCTAATCACAATCATACCAACCCTTCTACTAAAAGGGAGATTTAATAATAATTTTAAAATATCAGTAACGAATAAAGCTCTAAAAAATATTAGGAAAACAAGCTTAATCATAGATGATATTCTAAATAGAGCACCTGATAAACAATCACCATATGTTGGTGAAAGCGCCTTCGCAACAAAAGCCGGTATTCATGCATCTGCAATCATTAAAGATCCTAAAACCTATGAGCATGTGGAACCTGAAAATGTTGGTAATGAGAGAAAGTTATTAATATCCGATCAGGGTGGAAAATCGAATGTTGTTTCTGCATTGAAGAAAATGGGGATTAACATACCAAAAGATGATCAAAGAATTACTGAATTGTTGGAGATTGTTAAAGAGAGGGAGTCAAGAGGGTATACTTATGAGAGTGCACAGGCATCTTTTGAACTATTGGCTCGTGAAATATTTGGTAACTTAAAAGAATTTTTCAATGTTGAAAGTTTCAGGACATTAGTAGAAAGACGTATCAATGCAAAAGGAGAACTCATAACTGTTTCAGAGGCAACAGTAAAAGTTCTCGTCGACGGTGAGCGATTCATCTCATCAGGTGAGGGTAACGGTCCTGTGAATGCATTAGATAACGCTATGCGAAGAGATCTTGGAAAATATAATAAATACCTCAAGAATATGCAGCTCGTTGATTATAAAGTNAGGGTATTGAACGGCGGTACAGGAGCCGTAACTAGGGTTTTGGTTGAGTCATCTGATACAAAAACTAATGAACGGTGGGTTACGATTGGCGTATCCCCCAATATCGTAGATGCATCATTTCAAGCATTATATGATGCAATTAATTACAAACTCGTTCAGTCTAATATTTAATTTTTACTCTTTAAAATTATTCAAAGATTTCTTGTTGTCAAGTGTCACTCATACCTTTACATCCGCATGTGTTTCAGATTAAGNTTATGGATATTGTAGAAATGATAAATTTTTTTATGCGGAAAAAATTACTTATTTTATTTTTTATAATATTAGCGTTTACTATTATTTATCTTTCAAAAAGATCTAATGAGTTTCTAAATTCACAATCCATTAGTGATAGTGAAGAAAAAATAATTTCTGCAGAGGCTTTAATTAGTAGAATAGATGCTGGTAGAGCTATTTATGAAGCAAAATGTATAAGTTGCCATGGAGAAGATCTAAAAGGCAACAAATTCTGGAATATTAGAAAAGATATTGATGGAAATAATTTACCTCCGCCGTTAAATGGTAGCGGTCACACATGGCATCATTCCCCTGATCAGTTGTTTAATATAATTAAATATGGGTTAAACTACTTTGATCCAAATTATGATGGTAATATGCGAGGGTTTAACGAGCTCAGTGATGATGAAATATATTCAACTTTAGATTTTATTATATTTACATGGCCGGAAGAAATTAGAGAGCAATATACAAAAAAATACCAGTAGAATCTAAAGGCAATTAGTTCCAGAAAAATACTAATTTTATAATAATTCTAAGTTTAAGATCATTCCAACGTCATAGTGTCCCGGGACATTACAGGCAATTTCAATATTACTAGCATTTGTGAAGTTCCAAATTAATGTGCCACTTTCCCCAGGTTCCAATAAAAGACTGTTACTATGACTATGACCCATAGAATGGTCACTCTCAGCCATATTGTGCATTTTAACTTTGTCTATAGAGTCAGCTAATATGATTTCATTTTCTATCATTTTCTCCATATCTTTTTGATGCTCAATATGCATCATGGTGTTGCCAATATTAAACTCATGGACAAAATCACCAGAATTTGTAACTTCAAATTTTATTGTTTCATTATTATTGAAAACGATTTGATCAGGATCAAAATAATTATCATACATTTTTACAATGATTGTCCTATCAATATTATTTGGAGATCCTTTAGAACCAATTTTCATACTCTTATCAGCACTTGAATAGGTTATATTTGTTAATAATATAATAGTTGCAACTAATAAAATATTTTTTAGCATTCTTAAAAGCTCAATAAATTAATCATTTGAATTCTCTGTTTTTTATTAAAAAATATAAATTATCAAAAATTTTACGTCAATAATTTAATATTTTAATAATTAAAGATTTCCAAAATCTCTTGTGAAGTAGAGGCAACGTGATAATTAATTTTTTCTAGACTATTTAAAAATTCTCTCTCATGTAGATGTTCTAGGAGATTTATATATGGATCCCAAAAATTATCATAATTTGCCATCACAAGCTTTTTGTTATGTTGTTTAAGTTGGTTCCATGTCAGTACCTCGGTCATTTCATCAAGCGTACCAATGCCTCCAGGCAGCGTTACGAAGGCATCGGATAACGAATACATTTTCTGTTTTCTTTCATGCATATCCTTTGTCACTATCACATCATCGATGCCATCAATTATTTCGACATATTTCATGAGAAACTCAGGAATTATTGCTACGACCTTACCTCTGTTATCTATAACCGATCGCGCAATGTGCCCCATTAAACCCTTATTTCCGCCGCCATAAATAATTGAAATATCATTTTGTACCAATAACCTGCCCAGTTCACTCACTTCATCAATGAAGAGGTTATTGGGGTTGAAAGTGCTACAGAATACACAAACTGTTTTTATTTTTTTATCCATAGTTGATAGCCAGGGGTGTCAAAAATATAAAATACTTTAATTTACTATACATGATATTATAATAGATAGAAATTAACATAAGATATTTTTAAATGTTGAATGATAAAACNAAAATTTTTGTAGCTTTGCTCATTTTANTAATNGTAATCTTAGCTATACTTCAATATTTCAAATCCAGTACAGAAAATNCTTCAAATCCTATCGATAACGCACAAGAAATTTCTCAATCAGAGTTTTCTGATGCTGAAAATGTCGTTGAGATCGAAGACCAAACAACTGACATAGTGGAAGTACAAGAATTAGAAGAAGTTTTAGAAGTTGAGGAAGTTGTAGAAGCTGAGGAAGTCACAGAAGTAGTGGAAGTTGAGGAAGTTGTAGAAGCTGAGGAAGTCACAGAAGTAGTGGAAGTTGAGGAAGTTGTAGAAGCTGAGGAAGTCAAAGAAGTAGTGGAAGTTGAGGAAGTTGTAAAAGAAAATCTTGGCTCATTCGATGTTGTCCGCATTGACAGAGATGGAGTATCAGTGCTTGCAGGCAGAGCACAGCCAAATCAAAAAATCAGAATTTATAATGAAGATAACCTTATTGGCGAGGGCACGTCAGACAGACTTGGACAATGGGTAATCACTATTGATGATGAAATACCGAACGAAATACTAAATTTAAAAATATCAACGACAAATGAAAACTCAGAAAATGAATTGTTTTCTGATCAAATTGTAACAATTATGCCAATTGAAAATTTAAACAGTCAGATAGAACCAGATATAACAGATGAAATTATTCTCTTAACACAAGAAAATGAAGCAAGTAGAATCCTNTCTGATGACCCTTCTTTTCTGCAAGATGANAGTATTGTTAATATAAGAACCATTGATTATGATGAAGAAAAACTCATCTTAAGTGGTAGTGCAGAAGNAAATACTGAAGTTAACGCTTATATAGATAATAAATTTGTAGGGAAAACACTAACTGATAATCTTGGTAAATGGTCATTAAATATAGATGAAAATATAGTTCCAGGAGATTATGAAATAAGAGCAGATATGGTTGATGACCAAGACTTTGTTATTGCTCGAACATCAACAAAATTTACACGATTATTTGACGGAATAGGTGATAGTTTTCAGTTAAATAAAATTACAATTGAACCNGGTGATAANCTCTGGAATATTTCNAGAAAGAAATATGGCTCAGGTATGCAATATACNGTTATATACCTTGCAAACTCAAATCAGATTGTTAACCCTGACTTGATATTTCCTGGGCAGGTTCTAATGGTTCCGGGCTCTTAGTTTTTAGTTTCTTTCTATTCTTAATAACATATGGCATTACNAGTAGTGTTGGTAATAGAAGTAATGTTAATATTGTAGAGAAAGATAAACCAAAAATGATTGCTGTTGACATCTGTACCCACCAAGATGACGTTATTCCTCCTACAAGGATATCTCTTCCTATGAAGTCAAAAGTTACCTGCGTTGCCATTGGTATAAGACCCATAATCGTGGTGATTGTTGTGAGAAGAATTGGTCTCAATCTTTCATTTGCTGTCTGAACGACAGATTTAATTGGATCTTTATATTCTCTGAGATTTGAATTGTATGTATCAATAAATACAATAGCATTGTTCACTACAATACCTGCTAGGGCTACGATACCTGTTCCTGTCATGATTATAGAGAACGTTTGCCCTGTTATTATAATACCCAGCATTACACCAAATGTTGATAAAATTACCGTGAATAAAGTTAAAAATGTCTGATAGAAACTATTAAACTGTGTAATTAGAATGACAAACATTAGTGCTAGTGCGGCAAGGGCAGCTTTTCCAAGGAAGGCTCCAGCTTCCTTTTGTTCTTCGTCAGCACCTCTAAATTTAAACTTAACATCCTCAGGCCAATTTTGATTATCCAGCCATTGTTCTATTTCTTTGACTTTTTGATCTGTATTTACGCCATCCTGTGTATTTGCTTTTACAATAAATGCNAATTTTCCATTTAGTTTGCTAATATTGGGCACAGAGTCGCGGTAGGTTTTAGATATAATATTACTGATAGGGACTGAACCTTCCTGAGTTTCAATGTTCAATTTATCTAATTGATCTATATTTCTATCGTTTTTTGGGAGTCTTGCACGAATTTCTATTTCATCTTCCGAGTCATCAGGTCTGAAATTCCCAACAAGTATACCATTTGTGACCAGCCTTAACACAGAACCAATTGTATTTATATCGGTATTGTAGATACCTGCCTTTTCTCTATCCACATCAACTGCCCACTCAACACCGGGTAATGGTCGTGTATCCTCAATATCGATTATTCCACCAAGTTTTGTTTCAAAATAGTTTCGTATAAGTTTTGTAGTTTCATTTGCATTACTATAGTCTGAAGATGTTACTTCCAGTCTGATATCTTTACCAGTTGGAGGACCACCTTCAATTTCTCTGATTTCAACATTTATACCCGCGATCCCTTTAGTTCTATCGAGGATCTCTTCAAAAATAAATTTAGCTTTTCGGCGTTTCTCAAAATCTTCTAATTCAATACTTATCTGACCAATCGCATCTACTGGCTTATCCTGCTGATCTGCAGGGTTACCACCACCATCGATNCTTGATTGGGTATTTATATTTTTTATACCAGCTACTTTAAGTACTTCAGCTTCAACATCTTCAATCATACTTTGAGTTTCATATAAAGATAGATTCCCTCGAGCGGAAATAAATATAACCGCCTCTTCAGGTTCTTGAGCAACAAAGTATTCAACACCATTATTGTATTTTGCATAACTACTAAAGATCAAGTAGCCAAGTAATACTGCTGANAACAATACAGTAATTGGTCGNCTGATTATAATTTCAATTAAGCGCGCATAAAGTGATGGTCTCTCATGCTCAGTATTTGACTTAATATCAGAGATACTGCTGTGACCTCCTAAAGATCCAAGAACTGGGATAAATATTAGTGCAGTCGCAAGAGCNGCACTCAATACGATTATTACCATTGTAGGTAAATAACTCATAAATTGACCAGCTACACCTGGCCATAATAACATCGGTAAGAAGGCAGCCAGCGTTGTACCTGTTGATGACACAATTGGCCAAAACATCCTTTTAGATGAATTGAGAAAGGCTTCTTTGCGTGGACTTCCTTTTTCTGTAAGTTTTTTTGAATACTCGACAACAACAATTGCGCCATCAACGAGCATACCAACTGTTATTACTAAACCAAATAAGACCATTATATTCACAGTCATTCCAAGCAAATTAACAACTAAGAAACTTATTGTGAATGTTATTGGAATACCCAAACCTACCAAGATTGCAGGTCCAATACCAAGTACTGCAATTATGGTGATCATAACCAGTACAATTGCAGTTAATATTGCGGCTTCTAATGATTTTAATACTTCAAATATATTTGTTGATTGATCAAATGAATAATCAACCTTAATGATGTCAGGCCAATCCTTAGTATATTCATCTACAACGGTTCTAACATTCTTGTTGTTTTCGATAATATTTACGCCAAGCCTTTTTATAACATTAACGGAAATTGCCTGTTTNCCATTAAACTTACTNAAATCTGCTTGATCTTCATAAGTCCTTTTTATCTCAGCTATCTCACCGAGTGTTATAATAATATCTCCATTCCTTTTTACAGGAAGTGAATATACATCATTGATAGTTTTAAATAATCCTGGAACTTTTACATTAAAACGACCATTGTCACTTTCAACGGCACCTGCTGATATAACTTTATTATTTTGACTAATCGCAGAAATTAGTTCTAAAGCTGTTAGATTNTAGGATTCTAATTTTGTTGTATCAATTATCACTTCAACCATTTCATTTCTTGAACCAGATAAATCAGCACTTAGGACAGTATCGATTTCTTCTATTTCATCTTGAAGTTCTTTTGCAAATTTATTGAGTGTTCTTTCGGGCACATCACCTGATACAGTTACAACAATGGATGGAATCAGTGAGAAGTTTACCTCTGTAACTTTGGGTTCGTTCGCTTCATCAGGTAACTCAGACTCTACTTCAGATAGTTTTGAACGGATGTCTGAGAGAGTTTTCTCATTGTCAATTTTAATATCAAACTCGAGTATTACAGCTCCGTAGTCTTCTGCTCCAACAGATTGTATTTTTTTGAGTCCATCCATTCCCTTCAATTTATTTTCGAGTGGCCTTAAAATTAATCTCTCGGAGTCTTGTGAACTAATGCCAGGTTGAATTACCGACACGTAGAAAACAGGAATGTCAATATCTGGATTTGANTCTTTGGGTATGCTTACATATGAGTATATTCCCCCAACAACTAATGCAAATAGCAAAGTTAATATAGTTCTTGGCTGCGCATGAAGTANGTCAATAAATTTATTCATAGTAATTAATATTATCTAAAACTGCATTAACTTTATCACCAGGTTTGACGTAGTCTTGTCCAACAGTTATTACTCTTATTGTTTCAGGTAAGTTTGAGATGTAAGCACCCTTGTTATTAAGGTTAGTAACTTCAACTTCAATAAATTTTACGGTGTTGTTCTCATCGATGGTCTTTATCCCGATATTCCCATCATCGCTCAAGCTTAGAATAGACGAAGGGATTAAATGTGAGTTTAATATATTATTATTTATAAAGACTTCTGAAGTTGTACCCACTTTTATGTTATTTTTGCGGTTATTTATAGTTACCTCAGTTGAGAATGTTCGNGTATTAGGGTCAGCCACATTTGAGATATAAGTNAAAACTCCNTCANCAATTGTCCCATCAATNAGTTTAACCTTAGCAGGCATNTCTTTGGCTAGTTTAGATACGTTTTTTTCTGATACATTTCCAGAAACAATAATTAAATCTGTATTAACAAGAATAGCACAAATATTCCCTATTGTGGCTAATTCGCCCACATCAGGTATTATNTCTTCAATTATACCATTAATTGGTGCTAATGTTTCTATTCGGTTCACTTCAATTTGTGCACGTTTAAATGAAGCTCGGGCTTTTTCAAGGTTAGACTTTTCTGATATTAGGCTATTTTTTGAATTAAAACCTGCTTCAACTAACTCTTCTCTACTTAAATATTTTACTTGNGCATCTTCTAGNTTGGATTTTGCTGACTCAAATGTTTCAATCCTATCATCAGGCTCTAATTCACATATAACACTTCCTGANTCAATATATTNACCTTTTTTAGTATGAATTTTTTTTATTGTCCCATTTGTTTCAAATCTTAATTCTAATAGATTATTTGGCTCAGTCTTACCTATAATCTTTAAAGTGTCACTGAAATCAGAAGCTTTACTTTCAATATATCTTACTGTGAAATCTTCTTGTACTTCTGGTTGATTATCTGCAGGTACTACGGATGTTTGAGATGGTTTTGTAAAATATCCCGAACCAACCCATAAGGAAGTAACGATTATAATAACAAAAGCCGTAATAAGGGACTTAATTTTCATTGTATTTTAATAATTATCTATAAATTTATTTTAATTAGTATTGTTATAACGATCAGGTGTTACATTTTAGTTTAGATTTTATCTTATATAATTTGATAAATACCTGATTGAACTTTTTCTCTCTCTTGGGAGATGTTTATTGAAATATACATTTATTATTTTAAAAATCAATATGATTAAAAGAGTAATGGAGATAAAGTATGCTGCAATTATTGGATAAGGGATAAACGGATTGAAAGTCTTATCCGCAAAATAACTTGCATAGTAAAGTGCATCACCAGATTGACTCCATGCTGGAAAGCTACTAAAGAACACAAGCGTCGTTGCATGAAATAAGAAAATAGCCTCATTTGTATAAGACGCCCAAGAATTTCTTAACATTGTTGGAACAATTATTTTCCTATATTTTCTCAAGTTCGATAGACCAAATGCGTTTGCGGCATCAATATCTTGTTTGGGAATTGACTTTAATGCTCCATAGAATATTTCTGAACTATACGCTGTAGTATTTAAAAATAAGACAAGCAGTGCTCCTAACCAAGCTTTCGTTAACCAACCTGTTTGGAATGTTACTGTTATAAAAATTAAATTAATATCTATACCAACTTTTGGTAATAGTACAAACAATTCATAAGCACAAAAGAATTGTATGAATAACGGAGAACCTCTAAATACAAAGACATAGATTTCAATTGCCTTTGATATAAATGGATATTTATTATTTCTTATTATTGCAGTTGAAATTGCAAAAATAAAACCAAGAGACAAAGCTATAATACAAAAATATATATTCCAAATTATTCCACTACCAATGAGCACAAACTGATCGCAAAGGGTTATATCACTTTTTGGTAATAGTTTCTCACCAACACCGAGGGACCTTAAAGAATATAGTTCAATTGTATTTTTACAGATCATGATTAACCATTAGATTGGTAAATAAAGTTTCTTGGAAACTCGATTAAGAGCAATTTCACTAATTTTTGTTAGAAGAAGATAAAATATCAATAAGGAGAGAAAATACCAAACTCTCCAATCGGGGTGGGGGTATTGGAATATGGATGTTTTAGAGCCACCCAGTTCTCTTGCCCAAAATACTATATCCTGAATTCCCAATAAAAATAGTAAGGGAGTTGATTTAATTAATAACATCCAAAGGTTTGATAAACCTGGTAGCGCGTACCTCCACATTTGTGGGAATATGATACTAAAATAAATTTGTTTTTTATTCATTCCAAAGGCTTTGCCGGTGTCAATCTGAGAACGAGGTACAGAATTCATTGCTCCATGGAATGTATTTGCTGCGAATGCACCGTACACGATGGTAAATGACAATATTGCTAGAGAAAAACCATACATATCATGTATCCATTGAGGACTTGAGCTTAATGGTAGTTTTGCGGCACTACAAACAATAAAGTCATTACCTTGCCAAACACTATCTATCATTTCAGGGCATTTAACCTTATGCCTTGTAAATTCAATTAATTGATCAATTGTAATAGGAATAAATAAGAAGAAAATAATGTCAGGTATTCCCCTTACAATATTGGCGTAAGTTTTACTTATAAGCCTCAGTAAAAAAAAAATTGGATTTTATTGCAACAGCAGCTGTCAGACCCAGTATTAAAGCCAGAGGTGCCGTTAGAACCAGCAGCAGGATGATAAGTCCAAAAGATTTATAAAACTGGATATGTTTCCCATTTGTAAGGTAACAACTGAACCAATCAAAGGTTGATAAGATACTTGGATCAGAGCAAAACTCAAACATGGGTCAACTTTTATAATTTAATCTGGGAGGCGGCGAGGCCTCCCAAAAAATTAATCTATTAATAAATAGATGCGTCCTCACCAAACCATTTTTTGATTAGGTTATTTAGACTTCCATCTTCTTTCATTGAGTCAATAGCAGCATTGAAAGTATCTTTTAAATCACTGTCAGATTCTCTAATACCCATTCCAACACCACCACCAATAAACACATCTTTACCGATGAATTTAAAGTCTCCATTTGATTCATCAACTATAGGTGCCAAAAATGCTTTATCTGCCATAACGGCTTCCACTTCACCATTTCTTAGAGCTGATATTGTTTCATCTGGTGTTGCAAATTCAACAAGTATTGCTCCTGATTCAGCTACATGGCTTGCTTGTATTGTTGATGTTTGAGCAGCAACTATGCCTATGTAAGCAGCTTTGTTTCCATCACCTGTAGTGATATAAGCTGATGGATCAGGTGGTAGATAGTCTTGAGTAAAGTCAATTACCTCATCTCTTTCGTCAGTAATAGACATTCCAGCAATTATTGTATCATAGTTGCCAGACACTAGATTTGGAATTATTGAGTCCCAGTCATTTTGAACCCATTCACAGTCTAGTCCAGTTCTATCGCATAATTCATCACCAAGATCTCTTTCAAAACCGTCAATCTCTCCATTATCATTAATAAAATTATACGGAGGATAAGCACCTTCAGTTCCCATTCTCACTGTATCAGCGTTTACTGGTGAATATATGAAGCCCAGAAGTAGTGCGCTTAATAATATTTTCTTCATAACATACCTCTTAAGTGTTACTAAAACTTACTGACTCTAAAAATTTTTTTAATCTGTCAGTTTTAGTATTATTAAAAATAACGTTAGGAGTACCTTTTTCAAGGATAATCCCATCGTCCATGAATAGTATATAGTCAGATATTTCTTTTGCAAGTTTCATGTCATGGGTTACAAGAATCATAGTTCTATCTTGACTAGCTAATTCTTTTATTACTGAAACAACTTCACTTTCCAATTCGGGATCGAGAGCCGAAGTTGGTTCATCAAATAATATTATCTCCGGACTCATTGCAAGTGCTCGTGCAATGGCTGCGCGTTGTTGCTGTCCTCCTGATAAGTTTGCTGGGTATTCTTTTAATTTATCTGATAATCCGACTTGTGTTAACATTTTAATTCCTAGCGCAGTCGCTTCAGATTTTTTCATCTTTAAGACAGAAATTGGTGCTTCAATGACATTTTGTAAAATAGTCATATGAGACCAGAGGTTGAATTGCTGAAATACCATGGATACTTTTTTTCTCAAGTCGAGTATATTTTTTTTGTCGGTTTTATTCTTTATATTTTGATCTTTGTTAATAATGAGGGAGTCATTAAAAAAGATCTTACCTTGGTTAATTTCTTCTAACTGATTGATGCATCTCAGAAGTGTTGATTTGCCTGATCCAGATGACCCAATGATTGAGATTATTTGACCGGTTTGTGCAGATAGGTCAACCCCTTTTAGCACTTCAAGTGAGCCATAGGATTTGTGAATATTTATTAACTCAAGTGTATTTGTAACAGCCATATTATATTTTAAAATAAGAAAATAATATGAGTATTAAATATCACATCACTGATAAGGGCAAGATAAATAATGTTGATGAATATTTAGGGTATTATCTAAATAAGTTATTTATATTATCAATGTAGTCATTACCTGGACACAAGTCATCCATTGCAAGTGCATTTAGCGGAGTATCTGAAGTTTTTAATGTTTGATGTAAATCAGATTTGTTTGGATCTATATATAAAAGCCCTGTTGTTACTTTACCTTCAGCTCTATTTTCTCGTAATGTATTGATAACTTTATGTTGATTGGTTGGATCATGATCGTCTCCAAGCTTTTTGAAGTTGATCTCTCTTCCGTTATGCAATTTTAATGAAATGGTTTCTCCTTCAGCATAGCTTGTATTGATTGTTTCTTCTTCTGGAACAAAATCTAAGTCACCGAAAACAGATCTATGCTCACGAATATAATCATAACTTTTCGTTGAATAGCCATGGTTATTGAATGTAACACATGGAGAGATTACATCGATGAGTGCAAACCCGTCATATTCGAGTGCAGCCTTTATTAATGGGACAAGCTGCTCTTTATCTCCAGAGAAACTCCTTGCAACAAATCCTGCGCCTAATTCTATAGCCATTACTGCGAGATCTATAGAGCCAAATGGATTATCCATCCCTCTTTTATTTTTTGAGTTTTTGTCATTTGTTGCTGAAAACTGACCTTTTGTTAGACCGTATGTACCATTATTTTCAACAATATAGGTAAGGTTTAACTGTCTACGGATTGCATGGCAATATTGACCTAGGCCAATTGATGCTGTATCACCATCACCTGATACTCCAATATAAGTTAGATCTCTGTTAGCCAAGTTAGCGCCTGTTGCAACTGATGGCATTCTTCCATGAACAGAATTAAAGCCATGAGCATTGTTTAGGAAATAATTTGGCGTTTTTGATGAACAACCTATACCAGATAATTTTGCGATTTTATGAGCTGGTAAGGATAACTCAAAGCAAGCATCGATGATTGAGGCTGTTATGGAGTCATGACCACAACCAGCACAAAGAGTTGACACAACTCCTTCATAGTCTCTGTAAGTAAGTCCTATAGCATTTGTTGGAAGTGATGGATGTCTGAATATTGGTTTCTTAATAAATGTCATATCATACAATCTTTATTGGTGGTGAATTTGCAGCTTTAATATTTTTGTTATTATTTAGTGACTCTGTTATGTTATCAACGATGAAGTTTGCTGTTAAAGGCATACCATCATAATTAAGTAAAGAAATTAGCTTACTAACATCAAGATTTTCTTCGGATACAAGAAGCTTTTTCATTTGGGCATCTCTATTTTGCTCAAGGATGAAAATAAAATCGTGGTCATTGATAAAATCTTTTATTGATTTAGCAAATGGGAATGATCTAATACGTAGATGATTTACACCAATTCCATTTGATGAGAGCTGAGCGATTGCATCATTTAAAGCTACTGTTGTGCTGCCATAGTTAATTATACCAATTTTTGATTTTGGGCTATTGATATTTATTATTGGCTGTGGAAGCATTTTTTTGGATGTTTCAAATTTTTTGGATATTCTATCTAGCATCTCAGCGTGTATCACACCACTTTCAGTGTATCCACCCGTGTCAGTGTGCGATGTACCACGCGTAAAGTAAGATCCATATTCAGGATGTGTTGCCGGGATAGTTCTATAAGGTATTCCATCACCATCCACATCACGATATCTAGCGAATGATTTAAGCTTTTCGATGTCATCGGCAGTGACTAATTTACCTCTGTTATGCTTATATTCAGGATCCCAACTAAATTCATCAACAACCCAATCATTCATTCCAATATCTAGGTCACTTAATACCATAATAGGCGTTTGAAAAAGTTCTGCATAATCAAAAGATTTATAACCAAATTCAAAGCATTCATTTGGATCAGCTGGAAGTAGTATCATATGTTTTGTGTCACCATGTGATGCGTAAGCACATGATAATATATCTGATTGTTGGGTTCTTGTCGGCATTCCAGTTGAAGGTCCACCGCGTTGAATATCAAACAGTACAAGTGGTATCTCCGCAAAATAGGCTAAACCAAGAAATTCACTCATTAGTGAAATGCCTGGTCCAGATGTAGCAGTAAATGCTCTTGAACCATTCCAATTAGCACCAATTGCCATTCCGATAGCTGATAATTCATCTTCAGCTTGAATGATAGCCGCGTTAAGATGTCCATCCTCCGTTTTTCGAAGCTTGTTTGCGTGTTTTTCGAATGCTTCAACAAGTGATGTTGATGGTGTGATAGGGTACCAGGAAGCTACCGTTGCACCCCCATAAAGCGCGCCTAACGCTGCCGCTTCGTTTCCGTTTAACATAATCTTATTAGAATTTTTATTGCACTTTCTAACTTGCTTGTTTAGCGGATAGTCAATGTTTTCCATAACATATTTTCTTCCGATATTAAGAGCATTTATGTTTGCATCAAGAAGGTTTTGTTTGTTTTTAAACTGATCAGCTAAAAGTTTCTCAATGACATCTATATCGATACCTATCAGCAAGCTGAGACTTCCGAGATAAACTATATTTTTGAATAGTTGTCTTTGACGCGAGTCACTATATTCTTCCGCACATAATTTTGCGATTGGAATACCAATTATAGTAATATCATCTCGGTCGAAATTTCTTCTAATACTATTGTCATAAATAAATGTTCCACCAGAAATGACTTCATTTAAATCGCTTGCATATGTTTGAGCATTCATTGCAACCATAATATCAATATTTTCTTTTCTAGCTAGTCTCTCACTTTCTGATACGGTTATTTCATACCAAGTTGGTAAACCTTGTATATTTGATGGAAAAATATTTTTTGCTGAAATTGGAATTCCCATGCGGTAAAGAGACTTAGCGCAGAAGGTATTTGCACTTGCGGAACCAGAACCGTTAACATTCGCAAATTTTATAACGAGTTCGTTGTATGAAATATTATTCGACATATTCTGATATTGTACTTTTCTTGGCATGAGATTCGATATAAGTAAACTTTTGCATGTCCCATGCACCTGTTGGACATCTTTCAGCACAGAGACCACAATGTAAACACATGTCTTCGTCTTTTACCATAACTCTACCGGTCTTAAGTGTATCAGATACCAAGATATCTTGAGTTAAGTTTAATGCAGGAACAGTTAGTTTTTTTCTTAGATTTTCCTCTGTGTCATTTTGAGTAAAATTAATACAATCAATTGGACAAATATCAACGCATGCATCACATTCGATGCATAGATTTTCTGTAAATACAGTTTGGATATCACAGTTTAAGCATCTTTGTGCTTCATCAAAAGCAAGTTTTTCATCATAACCAAGTTCAACTTCCAAATTAAGGTCAGTAAGAGAAGTTTCAATATCAGCGTGCGGTACAGCAAACCTATCATCGTTTGATATATCATTTGGATAAGACCATTCATGGATACCCATTTTTTGACTGACAAGGTTTGTTAGTGGACTTGGTCTATCTTTTAGATCTTTGCCCTGACAGAAATTATCAATTGAAATTGCAGCCTGATGTCCATGAGCAACTGCCCATATAATGTTTTCAGGTCCCCATGCAGCATCTCCACCAAAGAACACTCTTGGCTGTGTAGACTGGAATGTGGTTTTATCTACTATGGGTTGTTCCCATTGATTAAACTCAATGCCAATATCTCTTTCAATCCATGGGAATGCATTTTCTTGACCGATTGCGAGAAGAACATCGTCACACTCAAAGAGAACGGTTTCTCCAGTTGCAGTTAATGTTCTTTTTCCATCATTATATTCTGCTTTCATTTTTTCAAATAATAAACCCTTAAGCTTTCCATTTTCATGGATAAACTCTTTAGGTGAATGGTTATCGAATATTGGAATACCCTCTAACTCTGCTTCTTCAATTTCCCAATCAGAAGCTTTCATATCACTTTTTGGGCTTCTTACTGTCACTTTAACGTCTTTTCCACCAAGACGCAGTGATGTTCTACAGCAATCCATGGCAGTATTACCACCACCAATCACCACAACCCTTTGTCCAATTTTATCTATGTGTTTGAAAGCAACACTTGTTAGCCAATCGATTCCAACGTGAATGTTTTCGCTGGCTTCATTCCTTCCTGGAACATTTAAATCTTTACCCTTTGGTGCACCTGTCCCTACAAATACGGCGTCATAATCTTCTTCAAGGATTACTTTTAAACTCTTCACCTCTTGATTGAATTTTTTGACAACTCCGAAGTCCAATATTCTATCAACTTCATCATCGATTACACCTACAGGTAATCTGAAAGACGGAATATTAGTTCGCATAAGCCCGCCAGCTTGAGGATCTTTTTCATATACTGTACAATCATAACCAAGTGGCATTAAATCTCTCGCTACAGTTAGTGAAGCAGGACCTCCACCAATCATTGCAATTTTTTTACCGTTCTTTTGGTTGGGTATTTCAGGCAATAAGCTACTTACATCTGATTTATTATCAGCTGCAGCTCTTTTTAACCTACAAATGGCAACAGGTTCTTCATCAACTCTAACTCTTCTACATGCAGGTTCGCATGGTCTGTCGCATGTTCGACCAAGAACACCAGGAAACACATTTGATTCCCAATTAATCATGTAGGCCTCAGTATATTTTCGTTGCGCTATTAATCTAATATATTCAGGAACAGGTGTATGTGCAGGGCATGCCCATTGACAATCAACAACCTTGTGATAGTAATTTGGATTTTCTGTATCTGTAGGTTTCATCATTTTTGATTATTTTTAAACCACTTCCGCCAATTTGTATATAGTATTTTTTGAATTATAACAAGTAAACTTTATAAGGATTTTTTACATTTTTTTTTATACACTATTAACGTATGAATTTATGTTAAAGTTTAAAAATTATTTATATATTAATAAGTCTATAAATTAATTTCACATTGATAATTCAGATAAAAATATATATAAATTAATTGTAATTTTAAGGGAGTTAAAATGTATAGATTAAATGTTGGAATAATAGGCACTGGTTGGTGCGGTGGTATCAGAGCGGAGGCGTCTGCAAAGAACGGACTAGTCGATCAATTACACATATGTGAAATTCGTGAAGACAGACTGAAAGAAGTTGCAGATTTAACTAATCCGACGACAGCAACAACAGATTATAAAGAACTACTAAAGAATGATGATATTCATGCAATAATGATTTCTACTACCCCAGAGAGCACTCATTATCCAATTGCAAAAGAAGCACTCGAATCAGGGAAACATGTTTTACTTGAGAAACCAATCGCACGTACATTAACTGAAGCAGAAGAATTAATAACCATTGCTGAGAAAAATAAATTACAATTTACAATTGGTTATTCTCAAAGATTTCGATCAAAATACGCTTATGTTCGAGAAAAATTCCTTGATGGAACCCTTGGCGAACCTGTAAGTGTGTTAATTACCCGTAACATAACCCAACAATTATCAAAGAGAATTGTTGGAAGGACAAGATTATCACCTGCAGCCATGGAAGCTACCCATGATTTAGATTATGCTCTTTGGTGTTTGGCTCCAAGAAAACCTGTCAGAGTATATTCACAACAAGTCGAAAAAGTACTGATCAAGAATTCAAACTCTGCAGATTGTCAATTTATAATGGTTACACTTGATGATGGGACAGTAATTACAGTTGGTGCAGGTTGGGTTTTGCCGCCAAGTTATCCAAACTATTCTTCAACCAAGATGGAATTTATTGGTTCGAAGGGTGCTATTATGGTAGATGACTCTCATAATGATGTGACAATTATGACAGGTGAGAGGGGAATTGAATATCCTATGTCTTCAATGCCAGGAGAACCTGTTGCTCACGTCAACGCTGGACCAATGGCAGAAGAGACGAATAATTTCATTGATGCAATTTTGTTTAACAAACCTGTTATTGTTAAACCAAGAGAAGCTAAAGTTGTTATGGAACTATATCAAGCTGCAGATTTATCAGCTGAGAGGGGAGAGCCAATAAATCTTCCAATGAATATAGATCCACTTAAAGAGGAGCAAAATTAATGAAAGATATTGGTCTTGCAGTAATAGGTTGTGGAACAATTGGAAGAATAAGAGCTGAATTAGCAAGGGACTATCCTGGCGTAAAGTGGCTTGGATTATGCGATATAAGAAAAGATGTTGCAGAAAAATTAGCAGCAGATTGTAGTGCTGATTTTTATACTACAGACTTCAATGAACTCCTAAACAGAAGTGAGGTTACTGCTGTTATAATCGCAACTGAAGAGAATGCTCACGTTGAACCAACCTTAAAAGCGATCGAAATGGGGCATGCTTTGTTCATTGAAAAACCACTCGCAACAAATCCCCAAGACTCTCGCCGTATAATTGATGAAATTGAGTCTAATAATATCGATGCAGTTCTTGGATACACAAACCGTTTTAGAAGACGTTTTCTTGCAGTCAAAGAAAGATTAACAACTGGACAAATCGGGCATGTTCATTCCGTTGTAACAAGAGCATTTATGAATAAAATGGTTCCAATCGCGACAATTAATAAGACAAATGATAGACAAAATCTTACACCAATGGTTGTTTCTGGAACACACAGTCTTGATATGTCAATGTGGTTAATGGAAGGAAAAAATCCTGTAAGTGTTTATGCAAAATCAGTAGATGGTGTCTTAAATCAATGGGGAACAAAAGACTCAACATTTGGTATTTTTACGATGGACGACGGGACAGTTTGGAGTATGAATATTTCATGGGCACTTCCCGAAGTTTGGCCAGGTTCGGTTTATGGATTAGAAATTGGAATAGTTGGTACAGAAGGTGTCATTGATATTGAAGATACACACCGTGATTTGGTATTGGCATCAAATATCCCACAAGGCGCAGGTTATACTTCCAGAGAATATGCTCCTCCTCAAGGAAGACACGTTGATTTCTTAACAAGTTACCCCGCAGGCGATATTCAAGGAGGACAGTTCTGGGGTCCAATGAGGGAAGAAACAAACACTTGGTACACAAGATTATGTACTGGACAATCAACACCTCACGCAACTGCTCAAGATGGGCACAGGAATCTGCTTATGACTATGGCAATGGATCTCTCCGCTAAGGAAGGTAAAGAGATTGTTTTACCAACTAGAATGGATGATATTTTCTGAGTTAAATTAACTCATTAAACTTCTTTTGTATGTCTTTGGGAAATTTCTTTATTTCTTCTTTACCAATATCAAAGGCAATTGACTTCAATTGATTTCTAAAGGCAGGATCAATCTCCAATATCTTTGTACCCTTTTCTTTCAATAGTTTCATACATGTAATATCTTCTTCAATTGCTAGTGTTCTTTGATATTTTGTGGCTTCTTTGAGTTGTGCTTCAAGATTATCTCTAAATTCTTGATCCCAATCATAAAATTTTTTCTTATTACAGAGTAATATTGATGTTCCAAATAAATGCGAGGATAGGGTTATATATGGATGGTAGTTTTCGATTCCATAATTAATGATATTGGTTAGTGGATTCTCTTGGGTGTTAACTTCATTTGATATAACGGCATCTTTTAACTTTTTGACATCAATAAACTTTGGTTCAAAGCCAATTGCTCTGAAAACATCTTCATGCATTTTATTGTTTGCAATGCGAATTGAAGATGCTTTGCAATCATCAAATGATTTTATATGTCGATTACTTGATGAGATGTGCCTAATACCATTATCCCAATAGCCAAGAACTTTGTAACCTGTGTTATCTTCAACTTTTTGAGATATATGCTTTCCAACAGTGCCATCAAGTAGAGTATATACCTGATCACGAGATGAAATTTGAAATGGAATTTCAAAAAGATTTAATTCTTCTACTCTTTCAGTAAGATAACTTGAAAAAAAATAACAGCAATCAATTTCACCTTCTTCAACTAGTCTCAATAAATCAATAGCATTGTAATTTAAGTCTCCTACATCTGAAACGAATTTAAATTCTAGATTATTTGGGTAAATTTCTTCTAGTTTCTTTTTTAAGTATAGTATCCCTTTTGCTTGAACCGATCTCTCGGGGTGGTATCCCGCCCAATATATTTTATTCATTTTATTGATATATTCTATTCATTGATGAGTTTGTAATAATCCAGATATAATTTTGAAAAGTCTGTATCTGACAGCCCTTGATCTACAGCATTTTTTAGTAATTCAGTTGTTAAGTCTCCAAATGGACATTTAATTTCCAGATTGTTCAGAGCATTGGTAACCATACTTAAATCTTTGTATAGATTTGAGACACGAGATTTTGCATCCCATTTTTCTGATAATATATGGTTTGGAAATCTTTTTTCCGATATGAAGCTTCGAGCATTGCCTGAGTTAAATACATCAATCACAATATTGGGATCAATGCCAAGTTCTTTAGCTCCCTTTACACCCTCAACTGTTGCAAAAAAAATTGTATGTGTAACCATATTGTGAATAAGTTTCATTGCATGCCCTGAACCAGTCTTACCTACATGAACTAACTTATTAGTAAAAGACTCCAGTATACTCTCTGTTTTCTGGATTGTGTGTTTCTCTCCACCTATCATTAACGTTAATGTTCCATTTGCAGCCCCCTGAGCACCTCCAGTCATACCGCAGTCCAGATAGTCAATGTTATAACCTTTCAATTCTTCTGCAAGTTTAATACTCTCTTCTGGATTTGATGTAGTTAAATCAACAATTACCGATCCACTGGCTATTTGGTTAATGCCCTCTGCGTCGAAGAGAAAATTCCTTATTTCTTTTGTACTTGGGACAATAAAAAGATGAATATTGCAATCTGTAAGTCCATTTTCAAATTTATTGATATTTAAATCAGTTCTATTTGCAAAATCTTTTAATAGTTCAGGATTGATTTCAAAAATTGATTTTAATTTACCAATTTGATCAATTTTCTTGGCAATGCCATTACCCATTTGTCCTATGCCAATGATTGATACATTTTGAAATGAAGCAATCATTTGGTAACTTTATCTCCTGATGACAAATGTTGAACAGTTTCACCGGTTTCAGTAAATGTACGGGTGACATCTGTATCGCCATATATCCAAAATATTGTAAGTGGTTCGTCACCAATATTATTGAACCTATGGGGTACATTTGCAGGAATGAAAGATGTATCCATAGACTTAAGCTCTGTCTTTACACCACCGCATTCAACTTCACCTTTACCAGATATTATTAAAACTTGTTCACAACAGTTATGACTGTGCATAGGCGCAGCTCTTCCAGTGGGGAATGTAGTAAAGCCTGAGGTAAAGATAATTGCCTCTGCATTATCCTTTCCATAGAGTAATGCTGTTGATACACCATCTCCTCGGTCAAAATTTGGTCTATCTTCAAATTTTATTATATTAGCTGTCATTATTTTCTCCTAATTTATCAATTTTAATTGGACTCAACGAAAACGATTTCTACTTCACCAGATCCATTACGACGATTTTTGGCTGCATTTTTGTAAGCTTCTGAGTTAAAGCATTCTTCGGCAAGTTCCATGTTTGGAAATTCTGCAACAACGAATCTAGTAAAATTGTCAGTCCCCTCCATAATTTTGAAATTTCCCCCTCTTGTTAAGAATTTTCCACCAAAACTCTCAACAATACCACCAGCTTTATCAGCATATTTTTTATAAGATTCTTGATCAATAATTTTTGCTCTCGCGATCCAATAAACTGGCATTTATTTATTCCCTATAGTATAAATTTAGAATATCATTATATAGAAAAATTATAAAACACTATCGTGTAAATTATGCTTTTTTTAGATATGTTTCATGGAAGGGATGGATAGATGTCAGATAAATTTAAAAATGTTACAGAAGCACAATTAAAAGATTACATCAAAACAATTTTTTTAGAGGTTGGACTTCCAGAAAATGATGCAAGCATAGTATCTAATCTTATGGCTGAAGCCGATATGCTTGGTGTTGATACACATGGTGTATTTAGATTACCCCAGTACGTAAAAAGATTGATCGCAGGGGGTATAAATAAAAGCCCAAATATAAGCATTGTGAGTGAAAAAAGTTCTATGGCACTATTAAATGGTGATAATGCAATGGGTCATTTAGTTATGGAAAAAGCTGCAAATATTGCTGTAGCAAAAGCAAAGGATCATGGGGTTGCATGGGTTGGTGCTAACTCATCAAACCATGCAGGTCCTGCCTCATTGTATGCGCGAATCCCTCTAAAAGAAGATATGATTGGAATATATGTAGCCGTTGGTAGTTCGAACCATGTACCACCATGGGGTGGCACAGATCTACTTTTATCAACAAATCCAATAGCAATATCAATTCCTAGTATGAAAAGACCACCTATTGTCTTGGATATGGCTACAACAGTTGCAGCATATGGTAAAGTCAAAGAAAAATTACAAAGAAAAGAAGAAATGCCTGTTGGATGGATGATTGACAAAGATGGAAAACCATTAACAGATCCATCCAAATCAAGTGAAGGCTTTTTACTTCCTATTGGTGAAGCAAAAGGTTACGGTTTGGCACTGATGTTTGGGATCCTTGCAGGAACTTTAAATGGTGCTGCATTTGGTAAGGCTGTAGTTGACTTCAATGCTGATGCAAAAAGTTTTACAAATACTGGGCATTTTATTATAGCGGTTGATATTGCTGCATTTACTGATGTAGATCAATTTAAAAGAAATATTGATGACGTCTGGGCGCAAATGAAAGGTTCAAATGTGTTACCTGGTTTTGATGAAGTCAGGTTACCTGGTGAAAGATCGAATAATCTTTTTAATGAAAGAAAGAAAAATGGTATTCCTATCCATGATAACTTGAAACAAGCACTAGACCAATTATCTGAGCAACTTAATACAAAAAAGATATACTAATTTTAAATGGATAAGAATGAACTAAGACAGGCTTTTGGTTGCTTTACAACCGGTGTCGCAATTGTAACCACTTCAAGTGAAGATTTTGAACCTGTTGGATTAACGATCAATTCATTTACTTCTCTATCACTTGAACCTCCATTACTTATGTGGGGCATTTCAAAAAATGCTCCTAGTATTGAAGCATTTAAATATAGGAGACTCTTTGAGGTTAATGTTTTATCTTCTCACCAAAAAGATTTGTTGAAAAAATTTTCAACTCCGTCAAATGATAAATTTAATGATGTTCATTGGGAAATGAGCGATAATAAATTACCAAAGATAAAAGAGTGTGTGGCAAATTTTGAGTGTGTAATACACTCAATATTTCCCGGTGGTGATCATGAAATAATTGTTGGAATGATTAAACATTTTTCGTTTAACGATAAACCACCCTTGATGTTATCAAGGAGTGGTATAATCAATTAACTTATGCCTTAATTGGATATATTGGTGTATCCCCATTTAATACTCTAGCTACATCAGAAGCTGCTTTTGTTTGCAATTCTTCTAGCGCTTCAACAGAATAAAAGGCAGTATGTGGTGCTAATATAACATTGTCTCGTCCAATTAATGGTGAGTCAGCTGGAAGGGGCTCTGTTTCAACAACATCTAATCCAGCGCCACCAATTTCATTATTATCCAGTGCTTGAATTAAATCTTTTTCATTGATTAGAGGACCACGAGCTGTGTTCACTATTACTGCTGTTTTTTTCATCTTCTTAAAGGCATCCATATTAACCAGGCCCTTAGTTTCTGGAAGTAGGGGGGCATGAACTGAGATAAAATCAGATGTCTCATATAATTCGTCCATTGACACACTTTTAACACCATATTGATCAAATACTTCCTGCGGGGCATATGGATCGCATGCAACCACATTAAAACCAAATGCTTGAGCCTTTGGTGCCATTAATCTTGGAATATTTCCAAAGCCAATTAATCCAACAGTTTTTCCTCTAAGTCTATAAATTGGAACGACTGCCGGCATTTCCCAACGACCTGCTTGGACTAATTTGTTTGATTGAGGGATTTTCCTAGCCATGGAAATTATCATTGCCATGGCCTGGTCAGATACCTCATCCAGACAATAATCTGGAACATAATTTACGGAAATACCTAATTCGCCAGCAACTTTTAGGTCAATATTATCTACACCAATTCCAAACCTGCCTATTGCTTTACACTTTTTTAGGCTCCTTAAGATATTTTCATTGAGTTTCGCATAGGTTACAAGGATAGCATCAGCATTTTCTGCTGCTTTGATGATATCTTCTTCAGAACTACTTGGAGCCTGTATAACTTCTGCATTTGCAGCTTCAAGTGCTTTTTTTGCAGGGTCTAAAGATGGAAAAGGGCTATCAGTAACAACAACTAGTGGAGTGTTTTTCATATTTCACCTATTTGTTAAGAGTTTCAGGATTTACACAATTTGGTGGAGTTTTTCCATCAATAAGCGCTTCAATATTATCAACCACTCGATGAGCCATTGCTTCTCTTACGTCTTTACCCGCAGAACCCAAATGTGGTGCTAGTACGACATTATCCATTTCAAATAGTTCTTTTTCGATTTGAGGTTCGTTTTCATAAACATCAAGACCAGCACCAGCAATTTCCTTATTTTGAAGAGCTCTTACAAGAGCTTTTTCATCAATTATGGGACCACGAGCTGAATTTACTATGTATGCTGATTTTTTCATTAGCTTAAACTCTCTATCAGAGATTAAGTGGATTGTTTCAGGACGTTCTGCTGCATGGACTGAGACAAAATCTGATTGTTCAAATAGTTCATCAAACTCAACATATTCAAATCCGTATTCCTTTTCTTCACTCGGGTCCATTCTGTTTGGCCCCCAATAGAGAACTTTCATGCCAAAGCCTTTACCCCTTAGTCCAGTTGCTTTTCCGATTCTACCTCTACCACCAACTAAACCAAGTGTTTTACCTGATACATCACCACCAAGGAACATAGCAGATTGTGCGCCTGGGTAACCACCGGCTCTGACGAATCTATCTGCTTCAAGAATTCTTCTAGCTACGCATAACAATAATCCAAATGCAATATCAGCAGTAGCATCTGTTACAACTGCTGGTATTACAGTTACTGGCATGCCAATCTCCGTCGCTCCTTTGACATCAATTCTATCTGGTGTAATTGACTGAGATGCTACAGCTCTGAGATTTGGATTAGCTTGCATAATTTTCTTATCAACAACATCATGAAGTAGGCAGTATAATATATCACAACTCTTAACCTCTTCGAGTAATGTATCATAAGGTATGATTTTAGATGCATCTGGGTATACTTTTAGCTCTATATCTCCTCTTGCTTCAAGTCTATCAATTGCACTTTGCGCAATTGGTTGAGTTATAAATATTTTTGTTTTTGCCATTATCCAATTCCCTTTTTTATAAAATTATTTTACTTCAATTAATCTCTCGTCAAATGGAGTACGAGACATGATATGAGGACCGTCATCTGTGACTAAAACCATTTCCTCAAGTCTAACTCCACCTCCGCCTCTAACACCATCTATCCAGATTAGTGGCTCAACTGCGAATACCATACCAGGTTTGAATTCGTATTCAGGAGCTCCAGGAAGTGTTTCCCCAATATAAGGTGGTTCATTTGCTCCTATGCCAACTCCATGACCGATAAATAGTGATAAAAAACGCCCACCAAGTCCAAATTTAGACGCTTCATTAATAAGTGCATTTGCAGCATCTTTATTTGTTCTACCAGGCCGCATTTCAGCAATGCCAGCCTTCAAACCATAATACACGGCACTATATACATTTCTTTGTTCTTTTGATGGGAAAGATGCCTGGGTTCCGCAGTAAACAGTTCTTGCCATATCACCAAAATACCCGTTCCATGCCGCACCAATATCAATGAAAACTAAATCACCATCTCTTACAATTTTGTCAGAGCAAATTCTGTTGGGAGGCGCCATATGTTCACCAGATGCAACAAAAGGAGTCGTGACATGTGAATATTCACCACCAAGTGTGTATAATGTATGCATTGCATTGGCTGCTATATCACATTCTCTGACGCCTTCTTGAACTGAATTAATAGCAGTTGCACAAACAGCATCTGCAATTGCTGTTGCCTCTTCAAGCATAACAATTTCACCAGGCAGTTTTATCATCCTTGCATGTTGCATTGGAGTGTCCCCATCTTCTATTGATAGATCTGGAAAATATTCCTGCAAGGCTTTATGAAAGATAACATTTGATTCATCTAAGCCAAGTTTGCCTTTATCTATGTTATACTTTTTGAGGACTGGTCCAAGAATATCTTTAACTAAACCATGAATAAGTGCTTTCTCTTCAATTATGGGAATTGTATGGACTTCTTTGATCCATGGCATTGTTCTATCTATTCTATCTCTTTCGCCTCCGGAGCAAAATAATATTGGATCCTCATTTTCAATTAGTAATGCACCATTCAAACATGAAGATTTACCATGGATTATTTGAGGTCTAAGATCTGTAAGATATCTTTGGTTCTCATCTTTCCATACCAGGATAGCATCCAGCCCCGCTTTTTTAAGTTCAGCTCTAGCTTTATCAATTCTTTGCTTTCTTAATTCAGCAGGGGACACTCTTTCTTCATAGCTGACGTTAAAGCCGCCACGGGCATAATGATCAATCTTCATATCTTTTCCTTTATGATAATGTTTCTTCAGCTATAGCTCTAAATTCATCGTCATTCATAAGTTTCTTATGTTTTAGCCCCCAGTCTTTGATAGCTAATAAGATATCCATTGCCTGTTTGTCATCTGCTTTAATTTGGAATCTATTTAATCTATCTTTAATTGAATCAATACCAGAGCCCTTACCAATAACTATCTCAGGTTCAGCTTGTCCAACCATGCTTGGTCTGAATGGGAAAAGTTCAGTTTGGTTTTCATATCCACAATTAATTAACCAGTTAGCAATGATACCTGACTCAACATTGAATAGATCATCACCGACTATTGGTCTGTTTGATGGCACTCTCACGCCAGCAAGCTCTGTGACTAGATCTGCAATTCCTTTCAGTTTTTCTGTTTTAATGCCAATATCTTTATTATAGAGAGTCTTTAATGCCATCACAGTTTCTTCAGTAGGAACGTTACCAGCTCTCTCACCCAGACCAAGAACTGTTGAGTGAATTACTTCAACACCCATAGATACAGCCATCAATGTATTTGCAATGCCAAGTCCGAAGTCTTGATGGAAATGAGCTTCGAGTGGAACTTTGATCCTTTGCTTGATTGCATTCACAAAATATGGCATTGCGTGAATTGAAGTTGCTCCCATAGTATCAACTAGTGCAAGATGATCCATATGTCCTTCATTGCCAACTTTCTCAATTAAATCAATAACCCATTTTAAATCTGACCTTGTGAAGTCAATTGGGAAGAATACAACTTTCAATCCTTGTTCATGGGCATATTTTGTAGACTCAATAGATAGGTCAACAGCACGTTCAAATTCCCATCTATAACCTAATTCAATTAGATGCTGACTTGATGGAACTTCCATAACAACTCCGGATACACCTGCGTCAACAGCTCTTTGCACATCATCAACCATACATCTTGCAAATGAGAATATTTCAGGACCAAGGTTTCTTTTTGCAAGATCTGACACAACTTTTGCGTCTTGATGCGAAACGACTGGCATTCCGGCTTCAATTCTGTGGATGCCAGCTTCAGCTAATGCTTCAGCAATACGAATTTTATCGTCATAATTAAATGCAACCCCCGTTTGTTGTTCACCATCTCGCAGTGTTACATCGTGTATTTGTATTTTTTCAGGAAAATTTATTTCCTTTGTGACTTCTGGTGCGAAGTTCCATTGGCTAGTAAGCCACTGATCTGATTTCCAAGGTGTATTTGACATATTCTCTCCCATTGTAGAATTATTTTACGCATGAATATTGCATGCACTAAAAAACATTAAAGTAAGATTAGTTATATATATATTTGCCTCGATTTAGAAGAAAAAATTTAACTTTTTAATTTAATTTCTTTTTGGTTGCAATTTTATAATTTGGATCAATTTCAATAACTTTATTATGGAGGTCATTACTCTCTGAAATTTTACCCATAAGCAGTTTTATATCTCCTAATATTGCATATCCATATGAAGATTTTGGGTTTGTATCAATTAACCTTTTCGCATATAACTCTGCATCAGCATAGTTCCCTTGTTCGAATAAATTTCTAATTTGCCATTTTAGTGCCTTTGTATTCGAATTATTTTGTTTCAATTCATAATTGATAAATTCGATTGATTTTTCTATATTTCCCATTTGATAATAGTTTTTCCCAAGAATGAAATATATATTCTTGCTATGAAGTTCTGTATTCAAGGATAATGCTTTTTTCAGATCAATTTCTGCATTTTCATAATCCATTAATATGTTTAGAATTTGCCCTCTCTCAAAATATAAAAATGGATCAGAAGTATCATTGCTGATTAATCTATTGTAATATTTTAGAGCTTCTTCGTATTTTTTGGATTTAATACTTTTCTGAGCTTTTTGAAGTGTATCTGATGCTTCAGCATTTTTAATTTCAGTAATAAGCTCTGAAATTATTTCAGAATTTACGTCTTTATTATTTAAAATAGAAATATTAAAATTTGCCATATCAAATTTTTTAAGAGATCCAAGTAATTTAATTTTTTCGACTAGAAATTTTGTATTTTCCCTATCACGCATAATAGCCTTATTTAAGCTTACTAAAGCTGAATTGTCGTCGTTGTTGAGTCTTGATATTAGGTGGTTTAGATAATATGAATAGGAATAATCAGGGTTAATCTCTATCATCTCAATGGTTAATTTGTTAGCTCTTTCTAAATCACCAATGATGATGTAATTTTCAGCAAGCTGAGATATTGTTTGAATGTCATTTGGTGTTTCATATACTAACCCTGTGAGTATTAAGATTGCTTTCGATTCTTCCCCGGACTTGAATAATGCTCTGGAATATTGTCTTTTTGTATCAATTCCTGTGTTTCCAAGCTCTATTGCTTTTTCAATTAAGTTAGACGCTCTTGTGTAATTACTCAAATTTAGGTCAATCAACCCTGCTAGGTAGAAAATATCTGCGTTTGGTTTCCTGTCTATCTCAAATAATTTATTAATATTATCTTTTGCTAATTCATTCTTGTTGAGTGAATAGTATGAGTTTGCAAGAGAAAATAGTAAATTTTTTCTTGTCTTATTAGTGTCCTCATTTAATGCTTTTTGGCAGTTAGCTATTGCCGGTTGATGTAATCCAATCTGAGAAAATTGGATACACTTTTTAGCACTTACTTCATCAGCTTGGGCGTGTTGAAATATTGATAACAAGAAAAATGAGATTAGTAGGGGTATTTTTTTAATGTATAATTGCATTAGTTATATCTCAATTATGTAATTTATCTATTATAGTAAAGTTATAATATAAATGAAGTATTATTAGCTATATGCATCAAACTCTTCCCAAATAATCAATTATTTTATCTATTTCTCTCAAGTAAAACTTATTTTCCAATATTGTGTATTGCATTAGTGGAATAATTTGATATATCAAAATTTTGAAGTCCCAAAATTCATCACTGATTTTATTTATTTCATTATAGCATTCGTAAAAACCTCTACCAAATGTTCCATTTTGATATATGTATGCCAACTCATATTCATTATCTCCATAGAATATTGCAGGATCAATTATTTGATATGTATGAGTTTTAGCTTGCCTATTAATTAATATATTTCCTCTCCAAATATCACCATGCAAAAGAGAGGGATGACTTGGCTCTGTTAAATTCTCTTTTATTACTTCTCTGAAATTTTTGTACTTATTGTATCTTCTCATATCGATCATGGATCTATTTAGTAATATCTCTAGATAATAATCATATCTATTCTCTAAAAAGAATTTAATCCAACTTGGTGTTTTTTTATTATTTTGTATTAAACTACCTAAATATGTAGAATATCTGTAACCATAGTGTATACCCTTTTTTGAATGTAATTCTGAAAGACAATTGGCAAGTAGTTCATAGTCGTAAGTTGCTGGAATATAATCTCTGTCATTTTCAAAATATTCCATTAGCAATAGATCGTTATCAGCGTAATAAATTTCTAGGGAAATACATTTAATTTCCCTTAGATCATCATAAATCTCTTTTAAAACTGTGAGCTGGTTTGTAGATTTTTTATTTAATTTGAGAATATATTTTTTATTGGTTTTCAAAAGGTATGTTTCAATATCATACTGCTTTGATAATAGATTGACACTTTCAATAACTGAATTGAATGGTAAAACTTTCTTAGCTTTAAGTAATTGAACTATATCCATCATTCATCCCCATAAGGAACTTTTTGCAATAGAGACTTTGTTTCGATGATATAATAGAGCATGTTCTCTATCTTTCTCCAAAAATAGAGGTCCATCATGATCAATATAGTCTGCGTAGTAAGCAATAATTTGAGATGCAGCAACTCCTAAGGATGTACATAACATGCATCCTGACATGATTTTTAAGTTATTTTTTTTAGCAGTCTTAACCATATTTAGGGATTCAGTTAAGCCACCAGATTTATCTAATTTTATATTTATTGCATCATAACATTTACTAATTTTTTCTATATCGTCTGATACATGGCATGACTCATCAGCGCATATAATTGTGTTTACTTTTATGTCTTTCAGTAAATGATCAAACTCAACTTTCATTGGTTGCTCTATCATTTCAATATTAAATTGTTCAGCATATCCTAGATATTTAGTCATGTCTTTGACTTGTATTGACTCATTGGCATCTAAAATGATTCTTTTTTTAGGATAGCAGGTTCTTATATTATATATTTTGTTATAATCATTATCAGTTCCGTCAAGTTTAATTTTAAAAATTTCATATTCATTGTATTTTAAAGCCCTCGTCATTGTTTTATCGAGTGATGTTAGGTCTAGAGTTATCATCGTAGTTATGTTTTTTGGTCTCTGGATTTTTAAATAATCCCAAATTGAGAGCCCATTTTTTTTTAAAAAATAATCCCATAATGCAATATCTACAGCAGATCTCGCAGGACTTGGTAANAATAACTCAGATAGATTATTTTGGTTGATTGTAAAGTGACCTTGTTCAACAGTTTTTTTTATTTTGCTGAGTTCAAGTAATTCTGTATGAATATTTCTTTTGTATCTTGAGTTTGGCGTACATTCACCAACACCTTGGATTTTACCATCTGTGACCTCAACTTTGATAATCTCCGCGTTATTTTTAGTTCCTCTTGAAATAGAAAAACTATCATTTAATTTAAATATTTCAGGATAATAATTTAATTCCAATGTTGTCATTGAAGGTGTTTCTGNCGCTATTCACAGTGATTGCAGATCTTTATTAGTCAAGTTTTCCAATTGAGTGGGATATTAGAATAAATAAAATTCCTGACTCTGAGTCTAATAGAAGCCCAATCTCATTTTCATCATTTGTTCTTTGATAATTATTTATGATTTCTTCAAAGGACTTCAGATATTTATTTGCAAGACTCCTAAAGTTTCTATTCTCAGAATATCGTGTTTTAATTGCATTAAATAATCTCTTGCCAATTCTTGAGTAATCTTTTTCAGAAATAACTTGGTCTTCACCACTATAAAAAGATTCCCATANTGCACTTGGTTTTTTATCNGTTAGTATTGAATATANTTTTTCATAATCAAATTTGAGAGTATCAAGAAGCTCATTTTCTAACGTCTCTAACTTTTGANTGTCGGCTTGATNTTTTTTCTCATTTAACCTGGAATTTGGTGTTAAAATTTCAGGTAGGAACCANTCTTTTGATTTACTTTTCTTTTGTAAAGGCGGCGCTTTTTCATTAGATTTCGATTTTTGTATCTTAATTGGTGGTTCGTCTAACGATTTATTTGAACCAGCATCTATATCTCTGTAATTATCATAATCAGATATCAATTTATTTAGTTTTGATATTGCACTTATTTGTTCTTCAATTACATTTCTCATCTTATTTAGGTAATTTGAAGCCTCGTCCGGTAGTTCAAAAAGTTCTCTTTTAACCATATTTTTCGTTATATTTAGCTCTTTGGAGAGGGTTGTTGAAGCATTGACAAGGTTATTAATATTATCTTTGTATTCGACGGATAGATTGTTAATTTCTTTGTTAATTTTATTTATGGTATCTGATTGAATATCGAACATATCAGCAGTCAATTTTATTGTCTTGTTTGATATTTCAGAAGCTAAATCGTCCGATATATTCCTTGCTTGATTTTTAAACTGAATAATTTTTTGCGAAATGTCTTCAGAAATTTTATCTATGTTTGAAGTTGTATGTTCACCTAATTCTGATGTTTTCTGAATCAATCTTGAGCTTAATTCAATTAAATCTTGATGAGTCTTTTCTTGAATTGATTTAAGTCCTGAGTCAGTAATTTTAGATGTTTCACTGAAGTTTGATTTTATTGTTTTGAGAATTTCATTGATTGTTAAATTTAGCTGATCTGTAGTTTCAATTGTGATTTCCTTGATGGACTCATTCATAATTTTTGTTTTTGCATTGAACTCTAGTACTTTTTGATCAAAAGTTTTTTCAAGCTGAAATTTTTGATCCTCAATGCTTGATTTTGTATCATTTTGTAAATTGTAGAATATATCTTCTACTTTTTTAAGTTGTTCTTTTATTTGAGTGTCAATATTTGATGAAATACCGAGTAGCGAATCTGACAATTGGGTGTTCATCTTAATTTCTTCTCTCAGTTTATCATCAATTTTTGAGACAGTTTCTTGTCCGACGATAGATATTTTATTTTCAAATTCTTGTGATATTGCTTCAAGGGATTGGATGTCATTTGCAAGATCATTGAAGATATTTAATAACTTTGGTTCGATNACTTCACGGAAGTTATTTAAAAGGTCATCAGCATTAATNAATTTTAAGTCAATTAAATCACTAATACTTTTTAATTCTGTTATTGAATGATCAAGTCTCTTGTTTTGATCTGAAACCATTGAATTAATATTACTAAGGCTCTGATCTAATTCATCTTTATTTAACTTAATGATCTGAGTTTGATCAAGTATCTTATTGTTTGTTTGATCCAAGTTTTCTCTAATCTCCGTGCTATTCATGTTGATTGTATTGGATACATTTTGAATTTTACTTATGGACTGATCAAATAAATCAATTTTCTCATTTATGCTGTTTTCAACCTCTTTTAAACGATCAACATAAGAGCTAATCTCTGAACCAAGATGAATGGTTCTTGTGTCAATTGTTTCAAGTATTTTTTGTAAATCAGAATTTGCTGNTTCTGATGATAACNTNAATTCATCCTTTTGGACTTTAAGTAAATTGATTGTATTCTCAAGTTTTGATTCACTAAGGTTAATAGTTTCATTTATGTTATCCAACTCTAGTGAGAGGGATTTTTCTAAGTCACTTGTTTTCTTGATAGCATCATTAACAGATGATGTGATTTGGTTGACTTCACTTTTTATTGCACCGCTGAGTGTTTTAATCGCTTTTTCTGATGAACTGGTTGGGTGAGTTAGACGAAGCGCTGCATTTAGAAGCCCGTTTGATAAAATTGTTAGGTCATGCACTTTACCAATTAATGATATATATAACCATATAATAGGAATAAAAATTAATGATAGGGTTAGATATATTTGGATCTTTTGGTCTAAGAGTAATTGAATTATGGANTCAAGATTTGACANGTTATTTTTGTTGAAATAATAGAAAATTCCGCNACAAATAANTATGTAAGAAACTGTTATTAAAAAAGTTAGACTTTTTAATCTTTTTGATTTCCCATTATTTAATTGTTCTATGAGGCTNGCTGCATATATATCATCATCATTTGCATGGTTTATGCTNTTCTGTTGGAGATTTGTGTCCGTTCCTTTTTCAATCTTTAAGTCACTCATTTTATTCAATCAATTTTTCAATAAATATAATAGTTTATGTGATGATATTTAAACTAAATTGTTAGCTACTGACTATAGTATAGTTAGGAAAATTAATCAAACAATTAAAGGAATAATTAATATNTTCCATGAGAAAATCACTTCAATTAATCACAAGCTTGATTATCTCAAATTGAAAAAATAAAAGATAGCATTATATTAAAAGAGGTACNACAGGANANAATATAAATGATCACAATAAATTTCATAAANTCAAAGGGTATACAAAAATCAGTTNATGCGGTTGAAGGGGAGACCCTCATGGAATGTGCAAAAAAAAATGACATACACGAGATTGAGGCAGATTGTGGTGGAGGTTGCTCCTGTGCGACTTGTCATGTTTACATTGAAAAAGAATGGATTGATAAAATTAAAGAACCATCTGAAATGGAAGAAGATATGCTTGATTTTGCGTTAAACGTAAAAAGTAACAGTAGGCTTTCATGCCAAATAAAATTGGAAACTAATCTTGATGGNTTAACAATAAGAACACCAGAGACTCAGTTTTAGGGTAATTGTTAATGTCTAATGAAATTCACACAGATGCTCTTGTTATTGGTGCNGGTCCAGTTGGTTTATTTGCAGTCTTTGAGCTGGGATTATTAAATATCAACTGCCATGTTTTGGATATANTGGATAAACCTGGTGGTCAATGCGCTCAGCTATATCCTGAGAAGCCAATATATGACATACCTGCTTACCCAATGATCACAGGTGATGATTTAACAAAAAATTTATTAAAACAAATTAAACCCTTTGGACCAACATTTCACCTTGAACAACTTGCTATTGATATATTAAAAATTGATGAAAATACCTGGCAAGTAAAAACAGACAAAGAATTAACCTTCATTTGTAAAGTTATTGTTGTTGCTGCTGGAGGTGGTTCATTTGAACCCAAAAAACCAAATATTCCAAATCTTGAGCTGTACAATGAATGTATACGTTATTCTATTGATAAGAAAGACAGGTTTAAGGATAAAGACATCGTTATACTTGGTGGAGGGGATAGCGCTCTGGATTGGACAGTTGAGTTGTATAAAATAACAAAAAGCCTGACACTCGTTCACAGAAGAGATAATTTTCGAGGAGCAACATCTACGGTAAAAAAAGTTATGGAACTTCGTGACAATAATCAAATTAATTTTCATGTGGGGCAAGTCATAGAGCTTATTGGAGTAAATGGTGATTTAAAATCGGTAATATGTGAAACAAAAGATTCAGAATTGGAATTGCCTTGTGAAATACTTATGCCATTTTTTGGTTTGACAATGTCGCTTGGCCCCCTTTGTGATTGGGGTTTTAGTCTGAAAGAAAATAGGATATTAGTAAATACAGAAACTTTCGAAACTAACATATCAGGTATTTACGCGGTTGGTGATATCAATACATATCCAGGAAAATTAAAACTGATATTATCCGGATTCCATGAATGTGCTTTAATGTCTCATGCCGTTTATAAAAAAATAAATCCAGAAGAAAAGCTCACACTTCAGTATACAACTACCAGCAGTTCTCTGCAGAAAAAATTATTAAGCCAGTAGTTTTTTTATTAATTGTTAGGGGATAAATTAGACTTTTTATCTCATAACTTATTGATTAGTATTCTATATCAGATTATATAAGTGTTATTAATTTAGTTTATGGAATAATGATGACCAAAACAGATGATTATATCCCGAGTGAAACTGAAGAGTACATGTGTGATAAGCATCTGAAGTACTTCAAAGATAAGCTTCTAAATTGGAAGCAAGAAATAATCTCAAATTCAAAGCTTACTCTTGAAAATCTTCAAGAAAAAAATTCCTTTCCTGACGACACAGACAGGGCATCAAATGAAACGGATAGATCTGTTGAGTTAAGAGCTAGAGATCGCCAAAGAAAATTAATTTCAAAAATTGATAAGGCATTAAAGAGTATCGAAGATGGTGAATACGGTTTCTGTGAAGAAACTGGTGAACCAATCGGTTTAGCTCGACTTGAAGCTAGACCAACTGCTACACTATCCGTGGAAGCACAAGAAAGGCATGAAAGAAACGAAAAAATTTATAGATTTAAATAATCTTTTAAAAACTAAAAATAAGTTTTACATTGCTTTAGCACTGTTACTTTGTGCTTCAATATTTTTTCTGAAACCAATTTTATTACCACTTCTCATAATAATTTCAACATCCGCATTGGGTATGGTGTATCTATACGACCTTCTAGCTAATAGTAATTCGAGAGTGGATGTTGAAGATAATAGAATAGAAATTGATAAGCAATCTTATCAAAATCAGAAAATGCAATCCATTGGTCAATTGGCAGGAGGGGTTGCACATGACTTTAATAATGTTCTTACCGCAATAATTGTATCCACCGAGTTACTTATTTTACGTTTCAAACCTGAAGATCCAACTTTTCGAGAATTACATGAAATAAGGGATAATGCTCAACGAGCAGCTGGCATCGTCAGACAGTTACTCGCGTATTCAAGACAACAAAATTTTAATTTAGAGATCATATCACTAACAGACATTTTGCAAGAGCAAATTACATTACTTAATCGTCTTGTGGGTGACAAAATAACAATTGAAATAGATCATGAGTCAGATCTTTGGTTGATAAAAGGAGATTTAAATCAATTTGAGTCTGTTATAACAAATCTAGTGATTAACGCTCGTGATGCNATTGAGTCCAAAAAAACTGATGGGAAAATAACTATCAGTACTTCAAACATATCTGAGATGGAAATTCCAAAGGATCTAAACAATCAAATGATAGAAAAAGATTATGTAAAAATCACGATTAAAGATAATGGTATTGGTATTCCTGAAGATTTAAGGGATAAGATTTTTGAACCATTTTACTCAAGTAAAGGTCATAATGGGACAGGACTGGGTTTATCCATGGTTTACGGCATAATTAAGCAACTTAATGGTTATATTTTTGTCTCAGATAACATGCCAGAACCTGGTACAAGATTTGATATTTATATTCCAAGGTATTTCGAAGATAATGTTTTAGACTCCATCCCTATTATAAATCAAGATGAGTCTCTTAAAAAAGATATAACAGGTGATGGAAGAATTCTATTAGTAGAAGATGAAGACTCTGTTAGAATGTTTACTAAAAAAGCACTGNAATTATCTGGGTACGAGGTAGCCGAAGCTTATGATGGTGTTTCGGGGTTAAACCTTATAAAGAATGGAAATATTGGATATGATTTGATCATTACTGATGTCATGATGCCAGAAATGGATGGTCCAACATTGGTTAATGAAGTAAAAAAAATTCTGCCAGATCAAAAGATATTATTTATTTCTGGTTACACTGAAAATAACCAAGATCTCAATNTAGAAAAACAAAAAGAAGTTTATTTCTTAAATAAACCCTTTACCCTTGAGGAATTAAATTTAACAGTAAAGAAAATAATTTTTGATTAGAAATTCTAATTATAATTTTGTGCTTGACTGAATGAGAACAAAAGTGGTACAAAAGGTTAAATCACTAAATGCTTTACGGAAAGGTATATAGATATGTCGGANAAAACACTACACGCAGTTGAAACAGAAAATGCAACNGATAGTGCNAAAAATAAGGCCTTAGAGACAGCCTTAACCCAAATTGAAAGATCGTTTGGTAAGGGCTCAATTATGAAACTTGGTGTTGATGGGGTTGTTGTAGAAATGGAATCAATTTCAACCGGTTCCCTTGGGCTTGATATTGCATTAGGGATAGGTGGTTTTCCAAAGGGTAGAGTGATTGAAATTTATGGACCTGAGTCGTCTGGTAAGACAACGCTGGCATTACATACAATAGCAGAATCCCAGAAAAAAGGTGGGGTTTGTGCGTTCATTGATGCAGAACATGCTCTAGATCCATCTTATGCTAAGAAACTTGGGGTAAATATAGAAGAGCTATTAATATCGCAACCTGATACTGGAGAACAAGCTCTAGAAATTGCAGATACTCTTGTTAGAACTGGTGCTGTTAGTGTGTTAGTTATTGATTCCGTCGCTGCTTTAACACCACGTGCTGAACTTGAAGGAGATATGGGTGATTCACTACCAGGCCTTCAAGCAAGATTAATGAGTCAGGCATTAAGAAAACTAACGGGTTCAATATCCNGATCAAATACTATGGTGATTTTCATAAATCAAATAAGAATGAAAATTGGTGTAATGTTTGGAAGTCCAGAAACTACAACTGGCGGTAATGCGCTGAAATTTTATGCTTCTGTGAGGATTGATATAAGAAGGGTTACTCAAATTAAAGAAAAAGACGAGGTTATTGGGCACGAGACTAGATGTAAAGTAGTAAAAAATAAAGTCGCACCTCCATTCAAACAAGTAGAGTTTGATATTATGTATGGAGAAGGTATTTCTAAAGCTGGTGAACTAATAGATCTTGGTGTAAAGATTGGAATAATTGACAAAGCCGGTTCTTGGTACGCATATGGTGATGAGAGGCTTGGTCAAGGTAAAGAAAATGCAAGNCAATTTCTAAAAAATNATTCTGANATTGCAGATGATATCGAACNGAAGATAAGAAATTCATANAGTAAGAAAGATGAANTGANTNATGAAGCAGTTCATGATGATGAAAAAAATGTTCAGATCTCNGAATAANCATCAAACATTATAGACATAGAAACTATCACTAGTTTATAATCNTTNTATGATTACATCAAATGAAGTTAGGAATGTTTTTCTTGATTATTTTAAATCAAAAAATCATATAATAAATAAATCAAGTCCCCTCGTACCACTTAACGATCCTACGTTACTATTTACAAATGCTGGGATGGTTCAGTTTAAAAATTTTTTTACCGGTGTTGAAAAAACTGACCTTGAAAGAGTTGTCACTTCACAGAAATGTGTAAGAGCAGGTGGAAAGCATAATGATCTAGACAATGTAGGATACACTCACAGGCATCATACATTTTTTGAAATGTTGGGTAATTTTTCATTTGGTGATTATTTCAAAGAAGGCGCTATTGAATATGCATGGGAATTGATAACTAAGGAATATGCAATTCCAAAAGAAAANCTTCTNGTAACCGTATTTCATGAAGATGCAGATGCACTTAATTTATGGAAAAANATTTCNGGATTAAGTGATGATAAAATAATNAAAATAAATACAAGTGANAATTTTTGGTCAATGGGCGATACAGGTCCATGTGGTCCTTGTTCAGAAATTTTTTACGATCACGGCGATCACATCGATGGAGGACCACCAGGATCACCTAATGAAGATGGGGATCGTTTTGTCGAAATTTGGAATTTAGTCTTTATGCAATATGAGCAGGTTGACTCATCAAGAAGAATTGACCTACCAAATCCATCCATTGATACAGGAATGGGTTTAGAACGGATGACGGCTGTTCTTAACGGAACTCACTCAAATTTTGATATTGATATATTCCAGTCAATAATAGATAAGATAACAAATGTAGTTAAAAAATCCCCAGATGATGATATCGCTAGTTATAGAGTGATTGCAGATCATCTAAGATCAACAGCATTTTTAATAGCTGATGGCGTATTACCATCTAATGAAGGACGGGGATACGTTCTAAGGAGAATATGCAGACGTGCAACCAGACATGCAGACTTGATAGGATATAAGAAACCATTATTACATCAACTTTTACCAACACTCATCGAAACTATGGGAGAAGCATATCCTGAGATAGTTAATAATATTTCACTTATCAAAGAAACGCTAGAATATGAAGAAACTAAATTTAGAGAAACCTTAAGTAGAGGACTTAAAATACTTAATGATGAGCTCACCAACCACTCACAAGATGAAGTGTTCTCTGGTAAGACAGCATTTAAGTTGTACGATACTTATGGATTCCCATTAGACTTAACTGAGGACCTTTTGAAGGCTAAGAATATGACTGTCGATATAAAGACATTTAATGCTGAAATGGATCTTCAAAAGAGTCAAACTAAAGCTTCATGGAAGGGATCTGGTGAACAAGCCGATAGTAAATTTTATTTTGAATTACTGAATAAATATCCTCAGACAATATTCCATGGGTATAGTGATTATGAGTCTACCGGAAATGTTATTGCTATCATTGCAGATGAAAAAGAAGTTGATATTGTAAAGGCAGATAACGATGCAACCTTGATAATGGACCAAACAATTTTTTATGCCGAGTCAGGGGGGCAAGTTGCAGATATAGGAGAACTTATCAGCGAAGATGCTAGCATTAGGTTTATTGTAAAAGATGTACAAAAAATTGGTGGATCTCTTTTTCTTCATAACGGAACACTCTCTCTAAAATCAAAAGATTTAAAAGTTGGACAAAAATTATTACACAAGATTGATAGAGATTTTAGGAAAAAGATTTCAAAAAATCATTCAGCAACCCATCTGTTGCATGAGTCATTGAGGCAAATATTAGGTGACCACATATCTCAAAAAGGATCTTTGGTTAATGATAAAAGACTACGATTTGATTTTAGTCACCAAAAACCAATACCAAATAATGATATTTTAGAAATTGAAAAAATAGCTAACTATATTGTTATGCAAAATAACTCAGTTGAAACACAAGTTATGTCAACGGATGATGCTATGAAGACAGGTGCTAGAGCTTTATTTGGTGAAAAATATGGAAAAGAAGTGAGGGTCGTATCAATGGGTAATTTTAATGATAAAAAATTCTCTGTTGAGTTATGCGGTGGAACTCACGTGAAGAACACTGGTGACATAGGTCCAATAAAAATTATGGCAGAGCAGGGAATTGCTTCAGGCGTTAGAAGAATTGAGGCTATTACTGGGCAAGAAGCCATAAATTATCTTTCAAAACAGAATTCTCTAATGATTAAAGCTAGAGAACTTCTCAATGCACAAGGCGATGATATTATTGAAAAATTAGAAGTATTAATTAAGCAGAAAAAGAATATCGAAAAGGAACTTGATGCTCTAACTCAAAAGAATAAATTCAAGAATATAAGTGATAACCTTGAAGAGCTATTGATAGGTGATATAAATCTGATTTACCAAAATCTTGATAATGTTTCACCTAAAGATTTACGAAAGTTAATGGATGACACCAAAGCAAAAATCAAATCTGCAATCATAATTCTCATAGGTGATCAAGATGGAAAGAAAATGCTAATTGCGGGTGTTACAAATGATTTGGTAGATAAATATAGTGCAAATGAAATTGTTAAAATAATATCTACATTCTCAGACATCAAAGGTGGAGGACGAAATGATATGGCCCAAGCAGGCGGTAGCAATGTAGGAGAAAAAAGTCAAATAATAGATNCCGTCACTAAATATATCAGNGATAAAAGTTAATACATAACTAATGGCANCCCTTACAAAAACCAAATATTTCTAGATTGTNGGTNGCATATTTGAAATCTGATTTTTTTGTAAGTTTTGAGAATTCATCTGTTAAATTATTATCGTTTATCTCACTTACATTCTTGCATTTCTCACAAATTAGAAANGATGTAGATTTTTTTATATCACAATTTTTATTTTTGCAGGCAATATAGGAATTTAGGCTTTCAATTTTATGAACAGCTCCAATTTCAATTAATTTATCGAGCGCTCGGTATACTTGTTGAGGTGATTTAATNCCTTTTTTTTGAATGTTAAAAAGAATANTATACGCTCCAAGAGGCTGATCAGATTTCTCAAGGGAATTTAGGACAATTTGTTGATTATTAGTTAAATTTNTTTCCATGTTGCTAATTTTCTATTTAATTCTCCCAACAAATATTCTCTTTGTTATTGGTAGTAATGATATAATGAATAGTAAAGAAGCTGCAACCAAAATCGATGGTCCAGAAGATGTATTTAACCCAAGTGATGTATATAATCCAATAATAATTGAAATCACACCAGCCATACTTGCAATGAATAGCATTTGAATTGGGTTTGTTGATAAATTTCGGGCAAGTGCAGCTGGTATAATTAATAATCCTGTAATGAGAAGGATTCCTATCATTTTTATTGATATTGCAATTATCCCAGATAATAGGATTATGAATATTATATCGTATCTTTTGGGTTTCATGTTTTCTGAAGCAGCAATATCCCGATTTACAGTCCCAGCAAGTAAATATGGCCAAATGCNATAGAAAACTAATAATATTAATGGCCCAATAGTCCAAATAACCAACACATCANTTTTATTTACAGCAAGTATGTCACCAAATAATAGTCCCATTATATCAAAGCGGATGAATGATAAATATCCAACCACTAATAGCCCAAGGGATAGACTTGCATGAGATAATAATCCAAGTAAAGAGTCAGAAGGNAGCTCTGTTTTNTCNAGTAGATAGAGTAACATGATTGCAACTGTAATTGATACTAAGAAGACNGTAATTGAAATGTTTATAGAAAAAATGTAACCAAGAGTCACACCGAGCAGAGACGAGTGTGATAGGGTTTCACCAAAATATGATAGTCTTCTCCAAACAACAAAGCAGCCGAATGGACCTGCAATTAATGCAATACCAATACCCACTATTAATGCTCTTATGAAAAAATCATCTAATAATGTCATATTTCTTATATCCAATTAATGTGAATGGTCATGATCGTGCTCATATGGAGAGAGTGTTTGTGATGCTTTTTCACCAAATAGATCAATAAATTCTTTACTTTGAATGATTGTTTTAGGAGATCCTGAACAACATATATGTCCATTTAAACAAATTACATTATTTGTACTNGACATAACAAAATGCAAATCATGGGATATCAATATTGTGCCACAGTTTAATTCAGAAGATATATTATTAATTAGATTATATAGGGCAATTTCACCATTAAAATCTACGCCCTGAACGGGTTCATCCAGAATTAATAGTTGTGGCTTATTTACAATTGCTCTTGCTAAAAGTACTCTTTGAAGTTCTCCCCCCGACAAATTATCTAGATTTTTGTGTATGAGAGAAGCCACGCCTGTCATTTCAAGTGCGTTATTAATCTCCTCTAACTTTATTTTTTTGGTAAGCATCATAAAATCAATAACTCTTAGAGGAAGAGTCCAGTTAATTTCAAGCTTTTGAGGTACNTAAGCAATTTTATTTGTATGCAGAGTAATACTTCCCATATCAGGTTTTAATATACCTAGTGCCATTTTTGCAGTAGTACTTTTTCCGGAACCATTTGGCCCAATTATTGTTAAAATTTCCCCTTCACTCAANGTGAAACTTACATCTCTTACAAGCCATTTATCAGATCTAAAAACACCAGCTTGGTTTAGTTCTAATAANATTTTATTACTCTTTGTATTCATTTTTTAACTTTTTATATTTACAAATGTTATGTTATAATATAACAATCTTAATTAACATATCAATAAATCAAAAATAACACAATAGCGAGAAAAATATGCAAAATTTTATTAAAGCCAAATTTTATCTTCCAATTTTAATATTTATATTTACAAATTCACATGATGCAAAATCAGAACTAAGTGTTGTAACTTCGATTAAACCAATTCACTCTATAACTTCCAATATAATGGATGGTATATCTGAGCCAATTTTGCTCGTTGAGGGAACAACATCGCCACACAGTTATATTCTGAAGCCATCGCACGTTGAGGCAATTAATAACGCAGATGTGATTTTTTNTGTTAGCAATGATTTAGAAACTTTTCTTGAAAGACCTCTGAATAATGTAAAAAATAGTGCTAAGATTATTGAGTTAATTGATAATGAAGAGCTTTTTGTTTTAAATTTTAGAGAAAATAACATTTATCTGGGCAAAGACCATGACGATCATGAAGACCATGACGATCATGAAGACCATGACGATCATGAAGACCATGCAAAACATGACGACCATGACGACCATGAAGACCATGCAAAACATGACGACCATGACGACCATGATGAACATGATGACCGTGGTCATCACGAGCATGCGCACGGTGAGTTTGATGTTCATATTTGGTTGGATCCATTTAATGCAAAGGTTATTGCAAATAATATTGCAGAAGAGCTATCCAAATTGGACCCAGAAAATATATCCAGATATCAAAATAACAGAGATAAATTTGTGGAAAGAGTGAGTGATAAAGAGAAAAAAATTAGCCAGCAACTTGATCACTATGTCAGCTTTGTAACATTTCATGATGCATACCAATACTTCGAAAATAGGTTTGATGTATTATCAAGTGGATCATTGACTATAAATCCTGACGTTATGCCAGGAGCAAGAGAGCTGAGTGATGTTAGGGAGTTAATGGTTGATAATGACATACATTGTATCTTCTCAGAGCCACAATTTAACCCTAAGGTTGTTGAGGTGATTGCAGATGATACGAATACTAAAATGGGTATTCTTGATCCCGTTGGAACGACAATTCCTATTGGTAAAGATCATTATTTCGGAGTCCTCACAGCAATTGCTGACAGCTTGGAGGATTGCGGTCATGATCATTGAATAATTATTAATTTAATAAAATTTAAACAATTTACCGTAATAGTTTACCATATACTTTTTTTTGGAGGGAGATAATATGGTTGAAAATTTTAATGGGTTCTTATATCTAATAATTTTTTTAGTAGTTCTAGCAATGAACACATTTTATGGATTTAATTGCCTTTTTCGAACTGAAAAATTCTTAGCAAAATATAATATTAGCATTGAATCATCATTTTTTTGTAGATTTGCGGGTTCAATAATAACTGCAGCAGTTCTGATGCAGTTATATATATTATTCAGGGGGACTGAAGCAACTTGGGCATTCTTCAATTTTATGTTCATTGGAATGACTTTAGTCTCAGCAGCATCATTTTATGGCTTCGAGGTAGATAAACTTGGATTAACTGATGGCGCTAGTAGGGAAGGATATATTTCAACAGGTGTTTTAGCTCTTCTTTGGGCAATTCTATGCTACGGCTTGGCTGACAAGATATATATTTAACTAAATTTCTAATTATATATATGTCCTTAAAACATATATATGTACTTAAAGAAATTTTTAGAACATAAATTATTTATATATTTCTATATTCTTTAGTGGCTGCAGTAACATTTTCTGCAGCCATATTAATTATAAATTTTAACTTTTTTATTTAGTGTATAGTTTAAGCCCAAGGTGTTATTACATCTTTGAGTTTTTTATATCCATCTATAAACCCAGGTCTATCTGCAGTATAAATATTATCAAACTTATTAAGGGCATCATTAAGCCAACCTTTAAGTTTATCGTTACCTGGATTTGCATCTAGATATGCATCTCTTATCAAAACAAAATGTATTCTTGGATCATATGGCTTTTTGGTGCCGCCAACTGTTTCATCACCATCAAGAAGTCTCAGTAACATAGCATCAGCAGAGCCGAGTGTTTGTTCATGTATTGGTGGACCATCCATCCGGTGCATAACAGATGTCATATCACGACCATTGCCGGTAGTGTAGCCCATTTCATTCCATAAGTAATCCATGTGAGCTGTCGAGTTTACCTTTTTAAGTATTTTACTACCAAAATATCTGAGTGGGTCTGAAACATCTGCCAGTAAGTCTGTTAATCTATCACCGTCCAGATCGGTAGCTAGTACAATACAGTCCTGATGATTGATTAAGTCCCATAATAATAAGCCATAATTTGTATCTGCAATATGTTGTTCAATTTGCCCAGACCATTCATCCATGCCAGCCTTAAAATCTTTGGGAAGTAATGCAATTATTTTATCGATATTTTCTTTGTGTTCATCGTAGGCATTTACCGCCCATTTTCTGCCAACATTAAATTTAGTACCTTCAAGAAGCCAGGTGAGTAATCCTGCATTTATTCCATCCTCCATGGCTTGTGTGGGTTTAAATGCCACTCTTCCAAGTTTCTTAGTATCATTTACCATTTTTAGGAATAACCTTGCAGCATGGGCCATTTGAATGCCGGGAGTATTCATTTCGGAATGGATTATCCCCGTTTTCTCATCGACATTAAATACTTTTTTATCTTGTGAGTATGGTAAACATGGCATACATCTGACAACAGTTATAGGGCCATATGGTCTAACATTACAGTAAACGCCAGCTTGTGTTCTAAGTGGTGCATTACCTGATTTTCCCATGACGACCACTTTTGAACCATCTGTATCTCTAACATAGGCATCCCCAGCTGTTGACCATTTTACTGATGTTATTGGCATATTTCCAAACCAACTTAGGGGTTCTAGTTTTAAATCATGTCTAATTTGAGACCACATAGGTAATGCGTAAAAAGGTAAGCCTAAAATATCAATTGCTGAAACTGTTCCCAACAATGCGAAGGCATCTGTTAATGAGTGGGCTATTGGATTAACATCGGAATTATGGTTGCCGCCTTTCCAGACTATCGCGTCTGGATATCCATTTGGTTTTATATCTGCCTTCTCGTATATGCCATCAAATATTTCTTGGAGATTTCCTCCGGCTGCTTCAGTCTCTGCTATTTTAATTAGATCAATCATTTCGTTACCTTATTTATTATAAGCGTTTTTAAATATATAAATTACATTATATTTGTTATAACAATAGATGTTTCTAGGTCAATATCAAATAATGAATTTAATAGGGTTATGCCTCAAAAGATCAAAAAAATCGCTAATAATGTTGAGAAACAAAATAATTCACCGATAATAATATTATCCAAACCACAGTTAGGGAATAATATTGGTGCAACTGCACGTGTAATGGCAAATTTTGGGGTTTATAAATTAAGAGTAGTAAATCCAAGAAGCGGTTGGCTGAACTCTGAGACCTACAGTTCATCCTCTGGTGCATCTGCAATTATAGATAATGCTGGGATCTTTGATGAAGTTAAGGATTCAATTTCAGACTTAGATATTGTATACGCAACTACTGCAAGAAGAAGAGATTTGATTAAAGAGGTTCTTAGTCCCAAATCAGCTGCTGTTGATATGAGAGATAATATAAAACAAGGTAAGAGAGTCGGCATACTATTTGGAGGGGAAAAGTCTGGTTTATCAAATGAAGAATTAACCTATGCAGATAAGATAATTACGGCACCGGTTAATCCAGAATTTGCATCTTTAAATCTCGCTCAAGCAGTGTGTGTAACTGTTTATGAATACTACTCGAGTGGAAACATTAAGGCACTTGGAAGGGTTACGGATAGTGATAAGGGAAGGTTTGAAGGTTTAGCAACGGATAAGACAAAAAATGCAAATAAAAAAGAATATATCCATTTTCTAGAATTTTTAGAAAAGGCTCTAACTGATAAAGGTTTTTTTAGTGCTCCAGAAAAAAAGAGTATAATGTTAAATAATATTAGAAGTATGTTTCAGAGACAAAACTTAACACAAAAAGATATTAAGATTTTATTTGGAATATTCAAACAACTATTAAATAAGTAAACATATACAACTAATCGTTGACACAATGATCCATTGATTGTAGTGATATCTATAATTTTTAACCCGCGAATTGATTTATAAATCAAAATTCTGTCAGCAATTCATTGCTTAGGAGGGCGGATCCAAATGGAGGATTTAGAATGACAAAGAGAATAAATGCCAAGTATAAAATTGATAGAAGGCTTGGTGAAAACATCTGGGGTAGGCCAAAGAGCCCAGTCAATAGAAGAAGTTATGCACCAGGTGAACACGGTCAAAGAAGGCAGGGCAAGCCATCTGACTACGGATTGCAACTTAGAGCAAAACAAAAATTAAAAGGGTATTACGGTAATTTAACTGAGAAGCAATTCAAAGCTTGTTACAGGGAAGCTACAAGAGTTAAAGGAGATACTGGAGAAAATCTCATTGGTCTGCTTGAGCGCAGATTAGACGCAGTCATATATAGAGCCAAAATAGTCCCTACTGTCTTTGCTGCAAGACAATTTGTTAATCACGGTCATGTAACTGTTAACGGCAAAAAAACAAATATTGGAAGTTATAGATTAAAAATTGGTGATGTTGTTGAGGTTAGAGAAAAATCAAGAACCATTCCAATGGTCTTGCAATCTATTGAGAGTCAGGAAAGAGATATACCGGAATATATTGAATTCGAGCAAAATAGCTTCAAAATTTCAATAAAAAGAGTACCAAACTTAGATGATGTGCCTTATCCGGTTCAAATGGAACCAAATTTGGTGATCGAGTTCTATTCAAGATAATTAGTTTGTTTTAACACCCTTGTCGGCAAAGAATTGTTTTAGTTCGTTTTCTTCAAACATTTCTCTAACAATATCTGCGCCGCCAACGAACTCATTTTTTACATACAATTGAGGTATGGTCGGCCAATTTGTAAATTCTTTGATGCCGTTTCTCACAGTTTCATCTTCTAAGACATTTACAGAAGAAAATTCAACTTCCAGATAGTTAAGTATTTGAACTACTTGGTTTGAAAAACCACATTGTGGCATTTCAGGAGTTCCTTTCATGAATAAAACTACATCAGAAGAAGTTATTTTATTGCTAATCCATGTATTAATATCTTGGTCCATTTTGTCCTCACTAAATTGAAATGGTTTTGATTTGTAGTGCATGTAAGATTGTTCCCATTTTATCTTGCAGAGCACTGTAAACGATTTGATGTTGTTCAAGGCGTGATTTATTTCTAAATTGTTCTGATTTGATTGTTATTGAATAGTGATTATCATCACCAGCAAGATCTTTTATCTCTATAATTGCATCAGGAAGAGCATTTTGTACTAGTGTTTGAAGTTCGGATAATTTCATACTCATAATGTTACCTTTAACTTGCCATAAACTCAGGAATTAAATTTTCAAATGCTTCAGTTAATTCATTTAAAGATATAACTATTTTATCATTCACTTTCAATTCATTCCCTCTAATATTTCCTAAGTGATGATATTGAATCGATGCATTACTTAGTATTTCAAACATCTTATCTTGGTTGCTTGATGAAACAGAAATAATATATCTTGATTGATTCTCGGCAAATAATTCTTCTAAGATATTACCATTGTTTGCGATATTTATATCAGCGCCGATATTTGATTTAATTAATAATTCACAAATCGAAATTATTAAGCCGCCATCTGAAATATCATGGCAACTAGATAGTAACTGATCATTGATGAGTTTTTTCACGATCTCACCATTTATTTTTTCAGTTTTAAGATTTACATCAGGAGGATCTTCTGTGTTTCTTCCCATAATAACTTCTTCAAAGGCAGAACAACTTAAATTTTTACCTTTGTTTCCTATTAAGTAAACTTGATCACCCTCTAACATATGTCCAAATTTTTCTAGAAAACTAATATCATTAATTAAACCCACACCTCCAATAGTTGGTGTGTTGTTAATTGCCTTACCATTAGTCTCATTGTAGAGGGAGACATTACCTGAAACAACTGGGAAATTAAGTTCTTTTGATGCTTCTGTGATACCTTCAATAGTTTTTACAAAATCATACATAATTTCCGGTTTTTCAGGATTACCAAAATTCAAGCAGTTAGTTATTGCAAGAGGTTCTGCACCCATAGAAATTATATTCCTCCAGCATTCAGCCACTGCTTGTTTAGCGCCTTTCTTTGCATCTGCAGTACAATATTTCGGATTAACATCAGATGACATTGCAATTGCTTTTTTTGTTCCCTCAATTCTTACAATTCCAGCATCATCTCCTGCCGGATTCAATGTATTTGCCATGATTGATCTATCATATTGCTCCCATATCCATTTTTTAGAGCATATATTTGGTGAATTTAATAGCTTTAGTATTGTATCTTTAATATCAATGTTCTGATTAATCTTTGCAGTAGATTTTTGTTTTTGTTTTCGCGGTGATACATCTCTTTTGTATATTGGTGCACTATCAGTTAAATAGGTTATCGGAATATTAGCTTCTACCTTATTATTATGTTTAACAACTAAATTGTTTGTGTCAGTAATCTGTCCAACAACCTCAAAATCGACCCCCCATTTTTCAAAAACATCTTTTGCTAGCTGAGTTTTTTCTGGTGTTAATACCATAAGCATTCTCTCTTGGCTCTCAGACAACATCATTTCATACGCAGTCATGTTTTTTTGTCTCGTTGGTATTTTATCCAAATTTAATTCAATTCCAACTTGTCCTTTATCGGCCATCTCAACAGAAGAAGATGTTAGACCAGCAGCACCCATATCCTGAATGGAAACTATTGCATCTTCCTGCATTAATTCCAGACATGCTTCTAAAAGAAGTTTTTCTGCGTATGGATCACCCACTTGCACTGTTGGTCTATTTTTTTCTGATTCATCATCAAATTCACCAGATGCCATTGTAGCTCCGTGTATCCCATCACGTCCCGTTTTCGCTCCTACGTAGACCACTGGATTTCCAATTCCGGATGCCTTGGAATAAAAGATTTTATCATGGGTGGTTAATCCTACACACATTGCATTTACAAGATTATTCCCATTATATGAGCTGTCAAAACCAGTTTCACCAGATATAGTTGGTATACCTACACAATTTCCATAACCACCAATACCGCTAACGACACCAGATAATAAATACTTTGTCTTTGGGTGATTTATTTCGCCAAAACGCAGTGAGTTTAATAATGCAATAGGTCTGGCTCCCATTGTAAAAACATCTCTCATAATACCACCAACACCTGTTGCTGCACCTTGATAAGGCTCAATGAATGAGGGGTGATTATGACTCTCCATCTTAAAAATGACTGCTTGATTGTCTCCAATGTCAACGACACCAGCATTTTCCCCTGGTCCTTGGATAACTTGCTTACCTGAGGTGTGTAATTCTTTGAGCCAATATCTTGATGATTTATAAGAACAATGTTCAGACCACATCACGGAAAAAATTCCAACTTCGGTAATAGTTGGTTCTCTACCTAAAGACTCAAGAAGTAACTTTTTTTCGTCCTCGTTTATTCCGTGTGATTGATAAATATCTTTATCAGACATTATAGACTCATGCTTTTAAGCATTGATTGGAATAATTTTATGCCGTCATTTGATCCTGTTTGATTGTCAATTGCTCTTTCGGGATGGGGCATCATACCCAAAATATTAAAACTATTATTGTATAGTCCTGCAATGTTATTTAATGAACCATTAATTGGCTCGGCATACCTCATGGCAACCTGATCGTTCTCCTCAATCGCTCTGAGTGTCTCTTGATCTACAAAATAGTTCCCATCATGGTGTGCCACAGGAATTTTTACAGATTGATTTTTATCATAATTTTTTGAGAAAAATGTATCATTTCTTGTGATTTGGATATTGGTAATTTTGGAAATAAATTTTAAGGTACTGTTTTTTAATAGAGCACCTGGAAGTAGATTACATTCAGTTAGAATTTGAAAGCCATTACATATTCCCAATATATTTACACCATTTTTAGCTTTTTTGATTAAATCGCTCATGATTGGCTCTCTCGCTGCAATAGCCCCAGATCTGAGATAATCTCCATAAGAAAAACCACCAGGTATAATAATTAAGTCAGATTTTGGAATGACAGTGTCTTTGCATGAAAGTATTTTTGAGGTTATACCTAACACTTTCTTAACAGCATTATAGGTGTCAACTTCACAATTTGTGCCTGGGAAGCGTATTATTGATATTTCCATTTTATTCTATTTCTATTTTGTAATCTTCAATCACCGTATTTGCTAGAAGTTTTACTGTAATATCTTCAATACTTTTCTTTGCTTCTTGGACATTTTTTGCTTCAATATCCATTTCAATAAGTTTGCCTTGTCGGATATTTTTAATGTTATTTTCGTTCAGATTTTTTAGAGCGCTTTCTATTGCTTGTCCCTGTGGATCAAGAACCTCACTCTTTAGTCTTACAAATACCCTAGCTTTCATTGTTATCCCTTGACTAATGTTGGTTTGCTGTTTTTTGAAGCTTTATTTTCTATTAATAATCCCATCCTTTTTGCTACTTCATTGTAGCCATCTAGAAGATATCCAGAATTTTCCCTAAAAACATCCTTATCAAGTTTTCTCTTTGTTTCAGAGTCCCATAGTCTACAAGAGTCAGGACTAATTTCATCTGCTAGAACAATATACATCTCTTCATTTTTATACATTCTGCCAAACTCAATCTTAAAGTCTATTAATTCTATTTTGAGGGCAGAAAAATAACCAACAAGAAAATCATTTATTCTTAATGCAAGAGTGGAGATTTCATCTAGTTCATTTTGATTTGCCCACCCAAAGGTTAAAATGTGGTCTTCACTCACTAGGGGGTCTTTTAATATATCGTCCTTAAAATAGTATTCTATTAATGTCCTACTCAACTTTTCACCAGATTTTATTCCTAATCTTTTGGTTAAAGATCCAGCTGCGATATTTCTTATTACAACTTCTAGAGGTATTATTTCAACTTCGTGGATTAACTGCTCACGCATATTTAGCCTTTTGATAAAATGATGGGGTATATCAATGGAAGATAATAATGTAAATAATTGTTCTGATATTCTATTGTTGATTACTCCTTTACCCTCAAAAATTTCCATTTTTTCATTATTGTTTGCTGTAGCATTATCTTTGAAGTGTTGAATAAGCGTCCCTGGTTCTGAGCCTTTGTAAAGTATCTTTGCTTTACCTTCGTATAATTTGTTTTTTTTCATTACTTATATCCAATGATTATTAGATTGCGAATACTTTATCAAAAATGTAATCGACATTTTTTAGGTGGTATTCAAGAGAGAATATATCTGAAATTTCTTCATTTGTTAGCAACTTAGATATCTCAGGATCCGACTCAATTATTTTTTGAAAATCAGTTTGTTTCTCCCAAGAAATACCTGCATTCCTCTGAACAAGATCATAACTAGCTTCTCTACTTAGACCTTTTTGAGTTAAAAGTAGCAATATTCTCTGTGAATATATTAATCCATTTAACTTGTTGAGGTTTTCTTCGATATTCTTTTTATTTACGCCAATATTCTTAATTACATTTGTTAGCCTCGCTAGTGCAAAATCAATCAAGGTCGTTGTGTCAGGCGCGATTACTCGTTCTACTGATGAATGTGAAATATCACGCTCATGCCATAGAGCAATATTTTCTAGTGATGGTATAACACTACTTCTTATTAATCTCGATATACCAGTTAAGTTCTCTGTCAGTACAGGATTTCTTTTATGTGGCATTGCAGATGAGCCTTTTTGCCCTTTTTGAAATTGTTCTGACATTTCATCAACTTCTGTTCGTTGTAAATGCCTTATTTCAGTAGATAGTCTCTCAATTGAGCCTGCTATGATCCCCAGAATAGAGAAGAAATACGCAAATCTATCCCTTGGAATTACTTGCGTTGAAATTGTTTCACTTGAAAGTCCAAGTTTTTTTGCAACATAGTTCTCAACTGATGGGTCTATATTTGCGAATGTACCAACAGCTCCTGATATTGCGCAAACTGATATCTCTTTTTCTGCGCTCATCATTCTATCTTTTGCCCTTGAAAATTCAGCATATGCTTGAGCAAATTTTAATCCTATTGTTGTAGGCTCTGCATGAATACCATGGCTTCTTCCGATTGTTGGAAGATATTTATGTTCATGAGCTTTGATGGATAGTTCATTAAGAAGGTTATCTAAATTATCAATAATTAATTTCGATGCCCTTTTAAGTTGGATGCATAAGCATGTATCGAGTAAGTCTGAGGATGTCATTCCTTGATGTAAGTAACGAGCATTTTTTTCACCTATTGTTTCAGATATGAATGTCAGAAATGCAATTACATCATGTTGGGTTTTCTTTTCAATTTCTAATATTCTTGTTGTATCAAATTGAATATTGCGGGTTTTTTCTATAATCTTATCTGTTAAACCACTCTCAATCAGCCCATTTTTTTCTAGTGCTTCGTGTGCACTTATTTCAATGTCTAACCAAATGGAGAACTTTGTCTGATCAGACCATATGTCTGTCATAATTTTTCTAGAATACCTATCAATCATTTTTTTATTAAACTATTATAGTATATGTATATTCTTGATATTATATAAAAGTTAGTTTTTTAATATTATTTTTTTTAATTATACAAAAAGAATTCTTGAGTTTTTTATTCAAATAATAATAATGTAACAAGGTTGGAGATTAAATGAAACTTACTGGTGAAAATATAATTCAGGCACCACGATTGCAAGTGTGGGAAGCCCTGAATAGTGCGGATGTGCTTAAAGAGACCATTCCTGGTGCACAAACTGTGGAGCAAACCTCTGCAGATGAATTTGAAGCAACTGTTGAGATAAAAATTGGTCCGGTTAAGGCTAAGTTCAAAGGTAAGATCAATTTGTTAGATATAGACCCACCAAATGGCTACAAAATCACTGGTCAAGGATCTGGTGGCACAGCTGGTTTTGCAAAAGGTTCAGCAATAGTAAATCTATCGGATGGCGATGCTAATACAACAAAATTAGTTTACGATGTTGATGCACAGGTAGGTGGTAAGCTTGCGCAAGTGGGGCAAAGATTGATTCAAAGTGCATCAAAGACATTAGCTGATCAATTTTTTAATAACTTAGAAAATTATTTTAATTCATCAACAAACTCTAATGATATATCTAAATCAGGGGAAATGGAAATTAAACAAAGTAATGGTGGTTTATTTGCAACCAAACGAAACAAAGTAATATTTGCGATCATTGTATTTGTTTTATCATTCCTATATTTTTATAATAAATAAGCTTAGGGATTAGATTAATGGCAAAAATAGATATCAAGATTAATGGTAAAGGATACTTAGAGACTATTGACGACAATATTTTATTGGTTGATTTCTTACGTGAAAAGATTGGTCTCACAGGGACACACGTTGGATGTGACACAAGTCAATGTGGAGCATGTGTTGTTCACGTCAATGGAGACTCTGTAAAAAGCTGTACCACTTTAGCAATGCAAGTAAATGGCAAGGATATTACAACAATAGAAGGGCTGTCAGAGGGTGATAATTTACATCCCATACAAAAAGCTTTTCAAAATAATCATGCGCTTCAATGTGGTTTCTGCACTCCAGGTTTAGTAATGAGTGCTGTTGATCTTTTGCAAAAAAATAAAAATCCTTCAGAAGATGAAATAAGAGAGTGGTTTGAAGGTCATATTTGCAGATGTACTGGTTACAAAAATATCATCAAAGCAGTTCAGGAAGCAATTGCGTAAAAATATTATAGATAGGATAAAAAATGTATAATTTTAAATTTCACAATGTTGATAACATACAGGATGCCGTTGCAATATTATCCTCATCCGAGGATCCAAAAATACTATCAGGTGGACATACATTAATACCGACACTCAAACAAAGACTATCTCAGCCAACCGATGTAATAGATATATCTAATATTAATGATTTGAAATCAATCAAAAATAATAGCAATGTAATTACCATTGGTGCGCTTTGCACTCATAGTCAAGTTGCTAAATCTATAGATATAACAACTGAAATAGTTGGTTTAGCCTCAATGGCTTCTCAAATAGGTGATCCTCAAGTTAGGCATCGTGGAACAATAGGTGGATCTATTGCTAATGCTGATCCTGCCGCTGATTATCCAGCAGCTGTTCTTGCATTAGACGCTCAAATTAATACTTCATCAAATTCCTATAATTCCGATGATTTCTTTGTTGATATGTTTGAAACAGCAATAAATTCTGATGAAATTATTACAAGTATTGATTTTAAAATTCCAAAAAAATCTATATACAAAAAATTCAGAAACCCTGCGTCAGGTTATGCAATGGCTGGAGTATTTATAGCAATATTTGATAATGGGATTAGAGTTGCGATAACGGGCGCATCAATAAAAGCTTTCAGGTTACATGATCTAGAAAAGAAACTTGAAAATAATTTTAGTGTTGATGTATTGAAAGATTTTAATGTTGATACTACTAACTACAATAGTGATATTCATGCTTCAGCAAAATATAGAGGCAACCTCGTCAAGGTATTGCTGGAAGAGGCTGTGGCAGAGTTGGTTTAGTACTAAGACCTTATTTTTTTTAAAATACACCATGACCATGAATACAGAAGTGAGGGAACAATGCTTTCTGATGATATAGATGTGATTAACATAGCAAATAACTGGAAGAAAAATGGAAAAAAAGTTGCACTAGCAACCGTTATTCAAACCTGGGGCTCAGCTCCCAGAGGAGTTGGCAGCAAATTAGTTATTGATCAGGATGGAAATTTTGAAGGTTCTGTATCAGGCGGTTGTGTAGAAGGAGCTGTTATTAATGAAGCAATGGAATTGTTTGATGGTGGAAGACCAAAAGTTCTTGAATTTGGTGTTTCAAATGAGATGGCTTGGGAAGTTGGTCTGGCTTGTGGTGGCACTATAAAAGTTTACATCAGTGAATTAAATTAAGTTATGCAAAAATCTAATTTAGATAAAATAATAGAAAATCAGAAATTAAGAAAATCAGTCATTTGTCTAACGAATATAGACTCAGATGAAGAAACTATTTTGCTCAAAGGAGAGAGTTCTAGAATTGAAGGTCTTGATCAAGAGATTGCTCAATGTGTAAGGTATGACAGCAGTAAACTTGTTAATGTAAATGGCAATAACTATTTTATTGATGTTTACAATCCTCCATTAAAGTTAATTATCATTGGTGCTGTTCATATAGCACAATATCTTGTCGATTTTGCTCAAAATCTGAGCTTTGATTGTAAATTAATAGATCCAAGAGAGGGATTTGCAAATAAAGAGCGTTTTCCAAACACAGAAATCTATAACAATTGGCCAGATGAAGTCATGGAGAGTATGGGCATAGATAATAGGACAGCAATTGTCACACTAACGCATGATCCAAAAATTGATGATGTTGCATTAGATTTTGTTTTAAAGAAGGATTGTTTTTATATTGGTTCTTTGGGTTCAAAGAAAACACATGCAGCCAGAATTGAGAGAATGTCTGCTAAGTTTTCTGATGAAGATATTCAAAAAATACATGGTCCAATAGGCATTGATATTGGCGCTCGATCTCCATCAGAGATTGCCCTTTCAATAATTAGTGAAATTATTTTATCATTAAGAAAATAAAAAATCTGTCATGAAAATTGTAAAGAAAAATAGTGCTGAAACACTCGGCGACATATTGGCGCATTCTATTTTCTTAAAAGTTGGTCGTATTAGAAAAGGAAAAATCATTACACAAGAGGACATAGATTTGATACTTCAAGATGGCATTGAGCAGATATATGTTGGGATATTTGATGATGATGATCTAGATGAAAACTATGCGTCAAAAAAAATTGCAGAAGCAATTTGTGTACACGGGGTTGCTCTATCACCAACATATTCAGGAAAAACTAATATCACATCTAAATATGATGGTTTAATTGAGATAGATGAAGAAAAAGTTTTTGAATTAAATCGACTATCAGGCAATATCGCTGTTTCAACACTTAATAATCATGATATTGTTTACAACGGTGATCATGTTCTTAGTGTTAAGATTATTTCATATGCAATAAATAATGCTGATTTTGAAAAAATCATCAAATTTCTCGTTTCTAATAAGATCATACAATTAAAGCCATTCAAGTCACTAAAATTTGGAATAATTTATACTGAAAGCGTGAATGAGAAAAAAAATATAATTGAAAAAACAAAGAAATCAATAAAATCTCGTGTTAGTGATTATAACTCGACTATCATGGATGAGATCGTAGTTAATCATGACATAGAAGCAATCAAACCAGCACTTGAAAAACAACTAACGATGGATCTGGATTGTGTCCTATTTTTCTTATCTTCATCTGTTGCTGATGTCAGTGATATCATTCCTTCGATTATTAGTCAATTAGGAGGAAAAGTGACATCTTATGGAATGCCGCTCGATCCAGGGAACCTTACTTTGAGCGGATACATCAACAATCATAAAATTTTAGTAGCAGCTGGTTCAGCCAGGAGTGATGCATTAAATGGACTAGATTGGCACCTGAACTCACTTCATGCCGGTCTTGAAATTGATCAGGATATAATTGATTCCTTAGGTGTAGGGGGGCTGTTAAAAGATATTGATTTTGCTGTTCGTAGAAAAAGAATCTCTAAAAATATAAATACTAAAAAAGCCAATATAGCTGCGATTGTTTTATCAGCTGGTGAATCAAAAAGGATGGGTGAAGATAATAAATTATTATTAGAGGTTAATGGAAAAACAATTATTGCAAACTACATAGAAAATATATCTAAATCAAATGTATCAGAAATTCTTGTTGTAACCGGTCATCAGTCAGATTTAATTCAAGCTGAATTAGAAAAATATGATGTCAATTTTATCTATAATCCTAACTACAAAGATGGGATGTCGACTTCTTTAAGGGCTGGAATAAATGCTCTGAGCAATAACATAGATGCCGCGATGATATGTTTGCCTGATATGCCATTGATTGGCATTTATGAAATTAATAAACTAATTGATTATTATAACCCAAAAATTGGAAATGAGATTTGTATTGCAACTTCTAATGAACAAAGAGGGAATCCAGTCCTTTGGGATAAAAAATATTTTAGAGAGTTATCGAATATTTTAGGTGATAAAGGCGGTAGGCATCTTCTTTCTCAATATGAAGAAAAATCAGTTGAGGTCAATTTAGGTGAAGCTGTGTCATTTGATGTCGATACAAAGAGTAGCTATGATAAACTAAAATAGTAGCTCTAAAACAAAAAATCATTATAAAAGAGTGAAAATCTCACAACCATTTTCAGTAATGCCGACAGTATGCTCAAATTGAGCTGATAATGACTTATCTTTTGTTACTATTGTCCATCCATCTGATAATAATTTAATATCTTTTTTTCCAACATTTATCATTGGTTCAATGGTGAATATCATCCCTTCCTTGAGCTCGTAGCCATGACCTTTTTTTCCAAAATGAAGTATATTAGGATGATCATGAAATATCATTCCAATACCATGCCCACATAAATCCTCAACAACTGAAAAACCTTTTCCTTCTGCTATTTCCTGAATAGTTTCTCCAATATCACCTGTGAAGATACCTGGCCTTAATATTTTAATTGCTTCATCCAAGCATTGTTGAGTAATTTCAACTAAAATTTCAGCCTTCCTGCTGATATTACCGACCTTAAACATCTTACTTGTATCACCGTACCATCCATCTAATATTAGGGTGACATCAACATTTAAGATATCACCATTCTTCAGTTTCTTATTACTTGGGATGCCATGACAAATAACATTATTTAATGAGATACAGGATGATGCAGGGTAACCTCTATAATATAGCGTGGCAGGGGTTGCATTATTCTCCAGCGCGAAATTATATATTAAACCATCTATGTATTCAGTTGTTACATCTTCTTTAATAAATTCTTCAATATATTTGAGGCATTTTGCGGCAAGCTGTCCAGCTTTTCTCATTTTTTTGAATGACTCATTGTCATGTAACTTTATGAGTCCGATATTCTTGTTTGGTGCAAGATTTGCTTTGATATATGAGTGCATAATAAATTTATCTGATTTATATTTGATTACTTAATATTTTTGTATATTAAAAAATATTTTTATTATACTCAATATAATATATAAACAACTACAAGAGTTATATTTAGTTAGGAATAAATTATGAATGATATCACTGCAGCTATTTTAGTCATTGGTGATGAAATCTTGTCAGGTAGAACCAAAGACAAGAACATTGGTTATATTGCAGATTGTCTTACAAATGTTGGTGTATATTTATCTGAAGTTCGTATAGTGCCTGATAAAGAAGAAAAGATAATTCAAGCACTCGATTCCCTAAGAAATGAATACAAATATGTTTTAACAACAGGTGGTATTGGTCCAACTCATGATGATATAACAGCTGATTGTGTTGCAAAGGCATTTGGTGTGGAAATATCTGAGAATAAAGAAGCAATTGATATGCTTCTGGAAAGAATTCCTCTCGAAGATTTAAACGAGTCCCGAAGAAGAATGGCTAGAATACCTCATGGCGCAACCTTAATCGAGAATAGTGTATCAAAAGCACCGGGTTTCAATATTGGTAATGTTTTCGTCATGGCTGGTGTTCCTTCTGTTATGCAAGCAATGTTGGATGTGGTGATCACAAGAATGGAGACAGGTCAAAAGCTTTTAAGCTGTAATATACATACAAATATAAAGGAAGGTGATCTTGCAGAAATTTTGAGAGACATTCAGAAGGAAACAACTTCTGTGATTATTGGTTCTTATCCATACTATAACGAGAGTGGATATGGAGCGAATGTTGTGTGTAGGGGTAAAAATATAGATGATATTAAATCTGTAGCAACTATAATTAAAGAGAAATTGTCAAACATTGGTAATGTTGAAATTGGAGAAATAATTTAGCATGAATTCCGACACTAGTTCAAAATTATTCCCCGTATCATGGGATCAGTTTCATAGAGACTCTAAAGCTCTAGCTTGGAGACTTGCGGATAAAGGAAGCTGGTCAGCTATTATCGCTGTAACGAGAGGCGGGTTAGTGCCTGCTGCTATTGTTGCTAGGGAGTTGAACGTAAGGGTAATTGAAACAGTATGTCTTAGCTCTTACTCGACTGAAAATTTGAGAGGCGAAATTAAAGTTTTAAAAAAGATTAGTGAAAACTTACTGAAAGATGGAAATATTCATTTTGGTTCTGTATTGTGTATAGATGACTTAGTAGACACAGGTGCAACTATGGAAGTTGTTAAAAAAATGATACCAGATGCACATGTAGCTACGGTTTATGCAAAGCCTGAAGGACTTGATAATGTAGACACATATATTACTGAAGTTAGTCAAGATACATGGATCTATTTTCCATGGGATACTGAATTGCAATTTGTCCCACCAATAAATCCTGAGGGGGTTTAAAGGTGATGATGAATAATTATGAGCGGACGTGGTGGAATAGGTAGACACAAGAGACTTAAAATCTCTCGGAGGTTACTCCGTGCCGGTTCGAGTCCGGCCGTCCGCACCAATCATATTTCATAATTATATAGCCATTTTAAACTATTTAAATGTGATATAGGTTTTGTATTTCTCAAATAAATGTCCCTAAAATAAGACACGGGTTGTTTTGCATGAAAGATCAACCTATTTGTAGAAGATCTTCTTATAACCTTTTTAATCCTAGCATTTCTTTTTTCCATCAAATCGTGGATTATTTTTGGGTCACTATTATTAGAAATTGATACCGCAAGCGAATATGCGTCCTCAATTGCCATAGAAGCTCCTTGAGCTAAATGGGGCTTTATTGTGTGTGCAGCATCTCCAATAACAAAAATTGGTTTGTTCTTATCTAAAAAAAGTTTTGTTTTATAGTCATTCAAGTTCCAAATAGTCCAATTGGTTGCATTTAGAAAATCATGGAAAGTATTCTCTACGCTTTTAAAATGATTTATGGAAATATTGTTAAAATTAAGATTATTTTTTTTTGCTATAACTACAATATTTATTTTGTCTTCAAAGAATGGATAAGCCACTATATGCAAATCTTCTGACAAGAAAACATAGATTGAGTCATTTTTTATTTGGAATGGGAATTCTTTTTTTTTAGCTACTGCTCTTAGTGTAAGATAATTACTAGAAGTTTGTTTTATTAGTATATTTTTTAATAAGGGCTTTTTTGAGGATCCACTAGCAATAATTATTCCTCGTGATTCTTTTGTATCATTCTTGCCATAGTTTATATCAAAATGATCTCCATGGTCTATTATATTGCTAATATTTTTATTATTTTCAATGACAGTTCCATTTTTATTAACAGCATTCAAGAGGTGCTCATATAGTATTTTTCTGCTTATTGTAAAGTATTTTGATAAGTTATTATTTAATACAAATTCATTAACCGGAAGTCTTGTTAATGTTTTTAGGTTTCTTAGTGATATAATTTCAATATTATTTATAACATGCATATCTGGTAGGATAGTATCGAGGAGTCCTATCTTTGCTAATATATTGGATGCATTAGGTGTTATTTGAATACCATAATGATCCTCTGGTGAACTAGTTTCCTTTTCAAAGATACTATGACTAATATTTGATTTTGAGAGTATCTGGCTACACGTTAAACCAGCAATTCCTGAACCTATGATATCATACATGTAATCAGATAAGTTACTGCTCAACCACACAATTTGTAGGTATGGTTTCGCGTGCACTCAAAGTTTCATTTAGTGTAAATTTTGTTGAACAATATGGGCATACGATGTTTTTGTTTTTGCCCATGTCTAAAAAAATATGTGGATGATCGTGTGGCGGATATGCACCTATACATTTAAATTTTTTAACTGGTATCTCAATTTCGGAGTGACCATCTGTATTTTGAAAATGTGGTGTTTGGTTTTCAGCCATTTTTTAATCTCCCTTTGAGATAATTGGTGTACCTTATAACAAATAATATATTTTTTAATTGAACAAATTTGATTAAATATCTATTTAAATATATTATTAAATAAAAAATTTGAAATTTTCTATAATTATTTAAATTCAGCAACAATAAATGGTAGAACTATGGTCCAAAATAATAATACTAAGACTAGCTTAAATAAGTTACCTGGCATTGATCCCATATGGGATAATATAAAAGAGGAAGCGCGAGATGCTTCAGATGCTGATCTAGCAATCACACGTTATATGTATTCATTAATTCTGGGAAACAAGAGCTTGGAGAAAGTTTTATCTTTGCATTTATCTAAATTGCTTGAAACAGCTCATCTTGAAGATAGGTTAATTGAAGAACTATTTGATGATTTTTATAATAGTCATAAAGACATAAAACAAATAATAAGATCCGATATAGCAGCAGTATTTGACCGTGACCCTGCGTGTCATCGATACATAGAACCTGTTTTGTATTTCAAAGGTTTTCAGGCATTACAAGTTCATAGGCTCGCACATTGGTTATGGAATGATGGTAGAAAGGATTTGGCATATTATTTGCAAAGTGTCAGTTCACGTATATTTTCAGTTGATATTCATCCTGCAGCTAAATTTGGGAGGGGTATATTTATAGATCATGCCACCGGTATAGTGATTGGTGAAACAGCTGAGATTGATGATAATGTATCAATATTGCATGATGTAACCCTTNGTGGAACAGGAAAGAAGTGTGGTGACAGACATCCAAAAGTCAAAAGCGGTGTTTTAATTGGTGCCGGCGCAAAAATTCTCGGTAATATAAACATTGGTTCTTCTGCAAGAATTGCAGCNGGAAGTGTGGTTTTGCATGACGTTCCTAATGGNACAACAGTTGCTGGTGTGCCTGCAAAAGTTATTGCAAATAATGATAAGGACTATCCAGCGCAAAATATGGACCACTTATTACCCAGCCATGATAATGAGATAAAATAAAATGGATACCAAAGAAAAAGATAAAATTCAGAATTATCTCAGAGATAAATTCAAAACTGATGTCATAAATGTTATTGATAGGCCTCAAAAAAGTGACTCAATGGAGGTTTATGTCNGTGATGAGTTCATCGGTGTGATTTTTCGTGATGAGGAAGACGGAGAAGTTTCCTATTCATTTAACATGGCAATTTTAGATATTGACCTATAGTTTTGTTGGGTTTTCTTGCCCTTTGTAAACAATTTCTGGATCAAAAAGTTTTTTATCTTCTTCAAACTTCAGTTCAACATTATTTTCATTATCTAGAATTATGGACCTATAAAAACATGATCTATAACCAACATGGCAACTTGCACCTGATCCTTCAACATCNACAATTAACCAAATAGTGTCCTGATCATCATCAATACGAATACTTTGTATTTTTTGGGTTAGTCCTGAAGTCACTCCCTTATGCCAGAGAGCATTTCTTGATCTACTCCAATAATAAGCTTCTTTGTTTTGTATTGTAAGCTGAAGAGCTTCTTTNTTCATGTAACCATGCATTAATACTTCGCCTGTTTTTGCTGAAGTAGTAATAACTGGTATTAGTCCATTCTGATCAAATTTTGGGGCGAGGGTTATGCCTTCCTCTACTTCATAAACACTCTTTCGATCACCAAATTTTACTGACATCTCGTGACTCTGATCAATTGTTAGTTAGTTTNAAAAATCTATCTTTTAAGGCTTCGTTTTTCTCAAATTCACCTGTAAATCTTGTCGTAATAGTTGATACTTTATCTTTTTTGACTCCCCTTAGTGACATACACATGTGTTCCGCATCAATAATTATTGCAACACCNCGCGGACTAAGTGATTGATTAATTGCATTGGTTATTTCTGCTGTCATAGTTTCTTGCGTTTGCAGGCGATGTGCGAAGATATCGACTAATCGAGCTATTTTAGAGATACCAATCACTTTATTTGAAGGAAGATAAGCGACGTGTGCTCTGCCAATGAATGGGGCCATATGGTGTTCACAGAATGAATTAAAATTGATGTCCTTCAAAAGTACTATGTCATCATATCCACCAACTTCACTGAAAGTCTTCGATAGAACTTGAACTCCATCTTCGTTATATCCCTTAAAGTATTCTTTATAGGCATCTATAAATCTTCTAGGTGTCTCGAGTAGACCCTCTCTATTTGGATCTTCACCTATGTATGATATAATTGTCCTAACNGCGTTTTCTGCTTCTTCTCTTGAGGGCACAGACGGAGCCGTTTTTAGATTGGTGACTTTAGGGTCTTTTTCCATCCTGTTTACTCCAGTAATTTGATATATAATGTATTTAGTNTTTAAAAATTGAATATATGTTATTATTTATTAATTATCAATATATGAATGGTATTATTAAAATACAAACTTAGATGAGATTTTTAGTGATTAATTATAATGTTAGACGATATCTATAATAATAAAATAATTGAATTTGCATCTAATATCCAGCATATAGGNAGGTTGGATAACCCTGACTCATCATCGACAAAAGTCAGTCGATTATGCGGTTCAAAAGTTACTGTGGATATAAAAATTTGTGATAACATTATTACAGAATTTGCTCACGATGTGAAAGCGTGTGCATTAGGTCAAGCTTCATCATCCATAGTGGCTAAGAATATTATTGGCTCATCCAAAGAAGAATTAATTGAAGTCGCAGACATAATGTTAAATATGTTAAAAAATGATGGACCACCTCCGGCAGGGAAATGGTCGGATCTAGCNTTTCTGCAGCCTGTGAAAGATTATAAATCTAGACATTCATCCACTATGTTGACATTTGAAGCTGTGAATGAAGCTATAGAAAAACTAAAATAGCTAAGATTTTAAATGCTCAAAAATATAATTTCTTTTCCATTTCTAATACTTATAAAATTATATCAATACACATTCTCATATTTTTTAGGCAATAGATGCAGATATTTGCCAACATGTTCTAATTATGCTATCGAGTCGATAAAAAAATATGGCATTTGGGTTGGGGGATGGTTGTTTTTTTATAGATTTATGAGATGCCACCCTTTGTCTGGTCATGGATATGATCCAGTTCCTGATGAACTTCCTGATAATTGTATTTGGTACAAGCCTTGGACCTATAAAATAAAAAAAGTATTTGAATAAAAATAAAATCCTATTATTAATAATAATGATACTTACCTGATTTGTAACAGAGATTGAGTTAAAGCGATGTACAAATACAATTTACTTGATGGATCCCAGAGGGAATTTGCAAGTCAAATAACAGCAGAAGAGCTTGCAAAGTCTATATCTGACTCCCTTTTTAAAAAAACAATAGCAGTAAAAATTGATGGTCAATTATCAGATCTTTCTGATTTATTACCGAATGGTTCAAAAATAGAATTAATTACAAAAGAGCACCCAGATGCNCTTGAATTAATTCGCCATGATTGCGCTCATGTATTAGCTGAAGCAGTACAAGAAATTTTTCCTGAAACACAAGTTACAATCGGACCAGTTATAGAAAATGGTTTTTATTATGATTTTTATCGTGAAGAATCATTCAAACCTGAAGATCTCATAAAAATTGAAAAGAAAATGCATGAGATAATTTCAAAAAATAGACACTTTGAGAAAAAAGAAGTCTCAAGAAATGAAGCAATACAGATTTTCAAGGACAAAAATGAGGAATATAAAGTAGANTTGATTANTGCCATTCCAGATGATCAAACTATAAAATTATATTCGCAAGGCGACTGGTTCGACTTATGTCGTGGACCTCATATGGTCTCAACAGGGCAAATAGGCAAGGCATTCAAATTAATGAAAATAGCTGGGGCATACTGGCGCGGTGACTCGAATAACGTTATGTTACAGAGAATCTACGGAACTGCTTGGTCAAGCAGTGAACAATTGAATGTATATCTGAATATGCTCGAAGAGGCCGAAAAAAGGGATCATAGAAAACTGGGTCGTGAGATGAATCTTTTTCATTTTCAGGAAGAAGGACCTGGATCAGTATTTTGGCACAAAAAGGGATGGACACTATTTACAGAACTTATTGATTACATGAAAAGAAAAGGTCAAAAAGCAGGATACTTAGAAGTCAATACACCTGATATGTTAGATAGATCTTTATGGGAAAAATCAGGGCATTGGGAAAAATTCGGTGAAAATATGTTCACTAGCACAACACCTGATGAGAAAATATTTGCTTTAAAGCCAATGAATTGTCCTGGGCACGTCCAGATTTTTAAAAATGGCTTGAAAAGCTATCGTGAGTTACCAATAAAATATGCTGAATTTGGTAAGGTGCATAGATATGAGCCATCAGGTGCATTACATGGGCTAATGAGGGTAAGGCATTTTACTCAGGATGATGGACATATATTTCTTACAGAAGAACAAATTAAGGAAGAATGCGTAAAAGTACATGAACTAATATTATCTATCTATAAAGATTTCGGTTTTGATAATATTGTAGTCAAGTTCTCCGATAGACCTCAGAAAAGGGTAGGCGATGACTCTATTTGGAACAAAGCAGAAAAAGCTCTCATTGATGCTGTTGAAACAACAAACCAAAAATATGAATTAAATCCTGGGGAAGGAGCTTTCTACGGTCCAAAACTAGAATATGTTTTAAGGGATGCAATCGGAAGGGATTGGCAATGTGGGACATTACAAGTTGATTTTAATTTACCTGGACGTTTAGGCTCATTTTATATAGGTAGTGATGGTGAAAAACATGTCCCTGTCATGTTACATAGGGCAATATTTGGTTCACTTGAGAGATTTACAGGGATTTTAATTGAACATTACGCAGGTAGATTACCATTATGGATTTCACCAACGCAAATTGTAATTGTCACAATTAGTTCTCAAGCAGACGACTATGCAAAAGAGGTTTTAGAATATTGTCAAAATAATAATCTGAGANCTGAAGTTGATCTCAGAAATGAAAAAATTAGCTATAAAATTAGAGAACATATATCAGTAAAAATTCCATTATTATTTGTTATTGGTCAGAAAGAAATTGAGGATAAAACNGTTACTATCAGAGAACTTGGGAATACCGAACAAAAAACTCTAAGTCTTACAGATGCTATATCAGAAATAAAAATGAAANCTTTACCCCCTGACTATAAGAACTAGGACATAAACTGTTCTCTTATAATTCTCTCCTCAAGATTATGATTTGAGTCAAACATGATGTTTAATTTTTTTGTTTCATCATTTGAAATTATTATACTTTTTGCATTTTTTATTTCATGGTTATCAGCAGTTGCATTGACTTTTCGGAAATCAGGGTCAAGAACATCAATTTCAACTATTGAATTTATATCAAGTAAAGCACCTTTCCACCTCCTTGGTCTAAAGGGACTTGTGGGTGTCATCGCCATGAGTTTTGCGTTAATTGGTAATATAGGTCCATCTGCTGATAAATTATAGGCCGTACTGCCTGCTGGTGTGGATATTAGTAGTCCATCTGATATTAATTCATTAAGTCTGACTTTATCATTTATGGAGATTTTTAGTTTTGCTGCTTGGTAAGTAGTTCTTGATAGAGCAACTTCATTAATTGCAATTTCTGTATATTGATCGTTATTGATATCAGTAACAGTCATTTTTAGAGGATTAATTATTGTAATTTCAGAGTCTTTTATCTTATTATGTAAATCATCATAATTAAGCTCATTCATCAAAAAGCCTACGGAACCACAATTTATCCCATATATTGGAATTTCTGTTTCGATGAATTGGTGAAGCACTTGTAGCATCAGACCATCGCCTCCCAATGCAACAATTACATCAGCTTTGGATAAATCTGAATTACCATATAAATTAACAAGCTTTTCTTTAACATCAGAAGCTTGTTTTGTTTCACTTGATATAAATGTAATTTTTTTTTCACTCATTATGAATAAAATAAACATTTAATTTAATGTTTCAATTATATTTACGAAGATTTAAATTAACATAAGTATTAAAATAACTGAATTATAAAATATTGAATTAGTTTACTCTAGTGTTTGATTGAAAAAAATGATGAATAAAATTGGAATAATTGGCTGCGGAAGACANGCACCAAAACATATAAATGGCTACTTAGGTAATGGAATAAAGGATATTTGTTTATCTGATGTTGATGAAGATAAAGCTAGGAGATTAGCTAAGGAATATAATCTAAAATATCTCCCCTCTGATNAAATCATTAATAACGAAGAAATTACTGCTTACTCAATATGCACTCCACCCGAAACTCATGACTTAATTATTGATAACTTGGTAGAGATGGATAAAAGTTTTCTTTGTGAAAAGCCCATATCACTAAATNTAAATAAATTACATGTAAATGAAAAATCAATTAATGAGAAGAAACTAGTGGCTATGGGGGGCTATATATATAAATTTTCTCCAGCACATATACATGTCAAAAAATTAATTGAGAATGCTGGTAGAGATACTATTCAAAAAGCTTATTTTAGGATTGCTAGCCCTGGATCTAATACTCCTTGGCAATTTTCAAAAAAGTTGGGTGGTGGTGTAATTAATGAGTTGGTTGTTCATATTATTGACCTCGTCCAATGGTATTTTGGAGATATTAAAGGGATCAAAAATGTAAGTAAAAGAATATATTTAGAGCATAGGAGAAAAACACTAACTGAGGTAGACGAACTTGCGGAAGACTATGTTCACATTAAACTTCTTACAAAGAGCAATTTAGAAATAGAAATTGAAGCAGATCTCATATCTTCTGAGTTTATTCAATACGCACAATTTAATGGTGAGAAATTTGATTGTTCCTTNTCAATACAACCAAATATCCCTTTACAATTAAAATATCAGGATAAGAGTATGGATGTTTGCAAATTTTTTAAATTTCAAAATTTATATATTGATCAGATTAAGTACTTTATTCAATGCGTAAATAAAAATAGAACTCAAGAAATTTCAACAATGAAAGAGTCCATTGCAATCGCAAGAACGATAAATGAAATAATTGATTTCTAATGGATTGCTAAAATTTTTTCTGCATTCAAATGACAAATTTTCTCTTTTATATCAGATTTTAAATCGGTACTGTTTATCCATTTAAGTGGTTTTTTTACGCCCATATCTGCTGGAAAGTCAGTGCCCAATAAAATATTCTCTGAACCAACAATATCTATCACTTGCTTTAAACCAATATCAGAATGTGTGATGGTATCATAATAAAACTTCTTTAAATATTCGGATGGTTTTTTCTTCAGGCTATCACTAACNTCTTTTCTGGTATTATACGCATGATCAAAACGCCCAATAGCAAAGGGTAAATATCCTCCAGCGTGGGATAGACAGATCTTAATATTTGGAAGTTTTTCCATGTAACCTGAAAATATAAGATTTGCTGCTGCTGTTGTTGTTTCCATTGGGTTGCCAATGAGATTAATTAGATGATAATCATTAAGTATTGGCTTTGCTCTGGTTGATAGTGGGTGTAACAAAATAAATGCACCAAGTTTTTCTGCTTCTTTCAATATATCAAAAAAATGACTCTGATTTAAATTTGTATGGTCTATATGAGAGCCAATTATAATACCATGTAGTTTTAAGTCTTTCATTATACGATTAAGTTCTGAACANGCTCGCTCAGGGTCTTTTAGGGTGATTGTACCCAGTCCTTGATATCTATCTGGTCTTGCGCTCACTGCNTCTGCGATTTCATCATTTACACTTCTGCATGCGTCAGCTGCTACATCGATTGGGTCACTGTCTCTAAGTAATTGTGGGTTGAGAGATAATAATTGTACATCAACTTCAGCCTCGTCCATTAATGCAATGCGTTGTTCGTAGGGGATCCAGTATTCTGGTGTGCTCATTTCGTTTCTTCGACTACCTGTTGTTAAGATTGTCCTACCTTCAGAATTTCGTTCAATTTTAGTCCCATACCATGGTTCACCATTTTCAAAAGCTTTACGCAATGATGCGGGTAGTATATGCGCATGAATATCTATAATTTTCATTTAATCCTCTATTCTTATTTTTTTATCTAATTTAATTGAGTCCTCAATGGCAAGTGTAAGTTTGAGGTTTTGCAAGCCTTCAACGCCAGTTGTGTTTGGGCAATCAATTCCCTGTGAAATAAAGTCTAGCCATGATCGGGTCTCATCAGCGAAAGGTCCCCAATATTTATTTAAAGCCCAGTTACCAGAGGCATTACTTGTAAGCAAAGCCATTTCTGTGTGATTGTCTACGTACGCATGATGCATGCCTTCATCTGAGAAGCCGATATGTTCTTTCCTATCATCATCAAATAAGAGTACACCATTTTCTCCAATTACTTCTGCTCTGACTAATCTTCCATGTGAAGGGTAATTTTTTGGAAGTGCGTAACCCATAGCTAAATTTACAATAGTACGATCGTCATATGTAATAATCGCTGCAGCTATTTCATCCACATCAAACCCATCTTTTCTGTAAATTGTTCCATGACCCTTGGCGATAATTTCTTTTGGTTTTTTGTTTCCTAAATACCATCCAAAGAGATCAACAAGGTATGTAAGAGCGTCATTCACAAATGATATGTGCTTTGATCTTTTTAAAATTTCAGCTCCTGTACGCTGTGTATTATAGAATCTACCCACACAGGAAATAATGTTTCCAACTTTGTTCTCGTTTATTTGCTGCTTCCCAATAAGAAAATGTCTATTAAATCTTAAAGTATAACCAACATGTAAGCTTGTATTGTTTCTTTTTGCTGCATCAACCATTTTTTGTGCATCATTCAGACTTAATGCTATTGGTTTTTCGACCAAAACTGGTTTACCATTTTCAAGTGCTTTTATAACAGGGTCACAATGCTCAGGTTCACTTGTTGAGACAATTATTGCATGNGTGTTTTTATCATCAATTACCTGTTGATTTGTTGCNCAAACCCTATCGGCATTGACTTTTTCCCCAAGTTCTTCAGCTTTTTCTCTGATGGCATCGGANANACTAATATATTTAACCGAACCATGAGTTTTAGAAATTGAAGTACGCAGGTTACCCATCCTACCGCATCCAACTACTCCAATACCAATTTCTTGATGATTAATTTTCATAATGATTTAATTTTCTGAATTGCCGTTGTAATCTTTTATAAGAATATATTGATATAAACAAAATTCAAAAGAAAATTAAATGATTAAGGGGGGAATATGAACAAAGACGATAATTATATAANAGGTCTCAAAAAGATGAAAGAGATGGGTCGGGAAGATACCATGTTGAATCAAAGAAAAATATCAGAAGATATGTATAAGCTATCAGTTAGTACTTTATTTGGTGAAATTTGGAATCGACCACATTTGTCACTTAGGGAAAGGCAATTAATAACGCTTGCTGCGAATATTGCTTTATCCAGGCCACATGGAACACACACGCACTACAGAAGTGCCCATCATATTGGTATTACGCATGAAGAAATTTGTGAAGTTATGATTCATGTTGGAATGTATGGTGGTTGGCCGTGCATTGCTCACGCCACTGAACAATATCTCGAAGTTCTAGAAGAACGTGGAGATCCGATGGCTTCATCAAAACCAAAACGAGATGATATTGATGGTATTTGAGTAACTAGAGGTTTTTCATAGCTATTTGAAGATCGTATTCACTATCTGGAACAATTCGAGGGATATGATCTCCATTAAGATAAGCTATTAAGCATTCTGCTGCTTGTATCTCCATCCGTGCCCTTGAAACACGAGTGTTTGCTCCCATGTGGCAAGTCATGATCACATTATCAAGCTTTGACAAGGGGCCACCAAGATAGGGTTCTTGCTCATAAACATCTAGCCCAGCACCAGCTATTATCTCATTTGTGAGTGCATTCAAAAGCGCAGCCTCATTCACAAGACCACCTCTAGCAGTGTTAATTAAGAAAGCATTGCTTTTCATCTCAGCAAGGTCATTTGTATTAATTATATTGATTGTAGATGGAGTTTTGGGCACGTGAAGNCAAACGATGTCTGACTCGTTCAATAATCTTTTTTTACTCACCCATTCAATAGGAAGATATGCATTAATTGACTCATCAGGATTGATGTCATTAGCAATTATTTTTGCTCCAAATGCAGACAATAGCTTTGCTGTTCTTCTACCAATTCTTCCCATCCCAATTATTCCTACTGTGAGTTCTTCTAAGCTTCGACCTAGTACCCTAAACCATTTCCCTTCTCTCATTAGTCTGTCACCAAGCTGAACACCACGAATTAGTGTCAAAATATGACTGACCGTCAATTCTGCGACAGTATCAGCATTAGCCCCTGGAACATATGATACACCAATATTCCTCTCACGAGCGGCGTTTAAGTCTATGCTATCCAAGCCAACAGCACATCTTGCAATAAATTTTAACCCCGGCGATTGGTCCATAACTGCTGCACTCATTGGTTCTGCGCCACAAATAGCAACATCACAGCCTTTTATAAGTTCCTTCATTTCATCTTCGACTAGGAGTCTTTTCTGTTCATTTCTTATTATTTTAACTCCCGAGTCTTCAAGCATAGTTCTCGATAATGGGTTGCATGCACCCCATTGTTCTGGGGATACCATAGCTGTAGCTTTTACTTTCATTTTTTCCTCAAAAATTTTTAATATGGCGCTTCTTCACCAAGGATTGTTATTCTGTGCATCCTTCTTCTAAATCCGGCATAGTCATCAACAGCGTAATGTTGAGTACATCTATTATCCCAAATTGCAATAGAACCAGGCTCCCACTTAAATCTACAGATAAACTCTGGACGGGTTGAATGAGATTTTAGATAATTGATAATAGGCACGGATTCCTCTCTAGACATACCTTCAATTTCTACTGTATGACCACCAATATATAGAGCCTTATTCTTACTATCTGGATGAGTCCTGATAATTGGATGGTATGATTTAACCTGAGTTTTTCCTGGATTTTTCTGTTTCATACTCTTTGCGCCCGAAAACTGAGCTAGCGGTTGATCNCCAACATAAAGTCCTTTTAAATTATCTAGGATATTTTTCATTGTATCAGATAGCGTATCATATGCCTGATACATATCAGCAAATAGAGTATCTCCTCCGGCTGGAGGTAATTCTTGAGCATAAAGCATTGTTGCTTTTGGTGGGACTTCTGTAAAGCTGCCGTCTGAATGCCAAACATTACCAAATGCATAAGTGTCTGTTTCAGTTTTCAAAATTTCTAATATTTCTGGATGAGACTCAAGTCCTTTCATGTATGGGTAATGGTGTATTTTCCCCCATCTTCTTCCAAACTCCAAATATTCATCAGATGAAAGCTTTTGATTTGGGATTCCTATAACCTGGTAATCAATAAATGCTTTATAAATTTCATTAAATGTTTCATCTTCTATTTTGTTGAGATTTATATCCAAAATCTCAGCCCCTAGTGCACCTGCTAAAGGACGTACTTCAAAATTCTTNTATTTAATAATTTTCATTTAAACCTCACAACTAAATCTTGAGAATTTCTCTTGCTTCATTTGGTGAAGCAACATTATATCCCATATTGTTAATAATATTTACCGCTCTCTCAACAAGCGAAGCATTACCTGGCGCTAGTTCACCTTTGGATAAATATAAATTATCTTCAAGTCCAACCCGAACATGTCCACCCAAAATGACTGACTGTGCAACCATAGGNAGTTGATCTTTTGAGATCCCAAAAGATGCCCAAACTGAATCCTCGGGCAATAAATTTCGCATTGTCATNATAATTTCAGGTGTTGCTTCCGCTGCCCATGGAATCCCTAAACAAATTTGAAATAAATAAGGTTTCTTCACAAGGTCTTGCTTGATTAGAGCTTTTGCTTGTCTAAGTCCACCTAGGTCAAAGACTTCGAGTTCAGGCTTAACACCTGTTTTAGCTATTTTTTTAGCCATTTCGGTAACTAGATCAGGTGTGTTAACAAAAATATGTGGACCAAAATTAAAACTACCTATATCCAAACTGCAAATATCAGGCCTGATATTTTCGATATGTATTACTCTATTGCCCGGTGAGGTTAGTGTTGTACCTTTTCCTAAATTTGTTGGCTCTTCGTNGTCGTTTATAACTATTCTCGCGCCTGGACCTGTTGTTAGATTGATTATGACCTCATCATTTTCCTGCCTAATTCGATCAACAACCTCCCTATATAAAGCTTCTTCCATACTCGGCTTTCCTGTTTCAGGATCACGAACATGGATATGTACAATTGCTGCGCCTGCTCTATAAGCGGCTAAGCATTCATTTGCTATTTGTTCAGGTGTAATCGGAACTGCAGGGTTGATGTGAGTGTGATCAGCTGCACCTGTAACAGCACAAGTTATTATTACATTTCGCATTACATACCCCCACCGAAAAAAAATACAATTTATATTCTATAGATATATTTTGAAAAATAAATTATATTTTAATCAAAAAATAATATGTACATCCGGAATTAAAACTACATATGCAATCAAAAGGTTAAAAATGAGAATCGGATTTTTCACTATGCCAGTGCATCCTGAAGAAAAGAAATGGGAGGTCTCACTTCAAGAAGACAGGCAAGCTGTTATTCTTGCTGACATCCTTGGGTATTACGATGTTTTTATAGGCGAGCATTTAACAGATAAATCTGAGAATATTACTAGCAGCATGATATTTCTATCAAGTTTGATTTCCGAGACAAAACAAATAAAGCTTGGAACTGGAACTTCAAATTTGTCACACATGCATCCAGTTTTAATTGCTTCTCATGCAGCGATGTTAGACCATTTGTCTGAGGGGCGTTTTATTTTTGGTATTAGTCCTGGAGCATTAAAATGCGACGCAGAAGTCCTTGGAATTATAAATGAGGATCGAGGTCAAATTTTTGCTGAGGCAATTGACGTTATTCTTGAAATTTGGAAAAATGATCCCCCATATAATATTGATTTACCCAATAACAGATTTAAAGTTTCATCACTTGAGACAACATTTTTAGATGTTGGAGTTGGCTATTTACAAAAACCTTATCAAAAGCCATTACCAGAAATTGTTGGTACTGTGGTGGCACCATATTCCAAAGGTGTAATAGCGATGGGTGAAAAGAATTTTCATCCTATATCTGCTCACTTTTTATTACCAAAATGGGTTAAGACCCACTGGGAGAATTACAAAGAAGGTAAGAATAATGTTGGCATAACCGCTGACACTTCTGATTGGAGGGTTGCAAGAACAATATTCGTAAATGAAGACTCCCAAAAAGCCAAAAAATATGGAAAGTCCGATAACAACAGTCCATATAGATTTTTTTATGATCATTTGTACCGTAAACTTGAGAGAAGCGGTAGGTTAGGGGTGTTCAAAGAGAATCAGAGTGCTCAGGATGATCAACTAAATTTAGATCAAATACTAGATCAGCTAGTAATTTGCGGAGAACCAAATGAGGTTGTGGATCAAATCCTTGAATTTAGGGAAGAGGTTGGTGATTTTGGTGAGTTGTTGTATGGCGGTGTTGATTGGGTTGATGTGGATTTAGCCAAAAGATCGATGGAGCTGATGGCAGAAAAGGTTATTCCGGAAGTAAATAAAGCAATCCAATAATCAAATTGAAATCAACAAATTAAAGACCATATATAATACATGCGAACAATCATTGTCATAATAACACTTATGTTAATCCTCTCTGTAACCAGCAGTATTGTTGGGCACAGAATTCCAGGGATAACTGAAAACCCTTCTCTGGGAAAAATAAAATTATGCAAGGCAGCATCAGGGATGCATTCAAATTTCATAGACAAATATGTCAAATCTGGAATTATTTCAAAACACAACAAAAATAGTGACTCAGAATATTATTTTTATGTTGATAAACAAAAATGGGATGAGGAATTATATGAGTCTCAAGAGGTTGCCGCAATTGGTGGATGGTGCAAGGTTGCAAATAAAAATGGAAGAGGTACGGTAGCTATATTTGATGATTCTAACGGAACGACAGTCGGGAGAGTTATTGATGGTAATTATATTAAATAGATTATTTTTTTCTTCTGTACATAATAATCAAAAANCCAGTTAGTATTCCTACAATCATCCAAAGCAGTGATTCTATTGACAGAAGCATAAGTTTAACCTTCAATTTTATTATTTTTTTCCTATAATAACATTTATTTTCTTCTTATTACAGGTAATTTAATGGATCCAAAATTTGATTATATTATTGTAGGTGCTGGCAGTGCCGGCTGCGTTTTAGCAAATAGATTATCAGCGGACAAGTTAAATTCTGTTCTCTTGATTGAAGCAGGTGGATGGGACCTCAATCCTTGGATACATATTCCTCTTGGTTATGGAAAACATTTCGAGAATCCAAAAGTAAATTGGATGTATTCTTCGGAGCCTGATGCAAATACAGGACAAAGAAGAATATTCCAGCCACGTGGAAAAGTGATAGGAGGGTCATCTTCCATTAATGGTCTTGTATATATAAGAGGGCAAAAAGAAGATTTTGATACTTGGGATCCCGAAANGAAATATGGGTGGGATTATGAATCTGTTTTGCCCTATTTTAAAAAAAGCGAGTCTAATTATAATATAAAAGATCAATATCATGGAACTGAAGGTGAGTTGTCTGTGTCATCGCCAGTTGAAACACATCTATTAGCTAAAAGCTTTGTTGAGTCNGGGGTAAATTGTGGTTATCCAATTAATAAAGATTTTAATGGACAAACTCAAGAAGGTTTTGGGCATCTGCAAATGACAATAAAAAAGGGTATTAGGTCTAGTGCATCAAATGCTTTTTTGAGGGGGCTGAGAAAAAGAAAAAATTTAACTATTATTACGCATGGACATGTGGAGAAAGTAATATTCCAAGATAAGGTGGCAAAAGGTATTAAATTAATTCGCAAAGGTAAAGAATTTGAATATTTCTCTAATAAAGAAATTATTCTATCTGCNGGTGCATTTAATACACCCCAAATATTACAATTATCAGGTGTCGGACCAAAGGATGTTTTGAGTCGCTTTGGTATAAAGGAAGTAGCAGTGCTTGAGGGGGTTGGAAAAAATCTACAGGATCATTACAATGGCAGAATAGTTTATAAGACTAATTTAAAAAATACACTAAATGATGTTCTCACAAGTCCTATTAAGTCAATATTTGAGGGATTAAAATATATCTTCTTTAGGAGAGGTTTTTTAAATATGGGATCATCTGTTGCAGCTGGATTTATTAAGTCAAAACAATTACTTAAAAGACCTGATTTGCATATTAGTTTAATACTTTTTAGTGGGGATAAGGCTGGTTCAAAGTTACATAAATGGTCTGGTTTTTCAATTATAGTTCGATTGCTCAGACCCAAAAGTATTGGGCAATTATATATAAAAAGTTTAAATCCCCTTGTTCAACCTGAGATTNGTATGAATTATTTCTCAGATAGAGAAGACAGGAAATTACTAGTGAATGCTATAAAAACTACACGTGAAATCATGGAATCCAAACCCATTTCAAATCTCATAAATGAAGAATATTATCCTGGCTCAAAAATAATTTCAGATAATGATATAGAGAACTTTTTATCAACAAAAGGAGGAATCAGTTATCACCCAGTTGGTACATGTAAAATGGGTAATTCAAAGGATTGTGTTGTTGATTATGATTTGAATGTNCATGGTGTTAAAAAATTAAGAATTGTTGATGCATCAATCATGCCAACAATTACATCAGGTAATACCAATGCTCCTGTTATAATGATTGCCGAAAAAGCTTCCGATTTTATTCTTAATACGTCTAAAATTTAAAAATCATATAACCTGCTTGGATTATCTACGAGTACTTTCTTGCGTAGTTCTTCTGTTGGAAGCCAATTAGGGAGTATTTCAATTAACTCAGCATCGTTTGGCATATTATTTTTCAACATTACATGAGGCCAATCCGAACCCCAAATCACATTATCAGAGTTTTTGTTAATGATCTCTTCTGCAAAAGGAGTAACATCTTTATATGGGATACCCGTTTCACTAGATATTCTATAAGGCCCTGTTAACTTTACCCAACAATTACCATTATCTAAAATATCAAGAAATTCCTGAAATTTTTCATCGCTAGTAGTTTTTTCAGTTTTCATATAGCCAAAGTGACCTAATACAATCGGAACATGAATATTTTCTGATATTGCTTTCAATTCTATCTTAGGATCATCGACATGGATTAAAAACTCAATATGCCAATCATAATGTGCAAGAATTTTTGATAATTTATATACTTGGTCAATAGACTCAAATGGCATTCCACCTTTATCGACAAGATTTAGGCGAATACCTCTCGCTCCTTTTTTATGAAAGCTCTCAATTTGACTTTCATTAATACTTTTATCAACAGCTATTACACATCTCTTTTTTGTTTGATTGTCACTACAACTTTCAAGAACTGCTGAGTTATCAATTCCATGCACACTTGCTTGAATAAGCACAGCTCTTTCAACTCCTAATCTTGTATGCATTTTAGCTAAATCATTCAAATTGCATTCATGTGGGGTATAGCTTCTATTTTCCTGATANGGATACTTAGTAGAGTCAAATATATGTACATGTGTGTCACATGTGTTCATAGGTAATTTAAAAGATGGTCTCAATGTATTTCTATCTGGTGGCTGGCAATATGGGACAATTGGCAAAGACATCAATAAATTACTCCGATGATTTTCTCTAACCAATCTGCGGCATAATTAATTCCTAACTGACGATCATCAACATGTGCGTGTTCAGTTGCACCTTCTTCTCTTGTAAAAATTCTTAATTCTTTTTCTGAAGTTGTTAGGTTTTCATAAAACTTATAAGCATTTTTTACTGGCACTATTCTATCATTTTCTCCATGGGTGATCAAAAATGGGATTTTTATTTTTGATGCATTATTTTTTACTGAAAAGGCTTTAGATGCCTCAAGAGCTTCATCAATACTTNCTNCTCCAACAACCCATTGGAATTGGAAATTTGATTGTGCAGAAGATTTTGAAGAAGATTTTAATTTATCAAAGATATTTTTTTGAAATTCATATAAATCCCAATGTCCAGAAGTGAGTGCAATACCAGCACAATAACGATTGTCATTTGCTGCGATTCGAGAGGCATAATAGCCTCCAAANCTATATCCCATAATTNCAATTTTTTTATTATCAACATCATCTCTAGTTACTAAATAATCATAAGCGCAGGAGGCTGGAACTTCATAATCATATCTTGCTTTTATATTGAGTAATCTCAAGCTTTCACCTTGCCCTGGACCGTCCAATGCAAGAGTATTAAAACCTCTCTTAGCAAATTCCAAACCTGCAAAAAGTGCACTCATTTCCTTACAATTATCCATGCCATTGAATATCAATACTGTAGGCGAAGGACTTTTTTCTTTTTTGTTTGCTGTTATAAATAATCCTGGTAAATATGTCTCCTCATAAGGTATTTTGATGTATTCGATATCAGGATAACTTAATTCAAAACCTTTGTGATATGCATCAAATGCAATTCTACTGATTTCTAATTTTTCAGGTCCAGGTTGAATGAACCTCTCCCCTGTATACATATAATTACCAGCGCGTAAATAATGGAGACCTGCTGTTTTTAGATGATTATTTTTAAAATATTCATCTGCATTTTTTATATTTTTTTGCGCGAAACTTTTCCATACGTTAACCCAATCTGAAGGCGCCATATTAGTTAATTTTAGTGTATTAATTATTGTATCAATTTCATTCAGAGAAACGGCGCCGTAGGGTGCCATACCCTTANACACAAGTGTTGCATTTGACCATTGGAAATTTCCAGGAAATGCATCAGTCCAATTATTTATTTTTTCCATTATTTAAGTGGAGAAAACGGAGTACCTGTCATAATCTTATCCTCTTGGTCAGCAATCATTCCTGCAGTCCTATCTCTGAAGTCTGCCCAAGCTGGATCAGCTGCTCTTTTTTTTCTCATTTCATTGAATTCATTCAGATCTTTGTATTCCCATATATGTACTATCTGATTTTGTGGCCCTATATCACTTATAAAGTATCCTATTAATTTAAACCCATGTTTGTTATTCACAGGCATAGCGTAATCTTCAAAGATCTTTATATATTTGTTTAGCATTCGAGGAACACAGTTATAAGTTCTTACATTGTAAATCATATTTTTTACCTCCAAATTTATATTATTCGTCTACTGGTGGCCAAATTCTGTGACCAATACTTGGCGATCCAGGCGCGTGAATAGTTTCACCGATAGTTTTTTTACTAAATGGATCAAATTCTCGGACTATATTATTTCTTCTATCCTCATGGGATGTAAATTCATAGAGAACTGAATGTTTTGCCCAACCTACTGTTGACACCATTTTTCTGGCCCTTATTGCGCCTTTGACTTCTGATACGAATGGCAGTCTTATTTGGGCATACCATTTGCCAATTTCAATTTCATTCTCCACACTGGTCATATTATAACTTCCCATTTGAATAGCTTTTGCGGGGACTCCACCAGGAGATACCATTCGATAATCAGGACCTGTAACTCTCTCTTCTTCTATTAAGATTGCTGTCCGGGCTTCCTCTCTTTCTGAAAAATGATTCTTAGTCTCTTCTGATTGATTTTCGGGGAATAAAGGGGAATTTTTTTGATAGTATATGTGAGGTGATGTTGCAGCTATAAGGCAGATGAATTGTGTACCTTGGGGAATTTTTTCTTTTGTGTGTGGAATCTTATCTCTTCGATCTTTGTAATCTAGTTCATCAACTTCATAATGTGCAGCCCATGCGATACCATCATGAGTAATAATTTCTGGTAGATACCTATTATGTAACCATTCTATGTGATCTTCCCGTTTCTTTTGATTTAAATTATACCAAGTAGCCCATATTCCATTATCCATGCTTATCCCTTTGCTAACAATTAAAATACTAAATTATTGTTTACTTTTCCCTATAATATATTATCACATATTATACTTATATTTTCGATTGTAAATTTGATATTTGTCGTTGTAATATCAAATCATAATTTTAAAAAAAATGAACTTAGGAGATTAATTCATGTCAGATATTGGTATTATACCTGTAGATTGGGAAGATAGATTTGACCCACAAAGAATGCTCAGAGAGCGTTTGGATCGTGCGAAAGAGGCTTTAAACAATTCAGAAGCAGACGTTTTATTTGTATTTCGTACTGAGGATGCAAGATATCTGATGGGGTACAGGCACCACCTTGGGCCTGCTTTCATAATGGGTAATGCAGTTGTTGTGCTTGCAAAAGGACATGATCCGATTTTATGGACAATGGACTTCGAGCATTGCAAGCAAAGAATGCCATGGCTNGATGATCAACAAATACAACCAAGGGCCAACTTTAGAGAAAAAGTGGGTATGAAGCGCTGGGCTGACCAAGTTGAAGGGTTCATAGGATCTCTAAAAGGAAAAACTATAGGTATTGATATTTGGGATCTGAACATGGAAAATGCTATCAAAGAGACATTTCCAGACTCAAAATTTGTTGATGGGTATCAAGGAATTTTGATGCGTGCAAAAGAAATCAAAACTCAAGATGAAATTCACTGCTTAAAAATTGCTAATGCAATGACCGAGGCAGCGATAGATAATGCAATTGATTTCTTGAAACCAGGGGTCAAAGAATGTGAAGTGCTTGCTGTTGCATGGGAAACAATGACAGCAATGGGATCTGAGTGGACTCAATGTTCTAATATTGTAGCATCCGGACCGTATACTGCTCCATACAGAAGATTTACATCAGATAGGATTATTAGAAATGGTGATCCTGTTATTATTGATATTGGGGCATGCTTTAATGGTTATTACGGCGATCTTACAAGAACTTGGATTTGTGGAAATGTGAAACCAACAGAAGAAATGAAAAAAGTTCATCAAAACTGTTACAATGCTCTCTTTAATGCCGGTGCTGCTGTTAAACCGGGAGCAACAAATGCAGATGTTTTTGCTCAAGCCGATCCTTATGTATTAGATAGTCTTGGACACGGGTCAGGCGTTAATCCATGGGAAGCGCCGTATTTTTCACCTGCATCGAAAGATCAGCCTGTTGTCCTAAAGGAAGGTATGCAATTTAATCTNGAGCCTTATGCTGGTGTAAAGGGTGTTGGCGGATTTAGGCTTGAAAATGATCACATTGTTACAGCTGACGGTGTAGATATATATACTACATACCCATTCGATGAGCGTCTTGTGATTGATGTCCATCCATATGATGTGTCCACAGGAAGAACAAGGTAATAATTATGACCGCAGATCAGACGGATAACGTTGGTACAATTTCCCCAGATTTTAGTCTATTTGGAAAGCTTGCTGTCATAACAGGAGCCAGTACCGGTATTGGAAAGGAAATTGCTCGCGCATTTGCTGCTGCAGGTGCAGAGATAATTGTAACTGCCCGAACCGAAAGTAAGCTCATAGAGCTTAAAAATGAAGTAGAAAATGATGGTGGGAAGTGTGATATCCTGGTCAACGATATTACTGTGGTCGAACAAATCCAGCAATTAGCAGATTTTGTCCGTAAAAAATTATCAACTGAAGATAAGGATCTCGTTCTCGTGAATAATGCTGGGTTTGGTTTTACCAAGCCGATTGTAGAAGTAACCCAAGAAGATTTTGATTTAATTACTTCAACTCATCTGAGAGGGACCTTTTTTTGCTGTCAAAANATAGGTGAGATAATGCTTGAAAAAGGATATGGCAAAATTATTAATCTCGGTTCAACTTGGGGTCATACCACGGACGCAAAGAAAGCACCATACTGTATGGCAAAAGCTGGTATTGCGCATATGACAAGAGCAATATCAACCGAGTGGGCGCCTTCTGGAATTCGAGTGAATACACTCGCTCCAACGGGAACAGTTACAGAATTTACTCAAAAGACTTGGGCATCCATGCCAGAGAGGGCTCAAGGAATCTTATCGAGAATAAAGTTAGGTAGATTTGCATACCCATCTGATCATTTAGGTGCTGCAATTTTTTTGGCATCAAACGCATCTGACTTTATCACAGGGCAAACAATATACGTCGATGGTGGTTTTACGGCCGCTGGTTAATTAACCATTTACACTTGAAATTATTCTATCCCGAGTAATAGGTAATTGCTTTATTCTTATATTTAGTGCGTAATAAAGGGCATTACTTATTGCCGCTGCTGTTGGTCCATGTGCAGCTTCACCAACTCCAAGGAATGGCTCTTCAGGACGATCAATAATATCTACGGTAATTTTGGGTGTTTGATTAAATTTGATTATTGGATAAGTCTCCCAGTCTTTTGCTAGGATAATTTCTTCATCAAATTTTACTTCCTCTATTAGGCTACAACTTGTTGCCTGGATGATTCCACCTTCAATTTGATTTTTGATCCCATCGGGATTTACAATTTCACCCGCGTCAATAACTG
>PAHC01000017.1 GCA_002704755.1 Rhodobiaceae bacterium
GATTATCTTTATGCGAGCATTGGAGAGCGAGGCGAGGGGATGATTGCTCAAGATCCAACCAACTCCATTGGAACGATTATTAGAATTCACAAAAATGGCGATATTCCCGTTGATAATCCCTATGTTAATAACCCAGATTGGTTACCTGAAATATATCAAATTGGGGTGAGAAACCCCCAAGGAATGAGCTTAGATCCGGTATCACAAGAAGTTTTTATTTCCAATCACGGCCCCAAAGGAGGTGATTTTATTGGACCCGTTGTATCAGGGTCAAATTACGGATGGAAACAAATTGGATGGGGTGGCACGAACTATTCGGGCACTAAAGTGGGTGATGGAAATACTTGGGAGCCAGGGTTTTTAAAACCTGAATTTATTTGGGTTCCTTCTATTGGCGTTGGGGGCATTAAGTTTTATCAAGGAGATGCTTTTCCTGAATGGCAAAATTCTTTACTTGTGGGATCTTTGAAATATCAATATTTATCCGTGTTACATCGTGAAAATGGACAATTCACCCAAGAGGAATTAATTTTCAAAAATGAGATTGGTAGAATTCGAGATGTTGAAATAAATAGTCNAGGTGAAATATTTCTAATTGCNGATGAATTTGACAGCAGTCTTTATATTCTTAAAAAATAAAATNATCATTAATATTTTCTGAAGATAAGTGTAATTTAATATCATGAAAATTTTAGTTGTTGGTGGGGCCGGATATATAGGCTCCCATATGTTGAAGCGTCTCCAAAATACAAACCACGAAGTTGAAGTTTTAGATAATCTATCGACTGGATTTGAGNCAAACACTTTAGGTTTTCCATTTCATAAGTGTGATTTAGCTGACAAAGATCACGTCTATACTATTCTTCAGAACAAATATGATTTGGTAATGCATTTTGCATCTTATATTAATGTCGGAGAGTCCTACATTAATCCTCAAAAGTATTATGAAAATAATGTACAGAACACATTGAATTTATTGAGCTGTATGATTGATTTNAAGATTTTGAATTTTATTTTTTCTTCTACCGCAGCCGTTTATGGAGAGCCTGAGTCAGTACCAATTTTGGAGGATCAAAAAATAAATCCTGTCAATCCTTATGGGCAAACAAAAGCAATCGTTGAAAATATTTTAAAAGATTATGATAAAGCTTATGGTTTAAAATTTATGTCTTTAAGATATTTCAATGCTTGTGGCGCACACCCTGATGGTACAATCGGAGAGCGCCACGATCCCGAAACTCATTTAATTCCCCTTATTCTTCAAGCCGCATCTGGAAGGAAAGACAAGGTCAAGGTTTATGGTGATGATTATCCTACAAAGGATGGCACTTGTATTAGAGATTATATTCATGTTATGGACTTAGCCGAGGCTCACTTACTTGCACTTGAAGATTTATATCAAAACCAATCTTCAGAAATCTATAATATTGGCAATAATCAAGGTTTTAGTGTTAGTGAGATCGTTNATGCTGCTAAAGANATAACTCAAAAAAAAATTAACATTGAAATTTCAGATCGACGAAAGGGTGANCCTGGCCAACTCATTGCCGATAACAANAAGATNATAAAAAANTTGAAATGGTCGGCTCAATACTCTGATTTAAAAACAATTATATCTTCTGCTTGGCAATGGGAGCAAAAGTTACTTCGATCTAATTCNTAAAAACTTTTTCTGTATTGAGAAGGACTNAGTCCAGTTTCTTTCAAAAATACCTCATAAAATCGAGATAAAGATCCAAAGCCACTATCATGAGCTATATTTGAAATTTTATCATTACCATCAATGAGAGCTGATTTCGCATGATGAAGTCGAAGTTGATTTAAATAAGAGGTAATATTTTTATTTAATTTTTTTTGAAAAAGAGACATAGCGTATCCCTCAGAAACACCTCCGGCAGATGCTACACTTTTTACATTCAGTGGTTCGGAATAATTTTCTGCAAGAAATTTAATCATTAATTGTAATTTTGATGTTTGTTTATTCGGTTTGCTATAGTGTTTTTCATTATAANTCCATTCATCAATCATTTGCCGAGTTAGACGACACCTCAACTCTAATTTAGAAATTGATATTTTTTGAATATTTTTACTTGAATAATCAGAGATCCATTTTTTAAATAGAGAAATATCCATTGTATCTTTTTGCTTTGCATGAATTAATTGTCCTGTAAAAAGTTTTGACAAAAAACTCTCCGGAAACTGCATCGATAAAATTTCATGTAGGGGAAGATTGGCAATATTAATATTTCCATCACCTTTTACTTTAGTTACTCGATGCGGGATTTGTCCCCACAGGATATGTAAACTTTGATCTTGGGTTTTAAATATTCCTGTCTGGGTTAAATATGTGAGTTCACATCCATCTGGTAATAAAACTTCAACATGACCATGGGTATGCATTCTCTCCATTACTTCAGGCTTGTGACGTTGCATAAAATACCCTTCAGGGAAGAATTGAGTCTCATGGATTTGATCATTAATTTCTAAAAAAATATCTGTCATTTTTTTATATTGTATTTATTTATCGGAAATATAAAGACAAAAATATGAGAATATCGGAAATTTTNGACAGTTTTACGGAGGCCACCTCTTCAATTTATGATTATATTGAAAACAGTTATATAACTTAAAAATTGCATACATCTCAAATATGCAATGGGAGGAAAAAAATGAGAAAAATATTAGCTACNATAATTGTTCTTGCTAGCTTTGGATATTCTTCTGCTTTTGCTGGGACATTGGTCATTAATACCGATTTAACAGATCCAGCACCTAAGGCTGCTTTTGACTGGGCTTTTAACAAGTTCCAAGAAGAAAATCCAGATGTGACTATAGAGGTCAACAACTTTGATCACGAGGGTTACAAACAATCGATTAGAAACTTTTTAACAACAAATCCACCAGATTTATTCAACTGGTATGCGGGCAACAGAATGCTACCATTCGTAAGAGCAGGTTTGGTTGAAGACGTAACAGATATCTGGTCAGACTCTGGATGGGTAGACGGTAACTTAACTGAAGGTATGTCTCATGCTAAAATGCCAATGACTATTGGCGGTAAGCAATGGGGAGTTCCTTACACTTACTACCAATGGGGTGTTTATTACAGAAAAGATATCTTTGAAGCCAACGGTATTTCAGTTCCTACTTCATGGGATGAATTTGTAGCTGCTTGTGCAACACTAAAAGCTGCAGGCATAACTCCAATTACAATTGGATCAAAATATCTATGGACAACAGCCGGTGTTTTCGATTACTTAAATTTAAGAACTAATGGTTATGAATTCCATATGGCTTTAACAAAAGGAGAAATTCCTTGGACTGATCCTAAAGTTAACGCTACTTTCGATAAATGGGATGAACTAGCTAAGCCAGGTTACTTCTTAGAGAATCACGCATCTCTTGCATGGCAAGAAGCTATTACACCTATGGTAAATGGTGAAGCTGCTATGTACGTCATGGGTAACTTCTCAGTTGCTGTGTTTAAAGATGGCGGTCTTACAAATGATAACCTCGGTTTTTTCCAATTCCCTGAGATCACTCCTGGCGTTCCAATGGCAGAGGAAGCCCCAACAGATACAATGCATATTGCATCTGGTGCAAAAAATAAGAAAGATGCAAAAAGATTTCTTATTTTCTTAGCAAGGGCTGACGTTCAGGAAGAAATGAACAAGATATTAGGCCAATTACCCGTAAATAGTGGATCAAAAGTTGATGCTGATCCTTTTCTTGAAGCGGGNCTAGATATGCTNAACAATGCATACGCCATGGCNCAATTTTTCGANAGAGATGCTCCAGCTGAAATGGCTTCAGAGGGAATGAAGGGCTTCCAGGAGTATATGGTAAATCCTGACAGAAGAACCAAAATCCTTGAGCGTTTAGAAAAAGTACGTCAAAGAGTATATAAATAATAATTAAGTCAAATAGGGGGCGGTATAATACCGCTCCCACACATTCCTTTTGTCTAACCAAACATACACAAGAAAGTCTTCATGGTGGAAGCTTAATCAACAAAGATTAACTCCTTGGATTTTTTTATTTCCAGGGCTTTTAATGTTTTGCGTTTTCGTCATTTGGCCAATTTTTAATTCTCTTTATATATCATTATTGCAATGGGATGGACTATCTCCCCCAATTTATATTGGTTTCGCAAATTATATTGAGCTTTTGGATGATGAATATTTTTATATTTCATTGATGAATAATCTAAAATGGTTAATTTTTTTTATGTTAGCTGTTCCAATTGGATTGGGATTAGCGATTTTTTTAAATCAAACAATTTTTGGTATAAGATTAATCAAATCTCTTTTCTTTTTTCCCTTTGTTATTTCGCAAGTGGTTATAGGTATCATCTTTGCTTGGTTTTATAACCCTCGAGGAGTAATCGGACCAATCCTTGAGTCTGTGGGTCTAAGTAACTATGCAATTTTAGCAGATGAAAATTTTGCAACATACGGAATCATCTTCGCGGGTATATACCCTCAAATAGCCTATTGCATGATTTTATATTTAACCGGACTGAATAATCTTAATACCGATCAAATAGAAGCTGGAAGAATGGATGGCGCTAGGGGTTTTTCTTTATTTAAAAATATTATTCTCCCACAACTAAAACCAGCAACATTTTTGGCTATTGTAGTAACTGTCATTGGCTCCCTTAGGAGCTTCGACATGGTTGCTATCATGACACAGGGAGGTCCTTGGGGTTCTACTAACGTTTTAGCTTATTATATGTTTGAAACTGCTTTAAGTGAATATGGTTATAGAATGGGTTATGGGTCTGCTATTGCTGCAGTTTTGTTCACTATNATGATGTTTTACATTTTATTTTTTATTTATCGTATGTATCAGGGNGAGAAAAAAGGTCTTTAATGTTCCCCNTTCCAATACAAAAAAGACCACTTATTAATCAGATTTCATACAAAATTCTTATACCTATTTCTTTGTTTATTTGGCTTATTCCTTTAATTGGAATAATGCTTACATCCATCCGAGGGTTAGGGGATATTACTCAAGGAAATTTATGGGGAATGCCAAGNGAGTTTCTTTTATTTAGTAATCTAAAAGATGTTTTTACTAACACCCCAATGATNTCTTATATAANTAANAGTTTTAAAATTACNATTCCAACAATGATTGGAGCAGTAGCATTNAGTTGTATGACGGGATTTGCCTTAGCTGCTTATAAATTTAAGGCAAATTTATTTATCTTTTTTACTTTTATAGCTGGGAATTTTGTTCCTTTTCAAATTCTAATGATCCCTGTCAGAGACCTAACATTTCAAATGGGCCTTTATGATACCATTACTGGGTTAGTTTTATTTCATGTCGCTTTTCAAACAGGCTTTTGTACTTTATTTATGAGAAATTTTATTAAAGCTCTTCCGCATGANCTCTTGGAAGCCGCAAGAATTGATGGCACATCGGAGTTTAATATTTTTTTAAAAATCGTCCTTCCTCTCACTCGTCCTGCTATAGCAGCTTTATGTGTTTTAATATTTACTTTTATTTGGAATGATTATTTTTGGGCAACTGTTCTCATACAAGGTCAACACGCGATGCCTGTAACCGCAGGATTAAAATCTTTAAACGGACAATGGATATCTGCTTATCATCTTCTCTCAGCTGGTTCGATTATGGCCGCTATCCCACCCGTGATTATGTTTTTCTTAATGCAAAAACATTTTATTGCAGGATTAACTTTAGGGGCGAGCAAAGGGTAGCAATGGCAAAAATTACATTTATTGGTGCGGGTAGCACCGTTTTTATGAAAAATATTTTAACTGATGTTTTATTAGAACCCGAACTAAAATCATCACACATTGTACTCCATGACATTGACGGCAAGAGACTGCAAACTTCTCAATTAGTCGCTGAAAAAGCATCCTCTACGATAGGAACATCGGCCACTATTGAAGCCATGTCTGATCGTAAAGAGGCATTGAAAAATGCTGATTTTGTTATTGTTATGATACAGGTGGGTGGCTATAAGCCTTCAACAGTCATAGATTTTGAAATTCCTGCAAAATACGGACTGCAACAAACGATAGCGGATACTCTTGGCATAGGGGGTATTATGCGAGGATTAAGAACAGTTCCTGTTCTTGTCGATATCGCTAAAGATATGATGGAACTGTGTCCTCAAGCTTTAATGCTACAGTACGTCAATCCAATGGCCATTAATTGCTTGGGACTTTCCCACTTTGCTCCTGATCTAAAATATGTGGGGTTATGTCACTCTGTCCAAGGCACCGCGGCTGATTTAGCAAGAGATATAGGTGAAGATATTAATCAAATTCAATATGAGTGCTCCGGGATTAATCACATGGCTTTTTATACAAAGTTCGAAAAAAAACTTTCAGATGGATCCACTCAAGATCTTTATCCTCAAATACATCAAGTAGGGAGAGAGGGGTCGTTTGGACCCAACTGGGATGGATGCGCTAACCACGTCCGGTATGAGGTTCTCAAAAGACTTGGTTATTTTGTAACGGAGTCATCGGAGCATTTTGCTGAGTACACGCCTTGGTTTATTAAAAAACATCAACAGGATTTATTGAAAGATTTTAATATTCCTATTAACGAATATATTCGACGCTGTGAAAAACAAATTCAAGAATGGGATGACCAAGAACAGCAACTGCTTAGTAATAAAGAATTAGTTTGTGAGAAGTCAGTTGAATATGCTTCTAGAATTATTCTTAGTATGTTGACTGGCAAAGAAGATCTAATTTATGGTAATGTTTTAAATGCAAATCTAATCCCTAATCTTCCTTCTAACAGTTGTGTTGAAGTTCCTTGCCTTGTGCAAAAAAATCAACTAATTCCTCAACCTGTAGCCCCGTTACCAATGCATTTAGCAAATCTCATTCAGACTAATATAAATGTTCAGCAATTAACCATTGAAGCTTTAAAAACCCAAAAAAAAGAAACCATATATCATGCTGCTATGCTTGACCCACACACTGCAGGAGAGCTAAGTCTTGATCAAATATGGAAAATGGTAGATGAACTAGTTGACGCGCACGGTCCAATGCTCCCCACTTTCTCATAAATGAGCAAGCCTTTTATAGAGATCGTAGATCGGGGCGATGGAAAGAAATTATTTCTTTATAGTGAAAATAAGATTAATTATAAGGCTTTTTCAGGCTTACCGCCAGTAGAGGGTAATCAAACCCATCTTCGATATCACCCCACTCGATCAGAATGGGTGGCCTATTCTACTTCTAGGCAAAACAGAACATTTCTTCCAAATGCAATGGAGTGCCCTTTATGCCCGATGCTTCAAGAAGAAAAGGCAAGCGATGTTCCTGTAGATCATTATGAGGTTGCTATTTTTACTAATCGCTTCAGCTCTCTTCGCCTAGAAGAAGCTCATGTTCCTCAATTAGAAATTCCCACTCAACCTGCTATGGGGACTTGTGATGTTATTTCTTATAGCCCAAACCATACAGACCAATTCTCTGAACTATCACAGCAACGCATCGAACTAATTTTAAAAGCGGTTGCTCATAGAACCAAGGAGCTCTTTAATGACTCTCATATAAATTACATTCTTCCATTTGAAAATAAAGGGAAAGAAATTGGCGTTACTCTTGAACATCCTCACGGCCAGATTTATAGTTTTGGACATGTTCCAGCATCAATTAAGAGACAAGCAGAAATACAAATACAAAACCCTTTATCAGTAACAATTGCTCAAATTCCAAAAGAATTAATTTTATATGAAAATTCATCAGGTATTTGTTTTGTGCCTCGTTGGGCTAGGTATCCTTTTGAGATTTGGATTGTCCCTCATCGCCGTGTTTCTCAAGTCTATGATTTAAACCAAGAAGAGTTACAAAATTTATCTACTCTTCTATTAGAGGCATCAAAAATGTTAGATAAAGTTTTTAATCAACCAATGCCTTATACGCTTGCTTGGCAATTGGCACCTAAGGGATATCAAGACAGCCATCATTTACATTGGTGTTTTCAACCAATCAAACGCTCTAAAACAAAACTTAAGTATTTAGCTGGGGTGGAGCAGATTACAGGTTTTTATTTAGTTGATCTTCCTCCAGAGCGTTCAGCTAGAATCCTTCGAGGGGAAGAGCAGCCTGATGAATAGCGCTAAGCTATTTCATTCTTTTTTTCAAAAAGAACCCTCAATTACCACCTTCGCTCATGGACGAGTAAATCTAATTGGGGAACATACAGATTATAATAATGGTTTTGTTTTACCTTCGCTTATTCCTCAATCAATAGAAGTAAGTATTTGTCTTAGAGAAGACGATAAAATCATAGGTATTTCCAGCGAATTTGGTGAATTACAATCGATAACCTCTTCACCAAAAGATGGCACGTGGCTGGATTTTGTAAGAGGCGCCATTTATTTTTTTCAAAAAATATCACCTTCCCTGAAAGGACTGGAGGTTGCTGTAAGTTCAACTATTCCCTCCGGATCAGGGCTTTCTTCTTCTGCTGCTTTGGAAACGGCCTTATTGAGAGCAATATCTCAATTAAAAGATATCTCAATTCATTCACAAGAAATGGCAAGAATAGGACAGCAAATTGAACACCAATTTGTTGGTACCCAATGCGGGATCATGGACCAGATGGCATCGGCAAGTGGAATTTTTGGACAGGCTATATTTTTAGATTGTGACAATCTTCAAACTAAATCCATACCTATTTTCTCTCATCACAGTTTTGTTATTATTCACTCAGGTAGCACCCGAAAACTTTCTCATGGTAAATATAATGAACGCAAAAATGAAACTTCAAAAGCATCAGCGATTTTAGAAGTCCCATCTCTTCGTCACGCTACTATTGATCAATTAATAAAAATCGAGGACCCTGTTATAAAAAAAAGAGCAAAGCATATTATTTCTGAAAATGACCGTGTGCTAAAAGCAGTTTCTTGCCTTGAAAAAAACGACCCAATCTCTTTTGGCGAATTAATGAATCACAGTCACCAATCAATGAGAGACGACTATGAAATATCCAGCGATGAATTAAATCAGGTGGTTGAGTCAGCAAAAAAAAATGGCGCACTAGGGGCAAGACTTACAGGCGCCGGATTTGGAGGTTGTGTAGTGATATTGGCTACTAATAAAGAATTACCATCAGTTTCAAAGTCAGTTTTAGAAGATTGCCCTCAGGCTTATCCGGTGACAACCATATCTCAAGAATTAAATTCCTAATTCTTTTCTATTGATAATATTTTGAAGGTTTAATTTTTCTTTATTTTTCAAATAATATGAGACCGTTTCACAGACTTCTATCGCCATTCTCATTCGACATTCTAAGGTCAGGGCAGCATTGTGAGGAGTTAATAAGACATTAGGTAAATCAAATAAAGGGTGATCAGACGGGGGAGGTTCTTGTTCATAGACGTCTAATCCTGCAGCTCGTATCTTTTTATCTTTGAGCACATTATAAAGGTCTTGTTCGTTAATTATCCCACCTCGAGCAGTATTAACAATTACACAACTATCTTTCATATCAAGAAAGCTGTTTGTATTTATGAAATTTTTGGTTTCATCATTTAAAGGTAAGTGGATACTAATAAAATCAGCAAGCATTAAACCATCTTTAATCAAAATAGGTTGACAACCAAGTTTCTTAATTACATCTGAAGATACGTAGGGATCATAGACATAAACATTCATATCAAAACCCAAACACCTCTTAGCAACCGCTTGACCAATTCGACCAAATCCTAAAATGAGAACATTTTTTTGATAAAGCTCAAAAAAAGAAGGAAGATTTCCTTTCTCTTGAAATTTACCTTTTCGAGTAAGCTCATCCGAGAGATGAATATTTTTTGAAAGTTGTAAAAAAAAAGTCATCACGTGCTCTGCTACGCTGACAGCATTAGCGGTACCTGTAACGCCGAGGGCAATTTTCTTTTCATTTAAATAATTCAAATCAACATTGTCATAGCCAACACCATGACGAGCAATTATTTGAAGATTTGGACAGGCATCGATAACCTCATTGGGCATTTGAGCGGTGCGAAGTACTATCCCTGATACATCCGATAATTCTTTTTTTAAATTACCAGCACTAATATCTGTAATTTCAATAATTGAATGACCCTGAGATCGAAGAACTTCCCATCCCAATTCATGAATTGAACCCACTAAACCTATTTTCATTGAATGATCAACCTATGTAAAAAAGACATTATTTTCAAAGGATTTTTCATTCAAATTCTGATGAGATTATGTAAGATACACA
>PAHC01000018.1 GCA_002704755.1 Rhodobiaceae bacterium
TATCATTCGATCTCTTAATCTTTTTATTCTAGTTGGAATTGTCATGATTTTTTCAATATTATTTCATATATTTTTAATGCAATCATTTTATACATATGTATGCAAAAAATGCATATCTGTTATAAATTTTTTGAACTACTCATATGCTCTTAACTAACTATATATATGGATATAACTGATAACAAAATTAAACTAAATAGAAAATATAGAAAGGAAAAAAATGCAGTTTACAAATTATTCAATAAACCTTGCAAATGGTTTTTTTGGAATCAACTTTAATTCTAATAAGAAAAAACAAGCTTATTTAAAAGCCGCACGTGAATTCGCTAAGGCAGAAGGCTTGCCTGTTGGTGATGTTCTCGTCTCTATCGGTAGAGCATCTTATTTAAAGTTAAAGTAACAACCAATAGCATAAATAATATAATCAATAAGGAAGATAATAAAACTGTGGAATATATACTTAACAATTCAGTTAGTGCCGTTGAAACTATATTCACAACAATTAATAAAGTTTTAAAGGGTTTCTTTAAAAGTTGGGTTTTAGCAAGGCAATATCAGGCAAATTATTATGCTGCAGAGAAATTAGTAAATACAAATGACTATAAGGATTTATCTCTGCAAGACATTGTAGTTAAACTTAATAATGCAACTTCTAAGTAATTATATTATTTATTTAGCTTATTATACATTGTCATCTAAATAAAAATTAATTACATATAGCTTCGATATATATTTTAACAACCTAATTACTTTCTATATTGGTTACTCTTGCAATACACTAGTGTGAGAGTAATCCACTCCGCATACTGAATTTCTTTTAATTTTATAAAACCGATACTCAAAAAATACATAAGTATTGATCTTTTTTGGGAATAAGTTATGCCCGACAATATTAAGATACCATTGTTATCTAATAATCTTTTTAAATCAAATCTTACTTTATTGATTACATTAGCCAAGATGTTAACAATTATTAGGTCATAACCATTACTTTGTAATTTTTTACAATCTCTCATAATATCTAATACTTTATATGTTATTGATTGATTAACATTATTTTTTTTGAAGTTAATTTTTGTAATTTCAATTGCGACTGGATCATTATCAATTGCAATCCCACTGCAATACCACAATTTACTTGAAATAATTGATAATATCCCGCTTCCAGTTCCAATGTCGAGAAAGTTATTAATCTTTCTGTTTTTACTTAAGTCTGATAAAGCTTCAATACATCCATGTGTTGTTCCATGATGACCTGTTCCGAAGGCCATGCTTGCATTAATACATACGTCTATGTTTGAATATTTTGATCTTGAATAATTGTCATTACGTATAATGATATCTTTACTTATAATAGGTTTTAGGTTTTTTTGTGTCTCAAGCACCCAATTTTTTTTTGGAATGTTTTTTATATTAAAGTTTATAAATTTTCCGAACACACTCTGAATTATTTTTATAATATTAGTTTCATTTTTTTTATCAAAATGAAAACTTACGCATTGATCTTCCCCTATATTTGCTTGTGAAATTGATATGATACCTTTTTCAAATAAATAATCATCATCTAATTCATCTATTGAAAGATCAGACTTGATTATTGCTTCAACATATTTAGTCATTTTTAACAACTTCTAAATACGAGGATAGAACGATTTTCTTACCAGCTTTGTCGAAATCAACCTCAACCCGATCGTTTTCATTATCAATTACAATTCCATAACCGAATTTAGTATGAAAAACACGCTGATTTTGCAATACGCTTACATTATTATAATCTGAAATCTCTTCGAGTGCTTCTATGTTATTATTGAAATGTCCTGCAGCCTTTAATCTATCAATAGCTGACAACTTCTTCTTTTGATAATCAAATGCAGATGTGTTCTGAACACCGTTACCATAAGTATTTATTGTAGTTCCAATTAAGGTTGAGTCATCATCAATAAATTCTCTCGAAATTTCAGAAATGAAACGAGAAGGAATTGATTGCATCCAATTACCATAAACCCTTCGGTTTTGCGAATGAATTAGGTATAGATATTTTTTTGCGCGTGTCATTCCTACGTGAGCAAGTCTTCGCTCTTCTTCAAGTCCACTATTGCCTTTTTCATCTAATGATCTTTGATTTGGGAAAACACCTTCTTCAAGACCAGGCATAAAAACACAATCAAATTCGAGCCCTTTTGCAGAGTGTAGAGTCATCAAGCTAACTTTGCTAGAACTCTTATCATTTTCAACTTCAAGTACCAATGAGATATGCTCAATGAATTCATGCAATGAATTAAATTCGGCAATTTGTCCAACAAGTTCCTTAATATTTTCTATTCTCGTTAGGCTTGTCGGCGTTTTATCTTTCTCCCACATTTCTATGTAACCTGAGTCTTCTAAAATGAGTTCAGTGAGAGTAACGTGATCTAACTCATTTAATTTTTGTTTCCAATTTTCAATCATCGCTATGAAGCTACTAAGTTGAGTCCTTTGTTGAGGTTTTAACTCGTCGGTTTGTATGAGCTTTTTTGAAACATCAAAAAGTGATAAGTTATATATCTTTGATGCGTCATTAAGCATTCTGATGGTTGTTTCACCCAAGCCTCTTTTTGGAACATTCAGTATTCGCTCAAATTTAAGATCATGATTTTGATTTAATAATAACTGCAAATAGGCAATTACATCTATTATTTCTTGTCTTTCATAGAATTTTGGACCGCCAATTACTCTATATGGTATACTGTTTAGTATTAACCTATCTTCAATTTCTCTCATTTGAAAACTTGCTCTTACAAGAATTGATATCTGATCTAGATCAGTTTTTGATATTAATTTTCTATCAATCTCGTCTGATATAAATATTGCTTCATCCTCTGCACTCCATACAGACACAAGTTTGACTTTGTCACCTTCCTCATCTGAGCTGGAAGATAATTCTTTCCCCAGTCTGTCAATATTATTTGTAATTAGACTCCTTGCGGCACCTAGTATATTAACAGTGGATCTATAGTTTTTTTCGAGCCGAATTATTTTTGATCCATCAAAATCTTTTTCAAAGTTTAATATATTATTCACATCAGCTCCTCTCCAACCATATATAGATTGGTCATCATCACCGACACATGCAATATTTCTATTTTTCTGGGATAAAATTCTGAGTAGTTGATACTGAACTGTATTTGTATCCTGATACTCATCGACTAGGATATACTTAAAAGTTGATTGAAACTTATCAAGTATTGCTTCATTTTTTATTAAAATCTGCAAAGGTAACATTAATAAATCTCCGAAATCAACGGAATTTAGTGTCTTTAACCTTTTTTGATAATTCTTATATACCTCTATGCTTTTTTCATGAATAAAATCTAGGTCTATTTCAGTATTAACCTTTTCTGGAGTAAGCCCCTTATTCTTGCATTGATCAATGAATGAAAGAAATAACCTCGGGGGAAATTGCTTTTCATCAATGTCTAGAAGTCTAATAACTTCTTTTATAACTTTTAGTTGGTCATCGGTATCTAAGATTGTAAAGTCACTTTTTAAATCGACCAGTTCTGCGTGCATTCTTAGTAACTTTGTTCCAATAGAATGAAATGTGCCAAGCCAATTCATTCCTTCAACCGCATTACCAATGATATTTCCAATTCTGAGTTGCATCTCTTTTGCAGCTTTGTTTGTAAAAGTAACTGCTAAAATATTATTTGGAAACGCTAGTTTTTTATAAATAATGTGAGCAAGTCTTGAAGTTAAGACGCTTGTTTTACCTGTGCCGGCTCCAGCGAGTATTAATAGAGGGCCTTCAGTATGGAGGACAGCAGCTTTCTGTTGTTCATTGAGATAGGATAGATAATCAGTGTTCATAATAAATTATACCTATACTATTGTTATGTAATTTGAGTTATGTAAATTGAATTAACCAACTAATTTTTGTTTTTTGTGGAATAATCTAACACATATAATCTAATTGCAGATGCTAAGTTATCACTTTTCTTTTGATTTTCAATTAACTCAAGCAATTTGGGGATAGATAAATGCATTTCAACGGATATTTTTTGAACCAAAATCCAAAATTCATCTTCTAGAGCAATACTTGTACGATGCCCGGCTATACTTATTGAACGCTTTTTCATTGATTCAAATCATTTTTGTAGGATCAACCAATTCATCAAAGCTTTCTTCATCTATATATCCAGATTTTATTGCTTCTTCTTTAAGAGTAGTATTATTTTTGTGTGCTTTTTTTGCAAGTTCTGCGGCTTTATCGTAGCCAATATTAGGAGCTAAAGCAGTAACTAGCATAAGAGATCTATCAACATTCGCTTTTATATTGTCTTCACGTGGCTCAAGACCATCTAAACAATTTATTTCAAACGATTTTACTGCGTCAGACATTAATTTTACTGATTGAAGGAAATTATAAGCCATCATGGGATTATATACGTTTAATTGGAAATGTCCTTGACTGCCAGCCATGGAAATTCCAGTATTATTTCCAAAAATGTGGACACAAACTTGTGTTAATGATTCACATTGTGTTGGGTTTACTTTTCCAGGCATGATGGATGAGCCTGGTTCATTTTCTGGCAATGACAATTCACCTAGGCCAGCACGTGGACCACTTCCAAGAAATCTTATGTCGTTGGCGATTTTGAATAGCGATGCAGCCACAGTATTAATAGCACCATGAGCCATAATCATTGCATCATGCGCCGATAATGCTTCGAATTTATTTGGAGCAGTTGTAAAATTCTTATTTGTTAGCTTAGATATTTCTCTTGCTATTTTTTCACCAAAATCTTTTGGTGCATTTAAACCTGTGCCAACAGCCGTACCGCCCTGCGCAAGTTCCATTAATCTTGGTAATGTATTTTCAATTCTCTCAATTCCAAATTCAATTTGTTTTGCATAGCCTGAGAACTCTTGACCCAAAGTTAATGGTGTTGCGTCTTGTGTGTGTGTTCGACCAATTTTAATAATATCATTCCATTTCTTTGATTTTTCATCTAATTTTTTCACGAATGATCTTAGATTAGGTATGAGTTGATCAATTATCTCTGTAGCACATGCAATATGCATTGCTGTTGGGTATGTGTCATTCGATGACTGAGACATATTGCAATGGTCATTTGGGTGCACAGGAGATTTTGATCCAATGTTACCTCCCATTATTTCTATTGCTCTGTTGGATATCACCTCATTTGCATTCATGTTAGATTGAGTACCTGATCCAGTTTGCCAAACAACAAGTGGAAAGTGATCATTCAGTTTGCCATCAATGACTTCCTGTGCTGCTTTTATGATATTTTGTCCAATAGTTTTGTCCAGTTTTCCATAATCCATATTCACTTTTGCAGCTGCAGCTTTTACTACACCCAAAGCTTTTATTATTGAGCTTGGTTGCTTTTCCCAGCCAATTTTAAAGTTTTGGATGGATCTTTGTGACTGCGCTCCCCAATACCTATCGTTATCAACTTCTATTTCACCAAAGGTATCAGTTTCAATTCTTTTTTTCATTTTTGCCTCATAATTTCATTCATTTTTTAAATTCACTCAAAGAAACGATTTCTGCAGATCTTTTGTTCTCAGGTGTTATTCTTTTTTTTTGCATAGATGTTTCTCTATTACCTATATTTGTTTTGTTCTCATCATTTTTGTTTTTTGTACTTGTAGTTACGTCATTTTGTGCAAGAAAATCAATTCCAAAATTAACTGCTGGATCAAAAAAGCTTGTAATGGCTCCATATGGAATAGTAATTTTCTCAGGTATATTGTCAAAATGAAGTGTTACTGAAAAATAATTTTCTTTTATTTCGAGATCTTGGAATTGATGTTGAAGCACTATAGTCATTTTATCTGGAAATTTTTCTTTTAATTTTGCAGGGATAATTACATTTTTTTTTTTTGTACTGAATGATATGTAAAGACGATGTTCCCCTGGGATATGATTTCTGTCTTTGATGAATGATAAAACGTCAATGATAACATTAATCATTGCTTTACTCATTAGTTTATTATAACCGATCAAATCAGAATTCATGCGCTACACCATCGAAATTCTTTTAATTATTAAACAAAATTTCTTAAATTTAAATCACATATTTTTCTTAATCAGAGAAAAAATTGATAAATTCTTCTCATTGACCATAACAAAAAATTACTTTGATGTAATTATTTGGTGGAGGTAAAAAAGGGGCGTTCTGTTGCCAGGTGCCCCCACACCCCGCCTTGGCTTGCTAGAGACAAGGGCTTAAGTTTCGGTGCTCAAGCTGACTATGCAGCTACTGCGACCGGAGCATAGTTGTCATTTGCAACTATAAGTTTAGCCCGATAACGGTGGTACTATACCGAGTAAAAGGTAGCCTTTTACGCTCTCGTCGATCCTATTTCGCCCCCATCATAAATACACTATTTGATTTGCTCTAATTTCTCTTGCCAAGCGTCTATGGAAATGTTTTTTAGTTCCATTTCTTGGAGCATAAGAACAACTAAGAACGCCAAAATAACAATTACTTCTAATCCAATAGCGATTTTAATAATATCCTTTATTTTTTGCATCCTATTACCTTTAATGTATTTATGGTGGAGGCGCCGGGTACCGCCCCCGGGTCCGATAAGTTTATTTTGACGCCAATTTATTACCATAGCTCGAAAGCTCTATTATAATAATGCTAATTAACATCTAAAGAAAGTCTATAATAAAATTATTTCTCACTTCATATAGCGCAATGAATCAGTCATAATTTACGGATGATAGAATATTTAGAACTTTTGGACCATGTTTTACAAAACGGTGAGAGTAAAAACGATAGAACAGGTACCGGTACCTTATCAATATTTGGTTACCAGATGCGTTTTAATTTATCAAGAGGGTTCCCATTGGTAACAACGAAGAAGCTGCACATTAGGTCAATAGTCTATGAATTACTTTGGTTTTTATCTGGCGATACGAATATCAGATACTTAAATGATAATGGCGTATCGATCTGGAATGAATGGGCAGATGATAATGGAGATTTAGGTCCTGTCTATGGCAAGCAATGGCGTTCATGGTCTGCACCTAACAATGAAACTATTGATCAAATTTCAAATTTATTAATAAATATTAGAGAAAATCCAGACTCAAGGCGTCATATTATATCTGCATGGAATGTTGGCGATGTAGAAAATATGGCACTTCCTCCTTGTCATTGTTTATTTCAGTTTTATGTATCAAATAATAAGCTGAGTTGCCACTTATACCAGAGGTCAGCAGATGTATTTCTGGGTGTGCCATTTAATATTGCATCTTATGCACTTTTAACACACATGATTGCACATGTATCCGATTTAAATGTTGGTGATTTTGTTCATACTTTTGGTGACGCACATATATATACAAACCATGTTGAGCAAGTGAAATTACAACTCCAAAGAAAACCGATGAATTTACCAAAGATAGAGCTAAATAGTAGTGTAAATAATTTATTTGATTTCCAATATGAAGATATCAAAATAATTGATTATCAGTCTCATCCGCACATAAAAGCAAAAGTTGCCGTATAATGTTAATTTCACTAATTGTTGCACACTCCGCAAATAGAGCTATTGGTATTAATGGTCAATTACCATGGCACATACCTGATGATCTTAAGTACTTCAAAGCAATAACTACTGGCAAACCTATAATCATGGGAAGAAAGACATTTGAGTCAATTGGCAAGCCGCTACCTGAAAGATTAAATATAGTTATTACAACAAATGTTGATCTTACAATTGAGAACTGTTTGGTAGTAAATAATTTAGAAACTGCAATTTTAGAAGCACAAAATTTTTATAAAACTAAGGGAACCGAACAAAAAGAAATATTTATTATCGGTGGGGCTCAAATTTTTAAGCAATCGATGGAATTTGTAAACAGAATATATATAACAGAGATCCATGCAGAATATGCAGGAGATGTGTTCTTTGAAGAATTGAGAAGTGACGATTGGGTTGAGGTCAGCAGAGATATACATAATTCTGAAAATGATATAATTCCATTTTCTTTTGTTTTATATGAAAAAAAATAGAAATATTTATTTAGATCTATTTTTGTTGAAAGACTTTAAATTAATTTACAGAGTTACTATCTTATAATAGGGTGACCTGTAATAATTCAAGAGGAAAACTATTAATGTCATGGGACAACAACAATAATAACGGTCCATGGGGCAAAGGACCAAGCGGTGGTAATTTTGATAATAATGATTTAGATAAATTAATCACTAATTTAAAAAATAGCTTTGGTAGATTTTCGCCAAAATCACCAAATGGAAAAGTAAGTAAAAAGAACTGGGGATTAATCGTATTAATTGCTTTAGCAATTTGGGGTGCCACAGGTGTATATAGAGTGCAACCTGATGAGCAAGGTATAGTGCTCCGTTTTGGTGAATACATTCGTTCAACTCCAGATGGTCTTCACTACCATCTTCCATTTCCAATTGAAGCAGTTATAAAGCCTAAAGTTACAAGAGAAAATCAAGTGGAAGTTGGTGTAAGGACATCAAGTCAGGCTGCGATTGGAAGAGGTACGGTTGGTAGAGATGTTCCTGAGGAAAGTCTAATGCTAACAGGCGATGAAAATATTGTTGATGTGGACTTCTCAGTTCAATGGGTAATTAATGATGCAGCTGATTTTTTATTCAACATTGAAAATCAAGAGTCTACTGTTAAGGCAGTTGCAGAAAGTGCTATGAGAGAAATAGTTGGCGGCGCAGATCTTGAACAGATCCTCACACAAGGAAGAGAAAGAAATGAATCAGCAGTTCGAGACTTGATGCAGAAAACACTGGATGAGTATGGTGCAGGTATCTTGATAAGGCGGGTTCAACTTCAAAAAGTAGATCCACCTGCTGCGGTCATTGATGCATTCAGAGATGTTCAAGCTGCACGAGCTGATCAGGAGAGATTGAGAAATGAAGCTGAAGCATATTCAAACAGGATCATTCCAGCCGCAAGAGGAGAGGCTGCTCAATTAGTAGAAGCTGCAGAAGCATACAAAAATTCAGTTATTGCTGATGCGGAAGGTCAAGCTTCAAGATTTAACTCAATATATGAAGAATACAAGAAAGCACCTGAAGTTACAAGGGGTCGTATGTATTTAGAAACAATCGAGAGAGTTTATGGTGGAATGGATAAGATAATCATAGATCAAAGTGGTGAAAGTTCAAATGTTGTTCCATATTTACCTTTAGATCAATTGCAAAAGAAACAAGATAATGGAGCAAATCAATGATTAAGAAAATTGGAATAACGGGACTTATAATTTTAGTCATCGCTTCTGTTTTTGTATTTCTGAGTGCTGCATTTACAGTGCATCAAACGCAACAAGCATTAATACTCAGGTTTGGTGAAGCAATTAGAATCGTAACAGAACCAGGTTTACACTTCAAAATGCCAATTGCAGATGATGCAGTTTATATAGATAAGAGAATTTTGGACTTGGACTCTGAGTCACAAGAGGTAATTGCATCTGATCAAAAAAGATTGGTCGTTGACGCATATTCTAGATACAAAATAACAGATGCATTAAAATATTATCAATCTGTACAGTCATCAGCTAGAGCAAATGCAAGACTCTCCCAAATTCTAAATTCTGCTGTTCGTAGGGTGTTAGGTGAATCCACATTTGAAGAAATTGTAAGAGATAAGCGTCCTGAGCTTATGAAGAGGATAACTGAGCAGGTGAATAATGAAGCTGCTGCTCTTGGAATGTCAATAGTTGATGTTCGTATCAGACGTGCTGATCTGCCAGAGGCAAACAGTCAAGCCGTTTATATGCGAATGCAAACAGCAAGAACAAAAGAGGCAAATGATATAAGGGCTAGAGGTCAAGAGCAAGCCAAGATTATCACATCAAGATCTGACAAAGAGGCGAAGATAATTATAGCAGAAGCAAATAAAATATCTGAAATTACTCGTGGTGAAGGTGATGCTGGAAGAAATAAAATCTATGCTGAATCTTACGGACAGGATCCAGAGTTTTTTAAATTTTATAGATCAATGGTCGCTTATGAAGAGAGTCTTAAATCTGGTGATACAAGATTGGTTATTTCACCTGATACTGACTTCTTTACCTATTTTAAAGACCCGCTTGGCTCGAATAAATAATGGAAATATTTGTTCTTGCACTTGCAATTTTCTTATTGTTTGAAGGTTCAATTTATGCATTTTTTCCTGAACAAACAAAAAAGATGCTATCAACGTTAATGTCAATGGACACTAATAATCTCAGAATATTTGGTTTGGTCATGGTCTCTGTGGGCGTGTTATTGATATGGATAGTATAAGAACATAATTTTGACAAAATCTTTTAATATTTTTAGCTATAAAATATCTCTGAAAGGATTAATTATACAATGTTTACCCGCAAGCAATCATTACTTTATATAATAATTTTCACTTTTTTATTAACTTTTCCAGTAGGTGCTAAAGCCTACCCAGATTTTTCGGAGATAGCTAGTAAGTATGCTGACTCGGTCGTAAATATTTCAACAAAGCAAACTGTCAACAATAATGAAATGTTTCAAGGGCTAGATCCTAATGAAATTCCTGATGTTTTTAAGGATTGGTATGAAAAAAATAAAGACTCACAGCAGCAGCAAGTGCCCAGTTCTTTGGGCTCAGGATTTGTAATAGATGGTGAAGGAATCATTTTAACAAATGCTCATGTAATACAAAATGCAGACGAAATAGATGTAATATTTTCAAATGGAATTGTTTTACCAGCTGAGCTCTTAGGTAAAGATACTAAAACAGATTTAGCAGTGCTCAGAATTGATCCAGAGCCAGGGCAAGAATTGTTAGCTTTAGAATTTGGCGACTCAGATAGTATAAAAGTAGGGGAATGGGTTATGGCTATAGGGAACCCTTTTGGATTAGGTGGAACTGTCACAGCAGGTATTGTATCAGCCAAAAACAGAGATATAAGATCAGGTCCATATGATAACTTTATCCAAACAGATGCAGCAATCAATAGAGGTAATAGTGGTGGGCCATTATTCAGTGCTGATGGTAAAGTTGTTGGCATAAACTCTGCAATTATATCTACTACAGGTGGGTCAGTTGGTATTGGATTCGCTATTCCTTCTAAGACAGCAATATCTGTCATAGATCAACTTATTGAATATGGAGAAACTAGACGCGGATGGTTAGGTGTTCGAATTCAAGAGGTATCAGATGATATCGCACAAAGCTTAGGATTAGATGAATCGAGTGGTGCCTTGGTTGTTGCAGTTGATGAAAGTGGTCCCGCAAAGCCAGCAGGCATTAAATCTGGTGATGTGATTCTTAATTTTGATAATCAACCTATTGACACTATGAGAGAATTACCCAGAATTGTTGCTGAAACAAAAATTGGGAAAAAAGTAAAAGTTGAAGTTTGGAGGAATAATAAGTCTATAACAAAGTATGTTGTCATTGATAGGCTTAATGAAGGTGACATAATTGCATCAATCGAAGATGACTCAGAAACAAATACAAACAGCTCAACAAGCTTAGATCTAGGATTCTCTTTAAGTACACTTTCAACTGATTTATCAAATAAATATAATTTGAATGATAAGCAAAAGGGACTAGTTGTAACAGAAATTGATACACAATCAGATGCTTTTAGAAGGGGGCTTCGTGAAGGAGATCTTATAAATATTATAAATGAGCAAGACTTGTATAGTGTGGATCAACTTGTAAGAATCATAGAAAAATATCGTAGAGCTGATAGAGACCTAATGCTCATTAAAGCCATACGCGGTCAAAATATGATAAGAGTTTTTCCAATAAAAGTATCAAACGACTAATATATAATATCGGCCTCTTTTAGGCCGATAAAAAATAAGATGCTCGATAGATTTGTATTGTTAATCTGCGCGTTTGCTCTATTTTTTAATATATTTTTTCCATAATATGAAACGCCAAGTGCTGAATTACCAATCATCTCAACATCGTTTGCACCATCACCAACAGAAACCACATCATGTCTATTAATATTCAACTTTTGAGTGATCTTTTCTAAGATGTATCTTTTTGCTTTACCATCTATGACTGGGGGTAAAATCTTTCCAGTGATTATGTTGTCTAGAATTTCAAGCTTATTTGCATAGTTCTCACTAAAGCCAAGTTTCTTTGATAATTTATCAGTAAAGTATGTAAAGCCACCTGATACAAGAACTGTATATATATCCCGCTTACAAAGATTTTTAAGAAGTATTTCGGCTCCATCATTGAGCTCAATATTTAAGTAAACTTTATCTAGCACATTAACATCCATACCCTTTAATAGACTTACTCTTTCAACAAATGCTTCTGTGAAACTTATCTCACCATTCATTGATTTTTCTGTAATTAGACTAACCTCTTCGCCCACACCAGCATAATTAGCCAATTCATCGATACATTCTTGTTTGATGATTGTTGAGTCCATATCAGATAGGAAAAGTTTTTTATTTCTATTCAGAGTTTCCTGAATTGCCCAATCAAACTTGTTTTGATCAAGGTATATGAATAAGTTTGGATCTATTTTTGCTGTTTTGTCTTCAAAGTGTAGGTCGCACGCCGACTCTCTTTTTAACCACGTATTTGTTGTCTTTGTGTTTATCAAGTCTTGAATTGCTTCAAAACTATTATTTGATATTATATTATTTTCATTAGATACAATGGTAAGTACTTTTTTCATTTTTCCATTAATTAAGAGATCACGGTAGATGTCAAATTATAACTCAATTCTTATATCAGGTCCAACAGCATCTGGTAAATCAAAATTAGCCATGGATATTGCAGCAAAAATTGGCGGAGTTGTTATCAATGCTGACTCTATGCAAATATATAATACAATTTCATTAATCACAGCAAGACCATCAAATAAGGATATGGACATGATTCCACATTTTCTGTATGGGTATATTGATCCAAAAATTCGATATTCAGTCGGTGAATGGGTTGGCGATATTGAGCCTCTAATAAATTTTTTAAATAAAATTGATAAGACTCCTGTAATTGTAGGCGGAACAGGATTGTATTTCTCAGGTTTATTTGGCGAAATTTCTGAAATACCTCAGATTAGTGCTAAAACTAGATCAAAATGGGAGGATATAAAAAAGCAAAAAGGTACGGAGGCATTATTTCATAAACTCAAAGAGTTAGACCCAAAGTCTGCAGCCATAATCAATTCAACAGATACGACCAGAATTACTCGCGCATTAGAAGTTATTGATGGTACAGGTAAATCAATTAAAGACTGGCAAGCATTACCTGGCAAAACAATTATAAATAAATCTCTGTCAAAAATGATTTATCTATGCCCACCAAGAGATGTTATTAATAACAACATAATAAAAAGAACCAAAGAAATTATAGGTAATAACCAACTTTATGAGGAAATAAATCTATTGAGTAGTCAAAAAATATCAAACTCATACCCCGTTATGAAAGCAATTGGTGTAAAGGATACCATTGCTTATCTAGGCGGAGAAATTTCTATTGAAATACTTAATGACAGAATTATTACAAATACAAAAAAATATGCAAAAAGACAACTGACATGGGCTAGAAGAAAAATGATAGATTGGGAATGGATTGATGAACCTAAATATTTTCTTTGAGCAGAAACAAAAAAATTGATTAATTTTTTTTTTGTAATATATTATATATGTTTAATTTGGAAAATTAATGATTTACTTAAATAATAAACTGCTGGTCGTCTTATGTATCACCTGAGTTCACTTTGGACTCATGATGGTGATACTTTTACAGGGGCAAACGCCCCTTTTTTATTTTTAAGTAATGTTTATTTTGGNTATTGAAAAAAATTTAACTGGGTTTTTGTATAATGGGAAAAAATATTAGTGGTGCAGAAATAGTAATTCAAGCAATTGCAGATCAAGGCGTTGATACTGTATTTGGTTATCCGGGTGGAGCTGTTCTGCCAATTTATGATGCTATATTTCAGCAAGAAGAAGTTAAGCATATTCTTGTAAGGCATGAACAAGGAGCAGCTCATGCCGCTGAAGGTTATGCACGTTCAACAGGAAAAGTTGGTGTTCTTATAGTTACATCAGGTCCNGGAGCTACAAATGCTGTGACCGGGCTAACAGATGCTCTATTAGACTCTATTCCAATAGTTTGTATTAGTGGACAGGTGCCAACACATCTAATTGGAACTGATGCATTTCAGGAAGCCGATACAGTTGGTATCACTAGGGCATGCACAAAGCATAATTGGTTAGTTAAAGATATTAAAGATCTCCCAAGGATTATGCATGAAGCGTTTTACGTAGCAAGATCAGGTAGACCAGGTCCAGTGTTGATTGATATTCCAAAAGATATTCAGTTTGCTGAAGGTGATTATGAAAATTTATCAAAAATCACTCATAAAACTTATACTCCGCCAACCTCAGTGGATCACAAAGCAGTTGGTAAAGTAATTGAAATGATCCAAAGATCAAAAAATCCAATCCTCTACACTGGAGGTGGTGTGATAAATTCAGGTCCAAATGCCTCAAAATTATTAAATAAATTCGTTGAAAAGACCAATATACCAATTACTTCAACACTTATGGGATTGGGCGCATATCCCGGCTCAGGAAAAAATTGGCTAGGTATGTTAGGAATGCATGGAACATACGAAGCGAATATGGCTATGCATGACTGTGACTTAATGATTTGCTTGGGTGCAAGGTTTGACGATAGGATTACTGGAAAAATAGATCAATTTTCACCAAATTCCAAGAAAGTGCATATTGATATTGATGCGACTTCAATAAATAAAAATGTTGATGTAGATCTTGCTATTCTTGCAGATTGTAACAAATTTCTTATTGAGGCATTAAAAATTATAAAAGATCGTAATATTGAAAAGTTTCCGACATATCAAAAATGGTGGGACCAAATTGATACCTGGAAGACCGTCAATTGTCTTAAATATAAAGCAAACTCTGATATAATTATGCCACAATATGCAATTGAACGTCTTTACGAACTCACAAAAGACAAAGATACATACATAACAACCGAAGTTGGGCAACACCAAATGTGGGCAGCTCAATTCTATAAATTCAATGAACCCAATAGATGGTTAACATCTGGAGGACTTGGAACAATGGGTTATGGCTTTCCTGCGGCAAATGGAGTGCAAGTTGCGCATCCTGAATCCTTAGTTATAGATATTGCGGGTGATGCATCAATCTTGATGAATATTCAAGAACTATCTACAGCAGTTCAATATAGGTTGAATACTAAAATCTTTATTTTAAACAACAGCTATATGGGTATGGTAAGACAATGGCAACAGCTTCTTCATGGGAATAGAATTTCAGAAAGTTATTCCGAGTCACTTCCTGATTTCGTAAAGCTTGCTCAGGCTTATGGTGCTACAGGTATTCTTGCAAAAAAACCAAAGGATTTGGATGAGGCAATCATAAAAATGATAGAGACACCGGGTCCAGTAATTATGGATTGTCAGGTCGCAAATCTTGAGAATTGTTTTCCTATGATTCCATCAGGAAAAGCTCATAATGATATGTTACTTGGTGAAGATGTTTCAGATGAACAAGTATCAAATGCAATCGATGATGATGGAAAAATAATGGTATAAACTAAAACGAAAGTGTGAATTATGAATGAAAAAAATCCTGCCTCAACTTATGACATTGTCAAAGTGAATGAAAATGAAGAAAAGCATACACTATCAATTATTGTTGATGATGAACCTGGTGTGCTTGCGAGGGTGATTGGGCTATTCGCGGCACGNGGTTTTAATATTGATTCACTTACAGTTTCAGAAACAGAAAGTAAGAACCAATTATCCCGGATAACACTTGTGACATCAGGCTCACCAAGTGTCATAGAAAAAATTAAGGTTCAAGTTGATAGATTAGTTCCTGTTCACAGAGTTAGTGATTTAACTGCTCAATATGGACAGTACGGAGCTCTCGAGAGAGAACTTGCTCTTATAAAAGTAAAGGGAACAGGTAATAAGAGACTTGAGGCATTGCGTCTAGCAGAAGCATTTGATGCACAAACAGTAGATGCAAGCTTAGATAGTTTTATTTTTCAAATAACAGGGAGAACCCGTGAAATTGATCGTTTTATTAACTTAATGTCAAGCGTGGGTTTAACGGAAGTTTCACGAACGGGTGTTGCAGCGCTTAAAAGAGGAGCGGATAACACTTAATTTATTTTCTTTTGAATAAAGATGCATTATAAATCTTTAGAATAAGTCTATAGAATAAGAGATTAATTTAGAAATTTTAACAATAAGAAATAGGGAAATTAATATGAGAGTTTATTACGATACTGACGCTGACTTAGGTCTAATAAAAAGTAAAAAGGTGGGTATTATTGGATTCGGTAGTCAAGGGCATGCTCATGCTCTAAACCTTAAAGACTCTGGAATAACTGAAATTGCTATCGGATTAAGAGAGGGATCATCCTCTGCAAAAAAGGCAAAAGATAATGGTTTAAAAGTAATGTCTGTATCAGAACTTGCTGCTTGGGCGGATATGATCATGATGTGTGCTCCGGATGAAATACAACCAGATATATATAAGGACCATATCCGTGATCATATTAAGCCAGGAACAGCTATAGCATTCGCTCACGGTCTAACGATACATTTTGGTCTTATTGAGCCATCAAAAGAATTAGATGTCATTATGGTTGCGCCTAAAGGCCCTGGTCATACAGTTCGTGGAGAGTTTCAAAAAGGCGGTGGGGTTCCATGTTTAATGGCAGTTCACCAAGACTCATCAGGTAATGCACATGATATTGCATTATCCTATGCAAGCGGTATTGGGGGTGGTCGATCTGGTATTATTGAGACTACTTTCAAAGAAGAATGTGAAACTGACCTATTTGGTGAACAAGCTGTACTATGTGGCGGTCTTGTTGAACTAATAAGAGCTGGATTTGAAACATTAACTGAAGCAGGGTATGCNCCTGAAATGGCTTATTTTGAGTGTTTGCACGAAGTTAAATTAATTGTTGACCTCATATATGAGGGCGGTATTGCAAACATGAACTATTCTATTTCAAATACTGCAGAGTATGGNGAATATCAATCTGGACCAAGGTTGATAACTGATGGAACCAAAGCTGAAATGAAAAGGATATTGAATGATATTCAAACTGGTAAATTTGTTACAAATTGGATGAATGAATGTAAAGCTGGTCAACCAACATTCAAAGCAATCCGTAAATTAAACGATGCGCATCCTGTTGAAGAGGTGGGTGAAAAGTTACGTGACTTAATGCCATGGATTAAAGCTGGAAAGTTAGTTGATAAAGAAAAGAATTAATTAGCAAATGAGTGCAGACGGAAACCATATCAGAATTTTCGATACCACACTTCGTGATGGTGAGCAATCACCAGGTGCNACGATGACACTTGATGAAAAGCTTCAAGTTGCAGAATTGCTGGATGAGATGGGCGTTGATATTATTGAAGCTGGCTTTCCTATTGCATCAAATGGCGATTTTGAGGCTGTATCAAAAATTGCTGAGAGATCAAAAAATTCTATCATTGCAGGTCTTGCAAGGGCNATTCCCGAAGATATTAACAGAGCTGGTGAAGCTGTATCAAAAGCAAAAAGAGGTCGTATACATACATTTGTATCTACTTCGCCTATACATCTGCAGCATCAAATGAAGAAAAATGAAGAGGAAGTTCTTGAAATAATCCAAAAAACAGTTACTCAGGCAAGAAATCTTGTTGAAGATGTGGAGTGGTCTGGAATGGATGCGACACGAACTCCAGTTGATTTCTTATGTAAATGTGTAGAAGTTGCAATCAAGAATGGTGCCACTACAATTAATATACCTGATACAGTTGGNTATGCAATTCCAAGAGAATTTAATAACCTCATAAAGACTCTGATTGAGAAGGTGCCTGGTGCTGATAAAGTAATTTTCTCTACCCATTGTCATAATGATCTTGGTTTGGCTGTGGCTAATTCACTTGCTGGGGTTGAGGCTGGAGCCAGACAAATCGAATGCACTATAAACGGGCTTGGTGAGAGAGCTGGTAATGCAGCCCTTGAAGAAGTTGTAATGGCTATCAACACAAGATCAGACGCATTACCATATTCAACAAATATAGATACTTCAAAGATCCTTAGAGCATCAAAATTAGTGTCTGCAATCACCTCATTTCCTGTTCAGTATAACAAAGCTATTGTTGGGAAGAATGCATTTGCACATGAATCTGGTATCCATCAAGATGGCATGCTCAAAAATAGCCAAACATATGAGATTATGAGCCCTGAAAGCATTGGTTTGAAAGANTCATCTCTTGTAATGGGCAAACATTCAGGTAGGCATGCTTTTAAAGAAAAGTTGGCTGATTTAGGTTATGTATTAGGAGATAATGCCTTTCAGGACGCTTTTGAACGTTTTAAAGCGCTAGCTGACAAGAAAAAAAATATTTATGATGAAGATATAATGGCTCTTGTAGATGATGAGATTTCAAGTACAAGTGATAGATTAAAGTTTAAGTCTCTTATAGTTCATGCTGGAACACAAGGTCCACAAAGTGCCGAGCTTGAAATGGAAGTTGATGGTAAAATTAGACATAATAAATCAACTGGTGATGGTCCTGTAGATGCAATTTTTAACTGCATAAAAGTCATCTTTCCTCATAAAGCCGCATTGCCTCTCTATCAAGTACAAGCCGTTACAGAAGGTACTGATGCACAAGCAGAGGTTAGTGTTCGACTTGAAGANGAGGGTATCTCTACAACAGGNAGAGGTGCTGATACTGATACACTAGTTGCNTCTGCGCGTGCTTATATAAGTGCANTAAACCGACTTATAATAGTCAAAGAGCGAAGTAAATAATTTATTTTTGGGCCCGTAGCTCAGTTGGTAGAGCAGTTGACTCTTAATCAATTGGTCGTAGGTTCGAGTCCTACCGGGCCCACCATCAATAACAAGTTTGATTTGTATATCTTGAAATTGGTTGATCGAGCGTTCTTTCAATTTGAGCTTCTGCTAGCGAGTTTTTTATCCTCTCAATATCTCTATCAAATTNACTATTATGATTATTCATAAAATATAAAATAAAATCTGAAATATCGTATGCGAGTCCTGAATTNAAACCATTAAGAATAACATCTTCAATTGTGTTTTTATACATCCTCATCTCCCCTAAATAAAGAATCAATATGTATAGATTGAATTTTATCTATGAAAATTATGTGACAATTTTTTTTTATCAAATCTTTATACAAAATCACCTAAAAATTATTTAAGCCGGTTCATGATCAAATAATGATAATTTATTGATATTTATCCATTTTTATTATTTAATAAGTTGTTAATTATTTTAAAGGGAGAATATTATGTCTAGAATTTTTATATTCGCACTCGCCTTAGTTACATTTGGTTTTGGTACTGCCCAAGCAAATGAGATTAAGGTTGGTATGATAATGAGTTTTACTGGCCCTCTTGAATCACTTGTGCCGCCAATGGTGGATGGTGCTGAATTAGCTTTTAATGAAGTTAATGCCTCAGGTGAGTTAATGGATGGATCAACAATTACACTAGTTAAAGGTGATGCTACATGTATTGACTCAGCAGCTGCTGTAACAGCAGCTGAAGCAGCGTTAGCAGAGGGTGTTGTTGCAATATTTGGTGCTGACTGCTCAGGTGTTACAAAAGCTATAACACAAAATGTTAGCATGCCAAATGGTATTCCAAATATATCACCTGCAGCGACTTCGCCATCTTTAACAACTGAACCTGACAATGGTTTATTCTACAGAACTGCCCCATCAGATGCCAGAGGCGGTGAAGTATTAGCAGCAATTACTGCAGATAAAGGCGTGAAGAGTGTTGCTATCACTTATATTAATAATGACTATGGAGTTGGTCTTGCAGATGTTTTTGAAGCAGCAGCTGAATCAATGGGAATTGAAGTAACAGCGAAAATTGCTCATGAAGGTGATAAAGCTGACTACAGCGCAGAGGTTGGTGTTTTATCCGCCGCTGGTGGTGATGCACTTGCAGTACTTGGCTATATTGATCAAGGTGGTAATAATATTATTCGTGGTACTTTGGATGCGGGCTCATTTGATCAGTTTGCTCTTGGTGATGGTATGATTGGAACTTCACTTGAAGAAGCTTTTGGCGATGAACTAAATGGTTCTTGGGGTTCTACACCTGGATCTCTTGGTGAGTCATTCCAAAAATTCCAAGCATATGCATCAGCCAATAGCGTAGACCCAAATAGCGTTTATGCTGGCGAGTCATATGATGCTGCAGCTCTTTTAATCTTGGCTATGCAAGCTGGTGATTGTGATATTAGTGGTTGTAATGGATCTACTGATGGTAGAAGTATTGCAGATAATATTCAAAAAATTGCTAACGGATCTGGACCTAAAATCTACGCAGGGGAACTTGCTAAAGGTTTAAGGTTACTAAGAGCTGGTAATTCAATTAACTATCAAGGTGCTACAGATGTTAACTTCACTGAAGTTGGTGAAGCATTTGGTCAATTCTTAGAAAAAGGTTATGTTGACGGTAAGTTCGTTAATGTAGGCGCTAGATAGCTCAAATAAAATCACCCCACATTTATTATGTGGGGTGATAATTTAATTTTTTATAATCTTCTCAGGCAATAAGCCTTTTGGTCTATATCTCATAACTACCAATAAACCAAGCCCCATCATAAAATATCTAAAATAAGGGATGCTATCAATTAGATGCATTTTTAGTTGATTTGTATTATCAATGCCACTCATCAATGTATTAATCACAAATAATGCAAATGGAGCTGACTCAATCCAAATAAACCATACAACAAACGCTCCAATTATAGCGCCATAGTTATTACCTGTTCCTCCAAGTAAAACCATAACCCAAATTATGAAGGTGTACCTTAATGGTTGGTAACTTGATGGTGTGAAGAGTCCATCATAGGTAACGAGCATTGCACCTGAAAAACCTATGATGGCAGAGCCAATTATAAATATATGCAGATGTCTTTTTACAACATTTTTTCCCATAGCTTTTGCTGCATCTTCATTATCACGTATAGCTCTCATCATTCTACCCCATGGCGATCTGAGTGCTTTTTCTGAAAATACTAGAAGCGTAATCAATACTATAGAGAAAATTAGGCTAAAACATAGTTTTACAAAAATACTTGATGAGGTCATAACTAAGTCATTTAATAAAATAACTTTTTCATCAAAATCTATAATTTTTGATAATCTTGCCTTAAATAAGAATTCAATAAAATTTACAAACCAATCTGAATTTTGAAGGTCTACCTCAAATGGTGCTGGTCTTTTGAGTCCAGTTACATTTTTAACGCCCCTTGTAAGCCATTCTTCATGTTTGACATATGATACAACAATTCCCGAAATTAAAAGTGTAGAAATTGCAAGATAGTCTGATCTGAGGCCTAAGCAGACTTTACCTACAACAAATGCTATTATTGCAGCAAAAAAAGCTCCAACAAACCATGAGAGAATTATTGGTAGGTCAAAACCACCCAAAAAACCACTAGTCGCAGCATCAATAGACTCGATTGCAGAAATTGATGGTCCTGCAACTAATTTCATGATTGGTATGACTGAAATTACTAAAAAGAATAATAAATAGTTTTTGTATTTCGATTGGAATTTTTGATGAACGTAAAAAATTCCAGCAATTAAGATAAACAAAATGAGACCAGATAATATAATACCAAATCCACCTGCAGACCAAGCCTCAGTGACCGGAGGCACTGAGACAATTATGGTAGCAAAGCCACCTATAGCTAAAAAACCCATAACACCAAAATTAATTAGTCCTGAGTATCCCCATTGAATATTAACACCCATCGACATCACTGCAGAAATTAAGCAAAGATTGAGAATAGCTAGAGCAACACCCCAAGATTGCATAAAACCAACCATAACAAGTAGCAGTGCCATGGCTCCAAAAGCAAGTTTTACATCAAGATTATTTCTCAAATAACTTTCCCCTTAAATATTCCATTTGGTCTGTATATTAGAACTACTATAAGTATCGCAAACGATATCGCAAACTTGTAATCTGTTGATATATATTGAACTAATGAACTAGGTTCTAATTGCTCTGGCAATAGATATACTAGAAATTTCTTATATGCATATGTCAGTCCAATCTCTGTGAATGCAATAACAAAACCTCCATAGAATGCGCCGAGAGGATTACCTATGCCTCCCACAATAGTTGCTGCAAAAATTGGTAATAAATTATTCCAATAGGCCAATGGTTTAAAGCTTTTATCTAAACCGTAAAGAGTGCCAGCAATCGTAGCAAGTATTGATACAATAACCCAAGTGTATATTATTATTTTTGTTGGATCTATTCCTGACAGCAGGGCTAGGTCTTCATTATTTGAATATGCTCTCATTGATTTACCAGTTTTAGTTTTATTGAGAAAATAAAACAGTATTGAACATATTATAATTGTGGTAATGAAAGTAATGACTTGAGTAGATTTCAAGGCTATCCCCTCGTTCAGCCCAGTCATTTTCTTGAACTCACCAGCTTTCATAATGAATCTTGCCCCATCCATAAAAATAACATCACCAGGACCAATTATAATCCTTACTAACGCATTTAAAATAAACATAACTCCAATACTGACAACAATAAGTATTACTGGTTCACTTTTTTTATTTCGGTAATATTTGAATACTGTCTTATCAAAAAATAAGCTCAATATGATTGTGGCAATTATTCCGATAGGTAATGCTAGTATTGCGGTAGGTAAAAAACCAAGAGTAATTCCTAATGATTGTAAATACCAAGTAGTTAATATAACAACCATAGTAGCAAAAGCCATTAAATCACCATAAGCAAAATTAGCGAACCTAAGAACTCCATATATAAGCGTGACACCTATTGCCCCTAATGCAAGCTGTGACCCATAGGTCAATGCTGGTACGATTATATAATTGGTTAAAAGTACAATTGCGTTTAAAAAATCCATTTAACCACCTAAAAATGACTTTCTAATTTCAGCATCGTTGAGAAGATAATTACCACTACCCTCGTAAGCATTTCTTCCGGTAACAAGGATATAACCCCTATCTGATATATCCAAAGCTTGTCTAGCATTTTGTTCAACCATCAGTACAGCTATATTTTGTTTTTTAATATTTAATATATGTTCAAAGATCTCATCCATAACAACTGGTGAAACTCCAGCAGTTGGTTCATCTAACATTAAAACCTTGGGGTTGGTCATTAGTGCTCTTGCAAGCGCAACTTGTTGACGTTGACCACCTGAGAGTTCTCCCGCTAACTGATCTTGCTTTTCACTCATAATAGGGAATAAGTCATACATTTCTTTAATACGAGCACTAATGTCACCATCAGTTAAGAATGCTCCCATCTCAAGATTTTCTTGAACAGTTAGTTCAGTAAAAATATTATTAGTTTGAGGGACAAATGAAATTCCTGATTTTATGCGATCTTGTGTTTTTGATTTTGTAATATTTTTCCCATCAAGAATTACTTCCCCCTCCTTCAATTCCAGAATGCCTAGCATTGCTTTCATAGCTGTAGATTTACCCGCACCATTTGGTCCAAGAATTGATACAATCTCACCCTGATTAACTTCAAAGCTACATTCTTCAATGATATTTACGCCACCATAACCACCAGTTAAATTTTTTGCAGAGAAATACATTATTTTTTTACACCTCGACCCAAATATGACTCAATGACCTCATCATTGTTCCTAATCTCATTAGATGTTCCTTTGAATAGTACCGATCCCTCTGCTAATACGATTATAGGATCGCAGAGTCTACTAATTAATTCAAAGTCATGCTCAATCATACAGAAAGTATAGCCTTTTTCTTTATTTAATCTCTGTATTGAGTCTGCAATATCATTCAATAATGTTTTATTGACGCCTGCTCCAACCTCATCAAGAAAAACTATTTTTGCATCTACCATCATTGTTCTTGCTAGTTCCAGAAGTTTTTTTTGACCACCAGACAAGTTACCTGCTAATTCGTTTTTTAAATGATCAATTTTTAGAAATTCAAGCACTTCAAAGGCTTTGTTCCTAAGGATTTCGTCTTCTTCATTGATTTTTTTTCTATTTAATAATGAGTAGAGCAAGCTTTCACCATTTTGATTACCTGGCACAACCATCAAATTTTCTACTACAGTCATATTTGTGAATTCATGAGCAATTTGGAATGTTCTCAGCATTCCTAGTGAGAATAGTTCGTAAGACTCGAGACCGGTTATATCATTATTATTATAAAAAACTGAACCTTCTTCAGGTTTCAAATGCCCAGTTATTAAATTAAATAAGGTACTTTTACCTGATCCATTAGGCCCAATAATACCAGTTATGGAATTTTCTTCGATATCAATATTGCAATTATTTAATGCAACAAGTCCACCAAATCTTTTGGTCAGGTTTCGAACGCTTAATATCGTTTCACTCATAATTACCCAAAAAATATTTCATATTATATTAGCACAGTCTTTTTTTTATAGCTTTTATATGAAAGACATTTATACAAGTTTTTTCTTTATGAAGCCCATTATAGATAAGACCAAACCTATAATTATTAATAAGATAACCAATAAAGAAATAATCCATTTTATTATATTAGAGTAGGAGGCAAATTGTGAGTATAAGGGTTGGATAGTTTCTGTTTTGAGATAATTATTAGAAATTAAGGCAAGATTTAAATTTTCTATCCAGTCAAATAAAACTTGAGCGAATGGCAATAAATTGATACTCCTGAGCTTATTATGGAATGGTCTATATAAGTACGATAGCCATAGTGTATACATTGTTCCATATAAAACACCAAATAAACTATCCCAGATGAGGTTGAAATTGATATATGACTGGATCATTTCATTTGTTCGTATGGATAGATAAATGAGAATTTCTGTTTCTCCAAATCCAAACATAGTTCCCAGTGACTTAGGCATTTCATCAATAATCTCAAAAGGCGCAGATTTTGGATCTAAAACGTTTATGAGATAAGCAAGGAATACTATAGTTGCTAAACTGGCAATAATAAATGATGATTTGTTATAGAAAAATTTTGATATTTTATTCATTTTGCTACTCTTAAAATGTTTTATTAAAAAGTTATCAGTTTGTATAACATAAGATAATAATCAACTTTATTAAATGTCTCCAGTGTTTGAATGTTGAGTGATATTAAATATAAATAGATAAAGAAATTAAATAATGCACTAAAATCAACTATGAAATGCTTCAATTTAGTTTTGTGATTATAAAAATAATAATTAATAGTGGCAAGAATCAAGATTGTAGCAATTAATGCCCAAATAAATCTCAGCACACAATAAATTAAGCAAACGGATATCAATACAATAATTAGATATCTAAATTGAACGTTATATGTGTTTATAAAAAAATTACTAATGGAATATATAAAAAGGTAAATAATAATTGCATCACGAATGCATGTATAAATATGTCTTTTACTAAACGATGGCATCATTGATTTAGATGCCTTCTTCTCATTGGCATTGCATCAATAATATTGAACAAATTATCAATAATATCAGTATTTTGTGAGTATTTTTTAATAGACCCATCAAGTCCAATTAGATAGATTCCATAACCATTTTCAGTAATTGTAAATGCTAAATTTCCTGCAACCTTGCTCTCAAACAGCTCAATGGATTCAAGTTTTCTCTCATGGGTGTCCTTTTGATTTTTTTTAAAAAAATCGTTTATATATTTTTGAATATTTTGATGTTCATCTGAATTATCACGATAGTGAACGACAAGTCTTTTGTCCCATTTATACTTTTCAAGCATGTGAAATTATCGGTTACAAATTTTGAATTTAACTGTTATAAATATAGCAGGAATGAAAGGATATTAATATGATTAATGCTGTGATGATTGGACTTGGATGGTGGGGCAAACATTCAATTGACTCCGTAAAAGGGCAAAGTGAGAAGATCAATATAATAGGTGCATGTTCTAGAAACACAGATCAACATGCTGAATATTTAAATAAAAATGAGTTAAAAATCTATAATTCTTATGAGGATGTCTTGAAAGATGAAAGAGTCGACGCTGTAATACTTACAACGCCTCATTCAATGCATACTGAACAAATCCTATCGGCAGCAAACCATGACAAGCATGTCTTTGTTGAAAAACCAATGACATTAACAAAAGATGATGCCATAAAATGTGTCAATGCATTAACAGAAAAAAACTTAAAACTAGGAGTAGGTTTCAGTAGAAGATTTCAGCCAGCTTACATAGATCTCCTAAAAATGGTTAAAGCTGGTGATATTGGTGAAGTACTTCACATTGAAGGTGAACAATCGGGTCCAAGTGCCTACAAATTAAAAGAGGGAATGTGGAGAGCTCAAAAATCAGAGAGTCCTGGTGGTGCAATGGCAGCGAGGGGCATACACGTAATGGATGCAATGATCAGTATAGCAGGAGAAGTAGACAGAATCTCATGTATTAGTGAAAGAAGAGTGTTGGATATTGATCTTGATGATACAACGTCAATGTTAGTTAAATTCAAAAGCGGCGTATCTGGATATCTCGGAACCATATATATAACAGCAGATATATGGAGATTACATGTTTATGGATCAAAAGGTTATTTGCTTATGGATGGTGAAACTAGATTGATTAAAAAGTCTCTTGATAACACTGAAACGATCACAAATTATCCAAATGCTAATATTGTTGGACTCACATTGGAGGCATTCGCAGATGATATTGAAGGGAAGCAAGCATTCCCTGTTACGTCGGAAGAAGCTGTACAAGGAGTTGCTGCTTTTGAAGCAATGGTAAAGTCAGCGCAAAATGATTATGAGTGGATCAAACTTGATTAATTCTTGGTTTTATTAGAAACATTAATAGTTTTCTTTGCTGAAAATAAAATATAAGCCAACAAGAAGTTCATTGTCATAAATAATACGATTGTTGGAGCCGGAGCACTATCAATGTAATAGGATATATAGACTCCCAACACCGCAGCTGTAACAGTGGATAGAGTTGCAATGATCAACATTCTTTTGAAATCCTTTGATGTTAAAAAACCTGTTGCACCAGGTATAATCAATAATGCGATGGATAATATAATCCCAACAGCCTTTAAATTTGAGACTATAATTAGTGATAATATAATGAGTAGTCCATAATGTAAGATTGTTATGTTTAGACCAAGTGATCGTGCATGAGTTATGTCAAAGCAAAAAACTAGTAGGTCTTTCCATTTTAATAAAAGGATTGTCAAAACAGACATAGATATGAATGTTGAAAATTTTAAATCTGTATTGTTTATACCAAGTAAATTACCGAATAGTATGTGATCAAGATGAATATTGGTTTCAATCTTTGTATACATTACAATTCCAAAAGCAAACATTCCAGAAAATACAACACCCATTAGCGTATCTTCTTTTACTCGAGAATTGTTTTTCAGAAATCCCGTCGCTAGCGAACAAAATAAGCCAGCAAAAAATGCTCCAAGGATAAGCGGTATATTTAAAATATATGCAATAACTATTCCTGGAAGAACAGCATGAGAAATGGCATCACCAATCAAGGACCAACCTTTTAGAACAAGAAAGCATGATAAAATAGATGCAGGAATAGAAATCAAAATTGAGATAATTAGAGCATTTAGCATAAATCCGTATTGAAATGGAGAAATCAGAAAATCAAACATTTTTATCGCCTAGTTCTTCTTTCGAAATGAATTTCCAAAGGTAGCCGTACTTTGGAGAGAATAGAAATGCGAAAAGAAATAGTATTGTTTGTATAAGTATTATTACACCTCCAGTGGCTCCATCAACAAAGTAACTGATGTAAGTTCCAAAAGCGCATGAAAATATTCCAACTATTAAACTAATAATTATTAATTTCGAAAATTTATCTGTAATAAGAAATGCTGTAGCACCCGGTGTTACTACCATTGCTATGACTAAGAAAGCTCCAACAGTTTGCATGGCTGCGACTGTCGTTACGGATAATAGTATGAAGAAGATAAGCTTTAAAACTTTTACATTCAAACCAATACTGTGGGCATAATTCTCATCATAGAATAATAACATCAAATCTTTCCATTTGAGTATAAGGATTAATAGAGTTATTGCTGAAATAATTATCAATTGTAATGTGTCCAAAGGTGTAATGGATAAAATATTTCCTAAGATAATTGTTTGTATATTAATAGGGGAAGGCGATACTGAGATAATAAATAGTCCTATCGCAAAGAAGGAAGTAAATATTATTCCTATAATTGCGTCTTCTTTTAGGTTTGTTTTCTCATTGAGATAAAGCATTGCAATTGCCGCTGCCGTTCCAGAAATAAACGCTCCAATTGTGAATGGTAGCCCCAGCATGTAGGCTCCAGCAACCCCAGGAACAATTGAATGACTTAATGCGTCACCAATTAGTGACCAACCTCTCATAATTACATAACATGATAAAAAAGCACAAATCGCTCCAACTAGTGAACTGACTAATATAGCATTCATCATATAATCGTATTTTAAAGGTTCGATTAATAATTCAATCATTTTAACAATTAACCGTTGTTTAAATTGTAGTAATTTAGATGGTTGCCAAAAGTATTTACAAGATTTTCTTTAGTGAATACTTCTTGAGTTAATCCTTCTACTTGGACTGTTTTATTGATCAAGATTGTCCGGTCACAGATCTCTGGGACAATATTTAAATCATGAGTCGATATTAGTATGATTTTGTTCTTTTCTCTTTCTTGTTTTATTAGCTCTAAAATTGTCTCCTGAGTTTTTGAGTCTACACCAGTAAATGGTTCATCAAGTAATAGTATTTTACTTTCTTGTGCAAGTGCGCGAGCAATAAAAACTCTCTTCTTCTGTCCACCAGATAATTCTCCAATTTGGCGATTAATCAAATCATCCATACCCACTTTTTTTAGAGATTCTTCTACAATTTTATAATCAACTGGATTTGGCGTTCTCATAAAGTTCATGTATGAATATCTACCCATCATGACCACATCTTTTACAAGTATAGGGAACTCCCAATCAATATCATCATACTGAGGGACATATGAGATAAGGTTATTCTTAATAGCAACGTTAGGACTTTGACCATCAATAGTAATTTTTCCTGAATTTATTCTTAATACACCCATAATAGAACGAAAAAGTGTTGTTTTTCCTGAACCATTCACACCCAGCAAAGCAGTAATTGACCCATCAGGGATTTGACAGGATGCATTATGAAGAGCTTCATGTCCATTTTTGTAGAAGACATTTATATTTTGGATTTCAATTGTCATTTATATTATTGTGCAGTCAGTCCTGAGATTACAGTTGAGTATGTTGTATTAAGAAGATCTATATATGTAGGGACCGGTCCATTTCCGTCAGTTAGTGAGTCAACATATAATACGCCACCATATCTAATCTTTGTTTCTCTAGCTATTTGCTGAGCCGGCTTTGGTGAAATAGTACTTTCGCTGAATATAACTTTTATTGCATTTTCATTAATACTATCTATTACTTTCTTGACTTGTTTTGGTGATCCTTGTTGATCTGCATTTATAGGCCATATATATAATTCATTTAATTCAAGATCTCTTGCAAGATAACTAAAGGCTCCTTCACTCGTTACAAGCCATCTTTCTTTTTTATTAATTTTATCTATTTTTTCTATTAATGGAAGGAGGGTATTTTCAATTTTTGAAATATATATTTTGGCATTTTCTTCATATTTAATACGATTTGCTTCATCATAATAGGACAGTCCGTCTGTAATATTTTTCACATAAGCACGAGCGGACTCAAGCGCCATCCAAGCATGTGGATTTGGTTTCCCATCATATGGTCCTGTAGATATACCAATAGGTTTTATGTTTTTTGTTGCTAGGATACTTGGAACATCTTCTAGGTTGTCATAGAATTGCTCAAACCATAATTCCAAACCCATACCATTATGTATAATTATATCTGCATCTTGAGCCTTTATAATATCTCTAGGAGTTGGTTGATAATTATGGATTTCTGCTCCTGGTTTAGTTATGGATTCAACAATTGCTAAGTCACCAGTAATATTTTTTGTTATATCTGCAATAATAGTAAAGGTGGAAACGATCTTTAATTTTTCTGCTCTTGATACATCAGGTAGAAGTAAAGTTAGAGATAAAAAAACAAAAAGACTAGCTTTAATAATTTTTGTGACAGTGCGATGTAATTTCTTCATAAACAACAATATAATGAAAATGAGAATGATTTGCAACTGCAACTATTAGTTATTTGAATAATTACTATAGATATTATCAGAATTAATTGTTAATTTTGGCGATCTTTTTCAGATCATAAATATTAGCGGTTTGTTTATGATTGATAATCAATACTGGTTATTGCANACCCAATCTCTGATATTATCTCCAAAGGCTTCGTATCCGTTTTCACGTACAATTACTGTATCTTCAAGTTTTACAAAACCTACACCATCATATTTTAGATCTGTTTCTATCGATAACACCATACCTGCCTCTAGAGATTTTTCTTTATATGGAGCAGGATAGGGGATAACACCTTTATCGTATAGATGAGGCGCTTCATGTTGGATCATTCCCATGCCATGAGCAACAAATTTAAAATCAAGAGAACTATCGCATTTACTCAATTCATTATTGGCTGATTCTAAGATATCATTTCCAGTTATTCCAGCTCTAATAATTTTACGTGGCGCATCATTTATTGCACGAACTTGGGATAAAAGATCCTTCATTAACTCCGTTGGTTCTCCCATCACCGCCATTCTACATAAATCTCCAAGATAACCCTCAAGATTTGCTCCAGAGTCAAGGGATAAGATATCTCCTTCATTCCAGAATAATTTTTCTGAAGGTGTTCTGTTATAAGATGTCCCTGCTGCAATCAAACAATATTCAAAATTCATTCCTAGTGATGTTTCTTCTTCTTTTAAGGCTTGTGCAATTGATTTAGTTGATGATCCTGGCTTTGTACTCTTCATCACTTTTTCCATTGAGTTTGTGATATTATTTGATGCTGTTTTTAGTAGTTCTAATTCATGGTCTGTTTTTATTACTCTAAGTTCTTGCATTAAAACTAAAACATCTACAAATTCAGCATTTGGGAGGAGTTTTTGCAACATTAAAAATGTATCAGTAGGTGTATTACAAAATTCAATACCAATTCTTTTATTTGAAAAACCAAGTTTATTGATCAGTTTGGCGGCTTCTTCTCCGGCCTGCTTCGTATTCCATTGAATGTTTTGGATATTATTTATCCAAAGAGGTTCAACTTCTTGTTGTTGTGGCTCGAGCATATGCCCTATGTAAAATGCATCTTCAGGTTTCCCTTTTGGGTATCCAATTGTTGGTAAATACCTACTGATCCCGATTGCATCCTTTTGGGCAAAAAAGAAAAATTTATACCCACCAAGTAAGTACTGAGCTGTATTTTTATCATTTATTAGTAAAAAATCTACACCCTCATTATCTAGTAGTTTGTCAAGTTTATTTTGATTAAATGGTAGTTCCATATTCTTGTTCTTAAAATGTTGGGCTTTGAAAATCATTTTTTAGCCTGTTTTTACCCCATTGGCTAAATTGAAGATCCTGATTGAAATGAATGTGACTAGAGCATGCTTGCACGTCCATAATTGCATTTGTGATAGGATGTCTATTGTAAATCCCATTTGCTCCTGAAACTTGTTGAATGATTGAGATTGCTTCCAATGTTATTTGAACAGCATATGCAGCATTTCTTTTATATTTTAATTTATTATCTGTTGATATTTCGCCATCCTTATTCATAAGTTTTTCAACTTCGATGCAGTCATTTCTCAATAATAATCTTGCAGCATCAATTCTTGATGCAATTTCTCCTAAGCGATTATGGATTGTTGGTATATCAGACATTTTCATATTTGATGTACTTGTTGATCTCTTTTCTATCCATTCTTCGAGTAAATCAAGACAAAGTTGAGCGCCCCCAATAGCACATCCAGCAAGACCGTGTCCACCTATTGCGGGTGTTGGAATTTGGTACATCAAATTAGGATTAGTGGTGGCCCCTTTAAAGGAATGCCCCTCTTTATTTACTGTGAAAGATTGAAGTTTATATTCAGGAACAAAGAGTTCATTGATTCGAACAGAACAACTGCCAGTTTGCTTCATTCCATAGGTGTCCCAATCATTCAGTATCTCATACTCACTTTTATGAAGCACACATTGATGCCAATCTTTTTGACCATTATCATCCAATATGAAAGCAAATATACACCAGTCAGATATTTGAATACCTGAGCAAAAGTTCCATAGTCCTGTTAGTATAATTCCATCATCAACTTTTTTTGCATGACCTTGTTGGTAAATATTTCCAGCAGCAATTAGTGCATCTGGATTCTCTGACCATATTTCTTCTTGTATTTCAGGGCTGAAGACGGCTAATGTTCTGTGATGTGATGCCATATTTGCCACTATCCACCCCGTACTACAATCACCCCTAGATATGATCTCAGGGATGTCTAACCATGACTCAAAACTCAATTCTAATCCACCCCATTGCTTTGGTTGGACATATCTAAATAATTTTTCTTTGTGAATTAAATTTAATATATCATCTGAAATGTTTGTATTAGTATTATCAATATTTGAACGAATTTTTCTAATTTTAGGAACTAAAGATAAAGCTGTATTATTCGCTTGATCGTTTGTAATAGGATTTAATTGTTCAATATGTTTTTTTAACATCAGATAAAAAAAGATTTAACATAATTACTTGGGCTTCTATCTAAAGTCGTCTTCAGATAAGTTTAGTAACCTCAATGCATTAAGTCCACAAATCTTCTCCCTTTCTTCTTCAGAAATACTTTCTATTTGATACACATGTTCCACTGGATCATGTTCTGCCATGTCAGCTGGATAATCAGTTCCTATTGCAATATGATCAGCTCCATATTTTTTAATCAGAAATTCTAACTGATCGATAGAGAATACTAAAGTATCAAAATAAAATTTCTTGAGATATGTTGTGGGCTTTTTAAATATCTTTTGACGACAATCAATTCTTGCTCCATATGCATGATCCATTCTTGCAGCATAGCTTGCAGGAAATGCACCACCGTGTGATAAATAAAATTTAATATTAGGATATCTCTCCATAACACCATCAAAGATTAGATAATGAATGGCTACTGTTGTATCTAATGGATTACCAATAATATTTAGCATGTAGTGTTCGCCAAATCTGTCGCTATAAAATGAAGATGGATGGATGAATATTAAGATGTCTAACTCTTCGCACCTTTTCCAGAATGGTTCGAGCCTTTCAGCAGATAATTCATCTTTCCCAACTCTTGCTCCAATCTGAATGCCCCTAAAGCCTAATTCATTCACGCATCTATCAAGTTCTTTTAGAGCTAAATCTGTATCTTGAAGAGGAACAGTTCCAAGTCCAGTGAGTCTTTTAGGGTGTATTTTTACTGTAGAAGCAATGTTATCGTTGATGATTTCAGAAGATTCAGCACAAAGATTTTTGTCTACCATGTAGTAGAATTGTTGTGGAGAACAAGATAGAGCAGAGACATCAAGTAGGGATTTATCCATTTGGTCTAATCTTACATTTATATCTGTGAATGGAACCTCTCTATCCTCAAATTGTTTTTTATTTACTTGCTTTGTTAATTCGCTTGCCACGCCAACAGAAGGATGGAAATCTTTAGGCAAATGTGGTTTTACTAAATCATCAGCCGCAGGTGTTCTTACATGATTATGTAGATCAACAGTTAACGTTTTTGGCCTTTGAGATATTCCACTTACGTGATCTCTACCAGCTGTTGGACCATATGGCCTCATCTCAATATCATGTTTTGTCATACACTTTCTCCATTTCTATATCAGTTTATGTTGCCCAGTCAAAGTAAGTTTGACTGGGNATTAAGTTTATTATTCCCACCAATGCAAGGCATCTTTATTCTCACCTTGCTTAGCATTTGGTCCACTACCATTTGTTCTAAGATACATTTTCTTATCATGACCAGCTTTTATTTTTCCATTGAAAACATCTACAAGCCAATCCATGCACATCATATGGCAATCATGTCGATCTTGTCCTGTACCTTTGAACATAACTGCTTGGTGATATGTATCCTCATAAACCCATAATTCTTTTGGCGCAGTAACTTTATCATAGAAGTTATAGACCAATTCAACTGGACTTCTTGAGTCATATTCTCCAACTGTAAGAAGTATTGGACATTTAATATCTTTTTCTCTTCCTTCAACAGTCATTTGTGCAACAATCTTATCAAGTTCTTCTTCGCTTTGAGCACCTGTTAAATAGCCAAATAATTGTTTATACCTTGGAGAAAAAGTATCCAAAATGTAATATTTATCTAGATATGAGGCCCATGGTCCGACCACNCCTTTTATTCTAGGATCCCCAGAAGCAGCAACTTCAAGACCCCAATGTGAACCCATTGATACAGCAAATATACCAATTTTATCTTTATCAACTTCTGGTCTTGTTTCTAACCAATCCACAATACTTAATACTGCTTTTTCATAATTACCATGAGTAAGCTTTTGATTACGTAAATTACTCATGCCTTGGCCAGGTCCATCAATAACAAGTAGATGCATCCCTCTTGCGTGCGCTTCAACAACTTTTGGGTCAGGCCACATTTCNTTNGTCATNTCACATCCNGGAATGAATATCATTGTTGGTGCGACATCCACGCCAGGGCATAAAAAGAAATTACATTGTAGTTGCATATCTTCAAATGGAACTTCAACTCTTTCAATTGTATATGGGGCTAGTTCGATTACTTTTTCGAAATTGGCTATACATCTGCCATGTAGGTATCTTTTTTCATCATTTGTCTCTAAAACTGGATGNTGTGCAGCAGCAAATTTTGCAGAAGCCCTGTAATATAAATCNAAAGCAGTTGATTTATGACCTGCTGCCTCTTCNTCTTGAGCAACTTTTTCTAGCCTCTGGCCTTGTCTACCTAGATGNTTGGAGATCTGACCATGGCTTTTAACNGTGCCAGGTAATTCTCTTCCTTCTTCATCCCAGTGAAAAACACGACCTGTTTCCTTAACAATCCAGTCATATATCCACTGATGTCCGTCTCTATTTAATCTTGGTGTACGCATCAATAAATCTCCCATATTTTGTTTGAGTTTCAAAACTCAAAAAATTAATTTTACTAACTATAATTTATAGGGTAAAAAACATTTATTTGGAACATAAAAATAAGAAATACTCTCTGCTAGGCCACTTAATATCCAAAGTTTAAGATAAAAAAAATGAATTTATCAATCAGTTTCCCTTCTTTCCAAAGTAAGGAATTTCAAAAATATACNGCAGGTAATTTTTTTGCAATGAATGGGCTATGGATTAATAGAGTGATTATTGGATGGCTTGGCTGGGAATTAACAAGTCTTGCATCTTGGGTTGGTTTTTTATCTTTTCTACTTTTTGCCCCAACAATTTTTGCAGGTCCCATATTTGGGGTGATAGTTGATCGTATTGATATAAAAAAATTCGCAATCTATACACAGTCTATCATATCAGCGACAGTACTATTCTTGTGGGTGTTATATTTTTTCAATTTATTGAATATTATTAATTTATGCATCATTGCACTTGTAATTGGTATATTTACAAGCGCGGATAGNATTACTCGACANACCCTTGTTCCAAGAATAATTGAAAAAAAAAATCTAGTTAATGCATTAGCGATACACGGGATTAATTTCAATACCGCTCGACTACTTGGTCCTGCATTTGCAGGTATTTTAATTCAATTTACCAGTTTTTCATTTACAATTTTTATAAATTTCTTGTGTTTGTTAGCTATGCCAATTGCACTGATCACCATTAAAGTGGCTGAGAAAGTTTCAGAAGAAAAAGAAAGAAAGAATATTTTATCAGAGTTTTTTGATGGTGCAAAATTTGCTATTAGTCACAGTGTCATTTTAGAGGCTTGCGCAATTACAGCGCTTTATTCTCTTTTTGCTCGTGGAGCAATCGAAATTCTTCCAGCTATAGCGGGAGGGATTTTTAATGTTGGTCCCGAAGGTCTTGGCCATATGATGGCAACTGCAGGTGCAGGCGCGCTTGTTGCAGCCATATTTATTGCTATGAGAAGGTCAAAAAATCAGGAAAGGGGTATTCCTTTTAGAGTTTATTTCTCATCGTTTCTTGGCTTATTGGCTGTTATAATTCTCGGTATATCTTCTAATTGGTATGTCGCACTTTTTGCTATATTCATAATGGGATTCTGTATGACTATTAATGGAATAGATCTTCAGGCTGTTGTTCAACTAGAGCTTAATGACACATACAGAGGCAGGGTTATGAGTCTATGGATTCTTCTTGTTATTGGTCTTGCAGCAATTAGCTCTATTTTGATGGGTGCTTTTGGTGACATTCTAGGCATAGAAAATACCCTAATATCATTTTCAATTTTTGGGATTATTTCGTTGATAACACTTTTATTAATAATAAAGAAAAAATATTGATGGGTATACTTATAAATAAAATCATGAAGGAGATTTCTCTATGAGAGCAGCTGTAATTGGTTTGGGTTNGTGGGGTAAGGTAATTGTAAAAAACCTCATTAAAAGTGAAAAAATAAATGTTATTTGTGGTGTTGATCAGGACTTATCCAACCTCTCTGATTTTGGAAAAGAATACAACATTGAACTGAGGGACTCATATGAATCTGTACTTGAAGATCAAAATATAGATGCTGTAATTCTTGCGACGCCTAATCGACTTCATCACATTCATATTATTCAAGCTGCGGAAGCTGGAAAACAAATTTTTTGTGAAAAACCACTCTCATTAAGTTCGCAAGATGCCAAAGATGCAATAAAGGTATGTAATAACCGAGGAATTGTACTTGGTTTAGGGCATGAGAGACGCTATGAATCTGCAATGAAAAGTTTATTTCAACATGTAAGAAATGGTGATATCGGAAATGTGCTNCATNTTGAAACNAACTTCAGTCATGATTTGTTTAAAACACTTGATAAAGACAATTGGAGATTCAGTCCAATAGATGCNCCTGGAGGAGGCTTTACNGCAAGAGGAATTCATTTAACAGANTTTATGGTCCATATGTTTGGCAGNGCAAAGAAGGTNTATTCAACCATGTCAAGTATTGCGTACGAAAAGCCAAGNATTGATACAATGTCTGCAAATATAGAGTTTTTGAATGGNATTACNGGNATTNTTTCNGTNTCNATTGCCACTCCCTTTTATGGTAGATATACAGTATTTGGTGATAAGGGGTGGATTGAGGCAAGAGAGATTAATAATTTTGAGCATGATGATCCTGGTGAGCTTATCCTTTGTAAAGAAGGTGGAGATAGGGTTGTAACTACTCATGAGCATACAAACACTGTGCTCGAAAATTTTGAATGTTGGCATGATGCTGCAGTTAACAGCGAAAAATATCCAATTTCAACTGATGAGATGGTTGCAAATATTGAGATATTTGAAGCGATTGTAAAATCAGGTGAAACAGGAGAAGTTATTGAAATTATTTAGAAGTTACCTGAGCTCTTTTGTTTGCTTCATCAAAGACTTTATGTGAGTGTTCAACTTTATATTCGCTTTCAACCAATGTCTCAGGTTCCCATTCACTCTTAGGTGTATCAAAAAAATCACCACCATACACATGTAAAGCGCAAGTGAATTTATTGGTCGGATTAATTACTGAATGGATAATATCACTACCCAGTGGGACTGTGTCAAATTTTTCGAGTGATTTAGCACCAGCTGCTTCAATTTTACCGTGTTCTTTATTATCTAGTCGTCGCCAAAAAATATTATCCTCACGTCCTGAGTAAACTCCAATTGCAGCCCACATATTATGATTGTGGGGCATGATTGTCATATTTGGCGTCCAAATAACATTTAGTATTGAAAATTTATCAGATTGGTAAAGTTTTTGAATTCCACCTTTTGTTGGCTCACCGAGTTTCTTGAATATACCAATTGGATCTTCTACCGCTTTTGAAAGTGTATCAATAACAGCCTTGTGATTGTTTATTTTATCGATACGGGCATCACATTCTTCAATAAAATTTTCTAGATCAAACATATGTATAACTTGTATTCTTTTTCATAAGTATTTATTATAACAGAAAATCAAATATTGTTAACCTTGATTATACTCATTTAATCCAATTTTAATTTTATGACAAAAAAGCCAAGAATATTAAATAAAGTTTTTGCACTAGATGATCTAGAGTATTATGCAATGAGACATTTACCAAGGCCAGTTTTTGGTTATATTTCAGGTGGTTCTGAAAGAAATCAAACTCTTGATGTTAATTCATATGATCTACAAAAAATAAAATTTATACCAAATATCTTAAGGGATGTTTCGGAACGATCAATAACTACATCACTGTTCGGTAATAAATGGAATGCGCCATTTGGTATCTCACCAATGGGGGTCAGCGCGCTTGCCGCATACAGGGGTGATATAGTTCTAGCAGAAGCTGCTAGAAATATGAATATACCAATGATCATAAGTGGATCATCCCTAATACCAATGGAAGAAATTATAAAATTAGCACCTGAGACATGGTTCCAAGCTTATTTACCAGGTGATCATGATAAAGTTGAAAAGTTAGTTCTTCGTGTTAAAAATGCAGGCTTTAAAACACTCATTCTAACAGTGGATGTGTCTGTCTTAGCAGGTAGAGAAAATAATCTTAGAAATGGTTTCTCAACTCCTTTAAGACCCTCATTTAGATTAATGTATGATGGAATGATCAGACCCAAGTGGACTTTAAATACATTTTTAAGAACGCTTTTAATCCATGGTATGCCTCACTTTGAGAATTTTCTTGCTGATAGAGGTGAGCCAGTTTTTTCAGCTTCCATAAATCGTGATTTTGGTAAAAGGTCTAACTTGAACTGGGAGCATCTAAAGCAAATAAGAGATTTATGGGATGGTAATCTTATAGTAAAGGGAATATTAAATAAAGATGATGCGATTAAATCGCAGAGCATGGGTGCAGATGCTATTATAATATCAAATCATGGCGGCAGACAACTTGACTCAGCAATATCATCAATCAAAGCTCTCGAGAACATAAGGCCAGTAATCAAAGGTGACTGTAAAATATTTGTTGATAGTGGTTTTAGGAGAGGTACGGATGTCATTAAAGCCTTGGCTATTGGAGCAGATTTTGTCTTTATCGGACGACCATTTTTATATGCAGCTTCTATAGCAGGTCAAGAGGGAGTTGAACACTCTATACAATTATTAATGGAAGAAATTGATAGGGATATTGCCCTATTGGGAGTTAATTCTATTGATGAATTGAATACAAACTTATTGTACAAAGACTAATTAATATCAAGTAATCCCGTACTTTTTAGATCTTCTTTTAATTCCTGTTTCTTTTCATCACTTATTTCAATAACTGGTGGCCTTGTCCTTCCACCTTTCATACCAATGAGTTCTTGCCAATATTTCATTTCACTAATAGGCATTCTTCCACTATTCCAATATCCCATAATCCATTTTGCATGGAGTTCCCTGAGTGGCTGAATTGATTTAGCTATCTCAGTGGCTCTATTTATCTCACCATTTAATGCAGCATCTGTATAATCTTTTAGAGGCAACCAACCTTTTGATTGGTATAGATGTGGATTGTAATTTACAAGCCACTGCAGTCCGAGTTGAGTCATACTGGTTAGCCATGGCGCTTCATCTGCCACAGATATCACTATATCTTTTCCTACAGAGTCTATTATTGAGTGAGTAGAAGCTGGCGACCCATCAGCTTGCTTATATCCGCATATATTTGGAAGTTTTGATAGCCGTTTAGCGAGATTGGCATTTATTGGATGACAATTTTGAGGAACATTGAATAGAATTATACCAATATCAACTCTTGAGCAGATGTATTCATAAAATTGATAGACAGTTTCGTCGTCTCTGGCTGCAACATATGGCGTGAGTACAATTACAAAATCATAACCAATTTCTTGAGCATGTTTTGCTAGTGTAACTACTTGCTTTACTGACTGATGGTGACAACCGGCAATCATAGGTATCCTATTTCGTGCTTGGTCAAGCATTACTTCATGTGCATGCATTCTTTCATTATCAGGCATTGACCAGAATTCAGCAATATTACCTGAGCAATAATGCCCATCAACTTTTATATTCTCGATTATATGATCCATATTTGATCGATTAGCAAGATCATCAAAATTATCATCTTCATCCCAGCAATATGGCATGGCAGTCCATATTCCCTTCAATAACTCTCTAGCTGCTTCTTTAGATTCTTTCTTCGAATATTTCATAATAATTTTAACTATTTTGGAGCTTTTTTACCAAAGAGCACATCATCTATTCCTTCACGTTCTTCAAGCCCAGCCATACCTCTGAGAATTTCATAAAATGATACAGTATCCTTTTCAGCATATCCTTTTTCATATGCGGCTTGATAGATCTGCGATAGAACAGATGTCATTAATGTAGGTGACCCAAGTATCTGTCCTTGTTCAATCATCAGTCTGTTGTCTTTGAGGGAAGTCTTTATTTGCCCTTGTTTTGAGTAGTCAGCATTTATCATTTTTGGACCTTTATCTATCATTGTCTTTGATGATGCTGCACTGTCCTTTAACACTTCCAATAAATTTTCTTGTTCAAGTCCCGCTTTGTGTCCAAGAACCAATCCTTCTGCAAGAGCAAGTCTATTTCCAGCAAGTATAAGATTAATAACTAATTTGGTTCTTGCACCTGATCCCACAGGCCCCATGTAGTAGGCGGCTCTACTAAAGCCTTCAAAATATCCCTTACATACATCGAAGTCTTCTTTTTTACCACCCGCGATTACTATTAAATCACCGGCTCTTGCCATTGTACTCGTTCCACTAACTGCTGAATCTAAAAATTTTATTCCTTTTTCTGCAAGATCTTTTGAAAGGGATATAGAATCTTCTGGTCTAGAAGTGGTAGTGTCACAAATATAGAGATTACTTGATGTTACTCCTTCAGCAATCCCATTAGACCCTACAGCGGCATCTCTTGCAATTGCGCTGTTTGGCAGTGACATTATGACACAATCAACGTCTTTTGCTGCATCAGCTGGAGTATCAACAGGTGTACCTCCTTGTTCTCTTAATTCATCCATTCTGTTGGGGTCAACATCAAATCCTTGAATAATAAACTGTGATTTTCTCATATTTAGAATGAAAGCTTGGCCCATCAGACCCATTCCTACAATACCAACTTTTTTAACCATTTCTCTCTCCATTTCTATAGTGTTATTACAATTTTACCAATTTGACCATTATTCATCATATATTCACGACCTTGATCTATCTCATCAAAGTGGAATACCTTATCGATTATTGGCTTATTATTATCAGTATCAAGGTGAGGCAATATATCTCTTTTAAAACCTTCAACTGTTTTAATAATATCATCCTTTGTTACAAAAGCATTTGATATACCATGTATACTGTATCTCTGTGCGTGAACTTTTCGAATGTTTATTGGAACATTATCCATTCCATCCATGTAGCCCACATTAACAATAATTCCCTTAAATGATAGAGCATTCATAGCATCATTAAAAACGCTTCCCCCCAAACAATTAACAACAAGATTTATTCCACCATTTGAAAAATCTAGTAATTTTTTTGTTAGATTTTGTTCAGGTGTTCTTATCCCAAAATCCATACCATAGCTAGATAAAACTTCAAGCTTTCTTTCCGAAGTTGAGGTTCCGATAACTTTGGCACCCAAAATTTTAGAAATGACAAGTCCAGAAGCACCAATAGCAGATGAAATAGATGTAATAAGCGTAATTTGATCTTTTGATAATTTGCCATATGTTACGACCGCATCATATGCTGCAAGAAAACTAACGGGAATTGCTGCCGCCTGTTCCCATGAATACGAATCCGGTATCTTGATTGTTTGATATTCTTTTATCAATGCATATTCTGCAAATGATCCAGAGTCGGTACCCAAAACTCTGCCCATGATTTTGTCACCAATTTTATAATTTTTAATATCTGAGCCTAGACCTACTATTTCACCAGCAGCTTCAGTTCCTGACGGTTTATTGGGGTTTCCATGCATTACCCCACCAACAATAAAGCCACCTCTATTTAAAGCTGTTGATTTAACTTTGAACAAAATTTCATCTTTTTGCGGTTTTGGTATCTCGACATCTCTTGGTAAAAGCTTACTTTGGTTATCAACCACCTCTGTAAAATATGCTTTCATTTGATTATCCCTACTAAATATTTCTTTTTTATTATATAATTAAAACGTTGATTTAGATAGGTGGAATATGACTTTAAAAAATATAAATGGTGTAGTTATAGATTATGAAATTATTGGTGAGGGCAAGCCAATTCTAGCTCTTATGCCAGGAGCAAGGAGGGGTTCAATTGAGATGAAATCACTTGCTGAAAAGATAGCAAAAAACAATATAAGGGTATTACTTCATGATAGAAGAAATACTGGTAAATCAGGGATGCTATTGGATGATGCTGAAACAGAAGAAGTAACTTGGGCTAATGAGTTAAGAGAATTACTTAAAACATTGAACGAACAGTATATTTTTATATCAGGTTCATCTTCTGGGGCAAGGACGTCACTTATGTATGCTCTGCATTTTCCTGAAGATTTGATTGGTATGATTATAATGAGGGTAACTGGTGGAGAGTTTGCTGCAAATAGACTACCTAAAAATTATTACGAAGTCTTTATTGAGACAGCAAGAAGCGGTGGTATGGAAGCTGTATGTAAAACAAACAGATTTGTAGAATACATTAAAACCAACCCAGCCATTGAGCAACAATTATTAGATATAGATGTGAATGAATTTATAAGAATCCAAACAAATTTATTAAATAAATTTTTAGATGGAGCAAATTATCCAGTTATGGGTATTACAAAGAGTGAATTGGACTCAATTAAAGTTCCATCTCTAGTAATCCCAGGAAACGACAACACTCACAACTCTGTTAGTGGCATTGAGGCATTTAATATGTTGGGAAATAGTGAGTTACATAAACTACCAATTGATGATGTGGATGTCGATTTGATTTCATGGGAGGATTGGGAGCCCTATGAAGATGAGATAGCACTCGTAATGTCTAACTTTATAAATAGGGTAATGGATAAATAATTTTTATTACTAATCTTAGTCAACAATCCATAATCTTCGTTCTTGATCTGTTAATAGTTCATAACCCGATTTCTTAACAATTATAGTCTGCTCAATTTGTGTTCCACCCAGTCCGAATATTTGGCATGGATTTTCGATACATAAAACAGAATTCTCCGGGATAGGGATATCTGTTGTATCAGGTAAAAAATTGCTCTTGACCTTACTTTTATTACCAAGCACATAGGGCAATTCTCTCATTTCTAAGCCAATGGCATGTCCTGCAAAAGTTCCCGAATGATCAGGCAGACCTCCATCTTTTGTGCCATTTAACATTGCATTTTGTATTTCTGATGGTAACGTTCCCTCCTTGATAACTGACAATGCTGCTTTATATCCACTTTCAGTAGCTTCCCATAATTTTAATTGTTCTTTACTCGGTTCACCCATAACGCCACCCCATCCAGTATCAGCTTGATAATTGTTAAGAGAGAGACCGGCGTCAAATTTCCACATATCTCCAGCCTGGATTTTTTTATCGGCAGGAGGAAAGATTCCTACAGACCTTCTCCCTGAGCCAAAATGATACCAAAGCCATTTACCAAGACCCATTCCAACTTTTGATGCATAAACACTCGCAATTTCGTATTCCCTCATTCCAATTTTTATTTCATTGCAGGCAGCGATTGATGCAGACTCATTCAGGTCAGCGGCAACCTTCATGGCCTTTATCTCATCATCAGTCTTAACTTGTCTTATAAGTCTAAAAAGATCAGCTCCGTATAAGATTTCACAATTTGGAAGCAATTCTGTTAAAAATTTGATTTTTTTGTCATTGATTTTGTCTTCATCAACTGCAATTCTAATATTTCTGATTTTATGACTCGTAATTGATTGAGCGAGTGCATCAATAGAATTTCTAGTTCTCTTAGAATCATTATTCTGGAGTTGCAGATAATTCTCCTCTTCAAGTGTTTGACTATTAACTTCATCGGGTTGCACAAGAGCACTCTTACCGCCATAGGTGTAATAATCTTTAATTGTTGATTTTGAACCAGATACATAAGTCATTTCCTGACTTGGAACAATAAGTGAGGAATCAATATTTGGATCACGATAATACGTTGCAAACATATCAACAGAATATGAATAAACTTTTGGTGCCCAACTGACAGTATCACTGAGGTATGTCACATTCTCAGGTGTAGACGCAATAAGTAGATCAATATTAAATTGATCCATTAATTTCTCAGCTCTGTTTTTATTAAAAAACATATTTTAAATACTCAAAATTTCAAGAAGAAGCCTATTTTGACCATGCTGTTGGAGCAAGCGCACTAACGTCACCTTCAATCTCAACTATGGCTGGTTTCTTTGATTTTTTTGCCTCTCTAACTGCATCTTTGATATCACTTGGGTCAGTTACAGATATCCCAAAAGCTCCCATGTTATTTGCAAGTTCTGCAAAGCTAACCTTATTAAAATACCACATTTCGGTCCATCTATTTGATGGTTTACCATCATACGCGTTCATAAATATGTCGTGTTCTTGATTAAGAGCATTATTGTTATTTACGATTGTTATAGTTGGAATATCACATCTTACTGCGGTTTCTAATTCTGTGAAATGATACCAAAGCCCACCATCTCCAGTAAGGCAATACACATCTTTGTCTGGAAAAGCACACTTAGCACCCATAGCAGCTGGGAATCCCCATCCCAATGAGCCTGCACACCTTATAAAGTTCCATTTTTTGTTTAGCCATAAGTTTTGTACAGTCCACATAGCAGTGTGTCCTGTATCTGATACTACAACAGATCCTTCAGGTATAATTTCTGATAACTCTTTCATCATTCTTTCAGGTCTTATTGGAATGTTATTGGACTCCCTTAGTGGTTTAAGTGAATTTTTCCAATTCTCGACCAAACTAATTGAGTGTGATCTCCAATCTTCAATCTCTAGCCTTTTAAGATCCTCATTTAGAAGCATTTGAAGTGTGCTTTTAGCGTCACCAAGCAAACTAATGTCATTCGGATAGTTTCTACCAAGGTCAGATGGATCTATTCCAATTTGAATAACTCTAGTATCTTTAGATGGGATTTTCCAAAAATGTGTGACTTGTCCTCCTGTGCTAGACCCGATAAAGATGAATAAATCTGCATCAGAGAGAATTTTATTGGTACATTCACGGGAATATGATCCAGGTACACCAATGTAAAGTTCATAATCCTCTGGGATCAGATTATAAGACGCTACAGAAGTAGCTATCGGTATCCCTGTCTTTTTTGAAAATTGAAGAGCCTCATCACCTGCGTCAGAAATTCTTGCTCCACCTCCAAGAACAATAACAGGTTTTTTTGCTGTATTTATTTTGGCTATAGCTTCTTTTATTTCTTCAAGTGGGGGAGTAAATCTGTGTGAAGGTGCCTTACCATATCTTCCTTCGACAAGAACTTCTAAATCTGCGTAATCATCTTCAATTTGACCATTATTACCGGCTAGTTGTAAGTTTACTGGCCCAGGATTTCCTGTTGTAGCTTCTCTAAATGCTTGACGCATTAAATCGGGTAATCTTTCAACTTGGTCAACTTGGAAATTTGCTTTTGTTAGAGCTTGAAAAACTGGGAAATCATCATTTTCTTGATAAGCGCCTTTGTGCTTTTCCATAGACTTTCTGCCTCCCGATAATGCAATCACAGGGCTGTTACCCATTAGTGCATCTCTTAATCCAGCAGCTAAATTGGCAGCACCTACTGCTTGAGCTGCACATATCCCCGGCTTTCCAGAGGCTCTTGCATATCCATCAGCCATATAGGCGGCTGATTTTTCTGCATGCGCAAGAACCCTCTTGATTTTCATATTATCCATTTCTGCAAGTGGTCTGCTGAGGATTGTAGGTACATAAAAAACTGCATCAACCCCAGATTTTTCAAGAAACTCCGCTATAAATCGTCCACCTGTCATTTTTGGCATTTCAATTCCCCTGTTTTTAAGTTAATAATGTTTATTAATACTATAATATATCAACGTTTTTATGCTAAATAATTTAGCATTAATTAATGTACTATCAACATATTAAGTGATGAGCAATATTTCGAAAACATCTGACGCCTTAGCAGGACTAAAAGTACTTGAATGTGCAACAGTTATAGCTGCACCGCTTTGCGGAAGATTATTAGCAGATTTTGGTGCTGAGGTCCTTCATATTGAAACCCCTATAAAAGGAGACCATCTGAGAAATTTTGGTTTTGAAGTCGATGGTATCAATCCGTGGTGGAAGACATATGCAAGAAACAAGAAGTTGATTACGCTTAATATATCAAAGGAAAAGGGAAGAAAAATATTATTGGATCTTCTTGATAACACTGATATTTTTATTGAAAATTTTAGGCCAGGACGGCTTGAAGACTGGGGCATCAGCATAGAGGAATTACAAGAAAAATTCCCAAGACTCATTATTGTTAGAGTTACTGGTTACGGTCAAACCGGTCCATATGCAAATCAGCCAGGCTTTGGTACTCTTATGGAGGCTATGAGTGGTTTTGCTGAAATGACAGGTGAGAAGGATGGCATGCCCACATTACCTCAATTTGCATTAGCAGACACATTCGCAGGATTTTATTCCGCTCTATCAGCGATGTTCGCAGTTTACAATAGGGACGTCCAGAATACTAAGAAGGGGCAGGTCATTGACGTAAGTATTTGGGAGAGCTTATTTTCCGTTTTGGGTCCAAATGCTATGGTATTTGATTTAACTGGAGAAGCTCCAAAGCGTATGGGTAATATTGCTCCAACCAGTGCGCCAAGAAATACTTATAAAACAAAAGATAATAAGTGGATTGCTCTTGCCGGGGCAACGCAAACAACAGCTGAAAGATTATTTAAAGTTATTGGTAAGAGTGAGTTAATTAATGATCCAAAATTTGCAAATAATACTCAGCGTGTTTTAAACGTTGTAGAGTTGGATAAGCATATATCAGAGTGGATGATGGAGCATACTCTTGAAGAAGTTTCTAAAATATTACATGAGGCTTCTGTTCCAATGGGACCTATTTATAACATTGAAGATATTATAAATAATGTTCATGCTCAAGCGAGAGAGATGATTACCAATATCAAGGACAATGGAAGATCAATCAAGACTGAGAATGTATTTCCTAAGTTATCGAGAACACCCGGTAAGATAAAACACCTCGGAAAAGAGATGGGCTCAGATAATGATGAAATATTTAGAGAAAGATTAGGACTCAATAAAGATGAAATTGAGAAATTACAAAAAGATGGGATAATATAAACTAAGAGGAGATAAAATGAACAAAAAACCACTCATTACGCTTTATACGCCAGGAAACAAGCCTGAACTAATTGAGAAAGCATCAAGATTTGAACCAGATGGAATCATTATTGATTTTGAAGATGCTGTACCTCTCAATATGAAAAGTGAGGTTAGAGAAAATATATCAAAAAATGTCATACCAAATCTTAGTATAACAGCGCTAGTAAGAGTAAATAGCGAAAAAGAATTCCTAGAAGATGACGTTAGAGCAGTAACCCAGAAGAATATCTACGGCATAGCTCTTCCAATGGCAGAGTCCGTAAGTCAGGTAAAGTTTGTAGATGAAATAATTTCTGACGAAGAGGCTAAAAAAGGACTTGAAAAGAATTCAATCAAGTTACTTCTTCTAATTGAGACTGCTCTGGGTGTAATAAAATGCTTTGATATTTGTAGTGCAGCTGAGCGTGTCGAGTCTATTGTATTTGGTAGTGCCCAAGATGGTGACTTACAAAGAGATCTCAGATCAGATTGGTCGATAGATGGCTTTGAATTAAATTATTCTAGGTCAAGATCATTAGTTGAAGCAAGGGCAGCGAAGATGCCATATGTTCTTGATGGTGCTTATGGTGGAATAAATGATTTGGAAGGTCTAAGAGCTGAGTGTGAACTTAGTAAGAGATTGGGTTATGATGGTAGAACATTAATTCATCCAAGTCATATAAAAGTTGCCAGGGAAGCTTATGAACCAGATCCTAAAGAAATTGATTTATATACCAGAATGGTTGCAGCATTTGAAGATGCAGAAAAGAAGGGACAGGCTGCAATAACTTTTGAAAATAAGTTAGTTGACTATGCTATGTATAAAAAAGCGAAGGATTTTATTGATAGATAAAACTTATATTTGAGTAAAAAAAAACCCAGATAATTAATCTGGGTTTTTTTTAGATTAGAATGTAATGATTTAAGCTTGGCTCATATCACCATTTTCTTTTATCCATTGTCTTTTTCTTTTCGCTCCAACTTCTTCCATTCTAGAATGTCTTCTCCAATATAGAACTTTGTAGTCCATATATTCCATGAGTGTAAATAAACTTAGACCCATTAGAGACATTACTATTAGCGCAGCGAAACTGCCATCCATATTTAAACGGAATGCAAACCTTTGCATCAAAATACCAACTCCCTCAGATGCTGAAAAGAATTGTGCAACAATTGTACCAATTAAAGCACCTGTCATTGCAAGTTTTAATCCAGCTATTATGATGGGAAGTGCACTAGGTATTTGACATTTTTGGAAATATTGTTTCTTTGTTGATCCAAGAGATCTAAATAGTTCCGTAGCATCTTTATCAATATTTAGCAATCCTGTAAGTGTATTGATAAATGGAGGAAAGAAGCAAACAAGTGCAGCGAGGGCAATTTTTGAGCTCCATCCAAATCCAAACCAAGCAATAATAAACGGTGTAACAGCTATACCCGGTGTTACGTTGAATACTACCGCATAAGGCGCCCAATATCTTCTAAACACAGGGCTTATTGCTGCAGTTATAGCTAGACCCATTCCAATACTTACACCAATAATGAAGCCCATTGTTGCTTCATACATTGTAATTATGTAATGCCAGTATATTGAACCTGTTACAAAAAACATTTCATAAAGTCTGTACGCAATAGATGTAGGTGCAGGCATAATTAACTCGTTGACATATCCTAAACGTGCCCCAAGTTCCCAGCCTCCAAATAAGATTAAAAATACAAGACCGTGCGCAAGTGTTTTTTGAACTGGTGTTAGCTCTTTAACGCCGGCTAATACGCCGTCTGATCCAATATCACTCATAGTCCTAACTCCTGTCTATATTTGATTTCTCTTTGAGCACTTTTTTTAGCCATCAGATCATCATCCAACCAATAAAGTACACGTTTATCTACTACTTCCATTGCTCTGAACAGTAGGAACCCATAAAGGGTAATTGATAGTAGCCCCGCGAAAGCTGAAGGCATATTCAGAGACATTGTATATCTTGCCATTAGAATGCCCATACCCGCCTGAGCAGATATGAATTCCGCAACAAGAGCGCCACCGAATGCAGATCCAACAGCAAGTTTTAACCCTGCGTTCATTGTTGGTAATGCAGTTGGTATCATTAATCTCCAAAAGACCTGTCTTCTAGTTGCTCCAAGTGACCTGAAGAGTTCATAAGATTCTTCTTGAACGCCAAGTAAACCAGTAATTGTATTCACAAATGGTGCGAAGAAACATACCAAAGCTGCTAGTGCAACTTTTGAGCTCATTCCAAATCCAAACCAAGTAACAAATATTGGACCAACAGCAATCCTTGGTGTTGCCTCAACAATAATAATGTATGGTTTTAGAAATTGCCTAAATGTATCACTCAAAACAGCAGCGACAGCAAGAGCAATACCAATAACTGAACCGATAAGGCAGCCAAGCATTGCTTCCTGGAAGGTTACCCATAAATGGTACCAAACATTTCCTTGCGTAACATATATTTTCCATATTGATGCAGCAATATCAGTAGGTCTTGGAAGTAATAAAGGATTACTAAACCCAGTCCTGTTGGCCATTTCCCATATAAACATGACTACGAAGAAGATTAGTGTGTGTCTTATAACGGCACCACCTAAAGACCCTGTATATTGGGAGTTTAGTTCAATATTACTAACGCTAGCTTCTTGATCATTACTCATAGCGGCTGTCCATCTAAGTGTCCAGATAACACGTCTCTTACTTGTTGGACGTAGTTATTAAATTCTGGAGTTGTTGTCATATCAATATTTCTTGGTGTAGGAAGATCGATTTCAATCTGAGCTGCAATTCTTCCTGGTCTAGGAGTCATAACAAAAACTTGATCTGCTAGGTATATTGCTTCTTGTATATTATGCGTCACAAATAATGTTGTTATATCTGGACCTTCAACAATTCTCAATAGTTCGTCATTCAATCTTTCACGTGTGAATTCATCAAGAGCACCAAAAGGTTCATCAAGAAGCATAATATCCGCTCCCGTTTGCAATAAACGAGCGAGTGCAACACGTTGCTGCATACCGCCTGATAATTGTCTAGGGAATGAGAATTCGAAATCTTTTAGACCAACAAGTTGGAGATGATCCCAAGCTCTTTTCTTCGCATCGGTATCAATTGTTCCTCTAATTTCATCTGGCAAGAGTACATTTTCAATTGAAGTACGCCAGTCTAATAAAACTGCCTTCTGGAACATCATTCCAATATCACTTCTAGGTCCAACTACTTCATTACTTCTTACAAGTAGGTCACCTTCAGATTTTTCAATTAGACCTGATATAAGTCTAAGTAACGTAGATTTTCCGCAACCACTTGGTCCTACTAAAGATATAAATGAACCACGTGGGATAGTGAAATTAGCGTCTTCAACAGCAATAACGTTTTCATTAAATTGCTTTCTGAGTCCGCTACCACTAATGACTATGTCTTCAGCCATGTTTAATTTCCTCCCATTAAGTTATGCAGTTTTGCATAAAATTTGATAATTGACTATAGTATCTAGGTTTCTAGCTATCTCAGCTAAAGTTACTTTGTAGCAACATTTTAATAAAAATTAAAGAAAAATCTAAACTAAATTAAAAAAAAATTTAATAACTTATTAACTGTTGTTATTTCCAGTAAATTCTTTTGTCATTTATATGTTTTTTGAATGTATAATAAAAATATGTAGCAAAGATATGAAACTCTGGCTCAGAAGTATTCATTAAATGTATGCATTAGAATCCTATAATAATAAATATACAGATGAGGACTAAACTATGAGACTAAAGAATTTAACCTATAATGAAATGAATGAAGCTCAAAAGAAGATACATGATGATATTTCTTCAGGGCCGCGTGGCAGTGTAAGAGGACCACTTGCAGTTTGGATGCATAGAGCTGGTTTAGCAGATAAGGCACAATCACTTGGAGCTTATTGCAGATATTACACATCACTTGAGCCAAAATTATCTGAATTTGCAATCTGTTTAATTGCTCGCGTATGGGGTGCAGGGTATGAGTGGAAAGTTCATAGCAAAATTGCAATAGAAAAAGGTGTTCCTCAAGAAATTATAGATGCTATCGAGAAAGGCAAGAAACCATCAAATATGGACTCTGAACAAAGTGTAATCTATGATTTTACAATGCGTCTTCATAAAGATAAAAAGGTAAGTGATGAAGTTTATGAAAATACGATTAATATTCTCGGTAAAGATAGGATAGTAGATTTAGTTGGAATACTTGGTTATTACACGCTCATATCAATGACCATAAATGTATTTGGGGTAGAGCATTCTGAATTAAAAAGTCCATATATGGATGAATTGGAGGGAGATATTGAAATATAATCAACTTGGTCAGACAGAAATAAAAGTCTCTGAGGTTGGTTTGGGTGGCGCAGGAATTGGTCACGCGTGGGGTTTAACCTCTGATGAAGAATGTCAATATCTTATAAACTGTGCAATTGATAATGGGATAAATTTTTATGATACATCTCCAGTTTATGGAAATGAAAAATCTGAAATAAACTTGGGAAATGTATTTAAAAAATTATCCTCAACGAGGAGAGAAAAGTTAATAATCGCAACAAAAATACGTTTTCATAATTTTGAACAACTTGACAAAATAGAAGACTCTATGAGGAGTTCAATAGATAGGAGTTTATCAAATCTAAATCTTGATTACATAGATTTAATTCAAATTCACCATCAGGTTGGGAATTCCAGAGGGGAGTATAAATTTCGTGATAACCCTCCAGAATTTGCACCAATCATGACTTATTCTGATTGTATAAATTTCTCTGAATTAATCAATAGATTCCGAGCGGAAGGGAAAGTTCGGTTCACTGGATTGACAGGTTGGAACGCTGATTTTTCAACGATCTGTAATTTACTGAAGAGTAAAAATTTTGATACTATCCAGGTACTTTATAATGTTCTTAATCAGTCAGCAGGAGGGAAACTTCCAATTCTAAATGAGAAGGACCAAGGTTCTGGATTAAATGATAATTCATTAAATGAGGGATCAATTTTTGATTTGTGTCAGAAGTATAATGTGGGTGTTATTGGGATTCGTTCGCATGCTGCTGGCGCAATAGTTAACCAGCTTGATAGAACAATTCATTTGAAAGATAGTCTTTATCAAATGCATAAAAATGCTAGAGAATTGGACGATGTCGCAAAGAAATACGATCTTAGTTTGGCAGAGATGGCACTGATATTTTGTATTAAGAATCCAAATATCAGCACAACAGTTCCAGGGGTAAAGAATAGACAAGAATTATTGCAATCAATTAAATGTGCAAATTCTGCAATAAATGATGAAATAACAATTGAAATTGAAGAATGGTATAAAAGGAAGATAATTCAAGAATGATTAGCAAGAAATAATACTTTCAATTATCAAAATATATTATATAAGTTTAATATTGATGTTTTATTAAGGTTACATTCAATGGCAAAAGAAGAGTTGCTTGAATTAGATGGTGTGGTTACCGATGTGCTTCCAGATGCTCGTTTTAGGGTGATGTTGGACAATGAACATGAAATTGTAGCCTATACTGCAGGAAAAATGAAGAAACACAGGATCAGGACTTTAATTGGTGATCGTGTAACAGTTGAAATGACACCATATGATCTGGACAAAGGACGAATTATTTTTAGACATAAGGATGAAAAAGCACCTGCAACAAGAGCTCAGGCAAGGAAAAACTTCAGAAGAAGATAACAGATTTTTTCTATAATCCGCTAATTTTCATAATTTGCTAATATTACAGCAACAACAACGCAGAAAAATCCAATCAATATATTTGAAGAAACAGGTTCGCTTAATATCAGTGCACCTAATATCATTGCACTTAATGGATTAAAGCCAACAGTCATTGTTATGCCAGTTGGTGTTGACATATTGATTGAAGAAGTAAACATAGACTTCATTAAAGCAGCGCCAGGGATGGCTAATATGAGTAATACAATCCATTGAGTTGAGTCAAATGATAGAGATCCATTGAGAGGACTTCCAAAGAATAATGCTAGCAGAAGCATTAGAGATGAACCAATAAACATTGGCCATGCGGTGAATGTAAAACTTCCGTATTTTCGAATGTATTTACCAACATTCAACACATAAACAGAATTACAGAATGCAGCTACAAACATTAAAAAGTCACCTAAGTGTACATCCGATGCCAGTGAACCTATATCGTCACTGAGTGTGATAATAATTCCTGTGATAGCTATCATTATCGCTAATACCTTAAGTGGTGTTGGCCTCTCTTTACCAAGCAGTACTCCTAAGACCAAAGTTATTACAGGCTGTGATGTAAAAACAATAGATCCCCGAGCTGCAGTGGTATGTTCAAGCCCAGCGGCAAAGGATAGGGGGAAACCAATATAAAAAACTATGGATAACAATAATATTGGTATCCAATCCACTCTTTCCAGTGGTTTGTTTTTTTTGAATAAGAATAATAATGATAATAATAATAAAGCTGCTATCCCATACCGGGTCCCTGGCAATGTAAAGGGATCAGTGTCAGGCATTAAGTATCTTGTGAGAACTACGGTTGTACCTCCAATAGTCGCAGACAATGACGCTAATAATGCGCCGATGTAGCTTTGTTTAACTATCATGTTTTTTCTAAAATATTTTACCTGGGTTTAGGATTTCTTTTGGATCTAAAAGATTTTTAATTTCTTTCATAATTGTTAGTTCGGTGGGATCTTTATATTTTATCATCTGACTTTTCTTGATAATTCCCACTCCATGCTCAGCAGCAAAACTTCCACCATATGTGAAGGCATTCCCGTAAACAATTTCTCGAATTTCTTTTGTTTTTTCTTTAAACGCTTCTGAAGAATAACCTATAGGAGGGCATACATTGTAGTGTATATTGCCATCACCAATATGTCCGTAAGGCACAGGTCTAACGCCTGGTAAATATTGAGCGAGCTTATCTCCAGTTGTTCTAATAAAGTCAGGAACTGATGAAATTGGTACCGATACATCATGTTTTATTTCTCCACCCAACTTTGGTTGATGTTCAACAATGGCCTTCCTAATCTTCCAAATATTTTGTGTCTTAGCAATTGAGTCTGATATAACGGCATCAGTAATAACATTTTCTTCGAGTGCATGTTGAAGAGCCGCTTCCATTAAATTTTTTGCATTCTCATTATTTTTAGTATCAGAAAACTCAATTATTACATTCCATTGTTCAGCATTTACTAGAGGGTTTATGATATTGTCACCAAACTCTATTGCAATTGAGAGTCCAATATCAGGGATTAGTTCGAAGGAAGATAAGAGCTCTCCACTGAAATCTCTTAATATTTCAAGCAAATTCATTGAGGTTGTAAGATCAGTAAGTGAAACAAAGGCAGTAACTTTATTTTCAATTTTTGGAAATAATCTCAAACTAGCAGCTGTAATAATACCGAGTGTTCCTTCTGCCCCCATGAATAGATGCTTTAGGGCATATCCAGTATTATCTTTTCTGAGTTTTTTTAGCATATTAACAATATTACCATTTGCTAATACCACTTCAATACCGAGAACTAAGTCCCTCATATTCCCATATTTGAGCACTGATATTCCACCAGCGTTCGTTGATATGTTGCCACCAATTGTACAAGAACCTTCAGATCCAATACTGAGAGGAAAGTGTCTAGAAACTTCAGATGCAGCTAACTGAATTTGATTGAGTATACATCCTGCCTCAACGGTGATTGTATAGTCTTTTGGGTTTAGATCTAAAATCTTATTCATTTTTTTTAGGCTAAGTATTACTTCACCATTTGGTATACCTGAGGCGACTGATCCAGTATTTCCTCCTTGAGGAACAATTTTAATGTTTTTTTCATTACACATTTTCAAGATCTTGGAGACTTGTTCGGAGCTCCTTGGAGTTAACATTAATGGTGAATTACCATGAAAATTTCCAACCCAATCTTGAAGATGTGGGTAAATTATTTCTTGATCAGTAATAATATCTCTGCCATCCAAGATGTTTGATAATTTTGAAATAAAATCTTCAAGTTGTTTATCTGGGAATGACATATTTGGTGCAATTTTTATTAAATGGTGCCGGCTGAGAGATTTGAACTCCCGACCTACTGATTACAAATCAGCCGCTCTACCAACTGAGCTAAGCCGGCACGTTTGAAACAATTTACTATTAAATCAAAAAACATTTTTTTAAAAGTAAATTATTTACAATAATTTATTTTTGCACGTAGGAGTTTATTTGATTGCTATTTTATCTAATATAATGCCCATCGCGACTGATACATTAAGACTTTTAATTTTACCAGGGGCATTAATTTTGTATATTTGATCACAATATTTTTTTGTTAAGTTCCTGATCCCTCTTCCTTCATCCCCGAATATTGCAACAACCTTATCGCGTTTATTAAAGTTTATTTCATCAATTATATTATTTGCATCACTATCAAAACCAATTAACCAAAAGTTATTATTTTTTAATTCTTCATAACAATTTGCCAGATTTTTGGCGATGATAATATCAACGTATTCTAGTCCTCCAGATGCTGATTTTGCAATTAAGCCTTCATCTAGTAAATCAAATTTTTGAGTTGTCATTACCTTATTAATCCCATAAGCGGAACATGTTCTTATGATTGCACCTATGTTTCTGGGGTCGGTTATATTATCTAAGAAAACAATTCTGTTTGTACTTGCAATATTGCTCTCTTTTAATGGGAGAATTTGTTTGGGCTTGCAAAATGAGATTATACCTTGGTGTACTTGTCCATTTGGAAGTAGCTTATTCAATGTTTTTGTATCAACTATATTTACTTTGAATTTTGACAAGTCAATAGTCGAATATGAAGTAATTTTCACCATCGCGTTTTTGGTTAAATATATTTCAGTTGTATTTCTGTTTATATTTGCAAGGGCGTGTATGTTGGCATGATAGCCATATATTTTTATATAATTATTATTCATGTCGCTATTAATATATGGATTTTTATATATCTTTGGTGTAAAGGTGTATACAAATAATTACCTGCGGTTAAAAAACGAGTGTTTTTTATTGTAAAATTATTTATAAATAGGGCAACAAATGGAGGGGTGCCCGAGTGGTTAAAGGGGACGGGCTGTAAACCCGTTGGCTTAGCCTACGTTGGTTCAAATCCAACCCCCTCCACCATGTATTTTTATACATAAATTAAGCGGGTGTAGCTCAAAGGTAGAGCAGCAGCCTTCCAAGCTGAGGACGAGGGTTCGATTCCCTTCACCCGCTCCATAAAATTAAAAAATATTTTATTAATTTTTTTGTAGATTTTTTAAAATATTCAACTATATATGGTAAATATTCATTCATCGGTAACTCAAAAATCGTAAATAAATTATGATTTAAAACTATTAAGGTAGGAATAAACATGGCTAAAGAAAAGTTTGATCGTAGTAAACCGCATTGTAACATCGGTACAATTGGTCACGTAGACCACGGTAAAACAACATTAACTGCAGCAATTACAAAAGTACTTTCAGAATCTGGTGGTGCTGAGTTCTCTGCATACGACGCAATTGACAAAGCTCCAGAAGAAAAAGCACGAGGAATAACAATTTCAACTGCTCATGTGGAGTATACAACTGAGAACAGGCATTATGCTCACGTCGACTGTCCAGGTCACGCTGACTATGTTAAAAATATGATAACAGGTGCAGCACAAATGGATGGTGCAATTTTAGTGGTGAATGCTGCTGATGGTCCAATGCCACAAACAAGAGAGCATATTCTTCTAGCAAGACAAGTTGGTGTTCCTGCTCTTGTTGTGTACCTAAATAAAGTTGACCAAGTCGATGACGAAGAACTTCTTGATTTGGTTGAGATGGAAGTTAGAGAATTGCTGAGCTCATATGAATTCCCTGGTGACGACATTCCTATTGTTAAAGGATCTGCTCTAGCAGCGCTTGAAGGTAGAGACGATGAAATTGGTAAAAACTCAATCATGGAATTAATGGCTGCTGTTGATTCATACATTCCACAACCAGATAGACCAAAAGATCAACCATTCTTAATGCCAATCGAAGATGTATTTTCAATATCTGGCCGTGGTACAGTTGTTACTGGTAGGGTTGAAAGAGGTATTATCAATGTTGGTGAAGAGATTGAAATTGTCGGTATCAAAGATACTGCAAAAACTACATGTACTGGCGTTGAAATGTTCAGAAAACTTCTGGATCAAGGTGAGGCTGGTGATAACGTAGGTATTCTTCTTAGAGGTACAAAAAGAGAAGAAGTTGAAAGAGGGCAGGTTCTTTCAAAGCCTGGTTCAATTACACCACACGCCAAATTTAAGGCAAACGCCTATATTCTTACAAAAGATGAAGGTGGTAGACATACTCCATTCTTCACTAATTATAGACCACAATTTTACTTCCGAACAACTGATGTGACCGGAATTGTTAAATTACCTCAAGGTACTGAGATGGTGATGCCAGGTGATAACATTGAAGTGGATGTTGAATTGATAACACCCATAGCAATGGAAGAAAATCTCAGATTTGCTATTCGTGAAGGTGGTAGAACTGTTGGTGCAGGTGTTGTATCAAAGATTTCTGAATAATTGATGGGCCGCTGTTGGCCCACTATTATTTAATAGGAGTGTAGCTCAACTGGCAGAGCGTCGGTCTCCAAAACCGAAGGTTGGGGGTTCGACTCCCTCCACTCCTGCCATAAATGAAAGTTAATATTGTTAAATGATTAAATTTAGACCTATACAATACGTTCAAGAAATTAAAAATGAAGTCAAAAAAGTTGTTTGGCCAACAAAACGTGAAACTACTGTTACTTCAATAATGGTTTTAATCTTCGTCTTTGTTGCGGCTATCTTCTTTTTAATTGCTGATCAAATTTTAAGTTGGTTTGTTGGCTTAATTCTTGGTATTGGAGGCTAACAATGGCACATAATTGGTATATCGTTCACGCATACTCTAACTTTGAAAAGCAGGTTGCTAATGCGATAAGGGAGCAATCTGTACAAAGAGGAATGGAAGATAAATTTAGTGAGATTTTGGTTCCTACAGAAGAAGTAGTTCAGGTGCGTAAGGGAAGGAAAATTCAGTCCGAAAGAAAGTTTTTTCCGGGCTATGTGCTGGTAAAAATGGAAATGACCGATGATGCTTTCCATCTTGTAAAAAAAACTAATAAGGTAGCACGATTTCTTGGTTCTCAAAATAAGCCGGTACCAATTACAGCTGAAGAAGTAGAAAGAATTATGACTCAAGTGGAGGATGGTGTTGATGGCCCAGTATCATCAATTACATTTGAAATTGGAGAGCAGGTAAGGGTTGCAGATGGTCCTTTCGCGTCATTTAGCGGCATGGTAGAAGAAGTTGACGTTGAGAGATCAAGACTAAAAGTTGCAGTGTCAATTTTTGGAAGGGCTACACCAGTTGAGTTAGAGTACAACCAAGTAGAAAAGGTATAATTATTTTGATTTATCTTACGATTTATGTAATGTGTATTTTATAAAGGCAGGACTTATTATGGCAAAACAAATAACCGGATATTTAAAACTTCATGTTCCAGCTGGTAAAGCTGCTCCAGCTCCACCAATTGGTCCAGCCTTAGGCCAACGTGGACTTAACATAATGGAATTTTGTAAGGCTTTCAATGCTCAAACTCAAGATCTTGAGCCTGAAATGCCAATACCTACAACTATAACCATATATCAGGATAAATCGTTTACTTTTAAAACAAAAACTCCACCAGCATCATATTTACTGAAAAAAGCAGCAAATCTGCCAAAGGGTGGTTCCACTCCTGGGCGTGATACAGCTGGTACTGTAACTAAACAGCAGATAAATGAAATTGCTGAACAAAAAATGAATGATTTAAACGCAAACTCTCTAGAGCAAGCTGCGAAGATCATCGAGGGTTCCGCAAGGTCTATGGGTTTCAAAGTAGCGGAATAGAGGAAAAAATGAGTAAATCTGGAAAAAGATATAATGAAATTGAACTTACTAGAGATAGTCAATCAACATATGACGTTGATCAAGCTATTAAACTGGTAAAAACGAATGCAAAGTCTAAATTTAATGAAACAATTGAGATTTCATTAAATTTAGGAGTAGACCCTAAACAAGCTGATCAAATGGTACGCGGTGTCGTCAGTCTGCCCGCTGGTACTGGGAAAGATGTAAAAGTAGCTGTATTCGCTAGAGATTCAAAGGCACAAGAGGCAAAAGATGCAGGAGCGGATATTGTTGGTAGCGATGATCTTGCTGAGAGTGTTAAATCTGGTAAATTTGAATTTGATCGTGTTATATCAACACCTGATATGATGGCTCTTGTTGGGCAGTTAGGTAAAATACTGGGACCACGTGGTCTAATGCCAAACCCAAAGTTGGGTACAGTAACAGATAATGTTGCAGACGCAGTTAAATCCATAAAGGGAGGATCTGTTGAGTATAGAGTAGAAAAGGCAGGTATTATCCATGCTGGCATTGGAAAAGCTGATTTTACTGAAGAAGCAATCAAAAGTAATGTTAAAGCAATAGTTGAGGCTATACAAAATGCTAAACCAACTGGTGCAAAAGGAACATACATTAAAAATATATCTTTAACATCAACGATGGGTGTTGGAGTGAGAATTGATCCAAATTCAATTATAAATTAATTAATAAAAATATAGAATTTGATCTTTACATTTAATAATAAAAAGCATACATATACATTAATATGCTTGACCTGTCCAAGATTATAGGTGCTTTTGCTTAATTTCCTATATGAGACATCGATATTGTTACCAAATATCGGCACAGTTAGTATTTATTACTAAGGGCAGGTTCATTTGATTTTTATCAAATGTGAACTTGAAGAGGAGACAACTGTGGATAGACAAAACAAAACGATCTTTGTTAATGAACTAAAAGAAGTTTTTAATAATTCTTCAGTTGTAGTTGTCGCTCAAAATTCAGGACTAACAGTATCAGAAATGAATAAATTGAGAAATGCCATGCGTGAAGCTGGTGGACATGTAAAGGTCATAAAAAATAAACTAACAAAAATTGCACTTGAAGGAACACCGCTGTCTGCAATTGAGGAATATCTCAATGGGCCATCAATGATCGCTTATTCCGACGATCCAATTACAGCTCCTAAAATTACAGTGGAGTTTGCAAAAGCAAATGAAAAGTTTATTGTTTTAGGCGGGTCTCTTCCGGAAAAGAAAATTGATCTTGGAGAAGTTAAACATCTTGCGAGCTTGCCATCTTTAGACGAGCTCAGGGCAAAGATGCTTGGGTTACTCAATGCACCAGCATCAAATATTGCAAGTTTAATAAATACACCAGGAACAAATATCGCTCAAGTTGTGAAGGCTTATTCTGATAAAGCTGAAGCAGCGTAATACTAACTTTTATAATTAATCGAGGAAAAAATGGCAGATTTAGAAAAAATTGCAGAAAGCTTATCAAGTCTAACGATACTTGAAGCTTCAGAATTAACAAAAATTTTAGAAGAAAAATGGGGAGTTACAGCTGCTGCGCAAGTTGCTGTTGCTGCTGCACCAGCCGGTGGTGATGCAGGTGGATCTGCCGCATCAGCTGAAGAAAAATCTGATTTTGATGTAATCTTGTCAAGCATGGGAGATCAAAAAATTAACGTGATTAAAGAAGTGCGTGCTATCACTGGACTAGGGCTAAAAGAGGCTAAAGATCTAGTTGAAGCTGCACCAAAACCAGTCAAAGAGGGTGTATCAAAAGATGAAGCTGATAAAATTAAAGCTCAATTGGAAGGAGCAGGTGCAACCGTTGAAGTTAAATAATTGATTGTGGCGCTTTAGCTATCATATCATCATATATATTTAACTTTTATACGGGAACACAATATGTCTGAAACATTCATTGGACGAAAAAGAATTAGAAAATCATTTGGTAAAATTCGTGAAGTCGCGGAGATGCCAAACTTAATAGAAGTACAGAAATCATCTTATGATTACTTTCTTCAAACTCAAGAGCCCGAGGGTGGTCGTGACGTAAGCGGTCTCCAAGCGGTATTTACATCCATTTTTCCAATAACAGATTTCAATGAAACTTCAAGGCTGGAGTTTGTTAAATATGACTTTGATTTGCCTAAATATGATGTTGACGAATGTGTTCAACGTGGTTTAACTTATGCTGCTCCGCTTAGAGCCACACTTAGATTGATTGTTTTTGACGTCGATGAATATACTGAAAATAAATCAATAAAAGATATCAAAGAACAAGAGGTATACATGGGAGATATTCCATTGATGACAAACAATGGAACATTTATCTTCAATGGCACAGAACGTGTTGTCGTTAGTCAGATGCATAGGAGTCCTGGTGTATTTTTTGATCATGATAAAGGAAAATCACACTCAAGCGGTAAGATATTGTATGCAGCAAGAATAATACCATATAGAGGTTCATGGCTTGATTTTGAATTCGATGCAAAGGATCTTGTCTACGCTCGTATAGATAGAAAAAGGAAAATACCGGTTTCAACAATATTGTATGCTCTTGGATATGACGCTGAAGAAATTTTATCAAATTTTTACAACATACATACAATTGAAAAAAATAAATCTGGTTGGGTTGCAGAATTCAAAGAAGCTCAGTACAAAGGGGTAAAAATTAACTCAGATTTAGTAAACGCAGATACGGGTGAAGTTGCTGTTGAGTCCGGAACAAAAATTACTCCACGTTTGATAAATAAATTACTCGATAGTGGTTTAAAAAAGGTTTTATTCTCGGTAGATGATATAATTGGACAATTCATTGCCGAAGATATTGTTAATATTAAAACTGGTTTGATATATGCCGAATCAGGGGATGAAATTACATCTGAATTGATTGAATTACTCGACAAAAATAAAATAACTAAAATTCCTGTTTTAGAAATTGACCATATTAATACCGGAGCATTCATTAGAGATACTCTAAAAGTTGATAAGAATGAAAACAAGCAAGAAGCTCTATTGGACATATATAGGTTAATGAGACCCGGCGAACCTCCAACCGATGAAACTGCTGAAAGCCTATTTGAAGGATTATTTTTTGATCCCGATAGATATGACTTATCAGCTGTTGGCAGGGTAAAAATGAATATGAGACTTGATCTTGATGCGCCTGATAATCTATGCGTTTTGAGAAAAGAAGATGTTATGGCCGTTGTTAAGCATCTTGTTGAATTAAGAGATGGAAAAGGCGATGTAGATGATATTGACCATCTTGGTAATAGGAGAGTGAGATCAGTTGGTGAACTTGTTGAAAACCAATATAGGATTGGTTTGCTAAGAATGGAACGTTCTATAAAAGAAAAATTGAGTTCAGTTGATATAGATACAGTAATGCCAAATGACCTTATAAATGCAAAACCGATTACTGCATCACTTAGAGAATTTTTTGGTTCATCACAATTATCACAATTTATGGATCAAACAAATCCACTGTCACTAATTACTCATATAAGGCGTGTATCTGCATTAGGTCCTGGTGGACTAACAAGAGAACGCGCTGGGTTTGAAGTTAGGGATGTACATCCAACGCATTACGGAAGAATTTGTCCCATAGAAACACCTGAAGGACCAAATATTGGACTTATCAACTCATTAGCTACATTTGCTAAAGTTAATAAGTATGGTTTTATTGAGAGCCCATACAGGAAAGTTGTCAATAACACGGTTACGGATGAAGTTGTTTATTTATCAGCAATTGAAGAATCTAAATATAATATTGCTCAGGCAAATGCCCCACTTGATAATAAGTCAAAATTCGTTGAAGAGCTTATTAATTGTCGTGTTGCCGGAGATGTTCAATTGATACCAGCAGAAAAAGTGGATTTTATGGATGTTTCGCCAAAACAATTGGTTTCGGCTGCCGCAGCATTAATTCCTTTCCTGGAGAATGATGATGCCAACAGAGCACTTATGGGATCAAACATGCAAAGACAAGCTGTTCCGCTGATGAAAACTGAAGCCCCCTTTGTAGGTACTGGAATGGAAGCTGTTGTTGCAAGAGACTCAGGTGCAGCTGTTACTGCTCGCAGAACTGGAGTGGTTGATCAAGTGGACTCAAATAGAATAGTTATCAGAGCCACAGATGAAAAAGATGCGTCAAAATCTGCCATTGATATCTATAATTTAGCAAAATTCCAGAGATCAAATCAAAATACTTGTATTAACCAAAGACCGCTTGTTAAAGTTGGGGAATATGTTGATCAAGGTGACATAATAGCAGATGGGCCATCTACTGATCTTGGGGATTTAGCACTCGGTAAAAATGTACTCGTTGCATATATGCCATGGAACGGTTATAATTATGAGGACTCTATTCTTATTTCTGAAAGAGTTGTGAGAGAAGATACTTTTACTTCAATTCATCTTGAAGAATTCGAGGTTATGGCAAGGGATACTAAGCTAGGGCCTGAAGATATAACAAGAGATATTCCTAATGTGGGTGAAGAGGCTCTAAAGAATCTTGATGAAGCGGGAATTGTATATATTGGAGCTGAAGTTAAATCAGGCGATATTTTAGTTGGTAAAATAACCCCTAAGGGTGAGAGTCCGATGACGCCAGAAGAAAAGCTTCTTCGTGCAATTTTTGGTGAAAAAGCTACAGATGTTAGAGATACTTCTTTAAGACTTCCGCCAGGCGTGAATGGTACTGTTGTTGAAGTGCGCGTGTTTAATAGGCATGGAATAGAAAAAGATGAGAGAGCTCTTGCTATTGAAAGAGATGAGATTGTAAGATTATCCAAAGATAGAGATGATGAGTTTAATATCTTAGATCGTAATGTCATGGCTAAGCTTCATGATACACTCATTGGTTCTGAAATCTCAAAAGCATCAGGTGGACTAAAAAAAGGAACCAAGATAAACGTAGATAATCTTGATAATATAGATAGAAAAGACTGGTGGAATTTTGTGCTAACAAATGACAAAGTAATGTCTGAAATAGATGCAATGAAAACCCAATATGATCAATCAAGAGAAGCTATTGAAAACAGGTTTATTGATAAGGTTGAAAAGCTTCAGCGCGGTGATGACATGTTGCCTGGCGTCATGAAGATGATAAAAGTCTTTGTGGCTGTAAAAAGAAAGCTTCAGCCTGGTGATAAAATGGCAGGTAGGCATGGAAATAAAGGTGTGGTTTCTAGAATAATGCCTCAAGAAGATATGCCATATCTCGAAGATGGAACACCCGTAGATGTTGTTCTTAACCCTCTTGGTGTTCCGAGTAGGATGAATGTCGGTCAAATTCTTGAAACACATTTGGGATGGGCTTGTAGAGGTCTTGGAAAGATCATCGCAGACTCAATAGATCTTATAAAAACAAGTGATCCAGACGCTAAAGCTTTGAGGAAAACACTAAATGATATCTATGGTAATAACGAAACTATTGACTCTCTTGGAAAAGAAGATTTAGTGGAGTTGGCTCAAAATCTGAAGAAGGGAGTGCCAATAGCAACCCCTGTCTTTGATGGTGCAAGAGAAAATGATATCAACGAGTTGCTTGGAAAGGCGGGATTAGATAAATCTGGTCAAGTCAAGCTATATGATGGCAGAACCGGAGAACCTTTTGATAGGAAAATAACAGTTGGTTACAAATATATACTTAAGCTTCACCATCTTGTTGATGATAAAATACATGCAAGATCAATTGGTCCTTACAGCCTTGTAACACAACAACCACTCGGTGGTAAGGCTCAATTTGGCGGTCAAAGATTTGGAGAAATGGAAGTTTGGGCTTTAGAAGCATATGGAGCAGCATATACTCTTCAAGAGATGCTGACAGTTAAATCAGATGATGTGGCAGGAAGAACAAAAGTTTACGAAGCCATAGTCAGAGGAGATGATGCTTTTGAAGCTGGTATTCCTGAGTCGTTCAACGTACTTGTAAAGGAAATTAGATCACTTGGCCTAAATGTTGAATTAAAATCCTCAGAAGTATTTAATGAAGGCTCAGCAAATACGTTGTCCGATATGAGCAGTGAATAATAGGGAAATAATATGAATCAAGATCTCACAAATGTTTTTAATCCAAACTTTTCACAATCACAAATCTTTGATCAAATTAAGATTTCTATTGCATCACCTGAGAAGATGCTCTCTTGGTCTTTTGGTGAAATTAAAAAGCCTGAAACAATAAATTACAGAACTTTTAAACCCGAGAGAGATGGATTATTTTGCTCCAGAATTTTTGGTCCTATAAAAGATTATGAATGTCTTTGTGGTAAATATAAACGTATGAAATACAGAGGTATTATTTGTGAAAAATGTGGTGTTGAAGTAACTCTTTCTAAAGTCAGGCGTGATCGTATGGGCCACATTGAGTTGGCGGCTCCTGTAGCTCACATTTGGTTCCTAAAGTCCCTACCATCAAGGATTGGATTGCTTCTTGATATGAGGCTTAAGGATCTTGAACATGTTCTTTATTTTGAAAACTTTATAGTTATTGAACCAGGTTTAACGCCTTTAAAAGAACTGCAACTGCTTACCGAAGAAGAGGTCCTGAATTATAGAGACGAGTATGGTGATGACTCTTTCACTGCGGGAATTGGTGCTGAAGCTATCAGGGACCTACTAATCAATCTTGATCTAGAGAAATTAGCAGACCAACTTCGGGTTGAGATCGATGAGTCCACATCCGAGTTGAAACCAATTAAATTAGCAAAAAGATTAAAGGTAGTTGAGGCGTTTATTAGCTCAGGTAATAAACCGGAATGGATGATTATGACTATTGTCCCAGTTATACCACCTGAACTTAGACCATTAGTTCCATTGGATGGTGGTAGATTTGCTACATCTGATTTGAATGACTTATATCGACGAGTAATCAACCGAAATAATCGCCTGAAAAGATTAATTGAACTTAAAGCTCCAGAAATTATCATTAGAAATGAAAAAAGGATGCTTCAAGAATCAGTTGATGCACTATTTGATAATGGAAGGCGTGGGCGTGTTATAACCGGTGCAAATAAACGACCGCTAAAGTCGCTAGCTGATATGCTAAAAGGTAAGCAAGGAAGGTTTAGACAAAATTTACTCGGAAAAAGAGTGGACTATTCAGGAAGGTCTGTAATTGTTACTGGACCGACATTAAAATTACATCAATGTGGCTTGCCAAAAAGAATGGCTCTTGAACTGTTCAAGCCCTTTATTTATTCTCGCTTAGAAGCAAAAGGTCTCTCTACTACTGTAAAACAGGCAAAAAGGCTTGTAGAAAAAGAAAGACCTGAGGTATGGGATATTCTTGATGAGGTAATTCGTGAACATCCAGTGTTACTGAATAGAGCTCCAACATTACACAGATTAGGTATTCAAGCATTTGAACCAACATTGGTTGAAGGAAAGGCAATTCAACTTCATCCTTTAGTTTGTTCTGCATTTAATGCTGATTTTGATGGTGATCAAATGGCTGTTCACGTGCCTTTATCACTTGAGGCACAATTAGAAGCTAGAGTTCTGATGATGTCTACTAATAATATTTTACATCCCGCAGATGGATCACCTATCATTGTTCCAAGTCAGGACATGGTACTCGGGTTATACTATCTATCACTTGTTAAAGAAAATGAGCCAGGTGAAGGTATGGTATTTGGTAACATGAATGAAATTCACTATGCACTGCAAACGGGAGTTATTTCATTGCACTCAAAAGTGAAAGGAAGGTTTGTTACCAAAGATGCTGAAGGCAATCTTAAAAAAGAAACTCATGAGACAACACCAGGCAGACTGTTGATTGGTGAATTATTGCCAAAATATCACACAATTAAGTTTGCATTATGCAATAAGATTATGACTAAAAAAGATATTTCTAGAATGATTGATGAAGTCTATCGGCACTCTGGTCAAAAAGAAACGGTTATTTTCTGCGATAAAATTATGGCCCTAGGGTTCCATCACGGGTGTCGTGCTGGCATCTCCTTTGGTAAGGATGATATGGTAATTCCTGAAACAAAGTCAAATTTTATTGATGAAACAAATAATCTCGTTAAAGAGTACGAAAGTCAATATAACGATGGTTTAATTACTCAAGGAGAGAAATACAATAAAGTAGTTGATGCATGGGCAAAATGCACCGATAAAGTTGCAGATGAAATGATGGCAAAAATTCAGGTCATTGAAATAGATGATGTAACTAAGAAACAAAAAGACCAAAATTCAGTTTATATGATGGCACATTCAGGTGCGCGTGGTTCTCCTGCGCAGATGAAACAATTAGCTGGAATGAGAGGGCTTATGGCAAAGCCATCTGGTGAAATAATTGAGACACCAATTACATCAAACTTCAAAGAGGGTCTTTCCGTTCTCGAGTACTTCAATTCAACACATGGAGCAAGAAAAGGATTGGCTGATACAGCTCTTAAAACAGCTAACTCAGGTTATTTAACAAGGAGACTAGTTGATGTTGCTCAAGATTGTATAATTCTCGAAAAGGACTGTGGCACTACTAATGGTATTACTCTTAGGAGTGTGATGGATGGTGGTGATACAATCGTCCCAATTGGTGATAGGTTATTGGGGAGATATTTAACAGATGATATTCTTGATCCAGCAACAAATGACGTTTTGTTTGATAAAGATCAAATGATTGACGAATCTCTTGCGAAAGAAATTGATGAGCGAGGTCTTGATGCTGTGAAGGTTAGGTCTGTGCTAACATGTGATGCAAAAGTCGGAGCTTGTGCAAGATGCTACGGACGTGACTTAGCGCGCGGGACTTCTGTAAATGTTGGTGAAGCCGTTGGAGTCCTTGCCGCACAGTCAATTGGTGAGCCGGGTACTCAGCTGACCATGAGAACTTTTCATATCGGAGGGACAGCACAAGTTGTGGATCAATCATTTATTGAAAGCTCGCATGAAGGGATTGTTTCAATACAGAATCCAATACTTGCAAATGATTCCAATAATAAATTGGTTGTAACTGGTAGAAGCCTAGTTGTTGCTATTCTTGATGAAAATAACGTAGAGAGATCTCAAAATAAAGTTCCATACGGAGCACAGTTATTTGTAAAAGATGGTGAAAAGATTGATAGAGGACAACGAATTGCTTCTTGGGATCCATACACAAGACCAATACTTGCAGATGTTCCAGGAAAAGTCGATTTTGAAGATCTTGTCGATGGTCTTTCAATAGATGAGAGGCTTGATGAATCTACAGGAATATCACAAAGGGTTGTTATTGATTGGAGAAGTTCATCACGTGGCAATAATCTGCAGCCATCTGTTGTTTTGAGTTCAACTTCAAAAAGCAAATCTAAAAGTGATGCTCGTAAATTTGTTCTGCCAGTGAATGCCATACTATCAGTTGAAAAGGATGCTGAAGTATCAGCAGGAGACGTTCTGGCAAGGGTCCCAACTGAAAGTGCAAAAACAAAAGACATAACAGGTGGATTACCTAGAGTTGCAGAATTGTTTGAGGCAAGAAGACCAAAAGATCATGCAATTATTGCTGAGATAAGCGGAATTATTGAATTTGGGAATGATTTTAAAAATAAAAGAAAAATTAGAATTATACCAAATGAAGAAAATGAGCAAGTTCGCGAATACATGGTACCTAAAAATATACATCTAGAAGTGCAGGATGGAGATAAGATTGAAAAAGGCGACTTTATAATGGATGGAAATCCCGCTCCTCATGACATTCTTGCAATTAAAGGCGTTGAAGAACTCGCTTCGTATCTAGTTGCAGAAATTCAAGATGTTTACAGATTACAAGGTGTGACAATAAATGACAAACACATTGAAGTAATTGTCAGTCAGATGTTAAAGAAAGTGGAAATTTCTGATCCTGGTGACTCCAATCTACTGCATGGTGAACAGATAGATAAAATTGATCTCTTAGAATTAAATGAAGAGCTTAAAGCTGCAGGTAAAAAATTAATATCCGGTAATCCTATATTACTGGGTATAACCAAGGCTGCTCTCCAAACCAGAAGCTTTATCTCTGCTGCATCATTCCAAGAAACAACGAGAGTCTTGACTGAGGCATCCATGAACGGTAAATCTGACTTATTACAAGGACTAAAAGAAAATGTTATTGTAGGTAGATTAATCCCTGCTGGAACTGGAAGCGCAATAAGTAAATTGAGACAGGTATCAGTGCATAGAGATAATTTGATTCTACAAGAAAAGAAGAAAGCAGAAGAACTATTATCACAAACATCCGATGAAGCATTAGTCTCAGATCTTATAAAAGTAGCTGATGTCGAAGAGGGCGGAGAGAATTTACCAGTCGAAGAATAGTTTTCACTGTTTTTCAAAAATTGTCATCGCTGAGTGATTTTAGCTGCAATTCTATGATAATAATGCTTGACCTTTTGTTTTTGAAGAAGTATTGTCCGAACATCTGTTTCAATAGGCCGTATGTTGTAACTTAAACGCTATTGAGAAACTAAAAAAAGAACACAAAATTGAAAGGAAATTGGTTAATATGCCAACTATTAATCAACTACTAAGAAAACCGCGTAAACCGCAGGTAAAAAGAAATAAAGTGCCAGCTATGGAGGCTTGCCCACAAAAACGTGGTGTATGCACACGTGTATATACCACCACACCTAAGAAACCAAATTCAGCATTAAGAAAAGTAGCAAGGGTTAGACTATCAAATGGTTTTGAAGTAACAAGTTACATACCAGGGGAGGGGCATAATTTACAAGAACATTCAGTTGTGCTCATCAGAGGCGGTAGGGTAAAAGATTTACCCGGTGTCAGATATCACATTGTTAGAGGGGTGCTGGATACTCAAGGCGTAAAAGATCGAAAGCAAAGACGCTCTAAATACGGCGCTAAGAAACCTAAATAGGGAATTTTAAATGTCAAGACGAAGACGTGCAGAGAAGAGAGAGGTTCTACCTGATCCTAAATTTGGTGATAAGATAATCTCTAAGTTTATGAGCAGCCTAATGCTCTCAGGAAAGAAGTCAACATCAGAAAAAATAATCTATGCAGCTTTCGATAAAATCGAGAAAGAAAGCAAGCAAGATCCCGTAAATGTATTTCATGAAGCGCTTAAAAATGTTATGCCTGACGTTGAGGTCAGATCCAGAAGAGTTGGTGGTGCTACTTATCAAGTCCCTGTTGAAGTAAGAAACGACAGGAAACAAGCACTTGCTATAAGGTGGTTGATTAGTTCTGCAAGAGCTAGAAACGAGAGCACAATGACAGAAAGATTGTCCAATGAACTCATGGATGCTTTTTCAAAAAAGGGTAATGCAGTAAAAAAGAGAGAAGACACTCATAAGATGGCTGAAGCTAACAGAGCATTTTCTCACTATCGTTGGTAATTTAAGAAGAGTAAACAATGGCAAGATCAAATCCTATCGAAGACTACAGAAATATTGGTATCATGGCTCACATTGATGCTGGTAAAACTACTACAACAGAAAGAATTCTGTATTACACAGGAAAAAGTCATAAAATTGGTGAGGTGCATGATGGTGCAGCCACTATGGATTGGATGGAGCAAGAACAAGAAAGAGGAATTACAATTACCTCAGCAGCTACAACAACATACTGGAATGGTAAAAGAATAAATATAATTGATACTCCAGGGCACGTGGATTTCACAATTGAAGTAGAACGATCTCTTCGAGTTCTAGATGGTGCCGTCGCTCTCCTTGATGCTAACGCAGGTGTTGAGCCCCAAACAGAAACAGTTTGGAGGCAAGCAAATAAATATAATGTTCCAAGAATGATCTTTGTAAATAAAATGGATAAGATTGGCGCTGATTTTGATAGATCTGTTGAAATGGTTAAAGAGAGATTGGGTGCGACTCCATTAGTTTTACAAATTCCAATTGGATCTGAAACAAATCTCAAGGGTGTGGTTGATTTAATTGAAATGCGAGCAATTGTGTGGGAAGATGAAAGTCTGGGAGCAAAGTTCAATTATGAAGAAATTCCAGCAGATCTCCTTGAAAAATCAACTAAATATCGGGAACTTCTTGTGGAGACAGTTGTTGAATTAGATGAAGCAGTGATGGAAAAATATCTTGAAGGGGAAGAAATTGATGTTGCTACCCTCAAGTCATTAATTCGCAAAGGTACATGCCACAATACATTTTACCCTGTATTCTGTGGGTCAGCGTTTAAAAATAAAGGCGTACAGCCATTGCTGGACGGTGTTATAGATTATCTACCTTCTCCAATGGATGTTGAGCAAATAAAGGGTATAGATTTAAAAACTGAAACAGATATTCTTGTTAAATCCTCAGATAATGAAAACGTTTCTTTGCTAGCCTTCAAGGTTATGAATGATCCATTTGTTGGTTCTCTAACATTCTGTAGAATATACTCGGGTAAAGTTGAAAGTGGTATGCAATTACTCAACTCCGTTAAAGACAAAAAAGAAAGAGTTGGTAGGATGCTACTAATGCACTCAAATTCTAGAGAAGATATAAAAGAGGCTTATGCTGGAGATATTGTTGCATTAGCTGGTTTAAAACTTACTACAACTGGCGATACTTTATGTGATCCTTCACATCCTATAGTTTTAGAAAGGATGGAGTTTCCTGAGCCTGTCATCGAAATAGCAGTAGAACCAAAAACAAAAGGCGACCAAGAAAAAATGGGAGCCGCACTTGCAAGACTTGCGCAGGAAGACCCATCATTCAGAGTTTCATCAGATGATGAATCAGGGCAGACAATCATCAAAGGTATGGGCGAACTTCACCTTGATATTCTCGTAGATAGAATGAAGAGAGAGTTTAAAGTTGATGCTAATATTGGCGCTCCTCAAGTTGCCTACAGAGAAACAATTACTAAGCCATCTGAAGTAGACTATACGCATAAAAAACAATCAGGGGGTGCAGGGCAGTTTGCTCGTGTAAAAATGACAATCAGCCCAGGCGAAGCTGGAACTGGTTTCGTCTTTGAGAATAAAATTGTTGGTGGTGCTATTCCTAAAGAATACATCCCTGGAGTCGAGAAAGGGATTGCATCTGTATTGGATAATGGAGTCCTAGCTGGGTTCCCGCTCTTAGATATACATGTGGTTCTGCATGATGGTGCATATCACGATGTTGACTCATCAGTTATGGCTTTTGAAATTGCTGGAAGAGCTGCATTTAGAGAAGCTGCCCAATCTGCTGCACCAAAGCTTTTAGAACCAATTATGGATGTTGAAGTAGTAACACCTGAAGAATATATGGGTGATGTGATTGGTGACTTGAATTCACGCAGAGGTCAGATTGCGGGTACTGAAGCACGATCAAATGCTACTGTGATAAAATCAAAGGTTCCATTGGCTAATATGTTTGGTTATGTAAGTCATCTTCGTTCAATGAGTCAAGGACGCGCTCAATTCACTATGCAGTTTGATCATTACGAGCAAGTTCCACAGGCTGTTTCAGATCAAGTTATTGCAAAGTTTGCTTAAATAGAAAGAATTAAATATGCAGGGACAGAATATACGTATCAGACTAAAAGCTTATGACCATAGGCTACTGGATAACTCTACTTTGGAAATAGTTAATACCGCAAAGAGAACCGGAGCCAGTGTAAGAGGTCCTATACCCTTACCAAGGCGAATTGAAAAATTCACTGTACTACGTGGACCGCATATTGATAAGAAAAGTAGAGAACAATTTGAAATAAGAACTTACAAAAGACTTCTTGATATTGTTGATCCTACTCCGCAAACAGTTGACGCTCTAATGAAATTAGACCTGTCAGCGGGTGTCAATGTAGAAATTAAATTATAGGATTTATTATTAAGATGAGAGTTGGATTGATTGCAGAAAAATTAGGAATGATGAGAGTGTTTACTGATGCTGGACAACACATACCTGTTACAGTGTTATCAATAGCAAACTGTCAAGTTGTCTCACATAAGACAAAAGAACTAGACGGTTATTCTGCCATACAACTTGGGGCCGGTTTACCTAAAACAAAAAATGTAACAAAACCTATGCGTGGGCATTTTGCAAAACATAAAGTTGAGCCTAAATCAAAGCTAGTGGAATTCAGAGTTGACGATGATAAATTTATTCAGATTGGTTTAAAAATGAAAGCCGATCATTTTGTGCCAGGTCAAAAAGTAGATGTGACTGGTACTAGCATTGGTAAGGGATTCGCGGGCGCAATGAAGCGCCATAACTTTGCGGGTCTTAGAGCCTCACATGGTGTTTCAATTAGTCACAGGAGCCATGGTTCAACAGGACAATGTCAGGACCCAGGCAAGGTTTTTAAGGGTAAAAAAATGGCTGGTCATATGGGAGCTGCAAAGGTGACAGTTCAAAATTTATTAATTCATTCAGTTGATATAGAAAAGGGTCTTATTTTTGTCCATGGTGCCGTGCCTGGGCATAGTGGCGGTTGGGTAACAATCAAGGACTCTGTAAAACTGATACCATCAATTGAGCTTCCTCAGCCGGGTAGTTTTATTGATCCAAATCTATCAAAGTCTAGTGCTGTTGAGGATAATTTAGAAAGTAAAATGGAGATAGATGATTTAAATAATGAAGTAAAAACTGATACAGAAACAGATGAATCAAATAATGATAATGATCAAAATCAAGATATAAAAAGTGTTGGCAATCAACAAGAAGACTCATCAATTAGCGATCCAGAGGATGGTGAACAAAAATGAAAATGAATGTTATTGACATATCATCTAAGGCGTCCGGCACTATTGATCTTAAAGATACAATATTTGGACTAGATCCTAGAAAAGATATTTTGCATAGAACAGTTGTTTATCAGTTGGCAAAAAGAAGATCTGGAACGCATAAAGTAAAAAATAGATCTGAAATTACAGCAACTACAAAAAAGATGTACAAACAAAAAGGTACTGGTAGTGCGCGTCATGGATCAAAAAAAGTTCCTCAATTTAGGGGTGGTGGAAGAGCATTTGGTCCTACACCAAGAGATCATTCTATTAAGCTTACAAAGAAATTCAGAAAACTTGCATTGAAACATGCTTTGTCTGCAAAGATAAAAGAAGGTAATGTTGTTATACTGAGCGAAGCGAAGCTCAAAAGTCCCAAAACAGCAGAACTGGTTAAAAGTTTGGATAAGTTCTCAGTGACTTCAGCTTTATTTCTTGATGCCATTGAATTTGATAAAAATTTTGAATTAGCGTCCATGAATATCCCCAATATAGATATTCTTCCAGTTCATGGTATGAATGTTTATGACATCTTGAAAAGGGATAAGCTGTTTATTACTAAGAATGCTATAACAGAAATTGAGGGTCGTTTAGATGAATGAAATAGAATTATATGACATTATACGAAACCCAGTTATTACTGAAAAGGCTACTTTGGTATCTGAAAATGGTCAAGTGATCTTTGATGTTTCAAAAACGGCAACAAAAACACAAATCAAAGAGGCAATAGAAACTCTTTTTAAAGTAAAAGTTAAGTCGGTAAACACTCTTATACGTAAGGGAAAGGTTAAGCGTTTCAAGGGAAGAATTGGTAAAAGATCTGACGTCAAGAAGGCAATTGTATCACTTGAAGACGGTCAGAGCTTTGATTTTACAACAGGTATAAGTGGATAATATTATGGCACTAAAATCATTCAAACCAAATACACCAGGGCAAAGAGGACTAGTATTAGTATCTAGGGATAGCCTATGGAGTGGTAAACCAGAAAAAACCCTCACAGTTGGTCTAACAAAATCTGGTGGAAGAAATAATAATGGTAGAGTAACCGCTAGAAGAAGGGGCGGCGGACACAAGAGGTTATATAGGATTATTGATTTTAAAAGAAATCACCATGATATTCCTGCAACAGTCGAAAGAATCGAATATGATCCTAATAGATCTGCATTCATAGCACTTCTATCATATGAAGATGGGACTAAATCTTATATTTTGGCTCCGCAAAGATTATCTGTTGGAGATGTAATTTCTTCAGGTTCAAAATCTGATATTAAGCCTGGAAATGCTTTGCCTTTAGCCAATATTCCAATTGGTACTATAATTCATAACGTTGAACTTAAGCCTGGAAAAGGAGGGCAAATAGCTCGTTCTGCAGGGACCTATGTTCAGCTTGTTGGTAGAGATCAAGCATATTCAATCTTAAGATTAAACTCTGGTGAACAAAGAATGACTAGATCAGAGTGTATGGCAACAATTGGTGCAGTATCAAACCCTGATAATAAGAATATCAAACTAGCAAAAGCTGGAAGATCACGTTGGTTGGGTAAAAGGCCATCTGTTCGTGGTGTCGCTATGAACCCAATTGACCATCCACATGGTGGTGGGGAAGGTAAAACTTCTGGAGGTAGGCATCCAGTTACACCGTGGGGTAAACCAACCAAAGGTAAAAAAACCAGAAGTAATAAGTCTACTGACAAGCTGATACTTAGAAGCAGGCATTTGAAAAAGAAAAGGTAAAATATAAATGGCTAGGTCAATCTGGAAAGGACCGTTTGTTGACGGTTATTTGTTAAAGAAAGCTGAGAATGCTAGAGCATCAGGTCGTAACGATGTAATTAAGATATGGTCAAGAAGATCAACCATTCTTCCTCAGTTTGTTGGGTTAACTTTTGGTGTTCACAATGGCCAAAAACATATTCCTGTTCTAGTCACTGAAGAAATGGTTGGTAGAAAGTTTGGTGAGTTCTCTCCTACAAGGACTTATTATGGTCATCTTGCAGACAAGAAAGCTAAAAGGAAATAATTATGGCCCCAAAATTACAAGAAGGTATGGCTTTAGCCATAACAAAAAATCTAAAAATTAGTTCACAGAAATTAAATCTTGTTGCTGCTATGATTAGAGGTAAAAAAGTTGATAAAGCAATTAATGATCTGCAGTTTTCAAGAAAACGGATTGCACAAGATGTACTTAAAACTCTAAAGTCTGCCATAGCAAATGCTGAAAACAACCATAATTTAGATATTGATGAACTATATGTAAATGAGGCCTATGTCGGTAAAAATTTAGTACTTAAAAGGTGGAAGCCAAGAGCAAGAGGTAGAGTTGGAAGAATTCAAAAACCATTTAGCCAACTTACTGTTGTTGTTAAACAACTTGATAATGAGGAATCAAAGTAATGGGTCAAAAAGTATCTCCAATAGCACTAAGACTTGGGATTAACAGAACGTGGGACTCACGTTGGTTTGCTGAGAAAAATGAATATCCAAAACTTCTTATGGAAGATAGAAAAATAAGAAGTCTTGTCAATGGGTTAAAGGCGACTGCAGCAATTTCTAAAATTGTTATTGAGCGTCCCCACAAGAAATGCAACGTTACAATTTATTCCGCGAGACCAGGGATTTTAATTGGCAAGAAAGGTTCAGATATTGAGCTTATCAAAAACAAAATACAAAAAATAACTAATACAGACGTATCAATAAATATACTTGAAGTTAAAAAACCTGAAATAGATGCTACTTTAGTTGCTGAGTCAATTGCACAGCAGCTAGAAAGAAGGGTTGCGTTTAGACGTGCTATGAAAAGAGCTGTGCAAACAGCATTAAGAATGGGTGCTGGAGGAATCAGAATAAACTGTGGTGGAAGACTTGGGGGGGCTGAAATTGCAAGAACAGAATGGTATAGGGAAGGAAGAGTGCCACTTCATACATTAAGAGCAAATGTTGATTATGGTGTTGCAACTGCTCAAACAACTTATGGTGCAATTGGAATTAAAGTATGGATTTTTAAAGGCGAAGTACTTGAACATGATCCTATGGCTCAAGAAAAAAGCATAACTGGCAATCAAGATCAAACTCGTTCAGCTAAGGTAGAAATCTAGGGAATTAATCATGTTACAACCAAAGAGAACTAAATTCAGAAAAATGCATAAGGGTAGAATCAGTGGTAATGCCAAGGGTGGCTTTACTCTAAATTTTGGATCATATGGTTTAAAATCATTAGAACCATCCCGAGTGACAGCTAGACAAATCGAAGCTGCTAGACGTGCAATGACTAGACATATGAAAAGAGCTGGCAGAGTTTGGATTAGAATATTTCCTGATGTTCCTGTTTCAAAAAAACCTACAGAAGTTAGGATGGGTAAGGGAAAGGGATCAGTGGAATATTGGGCAGCAAAAGTTAAACCAGGAAGAATGATGTTTGAGATAGATGGTGTGCCAGTTGATGTCGCCCGTGAGGCGTTGTCACTTGCAGCTGCTAAATTACCAGTTAAATGTAAATTTGTATCAAGAATAAGTGATGTTAATTAGGTTCTAGAATTATGAAGACAAGTGAAATAAGAGAGTTATCAAAAGATCAAATTACTGATGAACTCGTAAAGTTTAAAAAAGAGCAATTAAATTTACGGTTTCAAAAAACCAGTGGTCAATTGGACAATACGGCAAGAGTTAGATTTGTGAGAAGAACAATAGCAAAACTTAAGACAATACAAAACGAGAAAAACATAATACAGGAGAAGAAATAATGCCAAAGAGAATACTCTCAGGTGTTGTAGAAAATAATAGTCTCGACAAAACGATAGTTGTACGAGTTGAAAGAAGGTTTATTGACCCTCTATTAAAGAAAACTGTTAGAAGGTCTAAAAAATATCATGCGCATGATGAGGAAAATAAATACAACATCGGAGATCAAGTGCGAATTCAAGAATCAAGACCATACTCTAAACTCAAAAGATGGATAGTGTTATAGGATATTAAAGGGATAATAGAAAATGATCCAAATGCAAACAAATTTAGGCGTAGCTGATAACTCTGGAGCAAAAAGAGTTCAGTGTATTAAAGTGCTTGGTGGTTCAAAAAGAAAAACTGCTCACATTGGTGATACAATAGTCGTAACGGTGAAAGAGGCAATCCCACGTGGCAGAGTGAAAAAAGGTGACGTGCTTAAAGCTGTAATTGTTAGAACTGCAAAAGGGATCTTAAGGAATGATGGAACAGCAATAAGATTTGATGGAAATGCTGCTGTATTAATTAACAATCAGGGTGAGCCTATCGGGACAAGAATTTTTGGACCTATTACAAGAGAATTAAGGGCAAAAAATCATATGAAAATTATATCACTTGCGCCGGAGGTGCTCTAATGGCAGCTAAAATTAAAAAAGGAGATAATGTCATAGTTCTTGTCGGGAAAGATAAGGGCAGAACTGGTACTGTCCTTACAGTATTTCCTGATGAAAATAAATTAATTGTTCAAGGTATAAGCATTAAGAAAAAGCACCAAAAACAAACACAAACGCAGCAAGGCGGAATCATAGAAAAAGAGGGCAAAATTCATGTTTCAAATGTTGCCTTAATCGATCCAAAAGACTCAAAAGCATCAAAAGTAGGATTTAAATTACAAAAAGATGGACAAAAGGTTAGATTCTATAAAAAGTCTGGGGAGCTAATAGATGACAAATAATTATATACCTCGTATGAAAACACATTATGATGATGTCGTAGTAAAGGATTTATTGGATAAATTCAATTACACCAATTCTATGCAAATACCTAAGCTTGATAAGATTGTTATCAATATGGGACTGGGAGACGCAGTATCAGAGTCAAAGAAAGCGGATATAGCCATTGAAGCACTAGGACTTATTGCTGGACAAAAACCAGTTTTTACAAAAGCAAAAAAATCGATTGCTAACTTCAAATTAAGAGAAGGAATGGTGATAGGTACAAAAGTAACGCTTAGAAAATCTAGGATGTATGATTTTGTTGACCGATTAATAACAATAGCGCTACCAAGAGTAAGAGATTTTCGAGGTATAAGTTCAAAAAGTTTTGATGGTAATGGTAATTACGCAATGGGTATTAAGGAGCATATTGTGTTTCCAGAGATTAATTATGACAAAGTAGATGTCATTAGGGGTATGGATATAATCATTTGCACAACAGCGCAAACAGATGAAGAAGCAAAAGTATTGTTATCAGGGTTGAATTTCCCTTTTAGGAATTAGTAATAGGAGCAAAAATGTCTAAGGTAAGTATTACAGAAAGAAATAAGAAAAGATGGAATTTGAGTAAAAAATACTCTGCAAAGAGAACTGCGCTCAAAGAGCTATCAAAAAATAAAACTTTATCAATGGAAGAACGTTTTCAAGCTGCTGTAAAACTTGCAAAACTTCCAAGGAATTCAGCTCCTATAAGATATAGAAATAGATGCGCTATTACCGGTAGGCCACGTGGATATTATAGAAAACTAGGAGTGTCCAGAATTGCAGTTAGAGACTTAACAGCAGAGAGCCAAATACCTGGTATGACAAAGTCAAGTTGGTGAGGATGTAAAAATGATGACAGATCCATTAGCAGATATGCTAACTAGAATAAGAAATGCACTTTTAAGAAAAAAATCAACCGTTCTAACACCCGCTTCTAAGCTCAGGGAAAATGTATTATTAGTGCTGCAGGATGAAGGGTATATAAGAGGATATACTAGAATAGAGGTTGAAGGGCAATTTCCTATGTTTGAGATTGAACTTAAATATTATGAAGGAGACTCTGTTATTAAAAGATTGGAAAGAGTATCAAAGCCTGGGCGAAGAGTATATTCATCTGTATCAGAGCTACCTCGTGTATTCAATGGTTTAGGTGTTTCCATATTATCCACCTCAAAAGGTGTAATGTCTGATGTTAACGCAAGAGAAGCTAACGTAGGTGGGGAGATACTTTGTAAAGTATTCTAAATGAGGAAAAGATGTCAAGAATTGGAAAAAAAGCAATAGATATACCTGATAATGTGAAAGCAATTATTACTAATGGTATTATTACTGTAACAGGTCCTAAAGGTGAATTATCTGCCACACTCTTTGATGATGTTGATGTGCAAATTAATGATAGTTCAATTAATGTAATTCCAAAGAGCCCTAATAAAAAAGCACGTTCTTTTTGGGGGCTAACTAGAACATTAATTGATAACTTAGTTGCAGGTGTTTCTGAAGGCTTTATAAAAACACTTGAAATTCAAGGAGTTGGCTATAGGGCTCAGGTGCAAGGTAATACTCTCCAACTTGCACTCGGATTTAGTCATGATGTAAAATATGAGGTTCCAGAAGGAATTGAAATAAAGTGTTCTAAACCTACTGAAATAACAATTGAAGGTATAGATAAACAAAAAGTTGGACAAACAGCAGCTGAGATCCGAAGATTTAGACCACCTGAGCCTTATAAGGGCAAAGGCATTAGGTACAAAGATGAATACGTATTTAGAAAAGAAGGCAAGAAAAAATAGAGTTCAAGATGGCATATTTAGATATTAAAATAAAAAGAAAAAAAAGAGTAAGAAGAGCTTTGAAAACAAACAAAGATCAAAGACCAAGACTGAGCGTCTTTAGGTCTTCCAAAAATATATATGCTCAAGTCATAGATGATATTAATGGAAAAACTCTCGCTTCAGCATCCACTTTAGAAAAAGATATACGTAAAGATAATGGTTCTGATGTAAAGGCAGCTGAGAATATTGGTAAATTAATAGCGGAGAGAACACTTAAAGCTGGTGTTGAAAAGGTTGTTTTTGATAGGAGTGGTTATCTATATCACGGTCGTGTCAAAGCGCTCGCTGACTCTGCTAGAGAAAATGGACTGCAATTTTAAGGAAGTGTAAAGTATGGCAAGATCACAAGTAAAGACTAAAGAAGAAAATAATGACCTGATTGATCGTCTTGTTCACATCAATAGAGTGGCAAAAGTTGTAAAAGGTGGACGAAGATTTGGTTTTGCAGCATTAGTTGTGGTTGGAGACCAAAAGGGAAAAGTTGGTTTTGGGCATGGTAAAGCAAAAGAAGTGCCTGAGGCTATAAAAAAAGCAACAGACGATGCCAAAAGAGAGATGATTAAAGTACCACTAAGAGACGGTAGGACACTCCATCATGATGTACAAGGCCACCATGGCGCAGGTAAAGTCATTTTGCGAACAGCACCTTCGGGTACTGGCATAATTGCTGGTGGACCAATGAGGGCAATTTTTGAAGCGTTAGGCGTACAAGATGTTGTTGCCAAGTCGCAAGGTACATCAAATCCTTATAACATGGTTAGAGCAACATTTAATGCGCTTAAAAATGAACAAAGTCCAAGAATGATTGCTTCGAGGAGAGGGCTTAAAGTGAGTAATCTCATCACGAGAAGAAAAGAACAAAATGTTGAAGTTGATGGATAGTAATATGTCAAATAAAGTAAAAACTATAACAGTAAAGCAAATTGGTAGCTCTATAGGTAGAAAATTTGACCAAAAACAAACCCTAGTTGGGCTTGGTTTAAACAAAATAGGTAGGGTTAGAGAATTAGAAGATACGCCTTCTGTAAGAGGCATGGTTAGAAAAGTAAAACATCTTGTTGAAATAATTGAGTAAAATAGGATCATTATAATGCGATTAAACGAATTATCCGATGTAAACGGTGCTAAAAAAGATCGAAAAAGAGTTGGTCGAGGAATTGGCTCAGGAACTGGAAAAACTGCTGGCAGAGGAGTAAAAGGACAAAAATCTCGTTCTGGTGTTGCAATAAAGGGCTTTGAAGGTGGACAAATGCCTTTACATCGAAGGTTGCCTAAGAGAGGTTTCAATAACATTTTTGCAAAAGAGTACAATATTTTTAATTTGGACAGAATTCAATATTTTATCGATAATGGTAAAATAAACGATAAAGAGGTCATCAATACAGAAAATTTACTTAAGGCTAAACTAATTAGTAAAGAAAAGAATGGCCTTAAAATATTAGGCAGAGGTAATCTAAAATCTAAGGTGGCATTTGAAGTATCTGGTGCCTCAGAAAAGGCTATCAAATTAATTGAGAAATCAGGTAGTAAGATTACGATTATTGGATCTGCTGAAAAATAAGACAACATAGAAATAATCATTGTGGTAATTTATGGCATCTGCGGCTGAACAACTAGCGTCAAATATTAATTTTTCAACTTTTGCTAAAGCAAAAGATCTCAAGCAAAGAATCTTATTCACTCTTGGCGCATTGCTTATATACCGATTAGGGACATTTATTCCTTTACCGGGCATAAATACGAGTGCATTAAATGATTTATTCCAACAAAATCAAAGTGGAATACTTGGTATGTTTGATATGTTTGCGGGTGGTGCTGTTGGGCGAATGGCAATATTTGCTCTCAACATCATGCCGTATATTTCTGCAGCTATTATAATGCAACTCCTAGTAGCAGTTTCGCCAGCTCTCGGACAAATGAGAAAAGAAGGTGAAAGAGGGCGAAAACAAATAAATCAGTATACCAGATATGGTACAGTATTCCTGGCTGCTTTGCAGGCTTGGGGTATTTCAATAGGTTTAGAAGGGGCTGGTGATATAGTAATTGATCCTGGTCTTTATTTTCGTATGTCAGCAGTTATAACCTTAGTTGGCGGGGTTGTTTTTCTTATGTGGATAGGTGAACAAGTAACGGCCAGAGGTATCGGAAATGGTATCTCATTAATAATATTTGCAGGTATTGTTGCCGAACTGCCCTCTGCTTTAGTAAATACTCTCGAATTAGGTAGACAGGGAGCACTATCAACATGGTTGATATTAGCTGTGATACTCCTGGCTATAGCAGTTATTGTTGTTATCGTTTACGTTGAAAGAGCTCAACGAAGGTTAATTGTGCAATATCCACGTCGACAACAAGGCAATAAGATTATTGAGGGTGATAGTTCCCACTTGCCACTCAAGATAAATACAGCCGGTGTTATTCCCCCAATTTTTGCTTCATCCTTACTGCTGCTGCCAATGACTGTTGCAAATTTTTCAACGGGACAGGGTCCAGAATGGCTAAATATAATAAGTTCGTATTTAGGTAGGGGGGCACCACTATACCTAACTTTCTATATATCACTAATTGTATTCTTTGCCTTTTTTTATACAGCAATCGTATTCAATCCATCAGATACTGCCGATAATCTAAAAAGACAAGGTGGATTTATTCCGGGTATTAGACCAGGTGAAAAAACAGCAGAATATATAGATTATGTCTTAACAAGAATAACGTGTGTTGGTGCAGCATATTTAGCTGCAATATGTATTTTACCAGAGATATTAATGTCGTACGCAGCAATTCCTTTTTATTTTGGGGGAACGTCTTTATTGATCGTGGTTAATGTTACCATGGATACCGTCTCCCAAGTACAGAGTCACTTGTTAGCACATCAATACGAAGGGTTAATCAAGAAGGCCAACCTTCGAGGTAAAAAGAGATGAATCTAATTTTATTAGGTCCACCAGGATGTGGAAAGGGTACACAGGCAACATATATTGTTGAAAAATATGACTACGTTCAGCTTTCCACTGGAGATATGCTAAGAGAAGCAATAAAAAACAATACTCCGACTGGTAAGATTGTCAAAAATGTCCTTGCAAGCGGCAAGCTTGTAGATAACGAATTAATTATACAGATAATGAAAGAAAAGATTGAAGAAACAGCAACTAGTCCAGGACGTATATTTGATGGGTTCCCGAGAACACTGGCTCAAGCAGAGAGTTTGAATGCACTGCTGTCTCAAAATAATTTAAGCATCAATTTGTTAATTGAATTGGTTGTAGATCAGGAAGAGCTATTTGAGCGTATAACAAAAAGGGCTTCTGAAAGTGATTCAGTTCGTGATGATGATAATGCTGATGTATTAAGAAAAAGATTAGATGTCTATAATAAAGAAACAAGGCCAATAATTGCATTTTATGAAAAAGATTTTTTTGTGAATAAAATAGATGGAATGCAGGATATCAGTACCGTAAATAAGCTTATAGATAAATTGATAGAGAACAACACGAAGCACTAGAATTTTTGGATCGATTGTAATTGATAATGGTATTAAATATTGATATAAAAGCATGATAATTATGTCTAAATGTTTTTATCAAATATTTATCTTAAAAAAGGAGATATAAATTGGCTAGGATAGCAGGAGTTAATATTCCAACGAATAAACGAGTTGAAATTGCTTTGACATCAATACATGGTATTGGACCAATGAAGGCAAAAGAAATATGTACTAAGGTGAATATTGAAAGCACAAAAAGAGTAAATCAACTAACGGATGCTGAAGTTATAGCAATTAGGGAAGCAATTGATAATGATTATGTTGTTGAAGGTGATTTGCGTCGTGAAGTTGCAATGAATATAAAAGGAATGATGGATCTTGGATGTTACAGGGGGCTAAGGCATAGAAGAGGTCTTCCAGTAAGAGGACAAAGAACACATACAAATGCAAGGACAAGAAAAGGTCCTGCGAAACCAATAGCAGGCAAGAAGAAGTAGTGAGGATCCATGGCCAAAGATAAAACGAGAGTAAAAAGACGCGAAAAGAAAAATATCTCATCTGGTATCGCGTATGTTAACGCAACATACAACAATACTATGATAACAATAACAGATGCTCAAGGTAACGCAATATCATGGTCGTCTGCTGGTGGCATGGGTTTTAAGGGATCAAGAAAATCAACACCTTATGCGGCTCAAGTGGCTGCTGAAGATGCTGCAAAGAAAGCTATGGAGCATGGCATGGCAACCATTGAGGTAATGGTTAAAGGACCTGGAACAGGAAGGGAGTCTGCACTTCGCGCCCTACAATCTACAGGTTTTATAATAACATCAATAAAAGATGTTACTCCAATACCTCATAATGGATGTAGGCCTCCGAAAAAGCGTCGAGTATAAACAATAGATAGCGCGTTAAATTTAAAACATTGAGGGAAATACCGTGATAGAAAAAAATTGGCAAGAGTTAATTAAACCAAATAAAATTGAATTAAAAGAGGATAACTCTGAAAAGAATATATCAGTTCTAACAGTAGAACCTCTTGAAAAAGGCTTTGGATTAACAATAGGAAATACACTAAGGAGAATACTTCTGTCATCTCTACAAGGTAGTGCGATTACATCCGTAAAAATTGATGGTGTTCTTCACGAGTTTTCAGCAATATCAGGAGTTAGAGAAGATGTAACTGATATTATCTTAAATATAAAAGACATAGCACTGAAAATGCATATAGATTCAGAGGTGAAGCTTATACTTAATAAGACAGGTCCGTGTACAGTACTAGCTGGTGATATAGAGTCATCATCTGATGTTGAAATACTCAATCCGGAAACGGTTATTTGTACACTTGATGATAAGGTTAATATCAGGATGGAGTTTATAGCAAGAACAGGAAGAGGCTATGTACCAGCTGAGAAAAATAGGTCCGAGGATGAGCCTGTTGGTTTAATACCAATAGATAGTTTGTTTTCTCCAGTAAAACGCGTTTCTTATGAAATTGAAAATACAAGAGAAGGGCAAATATTAGATTATGATAAACTAAATATGACTATCGAAACGGACGGTTCTGTAAGACCTGAAGATGCAGTTGCGTTTGCTGCAAGAATTATGCAAGATCAATTAGATGTATTTGTTAATTTTGAAGAACCTGTTGCTCCAGTGATTGAAGATAAAGCACCTGAGTTAACATTTAATCCAGCATTGCTTAAAAAAGTTGATGAACTTGAATTATCTGTTAGGTCAGCAAATTGTCTAAAAAATGATAATATAGTTTATATTGGTGATTTAATTTTAAAATCTGAGTCTGAGATGTTAAGGACACCTAACTTTGGTAGAAAATCACTTAATGAAATAAAAGAAGTGTTAGCTCAGATGGGATTACATTTAGGTATGAATATACCAAATTGGCCTCCAGAAAATATAGATGATCTCGCAAAACGATATGAAGATAGTTACTAACAGGATAATAATTTAGGAGATTTATTATGCGCCATAATAATTCAGGTAGAAAACTTAATAGAACATCAAGCCACAGGAAGGCAATGTTCTCCAATATGGCAAATGCGCTGATCAAACATGAGCAAATCGTAACTACTTTACCAAAAGCAAAAGAATTGAGACCAATAGTCGAGAAATTGGTTACCTTGTCAAGAACAAATAGCCTTCATAAAAGAAGGCAAGCAATATCTAAACTGGGTGATCTAACTATGGTATCTAAACTTTTTGATGTTCTTGGACCGAGATATGCTGAAAGAAGTGGAGGTTACACAAGAATTATTAAAGCTGGCTTTAGGTATGGTGACTCAGCCCCAATGGCAGTAATTGAATTTGTTGATAGAGATATTGATGCTAAAGGAAAAGACTCGGGTCCTATTCAAGTAGATGAAGTTGAAGAAGAATTAGAAAATACGAACGCTATTGCATAAAGAATGCTAAATATCCTATATGTAGGCTTAGGTGGCTTCATAGGTTCAGTTCTTAGATATTTTATTTATATAGCCTCAAATTATTTTTTTAGCTCAAATCTTCCTTTTTCTACAATCATAGTAAATATAGTTGGTAGTTTTTTTATTGGGTTTTTTTACCAACTTTTTAATGGCTATCTTTTTATTTCTGAAAACACAAAATTATTACTAACAGTTGGTCTTCTCGGAGGATTTACAACTTTTTCTACCTTCTCAATCGATGCTTTTATTTTGTACCAGAATTATGGTAAAATTTTCGCAGTAAGTTATATCATACTGTCAGTTGGACTATCTCTTTCTGCACTTCTATTAGGTATGTTTGTTCTTAGATGAATGTAATGTAATGAATAAGTTTGTTAAAAATGATGATTCAGGAATAAGATTAGACCGTTGGTTGAAAGAGAATTTAACAAATGCATCATTTATTGAAATTCAAAAAATTATAAGGACCGGGCAAGTACGAGTTGATGGTGGGCGAAAGAAATCTGACTATAGGGTATCGTCAGGTGATGAAATCCGTGTTCCGCCTAATTTTGAATTCAATGAAAAACAGAGATATCAGAACAATAAAAGAGAAAATTTACTTTTGTCAGATATGACCGTTTATCACGATAAAGATGTTATTGTAATAAATAAGCCTTATGGGCTTCCTACGCAAGGTGGTGTGTCAGCTAGATATCATATTGACTCTATAATAAAATCAGAGGACTCAAGCTACAGACTTGTTCATAGACTTGATAAAAATACTACTGGTGCGCTTCTTATTGCCAAAAACAGAAAGTCAGCCCAATATTATACTGAGGCTTTTAATAAAAGACTTATTAATAAAAAGTATCTAGCTCTTACAAATAATTTTCCAAAAAAAAATAATGGAGTAGTAGACTATCCATTGGAGTTAAAAAATAAGAAAATTACTAGTGCTAGTGATAAATTGCAGGAAGCATTAACTTATTTTAAAATAAAATCATCGAATCCTGATGGTGTATCTTTGATGGAACTGATGCCGCATACAGGTAGAAAACATCAGATACGTAAGCATTTATTGATGTTAGGTTGCCCTATTATTGGAGATACAAAATATGGAGATCAAAAATATCCTATGAGTATCCAAAAAAAGTTATATTTGCATTCTTACGAAATAAATTTTCCAAATATTGAGAATACTAAAGATATTAATGTTGTTGTTGATACACCTTATCATTTTAAAAATGCAATCAGTAAGCTGGGGCTAAATTTGAATGGATGAGTTAACAAATATCAGTAAAAAAAAGGTTGGGTTCATTGATAGAGATAACAAAATTTATTTAACAATTAATGGTAGTAAATATAAAACCAAAAATGGAAAAAATATCATTATTCCAAATGTTTATATTAAAGAATTAATACTTAATGAGATATCAGATAGAAATAATCATAAGACAAATATCAGTATGATAAACCTAATATTAAAATATAGTACATGGACAGAGGATTCTAAAAAATCTATCACATCTCAAATATTAAAATATCTTGAAACAGATCTATTGTTTTATAGAGTCAACTCTCCAGAGTCTTTAGCTAATAAACAAAAACAAATTTGGGATAATGCCCTAGATAAATTTGATAATATTTTTAATACAAATTGGAAAACAACATCAAATTTACGCCCAATACAACAAAATCAGGAAAATATAGCTCTTGTTGAGGAGTATTTGGTTGGTCATGATAATTTTAAATTATTTATCATGTTTGAGTTAATAAAAATTAGTGGCTCCTGCATCTTAACTATTTTGGTAGTCCTCCAAAAAATTAAATTAGTTGAATTATGGAGCACGATTTATGTTGATGAGTTGTTTAACAACGAAATTTATCAGGACGTAAATAAAAAGAGTGAGTTAAAAATAAAAAAAGATGAGATTGCTTTTTTTATGAAGCTTATCAATTCAATCCAGAGTTAGGTTGCTTATTTTCTGCACCTTCCCGAATTCTTTCTCAAAGTTTAATATAAATTCTTGATCAAAATTATCGATAGAAATGTTTTCCTTAATACTTTTAATACTCGTAACACTATATTCGGATAATCCACACGGTACAATCCCATCAAAATATTGAAGATCGGGATTTATATTTATTGATATTCCATGTAAGGAAATCCATTTTTTAACTTTCAAACCTATTGCACCTATTTTTTCTTCACCATTATTTGTTTTTATCCAAATACCAATCCTATCTCTTACAGGATATACATCCATATCAAATTTTTTAAAGGTTTTTACTATTATTCTTTCAAGTATCATTATGAATTTGCGTATATCTTTATTGCTTCGTTCCAAGTTAATCATTAGGTATATTATTCTTTGACCAGGCCCGTGATAGGTGTATTTTCCACCTCTCGGAGTTTTGTATACTGGGATATCTTTTGTATCAAGTAATTCATTATCTTTAGCACTTGACCCAGCAGTATAAACACTCGGGTGTTCTAGTAACCAAACAAGTTCATTAGCTTCACCACTGTGGATTAGAGAAGATCTTTTTTCCATAAATCTAGATGCTATTTCATAATCAATGGGTGTTTTGCTTTTTAATAGTTCAACTTTTTTAAACATTATTTCTTTATTGGTTAATTATAATTGCTAAATATTAACATTCTAATATATTAAAGCATATATTAAAAATTTCTGCGATCGTGGCGGAATTGGTAGACGCGCAGCGTTGAGGTCGCTGTAGGGGAAACTCTGTGGAAGTTCGAATCTTCTCGATCGCACCAAATCAATAAAATAAATGATTATTCTACTTTCTACACTTCTTATCTTATTAATTTTAGCCTTGATAAAATTTAAATTACTTGCATTCTTATTTTATTTAGTACCCTTTTTAGTTAAGATCAGAGATAGATTTAGCTCAATAAATAATCAGAATAAATCATCAAACGAAATATCAAATTTAGATGAAGCATACGAGATACTTGGAATTAATAAAAGTGCAAGTTTAGAAGAAATAGAGACAGCTTATAAAGATTTAATACGAAAAAATCATCCAGATAATGGAGGAACTGAGTATTTGGCGAAGAAGATCAATCTTGCGAGAGAGTATATAATAAAGGAAAAAAATTTACGGGAAAATAGATAATATTTTATCAACTCTATCACTTAACCTATCAAACCTGGATGTATCGTTTTTTGATTCATAAATTAAATATTCGCTATCTTCGTTCATTTGATTTTTCTTTCTGTTTAGATACGGATTCATTTTTGGGAAATGAATAGTGTTTGCTTCCATTTTGAGTGATTTATTCAATACTTTTACCATATTACTATTTCTTGAATGTGAACTACTTCCACCCATAACAATCGATATGATTTTTTTTCTATCCCGTTCAACATAAGAAATTAAGTTAAATCCTGACATACTAGTATAGCCAGTCTTCATTCCTTTTGTTCCTGAGTAATTGAACAGTAATTTGTTATGACTAACATATTTCTGTCCTTCAAAATTGAATTCCTTAAGTGCAAAGACCTTAGACTCATCAGGGTAATCTTTTAACATTCGTAAAGCAAGAATAGCCATGTCAAAAGCTGTTGTTTTTTGATGGTTGTTATGTAACCCAGATGCATTTTTAAATGTAGTATTTATCATCCCAAGATCTTTTGCTTTTTCTGTCATACGCAATGCAAATTTTTCTTCAGAACCCTCAAGATACTCAGCAATAGCCGTAGCAACATCATTCGCTGATTTCACTGCAAGTGCTTTTATTGCATTACTAACGCTTATAGATTCCCCTTCAGATATTCCTAGTTTTGATGCTGGCTTACGGGATGCATTTCTTGAAAATATTATTAAGTCTGATTTCTGAATCTTTCTTTTTTCTAAATCTTCAAAAACTAAATAAAGAGTCATAACTTTGGTTAATGAAGCCGGGTACCTTAATTGATATCCATTATTATTATGGAGAGTTTTTCCAGTTATTGCATCAAGGCTGAATGATGAATATTTAGGTGCAGCCTTGGCTTCGGTAAAAAAAGAAGTAATGCAAAGCATTAACATAAAATATATTAAATATTTTACAGAATTATATTTCATGAAAAAAAATTAACATGTAAATATTATATTTTGATTAACTAGAATGGAAAATAATTAAAAAAATATTTTTTAAAATTGATTTTTATTTTTTACTCACCAAGTATATTATATGTAATTTTTTTATTTCTAGATGATGCAAATGTCTGAAGATAATATATCTAATAATACGCAAACCATAACAAAGGATAAAGTTAAACGTCCTAGCATGTATGAGGTCATCCTTCTAAATGACGATTATACTCCTATGGAATTCGTTGTTGATGTTCTTATGAGATATTTCAATAAGGATATTGATCAAGCGAATCAAATCATGATGCATGTTCATCGAAATGGAAAAGGTTTGTGCGGAATTTACCCCTTTGATATTGCTGAAACAAAAGTTATGCAAGTAATGAACTACTCAATAAAAAACGGTCATCCGCTACAATGTAAAATGGAGAAAAATAAATAATATGCCAACATTTTCAAAAGGATTAGAAGACTCTTTGCATAAAGCTCTTTCGATTGCAAGGTCAAAAAAACACGAATTCTCAACACTTGAACATCTTCTCCTTGCTATCATTGATGACGATGATGCTATTTCTATATTTAAATACTTCTCCATAGATTTAATTAAAATTAAAGATGATCTTCAGGGGTACATTGATAACGAATTACGTCATATTATAGTTAAGGATATAGATGATGTTAAGCCAACTACAAGTTTTCAAAGAGTTGTTCAGCGCGCGGTAATACATGTTCAAACATCAGGGAAAGAAGAAGTTACCAGTGCAAATATTCTCGTTTCAATCTTTTCTGAAAGAGAGAGTCATGCAGTTTATTTTCTGAATAAAGCAAATCTTAGCAGGTATGATGTGGTTAATTATTTGAGTCATGGTACTAAACAAGATACTGATAAGATAGAGTTCTCAGAAGATTATAGTGATGAAAACAAATCACAAGAAAGCTTAACACCAAACATAGATAACTATTGTATAAATCTAAATAATAAGGCCAAAAAAGGCCAAATTGATCCTGTTATTGCAAGAGAAAACGAAATAACAAGAATAATACAAACTTTATGTCGGAGAAGAAAAAATAATCCGTTGTTGGTTGGTGATCCAGGTGTTGGTAAAACTGCAATTGTAGAGGGACTTGCCTTAAAAATAGTTAAGGATGAAGTTCCAGAGTTTTTAAGAGAAACAAATATTATTCAATTAGATATGGGTGCTCTTATTGCTGGGACTAGGTATAGGGGAGATTTTGAGGAAAGATTAAAAGATGTATTGAAAGAAATTGAGAAAATACCAAATTCAGTTCTCTTCATTGATGAAATTCATACCATCATTGGATCTGGTGCGACTTCGGGAGGCGCGATGGATGCAGCAAATCTTCTCAAGCCAGCACTACAATCCGGTCAGATCAAGTGTATAGGATCAACAACCTATAGAGAATTTTCAAGATATTTTGAAAAAGATAGGGCATTGGTTCGTAGGTTTCAAAAAATTGATGTAATAGAGCCGAGTGTCGAAGATTCGATAAGGATTATCAAAGGGTTGCGTCCATATTTTGAAGATTTTTATAAAATTAAATTCGATGAAGGCAGTCTTATAACTGCTGTCGAATTATCATCCCGTTATCTTCAAGACAGGAAATTACCGGACAAAGCAATTGATTTAATAGATGAAACAGGGGCTGCTCAAATTATACTGCCTCTTGACCAACGAAAAAAAAAGATAACGTCAAAAGAGATTGAAAAAACATTATCAATCATTGCAAAAATACCTGAAAAAACTGTAACTAAATCTGATAATTCAATATTAAAGAATCTTGATAAAAGTCTAAAAAATCAAGTCTTTGGTCAAGATCATGCTATCGATCTACTTGCATCATCTATTAAATCAGCAAGGGCAGGGCTTAGGGACCAAGAAAAACCTGTTGGTTCATACTTATTTTCAGGTCCAACAGGTGTTGGTAAAACTGAACTCGCGAAACAATTATCAAGTAATCTCTCTATTGAATTAATTAGATTTGATATGTCAGAATATATGGAAAGACATTCTGTATCAAAGCTCATTGGTGCACCTCCTGGTTATGTGGGATATGATCAAGGAGGGTTACTAACAGATGCTATCGAAAAAACGCCACATTGTGTTTTGCTGCTAGATGAAATAGAAAAAGCTCATTTTGATATATATAATATACTCTTACAAGTGATGGACTATGGCTTCTTAAGTGATCATAATGGAAAAAAAATTGATTTTAGAAATGTTATTCTAATTATGACAACAAATGCAGGTGCTCAAGATCTTGCAAAAGAATCAATGGGATTTTCTGATAATAAAAATGATGAAAATTACAATGAAGAAATTAATAGAATCTTTTCACCAGAGTTTAGAAATAGGCTCGACTCAATTATTCCATTTAACTCATTATCAAATGAGATAATGAAACAGGTGGTTGATAAATTTATAATAAAACTAGAAGCTCAATTAGATGAAAAGAATGTAATACTAACTCTATCTGAAGGAGCTTATGACTGGTTGACGCGCAATGGTGCTGATGAGAGATATGGTGCTAGGCCACTGCAGCGTGTCATTGACGAAAAAATAAAAAAGCCACTTGCTGATGAATTACTATTTGGTGGATTAAAAAGGGGTGGTGAAATTAGCATAGATGTCGATAACAACTTAGATGATCTTGTTATTCAGATAAACAATAAGAAAATATTAGATAAAAAAAATAAAACAAATAAAGATAAAATTTTATTACATTAAAGCTTTTTTCAATGCCTCTGCTTGTTTTTCCATAGTGTCAAGACTCAAGGGCATAGCTTCAGTATCATTAAAATAGGGTATGAGGTGTAAATGTGTGTGAAATATAACTTGTCCTGCACTTGACTCAGAATTTTGAACTATCTTAACTCCTGATGAACCAAACGCTTTTCTTTGAGCAATTGCAATTTTTTGGGCCAAGCCCATCATTCTTTCAAGGTCTATTGTTTCAATATCAAAAATATTTCTGGATTCATTCTTTGGGATAATAAGTACATGACCCTGTTTTTCAGGGAATGCATCCATAATTACTAAATAATTCTCTTCATCTAATATTTTTATTGAAGGAATCTCATCTTTTATGATTTTAGCGAATATATTATCTTTATTGTATGCTTTCATAATATTTACTCCTAGGATTTAAATGGTTTGAATTTTGATAGATAATCAATCTCTTCATCTACATAATCACCTTCTCGATCAATGTAATCAGATATTAATGAATGTATTTGTTTGTTTAAGAAATAGTGAGCTGAATAAGTATGAGTAGGAGAGTAGCCACGTGATATTTTATGAGCTCCTCCCGCACCGGCTTCAACGGAATTGAATTCATTTTTGATGGCATATTCTATGGCTTGATAGTAGCATAATTCATAATGCAAGTATTTATAGTAGCTATTTGCACCCCAATATCTTCCATATAATATCTTATTGCCCTTTATGTGCAGAGCAGTTGCTATAATTTCATTATTCTTTTTAGCTACAACTAATATGATATTAGAGGGGATTTTTTTTATGATATTTTCAAAAAAATCAAAGTTTAAGTAAACATTTCCCCATTTTCTATAATTTGTATCTAGATAAAACTGATAAAATAGCTCAATTAAATCGGATGTGATTTCTCTGCCTTCAATACATTCAACTGATATTCCTTCTTCATTGATATATTGCCTCTCTTTTTTTATCATCTTTCTTTTTCGTGATGTTAGACAATCTAGGAATTCATTAAAACTTGCAAAATTATTGTTTTCCCATATAAATTGTTTGCTTTTACGTTTTATAAAATTCTCTTCATTTAGTATTTTAATATCATCTTCTAAGATAAAATTTATATGGGCACTAGAAATATTATTTGATACAAGAATTTTCTTAATGTCTCTCGCTATAGCTATTTTCTTAGAGTCTTTGTTTTTTTTTAGGAGGAATTTAGATGATCTGACAGGTGTGAATGGAATCCCGACTAATAATTTTGGATAGTACTGCATATTAATTTTATTATAAAAATCTGCCCAAACATGGTCAAAGACAAATTCACCAAATGAATTATATTTTATATATGCTGGAGTAAATGCTTCTAACTTACCTTCTTCATCTCGATAGATGATATGATTTGTTACCCATCCAACATTTTCGTTTATACAATTGGAGTTCTCTAGAGACCATAGAAAATCATAACTCAAAAAAGGATTATCATTTTCTAACTTAAGAAATTGATCTTTAGGAATGTTATCAATGGAGTCACAGATTTCGAGCATATGATTAGATTATTTCGAATATGCCATCTACTTCAATCAAAGACCCCATTGGAAGGCTCTGTACACCAATTGTTGTACGAGCATGACCATGCGTTTCAGGAAAAAAATCATTTAGGATTTTGGATGATGTGTTTGCTAAAGAGGAATGATCTGTATAGTTAGTCGGAGCCACTATGTATATGTTTAATCTAATACAAGATTTAATTTTCTTTATGTCCGAATTTACCGCTGAAGCAGCCTGCGCGATAAGATTGAGCGTGGCTAATTCAAGCTGTTTTTCAGCTGAAACAATAAAATCATTGGTTTCTTTTATATCTGCCACTATTTTTCCATTTGAAATTGGTAGTTGACCAGAAACATAGATTTGATTGTTTACCTTTCTAAATGGCTGATAAATTCCTATTGGTATAGGTAATTTCGGAAGTCGATAAGAATTATTTGTAATTTTATTCATCATATCTTTTTATTTAATTATATAATTACATACTATCAAAAAATATATATTATTATATGCTAATTATATAAAATAATTATTTTTACATTGGATTACAAAAAAATGAGTACTGGAAATAGAAAGGTGCTAATAGTTGAAGATAATAAGTTAAATATGAAGCTTTTTAGAGACATACTTACATCAGAAGCTTGTGTGGTAATAGAATGTTTTGATCCAATGTTTGCCATGGACACTATAGCAAGAGAAATGCCGAATTTGATATTAATGGATATACAACTTCCTCGCATATCAGGTTATGATTTAATAAAGTGGATTAAGGCAGATGCAAATTACAATCATATTCCGATCATTGCAATTACGGCATTTGCTATGGAAGATGACAAAGAAAAAATTCTATCGTTAGGATGCGAGGGTTATATGTCGAAGCCAATATCAATGGATCCCTTTATAGAAAATGTAAATAAGTTTCTTGAAAATAAAAATTAAAAAAATATTTTAATTACTCATTTAATTGATATATATTATGATTTAGTCATAAGAGTTTCCCTGCGGAGTTGCTCAGGTCCGCCGCATCTCCTGGGTCCGTAGGGTTTTAGGTCGTTTTGTTGGTCACTTACTTGGCCTCCTCCAAATAAGAGACTAACAACCGACCAACGAACAATGAATGGTTAAAGTTAAATTTGTAAGTAATGATGTTTGAATAAGAAAGTTTAGGCTTGCTTAGCCTTACTACTTTATTTTGTTTTCTTTGAAATCAACGTGTTTTTTTAATACTGGGTCATACTTTTTTATGACAAGTTTTTCTGTCATAGTTCGGTTATTTTTTTTTGTCACATAAAAATAACCCGTACCAGCGGTACTTTCGAGTCGTATTTTTATATTTCCAGATTTTGCCATTTTACCGTCTTTTTAATTATATAAATATATGAATAGATTATTAAGTCAACTGATGTTTTATTTTTTTTTATCCTTAGAATTAATAATCTGAATTGCATTATCTAACGTGATATCCTCTATTGAATAATCTTTTCCAATAGAATAATTTTTTCTATTATATTTGATATAAGGTCCATATCGTCCACTAGTTAATATAATATCACTTTCCGTAGTGGGATATTTACCTAAAATTGTATTTGAAGCATTTGGTGAACTTTTCTTAGCCTGTTCATTTATTAATGATACGGCTCTGTTTAGTCCAATAGTGGCTATTTCATCAAGTTCAATTTTATTAACATATGTATTCATATGTTTTAAATAAGGCCCATACCTTCCTATGGCACCTACAATTTCTTCTTTAGTATCAGGATGATTCCCAATTAGTCTGGGCAGAGATATTAATTGAATAGCAGTTTTTTCATCTAAATTATCTATATTGATGTTTTTAGGTATTGATGTTCTTTTGGGTTTGCCATCAATTTCTATATTTTCAAGTTCAAGATATGGACCGTATCTTCCACTCTGCAAGATGATGTTTTCTTTTGTTTGGGGATCAATTGCAATTATTTCTTTCTGGATGGATTTCGTACTTTTAGCTGATAGATCTCTCTGGAATTTGCACTCAGGGTAATTTGAACAACCAACGAATGAACCGTCTTTGAATGATAGAAGAGTTAAAGTTCCATCACTGCACTCAGGGCACAATCTTGGATTTTCTAGATCTTGATCAAAGATGTATGGGGCCAAAGTCTCATTTATGACATTTATAATTTCTTTTCTTTCAATATCAGTGATCTTTTGGGTGGACTCATCAAGGTTTTTCCAAAACTCCTCTAAAAGAGATAGTCGAGTGAAGTCACCGTTTGATATTTTGTCTAACTTGTTCTCTAAATCTGCGGTGAAATCATATTGGACATATTCTGGGTAATAATTTTCAAGAAATGCTGTTACCAACCTGCCATTACTCGTAGGAGATATTCTTCTTTGATCTAACTGAGTATAATTTCTTTCAGATAGCTTACTTAAGATACTTGCATACGTTGAAGGTCTTCCAATTCCTAGTTCCTCTAGGGTTTTGATGAGTGATGCTGCATTATATCTCGGAGGTGGCTCAGTAGCATGGGCTGTTTGGGATACTTTATTACAGAGAATTATATCATCTTTATTTACAGTGATACTGGTTTCTAATTCAGGTAATACATCATCAGTATCTATCTCACTTTTTTGATCATCATATATCACTTGAAAACCTGGAAAAGTTTTGACTTGGAAGTTTGCTCTAAATATATTTTCGATATTATTACTATCTTTAGTAATTAACGATATTGCAGTCCTCTCAAAAATAGCACTTTTCATTTGACTTGCGATTGTCCTTTTCCAGATCAATTCATATAGTTTAAATTGTTCATCAGATAAATAGGGTTTCAGCTTTCCAGGATCATTACTAAAAGATGTCGGTCTTATTGCTTCATGGGACTCTTGCGCATTTTTAGACTTTGTTTTATATAAAATTTTTGTGTTTGGAAGTTGATTGACTCCGTAGTCATTTTTTATTTTATCTCTAATATTATCAATAATATTATCTTCAATCTGGACACCATCAGTCCTCATGTATGTTATCAGACCACCTTCAATATGTGGGTTATCAATCCCTTCGTATAACCTTTGTGCTATTTGCATTGTTCGTGTAGGATCAAATCTTAGCCTTTTTGACGCTTCTTGCTGTAATGTTGATGTGGTAAATGGGGGGTAAGGTTTTTTTTCAGAATTAGATTTGTTTATATCACTAATTTTATATTCGCAAGTTAGTAGGCTTTCATTAATGTTACTGGCTTCTTTTTCTGATGAGATATCGAATTTTTCTAACTTCTTACCATTTCGACTATGTAAATATGCTGTAAATTCCTGATTGTCTATTGTTCTAAAATCACCATTTATTGTCCAATATCTTCGACTTTTAAATGTTTCAATATCTGATTCTCTTTGACATATTATTTTTAATGCAACTGATTGGACACGTCCTGCTGATTTTGCACCAGGTAATTTTTTCCAAAGAATAGGTGAGATTGTAAATCCTATCAGGTAATCAAGAGACAGTCGCGCCTTGTATGCTTCTACCAAATCTATATCAATACTACGAGGTTCTTTAATTGCGGTTAGAACTGTTTCCTTAGTTACGGCGTTAAAGACAACTCTTTCAAAATTTTTTTTGTCTTTGTTATTAAATAATTCATATAGATGCCATGAAATTGCTTCCCCCTCTCTATCAGGGTCTGTGGCTAATATAATCTTATCTGCTCTTGTTACTTCTTTTTTTATTTCATTTATAGTTTTAGACCTAGCTGAATTGGTTTTCCAAATCATTTCAAAGTTGTTATGAGTTTGAATAGACCCTGATTTAGCTGGGAGGTCTCTTACATGCCCCATAGATGCTAGAACTTTGTAGTTGGAGCCTAAATATTTATTAATTGTTTTGGCTTTGGCTGGGGACTCTACTATTACTAATATCATTTGTCTTTAAATCTGGACTCTTTGCCTTCAACTAATCTTTTTATGTTTTCCATATGCCTATATATCAAAATTGAAGTCATGAAAAGTATAATCGTTAGATTTAAATTAAAAAGGCCTGCTTCATGTATTCGTGAATACATAATTAGATTTTCATTATTTGGTATTATTTGGAAGGAGAAATAAATTGCTGGTGTACATATCACGCTGCATATTGCTGATAATGAAGAGTATCTATAGATAAGGAAAATCATTAACCAAATAAAGGTAAATAGAATTGCAATGAGAGGGCTTGTTGCGATAAGAATTCCAATATAAGTTGCAATACCTTTCCCGCCTTTGAAATTTAGCCAAACGGGGAAAATATGTCCAATTAATGCAAATAATCCAACAAGGAGGGGGTAATCCAACCCAAGCTTATTACATAACAATATTGGAATTAATCCTTTTGAGGCGTCAAGAATAAGTGTCAAGAAGGCTACTTTTTTATTTCCCAATCTTAATACATTAGTGGCTCCTATGTTCTTTGAGCCGTACTTCGTAATATCAATCAGTAAGATTTTTTTGGAAATTATCAATCCAAAAGGGATGCTTCCAAGTAGGTATGCAAAACAAGCAAGTAATATATATAAATACATGGAAATAAGCGTTAATCAAAATTAATTTATTGTACTATAAATGATATTCCCACCTACCATCGTTAGCAATACTTTTCCTTGCATTTTTTGATTCTCAAATGTGGTGTTTTTGCATTTTGTTCTTAATTTATCTGCATCAAGTACCCATGGGGTATCTTTATCGAACACAATAAGATCTGCTTTTTTACCAACTTCAAGACTTCCAATATTATTTAAGTTAAGAATTTTCGCTGGATTATAGGTCAATTTTTTTATTAATTTTGACAATGAAATATGCCCTTCATGATAAAGTGATAAGGAAGCCGATAGTAGTGTCTCGATGCCTACAGCACCATATTCCGCTTCTTCGAATGGCAGACGTTTAGACTCTGTACCTTGAGGGTCATGGTTGGATGTAATTATATCAACTATGTCATTAGATATGTTTTCAAGTAAAAATGATCTATCTGCTTCGGAACGAAGAGGGGGACGAACTTTAAAAAACGTTCTATATGTACCAATATCATTCTCATTAAGTTTGAGGTTATTTATCGATATTCCACAAGTGACTGAGCTTAATTGATCTTTATATCTTTTTATAATCTCGTATGACTCCTTAGTAGAGATGCATATTGAATGGTATCTATTGGAGGCATACTTTGCGATCATCAGTTCTCGTTCCAGAGAAATCGCCTCTGAAATCTTTGGTACACCTGGTAAGCCAAGCCGCATAGATAATTCACTCTCGTTTACCACGCCGTATTTATCAAGGTCTGAGTTGCTGTGTTGAAGGATTATCGCATCGTAATTTGAGGCGTATGTGAAGGCATTTTTTATTACATTTGTATTGTTATTAAAATTATATACATCGGAAAAACCAACAGCTCCAGCTTCGATAAGAGAACCCATTTCAGTCATGGTTTCGCCGCAATGTTTTTTGGTTAATGCTGCAATTGGATAGATGTTAATTTCAGATTTATCAATAGATTTCCTTTTTATGTATTCAACTAATTCTGGTTCATCAACAATGGGGTTTGTGTCAGGGCGACACGCTATTGATGTAACCCCTGATGCTTTTGCTGCATTGCTGATATCCTCAATAGTTTCAATATGTTCATATCCAGGTTCTCCAACAAAAACCCACATATCAACTAAACCTGGTGATAGTGCATTATTCTTGCAATCTATAGTATCACAATTGGATATGGAATAATTTGGATCTGGTGTGTTAAAGATCTCACAAATAATTCCATCCTTGATAAGGATTGCTCCAACAAATTCTTTCTCATTTTTTGGATCAATTAATAGAGCATTTTTAAATAATATAGAGTTATTCATTTTTTATCTCATTGATAATATCTCAAGTATTGCCATCCTCGCCGCAACTCCCATCTCAACTTGGTCTTTGATTACACTTTGTACATTATCTGCAACTGCCGTGTCTATCTCTACACCTCTATTCATAGGACCAGGATGCATGACTATTGCATCACTTTTTGCAATTGATAATTTTTCTTCATCCAATCCATAATACCTGAAGTATTCCCTCGCTGAAGGGATATAAGAACTCAACATTCTCTCATTTTGCAGTCTAAGCATCATAATAACATCTACATTTTTTATACCCTCACGCATATCGTTATATACGTTAACTTTAAACTTATCTATATTCATTGGTAAAAGGGTTGTTGGTGCTACTAAATTGATATTGGCACCAAGTAGTGATAGCATTAGTATATTTGATCTGGCAACTCTACTGTGTAAAATATCACCGCAAATTGCAATCTTTAATCCTTCAATTCTTTTTTTATGATGTAGTATGGTGAGTGTATCTAAAATTGCTTGTGTTGGGTGTTCATGTGACCCATCCCCAGCATTTATTACAGAGCAATCTACTTTTTGAGATAGCAGTTCAGCCGCTCCAGCGGAGTGATGACGCACAATTAATAAATCTGGCTTCATTGCATTTAATGTGACAGCGGTGTCGATGAGTGTTTCACCTTTGGTAACAGAAGATTGTTTAAGTGACATGTTGATCACATCAGCGCCCAATCTTTTCCCTGCAAGTTCGAATGAACTTTGTGTCCTTGTTGATGGTTCAAAAAAGAGATTAATTTGTGTTTTTCCTCTCAATACATCAAATTTTTTTGGTATATTTTTATTTTTATCAAACCACTCCAAAGATTTGGAGATAATAAATTCTAAGTCTAATAGAGAAGCTTTTTCTATACCCAAGAGATGCTTGAGTTGTGGGGTGTAAGAAGAATTAAATTTAGTTATATTCATTAAAAATATATTTTATAACGAGGTTTAGGTTTTTTCGCAACATTATTTATTTATTTTTATTTTAAATTGAAATAAATTTTATTAATGTAAATCTTTATTTGGTAAAAAATGACAATCAATATTGCACTTCTCGGAACAGGTAGAATAGCTGAAATTGGATATGTTCCTGCAATCCAACAAATCAGTGATACAAATATCATATCTGTGCTCTCACGTGATAAAGCAAAAGGTGAGGCTTTTGCTAAAAAGCATCAAATAAAAAACTCATATGCAGACCTTGATGAATTGCTTCGAGATGAAAGTTTAGATGCCGTAATAATATGTACACCAGATGCTATGCATGAAGAACAAGTCATAAAATCTTGCCGAGCAAACAAACACGTTTTATGCGAAAAACCAATGTCAACTGATTATCAGAGTTGCTTGAGAATGATTGAAGAAATCAAAAAGAGTAAAATAATCTTTGGTATGGCATACAATAATCGATTTAATGCAGGTCTCAGGTATATCAAGGAACAAATTGAGAAAGATCAAATTGGTAACATTTATTATGCTAGGGCTATGCTTTCCACTCAACAAAACGATCCCGAGGGTTGGCGAGCTCTTGGTGGTCAATCAAAATTTTGGGCAATGAGTGCTACGGGCACTCATATGATAGACATATTTAGATGGTATTTCGGTGAGCCTGTTGACTCAAAGATAATATCACTCTCACCAAAATATAGCAGTCCAAATGATGAAATTTCAACACTTACAATGAATTTTAATAATAAAATATTATGTGATGTGACAGCTTCGGCAATTTTACCGCGTGTAAATAGAATAGAGGTTTATTCAGATACTGACGTGATTATTGGCGAAAATGTTTTTGGCATAAAGACTGATGAAAAGGTATATCATAATAATAAAAAAATTTTGATCGAGCCTATAAGTTCATTTTTTGGAGAGGTACTAGATTTTACAAACGCAATAATTAAGAATAGATCTCCACGCTCAACATTTGAAGATGGCATTAAAAACCTGATTATTATGCAATCTTAGCACGGACAAACTCACTTTTTAATATTTGATATTCTGTCAAGTATTCCTTGTAGAATATAAGTGGCAGCAAGCTTATCGATAACATCTTTTCTTTTTTTTCTTGATAGATCTGCTGAGATAAGAACCTTTTCTGCTGCAGATGTGGATAGCCTTTCATCCCAAAGTATAATTGGAATACTAGTCCTTAGTTCAAGAAGCTTTGCAAAAGACATAGTTGATTGTGATCTTGGTCCTTCGGTAAAATTCATATTAATTGGATAACCAAGAATAATTCCACTTATCTTAAATTCATCGCAAATATCAAGAATACGCTCAATATCAAGTTTTGTTTTTGTTCTCTTGATTGTTTCAAATGTAGAAGCAATAATTCTTGAAGAGTCTGACATAGAGACGCCAATTGTTTTTGTCCCAAGATCAAGTCCGATAAGCCTATTTTTGAAGGTTTCGTTATTTAGTGCTTGATTTATTTCTTTGTAGATCATGATCAATAACTATAAACGAAAATAATAAAATAAAAAAAAATATATTAAATTCATTTTTTTTTATATATATATCTTATAACTAAATTTTTATAAAAAAATGACTATTTCAAAAGATACAATTTTAAAAATAGCTNATTTAGCGAAAATATCAATCTCAGAAGATCAAATCGAAAAATTAGAGAGTGAAATATCCTCAATATTGAATTGGGTTGAGAATTTGAATGAAGTGGATACTGAGAATATAGAACCAATGTCTAATAGCTTGACTAATTTTTTGCAAATGAGAGAGGATATTGTTAATGATGGGGAAAAGGGATCCGAGATTTTAAGTAATTCACCAGCAGAGGATAAAAGCTTCTTTGTGGTTCCAAAAGTTATTGAATAAGATGATTGACGTAAGAATATTAGATTTATCTTCAATTAGAGACTCACTAAAAAAGGGTGATTTTACATCAAAAGAATTAGTAAAATCCTATATCGAAAGAATTGAAGGTTCATCAAAATTAAATACATATAACACAACTACATTCGAACAAGCGCTTGNCAGAGCTGAGATAAGTGACGGTAAAATTAAAAAAAATGAAACAGGGCCCCTTGAAGGAATTCCCATTGGTATAAAAGATCTATTTTGTACACGCGGAGTAAAGACAACAGCCTCTAGCAAAATTTTAGAAAATTTTATTCCACCATATGATTCAACTGTTACTGAGAATTTATTTAAGTCAGGCATGATAATGCTTGGTAAACTTAGTAATGATGAATTTGCCATGGGTTCATCTAACGAGACAAGCGCAAACGGAGCTGTTGTTAATCCATGGAGATCAATAAATTCTGAAAAAGAATTGGTTCCTGGAGGATCCTCTGGAGGCTCATCTGCGGCTGTTGCTGCTTCATTATGTCCACTAGCCACCGCGACTGANACGGGGGGCTCTATTAGGCAACCTGCAGCATTCACAGGAACAGTTGGTTTAAAACCAACATATGGCAGATGTTCCCGTTGGGGTATAGTAGCTTTTGCTTCATCTCTTGATCAAGCAGGACCAATTACGAAAACAGTTAGAGACTCTGCACTAGCACTGCAGGCAATGGCAGGCCATGACAATAAAGATAGTACNAGCGCAAACATCGAAGTAGAAAATTTTGAAANCCACATGAATTCTAATCTCAATGGTATGAGTATAGGAATCCCAAAGGAGTTTGAGGAGCTGGATCTTTCGCCAGATATAAGAAAAAATTGGGAAGAGGCTATTCAGTGGTATAAAGAAGCTGGCGTTAATATAAAATCTATAAATTTACCTCATTGTAAGTATGCACTTCCGGCATATTACATAATAGCCCCAGCTGAAGCATCCTCAAATCTTGCCAGGTATGATGGGGTTAAGTACGGAAAGAGAGTGCCTGGTGAAGACCTAGATAGTTTATATAAAAGAACCAGAGGTGAGGGGTTTGGTGATGAGGTCAAAAGAAGAATTTTAATGGGTACTTATGTGCTTTCTGCTGGCTACTTCGATGCTTATTATCTTAAAGCACAAAAAGTTAGGAGGCTTATTCACGATGATTTTGTAGAAGCCTTTAAAACAGTTGATGCAATATTAACCCCGACCACTCCCACAACTGCATTTGGGATAGGAGAAAATATTTCAGACCCATTAAAAATGTATTCTAATGATATTTTAACAGTTCCTGTTAATTTAGCTGGACTGCCTGCGATCTCAATTCCAAGCGGTTTGGATAGTTCTGGTTTACCCATGGGGATTCAATTAATTACAAACCATTTTGATGAAAAATCACTTTTTAAACTTGGAAAGCTAATTGAAGAATCTAGGGTAAACATTGAAATGCCCACAGATTGGTGGATAAAAAAATAACAACGGATGCTTGCAATGTCAGAAAATAACAATAGAAATCCACGTTTTATAATTGAGAGTCAAACAGGTGATTGGGAGGTTGTTATTGGTTTGGAAATACATGCTCAAATCACATCTAATTCAAAATTGTTTTCAGGATCTTCTGCCTCATATGGCGGTGAACCTATGTCTCATGTTAGTCTTGTGGATGCAGCAATGCCAGGCATGCTTCCAGTTATCAATAAACAATGCGTCAGACAGGCAGTCAAAACTGGACTAGGCCTAAAGGCTGAAATAAATAAATACTCAGTCTTTGATAGGAAAAATTATTTCTATCCTGATTTACCGCAAGGTTATCAGATATCACAGTTTAAACATCCAATAGTTGGAGAGGGNATTGTAAAAGTTACTCTTAAAGATGAATCGGATATATTTGTTCGTATTGAAAGACTCCATCTTGAGCAAGATGCCGGAAAATCATTTCATGATATTGATCCACAATCCTCATACATTGATTTAAATAGGTCAGGTGTTGCTCTTATGGAGATAGTTACAAAGCCTGATCTTAGAAGTGCAGAGGAGGCAAAATTATTTGTAACAAAACTTCGTACAATTCTTAGATACCTAGAGACGTGTGATGGNAATATGGAAGAGGGTTCACTAAGAGCTGATATTAATGTCTCAGTTAGGAAACCTGGTGATGAATTAGGCACAAGATGTGAAATAAAAAATGTTAATTCTATTAAATTTATTGGTATGGCAATAGATTATGAGTCGAAAAGACAAATTGATGAAATTGAAAGTGGAAATGAGATTCGCCAAGAAACAAGGTTATTTGATATTTCTTCAGGAAAAACAAGATCTATGAGAAGTAAAGAAGAAGCTCATGATTACAGGTATTTTCCTGATCCAGACTTATTACCGTTAAATCTCAGTCAAGATTTTATTGATGAAATTGTAAAAGAATTACCTGAGTTACCAGATGATAAAAAAGATAGACTAATGGAGCAGTATAAGCTTAATTCTTATGATGCTGATATTCTTGTTTCCGATAAAAAATATGCAAAATATTTCGAGGTCGTGGCAAAAGGAAGGGATCCAAAATTATCTGTTAATTGGATCTCAGGGGAACTATTCAGCGCATTAAATAGGCTTTCACTAGACATTGATCAATCACCAATAACACCAAGTAATCTCGGGGAGCTAATAGATCTCATCACCGATGGAACTCTTTCTGGAAGGCTAGCCAAAGATGTCTTTGAGATCATGTTGGAAACCCAGAAAAGTGCGAAATTAATTGTTAATGAACAAGGCATGTCTCAAATAACAGATGAGTCATCTATAGAAAAATTAGTAGATAAGATTATAAATGAAAACTCTGATAAGGTAGCTCAAGCAAAAGAAAAACCAAAAATGGTTGGATGGTTTGTGGGGCAGGTAATCAAAGAAAGTCAGGGTAAGGCTAACCCTTCAAAAGTTAATGAGTTGGTCTTAAAGAAGATTGGATTGTAAGCAATTATCTTTTAAAGAAATTCAGCACTCTACCATCTACTAATATCAATCCAACTAAAATTAATATCAAACCAGTTACTTGAGTGGTATTTATTCTCTCATTTAATATTATTATTGATAACAATATTGCACTTACAGGCATTAAAAGTGTAACAAGCATTACATTTGAGCCAATGTTTTCGATAAGCTTATAAAAAATCAAATAAGCTATGGATGTAGAAAATACCGCAAGTCCAAGAATTGCAATCATACTTTGTTTGTTTACTGTTGGGACCAAATCATTTCCAGAGAACAAAATAATTGGTAATAAAATAACCGATGAAATTGATAGCATATATGTTGCGGATATTGCAGGGTGAATTTTCTTAATTTCTTTCCCAATTAAAGCTGATATTGCATAGGATATTGCAGCTAATAAGATTGCGGTCTGACCAATTATAGAATTGTCAATGTCGTGCATACTTAATCCCATTAGAAGTATTACTCCACAAAAACCAATAATGACACCAGCAATTCTATTTAAAGTTGCCTTTTCTCCATTTGGCCAATAATTTGCTATAATGACTGTAAATAGTGGGGTTGTTGCATTCAAAATCGAGCCAACACTCGCTGTTATTTCTTGTTGTCCCCAAGCAATTAAATTAAAAGGAATAACGTTATTTGTTAAACTCATGAAAAATAAAAAAAATAATGTTTTCTTTTTAATTTTAAATGTCAAAGAAAAAACTTTGCATATTAGTATCAGAAAAATACTTGATATTAAAACACGATAAAATACTATCATCACTGGATCTAATTCCAATAATGCAAGTTCAATCCATGTATAAGATCCACCCCATAAAAGTGATAGAATTATTAGCCTTATCCAATCAAATAAATTCATTATTAAATGTTTTTTATTATGCTATTTTTAGTATATCTTATGACAATAACAGTATTTTAATTTTAAGCGAGACATTAAATGAATGACTTTGGTACAAAAAAACCTATAGAATTATATTATTGGCCTACNTCAAATGGTTTCAAGATAACGATTTTTCTAGAGGAGGCGAAATATCCGTATAATGTAAATCTTATAAATATTGGGAAAGGGGAACAATTTGAGCCTTCATTTCTAAAGATATCACCCAATAATCGTATGCCCGCAATTGTAGATCCAGATGGTCCTGATGGTGAAGAAATTTCAATATTTGAGTCGGGAGCGATATTACAATATTTAGGAAGAAAAACAGGCTTATTTTATCCAAGTAACTATAGAAAACAATTAGAAGTAGACCAATGGCTTTTCTGGCAAGTTGGCGGTCTTGGCCCAATGGGAGGGCAAGCGCATCACTTTAGAAACTATTCTCAAAACAAACTTCAATATGCAATAGATAGGTATACAAATGAAGTGAATAGACTTTATGGTGTTTTGAATAAGAAATTATCTGATGGAAGAGATTACATTGCAGAAGATTATTCAATAGCAGATATGGCTTGTGTTGGTTGGGTAAGAAATCCAGAAAAAAAAGGTCAAGATCTCAATGAATTTCCATATTTAAATGATTGGTTTAATAGGATGATGGAAAGACCAGCTGTGAAAAAAGGTATAAGTATTGGCGATGATATTCGTCATGATTTATCTAAGGATCTCGACGCCCAAAAAGTATTATTTGGTCAACGTGCACTAAAGTAGGTAAAGTTTATGTTTGAAGCATTTATTTGTGATGGTATAAGAACTCCAATTGGTAAATATGGTGGGTCACTTTCTTCGCTAAGACCAGACGATCTTGCTGCTCTTGTGATTAATCACTTAATTAAAAAAAACCCAAAAATGGATCCTAATGAAATTGATGAAGTCATATTTGGCTGTGCAAACCAAGCTGGTGAGGATAATAGGAATGTTGCGCGAATGGCGACATTGCTATCTGGTTTACCAATTTCAATTCCAGCAACAACAATAAATAGGTTATGTGGGTCTGGTCTGGATGCAGTTATTGTTGCATGTCGTGCCATTATGACAGGGGAAATGGATTTAATTATCGCTGGAGGAGTAGAGAGTATGTCCCGGGCACCTTTTGTAATGCCAAAAGCTGATGGTGCTTTCTCAAGACAAAATAAAATTGAAGATACTACTATTGGATGGAGATTCATTAATAAGAAGATGGTTTCTATTTATGGCACAGATTCTATGCCAGAAACTGCAGAAAATGTGGCTGAATTTTATAATATCAATCGCTATGACCAAGATTTATTCGCATACAATAGTCAGAAGAAATATCAAAACGCGTTTAAGAATAATCGATTTGGTGATGAAATATTGGGTATTGAAATTATAAATAAAAATAAAGAAAAGATAATATTTGACCAAGATGAACATCCACGTAACACAACCATAGAAAAATTAAATGCTTTGCCCACTCCCTTTAGAGAGAATGGTACTGTTACAGCCGGAAATGCTTCAGGGGTAAATGATGGGGCTGCATGTCTTATTATTGCTTCAGAAGAAATGGTTAAGAAATTCTCACTGAATCCTCTAGCAAGATTCTGTGGTGCTGCTACTGCGGGCGTAGAGCCTAAATATATGGGAATTGGTCCTGTTTTTTCTACTCAGAAGTTGTTAAATAAAACAGGTATGAGCCTAGACCAGATTGGTGTAATAGAGCTCAATGAGGCTTTCGCATCACAATCACTTGCTTGTCTGAGGATGCTCGGAATAGATGATGATAGCGAAAAAGTTAACCCAAATGGTGGAGCAATAGCTTTAGGGCATCCACTTGGTATGTCAGGTGCAAGGTTAGCTCTAACAGCTTCAAAGGAAGTTGTTAGGAATAACCATAAATATGCACTTTGTACTATGTGTGTTGGAGTTGGACAGGGTATCTCTGTGGTTATTGAAAAAGCCTAAATAATTTAACCAACGAGCTCTTTAGCATTATTTGGTGATGGACTGATTACATTTTGTTGTATTCTGTCAGTTATTTCACATACTCTCTTATTATAAATACACTCAATCCCATATTTTTGACCCTCTTCATATATGAGTCCATTAATTAAATCAACTTCACTTAAACGTCCTTTTAAGTGATCCTGNAGCACTGCATCCCTTGCATGGGGACCTACATCGTTAATTATTCTATCTAATAATAATTCAAGTAATCTATTAGATTGTTCTATGTCTTTTTGGTTTAGTCCGAATATTGGTTCAGGCTTGAAACCCATTTTTTGACCAATTAGTAGCGCTTCTTCACCAATTTTTAATGCTAATTCTCTCATACCTTCAACATTCATTGCTTCCACTGCACGAAGCCCTAGAATTGATCTTGGTCCCATTGTCATGGCATTAACAATAAGCTTCATCCATTTTGCTGATAATATATTTTGAGTATGCGCGACCTTCCCAGAATACTTAAGTAGTTCTAAAATCTCTGGNATTCTATTATCCATCTCAGNTGTTAAGCTTCCTATACCGAACCATGAACCTGATGGAGGAGTATTTCTTTTAACATTACCAGGTTTAAATATTTCAGATGAAAGTTCAACTACAGCTGCAAGATTTCTATTAGCTCCAACAATATCATTAATGATTCCCGCAGTCATACAATTTTGAAGACCTATCATAATGCCATCTTCTTTAAGGTATGGCTCAATAAGTGTGGATGTCCATTTTGTATCATAAGCCTTAACAACAATGAATATAACATCAAATTTTTTGTTAAATGTACATACATCACATAAATTATAAGCTTTAACTTCTGTGTTTATGGTTTCCTCCGGCATAACGATTGTAATACCAGATTGCCTCATAGCATTAACATGCTCAGGCCACTGATCGATTAATGAAACATCTAATCCTGCCCGTGTTAGGTCAGCTGCTATACAGCTCCCATTTGCCCCTGTGCCAACAATCCCAATCTTCATTATTTATAATTCCAAAGTTAATCTATCCATAATGTAATCTTCAGAAATATCTAAGTCAATTTCCTTATTTAATTTTGCTGATAAGTCCATTGCTAATGTGTACATTAGATTTCTATGCGCTTCATGAGCATTAGTATGAGGTGTATTAATACCCATGCAGATTCTTTGAAACCATGAAAATGTCTCATCTTTCATTGGTCCCCAAAGATCATTCGCATATATATCGCCTGGTGGGTAGCTGGTGAGAAAATCAACAAATCGTTCATCCTCAACTTCGCGTCCTTTTGGTCTATATATCTTCCCCTGGTCATAATCGCTTACAATTACGACATCCCTATGGGTATCTTCAATGTCTATGACGCCCTTTGTTCCGACAAAACCCATTTGCAAGCCATAGCTTGCTCCAGGCCATTTCTTGGGAAGTGCCCATGATATGTTCATACTCCAAATCTTATCATCAAATGTAAATATACCAAACGTTGCATCTTTTGTTCCCAGTTCTCCAAGTATTTTATCTGAAGATTTTGCGTATACAGATTTAGGTATATCATTGATTAGCCATAATGACATATCTAGACTATGCGTACCTGAAACTACCATTGGTGTAAGGAAACGTCTATCTTGCGTTAATCTTAACTCATTCATTGGTCCCATTTTATTCATGAAAGTCCTTGTAACTGCACAGGATAAGTCTCCAATTTGAGAGTTTTGTATTTTTTCTTTGACTGAGATAAATTTTCTTCTGAAACGTTGTGTGTAACCAACACACACATCACTGTTATATTGATCAATTTTACTTATCAGAAATTTAGACTGGGTAGCGTCTAGCGTCAGGGGCTTTTCAATAAAAAGTTTTTTTTTATTTTCAATAGTGATTAATGCAGGTTCAAAGTGTGACCATGTTGATGTGGCTACTATGACTGCATCAACTTCATTTCTTTGAATTAATTCAGCATAATCAGTTGTAAAATAATCTGCACTTATATCTTGTTGTAACTGTTTCCCAATATCTTCATTTGAATCACATAGTCCAATCCATGATATCCCTGGGAATTCAGAGGCAATNCTGCCCCTCATTCTACCAACACGCCCACAGCCAATTATTGCAATACCTAGTTCAGTCATTTTTTTANATAAAAAAAACCCGAAAGAGGATNACTCTTTCGGGCTTTATTAGACAAGTTTAAATAGAACTTATTAGTCGACCATTTTGTCTGGGTTAGCAGCAGCCCATGCGTCCATTAGTTCTACAACTTCGTATGTGTCCCAATCACTTGCACGATCAATATATCTATGATCTGTGAAAGTTGCCGGATCAATGAAACCATCGATTTCACCTAGACCAATGTAAGGTCCTTGGATTTGAGCCCAAATCCAGTTACGAGGTTCACCATATTTATTTGTACGACGTAGTTGATAAATATAAACTGACCCGTTAACTAATGCAGAACCAGTAGCCATGTTTTCAAAAACTTCTGGTGTAGCAACAGCACATACGCTTATTACGAATTTAGTGTCAAGTACACCCATGTGTTGAGCCATAGCCCATGCACGTAGGAAACCTGCTGTAGCTTCATCTAGCTCATCCATACGTGAGTTCCACATAGCGAATGAGTTACCTGGGTTTGCTGACACAGCCATTGGTGTAATATTTCTAATAGCAACACCACCAGCTTGGATGTTAGCACGGTCTGATGAACCACCAGCGAAACCGTCAATTCTTCCTGATGTTAGAGCATCAACCATAACAGGTCCAGCATCACCAACAACAACTGTTTCAATCACATCGCCAGATAGACCGATTGAGTCTAGAGCGATCAAAGTTGTGATTTCATCACGGTCAGAAGCAAGACCAATTACAGCACCAGGTAGGTCACCTAAGCCTTTAATTGGACTGTCAGCTGGAACAACAATACCTTCTGATGCAAAGTTATATGCTTCATATATAACTGAACCAGGTTGTCCTGCGTTAGCCATTTGTAGTACTTGTGCAGAGTCAAGCATCACATACTCAGCATCACCTGTATCNAGGAATGCAACGTACGGGATAGTTGTTTCTGAGTTAAGTAGGTTAACATCAACTCCATTTACTTCATTTGCGCCAGTTAAACGTGAAACGTGCTGNGGATAAATTGAACATGATCCGTTGTTAGCAGTAATTACGTTTAGGTCTGTCAACGCTAAAGCTGGAGATGTTGAAACCATTGATAGTGCTAGACCACCGAAAGCAGCGCCAAGCACAATTTTTGTAGTGGATTTCATATCATATCCTCCCTATAGGTTAAAAAAAAACACTTACACTAGTGTAAACAATTCGTACCTAGTACAAACGTTAATCTACATTTATAGATCATCTGTTACTAGATTTCAAATAAATTTTAATTTTTTGTTAATTTTTTTTTACNGCTTGATTTTATTCATTATTGATTTTGCGTCATTTTTTTAATATAAGATTTAAACAAATGTGCTATGGTCGCACGATAATAAAACAATCTATATTTCATTGAGAGGCTGACTGTGAACAAAAATTTACCCTTATCNAAATATACAGTTTTGGATCTAACAATTGCAAGAGCGGGGCCAACTGCCGCAAGAGTTCTCGCAGATTGGGGGGCTAATGTAATACAAGTGAATCCACCAAATAAACCAGGGCAAAAAGGGGGGAGTGTTACAGGAAGTCGTGATGGTTTTGATTTCCAAAATCTTCAAAGAAATAAAAGAAGTATAACAATTGATTTGAAAAACGATTTAGGGCACGAACTGTTCATCTCATTAGCGAAAAAAAGTGATGTCATAATTGAGAATTTTAGGGCTGATGTTAAACATCGACTAAAAATTGATTATGATAGCATCAATGAAATTAATCCAAGAATAATATATGGTAGTATTTCGGGTTTTGGTCAAACAGGACCTTACAGAGAGAGGCCAGGGCTTGATCAAATTGTTCAAGGGATGTCAGGATTAATGTCTATAACTGGAATGGAAGAGAGTGGTCCAACGAGAGTTGGAATTCCAATAAACGATTTGTGTGCAGGAATGTTTCTTGCTCAAGGGATTATTATTGCCCTACTCAACAGAGAGTCTACGGGAAAAGGACAATGGGTACATACATCATTACTAGAAGCTGGTATATTTATGCTNGATTTTCAAGCCTCAAGGTGGCTTCAAAAAGGACAGATCGCAAAACAAGCAGGAAATAATCATCCTACAGGGATTCCTCAGGGTTGCTATAAAACATCTGATAAATTAATTAATGTGAGTGCTGTAGGCGATAGATTGTTTGCAAGGTTCTGTCAGGCTGTTGGTTTGGATCAATTAATTGATGATATAAAATATGCCACTGATGAGATGAGATTAGAAAACAGAGATGAGCTTAATGAAATAATTGCCAAGGTTCTAATTAAACATAACTCAGATTATTGGATAGAAAAGCTCAATATGGTTGGAGTTCCATGTGGGCCAGTAAATAATATTGCTGAAATGTTCAATGATGAGCAGGTAAAACACTTAAAAATGAATAGAAAAGTAAATCATCACCGTCTTGGGGAATTGGATGTTGTAAGGCAGCCAATAAACTTTTCTGATTATGCTCAGCCAGATAAACTCAAATATTCGGCTCCAGACCTCGGTCAGCATAATAGAGATATTTTATTGGAATTTGGTTTTGAGGAAGATTATATAAAAAACTTAATAGAAAAAGGTGTACTTTAAAATAAATATTATACATTACCTAAGATTATTACGACGAATTATTGAGTAGCTATCGAGGCTAAAGGGAGAAAATGGAATTAAAAACAAATAAAATTATTGCGAAGAAAGATAGTAATATTGGATGGATGATAATCAATAATCCAGAGAGAAGGAATGCTATTTCGTTAGAAATGCGTGAGGCCATGACTGAAGTATTTGTTGAGTATGAAAAAGATCCAGATATAAGGGTGCTGATCATAAAGGGACAAGGCGGTAAAGCGTTTATCTCAGGCGCAGACATTTCTGAGTTCAAAGAAGTTAGAAACAATTATGAAGCTGAAAAATTGTATGCAAAAGCAACCGACATTATGACTTCTGCAATGAATGCTTTCAGTAAGCCTATAATTGCCATGATTGAAGGGTATTGTGTCGGTGGTGGCGTTGCAACAGCTATTGCAGCAGATATAAGAATCGCAGCTGATAACACACAGTATGCTATTCCAGCAGCTAAGCTAGGTCTCGCATATGGTTTTGACAATTTACAACAACTCGTAGAGTTGGTGGGTCCGGCAAACGCAAAGAGAATATTATTTACCGCTGATATGATGGATGCAAATACAGCGCACCATATGGGATTAATTAATGAGATTGTTGAAGTCGAGAAATTAGAACAATATGTTATTGATATGGCTAATAGAATTGCTGCAAATGCTCCGCTAACAATAATGGTATCTAAGGAAACAGTAAAGCATGTTTTAAGATCAGATATCAAGGATCTAAAAAAACTCGCTCAGCTGGCGGAACTTTGTTTTAATAGCAATGATTTCGAAGAAGGACGTGAAGCATTTATGGAAAAGAGAAAACCAAATTTTACTGGAAAATAGCATTAAGTATGTATATGAGTATAAAATATGACTGATCAAATTGTACTTACTAACCTTCATAAGAGTTTCGGATATCTGAAAGCTGTTTGTGATGTATCTTTGAATGTAAAAGTTGGACAGATATTAGGTTTTATTGGTCCTAATGGTTCAGGGAAGTCAACGACAATGAAGATGGCAACTGGTTATTTAAAGCCTGACTCTGGTTCTTCGGTTATATGTGGTATTGATATCGAAAAGAATCCAAAGGAAGCAAAAAAATTAATTGGTTACTTACCTGAAGGGGCACCCGCTTATGGTGAAATGACAACCATTGGGTTTTTGAATTTTATCGCGGATATCAGAGGTTATTATGGCAAACAAAGATCTGTTCAAATAGATAAGGCTGTCGAGAGGGCCCGGATTAAGCATGTTCTGCATCAACAAATTGATACATTGTCCAAAGGTTATAAGAGAAGAGTAGGACTGTCTCAGGCAATTTTGCATGACCCAAAAATTTTGATTTTAGACGAACCAACTGATGGTCTAGATCCAAATCAAAAGCATCATGTGCGCGAGCTAATTACTGAGATTTCAAGAACAACAGCAATAATAGTCTCAACTCATATACTTGAAGAAGTGGATGCAGTGTGCTCAGGTGTTCTCTTAATTAACAAAGGAAATATTGTTCTTGATGGATCTGCATCAGAGTTAAGGTCAAAAGTAGAAAGTCACAATTCAGTTTTAATAAAAATAGACCCAAAAGAAGTTGAAAATTTAAAAAGATTGCTGTTGACTATTTCGGGTGTGAGTAAAATAGAAACTATCAATGAAACCGATAGCAACGTCAATGTCCATATTTACCCAAAAGAAAATAGAATAATTCTAACGGAAATAGCTAAAATAATTGCTGATAATAAATTTCCAATAAATGACATTCATCAGAATCATATAGCTCTTGATGAAGCATTCAGAAAACTAACGGTTTAGGGCAAAAAATATGCTTGGAAATATATACATAATACTTAAACGTGAGACAAAAGGTTATTTTTCAACTCCACTTGCATATATATTTATATCAATTTTCTGTGGCCTAACTGCTGCATTCACATTTTATCTTGGGGCATTTTTAGAAAGGGGGCAAGCAGACCTTTTTCCTTTTTTTGAAAGTCATCCATGGTTATTAGTATTATTGGTACCTTCAATTTCAATGAGATTGTGGGCTGAGGAGAGGAAGACCGGATCTATTGAGTTATTAATGACCTTGCCCATAACAACATTCGAAGCTGTATTGGGAAAGTATCTTGCTGCATGGTGCATGATTGCAATTGCTCTCTTTCTAACATTTCCAATGTGGTTAACTGTAAATATACTTGGTAGTCCGGATAATGGTGTCATCCTATCAAGTTATCTCGGTAGTTGGCTTTTAGCTGGGCAATTCTTGGCGATTGGCTCTGCACTTTCTGCAATGACAAAAAATCAAGTAATTGCATTTGTAATAAGCACTGCAGCATGTTTTATGTTTGTTATGAGTGGGGTGGAAGCAGTAACAAAAGCAATAGAAGGATTTATGCCTGGATATATATTATCGATCTTTAGCTCGATGAGTTCACTGGATCATTTTTATGAGTTCGTGAAGGGGGTCATCGACCTGAGAAGTTTATTATTCTATAGTTCATCAATNATCTTCTGGTTATTTCTAAACATAATCATAATCAATATTAAGAAGGCGGCGTAAATAACTGAAATGATTAATAAAAACTCACAAATTTATACATGGATAGGGATTTTTAGTGCAATTATAATCATGATTGGAACAAATACTTTAGTAAACAGTTATCTAAATTCACAACGTTTAGATCTAACAGAAGAAAAGATGTACACTATTTCCAGTGGAACTATCGAGACACTAAAATCAATTGATGAACCAATAACTGTAAAATTTTATTTCACTGACAGGTTAGGTGAGAATTATCCACCATTTAAACTTTTTGCAGACCGAATAAAAACTATGTTGAAAAGATATCAGGAGATATCAGATGGTAAGATAGTTCTATCGTTATACAATCCAGAGCCTTTCACTGATATTGAAGAGCAAGCATTGGCTGACAATATTAGAGGTATTCCTCTTAATGAGTCAGGAGAATATGGTTATTTTGGAATCAGAGCTTATAACAGGGCTGATGATGTTGAGGTGATCCCATTCATGGATATTGAGAGAGAAGATTTTCTTGAATACGATCTAACATCAAGAATTTTTTCACTCGCAAGGCAGAATAAGCCAAAGATAGGTTTTATTACTGGATTAGGCATTGATGGGGTCCTAGATGCTCAAGGTGGAGCTGTACAACCATGGAAAGTTATGGGTCAAATCAATGANTTTTTTGATGTCGTTACATTGTTAAACTACAATGAAGATCCAAATGGATTGAAGAACATCCCAAGTGATATACAGGCTCTATTTATTGTTCAGCCATTAAATTTTTCAGATCAAGCGCTTTATGCAATTGATCAATTTGTATTGAAAGGTGGGAGTGTTTTCTTGGCTTTAGACCCCAATACTACAGTGGCCGCTGGTATTCAATACGATAAAAGATTTGATTATCTCCTAGAAAAATGGGGGGTAAGAATATTACCAGACGTTGTTGCTGGCGACCTCAAACTTGCAAGACCCGCTCAGGTAGGTGATAGGGGAGATAGGGTGTACAGTAACTATCTTGCTCTTTTGGGGGTTACAAAAGAGTANATAAATCAAAATGATCCAATAGTTAGTGGAGTTGATTTGCTAAATATGACAACAACAGGTGTTATTGAGAAACTTCCAAATGGGAATACCAATGTCTCAGGTCTCTTTACAACGAGTGAACAGTCCATGACAATTAACAAGGAAGAAGTTAGGGATAATCCTGATCTAAATAAATTATTACGTGATTTTGAAGCATCTAATAACAAATACAATCTCTCAGTGAGAATTAAAGGCGATGTTGGGTCTGTGCTAGAGAACTTAGATGTTGATAGTATTGCNAGCTTTGATCTTGATACGCACACTGAGACTGGCAATGTTAACGCGATTATTGTTGCTGATGTTGATTTTATGGAGGATCAGTTTTGGGTTAACGTTAAAGAGTATTTTGCTGAAGAACTTCTAACACCATTTGCAAACAATGCTGCATTCGTTGTTAATTCTCTGGAGAACTTAAGTGATGAGTCTACNTTAGCCTCACTCAGAGCTCGAGGCGTGATGGATAGACCTTTCACACTAATAAATAACCTAGAATTNGANTCAGAGAGAATTTTTAGAGAAAAAGAGCGTTCTNTAGCAAATGAGATGAGTGCNCTCCAGAATAGAATGAGAGAANTGGAGCAAAAAGCAGGTGGCTCCGTAATGTTAGGGCAAGNCGATGTAGATGCATTTAATGATTTTAGAGAAAAAGCTCAAAATGTTCAAGTTGAGTTAAGGAATATTAAATTGGAACTGGCTAAAGAACTTGAATCATTAAATAATACAATCAAAATAAGTAANATAGCAGGTGTGCCAGCTATATTTGTAACATTTGGAATACTATTTTGGCTTTTAAGAAAATATAAAATTACAAGATCAAGAGTAAGAGGAGACTCCTAAATGTCCAGAAATATTTCTCTTCTAATTTTGCTTTTAGCAATAATTATCTCAATATTTGTTGTTTTAACTGGAATAAATAACTCAAATTGGAATGATAAATCATCCTACGGACAGTATTATTTTTCAGGACTTAATCAAAAGATAAATGACATTAACAAGATCAAATTATCTCAATCAGATAATGTTTTTGAAATTGCTAAAGAAAATGATATGTGGATTTTAAAAAACAAAGACAATTATCCAGCAGACAATAACAAGGTCAAAGCCAATTTAATATCTCTTTCCAATGCAGTAAAAATTGAGCCTAAGACGGAAAGAGAGACTTTACTAAATAAATTGCATNTAGAAGATCCTTTTGGTCCAGGATCTAAATCTTACTTATTNGAATTGTACGATNATGATAATTTAATCGCTTCGGCTGTAATTGGAAAAAGAAAGCCNAATCTCCTAAAAAGAGGAGAATTTGGTGTGTATTTTAGAGAAACTGATGGTAACAAGAGTTGGTTAGTATCCGGCAATTTAAATGCATCAGATGGAATTAAAAATTGGATCAGCACAAGATTACTAGAACTTATACCGGATGATATAAGTAATTTGATAGTAACCCGAGGTAATAGAACAGTTTTAAAGTTCGGACGTGATCCCCTTGATAACAATAAATTTATGATGATGGACTTTCTTGAAGGAGTGGAGACTAGAACTTCAATTGGATTAAGAAGTGTGATGAGAAGATTTCTAAANGTTGATTTTAGAGATATGCGCGTGGCCCAGACATATAGCAATAAACCTGATACNGTCATAGAAATTTTAACGGTTGATGGCTATTTCATCAACATTGAGTTAAATAACGATTTAAATTCGCCAGGGGCTTGGGTTTCGNTTGTATCNACNGATCATCCTGACCAGATAAAGAATATTGGTTATGAGTTTTACTTAGATGAAAATTATAAAGAAGAATTTATTATAAAACTTGAAGATGTTCTGAAAATTAATTAAAAATATCATACATTAGAACNTCTTAAATCTTCCATCCTATTTACCTTCTTTAATTGCGGAAACAAAACTGACCACAATAAACCAACAGCAATAGTTACAGCGCCTCCGATAAATACCGATGGAACAATACCTATAAAGCCAGCAGTAACACCAGCACGAAAATCTCCTATCTCATTAGAAGTATTTGTCGCAATGGAGTGAACAGAGCCCACTCTTCCTCTCATGTTATCTGGTGTAATTATGGGTATAATTGTCTGTCTGATATATACACTTACCATATCTGCAGCTCCGTATATGAATAGCATAATTAGTGACAACCATAGGATATCTGATAAAGCAAATATCGCTGTAGAAAATCCAAATATTATAGTTGATATTATGAGGTATTTTCCTGCACTTTTTACAGGCGGTATCTGTGTTAGAATGATACCAGTTAATACTCCTCCAACAGCAGGCATAGATCTTAGCAATCCCAATCCTTCAGGTCCTATTTTTAATATATCTATTGCAAACACTGGTAACATTCCCATTATTCCTCCAAAAAGAACTGCAAATAAATCAATAGTCATTGTGCCGAGAACTAATTTTGTTTTCCAAACATAAACAAATCCACTGACTACAGTAGCAAAAGATATTGCTTTTAAATTATCTGGGTTCTTTGGGTTCTTAAGGAAGAAAGTAGCAATAGTTGAAATTGAGAAGCAAGCAATAGCGAATAGGTATACCCAGATATTAAATAATGAAATAATTATGCCAGCGATTAAGGGGCCAATTAAATGCCCGAGCTTTGAAACAGATGAATTATAAGCAGTCGCATTTGGGAAGAGCCTTTTCTCAACTATATTTGGTAATATTGCTGATAAACTAGGTTGGTACATCGCTCTTGCTGTGCCATGTATTAGTAAGACTAATAGTATCGGCACAATGCTTGTGGGACCAGAAAGTGAATAAAAAAGAAGAAAAAAGCACACAGCTAAATGTATGATATTGCATATAGCAAGGACAATTTTCCTATCGAATTTGTCTGCCACAACCCCAGATGGTAAAATAAAAATAAAAATTGGTATAAATTGTGCTAAGCCAATTAAACCTAAATCTAATGGGTTTCTAGTTAACTCATAAATTTGCCAACCTACAGTTAATGTGATTGTTTGAATTGCAAGTGTATTGAACCATCTTATGGTCAAATAAGACAAAAAGTTTTTACTTTTTAATAGTTCATTCTTATTCATTTGATATCAGAATATAGTAATTATTTTGGCGGAGAGAGTGGGATTCGAACCCACGATACGATCTCTCGTATACTCCCTTAGCAGGGGAGCGCCTTCAGCCACTCGGCCACCTCTCCATATTGACAATCTTAGTTAACAGTACCCCTGTTCAGATCATAAAGGATATTAGAGTTATTATTATCTTCATACAACAATATTTTGTAATATTGTGCATTTCTTAAAACGCTTTTCACGTAATTTCTGGTTTCTCTGAAGGGAATAAGCTCGATCCAATCTATTATGTCAATTTCTTTATTTAACCTTATCCAGGATCTTACTCTGGTTGGGCCAGCATTATATGAGCTTATCGCGTAAACATAAGATCCATCAAATTCATTAATCAAATCAGAAATATATCTACTTCCAAGTTTAATATTGTAGGATGAGTCATTGGATAATCTATCTTTTTCATATTCAACTTTTTCTAATCTGGATAACATTTTTGCAGTATTTGGCATAATTTGCATCATACCCATTGCTCCTGAATAACTGATNGCTTCTGATGCAAATTCACTTTCCTGGAGGATTATTGCGTGGACCANATTTTTGATATTANAGAATTTATCTTTTTCTTCTATTTTAAAAGGAAAGTCNNTAATTGGATANAAGTGTTCTAAGTTTATTTTATTTATTCCAGTTTTNTTAGAAATTCTAATTGATGTTTGAGTCAAATGCGAAGTATTTGCTATCTCTGGTAATGTATTTGGGTTTAGTTCTTCTGAATACAGGTCATAAATCTTATGNATGAATTTTGCNGCTAGGTATTTTCTATCCACTGCTCCCAGAATATTAATAGCAACAATCAAATCATTATTAATATCTAAATTTTCTTCATTGGAGAAATTCGTAACTTTATTTTCTAATNTAATTTCATCTTCAANATAGGTGGCTGCTAGTAAACCATAAAAGCTATTAATATAACTAGCTGAAATTTCCAAAAAATCTTCAGCCAACTTAGTTTCCTCAAATTTAATATGGCTTTGGGCGATCCAGAAATTAGCTTTAGCAATATTTTCATCAAGATTTGTTAGATACAACANATTATTAAAATGTTTAATAGCTCTATCTTTATCATTAAATTTTTTTAGAGAAATCCAACCCTTTAAAAATTCTAAATTTGCAAAAATCTCATTTTTAACTTCTATATTTAAAGTCATTACTTCATATGCTTCTCTATATTTTTGCTCAGATATCAGTTTTCTTCCAAGATATTCTGATTGAATTGCCCAAAGGATAGGGTTATTAATATCTAATGTGTTTTTATATTTATTTATGTGATCATAAGCTTCATTGTAATATTTTTTTTCGAGTAGCCATTTGATTTTTAAATANTGATATGATGAGTTGTTTTTAAAAGTATCTTCTATTTTATTAAAATCATTTCTTGCAACATACTCACCTAATTTGATTTTAATAGCAATATTAGCTAATTGAATAAAATATNCATCCAGCAATAACGCAACATCATTTAGTTCATCTAAATCATCAAGGTATAACATTCTATCAAATCTTACTTCTAAGTCTTTATTTGATATGCATAAGCTGCAATATTGAATAAATTTATTTCTTGCTTCCCTACTAATCTTCATTTTATGCCATGCAGTTTTGTAGGATTCTTTTGCATTATTGTATTTTCCAATTTTAAAATCATTAATTGATTTAGCAATATATCCATCTCCACTAATCGGGGGGTACCTATCAAAGTAGTGTGAAACAAATTCTTGTTCTAAATCATTAGAGATGAGATATTTTTCAATCTTTTTTTGAATGATGTCAATGTCTGGCCAATCTGGATTCTCATTTATAAATTCATACATCTCAATGATATTTGGTGATGTATNGGGAGAACGCAAAACATACCAATCAATAATTTTAGATGTAATTTTATTCTTATTGGTAAGAAATTCATTTCTCATATCCATTAAAAGTTGTNGGTCAAGGGNGCTATTGTCAATTTTTTTGAAAAATTCATAAAATTGTATATATTCATTGGANTCAACTCCAAATGTGTCTAATTTTTTATTTTTTATATGTGGTAAATTATATCCTTCTCCTATTAATTCAATTAACGATGGTTTTTTTGTTGGTGTTACAGAGTAAGATTGAGCGTGAATTTTGTTAATAGTTAATGAAATAAATAAAAACAANATAATCAGTACTATGCNTGGAGTATTGTTTTTAATTCTTTGTGAGTGATATAATTTTGTTGTAACTGATATCATTGATTTATATTCATAAATTGTATAATAATATTATTATATAACTAACCAAAAATAATGGAAAAAAAATGTTCAGTGGATCAATTACAGCTTTAGTGACACCCTTTAATCACGATGGCTCCCTAGATGAAGATAGCTTTGTGAAACATATTAACTGGCAGATTGATAGTGGAACAAATGGTTTTGTTCCTGTTGGTACAACTGGAGAGTCTCCAACATTATCCCATGATGAACACAAAAGAGTTGTAGAATTATGTGTTAAAGTTGTAAATAAAAGAGTGCCTGTAATTGCCGGTGTAGGATCCAACAATACAGAGGAGGCAAAAGACTTTTTAGAACACGCTTCATCTGTTGGAGCTGATGCTGGACTAATAGTTACTCCTTATTACAACAAACCAACTCAAGAGGGTATGTATCAACATTTTAAGGTATTAAATGATGTTTCAAATATTCCATTATTAATATACAACATCCCTGGAAGATGCATTGTGGATATGTCCACAGAAACAATGCTAAAACTATCAAAACTGAACAATATAATTGGTGTTAAAGATGCTACTGCTGATATATCTCGAACAAGTCTTCAAAGGCATGTACTTGGTAATGATTTTATACAATTATCAGGAGAAGATATGACAGCTCTAGCCTTGATGGCTCATGGTGGTCATGGGTGTATATCAGTTACATCAAATGTCGCACCTAAATTATGTGCTGAATTTCAGAAAGCTTGTTTGGCAAAAGACTTTGATATTGCTCTTGAACTACAAGATAGATTAACACCATTACATAAAGCACTTTTCATTGAAACCAGTCCTGGACCTATTAAATATGCACTAAGTTTGTTGGGTTTTTGCAAGGATGTAGTAAGGCTACCTCTTGTAAACATATCATCTGATACAAAAAAATTAGTCAAAGAGGCCATGGAATTTGCTGGGTTAATCTAGTAATAAAAAAAATGCCTCAAAATGATAATACCAAAATAATATCCCAAAACAAAAGGGCTAGATTTAATTACGAAATACTAGAGACTATGGAAGCAGGTATTGTGTTGGCTGGATCAGAAGTCAAATCATTGAGAACAAGCAAGGTTAACATTTCAGATACTTATGCAGCGCCTGAAAATGATGAAATAAAAATCCATAACTTGTTCATTACTGAATACAAAAATTCATCACAAAAAGATACTAATCCAAGACGTATCAGGAAACTCTTATTTCACAGACGTGAGATAAAAAAAATACAAGGGTATATTGATCAGAAAGGCATGTCATTAATCCCGTTAAAGCTCTATTTTAATTCAAAGGGTGTTGCAAAAATTGAACTAGCAATAGCAAGAGGTAAAAAGCTATATGACAAGAGAGAGGCTGAGAAAAAAAGAGACTGGGATAGAAGTAAACAAAGATTATTTAAAAAAGATCAATAATGATTTTTACATTGATTATTATTAAAAATAGTTATAAACCTAAAAAAAATAGGAGTTTTTATAATGGCAAGAGTAACAGTAGAGGATTGTATTGATAAAGTCACGAATAGGTTTGATCTTGTTTTGGTGGCAAGCCACCGTGCACGAATGATCGCGGGTGGTTCACAAATAACTGTTGCTAGAGATAATGATAAAAACCCTGTGGTTGCTCTCAGAGAAATTGCAGATGATCAAGTTACACCAGAAGATCTTCGAGAAGAATTAATTCATTCACTTCAGAAACACGTAGAAGTTGATGAGCCCGAAGAAGATGCCGCTCCATCAGTTGAACCACTGGATACAAAAATATTTGGTGATAATGCTGAACAAATTGAAGAAGAAAGCGAAAGAATGTCTGAAGAAGAATTACTCCGAGGAATGGAAAAGGCGATCGCTGCAGATAGTGGTTACAAACCACCCAGAATATAATATCAATTTCTATCATATCTAATAATTACATTCTCCCCTTTATTGTAAATTATTTTTATTAGATGTATGCTTTATATGTATACAAATAGTTTAAAATAATAAGGCTTATTCAATGTCTGAAGAAAAGTTAGGATATTTTACTGAAGAAAAATCAATTGAAGCTGTTATTGAGAGAATATCTTCTGATTGTGATCCAAGACTGAAAGAGGTCATGAGCGTGATAGTCAAGAAATTGCATGAAGCTGTTAAAGAAATAGAACCAACCCAAGATGAATGGATGAAAGCAATTATGTTTCTAACCGAAACGGGACATAAAACTGATGATTGGCGCCAGGAATATATTCTTTTATCTGATATCCTGGGTGTATCTATGTTAGTAGATGCCATAAATAGCAGAAGGCCAAATGGAGCATCAGAAAATACTGTCCTTGGACCTTTCCATATCGAGGTTGTTCCAGAAACAAAAATGGGAACAAACATCAGTCTTGATGGGAAAGGTGAACCTATGTACGTACATGGTTATATTCTTGATATTGATGGTAATCCAATATCAGGTGCTCAGATTGATATTTGGCAAGCGAATGAAGACGGCTTTTATGATGTTCAACAAAAAGGAATTCAGCCCGACTTTAATCTAAGAGGGAAATTTTTTACAGAAGCTAATGGTAAGTATTTTTTCAAATCTGCTAAACCAAGATACTACCCAATCCCAGATGATGGTCCTGTTGGTAAGTTACTCGCAGCAATGGGGAGGCATCCATTTCGTCCAGCTCATTTTCATTATATAGTTCAAAAAAAGGGGTATCAAACTCTTACAACTCACTTATTTGACCCAAATGATCAATATATAAATTCTGATGCTGTTTTTGGTGTTAAAGAGAGTTTGATGGCAAATTTTAAGTTAATAAAAGAAATAGAAAAAATCAATGAGCATGGTTTTGATAAACCATACTATGATGTCGAATATGATTTTATCTTAGCTAAACTATAAACAATGAGAAGTGATAAAGTAAGTGTTATTGGTGCTGGTATTGCAGGTATCACAACTGCTTACTATCTAGCCAAAGCAGGAATTGATGTTGAGATAATTGATAGAGAAAAACACCCTGCTATGGGAACATCATACGCAAATGGCGGTCAAATATCTGTATCAAATTCTGAAACATGGAATTCCTATAGGAATATCTGGAAAGGAATTAAATGGTTAACTAATAAAAGTGCACCACTGAGAATAAATATTACTCCAAGTTGGGAAAAATATTCATGGTTGATTAAATTTTTAAGTGAAGTCCCAAATGCTGATAAAAATACAATTGAAACCTGTTTGATGGCCATCGAGTCTCGTGAATTATATAAGAAAATAGAAATTGAAGAAAATATCAGTTTTGACTCAGTAAAAAAAGGGATATTACATTTTTATAAGTCACAAAAAGAATTTAACCACGCTTTAAATGCTAACAAAATCTACAGTAAAGCAGGTTTAAATAGAGAAGTCTTAACGATTGAAGAAATTCATAATTTAGAACCATCACTTATATTACATAATATTATAGGTGGGTTGTATACTGAAAGCGATTTTACTGGTGATATCCATAAATTTTGTCAGGAACTAGCAAATAAGCTTAAAAAAGAATATCGAGTAAAAGTATTGCAAGAGGAAATCACTAGCTTAAAAGATATTGAGAATTTAGTTGTGGTTTGCGCTGGAACTGGGAGTAAAAGGCTTGCAAAGACAGTTGGGGATCACTTGCCAATATATCCAGTCAAAGGTTATAGTATAACAATAAAAGATCCTCAAAAAGCTCCATGGGTAAGTTTGTTAGATGATGAAGCTAAGATTGTTGCATCAAGATTAGGTCAAGACAGGCTGAGAGTAGCTGGTACTGCAGAATTCAATGGTTATAATATGGATATTCCTGATGAGAGAATACAACCATTGATTGATTGGGTTCAGAATAATTCCCCAGATACCAATATATCAAACATTGAAACGTGGACTGGGTTACGTCCGATGACACCAAATATGATGCCAATTGTAAGAAAGAGTAGAAAATTTAGTAATATTTGGTATCACACTGGTCATGGGCATCTTGGATGGACACTTTCAGCATATACTGCAAAAACTATCACAGAAAAAATTATCAAAGATCTCGTTTGATATTTACTATTTTGACTTTGATGATAACTGGTCAAAAGTGAGTTTCTATTTAAGTTATATTTATTTTTTTATTTTATTTTATGTTACACCAAATATAATAAAGAAGTTGGTATAGAAATGCTTAATGAAAATCATCTAATAGAGTGTATAACAAAGTATAATCCATCGACAAACAAAGAGCTTATTAATAGGGCTTTTGTCATTGCGGATATTGCACATCAGAATCAAAAGCGTAGATCTGGAGATCCATATATTTCTCATCCATTAGAGGTTGCCAAAATATTAACTGAATATAGATTGGATGATTCTACAATCATTACAGCTTTACTACATGATACTATTGAAGATACACAACTTACTTTTAAGTCTATCAAAAAAGAATTTGGAGATGAGATTGCAGACCTCGTAAATGGTCTAACAAAAATTGGTAAGCTAGACTTGTTTACCAAGGAAGCAGAACAGGCTGAGAACTTCAGAAAGTTGATTTTGGCGATGTCAAATGACGTACGTGTCTTAATCGTTAAACTAGCTGACCGACTTCACAATATGCGAACCATTAATTTTCTACCAGACGACAAACAACAAATTATTGCAAAAGAAACTATTGAAATTTATGCTCCCCTTTCAGGGAGGCTCGGTATCAACGCATTAAAAGAAGAACTGGAAGAGCTATCATTTGACGTATTAAACCCCAAAGCGCGCAAAATTATCTTAGAAAAATTACGATCAATTAGTTCAGACTCAAATGAATTAATAAATAATATAAAGAGTCTTTTANCTTGAGGAATTATCNNAATATGAAATGAAATTTTTAATTGATGGTAGAGAGAAGAGACCGTTCTCAATATGGCAAAAAATGAATAGAAAATCTATCTCTTTGGAGCAGCTNTCAGATATATATGGATTTAGAATTATAGTAGATACAATAGATGATTGTTATAAAATTATTGGTATAGTACACCAAAAATGGAGTGCTATCCCTGGAAGGTTTAAAGATTATATATCAACTCCAAAAATTAATGACTATCAATCAATTCATACGACTATTCTCGGACCTAATAATAACAGAATAGAATTACAGATAAGAACTGNGCAAATGCATGAAATCGCTGAACGTGGAGTTGCGGCCCATAGAGACTATAAGGGTAAATATAATGATAAAGAAAAACAAAAATACCCATGGTTAGACGATCTATTAGAAATGCTTGAGCAGGGTGAAAGTTCTGAAGATTTCTTTGAAAGTACTAAACTTGAATTATTTCAGGATCAGGTATTTTGCTTCACTCCAAAGGGCAGAATAATTGCATTACCAATAGGGGCAACACCAATTGATTTTGCATTTGAGGTTCACACAGATATTGGAATGAAGTGCATAGGTTGTAGGGTAAATGGCGTTAATTCTCCCCTATATACTGATTTGGTTAATGGAGATGAAATTGAAATAATTACAGATGAAAAATCATTACCACCAATGGCATGGGAAAAGATTGCAGTTACCGGAAAAGCAAAACTTGCTATAAGAAGAATTAATAAAGAAAAGATAAAGAACCAATACTCAGAGCTAGGAAAACAAATACTAGACAAGATTTTAAAAAACTCAACATCACTTGAAAAGATTCCTGATATAAAGGGTTTTTGTAATAAATTTGGATTAAAATCATTAGATGATCTTTATAGTAAAATTGGAAGAGGTGAAATTACTCCGGAACTTATTAGAAAAGCATTTGTAAAAATGGATATAATTAAAATATCAGAAAACAAAGGCTTTGAAGCAAATCCTACAATTAACTCCATTAGCATTCCGGTGAGAGGATTTGACAAAAATATACCATTTAAGTTTGCGGAAAACAGTAGGGTTGTTCCGGGTGATAAGATATTTGGGGTTAATGATGGTAATAATGGGATAACAATTTATTCGAAACAATCAAAAAACCTTAATAAATATTCAGAGGATATTGGATCTTTTATAGATCTAACCTGGGATATTGACAATAATTTATCGGAACGATTTATTGCTAGAATCATGATAGATTGTCAAAATGAAGTGGGAGCGCTTGCCAAAATATCACGTGCAATTGGACTTTCTAATGCTAATATAGAAAACTTAAAACTAATCTCAAGGTCAAGGGATTTTTATAAATTAGATATAGATATAGGTGTTTTTCATCTTTCACACTTAAATTTAGTTATAAGTTCAATTAGAAAACTAAATGTTGTACACAGAGTTGTTAGAATTATGGATTAAGTTGAGGATTAGATGAACGAGAAAGAAATATTTGATAAATTTATTGAAGCGAGGGCATTACTTGAGGGGCATTTTGTTCTAAGTTCAGGACTACATTCGGCTAAGTATATTCAGTGTGCACGGGTGATGATGTTCCCAGAAATAGCAAGTCAGTTATGCGGTCAATTAGCAAAAATGATCTCACAAAAATTTGAAACTATTGATATGATTATCTCACCTGCGATGGGAGGAGTCATTGTGGGGTATGAAGTGGCAAGACAATTAAAATGCCCAGCAGTTTTTTTTGAAAGAGTNGAGGGTAATTTTCAGCTAAGAAGAGGTTTTGAAATTGAAAATGGTCAAAGATGTGTGATGGTTGAAGATATTGTAACAACAGGATTATCATCAAGAGAATGCATAGCAGCAATAAATCACAATGGAGGTAAAGTTATTGGTGCTGCGTGTCTGATTGATAGGTCAAGTGGTTTTGCAGATGTTGGGGTTGATCTTGTTTCACTTGCACAAATGCAAATTGATACATACAAAGAGTCAGAGATCCCAGATTGGCTTAATGCTCTGCCAATAACAAAACCAGGAAGTAGAAATCTGAAATGACATCAGACGATCTGTATCTAAGATTAGGAGTAAANATAGACCATGTGGCTACAATTAGGAATGCAAGAGGCGGCTCACATCCTGATCCCCTAAAGGCGGCTCAAATTGCTTATAAAGCTGGTGCAGATGGAATAACGGCNCATCTAAGAGAAGATAGAAGGCATATCAGTGATATTGATATATCGCNTTTAATNGATGAAATTGATCTTCCATTAAATTTAGAGATGGCTCCTACAAATGAAATGCTAAAAATCGCAATTAAACATAAACCAAATGCCTGTTGCCTAGTNCCAGAAAAAAGAGAAGAAATAACAACTGAAGGTGGTTTAGATCTCTTTAAAAAAAATCAACAAATTAAAGAGTGTGTGCATATCTTGAAGAGTGAGGGAATAAGAGTCTCACTTTTTATTGATCCCAAAAAAGAGGACATCCAAGAAGCATTAAATCTTAATTCGGATATAGTTGAGATACACACTGGAAGTTTCTCAAATAAATTCTATGCTGACAAAAAAGAAATGCAAAATGAATTTGGCAAAATAAAAGAAATGGCTGAATTAGCTAAAGGCTTGGGTTTGGAAGTGCATGCAGGTCATGGATTAAATTATGAAACAACAGAATTGATTTCAAAAATTAAGCCACTTACGGAATTGAATATTGGACATTTTATTATTGGTGAGTCTGTATTTGACGGTCTGGATTGTGTGATTAAAAGATTTAGAGCTATCATCAATAATCAAAGGAAAAACTTTTAATGATACTTGGGATAGGGATTGATATAATTGATATTAAACGAATTGAGAGTGTTATTGGTCGCTATGGTAATAGATTTAAGGAAAGAGTTTTTACTAGTCAAGAAATTGCAAAATGCGAGTCGAGGAGATTAAGTGTTAATTCCTATGCAAAAAGGTATGCCGTTAAAGAAGCATGTTCTAAAGCTCTTGGAACAGGTTTTAGACGAGGTGTATATTGGAGGGATATTGAGATAATAAACAGTAAATCTGGTAAGCCTGAATTATATCTTCATAATGGCGCTCAAAAGATACTGGACAATATAACACCTCAGAACTGTAGTAGTAAAATAGATGTGAGTATAACTGATGAATATCCATACGCTCAGGCAATTGTAATAATCACCTATGAAAAATAGAAAATGAATGTAACAAAGAAAAGTAGTTTTTTTGAGAATATTAGGACTTTAATTTACGCAATACTAATAGCATTTTTTATAAGGACCTTTATATTGCAACCCTTCACAATACCCTCAGGATCTATGCTTCCAAATTTATTAGTTGGGGACTATTTATTTGTATCAAAATATTCATATGGTTACTCAAGATACTCACTGCCATTATCACCAAATATTATAAAGGGAAGAATTTTTTCCAGATTGCCAGAGAGAGGTGATGTAGCTGTATTCAGATTGCCAAAAGATACAGATATTGACTATATCAAAAGAGTAATTGGTTTACCTGGTGATAAAATACAAATAAAAAATGGTTTGATTTATATTAATGATCAACAGATTTCTCGCAAAAATTATAGTGGTAACTATAAATATCTTACAAGATACAATAAAGACGCATTAAAAAATGAGAATTTAGATGGTAACAACTATACAATCTTAGATCTGGAAACTGGTAGCTTGGGTGATAACACAGCCATATACAGAGTTCCTGATAATCATTATTTCATGATGGGAGATAACAGAGATAATTCACTTGATTCAAGATTTATCGATCAAGTTGGCTATGTGCCTTTTGAGAATTTTGTTGGGAAGGCAGAGTTTTTGTTTTTTTCATCAGACAAGTCAGTGCCAATTTGGAAGATNTGGAGTTGGCATAAAAAGTTTAGATTTGATAGAATTGCTAAAAAGATAAACTGAAATGAGNAATATAAAAAAAATATCGCAAATAATATCATACAATTTTCGTGATGAATCATTACTTACTGAGTCTCTTACTCACACAGGCAAAAATCGAAGAAAAAACTCAATTTTTCAGAGATTAGAATTTTTAGGTGATAGAGTTTTAGGGCTTTGCATCGCAAAAATCTTATATGACAAATTTCCATCAGAGTCAGAGGGTGATCTTACAAGGAGAATGCATAATTTAGTAAATGAAGAAACTCTAGCTGAAATTGCGCGAATGATATCTCTCAATGAGTATTTGATTCTTAGTTACAATGAAGAGAAAACGGGAGGTCGCGATAAAAGTACAATATTGTCTGATGGTCTAGAGTCTCTAATTGCAGCAATATATATNGATGGGGGGTTTGAAGAGGTTTTTAAATTTATTCACAACAATTGGGAAAAATATGCTTTAACCAACAAGAAACCTCCAATTGACCCAAAAACAATGTTGCAAGAATGGTGCCAGTCTAAAGGATATGATCTCCCTCAATATGTTGAAGTCAGCAGAAAAGGACCAGATCATAACCCTGAATTTACAATAAAGCTAATTTTTGGAGGAAATATAGAATTCGAGGGTATTGGTCAATCAAAAAAACAAGCAGAGAGATTTGCAGCTATAAATGCATTAAAAAGCGATTATGTGTCAAAAAATTGATAAAAAGAGGACTTGTGGACGTGTTGCAATCATAGGTCCGACGAACGCAGGAAAATCAACTCTTCTCAATGCTTTTTTAGGTAAAAAATTATCTATTGTCTCCCACAAAGTTCAGACAACTAGAAAGCAGATAAATGCAATTTTAACAAAAGGTTCAGCGCAAATTATCTTTATTGATACTCCAGGTTTGTTTAAGCTAACTAATAATAGAGAAAGACCATTAATTAGAGAGGCTATGAACAGCCTACAGGAAGCTGATGTTCTAATTTACATGATAGACCCAACAAAAACNCATGAAACCAACTACTTCCCAATTTATAGCCAAATAAAAAATTATAATGGTAAGATTATGGTTGTTGTTAACAAGATAGACCTTATTAAAAAAACACATCTACTGAGGGTTGTAAAAGAAATTAAAGAACAAATGAACGAAGAAGATATTCATTTTATATCTGCACTAAAACTTGAAGGTATTGGTGATTTCATAAATAATCTTATTAAGTTTATTCCTCAAAAAGATTGGGAATACCCAGAGAAATTGACAACAAATATTTCAGAGAAATTCATTGCTGAAGAATTTACAAGAGAAAAAATACTACATTATATCCATAAAGAAATACCTTATTCAATAAGGATAGATACAGAAAAATGGTCTGAAAAGAATGCAAACGAAATAGAGATTTATCAAAATATATATGTAGATAGTGATAATCATAAAAAAATAATACTAGGAAAAAATGGTGAAAAAATAAAAAGAATATCCACTGAGTCAAGGATTGAAATTCAAAACTACTTAAAAAAGAAAGTTCACTTATATCTATTTGTAAAACAAAAAAAAAATAATATTTCAAATGGCACAAATTACATATAATTACACCNTAGCTTTACAAAAGGGTATTGGNAATAAATGAACTTTGAAGATGTTGGAATTGTATTGTCTGTTCGNAAGTATGGAGAGAGAGCTGGTTTAATAGAATTACTAACCAAAAATCATGGTAGGCATATTGGTTTGGCGCGTAATTATCAATCTAAAAATAATCAGCCAATACTCCAGCCAGGTAACGCAATTAGTTTTATATGGAAAGCTCGATTATCAGAACATTTAGGGACAGTAACATTTGAATTGGATACATCCAGATCATGGAAACTTATAAATAATAGAGTTAGAATGGTTGTACTTCAAACTTTGATTTCACACCTTAGAATGTTACCCGAAAGAGAATCATTTCCTGAAGTCTTTAAAAGAACAAGTTCAATACTAGACTTTACTTGCGATGATAGTAATTTAATAAAAGATCTTATAATTTGGGAATTGTTTATATTGGAGCAATTAGGTTATGGTGTGGATATGTCAGAATGCGCTGTCACAAAGTCAAATCAAGATTTGAAGTATATTTCACCTAGGACAGGTAGGGCTGTAACAAAAGAAGTTGGTGAACCATATAAAAGTAAATTAATTGAAATACCAGAGTTTATATTCGGTGGTAATACCTTAAATGATGTGGAACTTAAAAAAGGACTATTATTAACAGAATTTTTTCTAAAAAAAGACCTTTATAAACCATTACAATTAAATCTCNCTATGTTTCGTGATAGTTTGTANCAAATGCTGTCAAACTAAATGGAAATAACCCTTGTCATCAGATCAAGAAATTACAATAAAATCAGACTTTGTTGACCTATTAAAAGATAAATATTTGGCTTATGCTTTGTCAACTATAACAGATAGAGCTCTGCCTGATGTTCGCGATGGACTAAAGCCTGTCCATAGAAGGCTGCTTTTTGCTATGTCTGAATTAAAACTTGGTTCTGAAAACTCATTTAAAAAGTGCGCACGTGTTGTTGGCGATGTCATTGGTAAATATCATCCACACGGCGAGCAAGCAGTATATGACTCACTAGTTAAATTAGCTCAAAGCTTCTCTCATAGATATCCATTAATTCAGGGGCAGGGGAACTTTGGGAATATCGATGGGGATAATGCAGCAGCTATGAGATATACTGAGTCAAGATTAACGCAGATATCAGAATTAATAATGGACCAGGTCCATGATGGGACAACAGAATTTGTGAGAAACTATGATGAAAGTGAGTTTGANCCAAAAGTATTTCCATCTGCATTCCCTAATCTTTTAGCCAATGGTTCAAATGGTATTGCAGTTGGGATGGCCACAAGTATTCCTCCGCATAATATAATCGAGCTATTGGATATGGCAATAAAACTCCAAAGAAATAGGGAAATTACCGATGATGATCTGATGTCTAACTTTCATGGTCCTGACTTTCCAACGGGAGGAGTTTTAATATCTTCAAAGAGTGAAATAAATGAAATATATAAGAAAGGTCGGGGCTCACTTCGACTAAGATGCGTATGGAGTGAAGAAAGATCAACAAATGGTTATTCGATTAAAATAACACAAATTCCATATGGTGTTCAAAAATCAAAACTCATTGAAAAGTTAGCTGATCTCGTAATTTCAAAGACTATAAATGAAATCTCTGACATTAGAGATGAATCTGACGAGTCTGTATGTATAATTATTAAACCCAAAAACCCCTCTATTGAGGCTCAAAAAATTATGAATAAACTATTCAGACTTTCTGATCTTGAAATAACAATCACTATTAATATGAATGTTCTTCAAGATGGTGATAATAAAGTGCCCAAAGTACTGGGCATAAAAGAAGTTCTTGCCCAATGGCTTGATCATAGACAAAGTATACTGATAAAAAGTTATCAATATTATCTTGAAAAAGCTGAAAAGAGGATACACACCCTTGAAGGCTACCTNATTGTATTTTTGAATATTGATAGGGTAATTTCAATAATAAGAANAAGCGATTATCCAAAGAAAGACCTTGTAGCTGAATTTTCCCTGACTGATCAACAGGCGGAATCTATACTAGAGATGCGATTAAGATCACTTCGGAAACTCGAAGAAATTACAATTCAAAAAGAGTTAAAGTCACTACTACGTGATCGAAAAGAATATAGATTAATATTGGGCACGAAGAGTAGCCAGATATCTAAAATTATAGAGCAATTAACATCATTGGCTCAATCTTTTAGAGAAGATACACATCTAACCAAGTTATCATCAAGAGTTACTAGTGTTGAAGATCAGGTTTTGAATCTTGAGACACATGCAGAGGATGTTTCCCCAATGACATTTATGATGACAAATAAAGGTTGGTTGAAATCAAAAGAAGGGCATGGAATTGAAGATTATAATAGAGATGTCAAAGACGGTGATGAGATCTGTTTNATTAAAGAATGCTATTCAAATAGTGATTTACTTCTCTTTTCAAATACAGGCAGGGTTTTTACTCTAAATATCTCTAAACTTCATAACAACAAACATTTTGAACCCATTAAAAAATATTTTAATCTTGAGGCAGATGAAAAGATCATCCAATTATTAATTGATGACAATGAACAGACAGACTTGATGTTAATATCCAGCAAGTGCAAGGGTATGATATCTCCCAAGAACAAAATGAAATCCCAAACCAAGAATGGTAAAGTTGTAATGAATATCAACAATACAAACCAATTTCTTAAAATTATTAAACCAATTAATCATAAATATATCTGTATTCTGAGTAATGCCGTAAGTGTCATTTTGATAGATCAGACTAANATAAATAGGGTTTCAAAAGGAAGTGGGATAAGTTTCCAGAAAATCAAGNAAGCAGAATTGCTTGATGCTATATCAGTGGATATTGAGAATAAGGTCGCTATAAGATCACTTGTAAATAANAGGATTATAGCTAAATTAGACGATCTTCAAAATTACCTTGGTGAAAGAGGAAGAGTTGGGAAAAAATTAAAATTGAATTTAAAAGGTGGTGTNTATCTCTCGATAATTTAGTTGGAATAACAAGATTACTAGATCTCTTTTGAAATGTGAAGAGTTTGAGTAGGGTATGCAAATTCAATTTTTTCTTCTTCAAATCTCTTGAATATTTCATAATTTACATTTTGGATAATATCCATATATTCCTTGTAATCATTATCCGGAACAGATACATAGAATATTACTTCAAATAATAGAGACGAGTCTCCAAAGCTTTTAAAATTTGCTCTATCAAAGCGAGCATTCTCTGCCTTAACTATTATCTGTTCTACTAATTTTGGGATCTTGGTAAGAAGTTCGTAGGGTGTTTGGTAAACAACACCAAGGTGAATTTCGGCTCTTCTTTCCGTCATTCTTCGGTAATTTCTGACTCTGCTCCCCAATAGATCTGCATTGGAACAAACTAGTTCTTCACCTGATAGAGCCCTTATTCTTGTGGTCTTAATGCCAATTTGTTCAACGGTTCCAGATATGTCGCCGACTACTATATAATCATCAATTTCAAATGGTTTATCAAGCACTATAGCAAGTGATGCAAACAAATCTCCTAGGATATTCTGAGCTGCAAGCGCAATGGCAATACCGCCAATACCAAGCCCCGCAACTAGTGCGGTTATGTCCACTCCAATATTGTCAACACAAAGTAGTAAGGCAATTGACCATATTGCCGATCTTGCGAAAAATTTAATTAATGAGATTGCGTTTTTTACTGCACTTTTTCTGCCGGTTGTTTTTAGTTTGTTATTGCTTGATATTAGGTAGACACTGACACCATCAACTATAAAAGCAAGTTGAATAAAGAATATTAATGATAAAAATATATTTATAGCCCCAATAATTGGGTAATTTTGGAATAAATTTTGTGAAATAAATAAGAATACAATAATGAATATAATTACATTATTTAAACGTTCCAAAACAATGTTTAATAGGTCAAATATTTGACTTTTTTCTTGAATATTTGCTGTTATTCTATTTTTCAACCAGATCAATATTAAATATAGAAGTATTGATAAAAAAATATTTATTCCACTATACAAAATGAAATCTAAGTAGCTGTCTTGTAGTATTTGAAGATTCATGCTATTTGCCTAATAATTTTTCGGCAACATCTATTGCTGCATAGGTAAGTATACCATCTGCTCCAGATCTTTTAAAGCATAATAAGGATTCCAATATTATTTCATTATAATCAAGCCATCCATTTATTGATGCTGCCTTGATAGCAGCATATTCTCCAGATACTTGATAAGCAAATGTTGGGATACCTAACTCTTTCTTTATTCTGAATATAATATCTAAATAGGGCATTCCAGGTTTGACCATTATCATATCAGCACCTTCATTTATATCAAGCTCNGCTTCTCTTATAGCTTCATCGCTATTTGCAGANTCCATTTGGTAGGTTGATTTACTTCCAGTTAAANTATTTTTGGATTTTATTGCATCTCTAAATGGACCGTAATAGTTGGAGGCATATTTTGCTGCGTATGACATTATAATTGTATCTTTGAAATTNTTTTCTTCAAGGGCATTCCTTATCATTAGGATTCTTCCATCCATCATATCAGATGGTGCTATAATATCAGTGCCTGCTCGGCACTGGTTCAATGCTTGCTTTATAAGGGCTTCAATTGTTTCATCATTAAGTATTTTATTTTCTTTTAATATCCCATCATGCCCATGCGAGGTGTAGGGATCTAGTGCCACATCTGTCATTATACCTATATTAGGCACTTTATTCTTTATTTCGTGAATCGTTCTACATATTAAATTATCACTTTTGAGCGCTTCTTCCCCTTCATTTGATTTAAATTTGTTATCTATAACAGGAAATAATGCTAATAATGGAATTTGAAGATCTTCAGCTTTTTTTGCAACATCAATTATTTTATCTATGGAATATCTATTAACACCCGGAAGAGAGTCGATTGGTTCAAGTAGATTATTACCATCACATACAAATAATGGGAGTATTAAATCATTTGCAGATAGAATATTTTCGCAAATAAGCCTTCTTGACCAATCTGCCTGTCTATTTCTTCTCATTCTTACGAGTGGATAACTATTTATTTTTTTTTGAATCATAACAAGAACTTAACACCATAAATATAAATCATATATACTATGAAATAGTTATAATTCAACAGATCAGTAAAATACAGTAAAAACATGAATGGATTTAATGGAANATATAAAAAATNTAGAACCATACATCTATTGATTTTGCTTTTTTTCTTCATCTCATACCCATTCGCAGTATTAGCAAATCTTTTGGATCAAGTTGACAAATTCAAAAGCAATGATTTTTTCTTATTTGAAGATCCATTTTCGGGTTCTATTGATAAACANTTTTCCTTAGAAGATGATTTGATGTTGACGTCCGAAGGCTCAAAAAAAAGTTTTTTAAATTATCAAAATTATTTAGAAGTTGAAGAAGCAATTAGGCTTTATCAAGGTATTCTTGATCAAGGGGGGTGGCCTCAAATAGATACAATGATAGAACTTCAAATAGGGGATGTTTCCGAAGAAATTATTAAACTTAGAAAAAGGTTATTGATTACAAAAGATATGGATCAAAATAGAGGGATTAGTGATATTTTTGATATTTTTGTTGCTGATGGACTTAAAAACTTTCAAAGTAGGCATGGATTAGAGCCAAGTGGTAAACTAGATAAAAATACAATTCACCACCTTAATCAACCAGTCGAATATAAATTAAAGAAATTGGGGACTAATAAAACTCGATTTCTAAATTATCTGTTTGGTCTCGGAGAGAGGTATGTGTTTGTGAATATACCAGGCGGTGATTTAATTGCTGTAGATAATGGTGTTATCGATTATCATTCAAAAGTTATTGTGGGAAAAAGTGATAGGGAAACTCCAATAATAGACAGTGATATTTTTGAAATAAATTTTTTTCCTTACTGGCACTTACCCGAGAGCATTGTCAAAAAAGATATAATCAAAGCAATGAATATTGATCCAAAATACTTGGAAAAAAATAATATTTTTATTTATCAGGATTATTACTATCAAAAAAAAATAAATCCACAATATATAGATTGGACAACAGAAGAGGCAACTATATTTAAATTTCGTCAAAATCCTGGGTATACTAATTCCCTTGGTGTGGCAAAAATAAATTTTCCAAATAAGCATGCAGTTTATCTGCATGATACTCCCAAAAAATCATTATTTAACGAAGAAATACGTTTTTTTAGTTCGGGTTGTGTTCGTGTTCAAAATATTGATGACTTAATCAATTGGTTACTTTCTAAAAGTGCTAATTGGAATGAAAGTCTGCTTCATGAAATATTAGATAACTCAGTGACAAAAACACTTAGGCTTGACTCAAAGATTCCAATTAAAATTGGCTATTTAACGGCATGGGTCGAAAGTGGTGAAATTCAATTTAGAGACGATATATACAAAAAGGACACAACGTATTAAGAAAAATAATAGCTTATTTCCTGTTTTTTGCTCAAGTGAGGTCTTCTTATAATTTGCAAATATTCGTTATCTCTCTAATTAAATTCATACTCATAAATCATTTGTATTTTTATCCTAAAAAGACTATTTATTAGATAGTAGGACATAAGTATGAAGAAAAAATATTCTCAATATATTAAAGATTCAATAGATAGTATAATTTCTGAAGGCAGATATAGAACATTTGCAAACATTACAAGAATTCGTGGTGATTATCCAAATGCAATACTTCATATGAAATCTGGTAACAAGAAAAAAATCACAGTTTGGTGCTCAAATGATTATCTTGGCATGGGGCAGAACCAGTCTGTTCTAAATGCATTAAAGGACGTTATTGATGCAATTGGTGGGGGTTCGGGTGGAACTCGGAATATTTCAGGGACAACAAATCAGCATGTTATTTTAGAAAACACTTTATCCAAATTACATAATAAAGAGTCCTCTCTGCTTTTCACATCTGGATATGTTGCGAATGATGCAACTCTATCTACTTTATCAAAAATAATACCTGACCTCGTATTGTTGTCAGATGAAAGTAATCACGCTTCTATGATTGAAGGTATTCGTCATGGAGGGGCTTCCAAAATAATATTCAAGCATAACGATATGGTTGATTTGGAAGAAAAGTTAATAAAGGTGGGTACTCAAAAAAATAAAGTTATAGCTTTTGAGTCTGTTTATTCTATGGATGGAGATATTGCAAAAGTAAAAGAAATTTGTGACCTCGCAGATAAATATGATGCATTAACATATATTGATGAAGTTCATGCTGTTGGTATGTATGGTAATACAGGAGCAGGCATGGCTGAGCATTTAAGTCAAATGGAAAGAATTGATATTATAGAAGGAACCTTGGCTAAAGCATTTGGTCTAGTTGGGGGGTATATTTCTGCTGAAAAAACACTAATAGATTCTATAAGATCATATGCGCCTGGATTTATATTTACAACATCACTGCCACCATCAATAGCCGCCGGTGCTAATGTGAGTATTAACCATCTAATGGTGTCATCAACAGAACGGGATCAAATGCATGCAAATGTGGCTTTGTTAAAATCTAAGCTTACAGAAATTAATCTTCCTATAATTGCAAATAAAAGTCATATAATCCCTATTTTAGTTGGAGACCCAATATTAACAAAAAAAGTTACAGATCAGCTGCTGGATGAGTTTAACATATATGTCCAGCCAATCAATTATCCTACCGTTCCAAAAGGGACTGAGAGACTAAGAATAACAGCAAGTCCATATCATAAAATTGAGGATATTGATCATCTTGTAAGTTCGTTAGATAATATTTGGAGAGAAATGAAAATCGCTCGTGCTGCGTAGAAAACATAAAATTATCATGGAGAAGAAATGACAAAAGATTTTTTTACTGCCCCGTTATCACAAATAGATCCAGAGGTTTTTCAGTCAATTGGGAAAGAAGTTGATCGTCAAAAGTTTGGTATTGAATTAATTGCATCTGAAAATATTGTTTCAAAAGCAGTGCTAGATGCACAAGGCTCAATACTTACAAATAAATATGCCGAAGGCTATCCAAACAAAAGATATTATGGTGGATGCATGTTTGTTGATGAAACTGAGCAACTGGCAATAGATAGAGCAAAAGAGTTATTTAACTGTGATTACGCCAATGTTCAAGCACATTCCGGCTCGCAGGCAAATCAGGCTGTTATGTTAGCTCTTTTAAAACCAGGTGATACTTTTATGGGAATGACTCTTGCAGCAGGCGGTCATCTTACACATGGTGCGGCTCCCAACTTATCTGGGAAATGGTTTAATGCGATTGGGTATGGTGTTCGTAAAGAAGATGCACTAATTGACTATGATGAACTTTATCAAAAGGCTAGAGAGCATAAACCAAAACTTATAATCGCTGGTGGTTCGGCATATCCTAGAATAATCGATTTCAACAAATTTAGAGAGATTTGTGATGAAGTTGGTGCATGCTTACTCGTAGATATGGCTCATTTCTCAGGACTCGTTGCAGGAGGTGCCTATCCTAGTCCTTTCCCATATGCAGATATTGTCACAAGTACAACTCATAAAGTATTGAGGGGTCCTCGCGGTGGATTGACTCTGACAAATAATGAAGATATCGCAAAGAAAGTAAATTCAGCGATATTTCCTGGACTGCAAGGTGGACCTTTATGTCATATAATTGCTGCGAAAGCTGTTGCCTTTAAAGAAGCACTTTCAGACTCATTTAAAGATTATGCTAGTCAAGTAGTTAAAAACTCAATTGTACTCGCGGATACTATTCAAAAAAGAGGATTTGACATTGTCTCAGGTGGTACCGAAACGCACTTATCACTTATTGATCTGAGACCAAAAGGGTTAACAGGAAAGCTTGCTGAAAAATCTCTCGAGAATGCTGGTATTACATGTAATAAAAATGGTATACCTTTTGATCCGGAGTCACCATTCATAACCTCTGGTATAAGATTGGGAACACCAGCTGCGACATCAAGAGGTTTTAAAGAAGATGAATTTGTTTTAGTTGGAAACCTAATAGGGGATGTTTTGGATAGTTTGGCTAATAATAAAGAAGATAATAGTCTAGTTGAAAAAGAGGTTCATCAAAAGGTGACGGAAATTTGCAATAATTTCCCAATATACTCATTCTTATAGATTTAAAATGAGATGTCCATATTGTTCAAATAAAGAAACACAGGTCAGGGACTCACGTCCCTCTGAAGATAATTCTACAATTAGAAGGAGGAGAGTGTGCCCAGGATGTGGGGGGCGCTTTACTACTTTTGAAAGAATTCAACTCCGTGAGTTATATGTACTTAAAAGAACTGGTCAAAAAGTAATTTTTGATAGAGATAAGTTAATGAGATCAGTGCAAATTGCTACAAGAAAGAGGCCAGTAGAGGTTGATAAATTAGAACAAATGGTATCTGGAATTGTGAGGCAACTAGAAAATCGAGGTGATACATTTGTTCCAACAGAGTTAATAGGGAAATTAATAATGGAAGGGCTGCGACAATTAGACGATGTTTCATATGTTAGATTTGCATCTGTTTACAAAGACTTCAGGGAGGCCAAAGATTTTGAAGAATTTTTAGAAGAAATTTCTGATAAGAAAAGTTAATTAAATACCGATGAGTTATGCCTATTGACAACAACGATAAGCGATACATGCAATTTGCACTGCAAATCGCAAAAAAAGAGCAAGGAAAAACTTACCCAAATCCATCTATTGGATGTGTGATTGTTAAAAATGATAAAGTTTTAGGAACAGGTTATACAAATGCAGGAGGTGTTCCCCATGCTGAAATAATGGCCATGGCTAGTTCCCCTGACCTTGAAGGCGCATCAATGTACGTCACAATGGAACCTTGTTGCCATTATGGTAAGTCTTCACCATGCACCATAGAAATAATAAAAAACAAAATCAAACGTGTAGTTATAGGTATAGTTGATCCAAATCCCCTAGTATCTGGAAATGGTATAAGGGAGTTAAGAAATAACGGTATAGACGTAGATATTGGGTGCTGTGAGTCGGAAGCTTTAGGACAAAATGCTGGTTTTGTATCAAGAATCTCAAAAGGTGTACCTAAAGTAGTTGCTAAAATAGCGATCACAAAAGATAATTATATGGCAAAAAATAATTATGATAGACTCAAGATTACAAATGCTGAAATTGATAAATATATACATGTATTAAGATCAAAATACGATGGTATTTTAATTGGTGGCGGAACATATAAGCGTGATAATCCTCAATTAAATGTAAGATTAGAAGGTTATGATAGTTTTGCTTCATCAAGATTTGTACTATCAAGTCATGCAGATATCATTAAGAGTTCAAATCTTTACTTAACTAAAAATAATGCAGATCTTTTTTTTGTAGTCAGCAGCAAGTTATTTAATATTTCTTCTAAAGAATTATCTTGTAATGGGATAAAGTTTATTAAAGCCGCAAATGATGACGTTGGCAATCTTCTAAATCTTGAAGATGTTATCAAGCAAATTGGTCAAAATGGAATAAATAATCTCCTAATTGAACCAGGAGTTACCCTATTTAATAATCTTATAAAAAAAACAATTGCTAATGAACTTATTTTTTTTCAGAGCAAACAATGTATTGGTAAAGATGGTTTATTTGTTAAGACTCTAGATAGGCTTATTAATAATAAAAATAAATCATATGAATTTGTTTCTAAAATAGAAATGTGTGATACATATATAATAAAATATACAACTAAGTGAAGTAAGGGATATGTTTACTGGAATTATAATTGACATAGGCGAGATCAGAAAAATTACGAAAAAAGATGAGGATATTTTGCTTAGTATTTATTCAAGTAATATTAAAGAATTCACACATGGTATGTCCATTTCTTGTTCAGGGGTATGTTTGACAGTTATCAACTTTAAGAAAAATGGCAAAGGATATACCTTTGATGTTTATGTATCTAAAGAAACGTTATCCAAAACAAACCTTGGAAATTTAACAGAGGGTGATTTTATAAATTTAGAGAAAAGCTTGTCATTAGGAGATGAAATGAGCGGGCATATTGTACAGGGGCATATAGATGGTATTGTTAGGGTCAAAAATATAGAAAGCATAGGAGAGTCAAAAAAGTTTTGCTTTGCGCTTGATGGTGATCTTATGAAGTTTATAGCTCCAAAAGGTTCTGTGTCATTAGATGGTACATCATTAACTGTAAATAATGTGACCCATTCTCAATTCGAAATTAACTTTATTCCTTTCACGCTAGATCATACAACCTGGAAATACCGCAATGTTGGTGATTCAGTTAATTTAGAGGTAGATATACTTGCTAGGTATGTATTAAAAAGTAATGGGTAATTATGAAATGAAAAATGAGAATGGTAATATTCTAATTATTGATGCTAATTATTACAAAGATATATCAAATAATCTAATGCTTGGGATTACAAATGTATTAGATAATTCAGATTTTTCTTATATTTATCAATCAGTTTCAGGTGCACTTGAGATACCTGTAGCGATGAATCTCTTACTCTCAAGAAGTGAATTTATAGGAGCAATAGGTGTTGGGTGTGTTGTTCGTGGTGAAACAAGCCATTATGATATAGTAGCAAATTTATCCGCGAAGGGGTTATTGGATGTTTCAATAAAATATGATATTCCAGTAACAAATGCAATTATTACAGTTAACTCATTTACTCAGGCAATTGAACGAGCTAAACCTGATATAAAGAATAGAGGTGGTCATGCTGCAGATGCACTTCTTGATTTAATTAAATTAAAAAAGTAAATAAATCCTGTCAAATGCCTAGAACAAGGAATTCAAACAGCATAACCAGATTAGTTTTGGTACAATCATTGTATCAAATGGAGATTGCAGGTACTGATGTGAATGAGATTATTGACTCTCTCAATGGTAGAATTATATTTGACTCTTCTGAAGATGTTTTAATAGATGATATAAATAAGAGTTTGTTTTCAAAGTTAATAAATCAGATAATTGAAAAGCAAAGAATCATTGATAATGAGATAAAAAAATTTATAAGCGATGATTGGGATTTCAATCGTTTGGATAAAATTTTAATTGCAATTTTGAGATCAGCTTTTTATGAAATTATGTTTCAAAGTGATACTTCGTATAAAGTTATAATAGATGAGTATGTTGATATTTCTCACTCTTTTTTTTCAGGAAAAGAGCCAAACTTTACTAATGCTATTTTAGATAAATTATCGAAAATATATAGAAATTAATATGGACGAAAGGTATATCATTCAGAAATATTTTGCTCCATTAGCAAAAAACGATGAATCACTCAATCTGAAAGATGATGTTTCACAAATTGATATCACATCACATAGAAATTTAATTACCAATCAAGATAGTTTGGTGATGGGAACTCACTTCTTCCCTGATGATAATCCAGAGTGCATTGCCAAAAAAGCAATACGAGTTAACGTTTCAGACATAATCTCAAAAGGCGTAATTCCATATGGATATTTTCTCTCGTTTGGGATTAATTCAAATATAAATGAAAATTGGGTAAGATCTTTTACAAATGGATTAATACAGGATCAAAAATATTATAATTTAAAACTCTTAGGTGGAGATACCATCTTCTCTCCAAATGTTGTATTTATTTCAATAAACATGATTTCTCTCTCAAATGATAAAATTATATCACGATCAACTGCTATGATTGATGACGATATATATGTGACGGGTACGATTGGTGATAGTGCGATTGGGTTGCACATTCTAAAAGAAAAAATTACTAAAATTAAATTATCAGATTTAAATCGAAACACACTTATCAATCGATATTATCTACCTGAACCAAATATAAAGTACTCAGAGTTAATACATAGATTTGCAACCAGTGCAATGGATACAACTGACGGTCTTCTAAATGACTTAAAAAACTTGAGTATTAGATCAAGAAAGGATTTTTCTATTAATCTTGATAGGATCCCATATTCTGACGCCACAAGGGAATTTCTTATACAATTCGATGATTATGACATCGCAAACTTTGGGGGGGATGACTATCAATGCATTTTTTCAGCAAAAAAGGCTGATAGAAAACTCATATCAGATTTCGCTTTAGAGCAAAATATTCAAGTTACAAAAATTGGGGGAGTTTTACAAGAATCAATAAACCCAATTGTTAGTGATCAAAATAATAATTTAATAGGTTCAAGTAATTTTACTTTTAAACATTTTTAATAGCCAAATTTTGATTTTATATCTTAATTTCTTGCCATTAATTGAAAACTACTTTAAGAAAGAATTATTTTTCAAACTAATAAACAATTATAAATAATCAATAGAGGAAACAATGACAACATTAATCTCAGTAATTATTCTCTGTGGCTTTCTGGGAGTCATATATGGTTTTTGGGCTAGTAAGTCTGTGATGAGTGCTGACGCTGGCAATGAAAGAATGCAAGAAATTGCAGAAGCAATTCAAGAAGGAGCCGGAGCTTATTTAAAGAGACAATATGCAACAATATCAATTGTCGGAGTTATTATATTCATACTTGTAGCAATATTTTTACAATTTACAGTTGCTATTGGTTTTGCTATTGGGGCCATTCTATCTGGTATAGCTGGCTTTGTAGGAATGTTAATTTCTGTTAGAGCGAACGTTAGAACAGCACAAGCTGCATCCGTAGATTTATCAAAGGGGCTCTCTGTTGCCTTCAAAGCTGGATCTGTCACTGGTATGTTGGTTGCATCTCTTGCTTTACTTTCTGTTAGTGTTTATTTCTATTTTTTAACAAATACTCTCGGCTACTCATTTGATGATAGAATAATTGTTGACTCATTAGTTGCTTTGGGATTTGGGGCATCACTGATATCGATATTTGCTCGTTTGGGTGGTGGTATTTTCACAAAGGGAGCTGACGTTGGCGGTGACCTAGTAGGAAAGGTTGAAGCTGGTATTCCTGAAGATGACCCTAGAAACCCCGCAACAATAGCTGATAATGTTGGCGACAATGTTGGTGATTGTGCTGGTATGGCAGCCGACTTATTTGAAACATATGCGGTTACAATAGTTGCGACTATGGTTCTTGCGTCAATTTATTTCGCAGGTAATGTGATGTTTGAACAAATCATGTTATATCCACTCGCAATCGGAGCTGTTTGTATTTTGACTTCAATCATTGGTACTTTTTTCGTTAAACTTGGCAAAAACAGGTCAATCATGGGCGCTCTTTACAAAGGTTTTTTTGTGACAGGACTACTCTCATTAGTACTCTTATGGCCATTGACGAATGCTTTGATTGGCATGGATACCATTATACAAACCTCATCTATTGAATTCTCTGGCATGGATATGTTTTTATGTGGAGTATCTGGTTTAGTTGTTACAACCTTAATTATTGTCATTACAGAATATTACACCGGTACAAATTATAGACCCGTTAAATCAGTTGCGGCCGCTTCTGTAACTGGTCATGGAACAAATGTTATTCAAGGATTAGCAATGTCCTTGGAGGCAACTGCATTACCTTCAATTGTTATTATAGCAGGTATAATCGTTACTTATAGTTTGGCAGGGCTTTTTGGTATCGCAATAGCAGTAACAACAATGCTTGCACTTGCAGGAGTTGTGGTGGCATTAGATGCTTTTGGACCTGTCACTGATAATGCTGGTGGGATTGCAGAAATGGCTGACTTACCTGAAGAGGTTCGAAATACAACAGATGCACTTGACGCTGTTGGCAACACAACAAAAGCTGTCACCAAGGGCTATGCAATTGGTTCTGCTGGTTTAGGTGCTCTTGTGCTGTTTGCTGCATATACAGAAGATCTAAGTTATTTTGCTGCAAACTCAGATACATATTCTTATTTTGAAGGTATTAGTGTTGATTTTGCTCTTTCAAATCCATATGTTGTTGTTGGACTTTTACTTGGTGGACTAATGCCATATCTATTTGCTGCAATGGGTATGACTGCAGTGGGAAGAGCAGCTGCATCAGTTGTAGAAGAAGTAAGAAGACAATTCAAAGCAGATAAGAATATTCTTAAGGGTACATCAAAGCCCGACTATGCAAGAGCTGTTGATATGTTGACTAAGTCTGCAATTAAAGAGATGATTGTTCCATCTCTTTTGCCAGTGCTTTCACCAATACTATGTTTCTTTATCATTAATGCTATTGATGGAAAATCCTCAGCATTCGCAGCCCTAGGCGCAATGTTACTAGGAACTATCATAACAGGGTTATTCTTGGCGATATCTATGACAGCTGGTGGTGGAGCATGGGATAATGCAAAAAAATTAATTGAAGATGGCCAATTTGGAGGTAAGGGATCTGAAGCCCATAAAGCCTCTATAACAGGTGATACAGTAGGCGACCCTTACAAAGATACAGCAGGTCCAGCAATAAATCCGATGATCAAGATTACTAATATAGTAGCCTTACTATTATTGGCTATCCTTGCTCATTAAATTTTATAACATGCGGGGTTAAAAAATTGACCCCGCAATTGCTTCCGCGCTTGTATATCTACCTGTGTTATCAAAGAGATCTTGTATTATTGTAACTTCTGTGCCTTTTGGTATAGTTTTATCCTTATTATAATTAATTATTCTACCATCCTTCATCGTATATTCTTCAATATCCTGAACATTGTCATTTTCGTCAAAACTTATAACTTGAATAGTCCTTTCGATTTCTTGTGGGTTAAGAAATGCATATTTCAAAAATTTATTTGAGATGTAGTAATATTTCAAGCCTGTGCTTTCTGATATTGTAGACGGGGTTCCCAGCAATGATATTATTTCCCCTTTATCCATTCCTTGTGATATTTTTTCTTGAATTTCGGGATTAAAAATATAACCTTTATTTTCAACAACTGTAGAACAAGATGTCATATTTAATAATAATATAAATAATAGAATTCTTTGCATAACAGACCAATGATAAATAAGATAATATTGTTAAATATAGAGTAAATAAGTAATTGATAAATGATTTTTTTTAAAAAAAATAATGATAGACATTTTTATTTGTTTGAAAAGATGACACAACAGTCACGCCATAAGGTTTTTTATGAAAAATTCCCATTACTTGACACTATTGATGGTAGATTTGAATTGCTTTTGATACATGTAATTTTACTAATTCGGAGACTGAGAAATCAAAATGAAGTTAAATTATCGCAAGATATTGTTGATTTAATGTTCAAATCCATTGACCTTTCGTTTCGTGAGGAAGGAGTTGGTGATTTGTCTATTCCGAAAAAAATGAAAAAGGTTGGAATGGTTTTTTATGGTCGGACTGAAACTCTAAATCGTATTTTAGAATTAAAAGAAATGCATACAAAACACCAAGAGCTGTCTAACTATTTTTTCAGGAACGCTTTTCTATCAAATTCAGAATATATTAATGCATCTGAGGCTTTTGTTTCTTACATATTAGGTTTTGAAGAGCTGCTCGAAACGTTAAGTGTTGAAGAGATTGAAGATTTTAGTTTCAATGCCAGTGAGTACTTTACTTGAGCTAATTAATTTAATATTAATCAAATGAGCTTAACTAAATTCAATAATTAGTATAGGTTTAGGTATGGCAAATTTAATAAAAGTAGCTGTAGATTGTATGGGGGGTGATGACGACGCAACGTTTGTTATCCCTGGGTTAGATAAGACTTTGAGAAACAATAATGATTTATCATTCTTATTGTTTGGAGATGAATCTATAATTGAAAAACGACTGTCTAACTATAAATATTTGGCAAATTCCTCGGAAATAATTCATACAGAATACCACATAAAAATGGATGACAAGCCAAGCCACGCAATCAAAAATGGGAAAAGAGTCTCCGGAATGTGGAAAGCGATTGAGTCTGTTAGAGACAACCGAGCGGATTTTGTGATTTCAGCAGGTAATACAGGAGCACTTATGGCAATGGCTACACTAATACTAAAAACAATCTCAAAGATACAAAGGCCTGCTATCGCTGCATTGTGGCCAACGGTAGATGGTGAGACGATTGTTTTAGATATAGGTGCTACAATTGGTTTTGATAGAAGGCAGTTAATTGATTTTTCAATTTTAGGGGCCTCAATGGCTCAAACTATTTTTGATGTTGAGAGTCCAACTTTGTCTCTGCTCAATATTGGTGAAGAGGAGATTAAAGGACTTGATGAGATAAAAGCAGCTCATGAAATACTGAAGAATGGGAATAATTTTTTTAAATACAAAGGATTTGTTGAAGGTAATAAAATTGGTTTTGGTTATTCCGATGTTATTGTCACTGACGGTTTTAGTGGTAATATTGCACTAAAGACTGCAGAAGGAACAGCTGCACAAATATCTCAATATCTAAAAGAAACTTTGAATGGATCGATGTTATCCAAGATTGGCTACTTATTGGCAAGACAATCATTCCAAACCTTGAGAGATAAAATGAACCCAAATACACTTAATGGTGGAGTTTTTTTGGGGTTAAACGGTATAGTAATAAAAAGTCATGGCAAAACTGATCATGTTGGATTTTCATCTGCTCTTGATCTTGGTATAGATATGCATAAATCTGCATTGATTGACAAAATAGTTAATAATATAGAATTAACAGAAAGGGAGCTTTAGTTGGCTAATTCAGTAATAGGGGGTGTTGGTATTTATTTGCCTGAAAAGATTCTGTCAAATGATGACGTTTCAAGGTTTGTAAACACAAGTGATGAATGGATTTTCGAAAGAACAGGTATAAAACAAAGACATGTTGCTGCTGACTCCCAATTGACATCTGATCTAGCGTTAGAAGCGGCACAGAATGCAATAAATCATGCTGGTATAGAATCTTCTGAAATAGATTTAATCATAGTCGCAACCTCAACACCCGATCAAGTCTTTCCTTCAACAGCTGTAAAACTTCAAGACTTGCTTGGAGTGAGGTCGGGAGCTGGATTTGATATTCATGCAGTTTGCAGTGGCTTTATATATGCTTTATCGACTGCCGATAATTTTATAAAATCAGGAAATTATGACAAAATATTAGTTGTTGGTTCAGAAACCTATTCAAGAATATTAGACTGGAATGATAGGACCACATGTGTTTTATTTGGTGATGCGGCAGGAGCATTTTTATTGCATTCAAATAATAACACTGCAGATAATAGTGGGATTATAGACTCAATAATAAGATCTGATGGGCAATTTAGAACTAAACTTTTCTGTGATGGTGGTCCATCAATGATCACAAAGTCAAATCATTACATTAACATGGATGGGAAAGAAGTATACAAACATGCAGTTGAAAAGCAAACTGCTGTAGTTGAAGAACTTCTTGCTAGAACCAAGGTGGATATAAATGATATTGATTGGTTTGTTCCTCATCAGGCAAATCTTCGAATACTAGATACCACTGCTAAAAAACTTAATCTTGATAAGAATAAGATAATTATAACAGTTGATAAACACGCAAACACCTCATCCGCGTCAATACCTGTTGCAATGGGAACGGCGATCCAAGATGGCAGAATAAAAAGAGGTGATTTAGTTTTGCTTGAAGCCTTTGGAGCAGGTTTTACATGGGGAGCTGTCCTCATTCGTTACTAAAAAAATGATTCTGAGTCTTGACTGTAGTTTATATCTAGCTTAAAAATAATCTGGGGAGATTTAATAGTGTCAAATAATACATTAACCAGACTTGGGATTTGTGAGCAGATATATCAACAAATTGGATTATCCAGAAAGGACTCTCTGGATATTGTACAAAATATTATTGAAAAGAAATCTAATTCATTAGCTAATGGTGACGATGTCAAGCTATCATCATTTGGTAGTTTTTTGTTAAAGAGAAAAAAATCTAGAATAGGTAGGAACCCCAAAACTAAAGTTGAAGCTCTAATTTCAGAACGTAATGTCATAGTTTTTAGACCAAGTATGCAACTTAAAAATAAGATTAACTTATCATAGTATTTGAGGAATTATGAATATTAAAAAAGATGGTGCTTTTAAAACAATAAGTGAGGTTGCAGCAGAATTAAATATTCAACAACATGTTCTGCGTTTTTGGGAAAAGAAGTTTAGTGTTATTAAACCAATGACCAGAGGTGGCGGTAGAAGATACTATCGTCCTGAAGATGTTGATTTGCTGAAGTCTATCCAAACCCTCTTATATTCGGAAATGTATACAATATCTGGAGTTCAAAGGTTGTTTAAAGAAAATGGGAAATCATTTGTTCTAAACAAATATGCCGATGATCTGAAAGATAATGTATTTAAAAATGCAAAAAATAAACAAGATAGTAATGATAGTAGCTACAGAAAAGATTTATTTGATGATCAAGATTTCGCAAATGATAACGTAAATGATCTTAAACAATTCATTTCAAATTCAATTGTTGAATTAGAAGCCTTGCAAAGTATTATTAGGGCACATTAATGTAATTAAATACTAATTTTTTTTTCTGATGATGAAAATAATTGGTATTGTCCACAAAACCCCAACTACAATAAAATAAAAGATTTCGATAAAAAGTATATTTTGTCGAAGAATAAATACTCCAATCCTCATTGAAATTAGAATATATATAAATAAATATATTAATAATAACATGGTGAATGATANTTTTTGAATTGTCTTCATCTCAAAACTTTTTAAAATTATAAATATACTGCCAATGATAACACAATTTAGGAATATAAAACGAAATATTAGTGAAGATCATGTACTAACCTGGGAAATATTTACAATTGTGGTTTTAGTGGCTCTGATCGTGATTGGTGGTATTACTCGTTTAACAGAATCCGGGTTATCTATTACTGAATGGTCACCTGTAACTGGGATTTTTTTTCCACTCTCAGATGTTTCATGGAACAATGAATTTGATAAGTATAAGCTAATACCGGAGTTCATATTAATGAATCCTGAAATGACATTGCATCAATTCAAGATTATTTATTTTTGGGAATGGTTTCATAGATTTATTGCAAGGTTTTTAGGTTTAGTATTTTTTATTCCCTATGTTTATTTCATCTATCATAAAAAATTATCTCGTATTGAGAATAAATTCTTGCCGTTCATACTACTTATGGGGATTATTCAAGCCTTTGTTGGATGGTATATGGTAAAGAGTGGCTTGTCAGAAAATATAAACGTAAGTCAATATAGGTTAGCGATGCATCTTTCTATTGCATTCTTAATCCTTGGTGCGATATTTTTATTGGCTCAGTATAGGTATCAAAAGTCTACAGAAATTGGCATTAGAATTCCAAGTAATTATAAAATTTCCTCTTATCTGCTAGTTGGTTTTGTCTTTCTGCAAATTATTTTTGGTGCTTTTATGTCAGGCCTCAGAGCTGGCAAAAGCTATAACACATGGCCTTTATTAGACGGTGAAATAATACCAGATGGTCTCTTTGCAATATCTAAATGGTATCTAAATTTTTTCGAGAATATACTAACAGTGCAATTTGATCATAGAATGCTTGCTTATTTTATTATTGTATTGATTTTTCTGCAACTTAAATGGATGAGACGACTATCAAGTAAAACAATCTATAAATCAACGCAATACTTATTTTTATTCATTTTTTTACAAATTGTGATCGGTATTTTTGCAATTTTGTATCAAGTACCGATATATCTAGGAATAATTCATCAAATTGGCGCAGTGCTGGTCTACCTTTTTGCATTACGCCAATTCTATTTGTTGAATTTATGCGAGATTAAACTTTCTCAAGCGCCTCTTTAAGGTCAGCGATAATATCTGATGCATCCTCAATTCCAACGGACAATCTGACAACATCTTTAGCTGCTCCAGCGGCTTCAAGTTGTTCTTCAGTTAGTTGGCTATGTGTCGTTGAAGACGGATGGATGATTAGGCTCTTCGCATCACCAATATTAGCCAGATGGCTAAATAATTTAACCTCGTTTACAAGTTTTACGCCAGCATCAAAGCCACCCTTAAGTCCGAAAGTAAAGACGGCTCCAGAACCACCAGGGCAATATTTTTTCGCCAAATTATTGTATTTATTTGATTCTAAGCCAGCATAACTAACCCATGAAACTTTTGAGTGTGATTCAAGGAACTTAGCCACTTCGAGTGCATTTGATGAATGTTGTTTCATTCTTAATGGAACGGTTTCTATTCCATTTAAAATTAAGAATGCATTGAATGGAGAAATTGCGGGGCCAAGATCTCTTAAAGCAAGGAATCTGCAGACTATGGCATATCCCATTCCACCGAATGTTTTATGAAATTTTAAACCATGATAACTTGGATGGGGTTGGCTTAAATCAGGGNATTTATCATTCTTAGACCAATCAAAGTTTCCACCATCAACAATAATCCCGCCAACTGAATTACCCTGGCCACCCAGAAATTTAGTTAATGAATGGATTATGATATTTGCGCCATGATTAAATGGTTTACAAAGATACGGTGTGGCCATGGTGTTATCAACTATAAGCGGNACACCAGCATCTTCGGCTACTTTGGCAATAGGTTCCAAATCAGTAATTATGCCTCCAGGATTTGCAATTGATTCAACAAAAATAGCTCGCGTCTTCTCATTTACTAGTCTCTTGTAGCTGTCAATTTCATTCTCATTTGCCCATTGAACATTCCAACCAAATTTTTTGAATGAATGGTTGAATTGATTTATTGACCCGCCATATAGCTTATTGGATGCAATGAATTCATTTCCAGGACTCATTAATGGATGAAACGCNAGGAATTGTGCTGCATGTCCAGAAGCAACTGCCAATGCTGCTGTTCCACCCTCAAGTTCTGCAACTCGTTTTTCGAGCACATCCTGAGTGGGATTCATAATTCTTGTATATATATTACCAAAAGCCCTTCCGGCGAATAAGTCTGCTGCATGGTCATTATTTTCAAATACATATGATGTAGTTTGATAAATTGGTGTAGCTCTTGCGCCTGTTGTTGGATCCGGAGCTGCGCCAGAGTGGATTGCTTTGGTATTAAAACCCTTTGAGTCTGTCATATAAGTTCTCCCTATTTTATTATGTGCCTAACTTATCATGTTTATTTTATTTTATGATTTTATCTTTTTATTGCAGAGTGTAAATTTGTACTAATTTTTTTCACTTAATTAGAATTATATTTTATTTTATGTTTGGCAAGAAGTTGTTTAAAATTCAACTAAAAAATATAATAGCTAATCATATTTTTTTATNGAGGTAATATAATACCGTAAACATAATTTATTGTTTTTACTTAATAAAAAGAAATTAATTGACATTATTCCTNGTTGTTGTATTTATGCATTATTTATAAGAGGAAAATATGAAAACGATCAGTATTAAACCATCAGATGTCAAAAAAAATTGGATCCTTATTGANGCAGATGGACTTGTTTTAGGACGATTAGCATCTCATGTTGCGAATGTTCTTAGAGGAAAAAATAAACCACATTTTACACCACACGTNGATTGTGGTGACAATGTAATAATCATTAATGCAGAAAAAATACATCTTACAGGTCTAAAAAGAGAAAACAAAACCTACTACTGGCACACTGGTTACCCAGGTGGTATTAAAAGTCGTTCTGCAGCTGACATATTAGATGGTAAATTTCCTGAGCGTGTAATTATAAAAGCGGTGCAGCGTATGCTACCTGGAGGTCCATTGTCAAGAAAACAACTCAAGAATCTAAAGGTATATGCTGGCAACGAACATCCTCATGATGCACAACAACCGGAACTGGTAAATTTTGCTGAAAAAAACATAAAGAATTCAAGGAGAAACTAGAATGGTTGTGGAAATAAACGAGGAAATACTCGAAGGCGTTAATCAAGAAACAAAAGTTGAAGAGATTGAGATAGCTGCTTCTGTTATTTATGAGAAAAAAATTGATAACCTGGGGCGTGCTTATGCTACAGGCAAAAGAAAAAATGCGGTTGCGAGGGTATGGATAAAGCCAGGTAATGGTCAGGTTTCTATTAACGGAAAGAAATTTGAAATATTCTTTGCTCGACCAGTACTAAGAATGATAGTTCAACAACCATTAAATGCAACTGATAATAAAGATAAATTTGATATCACATGTACAGTTTCAGGTGGTGGTCTATCTGGTCAGGCAGGCGCCATCAGACATGGAATTTCAAAAGCACTATTAAATTATGATCCACAAAATCGTACTGTATTAAAATCAGGCGGATTTCTTACCAGAGACTCACGAGTAGTAGAGCGTAAGAAATATGGTAGGGCAAAAGCTAGAAGAAGCTTCCAATTCTCAAAAAGATAGGAATATTCCTATTCGACTTCATTCNGCTTTGTCCTTATAATGGATAAATGCTATCCTTTATGGGAACATAATAGGTTTTAAATGACTGATCTAATAAAAATTGGTGTGATAGGNGCTTCTGGCTATACAGGNTCAGATTTAATAAGATTATTGATCAACCATCCAAATGTCAGGCTTGAATTTGCAACCGCGAATAATCATGCGGGGCAATCCTTACAACAAATATTTCCTTATCTAACTGGTAAAACCAATATCTGCCTTCAAAAATGGGAAGATGTCAACTGGGACAATGTTGATGTGATTTTTAGTTGCCTACCTCATGGNNTGTTTCATGAAATATTTTTAAAACTACCCCCAAATAAGATAATTATAGATTTATCCGCTGATTTTAGACTTGAGAACGTCGAAGATTATACTAATTGGTATAATTTCAAACACGGCTCTAGTGACTATTTAAAAAAGTTTACTTATGGTTTAACAGAATTAAATCGATCAGAAATTAAAAAATCTAAATTAGTTGCATGCCCAGGGTGCTACCCAACTGCAACATTGTTAGGTTTATATCCTCTCTTGAAAGAAAATTTAATTGATTGTATGAATATTACTGTAGATGCGAAATCTGGTGTAACAGGTGCGGGTAGAAGTCCAAAAAGGGATCTGCTTTTCTCAGAAATATCCGAATCATTAAGGCCATACAGCGCTACGGGTCACAGACATATTCCAGAAATTGAACAACAAATTAGTAAGATAACGCAGAAAGAATCAAGAATTAATTTTGTACCACATCTTGTCCCAATGAACAGAGGTGAATTAATTACTTCACATCTTAAAATAGAAGAACAGATTGGATATGAAGATATAATAGAAATTTATATTAAAATTTATAAAGATGAAAAGTTTATATCGATATTAGAAGACAGAGTTTTACCAAATACAATTAATGTTAGGGGTTCTAATAGTTGCCATATATCAATAATTCCAGGAAGAATTAAAGGTACTCTTATGGTCATATCAGCCATTGATAATCTTGTAAAAGGATCCAGTGGACAGGCAATCCAAAATATGAATTTGATTTTAGGGTATCCAGAAGAACTCGGGATTAGTCATATTTCTCTATTTCCTTGATTTTTAACAAATTTATATTAATACTCGTAATGGAAAAAAAACATGTTATTGTCCAGATATGAGTACTGAATTCCATAGAATAANGCAATTGCCACCTTATGTATTTGAGAGTGTAAATAAACTCAAAGCAACCTGTAGAGCTGCGGGTGATGATATTATTGATCTTGGGATGGGTAATCCAGATATGCCAACTCCTATCCATATAAGAGAAAAGCTTATTGAAACTATCAATAAACCAAAAACAAACAGGTATAGTGCATCAAAAGGCATCCCTGGTTTGCTTAGAGCACAGGCAGCATATTACGAAAGAAGGTTTGGTGTTAAATTAAATCCTTCAACAGAAATAGTGGCAACTCTTGGATCTAAAGAGGGTTTCGCAAATATTGCTCAGGCTATTACTGCCCCTGGTGATATTATTCTTGCACCTAATCCAACTTACCCTATTCATCAATTCGGTTTCATTATATCTGGTGGCGTAATAAGGAATATGCCAGCTTCACCTGATGAAAACTTCATGCACGCGCTAGAGAATGAGGTATTAAATTCATTTCCAAAACCTAAAGTCTTAGTAGTTAATTATCCATCAAACCCAACTGCAATAAATGCNACATTAGATTTTTATAGGGATATTGTTAAATTTTGCAAGAAGCATGATCTTATAATACTTTCTGATTTGGCTTACTCGGAAATATATTTTGATGATAGTCCACCGCCATCAATTCTTCAAATCGGTGGTGCAAAGTCCATATCAGTAGANTTCACATCAATGTCAAAAACATATGCCATGCCTGGATGGAGAATTGGTTTTGCGGTAGGTAATGAAAGAATTATTTCAGCTCTCATTCGAGTAAAATCATATCTTGACTATGGCGCATATACCCCAATTCAAGTTGCTGCATCTGCAGCTCTCAACGGTCCGCAGGATTGCGTTGATGAAATTAGAAAGGTTTATAAATCTAGACGAGATGTTCTTGTAAAATCTTTTTCGAACGCCGGATGGGAAATACCTGAGCCTGCATCATCGATGTTTGCGTGGGCGCCTATTCCAGATCAGTTCAAAGAATTAGGTTCTGTAGAATTTTCAAAGCTTCTTTTGAAAAGAACAATGGTAGCAGTTTCNCCTGGAATTGGCTTTGGAACAGAAGGAGAGGGTTATGTAAGAATTGCTCTAGTTGAAAATGAACATCGGATTAGACAAGCAGCAAGAAATATAAAGAAGCATCTTTTTGAAACGAATAAATAANAACAAATAAAAATAAATTAAATATAATGAAAGAAATCANAATTGGTATTGTCGGTCTTGGAAGTGTGGGGCAAGGAGTACTTCAAATTTTAAATGAAAATTTAAATTCAATTGAAGACAAAACAGACACAAAGTTTAGAATTACGGGAATTAGTGCAAAAAATAAGACTAGAAAACGTGATATAGAAATTAGTACTTATCCATGGTTTGACAACCCACTCGAGCTAACATTGAATCCGGATGTTGATGTAATAATAGAATTAGTTGGTGGTGAAGATGGTATAGCCCTTCAGCTTGTTGAGTCTGCTCTAAAGAAAAAGAAGCATGTCATTACAGCCAATAAAGCATTAATTGCTAAGCATGGAAATCAACTTATTAATCTAGCAGAAAAAAATAATGTAAAGATCTTATTTGAAGCTGCAGTAGCAGGTGCAATTCCAATAATTAAAACTTTAAAAGAGAGCACTGCATCAAATAATATTTCCGCGATTTATGGCATTCTAAATGGTACATGTAACTATATATTAACTTCAATGGAACGAGAAGGTGTAAGTTTCAATGATGCTTTAAAATCAGCACAGGATCTGGGTTTTGCTGAGTCAGATCCAACTTTTGATATAGAAGGCTATGACACGGCTCACAAACTTGCAATATTATCTAGTGTTGCATACTCAAAAGAAATAAATTTTAAAGATATTGATGTGCAAGGAATAACTAATATTGAATTAGAGGACATTACCGCAGCAAAGGATTACGGTTTTAAAATAAAATTATTAGGTGTTTCAAAAAAACAAAATAATGGTGAAATCATCCAGGTTGTTAGACCAACTCTCCTTCCAATGGACTCAAATCTTGCAATGGTTGACATGGAAAAGAATGCAATATTTATTCAAGGGAATTTTTTTAGTGAGTTAATGCTTGCGGGTCCAGGTGCGGGAAGGCTGCCGACTGCTTCTTCAGTGATGAGTGACTTGTTCGATTTAGCTAATGAAACAAAATATCCTACTTTAGGCTTATCTTCTAATAAGCTAGAAAAAAATATAAAATCTGAATCAATAAACTCAAATCGTTATTATTTAAGACTCTTTTTACCAGATGTATCTGGAACTATGGCTTCAATAACAAATGCAATGGCAAGATTTAATATTTCAATTGATGATATCACACAGCGCATATCTAAGAAAATGAAAGACAGGAATTTAGTGCCAATTACAATCATATCAAGTTTGACTGATGTAAACTCAATAAACAAAGCTGTGGAAGAGATCAATAAGAATAACTACAGCCCACTCTCTCCTAATATAATAGTNATTGAAGACTAAATTGGGAATAATTAATGGACAGATCCTTCACTCTTGAAATAGCAAGGGTTACAGAAAATGCAGCTATATCTGCAGCAAAATTACGNGGTCGTGGTGATGAAAAATCTGCTGATCAAGCTGCTGTTGACGCCATGCGAACAGCACTGAATAGCATCAAAATGGATGGTGTTGTAGTTATCGGTGAAGGAGAGAGAGATGAAGCTCCAATGCTTTATATTGGAGAGAAGGTGGGAACTGGAAATGGACCTAAGCTTGATATTGCACTGGATCCACTAGAGGGTACAACGTTATGTGCAAAAGCAATGCCAAATTCACTTGCTGTACTTGCAATAACAGAGGCGGGAGGTATGCTGAACGCACCTGATACATATATGAACAAAATTGCTATTGGTCCTGGCTACCCTGATAATGTTATAGATCTTGATGCCTCTCCATCTGAAAATATTATTGCGATTGCAAAAGCTAAGGGTGTGTCTCCTGAAGAAATTACTGTTTGCATCTTGGATCGTGATAGACACGCATCACACATAGAATCCTCAAGAAAAGTTGGCGCTTCTGTTTACTTAATTCCAGATGGTGATGTCGCTGGCATAATTGCAACAACTAATCCTATTGAAACGAACATTGACATGTATATGGGTATCGGAGGGGCGCCTGAAGGTGTATTAGCCGCAGCTGCATTAAAGTGTATTGGAGGTCAAATGCAAGCTAGATTGGTAATTAACAACAGTGATGAAGAAACCAGAGCAACAAAAATGGGTATCGATGATTTAAATAAAAAGTATAATTTGCATGAACTGGTTTCAAAAGATGCCATATTTTCTGCCAGTGGCGTAACCGATGGCTCCATGTTAAGTGGAGTAAAATTTTATGAAAANAAAATATACGTCGAGACGCTTGTTATGCGATCNAATTCCGGTACNGTGCGTCANATTAAAACAGAATATAATAGCTTCAAATAAAACAGATCGATGCAATCAATCGATCCTCATAAAAACCTAATTGAATTCACGAACACTATCTCAAATAGNATATGGCGCGTTAATATATTTAATGAAAACTATCTNAACTCACTCTCAAAAGAATTTAATATAGATAAAACCTTACTAAATATCTTAATCAATAGGTCAGTTGACGAAGAAGAATTTAAAAATATTACCGACTTATCAATAAAAAAAAATCTTCCGGATCCACATATTTTGAAGGATATGGAACTAGCTTCNAATAGAGTCTGCAAAGCAATTATTAATAAGGAGGTAATTGGTATAATTGGAGATTACGATGTAGATGGGATCACTTCAGCTAGTATTCTATATGATTTCTTGTTGAACAATGGCTTACGTGCAGTTGTCAGAATACCTGATCGTTTTACAGATGGGTATGGCCCAAATCAGAATCTAATTAACAACTTAAAAGAATTTGGGGTGGATTTAATCATCACAGTCGACTGTGGATCAAACTCACACGAAATTATCAAAAATTTTCCAGAAATAGATTTTATAATTTTTGATCATCATCAAACTGATAATACAAATGAATTGGGTGCTATAAATGTTAATCCAAATAGAAATGATGATAACAGTAATCTTGGCTATCTATCTGCTGCTGGAGTAGTTTTTCTTGCTGTGGTTTCTATTAATAGAATGCTAAAAAAGATAGCTGTTGAACACTATGAAATGCATAAAATTGATTTACTTAAATATTTACCATTAACTGCTTTAGCTACAGTAGCTGATATTGTTCCATTACAAAAACTCAACAGGGCTATAATTAAACAGGGTTTGGCAATTTACAAAAAATATAAAAATCTCGGTTTGGAAACCATTATTAGTAAATTAAAATCTTCTGATGAAATTACATCGAGTGACCTCGGTTACTTAATTGGACCAAGGATCAACGCAGGTGGCAGAATGGGACAATCTGAACTTGGTTTTGAATTGTTGACATCCAACTCAAAAGAACTTTGTGAGAATATATCAAACCAACTTGAAGAACTTAATTCTAAGAGAATTGCCATCGAAAACTACAACACAGAAGAGGCGATGTCACAATATGAAGGCATGGAAAAGAATAATAATATTATTATCTTGTCATCAGAAAGTTGGCACGTGGGTGTTATTGGTTTAATAGCATCAAGGATTTCATCACGTTACAATAAAACAACTTGTATCCTAACCCCTGTGAATAAAGACGATAATGTAATGATAGGATCAGCTAGATCAGTTGGCGATATTAACATAGGAAAAGCTATCGAAGGGGCAGTCTTAAATGGCATTTTAATTTCAGGCGGAGGGCACAGTATGGCTGCTGGCTTTAAAATTTCTAAAAATAAACTCATGGAGTTCAATTATTATCTGTCTGAAAATAAACTCAAAATTAAAAATAAAAGAAAAATTGTCATGGTTGATGGACTCCTTATGTCATCTGCAGTTAATACTGATTATGTAAAGGGGTTATTAGAATTTGGTCCCTATGGGAATGGTTTTGAAGAACCAATGTTTATTTTTCCAAAGCATAAAATAATTGGATTAAGTGTGTTAAAAAATCAACACCTTAAATTTAAGATACAAGACGACAATGGGTTTAATTTAGAAGCTATATCCTTTAGAAGTTTTGATATGCCCTTAGGAAAATTTATTATTGAAAATTCATATCAAAGAATGGATTTCTTAGGGAAGTTGTCTTTAAACCAATGGCTCAATAAAATCACCCCACAAATAATCATAGAAGATGCCGCATTAAATAAATAAAACGCTTGCTTGCAATTAATGAATATACTAATTATATATTCGTTGACGCTCCCTTCGTCTATCGGTTAGGACGCAAGGTTTTCAACCTTGAAAGAGGGGTTCGATTCCCCTAGGGAGCGCCATTATCTTCTGCCAATAAATCCACAAAAATAAGACAATTTCAAAATTTACTTTTTGTATTTTCTTAAGAATCAATATTTTATATTAAAGTATAAGATGGAGCTGTGGCGGACCTGTTTATTTTGTAATTTTTTTATTTCATAAAAGATACATTTGTTATATATATCAAGTGACGGGGCGTAGCGCAGCCTGGTAGCGCAACTGGTTTGGGACCAGTGGGTCGGGAGTTCGAATCTCTCCGCCCCGACCAATATTCTAACAATGATGTTTGATTTATAAAATAATGAAAGCAAAAATATATAAACCTACAAAAACACCGATGCAGTCTGGTTCGGGGAGATCTAAGAAATGGATTCTTGAATTTCAAAAAGAAAAAAATAAATTTAAAGAATCATTAATGGGTTGGACTGGTTCAATTGATACCTCTGAACAGGTTAGACTTAATTTCGACAATATGCAGGATGCAATTAATTTTGCTAATAAGAATAATATTGAATATAACTTAATTAGTGAAACAAAGAAGAAGTACATAGCAAAGTCTTATTCAGATAACTTTAAATTTGATAGAAAAGATAAGTGGACTCACTAATTATTTATAATGGCCCCGTAGCTCAGTTGGATAGAGCAGTAGATTTCTAATCTGAAGGTCCGAGGTTCGAGTCCTCGCGGGGTCGCCATAAAATATATGATGCATACTGTTGGAAAAAAATTAATTATTTACAATATATCGTGATAAGTTAATAATAGAGAGCTATTTTTTATTCAACTAAGAAATAGATAGGGGTTATGCAATTGGGTAACATATTACAAAAAACTAAGATATATTTGAACAACCTGGATCGTTTTATAAGAAGAATAACAGATTATCTTCAGATAATTGCTGCTATCTGGTTGGTGTTTGTTGCACTAACTATTGCAGCTGAAGTTGCTTTTAGAAATTTTGGACTGTTTCTAGGCGCTGATCAAATTGTTCAAAACTCAGTACCTGCCATTGTTACATTTCTCTCTATGGAAGATAAATCAATTTTTTCCCATGTTTGGCCAAAGAATTGGTTGGTTGCATCAATTGTAGGTTTTTTTGCAATCTTAACAATGAGACCTGTGGCAATTAGAATATCAGACCTACTTTCCAGTCTGATTTACGGTAAAAAGCAAAAATTAGATTAATTCGGTGGAATAACACTAATAAAACTTCATATTACTTCTCCTAATATTA
>PAHC01000019.1 GCA_002704755.1 Rhodobiaceae bacterium
GTAATAATGGTTACCCATGACGAGTATTTTTTAAATAAGATTGCAAATAAATTAATTATATATGATGAAGGTAAGGCTTTCTTTCACAATGGTGACTATAGAGATTTCCAAAAAAAAATTGGATGGAAAGATATTTAAATTAATACAAATGCTTAATTTTTTTGGTGGAGGAGAAGGGACAACGAGTTGCTCTTTTGTTGGTCTTCTAGGTAGGTGCTTTCAACCATTTAGCGATCCTTCCATACTCATATGAGTTATATGAGCTTATAATTCTCCCTGATCAATCAATTGTTGGAACATTTCCTGAATTGATCCTTTAATTGGTCTATATTTTAAATCTAGGCTTGTAATTGCCTTTTGATTGTCGGCATTCCAAGTATAACCCATGCACCTGGAAATCATTTTTCGTGTAATAGATTTATCAATAAGTGGTGCAATAAGCCAGACCAGCACTTTCGGTAATTCTTTTTTTGGCAAAGGGTATTGAGGATATTTTTCTTGAAGCATTTTTGAAAGTGATAAAAATGACGTAACTTCGTTATATACAATATGCCTTCCATTAACATTATCCATATATGCCGCTTTCACATGAGCATCAGCAACATCTCTGACATCAACCATTCCAACCTCAAACTTAGGGCAGCCAGCTTTTGACCTTCCATCACCCAGCTGCTTTATGAATTCATGTGACGCGGAAGTGGATTTACCAGACAAGCTTGGCCCGATAACCAGTGCTGGATTAATAGCAATTAATTTCCATCGATCTTGTTTTTCTTCCATTCCCCAAGCTAATTTTTCAGCTAACACTTTTGAGTATGAATAGGGCTGATGATCTATTGTTGAGGAAGTGTTCCAAACTTCTTCAGTCAATATTTTATTTGACGCATTTTGAATGTCGACATGATCACCGAAGATAGCCGCACAAGAGCTTGTTATAATTACTTTTTTTATTGTTTTTGTTCTGTTAACGGAGTCAAGGACATTCTTTGTGCCCTCAACGGCAGGATTAATTAAATCGTTCTGTGCATCGTTAAATTTATATGAAAAAGGGGATGCTACATGAAAAACGATTTCACAATCAGCCATAGCTTTATCATATGATTTTGGTTCCAATAAATCGGCTTCAAAGAATAAGATATTACCATCTTCTTTGTTTGATATTTCTTTTAGTGATTTAAGTTTTTTATCATTCTGTGCATCACGTACAGGCGCGTGAACGACAATACCTTTTTCAATTAGGTTTTTAGCAATCCATCCACCAACAAAGCCTGTTGATCCGGTAACTAGGACTGGTTTTGAGGTGTTAATTTTTAAGGTCATAAAAGTTTTGTATCATATCTTTTGAAGTAAACATAGATTTGTTTTATTAAAATATTGGCGGAGGGGGAGGGATTCGAACCCCCGAACGAGTTGCCCCGTTGCCGGTTTTCAAGACCGGTGCTTTCAACCACTCAGCCACCCCTCCGGCATTCTTGATTATACAATCAAAAAATATACAAATACAATTATCAAATAAAATCTATATTTAAAAGTCTTAAATTTACTATGATTTAAATAAAATATAAATTTGGAAAAATTATTTTAATTATCACATCATCAGTTTTGTTATGTAATAATAAAGTTTTATGTATGAAAGGATAGAATATGCCAAAAATGCTTATAACTGTAAATATATCGAAAGGTTTTAAAACCTGGACTGATATGGCAAAGTCACTTGAAGACGAAGCTGGCGCTAATGGGGCGAAAATTATATGGGCTGGAACAAACCCAGACGAGTCGTCTGTTTATGTAATGATGGATGTTCCTGATCCAGAGTTTATGCAAACATTTGGCTTGCGTCCCGATATCAAAAAAGCCCGTGAAGACGCCGGTGCTGATGTTGCTTCAACAACTGTAATAACTCCTATAGGTGATTATTGGCTGGGCTAGTTTGATATATGATCAAAAGTCCGTTAAGATATCTAGGTGGAAAATCACGCGCCATTAATTTCATAGGTAAGTTTATTCCTAACTTTTTTAAAACTTATAGAGAACCATTTTTTGGTGGGGGCTCTCTAGGTTTCCATTTATATTAAAACTCATTAACCAACCATAAAACAGATAAAAAACAAAAAGGAAATTTAATATGACTGTGCCTTATCCAAATACAAAACTTTATATTGCTGGCAATTGGGTAGATGCCATCGGAGGTGAAACCATTGATGTCATGAACCCTGTAACTGGAAAACCGATTGGAAATGTCGCACATGCTAGAATTGCAGATCTCGACCTTGCAATAGATGCTGCACAATCAGGGTTTAAGGTTTGGAAAGAAACCTCAGCATATAACCGTTACAAAATGATGCGGAATGCTGCTATGAATTTAAGAGATCGTATTGATGAAGTAGCAGATATTTTAACCCAAGAACAGGGTAAACCTCTAGCACAATCAAAAGCTGAAACTAATCTTGCAATAGATATAATCGATTGGTTCGCTGAAGAGGGAAGGAGAACTTATGGTAGGATTATTCCTGCACGTATAGATGGGGTTCAACAAATGGTAATAAAAGAACCAGTAGGACCTGTGGCAGGCTTTACACCATGGAATTTCCCGTTAAATCAAAGCGTTAGAAAAATTTCCGCTGCAATTGCTGCCGGTTGTTCAATTATAATAAAAGCAGCAGAAGAAACACCTGCAAGTACTGCCGCATTAGTAAAGTGTTTCGCAGATGCAGAAATTCCAGCTGGCGTTATAAATCTCGTATATGGAATTCCATCAGAAATATCGGAATATTTAATACCACACACTATCATAAAAAAAGTAACTTTTACTGGTTCAACTGCTGTAGGGAAACAGTTGGCCTCATTAGCTGGTAACCATATGAAAAAGGTAACAATGGAACTTGGAGGACACGCTCCAGCTATTGTTTGTGAAGATGCAAATATAGATACAGCACTCAAAGTACTTGTTGAAAATAAATATAGAAATGCAGGTCAAGTCTGTGTTTCACCTACTCGTTTTATAGTCCATGAAAAATGCTTTAATGAATTTGTGAAACGTTTTACTGAAATGGTAAAAAATATAAAAGTTGGTAATGGTTTAGACCCTGAAACACAGATGGGTCCTCTTGCTCATGATAGAAGAGTTGAGTCTATAGAATCCTTCGTAACAGATGCAGTAAATAAGGGGGCAAAAATAGAAACCGGTGGAAATAGAATTGGTAATGAAGGATATTTTTTCGAACCTACCGTTCTCACTGAAGTCTCATTAGATACTAGAATAATGAATGAAGAACCTTTTGGTCCCATAGCACCAATAATTCCATTTAAAAATTTTGATGACGCGATTGAAGAAGCAAATCGCCTCAATTATGGACTTGCTGCATATGCATATAGCACATCTGCCGAGTCAATCAGAGAACTCGGGTCTAGAATTGAAAGCGGTATGATCTCTATTAATCATCATGGAATAGCACTAATTGAGACCCCGTTTGGCGGTATCAAAGATTCAGGATATGGTTCTGAAGGAGGTTTGGAAGCAATTGAAGGTTATTTGAACACTAAGTTTATTACTCAAAAGTCATTTTAGTAATCTCTTGATACCTGATAACCAATATAAAAAATAATGTTAATTTGAAATATAAATTTCACATTTGTATTTTAATTATATAAATTATAATTTACACCTGTTATATAAAATATTTTCTATGTTAACGTTTAAGGGATTAAGACTATGATAACAGCAGTTTTGAAATTTGAAATCAATAATACATTTTCAGAATGGGAAAAAGCGTTCTATTTGAGTCAGTCAATGGCAAGAGAAGCAGGTATATTTGAAATCTATCATGGACACGAACAAGATAACGATAATAAGGTTATAGTTGTTATGAACTGTTTGAGTGTGGATCATATGAATAGTTTTATGGCAGAAAATGCTGATATCGTATCAGCTTCAGGGCATATAATTNAAACAACTGATATTAAAATTTATGTAAATTAATTTTGCAGTTTATTTTTAAAATGTAAGATTTCTAAACTTTTANGTAAATTATATATTACATTATNCAATGTACTTGAAATAAGTCTTTTGCTAATGATCATATGTGTGTTATTGAAATATATCTCAATCACATAGAAAACCATCACTNATGAAAGACTTTAATGAAATGGGACTGCCTGAGTCCCTAACACACACCCTTAATCATTTAAAATTTGAAACACCGACACAAATACAATCCATTGCTATCCCTATAGCATTGGAAGGAAGAGATATTTTAGGATCTGCACAAACTGGTACAGGTAAAACAGCTGCTTTTGCAATTCCATTAATTGTTAATTTGTATAATAANCCCACAAGTAAGGCTTTAGTCATGGCACCTACACGTGAGTTAGCCACACAGGTAATGAGCCAATTCGCTTCATTGCTTGGCAGAAAAACTAAGATCAAAAGTGCATTACTAATCGGTGGTGACTCAATGTTTAAACAATTAAACCAATTGAGAAACAAGCCAAGGTTAATTATTGGAACTCCTGGTAGAATAAACGATCATTTAAAAAGAAAAAGTTTACAGTTAGATAAACTAGATTTTCTTGTTTTAGATGAAACGGATCGTATGTTAGATATGGGATTTTCAATACAAATTAATGAGATACTAAAATTTGCTCCATCAATCAGACAAACATTACTTTTTTCTGCGACATTGCCACCAAATATAATTAAATTGTCTGCTAAATATATGAATGATCCTGTGAGAGTGGAAGTTGAAAAATCAGATGAAAAACCCTTAAATATTAAGCAAGAGGTCCTATACACAAAGTCAGACAAAAAATATGATCACTTAAAATCTGANATTGATAAACGCTCTGGGTCCATCATTGTNTTTGCTAAAACTAAATTAAATACAGAAACTNTTGTNAAGAAGTTATCAAAAGATGGGTATGATGCATACAGTATAAATGGCGATTTGCGGCAAAACGTTAGGACACGTGTCATCAATAATTTCAGAAAAATGAAATTTAGAATATTAGTCGCAACAGATGTAGCCTCACGGGGGTTAGATATTCCTCATATAGAACATGTTATTAATTATAATCTTCCAGAGAACCCTGACGACTATATACATAGGATTGGGCGNACAGCCAGAGCAGGAGCAAAAGGTGAAACAATAATATTCATAACACCATCCGAAAAGTTCAAATGGAATAAAATTAAAAAATTACTAAATATTGATATTAAAGATGAGAGTCTTGATGAAATAATAAGCAGCAATGAAAAAAAAATAAAAAAGAAGTTTTCTAATAAAGGTAAGCCAGTTCAAACTAACAAGAAAAAAAGAAAAAAAAATACTAAAAAATCAAGTAAGAAAAATAGAACTTCTTTATGGGTTTGATTCATGTNTCAAACAAGGAAAAAATCCCAGTCTAATTATAATTTTTTTTTATGATTGAGAATATATGATCTGTTTGTTAGTTTATTAATACATTTTATATTTTGCTTTTGTGTTATGCTAATACCATGGATATACCATCAGGATTACGACATTCCTCTTCCTCAAAACCATAGGTTCTCTTCATCGAAATTTGGCGATTTATGGCGTCTTCTTACAAACTGTGATTTAAAAGAGAATTCAAAAATTTTCACTCCTAAACCAACTACTGAAGATGCTCTTCTTCAAATACATTCAGTTGAATATATTAATAAAATTAAGTATGGGAAATTAACCAATGAAGAAGAACGAATTCTTGGATTACCTTGGTCAGAAACTTTATCTAAGAGATCATTTTTGGCAGTAAATGGTACAGCTTTAACTTGTAGATTGGCTTTGTCAAATGGCATTGCGTGTCATTTGGCTGGAGGAACTCATCATGCTCATCATAATTTTGGATCAGGTTTTTGTGTATTTAATGATCTAGCCTTTGCGTCAAAATCTCTAATTTCAGAGGGCCTTTGTAAAAAAATACTTATTATTGATTGTGACGTTCATCAAGGTGATGGCACTGCAACAATTTGTAACAATGATCCTAATATTTTCACCTGTTCAGTACATGCAAAAAATAATTTTCCTATAAATAAGGTGAAAAGTAATATGGATATTGAATTGGCTGATGATATTACCGAAAGTGATTATTTAGATCAAATCCAGAATATGTTAGATATATGTTTTAAAAAATTTTTACCTGATCTAGTCATTTATGATGCTGGGGTTGATGTTCATAGTGTTGATAGATTAGGGCGTCTTAATATTAGTAGTAAGTGTATTTTAAAAAGAGATATCAAAGTGTTGAGTTTTATAAAAAATATGGATATTCCAGTAGCTACTGTTATTGGAGGAGGGTATTCTTCTGATAGTTTAGAATTGGCAAAGAGGCATAGCATTATTTTTCAGGCTGTTCATAGCCAGTATAGCTAGGAGTTTAATTATGAAAATTGAAAATGGATATTTGATACATTGGTATAATATTGATCAGGAAAATGAACACAACTATTTAAATTGGCTTCATAATTCATACATACCAAAACGTTTAATGGATAAACGTATTAGGTGGTGTTGTCATTATAGATCATTCAATGATGTTAAACATCCAGGTGAAAGCGGAAGGTTAAGCCATGACAAGTCATCCATCCCAAATGGTGATAGGTATATACTCATTTTTGGTGCAGATGAACCTAGTGTTTTTGTTGATCCAACAATAGGCGAAATACATGAACAATTATCTATGAATGATAAGTCAATGTTAAGTTATAGAAAAGGTGAACGATATAATATTATGACGCTTGAATCTCATGGTGAAGGAGCAGTAAGCAAAACCAAAAACACAATAGGCCTTGCTGATTGTATTCAGCTTGGAAATTTTAATTCAGGATCTTATCTTGATGAGGATGAACTCTCTCAATGGTATGTTAAATGGAGAATACCATCCATGAAAAAATTACAAGGATGTTTGGGAGTTAGAAAATTGATTTCAATATCAGGATGGGCCAAACATGCTATTTTATATGAATGGTCTTCAGCGGAGCATAGAAATAATAATTTTTTAGAACATGAGTTATATAACCCTAAAATGGAAGCATGGACAGATAGGGTTGTTAGGAAGTTAGTGCATGCACCTGGTTCCCCAAATTTAGCAGAAAAGATTTGGCCAATAGATGACTAATTACAAAAAGATAAATGGTATCAAGGTTTCTTATAAAATTAATTTAACTGATAGTGATATTTATTTAATTTTTATACATGGCTTGCAAACAAGAAAAGAAGCTTTTGAATTTTATGAAACTAGGCTCAAAAATGAGCTTAATTATTGTACATTATCAATTGATCTTGTTGGTTTTGGTGAAACAGATAAACCTCCTAAATTTAGCTATGACTTATCATCGCAAGTAAAAATTTTAATTAGCTTATTAAGTGCGTTGAAGATAGAAAAAATAATAATTATTGGTCATAGCTTTGGAGGGATGATAGGTAATTATTTACTAGACTATGATATTGAAATCCTCTCTTTCATTAATCTCGAAGGTAATATGACATTATCTGATTGTGGTGAAAGTCTTAATGTTGATAATATGACTTTTGAGAGTTTTAAACCTTATTACAATAATTTAATAAGAGAGCTTGATACCAGTGATGAATCAGCAATGAAATTTAGAGCCTCATCATTAAAGATGATTCCAAATTTCGTATTTTATGCGTCATCTAAGACTATAGTNAAATGGTCTAAAAGTTCATATTTGTATGATAAGTTTATTAATCAGAAATTGCCTAAAATGTTAATTNTCGGTGAAAAAAGTGGCTACTCNACACGACCCGATGATAACTATACAACAATAAAAANAGTCCCGAAAACTNGCCACTTNATGTTTTTAGAAGAGAAAGAAAAAACATTACAGTTGCTTTTAGATTTTTTAAATGATTGTGCTAATTTTAATAAATATATTCAATGATCNATGGTGTTTAAATTAAACATAAGANTCGAAAAAGATACTATTTTTGTATCTGAAAATTCATATTCACAAATACTATTAATGAACGACTCGNGATATCCATGGTTTATTATTGTTCCAAAAACAAATACTTTAGAAATATTTAANTTAGAAGAAACATGGCAATTGGAACTTAATAATCAAATTAATTTAATCTCAATTTTTTTAAAATCAAAATACCCAAAATCAATCCTTAATATTGCCAAAATAGGTAATATTGTTCAACAATTACACNTACATGTATTAGCTAGGTCCGAAAATGATTTTGCTTGGCCTAATCCAGTTTGGGGCGTCGGTAAAATAGAAAAATACGATAAAAAAGACTCAATAATTTTGATTAATGAATTTAATCAATATTTTGATAGACATTATGAAACTTTGAATTAAAGATTTTTTTAAATTGATCTTATTTAATTTTTGATGATTAAATATGATGGTTATTTTTACATGTTTAATGGGGAGTTATATATATGAAATCATCTGCTTTTCAATATGAGTTGCCAGAAGACTTGAGTAGTGCACTCAAATTGTTAAACTCTGAAGATTTAGATATTCTTCCATTGGCTGGCGGTCAAAGTCTTATGCCAATGATGAATTTTAGAGTCGCTCAACCAGATATTCTTATAGATTTAAACAAAATAGATAGTTTGAAATATATAATAATAGAAGGCAATTTTGTAAGGATTGGCTCAATGGTTCGATACTATGAATTAGAACAATCTGAAATAATTCAAAAACATTTTCCACTCATTGTACATGTTATACCATATATTGCTCATAGTGCTATTCGCAATAGAGGTACTTTGGGAGGTAGTGTTTCACTGGCGGATCCAGCCGCTGAAATGCCTTCAATTTTAATTGCGCTAAATGCGTCTATAGAATTATCAAACTTAAATAGTACAAGATCGGTAAATGCAGAAGATTTTTTCAAAGGAATTTTTGAAACTGATAGAAAATCAAATGAACTTGTCACATCTATCAATATACCAATATCATCAACGCCTAAAAAATTTGGATTTTATGAAGTTACACGACGACATGGTGATTATGCCATAGCAGGTTCTGTTGTCACCAGTGATGATGGTCAAGATAACTTTCATGATACAAGGGTGGTTTTATTTGCTGTCTCAACAAAGCCAATGAGATTACCAAAATCTGAAGCTGCCTTAAATGGACAAAATTTTAACAATCAAGATTCAATTATTGAAGCGATTGATGCTGTTAGTGGTAATTCATTTGAAAGAGACTTACACAATGATGAGATTACAAAAGAAACTTTGGCAAAAGTATCTCTTAAGAGAGCTATAGGGGTTTTAAATGGTTGATACCAAAACAATAACAGTAATTGTAAATGGAGAAGAGTACACAAGTACAGTTAACGTAAGAAAAAATCTTATTGATTATTTAAGAGAAGACTTAGGGTTAACAGGAAGTCACGTTGGCTGTGAACATGGTGTATGCGGTGCATGTACTTTAGATATGAATGGTCAAACAGTAAGGTCTTGCCTTATGCTCGCTGTTCAAGCAGATGGAACAGAAGTGACTACAATTGAAGGTTTGCCGTCTGAAGGGGTGGCAGAAGAATTAAAAAAATCTTTTGCCAAAAACAACGCTCTTCAATGTGGTTACTGTACACCTGGTATGCTTTCATCAGCTCTTGAGTATTTAAACAATGGTGGTANAGCAAATAAAGAAGAAATAAGAAGGCANATATCTGGTAATTATTGCAGATGCACAGGNTATCAANCTATCGTTGANGCNATATACGATGTAGCNGAAAATGGAGTAAGCAAATGACNGGACCAAAATTNAGCTTTGATAAACCNGGTAAATATATCGGGCAACCAACNGAGAGACCNGATACAAGAAGACTNNTAAAGGGTCGTGGNAAGTTTGTTGATGACATTCAATTACCNAGNATGTTGCACGCAGCTTTNTTAAGGTCGCCTGTNGCTCATGCAAAAATTAAATCTATAGATACAAGNANTGCTGAAAANATAAAAGGTGTTGTAAAAATTCTCAAAGGTACNGATTTTNTTGGTNTCGTNGAACCATATGTNGGTGTTTTAAGTCATTTGGCNGGTTTNAGATCTGCTCCACAAATGCCTTTAGCNGTTGATACTGTTAGNTGGCAGGGNGANCCTGTTGTTATGGTTATTGCTNNTTCTAGAGCAATTGCTGAAGACGCAGCTTCNGAAATTATTTTAGATNTAGAAGATTTNCCAGCTGCTACAAATNCGGAAAAGGCATTAGANAAAGATGAACCTGTTATACATTCTGAATTCGANTCNAACCTTGCATGGGAGAGAACAGTAGATGTNGGTAACGTTGATGAAGTNTATGCTCGTGATGATGTNGTTACNGTTGAGAAGCAATTTTTATTTGGNCGTCATACGGGGGTAACTTTAGAAGCAAGAGCAACTATAGCGAATTATGATCCTTCTGAAAATCAACTTGATGTTTATTATTCAGGACAAGCACCACATATGATGCAATTTATTTATGCAAAACATCTTGATATNCCTGAAGAAAATGTTCGTGTTACGGCTCATGATGTGGGTGGAGCTTTTGGTATTAAAGTTCACACATATGGTGATGAAATAGCAACAGCTGCTGCTGCTAAACTAATGGAAAGACCAATCAAATTTTTAGCAGATAGGTATGAGAGTTTTATGTCTGACATTCATGCAAGAGATCATGTAATAAATGGAAAGATGACTGTATCTAAAGATGGGAAGATTCTTGCTTTAGAATATGATGATCTCACAGGNATNGGACCATTTTCAATGTATCCAAGGACATCTGCAATTGAAGCNAATCAAGTATTAAATNTAACAGGTGGACCTTATACAATTCCNAANTATAGAGCNAATGCNAANGTTGTNTTTCAAAANAAAAATATGATGTGTCAATATAGGGCTGTCGGTCACCCAATNGCNATGGCACTTTGTGATGGNTTGNTGGAAGAGGCTGCNGCNGNCATANANNTGGANTCTGTNGAANTNAGNAAACGNAATNTNATTCCNGATGACNCTTACCCAACNACTAGTACAACNGGCATGAANCTTGATGATCTATCNCATCAAAAAGCACTCAGTAAACTTATTGANATGATGGATTATGAAAAACTTAANAAAGAAAATGCTGATTTAAAAAAACAAGGTNTNTACNGAGGTATNGGNTTTTGTTCAATGATTGAGGTAACGAATCCNAGTCCTATGTTTTATGGAATTGGTGGTGCCCCAATAGCAAGTCAAGATGGAGCAACAATTCGGTTAGATGCAGGAGGAGGTATTCACGTCGCATCATCTGTAACCGAACAAGGACAAGGTACAAACGCTGTGTTAGCTCAAGTTGCAGCAGATGTATTTGGTGTAGATATGGATAGGGTTCAGGTTACAACAGGCGATACAAAAACCACACCGTATGGCGGTGGAACATGGGCATCAAGAGGCGCTGGTATAGGCGGTGAAGCAGTCTATTTGGCTGCAGAGGCATTAAAAGATCAAGTTTTAGACGTTGCAGGTGTAATGTTACAATCTAAACCAGAAGATTTAAATATTGATAATGGTCATGTTATTGATCATCTTTCCAAGGAAAAAAGAATGTCACTTGCTGATCTTGCTCGTACTGTCTATTACAGAGGTAATGAACTTCCATCAGATATGAGTCCAGAATTAATTGCAACCAGACATTTTAGAGTTACGGACACACCATTTGTTTTTACAAATGGCGCCATGGCAGCTCATGTTGAGCTTGATATAGAGACAGGCATTGTAAAAATTCTCAATTTTTGGGCTGTTGAAGATTGTGGAAGGGTAATAAATCCAATGTTGGTTGACGAACAAATAAGAGGAGGAGTTGTGCAAGGTATAGGTCATGCGTTATATGAAGAATGTTTATATTCGGATGACGGTCAGCTTTTAAACACGACCCTGGCAGATTATCTTGTTCCTATGGCAACTGAAATGCCTGAAATTCATGTAGGTCACATCGAAACTCCAACCAAAACTTCTGTTTTAGGTGCAAAAGGTGCTGGTGAAGCTGGAACTGGAGGTGCCCCAGCTTGTATTATTAATGCAGTTAATGATATTCTACGTCCACTGGGTGTTACTAATTACCAAATACCCATGACACCAAATAGATTATTAGATACTCTAAGATCTGCTAAAATTTAAATTAAATTTAAGGATATAATTATGTCAAAAAATATACCACTCTTAACTCGTAATGGTGCAAGTCTTCCATGCGTTGGTTTGGGCACGATGGTTTTTCCAGAGCCTGAAAAAGCACCCGGTCTCATTTCTCACGCAATAAATATTGGATATACTCATATAGATACAGCTAGAAAATATGGTTCAGAAGAATGGGTAGGTGAAGGTCTTAGGGCATCTAACGCATCACGAGATGATATATGGATTACAACAAAAGTTACTGAAGATGACGCAAAGGCTGATGATTTTGCGAGATCAGTTGACGATAGTTTAAAGGCTATGCAATTAGATTATATAGATCTGTTGTTAATACATTGGCCATCAAGAACTGTACCATTAAAAGAAACTATTGCAGCACTAAATAAAGCTAAAAAAGATGGCTTAGCTAAGAATATTGGCGTATCAAACTTTACCGTATCATTAATTGAAGAGGCAGTTCAATTATCAGATGAACCGTTATTTTGCAATCAAATAGAGTATCATGCATATATCAATCAAGATAAAGTTTTGAATGCGTGTAGAAAACATGGACTTTTAGTTGAGTGCCATGTGCCACTCGGAAGAGGTAGAACTTATAAAGACCCTGTTGTAATCAGTATAGCTGAAAAACATGGTAAAACAGGGGCTCAAGTGGCTTTAAAATGGCTTATACAACAAGAAGGTGTTGCTGTTCTTCCAGGGTCAACAAATCCAGGAAGGATTGAAGAAAATATTGATTTATTTGACTTCGAGTTATCCGAAGATGAGATGAGTCAAATTTCTGAGTTAAGATCAAATAATATCAGGGCTGTAAATCCAGAAGTTAGAAGACCTGTTTGGGATACAGTTTAAGATATATTTCTCTTCCAAAACTTCCCAAACCACTCTAAATAATTTCCGTAAGCATCTGATTTTAAATTTAAAGATTTCTTTATAAGATTTACTTCACCTTGTTCCTCCAAATCTACATCAAGTGAATCGTTAATGCGATTAATCATATTAAACATTGCGCACAAGATCGTCATTTCAACTATCTGTTTTTCAGTAAATTTTTCTNTTAATTNATTAAAAAGATCATCATTACTAGCAGCTGTATTATTTGTTACTGCCTCTGCCCATTTGATTGCTAATATTTCCTCTTCTGAAAATAAATTGCTATCACTAAAATCATTTAATGATAACGCTTTAATGTGGGCTTCACCAATTCCTGCAGCGGCACCAAGTGCAGTATTATGCGCGTAACAGTATTTGCATCCATTTGTATGACTTGTTTTGATTACAATTAATTCTTTTAATTTGCCTGACAAATCCGTACCATCCCATTCTCTTTGAGCAGCAGAATTTATTGGTAGGAAAGCCATTGCCAAATATGGGGAATTACTTAAGGTTTTATAAAAATTTGGAACCCTTCCTAATAGTGTTGGAACCATATCGTAGAATTCTCTATTTTCTTCACTTAGATCTGATTGTTGAACTAATTTTACGCGTGACATTTTATACCTATTTTCTAGTTTTAAAAATATGCTTGATTAGGACCCACAGTTGGATCCCATTCGCAATCACCATATGGACCATCACCTTTGTTTGCTACATATGCGATTCTTCCATCGGATAAACCGTCTTCAACTTTTTTAGAGAATAAAACCCTTTGTAGCCAATCCATAATATAGTGATGGCAGTCTAATTTACCTAAATTTGGTATTCCCCATAAAGGATGGAATTGATCTTCAATAACCCACATTTCTTTTTTGCATTTCAAATCTTCGAATACTTCGACTGCATCCTCTAGAGGACAAAGCGGGTCAAACTCACCTGTAACGAGCAGGGTAGGACATTTGATTTTGTCTGCATAACCTTTAACTGTCATTTTTGCAGCCATTTTATCAAATTCAGCCTCATCATCCATGCCAGCCATATACATAAACATTTGCTTAAATCTTGGTGATGACTCCGAGAAAATTGTATTGTTTGGATTAAAACATGCAACACCACTCGCTATAGCAGCAGCTCTATGATCATAACTTGCAAGTCTCAAAGACCAATAACTTCCCATACTAACTCCATAAATGCCAACTCGATCACTATCTACTTCTTCTCTTGTCCGTAAATATGTCATAACAGCAGCTCCAGCTCTCTCGTAATTATCACCAACTGCGCGAATTTTTTGCATGTTTGAATTACCTTGACCAGGTCCATCCATAGATATGACATGCATACCTCTATTTATAGCAAGGTTATTCATTACTTTTGGAAAATATTCTTTAGTTTGGTCCATACCTGGAACATAAATAACACATGGTGCTTTACGACGGTCTGGTAGGAGATGTAATAAGCATGAAATTGTCTTTCCGTCATCAAATGGTACCTCAACGCGCTCTATTGGGTATGGTGCGAGCTCACTTCGTTTATCAACCATTTCTTTCAATTTATTTGTAAGTTTGATTTTAACGGGGTTATCATCATAGTAAATCGGATGTTGTGCCATACGATAAGACTCAACTGCATGCTCATAATGTTCTAGGGCAGTCATAGTAAAACCTTGTTTTTCAGCTTGTTTTGCCAGTGCTTCATCGTGTTCAGCTTTTTGTCTCCACATCTTTGGTAACATTCTGTAATTATGAGCTCTTTTTGGCGTTTCCCAATCATCCCTCTCAAAATTTTGAACTCGACCACGCATATTTAATGCAAGATCTAGCATCCATTGTTGATTATCTCTTTTTGTTCTTGTGTCTTTCATCCCTATCTCCTTTTCAGCAAATGAACNGCTATATTACNATTAATAATATTAATTTATTGATTTGATCTTGCAACGAATAAATGTTCTTATTTTATTGGGAATTTTTTATTATGTATAAGTTAACTGACAAACCAATAAATGGATCGGGATTACTAGCTATATTTTGTAATCTAAATGAAGATGACCAGAAAGAATTTCATCCTTGGCTTTTGAATGAGATGTTTCCTGCTAGATTGAAAATTGGTTTCAATAGTTGTGCCAGCTTTGAAAAAATAAATGGAGATGGACAAAAATTTCTGACACTATATGAAGTAGACAATATTGTTTACTTATATGACGAACCTTATCAAAAGTTACGTGAGAATAGGTCACCATTAGACGCGAAATTTCATAAAAGTTTTCTTAACCCTTCTAGATATACTCTTCAACTTATTCCTCCCTCTATTGAAAAAAATCAAAATGGTTTTTTAAACTATATTAAGATCTTAAGACGGAATATAAACAGTGTTGATATGCAAAAGTATCACTCTAATTTTATTAGTAACATTCGTTATTACAATAAATTACCTTTAAGAAGATATGCTAATATCGAAGGTGAACATAATAATTTTACAATAATTGAATCTGACGAAATAGATAAACTGAATGATCATCAAATTGACAATTATCCCTTATCCTATGATAATAAGATTGATGCATTATATGAATGCAAGATTCAATTAATATGAAAGCTTAATTATGTCAATTAACTATGAATTCTTAAGAGACTTATATACCGAACCGAGACCAACGTCGCTAGCTAAAGTTCAGTATAAAATAGATCATCATTGCCGAGAATTTATCAGCAAATCACCATTTATCATATTAGGTACAGACGGTGATGTATCTCCAAAAGGAGATTTTCCAGGTTTTGTAGAAGTACTTGATGATAACACAGTAGCTATACCCGATAGATCAGGAAATAATCGTTTAGATTCTTACATAAATATTCTCACTAATCCTAAAGTTGCTATCATGTTTTTAATACCTGGAATAAGTGAAGTACTCCGAATAAGAGGGACTGCCAAAATCTCAAGAGATGAAAAGTTGCTGACAAAAATGACTGTGAATGGTCAAGAACCAAAGACAGCTCTAATTATTAATGTAAATGAAATATATCTTCATTGCGCAAAAGCTATAGCTCGTTCGGATATTTGGAATCCAGACAAGTTAGAAAAAAAATATTCCACAAGAGAAATGTTTGCTGAACATGTTGGGAAATCCAAAAAAGAATTTAGTGATTACTATGATAATGCAACCCAAGAAATTTTAACTAATGAAGGAAGAAAATAATTACTTTGTTGCATTTCAGAAATTTCTACTTATCGCTATAGTCACAATACCAATTATCATTGAGGCAAAAATATTCTTTGTTTTATACATGCATAGTGCAATCAAAAACATTGCAATAATACCGGATATACCTTCTTTCAATATTGCTGGAGTCACAAAAGATAGTAGTAATGTCGGTGGTAAATAGTCTAAGAATATACGTATTTTTCCTTCATTAGCTATTTTACTTGATAATAATAAGCCAGAAAGCCTTAATCCATAGGTACCAAGTGCCACAAGAAAAATAATTATCAAGGCATTTATTTCATTGTTGTACATATTTTTTTTTCTCTAAAAGTACACCGACCAGAGAACCAGAAATTGCGCCAAGTACAATGTATAAGTTACCACCAAACAAATATTCACAAATATATGCAACAACAGCAGCAAATGTCCATGGAATTAGATTTGTTTTATTTTGATATAGATTAAAACATAAAGCGGTGAATATTGCGATGAATGCAAAGTCAAGAGCATATAAAGATGGATCACTTATGAAACCTGCAAATAAGTACCCAGTATATGTACCAAAGGACCAAATAGAAAACAGACATACTCCACCACCAAATAAGAAAAGAGGTGTTATTATTTCATGTTTGTTTCTTTCAATTGTCACTGCCCAGTTTTCATCTGCCACAAGATGCATATAAATAATTTTTTCTTTAATTGTACTATTTTTAAAGAGTGAATTAAGAGAGGCACCAATTAAAAAATACCTAAGATTTATGAGTAATGCAGCTAGTACGATCGGAAATATCTGTGATAAATCGTCCCACATATCTACTATAATGAATTGTGATGTACCCGCAAATATGAACACATTCATTAATGTAAGTTGATAGATTTCAACGCCTTTTTGTGAACAAATCATGCCTAATACTGCACCATACGCAAAGACGCTAAGTCCAATTGGAGTATTTGCTTTAATACCTCTAATAAAATTATTTAAAGCTGTGTTATCAATTGTCATTTTTTAGTTCACTCAAAAAGATATTTATATTGTTTAGTATTTTAGCCTTGCTATTAAGAAAATATTAATTTATTTTTTTTTACTAGGGGATTATTTNGGGATATGTATTTTTATTACATTTTTATTCNATTTTACATACCGTAAATTTTTTTATTTATTATAAACTTTAATAACAAAGGGAGGTTATTATGAAAATATCTCATCTTATGAAGGGTATAACTGCGTCTGTTTTTGGTGCAGCAATGCTACTTACAGGAACAACTGCAAATGCTGCTTGGGACTGTAAAGAGGTAACATTTATTGTTCCTTATTCACCAGGTGGTGGTTCTGACCAAATGGCTAGAAGATTACAACCAGGTCTAGAAGAAGCTTTGGGTGTGAGTGTAAATATAGTTTACAAAACAGGTGGTGGTGGAGCTGTTGGTTTCAGTGAATTACACCGTTCAAAACCTGATGGTTGTACAATATCAAACGTGGTTGTACCTAACGTGATCATTTCATCAAAAGGTGAAGGCGTTGGATATAAACCAGATGATTTTGCATACATTGGTATGACAGAATCATCTGCTGGTACCTTAATGGTTCCAAAAGATAGTCCTTACAAAACAATTGAAGCATTTATTGCTGGCGCAAAAGAAAAACCAGGTATGCTAACAGTTGCGGGTACTGGCGGTAGTGGTGCTGACAGATGGGCACAATTAGCAGAAGTACTTGGTATTGAGGCAACTTATGTTCCAGTTTCAGGTGGTGTTGGTAAAATGATGCCTATGCTTGCAGGTTCACACGTTGATGCAGCTGCAACAGGTGCAAACCATGCAACAAAACATAGCGGAATTGTTGACTCTATACTAATTGCAGGGAGTAATGAAGTATCAACATTACCAGGCGTACCTACAGAGCCAGATTGGAATTATGTGGTTACATGGGGTATAATGGCACCTCCAGGAACTCCTGCAGACTACGTTGAAGCATTAAACGTAGCTCTAAATAGTGCTGCATCTAAACCAGAAGTTAGAGAAGCATTATTAAAAGGTGGTTATGTTCCACACATTCAAACTGTAGCTGAAGTTAACGCTTTCATGGCTGATGAAATTGCTAAGTTAGCAGACTAATCTACAATTCATATTATCTTGGTGGGTTTTACAACTCACCAAGACATTACAAACAAAATTTAATAAATATTTCTATTTTGGGGTGACGAAATGATTGAAGCATTCTTTATGGCAATTAGTCCATCGTATTTGTTCTACATGACAATTGGAGTGCTATTAGGTCTTGTTGTTGGAACNTTACCAGGTCTTACAGCAACAATGGGTACAGCTTTACTAGTACCATTTACTTTTGGATTACCGACTGGTGAGGGCATCGCCATGTTAGGTGGTTTATACGTTTGCGCTATGTTTTCGGACGCTATACCAGCTTGTCTAGTCAACACCCCAGGAACGCCCGCGGCCATGGCCACAGGTTTTGATGGACACCCCATGGTCAAACAGGGAAGAGGTCAAGAAGCCATAGTTGCAGCATGTTTTGGATCGGCTATTGGAACTGTATTCGGAGCTATTTGTTATTTATTACTAGCGTGGCCGATGATTGCCATCGCACTTAAATTTGGTCCACCACAATTTTTTTGGTTAGGAATATTTGCTTTAACAATTATTGGTAGCTTAGCGGGGGACTCGATTTTAAAGGGGCTAGCTGGTGCTGCTATTGGTATTATGATCAGTTGCATTGGTATCAGTCACGCAGCTGAAGTAAATAGATACACGCTAAATATTCCTGAGTTAAGAGGTGGTGTGTCTTTGGTTGCTGCATTAATTGGAGTGTTTGCAGTTCCACAGGTATTAAATATGATATTAAACCTCAAAAAAGAAGAATTCGTAGCAGAATATAAATCTGAGCCCGGTGTTATCTTAAGTACAATCAAAAAAGTAATTTTAACTCCAATTCATAATTTAAGATCGGCAGTTATTGGAGCATTTATNGGAATACTTCCGGGTGCTGGAAGCCCAATTGCTGCAATTGTTTCTTACAATGAAGCCTTAAGATGGAGCAAGGACAAGAGTCAATACGGTAAAGGTGATTTTCGAGGTGTAACAGCATCTGAAATTGCTAATAATGCAGCTGCACCTGCAGCCATGATTCCACTTGTTACACTTGGTGTGCCTGGATCTGCTCCAGCTGCTGTTATTGCTGGNGCATTAATGTTGAGAGGGTTAAATCCAGGACCTGAGCTTTTTGCCACTGATGGATCTTTGGTTTATTCATTTGGATGGTCGTTATTAATTGCAGGCATTGTTGTTTTCTTTGTAGGTATGTTTGCTACACCACTTTTAACTAGAATTATCAAGATTCCGTTAAGAGTATTGGCTCCTATGATAATGTTTTTAGCGATTATAGGTGCTTATGCAATTAGAAATAATATTTTTGATGTGTATCTGATGTTATTGATTGGTGTATTTGTTTTCTTAGTGAGACGTATCGGATTCCACCCTGGTCCTATTGGATTAGGTTTTATATTAGGACCAATAATTGAACCAAATTTAGTCCAAGCTCTATATATTTCTCATGCAGTAGGTATACAAAAGGTATTTTTCAGTGGGTCTGTTAATTTAATATTGATTGCACTTTCAGTTTTATCTGTAAGTGCGGTAGCTATTTCTAAATTCAAATCACGAAACAAAACTAATTAGTGGTGACAGTAAAATGAAATTAATTTTAAAATACATACAAGATAGTGATATTGTAACAGCAATTATATCTATTACCTTTGCAATATTATTTTACAATGGCACACCGCATGATATTTGGGATGGGTATACATATATTGACTGGGTATTTCCATTGTTATCAACTTTTACACTAGCAGTTGTTGGAGTGGCATTTACAGTAATTTCNATTTACAAAATATANAAACAAAATATTATTGATGATCTTAAAGTTGAAAAGTCACAATTTGAATCGATAAAAGATGTATTAGTATACTTAGGAATTATCTTTTTATTCTTAGTGTTGCTTTTTGTTCTTGGTTTTTGGCCNGCGGCAGTCTTCTTCCTGTGGACAGGTATCTTCTANTTTAGTGCAGAGAAAAATCTAAAATCTGCGAGGGTTGCACTTACTTTTGCTATAATTGTTTGTGCTGTTGCATGGGTAGTGTTTTCTTCTGGCTACGCTTTTTATGTCCCATTCCCATCATCAAGAGTATTTATATAAGGAATTAAATATGACTAGACCTTTTTACAAAACNGATGCTATTACAGGTGGTGGCCCCGCTCAATATATAAGNGCAGAACATAAACTTAATGAACCATGGGAAGAGCAAGCTCATAATGTAAAATTAGTTGGTCATTCAGATTTGAACGGCTGGGGGGATGCTTTTCAAATACAAGTATCAAAAGGTATTTGCTACGTTGCAGCCTCAGGAGTTAATGGTCATGATGGTATGACAATACTCGATGTAAAGGATCCATCGAAACCTACAATTTTAAATCAAATATCAGACTCACCAGGTGCACGAACGCACAAGGTTCTTAAAATAAATGATGATATTATGATTACAAATTCAGAGCTTAGGCCAAATCTAAGAGATAAATATCCCGAATTAAAGGGTGGAATGAAGATATTTGATATTTCAGATCCAATTAATCCTAAATTCTTAAGATATGTTGAAACAGATGGAATGGGCATTCATCGTCCTATATATGACAGAGATAGGAAATTAATGTACAGTTCAGGTTANAGAGATGGTTTTGATAAAAAAATCCTTCTCATTCATGATATGAAAGATCCATCTAACCCGGAATTTATTGGACAAGGTTGGGTTGAAGGTCAAAAAGANGGNGAANANTANTCATGGGATAATTCCATCGTTCAAAACGAAGCTTGGTGCCACGAAGGAAATCC
>PAHC01000020.1 GCA_002704755.1 Rhodobiaceae bacterium
CATTTCATCCATACCACCTGATGGTTTTATAGAAATTCCTCCAGAGTCGAATGTCACACCTTTTCCTAATAACAAGAGAGGTTTTTGATCTTTAATCGGTAAGTATTCCATAATTGCTACATATGGATCAAGTCGACTACCATGGGAAACGGCCAGCAAAGCTTCCATACCAAGCTGGCTCATTTTTTTTTGGTCAAGAATTTTTATTTTTAAATTAGGTGTTGATAGATTTTTTATTCTACTAACAAACTCAAATGGCGTTAATATATTAGATGGCTCATTAACCAAATCTCGTGCCAAATTAACGCCATTTAATGTTGAATTATATTCTTTATAAATATTTTGTGTCGTTACATAATGATGAGTTATAAATTTGACATGATTTACTCCTTTTATTGCTTTGGATGTTTTGTATTTATCAAATGAATAGCTCTTTAATCCCATTCCGAATGCAATCCTTGCCGGCAAAGTCATAAGTTCAATGTTTTTTATTGTTGTTTCAAGCCTGATAGAAACCTCGGTGATTCGGTTGTTTTGTAAATATTGAAGAACTTGACCGCCAATATTAATCCAGCCATTTTCATCTTTTTTTAATAAGTCTCTGATTTTAAAGAAAATAATCCTATCATAATCATTATTACTTGATGTGAATGTATCAAGTGCTTGAGGTTTGTATTTTGAAGAACCAGATAACTTTATATGCTTTTCGAAAATTTTTTGTATTGCAATATCATTTTTAGATTTTTGATCTAATAAGAGTCCTTCTTGTTCGCTATAAAACAAGAAAATAGTACCACTATTTTCAGCGCCAAAATCTATAAATGAAACTTTCAACCTCTGACTCCTTCTTCTATTTATTCTGTATAATATTGGTAAATATTGTTATATTTAAAAAGCATGTTTTATTTTAGAAATTATCGATAATACAAATGAGTATAATTTATAGGTACATATCTTATAACTTCATAAAAGCATTTTTCATTGTTTTATTAATAATGTCAACTCTTGCATGGATAACCCAAGCAATTGGTTATGTTGACCTCTTTATTGATAAGGAGAGAACGCTGATAGATTTTTTCAAACTAACAATCTTAATGTACCCATGGGTCATATCTATGTTAATACCAGCATCCCTACTCATTGCTTCAGTTATATCCATAGATAAAATGACAAAAGACTCTGAAAATGTTATTTTAGACACTTCAGGTATAAGTCTTCTTCAAAAGGTTTCCCCATATGTATCTATTACACTTCTAGTTACAATCTTACACTATTCTCTTTCACTATATTTAGCCCCATGGTCAATGAGTCATTTTAGGGATAACATCAACGAGATTAGATCGGATATTATAAGTAGCTCCTTTAAAAAAAACCAGTTTAGCACCCCAAATAATGATTATACAATTTATGTATCCGAAAAAAACGATTCAGGTAACTTTATTGGTATAATGATAAAAGATAATAATTCTGATGAAATTACAGTTACTTATACCTCAAAGGAAGCCCGTCTAATAAATATACAAGAACAGATTATTCTCGAGATGTCGGATGGAATTATATTTTCTGAAAATAAATACGATAATAGTATAAATAGGATTTCATTTGAAAACTATAAAATGAACCTATCAAATATCTTTGATTTCGCAGAAAATAAATATTCTAAATTAAGTGAAAAATCATTAAGTGAATTAATTGAGGCTGTTAGCAATGAAATAAATTTTTATGCGTCGCCAACCCAAATTATGAATGAAACGCATTCAAGAATTGCCTCACCACTATATGCACTTACCTTTATCTTCATCTCATTATTTTACATGCAAAGAAACAGTAATTTCAGAACCATAAATTTCAGGTACTTCCTGTACGTCGGTTTAATTGCTTTTTTACTAAAATTATCAGGCACTATTCTATCGAATGAGATAAAAGCATATAATCTATACTTTATGCATTATATTATACCAATTTCAGTTATATCAGTTTATTTAATTTATTTGATACTATATAACTTAAAAGAGTTACGACAAATTAATGAGATTATTAAATAGATACTTTATAAAAACATACCTAATTGCCATAATACAAATTTCAATTGTTTCTGCTATTCTTATTTTCTTAATTGATTTAGTTGAGATCTCAAAAAGATTTGATGATATTAGCAACTTTGCCTTTTATGAACTCATAAAATTATCCACTTATAAACTTCCATCTACATTCGAAGACATCTCTCCAATAATCATAGTTATAGGGACCTTGACTTTTTTATTTAAACTTTCTAAGAGTAGCGAAATTGTAATTTCAAATGCAGTTGGAATATCTATCTGGCAAATAATATTACCCATTACACTTTGTGCAATTTTATTTGGATTAATAATAGTTACAATTTTAAGTCCAATTAGCATTCAAATGAAATACAACTTCACTCAACTAGAAAAAAATATCAAAGGTGGTAATACCCCTGTTAACCAAAATATAGATAATGAGTTTTGGACCTCACAAAAAAATAATGTAGGTGAACTTATCATAAATGCTGAACAAATTGATGTTAATGACCTGAGTCTGGTTGGTGTTACTATTTTGCAATTTAATCAGGAAATGGATCTTGTTTCAAGATATGATAGTACAAGTGCATATCTAGATGATGGTGAATGGCGCCTTGATAAAACATGGTTAACCGATCAAGACAACATCTCAAAATTTATTGGTAAAACTATAGTTAATACATTTTCGGATGAGATCTTTCTCCAAGAAGCAATACTTAAAAACTCTGAACAATCAATATGGACAATCAAAGATACAATCACAAAATTAAAAAAAAATAATATTAGTTATGCCAAACACCTGACAAATTTAAACTTTTACATATCCTTGCCAATCCTAATGGGAGGGTTAGCATTGGTTTCAGCATGCTTTATGACAAAACAATTTCGTATTCAGCACTCATTGATTATGCTAATATTAGGCATAATATCAGGTATGTTGATATTTGTTGCAAATGACATATCTTTTATTTTATCAGAAAGTGAAATATTTAACCCAATATTAGGAGCTTGGTGGCATATTATATTAATTTATTTGATTGCAACTAAAATATTAATTTTACGTGAAGATGGTTAATTTTACTTATGAATAAGAAAATTAAATTCCTGCAAATTTGTTTGTTATTCCTAATATGTATTTGGGCTGGAAATTCGATTGCAAATCAAAGCGACAATGCCTATCCATCTATTTATCTTGAGGCAGATAATCTCACTTATGGTGAAAATGGCACAACTATATCTGCTCTTGGCAATGCAAAATTATTTTACAAAAACTATACTATTGAAGCAGATGAAATCTCATACAACCAGAACATTGATGAAGTGGTTGCTATCGGCAATATTACAATGTCGGAAAAAAATAATATTCGGCTTGAGGCAAGTAAAATAATTTTATCCAACGAGTTGAAAGAAGGTTTCATAGAGGGAGCAAATATGATCCTTCAAGATGGAAGTAAAATACGTGCGGAATCAGGAGAAATCAATGCCAATGAAAATATTTTCAGAAACGCAAATTATACATTTTGTGAAAAATGCATTAAAGATCCAAACTGCCCATACACATGGGAATTTGTAGCTGATGAAGTTGTCCACGATCAAAGCAATAAAAAGTTGGTTTTTAAAAATATAAAATTCAAATTATTTGATAAAACTATATTTGGTATACCAAATTTTAGCTATCCAGATTTCAGTGTAAAAAGACAATCCGGCTTTTTGCTACCTTCATATAACTACTCGAACTTTTATGGGCATGGAATAAAGACTCCTTATTTATATGTTATAGATGAATCTAGTGATATTACATTTTCTCCGTTTACAACTTCAAGACAAGGTCCACTTTTTGATATTGAATACAGAAAAAAAATGAGAGATAACAGCGATATCAGGGTTAATCCAACATTTATTTACCAAGCAAATCCATCAAGCGTAGCACCTGGAAATGAAAAATTAAGGGCTAGTTTAAAAACAGACGCTACCATGGTAATTAATGATAAGTTCGAATGGGGTTGGAATGCAACTTTTGCAAGTGATGAAACCTACATGAGAAAGTATGGGTTAGACCCTAGAACAAAATATAATTCAAATATTTATATAGAGGGGTTACACAATAAAAATTATGCAAGTTTAGCTGCAATCAACTATAAAAATCTTTTAAATGAGGTTGAGACACCGCAAGCAAGCTTACTTCCAAGATTTGACTATATACGTACTTTAGATTTGCCATACATAGACAATATCACCATTAGCGCAAACATAGTTAACACAAAGCGAGAGCAAGAGGATGAACAGCTAAGGATTACTAATGAAATAAACTGGAAGAATAGATACGTTACAAATAATGGGGTTGTCATAAACCCGAATCTATCCTTGCGTAATGATTGGATAAATAGTTACGATGAATCAGATAATCAAAACACCAAACTAAATAGATTTTCCTCAGATGTATCAACAACATTTGCTTGGCCATTTTTCAATAAAACATCCTACGGCAAACAAATCATCGAACCAAAGATTGCGCTTGGGTTCATAAATGACGAAAAAACGAGTCAAGATTTAATAAATGAAGACTCAAAAACCTTTAACTTTAATACAATAAATTTATTTGAAAATAATAGATCACTAGGTTTTGACAGGGTAGATAGTGGTTCAAAAATTATGATTGGATTAGATTATTTCCTTGATGACCTTTTTGGTGGTAATTTTGAGATGAGTGTTGGTAAATCTTTACGCTTAGATGACTACAGTAACTATTTCGATAAGAAGTGGTCAGGCACGAATGGCTATAACTCAGACATTGTTGGTGCAATAAGTTATAAATATAATAAATCTTTATTTTTTGACTACAAAACAAGATATAATGAAAAAGATAATGAGTTTGATGTAAATGAATTAAATTTTCAAATTAAAAAACCAAAAAAATATAGTTTAGGTCTAAATTATACAAAAATTGCTGCTGATGCGAATTGGTTAAATTCTAACATTTCTGATCCACAAAACCATGTTGGACTTAACGAAATTTCTGGACTTGCGGAATTTAATTTAACAAATGATTGGTCTGTTATTTCATCTGGTACATTTAATATTGAAACGGATCAATTCCTAAAGAGCCAAATAGGCTTAAGATTTGATGATGAGTGTTTGGCATTTGACATTGCCTATCGTGAAAATATTTTTGCCGATAGAGATATCTCAAAAGATAGAACTTTGCTTTTAAATTTTGAATTAAAAACAAATAAAAACTATTAACCTATAATCAATGAGTTATTTATATTACAAAAAAATAGCTGCAGGTTTTATATTTTTTTTTCTAATATATTTCACTGCATTTCAGACTAATGCACAAATCATTTCAAAAATTATTGCACTAGTAAATGGAATCCCAATTACTCAAACAGATTTCCAAAATAGAGCGAAATTTATTCAATCAAATAACCCAAATTTAAATAACAATCAGGTTTCTAATCAAACCATAGATGAGTTAATTAATGAGGCAATTAAGATTTCTGCAGCAAAAGATATAGGCATAACTTACTCTGAGGAAACAGTGCGCACAAATCTTGATAGACAACTACGTTCTCAAGGAACGAGCCTTGAAGATTATTCTAAATTATTACAATCAAACCTTATTAATCCTAAAACTTTGATAGATCAAAGAATTGCTGCAGAAGTATGGCAACAATATATTATCCAGAAATATAGAAGACTAGCTAACATCAATCAAGATGACATTAAAGCGCATAAAAAGGATCTGATTTCTAATGAAAGTTTCCATCTTCAACAGTTAAAAATCAGTGCCTTACCCATTACAAAAAGTTTTGAACTAGCTGAAAATATTATTAATAATTTTGAAAGCTGTGCAAAAAATCTTTCAATATATAAAGATAACTTAAATATCACACTTGAAGATATGTTTGACGCCAAACTTTCTGATGTATTAGAACCATTCGCAACATTTCTTGAAGTAAAATATGATAAATTTATCCTTCCTATTCAAAACATAGATGATGATATAATTGTGATGATAAACTGCACACCAAAAGAACTACCATCAGAATTTCAAATTGAGAACGAATTAATAGCAAAACAGTTGGAGTTCTTTGGCGAAAAAGAACTACGTAATCTTAGACAGGATAGTATAATTGATTTCAAAAATTAACAAATCAATACTTGGTTTAACAATGGGAGATCCGGCAGGAATATCTGCTGAAATAACTATTAAATCATGGCTCTCAAGAAAAATAAAGCCCGTAACGCCCTTTATTTTTTTTGGTAGTAATAACCTATTATTAAGAAGAGCAAGAGAAATGGGTTTAAGTATCGAAACAGAAATTATTAAAAATTTTCATAATTTTGACCCTGACTGTTTTTTTAAATTCATCCCAGTTTTTGATATACCTATTATTGATGAAAAATTGGGTATATATGAAAAAAAGAATGATAGCGCAATAGTTGAATCAATATTATCTGCCGCTGATTTCTTAAAAAACAAAAAGATAAACGCCATTGTAACAAATCCTGTTAACAAAAATTCTTTAAAATACAATACAAGACATTACAGTGGGCAAACAGAATTATTAGCTGATATTTTTAATTCAAAGCAACAAGTCATGCTATTAAACTCTAAGGATATGAGGGTTATACCACTTACCCGACATATACCAATCAGTTCAATTCCTAGCTCCATCAGTAAGAAACTTATTATTAATACAACAATAATAGGCATTGAATCGTTAACAAAATTTTTTAATATAAAGAAACCAAAAGTTGCCATAACAGGATTGAACCCACATGCAGGTGACAATGGGCTCATTGGCAATGAAGAAAATCAAATTATTACACCTGCAGTTGAATATTTACAAAAGAAATCATATCTAGTTCAAGGTCCATTATCGGCTGATAGTTTATTCCATGAGAGTAGTATAAAAAAATATGATTTGATTGTCTGTATGTATCATGATCAAGCTTTAATTCCAATAAAGGCTCGCTCGTTATTCTCTGCAGTCAATGTTACATTAGGACTAGATATTGTCCGTACCTCACCCGATCATGGAACAGCATATGATATTGCAAACAAATACATTGCCGATGAAACAAGTTTAATTGAGGCACTTAAATTAGCAGAAAAAATGATTAAAACGCATGTCAAATAGTCTTAAAAATACTCAGTATTATAAAAAATTATTGGAATTAGAAGGCATCAAACCAAGCAAGAAATTAGGGCAGAATTTTATTTTCGATAAAAATATTCTTAATAAAATTGTATCCCTACTTGACCCTACTTCAACAGAATTAGTCATAGAGATAGGACCTGGACTAGGAGGTTTAACAGAAGCTATGCTGGATAGTGGTTTAGGNAATATATTATTAATTGAAAAAGANAAACAATTTTCTAATATTCTTGGAGATATTAAATCAAGATTTCCTAAAAAATTGAACCTGCAATTTGAAGACGCTCTTAATTTTGATTTTAACTCACTCGAGTTTACAAACATCAGCATTATTTCTAATCTTCCATATAATGTGGCNACCAAGATTCTAACTAAGTTACTTTTTGAGCAATATCATTCAAAAAAATTTAATAAATTGATTTTAATGTTCCAAAAAGAAGTTGCTGAAAGAATAGTAGCANAACATTCTACCAAAAATTATGGACGTTTATCAATCATCTCACAATATTTGTATGAATGTTCAATATCATTTAACCTGAACCCCTCTATCTTTTATCCCAAACCAAAAGTAGAGTCCTCTATTGTTACCTTTATTAGTAAAAAGATTCCATCAAACCTAAAAATATCTACATTGGAACAAATAACTCGGCTATCATTTAACCAAAGGCGAAAAATGATTAAGTCTAATCTTAAAGATATTATTAACGAAAAAACATTGAGAGAAGTCTATGGTATCAACCCCAACTCAAGGCCAGAAAATATATCTACTGATGATTATATAAGAATATCGCAATTATATGAAAAGTTAAATGCAAGNAATTGAGTTATAATCTGCCTGAAAGCTCCTCCATCAAAACTTTAACATGCAAATCTATATTTGCAGAATTAGTCTTTGAGATTTTCATCCTCTCAGCGATGATAATTGACCTTAATTGATTGTATGACTTTTCTAAATCATCATTAATAATTATGTAATCATATTCATGCCAATGTTTGATCTCATCGTATGCTGAATTAAGTCTTTTTTTTATAACATCAAGTGAGTCTTGATCTCTTTTTATGAGTCTACTCATTAGTTCNCCAGCTGATGGAGGTAAAATAAATATGGATAAAATATTTTCTTTAAAATTTTCTCGAAGTTGGCTAGCTCCCTGCCAATCAATATCGAAAATAACATCTTTACCTGCTTGAATATTTTCCAGCACCCTATCTTTTGGTGTTCCATAGTTGTAACCAAAAACATTTGCAGACTCTAATAAATTTCNATCCATAACCATCTGATTAAAGGTATCCTCATTTATAAAATAATAATGCAAACCTTCTTCTTCATTAGGTCTTTTTTTTCTTGTGGTAACAGAGATTGATAACACAGTATCATCCATGTCTGAAATTATTTTCCTTGTTAGTGTAGTTTTTCCAGCNCCAGAAGGTGAAGAAATGATTACCATCAAACCCTTCTTTTTTAATAACTGTTCGTTCATATTAAATTCTAGAAAAGATTAATGAGGCGTTTGTTCCACCAAATCCAAATGAATTACTCAATGCACTATGAACTTCTGNTTTTTGAGATTTTTTTGGTAATAAATTTAATTCTGTATTTGTGCAAACATTATTTAAATTNAATGTTGCCGGCAATTCACCNTTAACGATAGTGAGTATTGAAAATATTGCCTCTACAGCCCCTGCAGCTCCCAAGAGGTGTCCAATCGATGACTTTGTTGAAGACATTTTGAGTTCTCTACAATGATTTTTAAATAATCTTTCTACAGCTGCNATTTCGATTTCATCCCCTGCAGGAGTTGAAGTTCCATGTGCATTCACATAACCAATTTCAGATAAGTCCAGTCTTGAATTTCTAAGNGCTGCACTCATCGACCTGAACCCTCCATCACCNTCTTCAGAAGGTGANGTAATGTGGTGGGCGTCACCAGANAGACCATATCCTTTTAACTCAGCATAAATTCTGGCTCCTCTATTGATAGCATGCTCATATTCCTCAAGAACGACNATTCCNGCTCCTTCACCCATCACAAAGCCATCTCTGTCATCATCAAACGGCCTNGAGGCTTCATTTGGCTTATCGTTAAATCCTGTAGATAATGCTCTGCATGCAGAAAAACCAGCAATAGACAACCTAGATAGTGGAGACTCAGTTCCACCAGCAATCATAATGTCTGCATCGCCAAAAGCTATTAACCTTGAGGCATCACCAATTGCATGAGAACCTGTAGAGCATGCTGTGACCACAGAGTGATTCGGCCCTTTAAAGCTGTTTCGTATCGACACATGACCTGAAGCAAGATTTATAAGTCTACCAGGTATAAAAAATGGAGAAATTCTTCTTGGTCCCTTATCTCTGAGAGTAATAGCTGCTTCTTCAATTCCTTCTAAACCACCAATTCCTGAACCAATTATAACGCCAGTTCGTATTTGTTTATCATAAGTGTCAGCTACCCATCCAGAATCTTTTATTGCCTGATCAGATGCGCATAACGCATAGGTAATAAATTCATCAACTTTTCTTTGCTCTTTCGGGTCGTGCCAGTTATCAGGATTATATTGCCCAAGTTCATCTCCTCGAGGAATTTGTGCGGCAATCTTTACTGGTAAATCGGATGTATCGAACTTACTAATTTCACTAATGCCTGAATGACCAGTGATTAATTTATCCCAGACAAAATCAACCCCAACCCCTAGAGGAGTAACTAAACCTAAACCAGTAACAACTACTCGTCTCATTCTAAAAAACTAAATTATGATTTTGATTTCTCAAGAAAAGATATTGCATCACCAACAGTTTGAATTGTTTCGGCAGCGTCNTCAGGAATCTCAACCTCGAATTCTTCTTCAAATGCCATAACTAATTCTACTGTATCTAAACTATCTGCGCCTAGATCATCGATAAAGCTAGCTTTTTCTNCTACCTTACCAGCATCTACTCCAAGATGCTCGATAACGATTTTTTTCACGCGTTCAGCTACATCACTCATTTTTTACCTCTGTTTGTTGATATAATTTGCTATTTAATTACTAATATATTTATAAATATTTAACTACAATCAAAAAATTTGCTTTTTCTATGGAAATATCTTCTTCAAAACTAATACAAAGCCATCCCACCATTAACATGTAATGTTTGTCCAGTTATGTAATTTGACATATCGCTTGATAAAAATAGACAAGAATCCGCAACGTCATCTGGTGACCCTAGTTTTGCCATTGGTATTCTGGATAATATCCCCTCTCTTTGTTTGTCGCTAAGAGAATCAATCATATCTGAGTCAATCATTCCAGGCGCTACACAATTAACATTAATACCTCTCGTTGCAACCTCTATAGCAAGAGATTTAGTAAAGCCAACAAGAGCTGATTTTGTTGAAACATAATTTGTTTGCCCCGGATTACCTGTGAACCCGACAACAGAAGAAATTGATACAATCTTACCACTTCTCTGCTTAAACATCTGTTTCGTGACATTTTTTGTCAGTTTATATACTGAATTTAAATTTATATTTAATACTTCAAGCCAATCTTGATCCTTCATCCTTATCAATAGATCATCTTTTTTTATCCCAGCATTATTTATTAATACATCTATTCTGCCATAGTCATGCAGCACCTTTTCANTTAATTCATCAATATTTGAGAAATCAGAGAGATCGCATTTATAAATAGCATTTTCTTTGCCTAGGGTTTCTAGTANTAAGTTAAGTTTATCTTCATTTGTACCTGACAAAGCAATACGTGCCCCTGCTAATGATAGCCTTCTTGCAATTGCCATCCCTAAACTTCCAGTGGAACCTGTCAGAAGTACCACTTTATCTTTCATATTAATCATTTTTCCTCTCAATCTCATGCAATGGTTATTTTATTGTAATAGAAAATCATCTATCTGAATTGGTTCGTTTACAGATATTGTATTTGCATTACTATTGATTCTTTTAATCATTCCAGTTAAAACCTTTCCAGCTCCAATTTCAAATGTTGTTTGAACATCATTTTCAAAAGCATATTCTATACTTTCTGTCCATCTTACACGTTCAGTAATTTGTTTTACAAGTAGTTNTGGAAATTGATTACCTGCAGAAACCATACTTGCAGTTACATTACTTATCAATGGAACAATAGGATCAGATATATCTATATCGTGCAGTGCATCATGCATAACTTCTGCTGCAGGACTCATTAAACGTGAATGAAAAGGTGCGCTGACTGGTAATTTAAGAGCTCTCTTTGCTCCATAANTAGAAGATAATTCGATTGCTGCCTCTATGGCATCTAAATGCCCACTAACCACNACTTGCCCTGGAGCATTATCATTGGCAACATCACAAATTCTATTTGGATATTTTGAACTTATCACAGCCACAAGCTCTTCTACTTGATTAATATCAGCTCCAATCAATGCTGCCATAGCGCCATCACCAACAGGCACAGCCTTTTGCATAGACTGCCCTCTTAATTTTAATAATTTTGCTGCAGAACTTAATTTTAATGACCCCACNGCNACCAATGCAGAATATTCACCTAAAGAGTGGCCAGCTGCAAAAGCAACTTTACTGAAATCAATGCCAATTTCACTTTCAATAGCTTTCAATATAGCTATACTAACCGCCATTATTGCTGGTTGAGCGTTTTCTGTTTTTGTTAGCTCTTCCATATCTCCATCCCAAATAATTTTGGTAAGATTTTGTCCAAGGGATTCATTTACTTCTTCATAGACATCTCTTGAGGCGGCAAAATTATCAGCAAATGTCTTTCCCATCCCCACAAATTGGCTTCCTTGCCCCGGAAAAACTAATAAATTTGNCATATAAACACCTTTTTTGTTGCAATATTTTTTACTTCATTATAGTAATCAAATATTATTTTGTAGCAAATATATGATTTAGCAAAATATGAATTCAGTTATCAATGATATTTTATTAAAAATTTATTTAGATAGCTTTATTAATTTAAATTTAAAAAGCAGGATATAATAATTAATGCCATTATATGAACATGTTTATCTCGCTCGCCAAGATATTACGAACCAGCAAGTAGAGAGTATAACCAAATCAATTGAAGATACAGTAAAAGATGAAGGCGGAAGTATTGATAGGATTGAATACTGGGGTCTTCGTCAATTAGCATACAAGATCAAGAAGAATCGTAAAGCTCACTACACCATGATGAATATAAATGCATCATCCGAAACCCTGAAAAAGGTTGAAAGACAAATCAGTTTAAATGAGAACATATTGAGACATATTTCAATAAAAGTAGATAAATTTGAAGATGGTCCATCATTAATGATGAATTCTAGATCAACAGAATCAAGTGAGTAATAATATGATACAGTCACAAACAAAAAAACCTTATTTTAGAAATTCCAGAAATTGTCCATTATCAGAACCAGACTCACCTCCAGTTGACTACAAAAATGTTAGACTATTACAAAAATACATATCTGAAAGGGGCAAAATGCTTCCTAGTAGGATAACATCTGTTTCAGCAAAAAAACAAAGAGAGCTCGCTATTGCAGTAAAAAGAGCAAGGTTTTTGGGATTGATTCCATACCTTCAGAAATAATATAGAAAATATTGGTTGGGTGAAAGCCCTAACCGCTATAAGCGGGACAGCAAAATGAAACATAAAGAATTATCATACATATTAATAGCCACATTATTCCAAGGATTACTTTTTCTATATCCATTATCAGGTAATACTGGAATTTTATTTATTTTATTTTATTTCTGCCCATTACCCCTTTTCTATATTGGATCTGCATGGGGTTATAAATACCTCTGCATTACATCAATGATCACTATTGCTGTAATTTCAATATATGGATTAAAACTAGCAATTGCATATGCCTTAATTTTTGCCCTACCCGCGATATTTTTTAGTTATTATTTGAATCTTCATAAAGAATCTGAAAATGGTGATTTAATCTGGTACCCAATTAATTTGATTTTCTCAAAATTAGTTATCCTCAGTCTTCTTTTAGTTACAGTAATTATATTATATTTGGGCTTAAACATACAGGAGTATCAAAATACAATTTCATCCATATATTCAAATATATATCAAATACGACCCGATCTAGAATTAACACTAGAAATTAACAACCTTGGTATAATGTCAGCAAGTTTACCTTCTATTTTTGTAACATTTTGGATTATTATTTTCACTGTTAATCTATGGCTTGGGCTGAAATTATCTCAAAAGTTAGGTAATTTAAGGAGAACTTGGCAAAGCTTTGATAAAATCACATTACCACGTACGCATGTTTATATTCTGGGATTTGCTCTTATTGTTGCATTTCTTGGGAATGGTCTTTTAATGATAATTGCATCATCATGCTCAGTAGCGCTGTTAGTCGGTTACACAATTAATGGATTATCTGTAATTCATTATATTACTACTGCAAATAAATACAGATCTCTTATATTGACGTCAATATATGTAATGATCACATTATTTGCACCATTATTAATCCCACTTACCATAGTAGGTATTTTAGATTACAAAAATACACTAAGAGAAAAATTTAAATAAAGGAGAATACAATGAAAATTATATTACTAGAAAAAATTGAGAAACTAGGAGCGCTAGGTGATGTTGTTGAAGTCAAGAATGGTTATGCAAGAAACTTTCTTTTACCAAATAGGAAAGCACTGAGAGCCACGGCTGAAAATATCAAATATTTTGATGACAAGGCTGATGAATTAAAAAAGAAAAATGAAGCAAATATTTCCGAAGCAACAAAAGAGCTCAACAAATTAACTGGCAAAATGTTTATTGTAGTTAGACAAGCAGGAGAGAACGGACAACTCTATGGCTCCGTAACTACCCGTGATATTGCAAATATCCTTGAAGAAGATGGTATTGCGATTTCAAAAAACCAAATATCACTAATTGAACCCATTAAAAACCTTGGAATATTTGATGTAAAAGTGAATTTGCATGCTGAAGTTTCAACTTTAATCAGAATAAATGTTGCCAGAACTGAAGAAGAGGCAAAACTTCAAGAGAAAGGTATAACATCATTATTATCAGAAGATGGATCTGAAGACATTATTGAAGATGGTGTCATTAATTTTTTTGAAGATGGAGTTGATGCTAAAACTGAGGAAGACGAAATAGATGAACCAATTAAAGCACCTTCAGAAGAAGTTAATTCAAATACTTCCGATAAAGAGGCAGAACCCGATCAATCTATGAGTTAACAGTTCAAGTCATAGTCAAGAAGTTTTTCAAAAAAAAAAAATTTTTAAATTTTAATGTGGATTAATTTGTAAAAAATAAAAAAAATATTCGTTTAAGTTGATTACCAGTATTTATATTAGTCTATATCTTAATTTATATATTCTTGACTATGACAAACATAATACAAAATATAAATGCTGGTGATGATAAACCTTACCTTCAATTGCCACATAATTTGGATGCCGAACAACAGCTGTTAGGTGCATTACTTATCAACAATGATCTGTTTGACAGGGTTTCCAATTATTTGAGAGGTGAGCATTTTTATGAAAGTATCCATGGCTTTATATACGATAATATATCAAAACTCATACTTGCGAATAAACTAGCTTCACCTGTCACACTTAAGACAATTGTTGAATACGATGAAAGGTTTAAAGAGCTTGAAGGGAATAAATACCTTATCAAGCTTGCAGCTGATGCATCATCCATAATCAATATAGATGAATATGGTAAAATTATATATCATCTATATACATGGAGAAATCTAATAAATCTTGGAAATGATATTGTTACCACATCATATTCTCCACCGGTAGACCTCAATCCTTTTGATCATCTTGAATACATAGAACAAAAATTATACACGCTTGCAGAGAGCGAAAAATATGGTAATGATTTCAAAAATTTTTCAACTGCACTCACAGAAGCAATAGATACTGCAGCAAGTGCGTATTTGAGAGATGGAAAAACGTCAGGATTAGCTAGCGGTTTTCGTGACCTTGATGAAGTCCTTGGAGGACTCCAACCATCTGACTTGCTAATTATAGCTGGAAGACCCTCAATGGGAAAGACAGCATTTGCAACAAATATAGCATTTCATGTTGCTAGCAAATATGAACAACTGGCTAGTATTGAGAACACTAATAAAAAAAGTGATGGAGCTGTAGTAGGTTTTTTTTCCTTAGAGATGTCATCATCTCAATTAGCAACAAGAATTATCTCCGAGCAAACATCTGTTTCATCTGAAAAAATCCGAAGAGGGAAAATAACCAATAATGAATACGAAAGCCTAATTGATATTGCACGTAAACTGCAAGACATACCATTATTTATTGATGAAACAGGTGGTATTAGCATGGCGCAAGTAACTGCTCGAGCGCGTAAATTAAAAAGACAAAATAACTTAGGCTTACTAATAATTGATTATCTACAACTTCTTACCTCGTCTAGCAGAAGATATAGTGAAAATAGAGTTCAAGAATTATCAGAGATCACACAATCTCTGAAGGCACTAGCAAAAGAACTCAACATACCAGTAATCGCACTTTCACAATTATCACGACAAGTTGAGTCAAGGGATGACAAAAGACCTCAATTAGCAGACTTAAGGGAATCAGGTTCAATTGAACAAGATGCTGATATTGTAATGTTTTTATACCGTGAAGAATATTATTTACAAAGGAAAGAACCCAAAGAAGGTACTGAAGAGCATATTTTATGGCAAGAAAATATGAATGAAGTTCATCAAAAAGCAGAAGTTATACTTGGAAAAAATCGTCACGGACCAACTACCTCAATACCGTTATATTTTGATGGATCTGTAACACGCTTTAGTGACTACATATCCGAAGACAAACTCCCAGAGCGTTTCGAATAAAATAATGCATTTAAAACTATGCAAACAAGATTAAATATTGATGAACCTAATAGTCCCACATCAGCATACATAGAAATAGATTTATCTGCGTTAGCCAACAATTATCAACAAATATCAAAATTAGTAGCACCATCTATCTGTGCTGCAACTATAAAGGCAAATGCATACGGACTTGGTCTAGAAGAAATAGCAAGAACACTAGTTAATTCAGGATGTAGAGAATTCTTTGTATCGGATATTTTCGAAGGTATCAAATTAAGAAAGATTCTAAATCATAACCACTACGAGATTTATGCACTCAATGGTCTAAAACAGAAAAAAGAACAGGACTATACCAAATACAATATAATACCAGTGATAGGAAGCATGAGTGAACTTGCTTATTACAAAAAATCATCAATGTACGATAATTCACTTCCCGTTGCCATTCATATAGATACTGGATTTTCTCGACTTGGCTTTGATATTGAAGAAGTGGCATCCATCTACAAAGAAAACATAAACATTAAATTACTGATGTCTCATCTTGCAAACGCTGATGACCTAACTTCAAAATTATCAGAACAGCAACTAGAAAAATTCTTAAACATTTCAAATAATTTCAAAGGAATCAGAAAAAGCATTGCTAATTCATCTGCAATACATAGGGGACAAGCATATCATCTTGACTTGGTAAGACCGGGTATAAGCCTTTATGGATGTTCGAATCATAATCAATCACAAATAAAATACGAACAGGTTGTTAAAATGTTTGCACCCATTATACAAAAAAAAGAAGTCAAGAAGGGTTCTACTATTGGTTATGGAGCATCATATCTTGCTACAAAAGCAATGACCATAGCACTTATTGAAATTGGTTATGCTGATGGTATACCGAGATCCCTAAGCTCAACCAATCAGCATGCCGGCGGTCATTTCTACATAAATGGGGTTGCTGTGCCAATTGTTGGGAGAGTATCTATGGACCTTGTTGCTGTTAATATTAGTGAATGTAAGGCAGACACTAATGTAGGTGATTATGTAGAAATATTTGGAACAAATCAAAATATTGATACGTTGGCTAAAAATGCTGATACAATAAGCTATGAATTACTTACAAGATTAAACCATAGAGTTCAAAAAATTTATAAGTATGATTAATTATATTTATAACATACCTCACGCAATAGGCAGTAATGTACTAAATCTATTTGCACACATTGGCAAAATCTCAATTTTTTTTTATGAGATCATTATTTGCACGTTTACTCTTCCACTCTACTTTAAGACATTTTTTAATCAAGTCATCAAGATAGGGTATAATTCACTTCCAGTTATTGGCTTAACAGCTTTCTTTACAGGAAGTGTTCTCGCTCTACAAATTTACGTCGGTGGCTCAAGATTTAATGCTGAAAGTATAGTAGCATCAATTGTTGCTCTTGGAATTACCAGAGAGTTAGGGCCTGTAATTGCTGGGCTAATGCTAGCAGGCAGAGTTTCTGCTTCAATTTCAGCTGAAATAGCCACCATGAAAGTAACTGAACAGTTAGATGCCCTAACAACACTCTCGACTAACCCCATAAGATATCTTGTAGTACCTAGAGTTCTAGCGGCCTTGCTAACACTCCCTATTTTGGTATTAATTGCTGATATTATAGGAATTATGGGAGGTTTTGTAGTCGGGACCCAAAGCTTGGGCTTTATTGAACAAAGTTACATAAAGAACACATTTGATATAATACAATTAAATGATGTCATATCTGGACTAATCAAAGCGGCTGTCTTTGGTTTTATAGTTGCGTTTATGGGATGTTATCATGGTTACAATTCAACGGGAGGAGCTCAAGGTGTAGGAAGATCAACTACAAAAGCAGTTGTTTCTGCATCAATATTGATATTAGCATCCAATTATATTTTAACATCATTAGTGTTCAATAGTTGAAGATATGACAGACTTAATATTAAAAATAGAGAAGTTACATAAATCCTTTGGAGAAAAAATTATTCTCAATGACCTTAATATTAATATCACCAGGAACACATCCCAAGTAATTATTGGAGGTTCAGGAACTGGAAAATCTGTATTGCTTAAATGTATTCTTGGATTGATCGAACCAGATCAAGGAATAATATCTTACAATAGTACTCCATTGAATAGAGATACAAGAAAAGAGATAAACTTTTACGATGAAATTGGAATGCTTTTCCAAGGAGCAGCCTTGTTTGATAGCCTAACAGTATGGGAAAATATAACATTTGCAATAAAATCAAAAAGAAAAAGTGATTTAAGAGAAATAGCACTAGATAAGATCCATAAGGTTGGATTAGACTCTACCGTACTCGACCTATATCCATCCGAACTATCAGGTGGAATGCAAAAAAGAGTTGCTTTAGCAAGAGCTATCGCTAAGGACCCGCAACTACTTTTTTTTGATGAGCCGACAACAGGACTTGACCCAATTATGGCCGATGTTATTAATAACCTTATTAATGAAATTATTGATGAAGTTGGAGCTACAGCAATAACAATTACACACGACATGGAAAGTGCAAAAAAAATTGCAGATAAAATTTCAATGTTATACAAAGGTAATATTATATGGTCTGGTGACCCAGGTGAAATAGAGAGCTCCAATAATCCATACGTTGATCAATTTATCAATGGGAGATCTGAAGGACCAATAAAAATTAATATTAAAGACTAAATCAATGATCACTACGTTATCTTTTTTTGATACAATTCTGATATTATTGTTATTTTTATCAGCATTTTTTGCAATGTTGCGGGGCTTCACAAGGGAGACATTATCAATCCTTTCTTGGGCATTTGCAGCATTGGCCTCATTTGTATCATACACTAATAGTGAAACGCGCTCATTTGCTAGCAATCTTTTGCAACCAGATTGGTTGGCATACTCATTACTAGTTGGAATAACGTTTATACTTGTTCTGATTATTAGCGCCTTTTTATCTTCAAAAATATCAAAATTGGTTTTAAAAAGTAATATTGGAATACTTGATAGAATATTTGGTATATTTTTTGGTATTCTTAGGGGATATATACTAATCCTTGTTTTCTTTATAGCTTCTACATGGTTCTTTAGTGATAATCAACCAGCATGGTTAGCTGAATCAATTTTTTATGACTACCTTGAGTCAAGTAAAGATAGAATCTATTCCTACTTGCCTGATAATCCAAGTGAATTAATTGATAGTATTAATTTTGATAACCTGGGGCAGAGAATAAATATCAACGATTTGGGGAATATTGGTAGTCAGTAAATGAAAAAAATAAACATAGATGATCGTTTAAGAGAAGAATGTGGAGTTTTTGGGGTTTTTGGTCATCAAGACGCTACCCAGTTAACAGTTCTTGGATTGCATGCATTGCAACACAGAGGGCAAGAAGCAGTTGGTATAGTTTCTTTTGACGGTAGTAAATTTCTCTCCGAGAGGCGACTCGGCCTTGTTGGTGATAATTTCACCAAGCAGCCAATATTGGATAGATTATCAGGTATTTCTGCCATTGGACATGTTCGATACTCAACAAGAGGAGAAACTATATTACGAAATGTCCAGCCGCTTTTTGCGGATCTTGCAACAGGTGGTTTTAGTGTAGGACATAATGGTAATCTTACAAATGCACTTCTCTTAAGAGATAAACTTGTGGCAGAGGGAGCTATATTCCAATCAACTTCAGACACAGAAGTAATATTGCATTTAGTTGCGAATAGTAAAAAAATAAAATTTATTGATAAATTTATTGATGCCATTGGCAGATTAGAAGGTGCATATTCATTAGTTGCATTAACAAACAAAAAACTAATTGGAGCAAGAGATCCCCTTGGGATTAGGCCCTTAGTGCTCGGAAAACTTGATACATCTTATATCCTAGCATCTGAGACATGTGCATTAGATATTATTGGAGCAAGTTTCATAAGAGAGATTGAGAATGGTGAAGTTATAGTAATTACAGACGAAGGGATAGAGAGTTATTTCCCATTCCCAAAACAGAACGCCCGCCCATGCATTTTTGAGTATATCTATTTTGCTATGCCGCATAGTATAATTGATGGAAAGAGCGTTTATAGTATTAGAAAGGAATTGGGTAAATTTCTTGCTAAAGAAGATGATATATCTCCAGACCTTGTAGTCCCTGTTCCTGACTCTGGGGTTCCTGCAGCACTTGGTTACTCACAGGAATCTCAGATAACTTTTGATTATGGATTGATTAGAAATCATTACGTCGGTCGTACATTTATTGAACCCACTCAAACAATTAGACAATTTGGCGTTAGACTTAAACATTCTGCAAACACACATCTTGTTAAAAATAAGAAAATTATTTTAATTGACGATAGCCTTGTTAGGGGTACAACATCAGTAAAAATCGTAAGAATGTTGTTTGATGCAGGCGCAAGTGAAGTCCACTTGAGAATTGCTTCTCCACCTATACGATTTAGTGACTATTATGGCATTGACACTCCAGAACAAGAAAGTTTACTTGCAGCAAATCATTCAATTGAAGAAATGCGTGATTATATAGGCTGTTCATCCCTCAAATTCTTATCAATCAAAGGTTTATACCAAGCACTTGGTCATAGTGATCGTGATAATGAAATACCTCAATATACTGATCACTGCTTTACAGGGGACTATCCAACAAAATTGAGTGATATGGAGCAAATTCCAGAACACACAAATCAACTTTCATTACTCGAGGAATAAAGTAATTTGCATACCCATTTAGCTGATAAAAATATCCTAATTACTGGTGCATCTAATGGCATAGGAAAACAGATTGCTCTATCTTATGGAAAATATTGCAAAAACCTAATAGCTATTGGACGTTCTCAGAGTGCATTGGAAGATTTAGATACTCAATTAAAAAATACTAAATGTAATCCAATTCTTATTCCCATGGATTTAACTATCTATCAATTAATTAGTGATCTACATATTGAGCTGACAAAAAGAATAGAAAATTTAGATGTGTTAATTTTAAATGCTGCAACACTTGGAGAATTGACTCCAATAACTCATATTGATGAAAATGATTGGAATAATGCTTTTTCACTTAATGTAACGTCAAACGTAATAATATTGAAAATCTTTGAAGATCTAATAAAAAAATCGAGCAAAGCTCAAATCATGATTTTAACATCAGACTTAATTCATAAAAAAAAACCTTTCTGGGGATTATATTCAGCATCAAAAGCTGCAATGGAGAAAATTGCCTACAGCTATTCATGTGAAATTAAGAATACAAATATAAAAATTAATTTGGTAGATCCAGGAAGTGTTAATACCAAACTTAGAATGAAAGCTTACCCAGGTGAAGCTAAAAATAGTTTGACTCAACCTGAAGAACTTGATGAGTTCTTCTTGGATATCATCTTTAACGACAATTACAATAATGGTGATTTAATTAGTTACAGCGATTGGAAAAGTGAATAATTTGAATGAATGTTAAATATACGGGTTATTACCTTTACGAAAATAAAGTCGTAATGGCGACAATTTAAACCCAAAAGCATTTCTTAGTTCATTCGTTAGATACTTTTTATAAGAATCTGGAATTCCCTCAGGTGCTGAAGTAAAAATTACGAAGGTTGGAGGCTTTACTGATGACTGAGTTATATATCTTAATTTAATTCTTCTGCCTGCTTTTGCTGGCGGCTGATGATTCAGAACCACATCATATAGCCAATCATTTAATTTTGATGTAGATACTCTTTTTGTCCATTCATCATAAAGATCAAATATCTTATTCATTAATCTCTTAATACCAATTTTATTCAAAGATGAAATTTGTAAAATATTATCACTACCTAATTGCACAATATTCGTAGAAAACGTATCTTTTATACGTTTTTCAAAATCCTTTTTATCCCTAACTAAGTCGACTTTGTTATAAACAAAAAGCAATGCGCGCCCTTCAGAAATAATATGATCTGCTAATCTCAAGTCTTGTTTGTCCATAAATTCTAATGCATCAACCAATAAAACAACCACGTCAGCAAATTTAATTGTTCTAAATGAGTCTAGGTAAGCTAATTTTTCAGATAGTTCGTTGACTTTTGTTCTTCTTCGTAATCCTGCAGTATCAATAATTTTTAGTTTTTGTCCATTCCATTCCCAATGTATATCGATTGAGTCTCTAGTTATACCAGCAGTATCACCAGTAATCATCCTTTCTTTCCCAAGTAATGCATTAATCAAAGTTGATTTACCTACATTTGGTTTTCCCACTATTGCAAGACTGATTTCATCCGAAACATGATCAACTTTTGATTCTTCTGAAAATGTTTTCTCTAGTATTATTTCAATTAATTCATCAATCCCAATATTATGTTCTGCAGATATATTAATTGGCTGACCAAAACCTAATTCAAAAAACTCATACGAATTCTTTTTTGCAATTGAGCTTTCACCTTTGTTCGCAATAGTAATTACATTGGCCCCAGTTTTTCGTAAATAATTTGAAAACTCAATATCTTTATTTGTTATTCCAGCTTTTCCATCGACTACCAATAAACATAGATCTGACGTATTAATTATCTTTAATGAATTATCTTCAATAGTTTTTGATAGCAGATCCGTATTAGACTCATAAACTCCCGCAGTATCAATTAATACAAAGTCACGCCCATGAAGTGAGATTCTCTCTTCTCTAAAATCCCTCGTTAACCCTGGGATATCGGAAACAAGTGCCTTCTTTTTCCCTACGAGTCTATTGAATAGTGTTGACTTACCAACATTAGGTCTTCCTGCTAGTACTATTCTTGAAACCATAATTAATATTCTATCTATAAGATGTTAATTCACCATTATCAGATATAACATATAAATTATTATTTACAACAATCGGAGGAATTGAAATATTGCTAAATTTATTAGATTCAATATTTGATATCTCCCCATCCTCTGGACTTACAACCAGATGACCACCATTTAAACCAAAGAAATGTATCTTATTGTTAATCATTAACATTGATATAAAGCCATCATTTTTTTTAAATTCATATTCCTGCTTGAGATCCTTCATCCAGACAATCTCTCCCTTATCCATGGTAATTGCGAATAATATATTATCATTGCCTAGTAAAAATATATAATCTCCAATTAGCAAAGGCGTTAAAGAACTTGAAATAGCAAGTTCCCAAACTCTAAAACCATTTTCAATGTTATTAACTATTACCCTTCCGTTGGAACCAACTGTAACTATATATTCATTATTGATAACAGGACTAGCAACTATGTCTTTGATTTGTGAGAGTGAGTTTTTGATATTTTTTCTATTAATTGAATCTGCCCATATTCGTCTGCCATTTGATGCATTAAATACAAATATTTCCCCAGATCTATATGGAACTATAATAGCATTTTTATTTAATGCCATACTACTTGATTGAATAAACCCAGCACTATCTGAAAACCAATTATAATCCCAAATTAAATCACCAGATTGAATATCAAATGACTGAATCTGATTATCTATATTTAAAACATATACGGCACTATTGTTTGCAATCGGCGCAGATCTAATGGGTATATTTAAATCTTTTTTCCATATAATTTCTCCACTATAAGGGTCAAGTGCGTATAATTCTCCAAATCCATTTGTATAAAAAATCATACCAGAATTAGCAAATAGACCGCCACCAAAACCAACTTTAGGTTCTTCCTGCTCTGGATAAAGTCCTTGGGACCATACAATTGTTCCATTGGATGCATTTACGGCTGATAATTTATTCTCACTATCGACAACGAAAATTAGATTATCAATAAGTATAGGTGCAACAGTTAGAAAATTATCCTTACTCGCGCCAACACCAATATCAGTCGACCAGTTTATAATAAAATCTTCTGAATATGATAAATTGCCAAGATTATTTGATGTATTCTTGAATGACGCAACCCAGTTTTTATCATTTTTTGGACTCGGAATATCTATACTATATTGTTGATCCGAAATTTTTAAGAGCTCACTTGAGAGTAATATACTTTCCCTTTGCCCAGGTAAAATATCCTCTTTACCTCTTATGAGACTTTCACAAGAAGTTGAAGTAAAGAATAATAATAAAATCAATAGTTTATGAGTATTTTTTTTTTCTGGAAAACACAGCTTTATCATATTTTAGAACTTAAAACTTTTAACATCATTTGAGCTCTATCAAACATACTATTAGTCGTTCTTTCATCAGATAAGATAATTTCTAGCGACGCAATACCTTTATCATATACTTCGTTTTTATATGCGCTCATTGCTAATATTTCATGAGCAAAAAGCCCAAGTGTTTTGTCACCCAACAAATCTCCTAGCTCCTGCTTCATTTGATCAAATGAATAGTTATCTACTTTTATATAGGATAATTTCAGTATCGCGAGATTTTTAAGTAATGTGTTATTTGTGGTATCAATAATCTCATCATAGATTTTTTCGACTTCAATTAAATTATCTTGTGATATTAGTAAATCAGATTTAAGCACTAATGCATATGATTTATAATTTTTAGTTCCTTCATTAGATAACTTGTCAATGTTATCTTGAGCTAATTGTATATCACCCTGGATAATATTATCAATAATTTCAGAAAAAATTAATCCTGAATTTTTTTCTTTGGATGTAGACCAATATTGGTAGAATTCAGAAGAAGTCAAACCCAATGCGATAACTATCACAAAAGTAAATACTGCAGCTCTGTATTTGTTCCAAAGTGTTTTTAATTTGTCTTGTCGAAGATCTTCATCAATTTCATTAAACAGATTTGACATTTTAATTTCCTAATATCATTATATTTATTTATAAACATATTTATTTTTGTTTCCAATCAAAAACATTCAATAACTTGGAAAATATTGAGCCTCTTCTCTTAACAAGACCCATTCATTATACTTTTTCATTGTTACTATGAAGGCATTTGTCTCAATAAATCTGGATAATGATAATTTAATTTTTTTACAGTCAAATTCACTCTCATACCAATTGATGTCTGCCAGCATAAATTGCCTTATAAATGGAAGAATTGATAACTCATAAATAGATATTTTATCTCCATAGATATAGGCTGAATCATCCATTTTGTTTTCTAGTTTACTAAGTATTTTTACAGCTGCATTCCTATGTTCATCTTTTTTTTGGGGATCAAATCTAGTAGAGTATTTATAACGGTCCAAATGAAATTTAAAGTCCCTATCAAAGAAACCTATTAACTCGTCAGGAGACTCATAATCATATGGTCGCATAATATCTAATGGGTCATTCTTAAGGAGAAACCATTTCATGATATCCAAACTTTCTTCTATAATTGCTCCATCTTCTGTGAGAAGCACTGGAACAGTAGCCTTTGATGATATTTTAAGAAATTCTTCTGGTTTGTTTTTAAGTGTGATTTCCCTAATTTGACATTTATTATTAGAGAAATAAATTGATAGCCTCGCTCTTATTGCGAAAGGGCATCTCCTGAAAGAATAAAGTATATGATTATTACCCGTCTCTTTGTTCAATAACATTCCTCTGTTTTTGGAGCTCTAATTGCAATTTTCTCTCTTTAAACCTTTTCATACTTTTTTCATTTTGCTTATCGTGACAATATGGACAGGACATATCTTTTTTATAAAATTCACTTTTTCGGTCAGTTTCCGATAATGGCATTCTGCAAGCATGACACATTTCATGATTGCCTTTATTCAATTTATGTTCAAGTGAAACTCTATAATCAAAAACAAAGCACTCACCATTCCATTTACTATCATCTTCCGGTCTTTCTTCAAGATATTTGAGTATTCCACCATCAAGTTGGTATACATTTTTATACCCCTTACTTAAAAGGTATGATGAAGCTTTTTCACAACGTATACCTCCAGTACAATACATGGCTATTTTCTTATCTCTATTATGATCAATAAAATTATCAACCCAATCAGGAAATTCTCTAAAGGAAGATGTGTTAGGGTACGTTGCTCCCTTAAATGATCCTATAGAATGTTCATAAGTATTTCTGGTATCAATCACTAGAACATCATCTTGATCAAGGAGATTATCCCATTCATTTGGATTTAGTAGCTGCCCTGTGAGCATATCGGGGGCTACATTATCCTTGCCCATTGATACAATTTCTTTCTTAAGTCTTACTTTCATTTTTCTAAAGGTTTTACCATAAGCAAGAGAGTATTTTACTTTTAGATCTGTGAATTGATCTATTGTTCTTATATATTTTAACACATTATCAATACCATTTTGAGTGCCGGATATTGAACCATTAATACCCTCTGAAGCGATCAAAATAGTCCCAACAAGTTCATTTTTTAGACAAATATCAAGTAAATCACCTCTATAGTCAGCGAATTCATTCCATCTAGCGAACTTGTAAAATGATGCGACAATATTTTCATTATTATTATTCATACATTAGCCTTATCTGAATCTTAAATTTTTTCGACTTAATTCTGATATAGAACTACATCCCATAAGTTTCATATCTCTAACTATCTCATCATGCATTAAATTTAAAGCCCTTTTTACACCATTTGATCCTGCACCTGCGAGAGAATAAAGATAAAACCTACCTCCAGAACATGCATTTGCACCAAGTGATAATGCTTTCAAAACATGTGTCCCCCTTCTTATTCCGCCGTCACAAATAATTTCAATCTTACCAGAAACAGCATCAACAATTTCCTCCAGTTGATCAAATGGCGAGCGGGAACCATCTAGTTGTCTTCCGCCATGGTTCGAAATCATAATAGCAGTAGCACCAACATCTATAGCTTTTTTAGCATCATCAACAGACATGATTCCTTTTAAACATAGTGGCTTAGCCCAGTGTTTCTTTATTTCTTCAATTTTTTTCCAGTTTAATTCTTGGTCTAACATTTTTGTGAAGTAGTCACCTATTGACATAGCAATTTTTGTGCCTTCATTTAGATGAGAATCCAATTGAGGAAGAGAAAACTTTTCCCTTCCTAGATAATTCATAGTCCATTTCGGAGACATTGCGAAGCTGAAAAGGCTTGATAATGTTAGTTTTGGGGGTGATGTAAAGCCGGTTCTCAAATCTCTTTCCCTGTTTCCTCCCACGATTGTATCAACCGTTATAGCAAGAGCGTCGAAATCATGATCAATACATTTTTGTAACATATCTTCATTTAGTGCTTTATCTTTGTGCACGTATAGCTGGAACATTTTAGGACATGTAAATTTTTTACCCACCTCCTCAATACTTACAGTTGCTAATGATGAAATACCAAAATAAGTATTGAAATCTTGAGCGGCTTCCCCAACTGCTCTTTCACCATCGTGATGAAATAATCTTTGAAGTGCTGTCGGAGATAGAAATATAGGTATATCAATTTTTTTACCTAAAATTTGAGTTGATGTGTCGATATTACTTACAGAATTAAGTACGCTTGGTACCAAATCACATCTGTCGAATGCTTGAGTATTTTGAACATATGTTTTTTCATCGTCGGCAGCACCATCAATGTAATGGAAAATAGGCGAAGGAAGGTTTTGTTTGGCTAACAATCTAAAGTCATTTGTATTATGACAATTTTTCAATTTTTTGAACATATCTATCCATCCATATACTTTAATGAAAGTATATCAAAATAAACGAATTTAAAACAAAAACTCACATAAAACTAGTAGCTTTTATCATGGCGAATGAGATGATAAACAGAATTCCTCCTGTTATCAAATCAACAACTTTTAATACAAGAACATTATTAGAGAATGATGAAAACATTTTTGAGAATACTGCAACACCATAGAAAAATATGATACTTGCAAACGTTGCTCCAATTATATAATAGATTTTATCATGGGCATTATATTGTAATGATGCACTCCCAATTAGGATAACAGTATCTAAGTAAACATGTGGATTTAGCAATGTAAATGCAGCCATCGCTAATAAGCTTTTCTTCAAACTCTTCTCAAGAAAATCTTCTTTACGAACCCCATAAGATAATGAAATTAACTTCTTAACACGAAGAACCCCATAAATTATTAAGGTTAAAGCAGATAATATTAAGAAAAGATCTGTGTAGAACTGATTTACTATTAATGACATACCGTATACACCAGCAAGTATAAGAATAAAGTCACAAACTGTGCAGAACGTTGCAAGTATATAAACATATTCATTCCTAATCCCTTGTCTGAATAAATACGTGTTTTGAGCACCAATAACACAGTTAAGGGAAAAGCAGAGCATAAAACCTGTAAAGAAAGCACCCAGCATGAACTATAGCCATTTAATTTTTTTTAATTTAAAAAACTTAAGGGTTATTAATAATAAAATAATAATCAATGTCTTAACTGCATCAAATTGGATAGTCTTTGCCATTAACAAATAATGTAAACCTCCAATTATTACGGCTGGATAAACCAAAAAATGTAATCTTTTCCAGTAATTATTTAGTTTTCTTATTGAGTAATTATTTGAAGTTATCGCCAATGGAACTAATAATACCAAGCTAACCATTCCAAATACTATAAATGGTTTTTTTGTCAAAGAGATAATAATTTCGTCCCATCGCAGCTGCATATCTAAAAGGAGCCAAGTTAGAAAATGAAGTGTAATGTAAAAAAAACTCATAAGACCAAATACACGCTTATATCTGATAAGGTTAAAGGAAGTTAATTTAGTTATTGGGGTCAATGCGAGAGTAAAAATTAAAAGATTGAGACCGGTATCACCAAGTTCTCTTTCAATTTTTCTCATGGGATCGACTCCTAATCCTCCTGACATTAACTCAATTATTAATGCAAGTAGCGGCAATAAAAGAATTATATAAAGATAGCTCGGTTTTATTTTTTTTAATATGAGGCTGATAGGTTTAATAATATCAATATTTTTATTTATATTGGCCATATCAAATTATTTTTATTTTTATAGTGATAAATTTTTAATAGTATTTTGATAAATCCATACCTTCATATAGGTATGCTACTTCATCATAACCATTAAACAGTTTGGTGTCATAACGTCTTGTAAATAAATTACCAAGATACCCCTCACCTTCACCACCAATATATCTCTCGCTTGCTTGTGACCATCTTGGATGATGTACCTTTGGATTAACATTTGAGTAAAAACCATACTCACGTGGGTTTTGCATACTCCATGAAGATATAGGCTGATCTTCTGTAAGACTAATCTTAACGATGGATTTGATAGATTTGAAACCATATTTCCATGGGACTACAAGACGAAATGGTGCGCCATTTTGTTTCGGTAGAGGTTGATTATATAATCCAGTTGCAAGAATTGTTAACGGATGCATAGCTTCATCAAGTCTTAAACCCTCTCTGTATGGCCAATACATAACTTGAGTTTTTTGCATATGCATTTCTTCTGGCCTTAATAATGTCTCAAATGAGACATATTTTGCCTCTTTCTTAATTCCTACTTTTTCCAACAGATGATTAAGTTGTATTCCATTCCAAGGAATTAACATTGACCAACCTTCAACACATCTTAATCTGTATGTCCTATTAACTATATCAATACCAGCTATTAATTCATTCAGATCATATTTTCCTGGATTCTTAACAAGACCCGCAATTTCTACCTGCCATGGTGAAGTTGTTAATTTATGAGCATATTTTGCAGGATCTGTTTTATCAATTCCAAATTCATAAAAATTATTGTAGTTAGTGATTTCCTCAAATGTATTAATTTTTCTTTCAAGGCTTTCATCTGCCTGTGCTGGCGTTATTTTATTCAATGCAACAAGCGATGATAATGCCATACCAACTTGAAGAATTTTTCTCCTATTCACATAAATATGCTTTGGCGTAAAAGCTCCTTTTATTTTATTTGTTTTTATATCCATAAAGTTAATATAGTCATTATCTCAGATAAAATTCAATATTCTAAACTAGATTATTATGATAATTTATTACAGCAATAGTTAATTATATAAAATAGGGATTTAAAAATGATTAAAGGTTTAATTTCTCCAATTCTTAGTCCATTTGATGACAGTCTTAACTTTAATCAAGAGATGTATAATGAGCTCGCAAAAGATCTTCTCTCAACTGGATGCTCAGGGTTAGCGCCATTCGGTACAACTGGTGAAGCTTTATCAGTCAGTAATGATGAAAGGATGCAAGCTCTTGAAAATTTAATCAAGTCAGGGGTTTCACCGGATAAACTAATCCCAGGGACTGGTCTATGTAATTTCCCGGATACAGTAAAAATTTCTCGTCATGCAGTAGAATTAGGTTGCAAAGGCGTTATGACTTTACCGGCATTCTACTTCAAAGATGTCACTGATGAAGGTCTTTTCCAATATTATGAAAGATTAATAGATGAGATTAACCATCCAAATCTAAAAATATATCTATATCACATACCTCAAGTATCTGGTGTTGGATTGTCTATTCCACTTGTAAAAAAATTAAGATCCGCATACCCAGAGATTATTGTTGGTATCAAAGATAGCTCTGGCGTTTGGGAAAACACAGAACAATTACTATCAATTGATGGTCTTATTGTATACCCAGGAGCAGAACTACCAGTAATTGACGCTATAAAATTAGGTGGGCCAGGTTGTATATCTGCTACCGCTAATTTCAATCCAACTAACATTGCTAAAGTAATTGAGTTATCCCATGATGGAAAATGGGATCAGGCGGAAGAAGTTCATAAAGATGTGAAAGAAGTCAGATATCTCTTTCAAGATTATTCTGCGATTCCAGCCCAAAAAGCAATGCTTGCAATTAAATACAAAGATGAGAGATGGAAAAACATTAGACCACCATTAGTTCAAATTTCAGATCAGAGATCATCCGAGCTAGCAGAGAAATTAAGAAATCACGGATTTAATTTCTAACTTATTTTATTCGAATAGTATCAAAAGCATCTAGCGCAAGATCTCGTGATTCTTGCATATTGACTATTGGATAGGGATAATCTTTACCCAGTGTAACACCTGAGTCATCAAGAATTGATTTTGGAGCATCCCATGGATTAAATAAGTATTTCAAGGGTACATTAGCAAGCTCAGGTATATATTTCTTTGTGTAACTTCCATCAGGATCGAATTTCTGACCCTGCATAATAGGATTAAATATCCTAAAATATGGAGCTGCATCTGCACCAGAACCAGCTACCCACTGCCAACTGGCACTATTGCTAGCCATATCTGCATCAATTAAACAATTCCAAAACCATCTCTCACCATAATTCCAGTGAATGAGAAGATTTTTAACTAAAAAAGACCCTACGACCATCCGCAATCTATTATGCATATAGCCTGTTTCCCATAATTCTCGCATTCCTGCATCAACAATAGGGTAACCCGTAAGACCGCGCTTCCAATTTTGGAGGTTACTTATATCTTTTGTCCATGGAAACTTATCAAATTTTTTGTATAAATTTTCAGTTTGAAGCTCCTGGTTATAATAAAGAAGACTATATGAGAACTCTCTCCAACCGATCTCACTTTTAAAGTGATAAACATCCCTTTCTGGATATATTGAACCATCTAATTCATCAACCATATACCATATTTGATTCGGAGAAATCTCTCCAAAGTGAAGATGTGGAGATAATCTTGAAACATTATTTTGATATGGAAAATTCCTGCCATCTTTATAATTGACTAGGCCATCTTCAATAAAATCTTCTAATTTTTTATAAGCTGCATGTTCTCCAATATTCCAGATACCATCAAATTTTTTGTACCAATTATTTTTTGGTAAAATACTAATTTCATCTAAATCCTTTGCATTATTCGCCTTAATGACTTTTGATAAGTCCGCAGAAACCAATGGATAACGAGGAGGACTGGCATTTAAACACCCCTTTTTGAAGAATGGCGTAAAAACAAGGTAAGGTGTTCTATCATCTTTGTGTATCTCCCAAGGCTCCCATAAAAGAGACGCATTATGAGACTCACAATTAATACCTTTTGATGTAAGGGAGTCTTTTATCTTGCTATCTCGATCTATTCGCCATGGTTCATAGCATCTGTTCCAAAAAACATTTTTGATATCATATGATTCACATAAACCTTGTAAAATTGTGATCGCATCTCCTCTAAAAAAAGAAATATTATTATTGAGATTAGAGTTATGTTTATCAAGAGAGTTGTATAACCACCAAGCGCTTGCTTCCCCAATCATGGTTTCAGTATTACTATTCACATCATCAAATATATATACTGCTAAAAAATGTTCAGATGAGGCACGGTTTAATGCTGGATTATCAGCTATTCTTAAATCCTGTCTCATCCAATAGATTGCGGTAGGTTTGTTACTCATCATCTTCGCCGTTGATGTAAATAGTACAATTTAAATTTTGATATAATTCAGAGATACCAAAAATCCACTGACCTACTTTTGTAAATTCAAGCATCCTATTCCGCTCAAGTGCATCGATTTGTTTTTGCGATGATTTTTCTATTTCACTTACTAATACTAGGCAATAATTTGTTAGAAATTCATTAGCTTCTTCTACTGAATTCACTTCGGCTTTTCCATGTGAAGAACTGAAAAAAACTATTAGAAATCCAATAATTATCAGGCATTTTAATGGTATTTTATTTATATATAACAATTTTTTATATTATTTTCTTAATTTTTATTTTCTGTATTTATTTGAGGGCTCAAAACCGGAGCGTTCCACTGAACGCGGACTGCTAACCCACAAACTACGGTTTGGGTGCATTCCCGCACCATAAACAGCAGACACAGCATTACATCTCATATTGTTCAATAATCTCGTATCTATTTCGCCAACTGAAGGATGATTCCCACCGTTTTGATCAACTTCATTTTGCCAGCTCTTCATTCTTTCAGCAAAAATAACCTCATNTTCTAATTCAAGGCATGTNAGTGTATTTTGGTTTAAATCTACNNTNATGTTATCTCCATCATTAATCAACCCTATTGGACCACCAAGCGCAGCTTCTGGACCAACATGACCAATTACAAGACCCACAGACCCACCTGAAAANCTNCCGTCTGTCATGAGTGCAACAACTATCCCCTTCTCTCTGCATAGCGTTGTAATTCTTGATGTAGAATCAAGCATCTCAGGCATTCCAGGTCCACCTACAGGACCTTCATATCTAACGACAATCATATCTCTATCTGCAAAAGTGTCTGGATTTGTTTCCAAAGTATCGAGAAGTGATTGCTCTCCATCAAACGTTCTAGCTTTCCCATGGAAAATATTCCCCTCAAGCCCACCTTCAACGCCAGCCAACTTCAAGATTGCACTGTTTTCTGGAGAGAGATTGCCCCCNAGTAATCTCAGACCTCCAGTTGGCTTGAAAGGAGACTCAATTGAATAAATAACGTCACCATCGGGTTTATTTGGTTTTAATCTTTCAATTTGTTGGCTTAATGTTTCTGAAGTACAAGTCATTGTATCACCATTAAGGAGGCCGGCATCCAACATATCTTTTANAATAACCTGAACACCACCCATTTTATCAATATCGACCATTGAATACTTACCAAATGGCCTTGCATTTACAACGACTGGAACAACGTTTTGGGAAAGATGATTAAATTCTTCGTGACTCATGATATCTTTATAAAAATCATTATATCCAGCAGCACGAGCTAGTTCAGGCGCGTGCAACATAATATTTGTTGAACCCCCTACTGCCATTGCTACTATAATTCCATTTCTTATTGAGTCTCTTGTCACAATATCACGAGGAGTAATATTATTTTCTATCAGTTTTGATAGATAATCTATTAATTGATCTGGATATTCATTCGTTCTGCGTTCATCTTGTGAAGCTGGTGAAACCATGTTTAATGGTTGCATCCCAACAACAGCTATAAANGTTTGCATAGTATTGTAGGTGAACATNCCCCCACAACTCCCATGTCCTGGACACGCTTCTAATGCAATTCTCTTTTTTAGTTTTTCATCACTACTTCCGGCTATTTGGTAACTAGAAATTATATCAATTGCCTCTCCTGTGGCACTGTCCACTCCAGGCCTTATGGATCCATCTGACATTATTATCGCAGGTCTGTTATGTTCTAAAATTGCAGCAAGAGTTCCTACTGGAGGTTTATCGCATGCAACGACTGCAATAGTCCCTTCTAACCCGGAAGCACTTAGATGTTCACATACTGACTCATTCGTAACTTCTCTACCAATGAGTGAATACCTCATCTCTTTTGTTCCATTGCGTATTCCATCAGAAGTTGCAATTGTAAATTCAGGTTGAACGAGCCTCATCTTGAGTTTCTTATCTTCTTTTCCAACACGAGATCTTAATTGTTCATGAATTGCTAGAACCTTCTCACTCACACCCACATAACATTGAGAGTCACCTTTNTTTCCTAGAACACCAACAGATGGTTCGTGTATTAAATCAACATCAGTATTTAACTCTCTCGCTATCCCATATGTCTGAGAGTTTCTTCCTGGATTTCTATCAATAAGAACAATTTTTGAATTTTTCATTTTAAAACAACCCCAAATAAATAGTATTTTGAAAATAACTCAATTAGAGTCTTTTAGCAAACCCAAAGGGTATAATTCCTTCCCAGATTAGTCTTTTTGAATGTATTCACATTCACCACCACAGCAGGGTTCTGTTACTTGCTTACAATTAAGACATTGGTAATGTGATTGGACGTATACAAAACCTAAATTTGAATTACAAAATGGACATGTTTCACCGTCAGGCTCGTTAGCTGTTAGTAAATTTTCTTCTAGTTTTTCCATTCGACTAAAAACATAGCTTCATTTCTTCTCATAAACCCTGGCGTAAATGGGCCATTATATGTTGCCTTAATGGGCTTACTTAGAATATNGATATCATTAGTTAGCAATTCGTTTTGCAGGGTGTTTGAATGTGATAGGAAATTACTATTTGACGATCTTCCTGAGTATCTTATAACCGCATAGTATCCTTCGTCTACTGAAGATAATTCAACATTTTGATCAAGGGGTATTGGGGTATTGGTTATATCAAATTTAGATGGAAGATAAAATTGCATTACGTCATTTGATTGCGTAACAGGTGCAGTCATTGCAATCTTTTGTGAGCCATTATTTTGTCCAGATATATAATTGAATAATCTTCTAAAACCGCTATTCTCATTTGTGTTCTTTGTTTGAACGACTATACGTTCTTCGTAGTAACGAATTTCATATTTATTATTTTGCTCAACTAATTTATATGATGGTTCTTCAATAGCCATGGCAAAACCCAAAGGTAAAATGAATACTAAAATTAATGCTATGATAATTNATTTCATATTTTAATTACGAATAATTGTTACAAACAGATTATTTTGATCAGGAATTAGCAGCTTCAGTATCTTTCACAGATTAAATATTAATTTGATACTTGCAATTAGCAATACAAAACCAAGTATTCGTTTAATACCAATATGTTGAAAGTAATGAATCCCAATTCTTGAACCAACTATACCACCGAGCAGTGCAAATAGTGCATACAATGGCAACTCAATTGGAATACTTTTGATAGATGTAATATTCCCCATGAGACCAAATACCGAATTAGCTAATATGAATAGTGCTACTGTACCACTAGCACCTTTTGTAGTTGTCCATCCTGCGAATATAATTAGAGGTGAGAGAAATATGCCACCTCCTGTTCCAGTTAACCCAGCAAGAAAACCAATTAAGCCTCCAGTTAAAACGGCNTAATAAAACTTATATTTCTGTGGTTCTTTTTCTTCGTGCTGCTTTACAGAAATAAATCTATAAGATGAATACAAAAGCATGAGGCCTATTATAGGCTTATAAATATCACCTGGAACATTTATGTATCCACCAATGAATGCCATAGGTATTGCACCAATTAACAGAGGAATTACAAGCTTCATATCATAAAGCTTAGCTTTTACATACTGGTAGCTTGTGTATGAGGAAACGATAATATTCAGTGATAATGCCGTTGGCTTGATTGTTGTGACAGGCAATCCAAATATGGACATAATAGCAATATAAACAGACGCTCCTGCATGCCCTACAGATGTGTACAAAATAGCACCAAAGAAAAGGCAAATTGCAATGACAAAGTCTATCAACTCAAACATTTATCTATCTAGAAATTTATATCCATAACTGGAGAAGAATGATGAACAATGATTTTAAATCTTCCCTCAAATTCCTTTAAAACAAAAGTGAATGAAACAATGGAGGACACCTCACTTTCGAAATGGTAAAAATCTAATGCCCCCATAACTACAACAACATCTCCTTCAATTATCAGATTTGGCTGATCATGTAATTCTATTTTTTTCCAAGGTCTTATAGCGAATCCTCTGTCTTCGGATATACTACCACTAACAAAATATGATAGTGCCTGATTAAAGCTGTTTCTGAATATAACATCCTTTGTAAAAGTTGGTTTAAACAGTACTTCGTTCTCGCCAAAGGCATAGTGGGTATTTAGGAAAAATTCTGCCCCTTCTTGAAAATCACCGTCGCGTTGATAAGTCTTACCAATAGAGATTACACCATCTGTCCATGATTTGAGAAACTCTAATACTTTTGCTTGTTTATCCATCAAATCAATTAATTTACTNCCTTTGTTGCCCGTTATTATTTTATAAAGATATGATACAGGAATAAACCAATTACGATACCCTTAAAGAAGGCTATCCATAACATTCCATAAGTTNAGATACCTAATTTGTTTTCCCAAAATGTCACCATTTTCTTGTGCCAATTTAACATAATAAATAACTTATTAATTACTGTTTTATATCCATTTATTTGAATTAGTTCTTATTTTCTAATATTAAATATCTCTTTTCTTTCATCCATCCACTTATCCAGATTTTTTGAGTCTTTAATTAGCTTACCCATTTTATCCATAGCATTTATGTGATCTTTATCTCCAAGATTAATCATTTCCATACCATGCTCTTTACTTTGCTTAGCAATCTCTTCAAATGTATCACCGAAGAACTCTCTATCACAAGCCCCACCAAGTTCATGACATTTCATCATTTTCATATTTCATTCTCCACTCACCTCTCCACCGGATAAGTTTCTAACAACAGTGAGACCAATAGAAACAGAAGGCCCAATTAGGAATGCGAATATAACTGTCCCTAAACCTACCGTTCCACCTAGCAACCACCCAAGAATAACTACGGTTATTTCAATTGACGTTCTAATAAGTGCAACTGGACGTCCAGTGATACGCTGAAGACCCGTCATAAGCCCATCACGTGGACCAGGACCTAAATTACCTGTTAAATAGATACCACTGCCCAATCCACAAACTAGAATCCCTACAATCAATTGCAAAATTTGTAAGAAATAATTTGATGGCTTTGGGAGCCACGGAAGAGCTAAATCTATAACACTTGCAACAACAACTGTATTAATTATCGTTCCCATACCTGGTATTTGTCGAAGCGGAATCCATAAGAAAAGCACCGAGACACTCACAAAAAAGGTTGCCATACCAATTGACACATCAAATAATAACGCAAGCCCCTCAGCTAAAATTGTCCAAGGATCCAGACCTGCACCAGCAGCCACAATTATTGCGACCCCAGTTCCGAAAACAATATTACCTAACAAAACCATTAATAATGTAAAAAAATTTGGTCTGAAATTTAATGGATGGCTCGAACTCCAGCTTGTTTTTGGAACAGACCTTATCGAAAAAAATTTTAATATGGACATACAGAACTCTTCATAAAAATACTGACAACTAATTACCACTTCAAACCACTAAAGTATACAGAGAATTACTAATTAAAATATATATTTAACCCATGCCAAAATTGGCTTTGCTTAAAATTTACTTAATGATATCAACATAAAATGAAATATGTGGTTCAGTATTGTCAAAAACACTGATATTAGTGAATGGTCGAGCAAAAGATGACCCTTGATAACAAGGGATACAATATCTAAAACCTATCTTTTTTATTATTCCAATCAATAAATTATAATCCCAATATGATATGTGTCTATCGGGATTTGAGCTATCAAAAGAAGAAGCCAAACTATATTTCTCATTCACCAAATCATAAAATTTTGAAGAGTCATACTGAGAAACATCAAATAAGCTAGCAACTTCTTCAAAGGGTATATTATTTATATAACTTAGAATATGTGATGCAGCGTCCTTCATATATTTATTTTTTAAAATATGGCCATCTTCAAATTGATCTCTTAACAAGCTACAAACAAGAAAATCATTCTTGGTATTTGGTAATGCTAGTCGAATAATCCCATCCTCTTTGAGGACTCGATAGCATTCCCTTAGAAATCTATCAGCAGATGAATAATTTAAATGCTCCAAGGTATGAGATGAATATATAAGAGTAATCGTCTGATTATCAATTAGTAGCCTTTGTGAGTCATCACATAAATCGATGGGATAAAAATCAATCCCCTCCTCCCCTTGTAGTGATTTATAATATTTTGATTGGCCAGGATAATCATAATTCTTCCAATTATGATGAAAAAATGCCCCCGATCCAAAGTTTATAAACTTCTCTCCTTTTTGATACTCAGAGTATAATTTTCTATCTTGAATTGCAGAATAGATTGTAAAAGAATTATCATATCTATTCACCGAACTACCTATTCCAATTTTATAAAGGTACTTATTGATAAATCTTGATATTCGTGGAAGCAATTTTGAAGAACTTACTCTTTTTGAATAAAATCGCATTGATGGAATACAATTATCCCTGTGAGAAATAAATAGTTCTTTGTCATAATTTATCATAAAAATACTTAATAATTTAATNAATTTCTAGTGGTCAAGTATTTGACTTAAAAATAATTTTGTCCTATCTGACTCAGGATTATTAAAAAAGGACTCAGGATCATTCTGCTCCACAATCTGTCCTTCATCCATAAAAATAATCCTATCAGCAACTTTACTTGCAAAACCCATTTCATGCGTAACAACAATCATAGTCATACCAGAGTCAGCTAACTCAATCATTGTTTCAAGGACTTCCTTTATCATCTCAGGGTCAAGCGCAGATGTTGGCTCATCAAATAGCATAACTCGTGGCTGCATGCATAAAGCTCTTGCTATTGCAACCCTCTGTTGCTGACCACCAGATAGCTGCCCTGGATACTTATCAGCTTGATCAGGAATCCGAACCTTTTCCAAAAGTTCCATAGCCATTTGATTAGCTTCATTTCTTGATTTCTTTCTTACCCATATTGGAGCAAGCGTACAATTCTCAAGAACAGTTAAATGTGGAAATAAATTGAAATGCTGAAAAACCATTCCAACTTCGCTTCTAATTTCATTGATGTGCTTTACATCATCATTCAATTCGACTCCATCAACAATAATGGACCCCTCCTGGTGAACTTCTAATCGATTGATACATCTGATAAGTGTAGATTTTCCTGAACCTGAAGGTCCACAAATTACAATTTTTTCTGTTTTGTTAACTGATAAGTCAATATCTTTTAATGCATGAAAATTTCCATACCATTTATTTAGTTTGCTTATCGAAATGATCGTAGAATCATCATTCTTTGTTTCAGTTTGATTATTTGTCATTCTACTCTCCTATCAGTGTCTAATTTTTTCTCTAATCTTTGACTGTACATGGACATACCAAAACAGAATATCCAAAAAACAATTCCAGCAAACATATAAGCCTCAATATCATAACCATTCCAATCCAGTGAACGAGATGAATTTTGTGCTATTTTTAACAAATCTAGCAATCCAATTATTGATACGAGTGATGTATCTTTGAATAAAGCTATAAAAGTATTCACAATTGATGGAATGGAAATCTTTAAAGCTTGTGGTAATATTATAAATATCGTTTGATGCCAATAACCCATACCAAGCGCCATTGACGCCTCTGATTGCCCCTTATCAATAGCTTGGAGCCCTCCTCTTACAGCCTCGGCCGTATAAGCTGATTGGAATAAAGTGATACCAATCATAGCACGAACTACTTTATCAAACTCTACTCCAGATGGGAAAAATAGAGGTAACATAACAGATGCCATAAATAATATTGTGATTAAGGGTGTTCCCCTCCAAAATTCAATATAGATAATACTTAGTGACTTTACAACGGGCATCTTTGAACGTCGGCCAAGCGCTAAGAGGATACCCAATGGCAAAGCTAAAATTATACCTACAAAGGCAAGTGTAAATGTAAGCAATAAGCCTCCCCACTGACTTGGATCTGAGTCAGGAATTCCAAAAACACCCCCACGTACAATGAGCAAGAAAAAAACTGGGAATATTATTAGCAATGTTATTAGCAACCATTTTTTATAAGGGGTCTTATCAATCATTAATGGGATTAATAATCCAAAAAAACCAATAAATGCTATAATTGGCCTCCACATTTGGTCTGGATTAGTGGCNAAATATAAACCAAACAACAACTGGTCAAATCTGACCTTCACAAATGTCCAACAAGCACCCGCTTTATTTTCATCGCAGACAGATCGATCAGATCCTGAAAAATTTGCATTGATAAATGCCCATTCAATAAATGGAGGGANATATAGAAATATCAGATAGAAAAATAATAATGTAATGAAGGTATTTGAGACCGAGCCAAATAAATTTGTTTTTACCCATGCCATCCACCCAACAGTATTTGAAGGGGGTAATCTATCAGGAAGCTTTTCAAATTTTATTGTTTTCGATGTCATTATTACCTCTCTGATAATTGAATTCGTCTGTTATAAATATTCAATACAAAAGAAGTGAATAAGCTGCAGCATTCAAAAAATATAATCGTCATAGCAATTATGATTAAAGCTTGCCCAGTCTGATTTAGTGAAATATTGGCCCATACNGCAACTACTTCTTCATAACCAACAGCCATAGCAAGTGAAGAATTTTTTGTTAGATTTAAATATTGGCTTATTGTTGGAGGNATAATCACACGTAATGCTTGTGGTATGATGACCATTCTGACCATCTGTGAACGGGATAAACCAATTGATCGTGCAGCTTCAATCTGCCCTTTAGATACAGATGCTATGCCAGCACGAACATTTTCAGCAATAAATGCNGATGTATAGATTGTTAGAGAAAACCANAGTGAAAATAATGGCAGCGGNAACTGNGCACCACCNTTAAAGTTAAATTTTCCAAGTACTGGNAGTTCNATTGTAAGAGGTCCACCAAGTGCGTAAAACATAATTATGGCAAATAAAATAGTGAATATAACTGATATAGAAAAAACTGGTAGGGTTTTTCCTGTTTCAAAAAATCTTTTCTTTGCCCACCTTCTAAAAAAATAGACACCAATAAATGAAAAAAGTATTGCTAGAAGCCAGATATTAAAATTACTACTGTTTTCAATTATTGGCAGAGGAGTTTGCAAGCCTCTTCCATTAAGATAAAAAACACCGAATTCGAGAGATTGTTTCGGCGGTGGAAGAAATGCCAAGAAAATAGCAAAATTCCAAAACATTATTTGCAAAAGAAGCGGCATATTACGGAATATTTCTACGTATACCAATGAAAATCTGGAAGCCAGCCAATTTGATGATGACCTCATTATACCAATAATAAAACCAAGAAATGTGGCCGCGGCAATACCCAAAACAGCTACTAATATTGTATTTAAAACCCCAATATAAAATATTTCAATATAGGTTGTCTTACCAAGCTCATAATCCAAAAATGGACTAAATCCAACCTTAAAAGGAGCTACACTATCAAAGAATGACGTACTTGTTTTAATCCCTCTCTCTTCAAGATTAAAAATTGTAGTTTGATAAATTGATAACAAGGCATAACAAACCACAAATAGCAGCAGACCTTGAATAATTGCAGAACGCAATTTTGGATTTCTGTGCAATGGAACACGATTTGGACTCACAGCTTATACCAAAGAAAAAAAAGCCAAAGGCACTGGGCCTTTGGCTCTGTAAATATTAAGATTAACGGATTGGTGGTGAATAAATTATACCGCCACGTGTCCATAGGTCATTAACTGAACCTGCTCTTGCAATACCAAGAGGCTCTACATGCGCTTCATAAATTTCACCATAGTTACCAACTTGTTTGATTGCATTATATGCCCAATCATTAGATAGACCGAGCATTGCTCCAGTTTCACTTTCACCACCAAGAATTCTTGCAACACTTGGGTTTGGTGAGTCTGCTCTCATAGCATCAACATTTGCAGATGTAATTCCAAGCTCTTCAGCATTGATTAATGCATGAAGTGTCCATGTAACAATATCCATCCATTGGTCATCACCTTGACGCACAACAGGACCTAAAGGCTCTTTTGAGATAATTTCAGGTAGCATTGTCCAATCACTTGGATTTGCAGTTTCTGAACGAATAGCTGCTAATTGAGATGCGTCTGAAGTTATTGCGTCACACGCACCTCCTTCAAGACCTTCCCTCGTTCCAACTGATGTAGAATATCCAACTGGAGTATAATCCAAATTATTATTTCTGAAATAGTCAGCCATATTTACTTCAGTTGTAGTACCGGTTTGCACACAAATACTTGCACCATCTAGGTCTTTTACTGAAGACAGTCCATCAGCTTTTGCAACCATGAAACCTTGTCCATCAATAAAGTTATAGTATGTGAAGTTTGTGCCTAAAGTAGCATCTCTAGATAAAGTGTGTGTTGTATTTCTTGATAACACATCAATTTCACCAGCTGTAAGCGCTGTAAAACGCTCTGCAGCAGTTAGAGGAACGTAGACGACTGCGTCACTGTCACCAAGTACAGCCGCTGCAATAGCATCACAAATTGATGCGTCGATACCAACCATTCTGCCAGCATTGTTAGGAGCTGAGAAACCAGCAACACCACCATCAACACCACATCGAAGCTCTCCACGAGCTTGTACATCTTCAAGTGTTGTAGCAGAAGATATACTAGTGAAAGCTAATCCCATTAGGGCTACTCCACTCAGTAGTAAACTAATCTTTTTCATATTTTTCCTCCTTTTTAATTTTGTCGGTAAGATAAAAGTTTCCGAATATTCACCGAGTTAAAAAAATAAAAAAAAATTCAACATTGTTAACGTATTATTAATAATTTGTTATGGCAAGAATATTTGGAAAAAAAATAAGCTTACAAAGCTGACAGAGCGAGATATAACGCTGCCAAATACATAATCGAACCCGCAGTTTTATTTAAAATTTTAATAGAATATTCTGTTTTCAATAAAAGTCTTGCACGTTCGGCAAACACCGCAATAAGCATTAAACCTAAAAAAAGACCAATAAATGTTAGGAAGGATACTAAGACTATATCTTCAGCAATTAAATTGCTTAAATCCATAAATGTTGGTAGAAAAGCAATATAAAAAAGCATAACTTTAGGGTTGGATAGTGAGATAAAGAAACCTTGAATGAAGTTGTTTATATCAGATTTATGAGTGTCATTGTTGCTCATTAATTCAATATTGAGAGGTCCATTCCACATCTTCCATCCAAGATAAAATAAATAAACAGCTCCAAGCATACTGATAATATTAAATAAATAAATCCAATTTGATGCTAATGCGGCTAATCCGAGACAAACAGCCACAAGATATAATATATCGCTGACAATCATTCCGATAGCTAAATATAAACATGCGTATGCACCTGATGTTAGAGCGCGCGCTAATAAGGCAAATACACCAGGACCCGGCGTTATACCAAATATGAAGATAACAATAAAAAATGATATTGAACTACTTAATGTCATTCCTGATAACAAAGTTTAAATAATGATCATAAAACCTAAGCATTAACCCCAGTAACAAATCCAGATGACCAAGCCCACTGAAAATTATGCCCACCAAGATGGCCTGTGACATCTACCAACTCCCCAACAAAGA
>PAHC01000021.1 GCA_002704755.1 Rhodobiaceae bacterium
CAATATGAATATCGCTTAAAAAAATAAAACTAAAATTATTTTTAATTTTTGAATGCGAAAACTTAAGTTGTTTTACACTAACCCTTTTAGCATTTAAAAATCCAAATACTAAGGAAGGAAAAAAGATAATTACAAAAATAACAATTTTTTGAGTTTCGCTGATGTTGAATACTAATGAAATTGATAATATAAAAATTACTATAAAAAGAGATATGGTTCCTATTCCCATTCCCTCATAAACAAAAAATTTGATAATTTTATTGCTACTCTTTGATCGAAAATAGTAAAGGCAGACTAAATATACAAAAGTCGTTGAAATCATAGTCTCTTGTAAAGGGGTTGAACGGCCTAACCATGAAAAAATGATCTCAAAAGGAAAAATAAAAATTAAATAAGCGAAAACAAGAAGGATGACTAAAGGGACAATTACTTGAAGCTTCATGCTTTTTGTTTGTCAAAAGCAAACAGAATAATTCCAGCTGAAAATACCAAGAAAATTCCGATGTAATTAAACGTTGTAGGGAGCTGTTGGAAAATAAACCAACCAAATATAACGCCATAAATTAATTGAAAATAACTTGTCATTCCATAAATCGATGCTGGCAACATCCTAGAACCATAAACTATAGAACTTATTCCAAGACCTGCGATTATTCCTCCAAACATTGAAAGCATCAGATCTTCAAATGTCATGGGCATAAAAGAAAATTTCATCGCAAATAAAAAGGCAATCACACTTATTACCATACTAAAAAAAGAAGCCGAAAATGAAGATGAAAGAGCTGAATATTTGCGTGTGATGAGATTAGTTAAGGCAATACAAAATGCTCCGACAAAAACTAAGAGAATACCCATTATAGAGACGACATTGGAACCAAAGGGTTCTGCGGAAATGAGAACTCCAAAAAATCCAAGAATGATAGCTGAAATCCTTATTATATTGATATTTTCGTTTAGAAAGAAATGAGACATGATTAAAAGCATTAATGGAGAACTAAAAAGAACTGGATATACCACTGATAAGGGCAATTTTAGAACGCCCATGAGCACAAATAAGAAACCTAAAGTATGAATAATCCCCCTAATCAATTGAAATTTATAATTTTGGTTTAGATAAAAATGTACTCCGTGATTTTTAATAATAAAGAAGGTCAAAGGAATGAGAGAAAACAAAGCATTTAAAAATAAGAGCTGTAAAATAGGGTAATTAGATCCTAAAACCTTAATTATGGTATCCATCGAGACCATAAAAACATATCCACTTAAAGAAATAAAAAATGGAAAGATATAAGATCTGCTTAACATTTTGAGAGAGTTAAATTACTCTTTTTTTAGAGAAACACACTTCAAATCATATGACCATTTTTTTTTATAGGCTTTGTAATTTATAGAAAAATCCATACTCAAATTTGAGTCAATGACCATGGAAGAGATGTAATCCTCAGTTTCATAAAGAAGATTTAATTCTTCGTTACTTGTAGTTTCCATTTTATAAATTTTTTCATCAAAGCTACTATACACCTGTATCTCAATTTCATTTTCTAAAATATCTAATTGAGTACCTGAAACCTTTTGTTTACAGTCAAAATACCTTAAGGCATTAATTGATTTATCACAAATACAGGCAAGAGAAAATTTATCTAAAATTTCAGCATAAAGAAAATTAGGTATGAACAAAATAATGATGGAAAAAATTTTCATTTTATTTATTTTTATACATCATGATCAATAAACAGTTAATCACTATAATCATTTTTTGTGGAATTGGTTTTGCTGTTATGAGACTGATACTCGAGTCTTTTTTTCCTAATGGTCTTTAACTTTGAATGAAGATAATAAGAAGATTATTTGGAAGAAAATACAAACTACTGGCGATCTACTTCAGCCCCTTTTAAAGCCCTCTCCTTTTCATCCCAAAGGAAGGAACGCCTATGCCCACATCGCTTTATGCATTAAAGAAAAATTTGGCCAAAGTTATAAAGAAATCCCTGATGAAAAATACGAAGAGGTCATTCAATATATTGACTATCTCTTAGCCCATCCCGATTAATCAAACTACTTGATTTTTTAAAAATTAAGATTATTTGTTAGCTGAATAACATGCCCAGAACCAAAAGTCTCGCAATGCTCATCCAACAACATGGTGATGAACGAGGTTATAAACCAAATCTAAAAAAAATTCCTTTGGTTTATAAAATTCTCAACCGGCAGTTATTTAAAAATCAGTTAAAGAAAATGCCAAAAATCATGGTTAGAAGAATGCACGGAGCTCTTGGGTTATTTGAATTTAACCCTTATGCTCTTAAATACTGTCATCAAATTACCCTTCATCACAAGTTTAAAAATTTTCGTGAGTTTGTGGAAATTCTGGGGCATGAAATGGTTCATTATTACCAGAAATTAATTCTCAAACAAAATTCTGCACGCCATAACAAAGAATTTTATAGCTTTAAGAAAAAATTTGAAAAACTTGGGTTAAATTTAAAACGCGTCTACCAGTAGTTATTCAAATTTAAATTTTCTATTTAACAAAAGTTTAATTTCTTTATTTGGTTCTTTTCCCTTAACAATATTAATAACAGTCTTAAGAATAGGCAAATACTTAAGAGAAATTAAAAAATTTCTTTTTATACAACCAATACTATTAATCCCCTCAATGGTTTTACTTGCATTAGATTTCTTTTTAATAAAATTATAACCATAAAGGTAATTTCGTGAATTCTTTGAGCTGCAAGTTAATAATAAATCTCCGATACCTCCTAATGTTAAAATATTTTTTGGATTAAAATTATTGGCTTCCAACATATATGAGATTTCAGATAAGCATCTTGAGATATATGCTGCCCTTGCATTTTCACCTAAGTTTAAACCCTCTATAATCCCAGCACCAATTGCATAAATATTTTTTAAGATGCCAAGGAGNTCCAGTGACTCTATATTTTTTGAATAATAAATTCTTATATTTGATGAGTAAAACAATTTACCTAAACTGATGACTTTTTTTTTGCCAGCGATACTAATGGCTGTTGGTTTTTGATTAAAAACCTCATGTGCAAAACTAGGACCTGAAAGAATATAAAGATCTGAAACACTAAGTATTTTTTTTGAAATATTTGATAGTAATAAACCTGATGAATCAATTCCTTTTGAGCAGATAACAAAATTTTTAATCTTCTGTTTAACTAAATATTTATTACAAAAATCTGAAAAAAATTTAGCTGGCAAGACATAGAAAATAAAATCAAAACGACTACTTTCTATAATNCCTGAAAATGAAGTTATTTTCTTATTTAATTTTTCTTTATGAAAGTATTTACTATTTGTATGNTTTGAATTGATTTCATCTACTATTTTTTTATCTCTCGCCCACAAAAAAACTCTATGATTTTTAGCAAGAACTGTTGCTAATGCGGTGCCCCAACAGCCAGCGCCAATTATCAAAATTCTGCTCATTTGTTCATATTAAATTGATTAGTTTTAATNAATTTTATCTTAATGAAGACTCAATATTCCCACCATCTACAGTAATAACGCTTGCCGTAGTTCGATAAGAAATNGAGAGATGATAAAAAGCATCTGCAACATCACCAGCCTTAACCTCTTCTTTTAAAAGATTACCGGCCATGTATTGTTCAATTGTTAATCCTCTAGACTTTGCTCTTTTGGCTATCATATCTGGATTTAATAGCCCACTACGGATACGATCTGCATTGATACCATTAAATCGAATTCCATATTTGCTCGACTCAACAACATACTGCTTCATTAGGAACATTAAAGTTGCTTTAGGCAAACCATAAGCACCAAAGTTAGGNCCAGGATTCACAGCTTGTTTAGATATATTAAACACAACAGAACCCTTCATATTTTGAATTTTCATAATTTTGGTTCCATATTTTGTAAAATAATGATGCGCAAAGAAGTTTAAATCAAAACTACTATCTAATTGTTTTTTGGTTAAATCATTTAGAGAGGATTGAATAGCAAANCCTGCATTTGAAATTAAAATATCAACTCCNCCAAATTTTTGAGAAATATTATCGTATACCGCTTCNACTTTATTTTCATTGGTAATATCACATTGAAAATAAGTCATTCCNGTGAGATCTAAAGAAACTTTATTGGGNTCAACTATATCTAATAAAACAACCTCNGANCCCTCTTTTAAAAATTTTTGAGCAGTCGCATATCCTATAGCTCCTAAACCTCCGGTGATTACTGTAACATGACCTTTTAGCCTTTGGGTAGATGGTTTTATTTTAGCTAGTTCTAAAGGCCAATACTCCATCNTAAAAATTTCTTTTTCTGGAATTGATCGAAATTCACCAAATTTGGCAGNTTCTAAAATGACTGATAAAGAATTNAGCCCAACATCCATTGCAATTTTTGCATCTTTAAAAGAAGGTCCGGTTGAAAATATTCCNATACCNTTGACCACNATTAACCTTGGGTATGGATCCAACATGTTAGCCTGTAAATTATATTTGTGATTTCTCTTAAAGTATTTTTGGTAATCTTCCTGATATTTTTCAACCGCTTTAGTAATTTTATTTTCTAAATTATTAGATTTTTCATTACTTAAATCGATAACCAAGGGTTTTGATTTAATTCTAATAACATGATCAGGAGTTACTGGGCCTTGTGAAGTAAACTGTCTTAATTTTGGATGTGAAAAAAACTCATCTAAAAAAGTAGGTTTGTGGAAATAAACAACTTTATGATCAATTTTTTTATNTGGTCTTAAACTNATTTGCTGTCTAATTAAATTTGCTATTAACGAAGCTGTAATTTTTTTTTCTTCATACTTCTTCACACGAATTGGCTTTGATTTTTGCTTTAATTCTTTTTCAGCTAATGAAATATATTTTATCATCAACTCGTAACTTTCTTTTGCATTTTCAGCAAAAGTGAATATTCCATGGTTTAATAATATTAAACCTTTAACTTTTGGGTTTTGTTCAAAAACTTCTGCTGCTTTTTTAGCTAATTGAAAACCAGGCATAATGTAAGGAACAATGCCCATCTCCTCTCCAAAGACTTTTTTACAAATTTGAATGGGGTTTGGNTGATCAATTAAAGAAAGGATTGCATTAGAGTGAGANTGATCAACAAATTTATGTGGTAAAAAAGCATGCAGCAATGTCTCAACAGAAGCGTTGGGAAAAGAAGTATCGAGCATATATTTTCTTTGATAGTTAACCATTTGAAAATCGTCGAGTTCTTTTAAGGACCGCATATTTAAAAGGTTTTTCATTTCCAGCGCAGGAAAGCCATCTTCTTCAATGTTGCCCATNTCTTTTCCGCTACCTTTGACGTAGANAATTTCTTCTTGGTTGCCAAGAAGAGTTTTAATAGACGACTTTACAGAAGTGTTTCCTCCCCCATGAAGAACAACTGTAGGGTCATTGCCTAGTAATTGAGTAGTGTAAATTCGGAGTGCGAGGTCTTTACTAACTCCTCTTTTTGCATAAATAGAAATATATTTTTTAGCTTCACTGTCGCTATATCTACTCTTCAATCAATCCTCCTAATCAATATTTTTTAATCTATTCTTTTTGTAGTTGTTTGGTCAAAGGTGTGAGCTTTCATGGTGTCAAATTCTAAAGATATTTTATCACCANTTTTTATNATGGTTCTGCCACCAGCTTGAACAATTCGAAATTCATTGTCATCTANCAAAGCTATAATGTGAGTCTCAGANCCAGTAGTTTCAACAAGAATGACCTCCGCTTTAACATTGGAGTTTTCAACTATTTTGACGTCCGTAGGGCGAATACCATAAACAACTTTTTGATTTGGTGATAAGTTATTTTTTTGATGAGGTAAATCTTGATTTTTTAGTTTTATTGTACCCTTATCCGTAACCACTCCTTTGATTAGATTTATCGCAGGAGAGCCAATAAAATCAGCAACAAATAAGTTATTAGGTTTTTCATAAATATCGTTGGGAGATGCAATTTGCTCAATGATACCACCATTCATTATGACAATTTCATCGGCCATCGTCATCGCTTCAATTTGATCATGGGTTACATAAATAGTAGTAGCATTTTGTTGGTTATGAAGTTTTCGAATTTCTAGTCTCATGTGAGCACGAAGCTTTGCATCTAAGTTGGAAAGAGGTTCGTCAAATAAAAAAACTTTGGGATCTCTGACTAAAGCCCTACCCATTGCAACACGTTGTCTTTGTCCACCAGAAAGCTCTTTAGGGGTCCGCTTTAAATATTCAGTAAGATTTAGTACTGAAGCGGCCCATTCCACTTTCTTTTTAATTTCTTGAGCATCAAGTTTTCGAATTTGAAGACTAAAAGCGATGTTATCGAAAACATTCATCTGAGGATAAAGCGCATAGTTTTGAAAAACCATGGCAATATCTCTATCTCGNGGGTGAATATTATTTATTATGTTTCCTTCAATGGATATATCNCCACTAGAAATGGTTTCTAAACCTGCTGTCATTCGAAGTAANGTTGTTTTACCACAACCAGAGGGACCTAATAAAACGACGAATTTTTGATTATCAATTTTGAGATTGATATCTTTTAGAACTTCTACTGATCCAAAATTTTTTTTAATATTTTTATATTGAACTTCAGACATTTATTAAACTATCCAGTTGATTGCTATCCCCAGCTAAATCGAGAATGGTGTAGCGATCTCTAATGAATCTTCCGTATTTTAAAGCATCTTTATAAAAATTACTATCAAGTTTAGCATCTTCGGGAGTTCTTAAAGCACCACATTCCCCCATAGAGTTCCAAATAATATCATAGTCCAACATTTTCTCTCTTAGTGGCTCCACAAACTCTAACCAGTGCTTGGCAAAATATTCATTAGTGGTTTCTGCTTTTTTTTGATCAAAATATTTTGGCTCCATTGCTTTTTTGATTGTCTCTAACATAGGCTCCCCTAGTTTTTGAACTATTTCCTTTTCTGGAATAATTGTAGGGCCAATGATCGGTGGTTGATCTTTTTTAAGGATTGCGTTTTGAAACTTAGAAATACTTATGGTCGCTATTCCCACTTGTTCACCATGAGAGGTGCCAGGGTGCATGTCTCTAGCAAACATATCTATGTAATGTGAAATACCGTGCTCACCCATACTTCCTACATGAGTAGTTTGGGTAAAAGACGTTCCTAAGCCCATAATTGCTGAAATCAATGTTAGTAAGGCTAAAGAGTCAATTTTTCCAGCAGCTATATCAGATGCATTGTTGATCATGTCCATTTCATACAAAGCTAAAAGTTCATAAGGGGTGGTTTTATAATCTGTGTTAAGAAGTTTATGCGACATTAACCAATCAACTTGAGCTGTGGTCCTGCATATAACGTCTGCAAATGCTGCTGCTGTTAGTCGCTTAGGGCAATTACTCAAAACCTCTAAATCAAAAAAGACACCTTGTGCGTAGTGAGCTACTAAAGACTTTTTAACTCCATCAAAAGATATTGATGCTGTACCAGTGGTGTAAGCGTTCATTGGAGTTGTGGCAAAAACAGAATAAACCTTACCCTCTAAAAAAGTAGCATACTTTATGCTATCACTAACTGTTCCTGAACCTACAGCTATCATTCCATCATAGTCTTGTAATTTAGATCTTAAAAATTCAACCCCATTAATACTTGAAGAAGGTTGTTCCCATACAAACTCGTCAACATTAATATTACCTTTTAAATTTTTAAATATTCGAGAGCCCATGGCCTTATGTGTAAAAGGGTCACTTACTACTAAAAGTTTCTGGTTAGAGTGAAGATCTTTAATTAAATCAGACTCCTTACCGTCTAAGGTTTCTCTAATTTCAATATTCTTAATAGGTATTCCGTATTGTTGATTATCACTTGGGCTAATCCATAAACCATTTACTAATTCATCAATTACGCCATTATAATTTTTATCACCGCTGATCATTTATATTTCTGGGTAAATTGAACTAAAGATTTATTAATTGATTTATTNGACTCATAAATATTTTGATAAATATTAATNAAATCCTGATATTTATTATAATTATCTGAATTTGGCTCTATTAGTTTAGTTTTACCCGACATCTTTTCTGCTGCCTGAGTAATACTTTCAAACCATCCTGCTCCATAGGCAGCGATCATCGCCGAACCTAAAGATGAAGCTTCAACAGTATCGGCTATTAAAACATTTTTTCCTGATGCATCAGCTAACATTTGGACCCANGAAGAGCTTTTTGCTCCACCGCCAATCGCTAGATACTCTTTAACGTCCANACCAGTTTCTTTTTCAATATTTTGTGTTCGAAAAACAGANTCAAGGGTGAGGCCTTCCAGGATAGCTCTGTATATATGAAATGGCGTATGACTTACGCTCAATCCAGCAACTACTCCTCTAGCATAAGGATCCCAATAAGGGTCCATCACCCCTCCTGTATAAGGCTGTAAAACTAATCCGTCACTACCTATTGATATTTTATTGAGCTCAGCTTCTAGGTTTTCAAAAAATTTTGGATCTTTTCTATTACCTGGAATAAACTGATCGACGAACCAATTCACTAGCAAGGCGCCTGACAATAAAACATTCTCTAAAATATAACCCTCTCCATGTGCCGCTATCTCAGTTCTCCAATTATTAGAAATTTTATAATTCTGAGACCAGACACCAGATACAACTGCTGTACCAAGATTAATATAAGCTCTGTCNGATTTAGTACAATTTGTTCCAAGCCCAGCAAGCTGTCCGTCTCCTCCGGCTGCAAAGATAGGGGTTCCCTCTTTCAAGCCAGTTTCTTTTGATGCAGCCAGGTTGACTTTCCCAATCATACTTCCTGGCTTAAAAGATTTAGGTAATCTTGACTCATCTATTGATAGTTGTTCTAAGATTTCCTGAGACCAACATTTGTTTACGACATCGAACATACCATGTGGATCAGAGCTAATCCAACCAGTATTAAACTCTCCACTTAAACGATGAACTAAAAAAGCTTGAACATCAGCAAAACAATCTATTTGATCAAAAAATTTTTTTTCATGATTTTTCATCCATAGCACTCGGTATAGACATGGGCAAGGATCTTTAGGCCTACCAGTGATTTCATGAATACGGCCTTCGCCCATGATCGAATTTAATTCTTCAACTTCTTTTACTGATCTCTTGTCCATCCAAACCGTTGCTGGATAGACTTCTTTGCCTGAAGAGTCTAACTTTGCCAAAGTCTCTCTTTGGTTTGATATTGCTAATCCATCTACCTCATTAATATCTATTTTTTGACAGAGCTCTTGGGTAGAAACACAAAACGCTCTCCACCAATCTTCAACATTTTGTTCGAACTTTTCTAAACTAGGATTATGAAGAGGAATATCACATCTGCCTTCGGCTAGAGCTTTACCGTTTATGTCCCAAGCTATTGCTTTAGTGGATTGAGTAGAGCTATCTACTCCAATAACTATTTTTCCCATTGATTAGTAATCTTGCTTAGTTGGAGTAACAACAACTTCTTGCATAATGACATTTTGAGGCATTTCATATGCAAAAAGTATCATTTTAGCGACATAGTCAGGAGAAATTCTTCCTCCAATTCGCTCAATATTTGCCTTATAAGCAGCTAAAGTATTGGGATCGGTTATACCATTCAAAACTTCTGCCTCTATATTTCCTGGCGACATCACAATAACTCTCACATTATGGGGAGAGAGATATGCTCTGATGCTTTCAGAAATGGCATGAACAAAATATTTTGTACCACAATAAACAGTATGATCTTCATANACTTTTCTTCCTGCAATGGAACTCATATTAATAATCGTGCCAGAATTTCGTGCTTTCATATCGCTCATAACAGCATAAATACCATTCATTACACCTTTAGTATTTACATCAATCATCTCATCCCACTCATTGGGATCTTGGGTACTAATGTCAGCTAGTCGAGCTACTCCTGCATTATTAAACATCATGTCAGTTGGGCCATAAATAGACTCTGCTTCGCGTATAGCTGCCACTAATGCATCTCTATCTCTAACATCAACCTTTTTACAAATAGAATTTTTTAAATTAAATGACTCCATAATTTCAACTCGTCTTGCAAGAAGAAGTGTTGGGTATCCAGCTTCTGAAAATGCTTTAGCGGTAGCTTCGCCTATACCACTACTTGCACCGGTGATCACCGCTAATGGTTTTGTCATAATTTTATCTTATCCGACATTTATATTTTAACTAGGGCGATCAAAAAGATCGCCCTAGGATTTGATTACTTAAGCTCCAACAGTTTTGTTGAAGTTATTAGCAATAGTGTCTAAGCATTCTTTTGCTGAACCGTATTCACCAGCCCAGTATCTTCCTAATTCAATAGGAATCATGTTACTTGACATATCTGCCCATTCAGGAAGATCAGGCTCTGATCCCATGTCATTAAAGATTGCATCTCTAACAACATCTAAGTGACGAGTTGTACCATTACCACTTCTGTTATTTGCTTTTACGCGCTCATCGTCGTAAACAGAAGCCCTAGTTGGTCCAGTTCCTCCACCAAGAGCTGTAATGTAGACCTGAGTCTCGTAGCTAGTTGCCCACTGAGCAAATAACCATGCAGCATCTTTATTCTTAGAGTACTTTGATACAGCTAGTGAAGATCCACCTTGGTGTGCAACACCAGGAATTTCACCATATCCACAGTCACCAGGAGCTCTTAGTGGGCTAGCTGGTGCAGGACATGCTGCTGCCATCATTTTTCCTTGAACAGAAGACTCATCTGAGTCCCACCATGGGAAGAATTCACCCCATGAGATAGTCTGTGCAGAACCACCTTGTAAGATATCCTGACCTTGACCGTCCCATGTCCAACTGGTAACACCAGAAGGCATGTATTCTTTTAGTTTTGTCCAATAGTCCATACCTGCTAGGCCATTTGCATCATTACCTGCAAAGCTACCATCAGGGTTTGTAATTGAACCACCAAATGCCCAAGCAAACATTGTCCAGTCACACTCTAAGCTGTAGTGACCTGATTTCATCTGACCGTTAGTACCATAAATTGGTCTTCCGTCTGGATTCAAGTGACCTAAGCTAGCAGCCTGGATTTTTTGAGCATTCGCCATGTACTGATCGAATGTTTTAGGAACACTTAGTCCGAGCTCTTTATAAACATCATCTCTGTACATCATGATGAAGACAGGAATGTCATAAGGAACACCGACCATAGTTCCATCATACATTGAGATACCATCAACAAGAGGGCCTAAGAAGTCATCAAAGTTATAACCTGGCATTGCTAGGTCCGGCTTTG
>PAHC01000022.1 GCA_002704755.1 Rhodobiaceae bacterium
CGCCCGCAAGATTAGTAATATATATAATAATCAATTATAATTTGAAACATATTTATTAAAAAAATTTATATCACATTTTTGGTATCAAACACTTTATCGAGAATATATATATGACTAATATTTGGGCATTTTGCCTATTTTATAAGCAAAANTATATTTCGTGATCAGTTTTTTTACTTTTTTTATTAAATTACGTCCCAGAAATTAGCTAATTAATCATTTCCATTTGTTTTGGCATACTTTTTGCATATCTAGTAAGTGTAAACTTGAGAGGTACTCATGAAAAAAATAGAAGCAATAATCAAACCATTCAAACTGGATGAAGTTAAAGAAAAACTTCAAGACATTGGGGTATCAGGGATTACTGTTCTGGAAGCNAAAGGTGTTGGTAGACAAAAAGGTCATACTGAACTTTATCGAGGTGCAGAATACGTTATTGATTTTTTACCAAAGATTAAAATTGAAGTTGTTGTTTCTGACAAAATTGCAACAGAAGTTATTAATCAAATTAAAGAAACAGCTCACACAGGAAAGATTGGTGATGGAAAGATATTTATCACTAACATTGATGATGTTGTAAGAATCAGAACTGGTGAAACTGGCGAAGAGGCTATTTAATAAAGGAGAATAATATGCCAAAAGTAAGCGATATATTAAAAGACATAAAAGACAATGATATTAAGTTTGTTGATCTTAGATTTACTGACCCAAAAGGAAAACTACAGCATGTAACTATGGACTCCGAAAAAATGGATGATGATGCATTTGCTGATGGTGTAATGTTTGACGGGTCATCAATAGCAGGATGGAAAGCTATCAATGAATCAGATATGGTTCTAATGCCAGACCCTGATACCGCTCACGCTGATCCATTTTTTGCACAATCAACAATGGCTATTTTTTGTGATGTTTTAGANCCTATTTCAGGTGAAAGTTATGAGAGAGATCCCCGTGGTATCGCGAAGAAAGCTGAGGCATATTTAAAATCCACAGGTATTGGAGATACAGCAACTTTTGGTCCAGAGGCAGAATTCTTTATGTTTGACGATGTAAGGTTTGCTGCAGATCCTTTTCAAACTGGGTTTGAATTAGACTGCACTGAGCTGCCATCTAATACTGCAACAGAATATGAATCTGGAAACCTTGGACATAGACCACGGACNAAAGGTGGTTATTTCCCTGTACCGCCTGTTGACTCTGCACAAGACATTCGTTCAGAAATGGTCAGCGTTATGAAAGATATGGGTGTAATTACTGAAAAACATCACCATGAAGTTGGAGCAGCACAGCATGAACTTGGAATTCAGTTTGATAAACTAACAAAAATTGCAGATCATCAACAAATCTATAAATATGTTATCCATCAAGTTGCAAACGCTTATGGGAAAACAGCTACGTTTATGCCAAAACCAATTTATGGAGACAATGGATCAGGAATGCATTGCCATCAATCTATTTGGAAAGACGGGAAACCTGTTTTCGCTGGAGACGAATATGCAGGNCTATCTGAAACTGCCCTATTCTACATCGGCGGAATTCTTAAACATGCAAAAGCAATTAATGCTTTCGCTAACGCATCAACAAATTCATATAAAAGATTAGTGCCAGGTTTTGAAGCCCCTGTTCTTCTAGCTTACTCAGCAAGAAACAGGTCTGCGTCATGCCGTATACCTTTTGGTAAATCACCAAAAGCTAAAAGGATTGAGATTAGATTCCCAGATCCATCTGCAAATCCTTATCTAGCATTTTCCGCTATGTTAATGGCTGGTATAGATGGTATCAAAAACAAAATCCATCCAGGAAAACCATCAGATCAAGATNTATATGATCTTCCGCTTAAAGAACTTAAGAAGATACCTACAGTTGCAGGAAGCTTGAGAGAAGCTCTAGCCAGCTTAGAAAAAGATAATGACTTCTTAACAGCTGGAGACGTATTTACTAAAGATCAAATAGGTGCATACATTGACCTCAAGATGGAAGAAGTGATTAGGTTTGAACACACACCTCATCCTGTAGAGTTTGATATGTACTANAGTGTATAAACTGTATATTTTTCTATAACCTCATTTAAAAAACTAAAAGTAACTTAATTGTTGCTTTTAGTTTTTTTTTACCTTGAGAGTTTGTGTATAATCATTCTAAATTATTGATTCTATATAAAGTTACAAAATGAATGATTTATTTGACATTATTGATGATGAGAAGCAAAACTCTCAACCATCAAAAAAAGCCCAAAAAAGCAAGAACATAAAAAAACCATCAAAAAAAGTCAATTCTTATACTGCCGAAAATATCATTATTCTTGAGGGGTTAGAACCTGTACGTAAAAGACCCGGTATGTATATTGGAGGAGTTGACTCAAAAGCATTACACCATCTATTTAATGAAGTTATNGATAACTCTGTCGATGAGGTAGTGGCAGGGTACGCTAATACACTTGATGTCATTTTAGACCATGGTAATATTATAACTATCAGCGATAATGGCAGGGGNATTCCAATAGACCCGCACCCCAAGCAACCGAATAAATCTGCATTAGAAATAATAATGACAACCCTACATGCCGGGGGAAAATTTGATAATGACTCATACAAAACTTCAGGCGGACTACATGGCGTTGGTATATCGGTCGTGAATGCTCTATCTGAACATTTAAAGGTTGANGTTATTAGAGACAAAAAGTTATACACACAAGAATATCAATTTGGCAAACCTATCACAAAATTGGAAAAAAATGGTTCAATTAATTCTCAAAATGGAACTTCGATCACCTTCAAACCAGATTATTCAATTTTTGATCACACAATAAACTTTGAAGCCAANGAAATAATAGAAATTATTAAAACAAAAGCTTATCTTGTTGGTGGATTGAAAATTAATTGGCAGGACAACACAGAAATCAATCCTGAGATCNAATCACAATGTTTTTACTACCCTAATGGAATAAGTGACTTTGTCNANGAAAGCTTAGATCACAGCAGCCTTCTTATACCGAAGTCTTTCAATGGCTCTTCGCACACAAAATCTAACGATGGTAGGGTTGAATGGTCATTGCTCTGGTCGGCAGGGGATAAAAACAAATTAAGGTCTTTTTGTAATACAATCCCCACAATTAATGGTGGAACTCATGAGAATGCATTTAAAAATGCAATACTAAAATCAATAAAAAACTATTCAGANATGATTGGAATTAAAAATTCAAAAATCATTACACTAGATGATATTGTGAGTTGTATGGATGGCGTTCTATCAATTTTCATTAACGAACCGGAGTTTCAAGGACAAACAAAAGAAAAACTAAGTTCAAAAATTGCAACAACAATTACAAGNTCAATAATTTCAGATAATTTTGATCATTGGCTATCAGAGAATTCATCTGATGCAGAAAAATTAATAAACTTTTTTATTAACACAGCTAATTCAAGAATAAGTAAAAAACATGAAAAAGACCTAAACAGAAAATCTGCCTTAAGAAAACTAAGACTTCCTGGTAAATTAGCTGATTGTTTGGAAGAAAAATCTAAAGGAACAGAATTATTCATAGTAGAAGGAGACTCAGCAGGTGGGTCTGCAAAACAGGCTAGAGATAAAAAATATCAAGCAGTTCTTCCTCTAAGAGGCAAGATTCTCAATGTTGCAAATAGTAGCTCACAAAAATATTACCAAAACCAACAGTTAAAAGATTTAGTGCAAGCACTCGGATGTGGTACATCTGATAACTATTCCGATGAAAACCTTCGTTATGAAAAAATCATTATTATGACAGATGCCGATGTTGATGGAGCACATATAGCAGCTTTACTTATTACTTTCTTTTTTAAAGAAATGCCGCAGCTTATTGTTAATAATCATCTTTTCCTAGCTGTCCCTCCTCTATACAAAATTTCAGGTGGGAATAATATATTTTATGCCATTGATGATAAAGATCGTGAAACTATTATCGATAAGCAATTTAAAAAAACAAAATTTGAAATCTCCAGATTTAAGGGGTTAGGAGAAATGTTACCTAATCAATTAAGAGACACAACTATGAATAAAGATTCAAGAAAGCTGGTCCAAGTTTCAATTAATAATTCCCCTATAGAGTATTATGAATTAATTATTGATCAGCTGATGGGTTCAAAGGCAGACGCGAGATTTAAATTTATTCAAGAAAATGCNAATTTTTACAANTAAATATTAAACCGNTATGTTAAATGATAAAAAATTTAAATCTCTTCTAGATCACATCGATGCTGGTGTAATTATTGTTGATGNTAATTATGAAATTGNTCACGCNAANCCCAATGCTAAAGAATATCTGGGCGAAATGATTATTGGGAGACCAATATATAACATCATTAGAAACGATGAAGTAATAGATTTGATCAATGATCAAAAGGATATTAATAAACTTTTTCAATTCACAACTTCAGCCGAACGCATTATTGAAGTATTCCATGCCCAAAAAAATGCAAAAACAGGATATGTCGTACTCAAAGACAAATCAAAAGAAGTAGCATTTGAAAATATTCGCCGAGAGTTGGTTGCAAATGTTAGTCATGAGTTAAGATCCCCTCTGACAACTATAAGCGGTTTCATTGAAACATTGCAAACTGAGGAACTTGAGAAGGATCAGCTAAAACGCTTCCTCAACATTATGCAAGAAGAAACAAATAGAATGTCTAGGATAGTTTCAGATCTTTTGTCATTATCAAAAATTGAAATCAATCTATATAGTAGACCAAAAGAAAAAATTAATATTATTAATGAAGTGAAAATAGCCATTGACGCGTTGGAGATTGTTGCACTTGAATCACAAAAAAAAATAAAACTAGATGTTTCTGAAGATATATTTTTTACAAAGGTAATCGGTGACTCAGATGAAATAGTAGAGGTTTTTCATAATCTAATTGAAAATGCAATAAAATACTCCTTTCCCAAAACTGACATTGATGTACTAGTGTATTTAGAAGAAAACAATTTATGTGTAGAAGTTTCAAATATGGGTCATGGAATACCTGATGAACATATTCCACGAGTTACAGAACGCTTCTACAGAGTGGATAAGGCACGGTCAAGGGATATTGGTGGCACAGGTCTCGGACTATCTATTGTAAAAAACATACTATTGAGGCATGATGCTAAATTGACTATCAGCAGTGCACTTAATGAAAAAACAACTTTTAAAGTGTGCTTTCCCTGTTGATAAAACTTGCTATCTAAAATTGTAATATTTTTGCAACATCTTTGTAACATTTAGTTAATGAGTGAATGTGATCTAGAGGTATTAATTAAATTTTTTATTAACTAAATGAATGGAGAAATATAATGAAAAGATTATCTATATTCATACTTGGTGTTGTTGCAACATTTATGCTTGCTCCAACTGTTCAGGTAGAAGCAAGAGATCAAATAAGTATTGTAGGTTCATCAACAGTATATCCTTACGGAACAGTTAATGCTCAGAGACTTGGTGAAGAAGGTTATAATACACCTACATACAATTCAACAGGTACCGGCGGTGGTATGAAGCTATTTTGTGGCGGAGTTGGAGTAGACCATCCAGATATGACTGGAGCATCAAGACCAATGAAAGCAAAAGAAGCAAAACTATGTGCAGAAAACGGTGTCAATAATGTTATCGAAGTAATGTGGGCTAATGATGGTATAACATTCTCACACTCCAACGATGCTGAACCATTTTCAGTTACAAGAGAAGAAATCTTCATGGCTATGGCTAAAGAAGTCTGCGTCCCAGTTAGTGGAGTAAAATATTCTGGTGGAGAAAAAGTTGAATGTGAAGTTGAAGAAAATCCATACACAAGCTGGAATCAAATTAACCCAAATTTCCCTGACTACAAAATCGAAGTATTAGTTGCTCCACCAACATCAGGTACAAGAGACGCTTTCGACGGTAATGTAATGGAAGCTGGCTGTAATTTACCTTCAGAAATGGAAGACTTGTGCGTAGAGTACCGTGAAGATGGTAGAATTATCGAAATGGGTGAAAACGATACATTAATTGTTCAAAAGCTTAGAGAAGACAAAGAACGTTTTGGTTACTTTGGATATTCATATCTAAAAGATAATGCTGATAGACTTCAAGCAGCTACAGTTGAAGGCGTAGCACCTACAGCAGAAACTATTGCTGAATACGAGTACCCAATGGCAAGACCACTATTCATCTACGTTAAAGCAGATCATGTTGGAGTTATTCCTGGTATTCAAGAATACACGCAAATGATGGTTAGCGATGCAGCAATTGGTGACAATGGTTACCTAACTGCAATTGGTGCCGCTCCAATGGTTCCAGAACTTAANGACAGAGTTAGAAATATTACAGANACCCTNGATCCAATGGGTTTCAATATTGCTGATTGTGTAAACAAAGAGCATCCACTAAAAGATGCNGGTTACAAATTCTCAAGCAGTCTTTGTAAATAAACTATCTGTATACAAGGGCAAGCANTCTTGCCCTTGTATACAATCCATATTAATATAAAAAAAACTAAAAATTTATTGGTTAANGTCTTATGCTCTATTTGTCACTAATANTTATACTTATTTTTTCCTACTTTTTTTATTATTATGGCAAAAAAAGAGCTTTATCATTAAGATTTAATGAAAACAGAAACCTCTCGGCCTTACCCGATTATTATGGTTATTATGTTGTTCTTATTATTTTAATCCCAGCTCTTCTTATTTGGTTCTTTTTACTATTATTTAAATCCAACTTTCAAGAGATGTTTGTGCTATCACCCGTGCTCTTTCCTGATATTGCGTCGTGGAATGAAAGTAAGCTTGGATTGATAATGAATAAGATTACCAACCTATCGTCAATTGTTAATTTGGCTGATATCGACCTGACTCGAGGTGATAAATCACTCCTAAAGATGGCTTCAGATAGTGAACTTATTGCTGCAAAAAATCTTGCAAATTTTGATAGAATGTATGGATGGGCAAATATAGCACTTTTTATTATATTACCAATAACATTTGGCTTCATTGCAACAAAAACTATATCAGAAAAATTAAAAGTCCAGCCAGCTGTTGAAAGAACAGTTTCAACAATAATTAAGATATGTTCTTATATAGCAATTTTAATAACCCTAGGTATCTTTTTATCTTTAGTTTTTGAAGCTATAAACTTCTTCAGGTATGTAAACTTTACGGACTTCTTCTTTAGCAAATCATGGAACCCTAATAGGGCATTTGTTGTTAACGCTTCAGAAGGGTTTGATCAGGAGGCATTAAAAGAGGCTTTTGGCTTCATCCCATTGCTGACGGGAACTTTATTAATTGCAACGATCGCAATGACAATTGCAATACCACTTGGATTACTCACAGCTATATACTTAGCTGAATATGCATCCCCAAGAATGAGAGATATTGCAAAACCAATAATTGAAATATTAGCTGGAATACCGACTGTTGTTTATGGTTTTTTTGCAGCACTATCACTTGCACCTTTCATTAAGCGTGTAGGAGAAACTATTGGACTCGAAGTCTCAGCCGAAAGCGCACTAGCTGCAGGTTTAGCTATGGGTGTGATGATAATCCCATTTGTTTCTTCACTCAGTGATGATGTCATAAAAGCTGTACCTCAGTCCTTAAGAGAAGGATCTTTAGCACTTGGTGCTACAAAATCAGAGACTATAAAGAAAGTTGTATTACCAGCTGCCTTAGCAGGTATCATGGGATCTTTCTTGTTGGCTATATCTCGAGCTATTGGTGAAACTATGATTGTTGTGATGGCCGCAAGCCTTAGAGCAAACCTCACATTTAACCCCCTAGAACCTGCGACTACTATCACAACACAGATTGTTACTGCTTTAATTGGAGATGTTGAATTTGACAATCCAAAAACATTAGTGGCATTCGCACTAGGACTTACTCTTTTTCTGATGACATTAACTTTGAATGTTGCAGCTATTTTGATTGTAAAAAAATACAGAGAGAAATATGATTGATCTACAAAAAAGACTTAAAGCCGAAAGAAGATTTAAGTACATTGCTCTATCCGCACTGCTTTTATCATTGTTTTTTGTTCTCATCTTAATGTTTAAAATATTTTCTACTGGCAGCGGTGCCTTCATAAGAACAACAATTAATACAAATGTATATTTTGACCCAAGCTTTATTACAGTCACTGAAGAGTCATCAAAAAAAGAGATTATGAAAGCATCCTACGTAAAATTAGCTGACGAGATAATCAATCAAAACTTTCCTAATTTAGAAGAGGATAATTTTAGATTAGTGAGGGGAATGTACACAAGAAAGTTTGATTACCAACTTAGAGACTATATAGCCAACAAACCTGATATTATTGGACAGACAGTTGAAATTAACCTAACAGCATCATCTGACCTCGATCAGATTGTGAAAGGTAATTACCCCAGAGATGTCCCTGAGGCACAACGAAAGATAAATGACTATCAGTTAAATATATTAGACTCACTAGACGCGCAAGATAGAATATCATCTACATTTAACTTCTGGTTTTTTACCAATGCTGACTCTCGAGATCCAGAAACGGCGGGGATACTTGGCGGTTTGATGGGTTCACTTTATGCACTGATGATCTGCTTTTCATTTGCATTTCCAGTAGGTGTATTAGCATCAGTTTATCTAGAAGAGTTTGTTAAGCCAGGAAGATGGGCAGATTTTATCGAAGTAAACATAAATAATTTAGCGGCAGTACCATCTATTGTTTTTGGTTTATTGGGTCTAGGGATGTTAATAGGTGTTCTTGGAATGCCCTATCAAGTTCCCTTGGTTGGTGGACTTGTCCTAGGCTTTATGACACTACCCACAATAATAATTGCCACCAGGGCATCTTTAAGAGGTGTGCCTCCATCAATCAGAGAAGGTGCTCTTGCGGTGGGTGCAACAAAAATGCAAACTGTTTTTCATCATGTAATACCTTTATCAATGCCTGGATCACTTACCGGTGCAATTATCGGAATGGCTCAAGCGCTTGGTGAAACAGCACCTTTATTGATGATTGGAATGGTTGCTTTTGTTATGGAAATTCCAGGTGGCGCCCTAGATCCAGCAACAGGTCTACCATCCCAAATATATTTATGGTCAGAAAGTGCAGAGAGAGGTTTCTTAGAAAAAACCTCAGCTGGAATTATGTTACTTTTAACATTTTTAATATTTATGAATGCAACAGCGGTATTAATTAGAAAAAAATTAGAGGTCAAATGGTAAAAGAAAATATAAATTATGCATTAACAACAAGTGATGTTTATGTGCATTATGCTAATAAAATGGCTATTAATAATGTGTCAGTTAATTTTATAAAAAATGAGGTTACAGCTTTAATTGGGCCTTCGGGATGTGGAAAATCAACCTTTCTCAGGTGTCTAAATCGTATGAATGATGTAATTGACATTTGTAGAGTTCAAGGTAATTTTTACCTCAATGGACAAGATATTTATAGTTCTAATACGCAAGTAGAAACACTAAGAAAGCAAGTTGGAATGGTATTTCAAAAACCAAACCCCTTTCCAAAAACTATCTATGAGAATGTTGCATATGGTCCTAAAATTCACGGTATAGCGGCAACACAGTCAGAACTAGATGATATTGTTAAAGATACATTAAATAAAGCAGGTCTTTATGCAGAAGTAAAAGACAGGCTAAATGATATAGCAACTGGTCTATCTGGGGGGCAACAGCAAAGGCTTTGTATTGCAAGAGCTATAGCAATAAAACCAGATATTATATTAATGGATGAACCATGCTCAGCTCTAGACCCTATAGCTACCGCAAAAATTGAAGAATTAATAAATGAATTAAAAGAAAAATATACAATAGTCATTGTTACGCATTCCATGCAACAAGCCGCACGGATTTCTGATAAAACAGCGTACTTTCATATGGGTGAGTTAATTGAATTTGGTGAAACCGCATCAATATTCACGAATCCACAGGAAACGATGACTGAAGCTTACATATCTGGCAAAATTGGTTAGGAGTAAAGAATGTCAAATCAAAATCATATAAATTCTGCATTCGATGACGATCTTAAAAATCTTAATAGGAAAATATCAAAGCTTGGAGCACTAGCTGAAACACAGCTGAGTGATTCAATGACAGCGCTAAAAGAGAAAAATATCCATAAATTTCCAAAAATAATTGATCGAGATTTAAAACTGGATGACCTAACGCAAGATATAACAGACTCTGTGTTTGAAGCGCTAGCTTTATGGTCTCCTATTGCAACAGATCTTAGGAGCCTTCTTGTCGCAGATAAAGTAGGATCCATCCTAGAAAGAATTGGGGATTATTCAAAAAATATCGCGAGACGCAGTCAAATTATTCTAAATGATGATAAATACATAAGCATGCCTGTGAATATAATAGGACTTGGGCAACATGTTCAAACTTTATTACATAAGTCACTTGATGCATATATGGAGTCAAATATTGACTCTGCCATGCAGATTTGGGAGTCAGATCTTGATACAGACAGACTATATATAAATATATTCAAAGAATTAGTTCAATTAATTGCCGATGAACCTGATAATGCACAAATTAACACACACTTATTATTCATCTCAAAAAATCTTGAAAGAGTTGGTGATTATACAACTTCAATAGCCAAACAAACCTATTTTATGGTAAATGGAAAGCCGCTCAATAAAGAAAGACCGAAAGCACACATAACAATTTAGATATTTAGTGGATATAAATGGGTATTGCAGTTATAGCTGATGATGAAATTAATCAAATTGAATTAATCTCATTTCATTTAGAAAAAGCGGGATTTAAGATATTAAAAGCTACTAATGGGGATGAGGCTTATGAACTGATTGTTGAAAACAAACCTGATATTACCATCCTTGATTGGATGATGCCTAATTCATCTGGTATCTCCGTATGCAGAAGAGTGAGATCAAATTCTGAAATAAAGGATATACCAATTATAATACTGAGTGCGCGCGGTGAGGATGTTGATGCATCTCATGGGCTAGCATCTGGAGCTGATGATTATATAATTAAGCCATTCTCTCCAATTGAGCTCATTGCCAGAGTTAATTCACTACTCAGACGAACAAACTCAAAATCTAAATTATCCTTTCAAGAATATGAAGATATTTCTATAGATCATGATAGAAAGTTTGTTCAAGTTTCTAATAAAAAATTAAAACTTGGTAAAACTGAGTTTAAAATACTCAGCTTATTATTGAGTCGTCCTGAACACGTATTTTCAAGAGATCAAATCATCGATAGTGTCTGGAACAACGAAACATATATAGATGATCGAACGGTAGATGTGCATATGAGTCGACTTAGAAAAACCTTCAAAGAAAACTATGATGGGAATTGTGCAATAAATACAGTGCACGGCTTTGGTTATTCAATTGGAAAAAAATAGGTACAATTAAGTATTAAATGCCTCAATCGGTGTTATTTCGACTGATTCACCACAGCCACATGCAGAAGTTTCATTAGGGTTGTTAAATTTAAAACCTGAACTAAACTTATCCTCAACAAAATCCATTTCAGTCCCAAGCAAGTAGAGTATTGCCTTTGGGTCAATTACAATTGTAATATCATCCTGGTTTACAACTTCATCTCCTGCTAGTATTTCTGTAACATAGTCCATTGCATAATGAAGTCCAGCACACCCTCCCTTTTCTATTCCAACTCTTAACATAGCCCCCTGCTTTTCTGAATTATTTATAAGAGATCTTACTCTCTCTATTGCAGCTGGTGTTAACGTAATAACATTACCCTTCATTTAATTCACCTTAGATTATAACATATTAAGAGCAACTTGTGCTTCTTCTGACATCATGGATATATCCCATGGGGGGTCAAAAACAAGCCTTACTGCTGCTGAACTAATGCCACCCACTGACAAAACAGCGTCCTCTACCCATTTAGGCATATCCCCTGCAACTGGGCAACCAGGAGCCGTTAATGTCATTTCAACATCCACATGAAAATTCTCATCTATATCAACTTTATAGATCAAACCAAGCTCATATATATCAACTGGAATTTCTGGATCGTAAACTGTTTTGAGTGCAGTTACTATCTTATCCGTCAAATCGGATATCGTTTCTTCATCTAAAGTTACTTTTTCATTCATTCTACAAAAACAGCCTATGTAAAGAACTTTTTACAATATAACAAAGAGTCATATAAACTATCAATATCTTTCTCGTTATTGTACATTGCTATTGAAGCTCTGCATGTTGATGTAACATTAAATGTTTGTAGTAGTGGTTCTGCACAATGTGTACCCGCTCGAATAGCAATACCTTTTCTGTCTATTATTGTGCTAACATCATGAGGATGCGTACCGTCCATAGTAAAAGAAAAAATTCCATTGCTTTTAACTGGGTTTATTAAGAAATTTATTCCGTCAACTCTTGCCAATTTTTCTTTTGCATAATCTGATATTTGCTTTTCATGTTTGTGTATTTCTGGAATTCCGATCTGATTAATGTATTTAATGGCGTGACCAAGCCCAATAGCCTGAACTATTGGAGGTGTTCCTGCTTCAAATTTCTGTGGTATATCCGCATACACAACCGTATCTTTTGTGACTTCGGCAATCATTTCTCCACCACCTTGATAGGGGATCATATTATCTAACTGTTCTTTTTTTGCATAAAGAACTCCAATACCTGACGGTCCATATAATTTATGTCCAGTAAAAACATAAAAATCTACGTCCAAGTCACTCACGTCAATATTATCATGCACTGCTCCTTGAGTACCATCTACCATAACTGGTATACCCCTATGATGAGCTAAATTAATTACCTCTTTTAAAGGTTGAACTGTGCCCAAAACGTTTGACATATGCGTGACAGAAATAATTTTTGTTTTGTTTGTAATTAGAGATTCTAAATGATCAACATCTATACAACCACTCTCATCAATATTGGCCCATTTGATTACCACACCATTTCTCTCTCTTAAAAAGTGCCATGGAACAATATTTGAATGATGTTCTAATATTGATATTATAACTTCATCGCCTTTCTCAAATTTCGACCCAAAGGAAGACGCGACTAAATTAATGGCCTCAGTTGCGTTTTTGGTAAAAATTATCTGATTTTCATTTTGAGAATTTAAAAAATTTGCGACTTCAGTCCTTGCATTCTCGAAATTTTCTGTGGCTTTCATAGATAAATAATGTATTCCTCTATGCACATTTGCATATTCTTCATGATATACGCGTGATATTTCTTCAACAACAGATCTTGGTTTCTGAGAAGATGCAGCATTATCAAGATAAACTGCATAGCCATCATTTATCTTTTGATTTATGAATGAAAAATCATTTCTAACTGCATTTATATCAAACATTAAAGCTTCCTTTTGAGACACGGTTAAGCATATTATTCATTACATCTCCAAAAGTCTCTAATATTTTTTTATCTTTAATCTCATCAAGGGCATCAGTTAGGAATGCATGAATAAGTAAACGCCTTGCTTCATCCTCAGGGATACCTCTTGATTTTAAATAAAATAGCGAGTCTTGACTTATTTGACCAGTTGTTGCGCCATGCCCACATTGGACATCATCTGCATATATTTCAAGTTCAGGTTTTGCGTCATGCTCAGCATGACTGGACAATATCAAAGCATCAATTGATTGTTTTGCAATTGTCTTTTGCGCTATTTGATCTACAATAATATTACCTTGAAAAACACCCTTTGCATTGTCGTTAATAATTGATTTATATTTCTCTCTACTAATTGTATTTGGAGCTTTATGTCGAACTGATAAAAGTGTATCTATATGGCTGTTACCATCTAAAAGATTTACACCTGAGATAGAAATATTACTATTAGATCCGTTACAATTAATATCCCTAAATTCTCTTAGTAACTTTGAACCAGATGATATTGTAAAACTATTGAATTCTGTGTTACTTCCTATATCGGCATATTGTTGATTAAACCCAATTGTTATTTGATTGTGTGCCTGATATTTAACATTATTTACTACACAATGGTCGCCGATGGACCAAATTATTGATGATGTATACAGAGCATCAATATCAGGTTTATTAGATATTTTTAGTTCAATGATATTTACCTGAGCATGATCTTCAACATTTATTATATGTCTGTAATTATAAAATCCATTATTATTACCAACGTGAACTATATAAACGTTTTCTACCCTACTATTATTCTTCTTAACATTAATCAAAGCACCATCTTCCATGAGTAAAGTATTCAAATTAAATAATTCATCTTCATTTTCAGAATGTTTTTTAATATTTATTTTGTTTGCCCACTCGGGAATTACGTTATCTTTAAGAGAAGATATTTCTATATTTCTTTTTTCATATAATAAAGATAATTGCTCCTGCATCTTCCCATCCATAAAAACAAGAACTGTATCATTTGTATCCCTAAGTTTTCTCATGATATCAAAATTATTGATAAAATTATTTACATTTAGTGGAACTGAATGAGTTTGAGAGCGTATAGGAATCCTTTCTAATTTTTGTAAGATGTTTGTGTATTTCCAATTTTCGTTTTTTACACCAGGAAGTCCATACCTTTTGAATAATTCGTAAGCACCTAATTTTGATTTATAAAAGCAATGCTTTTTATCTTGTGTGGCAATATTTTCTTTGCAGTAAGATAAAATTTGCTCTTCTGCACTGATCTGTATATCTGTTGTGCTCATAGATCTATTTGATATAGTTGTTATAACCGGATTTTTCTAAATCGAGAGCCAAAGTACTATCTCCTGTCTCGATAATCTTACCTTTATACATTATATGTACATAATCAGGCTTGATATAATCCAACAACCTTTGATAATGGGTTATTACAACAAAAGAACGGCTCTCGCTTCTGAGTTTATTTACACCTTCAGCAACTAATCTCAAAGCATCTATATCCAAACCAGAGTCAGTCTCATCCAGGATGCAAATTTTTGGATCTAGAAGAGCCATTTGAAGGATTTCATTACGTTTTTTCTCTCCACCCGAAAAACCAACATTTAATGGCCTTCTAATCATGTCGTCATCAATGTTTAGTTCAGCAGCTTTCTCTCTAACTAACTTCATGAAATCGGGAGTTGATAAAACCTCTTTGCCATTTGCCTTATAGTGAGCTTCAAGAGAACTCTTTAAAAATGTCATTGTCGTTACACCTGGTATCTCTATTGGGTACTGAAAAGCCAAAAACAAACCACGTGTAGATCTTGCATCAGGATCAAGATCTAGCAAATTTTCATCGTTAAGTAGTACTTCACCATTAAGAACCGTATAATCTTCTTTTCCAGCGCAAACATGAGCAAGTGTAGATTTTCCAGAGCCATTTGGACCCATAATTGCATGAACTTCACCAGGGCCGACGTCAATACTAAAATTTTTTAATATTTCTTTATCTTCAACAGAAACTGTTAAATTTGATACGTTAAACATATATTTCTCCGTTTTTATCCGACACTGCCTTCTAGTGAGATCCCAACTAACTTTTGAGCTTCCACAGCAAACTCCATAGGCAGTTCTTGAAGTACTTCTTTACAAAAACCATTAACTATCAATGCAATTGCATCTTCGACGTTTATACCTCGTTGACCACAATAGAATATTTGATCATCAGATATTTTTGATGTTGTTGCTTCATGTTCAAAAATTGAAGTAGGGTTTTTTGTTTCTATATATGGAACAGTGTGTGCTGAGCAGTTATTACCAATTAACAATGAGTCACATTGTGTAAAATTTCTAGCATTTTCTGCTTTCCTATGGGACGACACTAATCCACGATATGCATTTGAAGAATGCCCTGCTGATATCCCCTTTGAAATTATTTTACTTGTTGTATTTTTGCCGAGGTGGATCATTTTCGTACCTGAGTCAATTTGTTGGTAAGAATTTGAAATAGCGATAGAATAAAATTCTCCAACCGAATTATCTCCCCTTAATATACAAGATGGATACTTCCACGTTACCGCAGAACCAGTTTCTACCTGAGTCCAAGAAATCTTTGAATTCTTACCCCTGCAATCTCCTCTTTTTGTAACAAAGTTATAAATACCACCTACCCCATTTTCGTCTCCAGGATACCAGTTTTGAACCGTGGAGTATTTTATTTCAGCGTTTTCAAGTGCAATTAACTCAACAACTGCAGCATGTAGTTGGTTTTCATCTCTTTGTGGCGCTGTACAGCCCTCCAAATAGCTCACATAAGAACCCTTATCAGCTATAATTAATGTTCTCTCAAACTGTCCTGTGTTTTGATCATTTATTCGGAAATATGTTGATAGTTCCATCGGGCAACGAGTATCAGGTGGAATATAAACAAAAGAACCATCTGTAAAAACTGCAGAATTTAGAGCGGAATAGTAATTATCCGACTTTGGGACAACTGAACTTAAATATTTTTTAACTAAATCAGGATGATTTTGAATAGCCTCCGAAATCGAGCAAAAAATTATGCCTTCTTCTGCCAGCTTATCCTTGAAAGTTGTTACCACAGAAACAGAGTCGAAGACTGCATCAACAGCAATATTCTTTTTTACACCAGCCAACATCTCTTGTTCTTTAAGAGGTATCCCAAGCTTTTCATAAGTTTTAAGTAGCTCTGGATCGACCTCATCTAGAGATTTAGGTCCTTCAACATTTTTAGGTGCCGAATAAAAATACATATTGTCATAATTAATTTTTGGATAGTTTACTTTTGCCCATTCGGGCTCTGCCATGGTATTATACCTATGGAAAGCGTCTAATCGCCATTCCAACATCCACTCTGGTTCATTTTTTTTCTTAGATATGAAGCGTATCGTATCTTCAGACAGACCAATTGGCGATTTTTCTACGTCAAAATCTGTAGACCAACCAAATTTGTATTTGTCTACGCTAATCTCATCAACTTGTTTTACTGTTTCTTTAACTGCTGGCATGTTATCTCTATAACGTAATTATTTATATGTATGGTTTATTTATATATAATAATTTAGAACTTAAAATTCATCCCTTTTAGTAAATTATTTAACACTTTAAAAAAATAATCTACTTGATCTATTGTGTTATTCCAACCAAAACTAACTCTTATCGCGCCATTTACTTGATTTGAATCATAATTTAATGATTTTAATACATGAGATCCACCAATTTTACCCGATGAACACGCTGCACCAGCACTTATTGCAATATTGTTCATATCCATTCCGATTATTAAATTCTCTGATTTTAAACCAGGAAAGATAAGAGTCGTTATAGAATTTTCTTTATTACCATCAATCGAGGGTATGATAATTTCTTTTGAAATACTTCTAATACCCTCAGTAAGGTGCTCATACAAATGCATAATGTTATTAGTTTCATATACTGATGCGTCAATACAAGCTTCCATTGCAATTCCAAATGCTATAATACCGGAAACATTTTCAGTGCCGGCTCGTCTACCAAACTCCTGTTCCCCACCAAAAACATCTTTATAGACTTTTTTCTGATCTTTAAGATATGCAATCCCCGTCCCCGGTAGACCTCCAATTTTATGAGCAGCAAAAGATGCGTAATCACAAAACTTAAGACATTCAACCGTATTAAGTTTGCCAATAGATTGTATCATATCCGAAAATAATAATGCACCATACTTCTGACAAACATTAGAAATATCTATAATTGGCTGAATAATTCCAGTTTCGTTATTTATTAACATCGCGCATACAANTGTCTTCCCTGAGAGGCTTGCTAGAATACTATCNAGATTTAAAAGATCTATTTCACCATTTTTATGCATTTGACATGGGATTCTTTTGACTGATTTAGNGAAAATTGTATCTAAAACTGCACTATGCTCAGTGGGTAAGTAGATTATATTTTCAATCTCTTCTGTGTGAAGCGCATGATTAATTACGTAATTACATGACTCCGTTCCACTGGATGTAAAAACAATGTTTTCTGCATTACATTCCAGTAAACTAGATATCAGGTCTCTAGCATCATTTATTTTTGCTCTTGTTTTTTGACCTTCAAAGTGCACAGATGATGGATTATACAGATCAATAAAGTTTTCTGATGTAAAAAAATCTATAACTTGCTTCCTGACTGGAGATGAAGCTGCATGGTCAAAATAAATTCTCATGATTGAAACATTACTGATTATTGACCCATTAAAATTTGAAATCCTATTCCAATAGCAGTCCCAAAAATTGAGTGCATCATAAGTGCCAATGAACAGATTTTTATTGGTTCAGGAGTCTTTTTAGCAAGAATGCCATTGCCGAGTGCTGGCAGAAAAAAAAACCATGGGATAATCACACTTATTACTCCAAAGATTAATCCATCAACAACCCCTGGATTAACTATCCCTAAGTTCATTAATAGAAAATACACAAATGCATATAAGATTGCGATGAAATAATGGAAAAGCCAGCCAATTTTTAACTCTGAGTCATAGGACCTAACAGTTGTTATGTTTTTTACAAAAATTTGATGACTCTTAATTAAATTTAATAGCCATCTACCAACCATGGCCCAATTACTGGGAGGAATACCAGTTAGCAGTTTAAAAATTCTTTGCCAAATATCAAATATCACACATGAAAAAACACCTACTGCAATAATTTTAAATAAGAATTCCATTAACATACATTATTATTGTTTTAAAACTCTATATATATATAAAAAATAAAAAAAAAACATCCAATTAAATAAATTTATTTACTATTGTGAAGCATTTATGATACTTATTTCTGATTCATTGCATTAGGAGGGATTAATGCCAGAAATCATGTTTAACGGACCTTCAGGTCGAATTGAGGGTCGGTATCACCATAATGAAGACCCAGAGTCAAAAATTGCATTATTACTTCATCCGCATCCAAAATTTGGCGGCACTATGAATAATCCTATTATTCATAATGCTTACTATACATTTGTAAAAAATAACTTTTCTGTTTTGAGATTCAATTTTAGAGGCGTAGGAAAGAGTCAAGGTGAATATGATGCTGGAATAGGTGAATTATCTGATGCAGCATCTGCGCTAGATTGGATACAAGCGCTGAATCGTGACTCCACAGGATGCTGGGTTGTAGGCTTCTCCTTTGGCGCATGGATTGCCATGCAATTATTAATGAGAAGACCTGAGATAGAGGCATTTATCTCAATTGCTCCTCCTGCCAACTTATATGATTTTAATTTTCTAGCGCCATGTCCATCATCAGGTTTGATCATAAACGGGACTGATGATGTTGTTGCACCAAAAGCCGATACACAAAAACTCGTTGATAGATTAAAAAGTCAAAAAGGCATTGAAGTACATCATGACTTAGTCGATGGCGCCAATCATTTTTTTGACAATAAAGTTGATTTATTAAACTCAAAGATATCACAATATATTGAAAAAGTTATACAAGGCACATAATTTTTCTAAGATGGATTATAGATCTTACCTCCACTCATTGGTATATCAATACCAGTTGTTGTAGGAAAAGTTATCGGCAGACCTCTAAAGCATCGAATTGCAAGGTAAGCAAATGCTTCAGCTTCAACATACTGACTACTAAAACCAAAGTCTTCCATAATAGAAACACCTACTCCACTAATTTCATTAATTTTATTAATAATATATCTATTTTTACTACCACCTCCAGTTAAGACTATTTTGTGCGGCATAACATCAAAAGACTCTATTGCATTTACAATTGCACAAGCTGTTAGATAGGAAAATGAAGTTATTTTATCATTTGATATACCGTGGATGGATGGAATGTATTTATGAAAGTAATTCCTATCCAGAGATTTAGGCGGACGTTTATTAAAAAATTCATCACCCAGTATATTATTGACAAAATCATGATCAATCTTACCGGATGAAGCAATTTTACCTTTATCATCAAAGGGAATATTATAATATTCTCTACAAAGATCATCAATTATGCAATTGCCTGGACCACAGTCAAATGCTTCAATATTTTCTCCGTTAAGGTATGTGATATTAGAGATCCCACCAATATTTACAATAGCTACTGGAATACCCTGATCTATTGTAATTTTTGCCCTATGATATATTGGCGTTAGCGGTGCACCTTCACCGCCATTTAATATATCGCACATCCTAAAGTCAGATACGACTGGTACTTTGAGGCGATCAGTAAGATATTGAGGATTTCCTATTTGAAATGTCACTGTATCCTCAGGACTATGAAAAATAGTTTGACCGTGATAGCCAATTAAATCTGGATTAATCTTCACTTGATTAGTAATGTCTATAATTTTGTTGACTGCCGATAAATTTAATTCTGACAATTCATCACTTACACGAATAAATTTATTTCGATTAAATTCCTTGTTTGCAAAACTAACCATTAAATCTTTAACGTTCTTTATAAGAGGTTTAGGATAAGGGATTGAAACACTAGAAATAATATCGTGAATTGTAATTCCATCGCTTAAAATAAAGGATGCATCAACTCCATCCATCGAAGTTCCACTCATTAATCCAATTGAATAATAGGCATTTGGCAATATTTTGTGTATCATTTAGTTCTCAAATAATTTACAAAATGTAATTAATATTATTTTAACAGCTTTCAATTTATCTAAGACTATGAAAGAAACAAATAAAAAACATAAATTTGACTCAGATTTATTGCAAATACTTATAGAGAGGGGATTTGTCCATCAAACCTCTAATGAGGATGGACTGGATGAATATTTCAAGTCCAACAAAACAATTGGGTATATAGGATTTGACCTAACCGCTAAAAGCCTACATGTAGGATCACTTCTTCAAATAATGCTTCTTAAATGGCTGCAAGATTATGGTCACAAACCAATATTATTACTTGGAGGCGGTACAACACTTATAGGAGACCCCTCTGGGAAAGATGAAACAAGAAAGATTTTGTTAGAAGAAAATATTATCGAAAATGAGAATGGAATAAAAAGAGTCTTTGGTAAATTCCTGGATCTAGATGAAAAGAAACTTATAATTGAGAATAATAAGAATTGGCTGCAAGATCTCAATTACATTTCATTTCTAAGAGAGTATGGGAAACATTTCACAATAAATAGAATGCTTACATTTGACTCTGTAAAAATCAGACTTGAAAGAGAGCAGCCTCTGACTTTTCTTGAATTTAATTATATGCTTCTTCAAGCATATGATTTTCTTGAGCTATACAAAAGACATGATTGTAAACTTCAACTCGGAGGGTCAGACCAATGGGGTAATATAGTGAATGGTATAGAATTAGTTAGAAGAGTCACCAGTACAGAAACTTATGCAATTACAACGCCATTAATAACAACAGCTTCTGGAGCAAAAATGGGTAAAACTGCCGATGGTGCCATATGGCTTGATGAAGAATTAACTAGCCCTTATGATTTTTGGCAATTTTGGAGAAATACAGATGATAGAGACGTTATCAGGTTCCTAAAATTATTCACAACATTACCCATAAGTGAAATTGATAAATTGGCTTCACTTGAGGGATCAGAAATAAATGAAGCAAAAAAAATTCTTGCAAATGAAATTACAAGGATGACTCATGGATCAGAAATCTCCGCAAAGATCTATCAATCAGCGCTAGAAACTTTTGAAAGTAAAATAATATCTCAAAACCTACCAAAACATCAAATAACACTTGGTCAGAAGAATTCCATGGGTCTTCTTAATCTCCTGGTGAGTATTGGATTCGCAAAATCTAATAACGAAGCTAGGAAAGCTATTGCAAACGGCGCTATTAAGATAAATGATGTGGCTGTGCTAGACCCAAATATTGAATTAAAAAAAGAAGATCTCGAAGGCACCAAAATAGCATTTGGAAAGAAAAGAAATTTAATTATAGAAGTTTCAAATTAGTTATAATCAAAAGCATCTCTTAAAATGCCTGGAGCAAACATACCAGTGGTATTTAACCTCAATAATGTCGGTTCCCCTCTTGACTCTCTGACGATTTGAAATGGGAGAGAAAACATGCAATTATCGTCACCGCCTGTGAGAACTGGACCAAATATTGGTATTGTTCCAAAAGACGCATTTAATTCATACTCTGGGCAATAAGTTCCTGGTAATTTTAAACTACCTGTTTCGTTGTTTAGTTGTCCGCTTAGTTCAAATTTGACGTTATTCCCAAATAATTCGGCTTCATCAATTATTAAATTTTCATCTATGATTCTATATCTTGCTCTTGAGTCAAGTTGGATTCTATTTATATCAATGAGATCACTTGGGCTAGACTCTGCAAAAAGTCTTGCTAAATATTTATCATTAAAGATATCAATATTTTCAATAAACACTTCTCCAGTCATATTATTAATATTTGGACCAGTTGATCTTATTTGCAAGTTACCATTAAAGCCATTTTGGTAAAGTCCTAAAAATCCTAAAAATGCTCCTGCATCAGTTGTATTTACACCTAAATCAGCAGGCAAACCTTCTTCTTCTAAATTATACTTTATCTCTATCCTTTTATTTTGGTCCTCGTTGAAAAAACCGTCTACTTGCATTCTATATAGCTTTTTGTTTTGAATAATTATTTCACCAGATAAGAGTGATATATCACGATTATTTGCTGATACTTTATCTATGTTTTGTATTAGAATACGCATATCTGGTAAATTTTTAAAATTACTGCGGTTATCTCCATCTATTGAAAATAAATTCCTTCTNANAAAATCACTAACTTCTGCTTCTTTAGCAATAACATCTGCAATTAATANATTATCTTCTATGTATCCTAAAATTTGTGCGTTTGTAATTTCGCTTGATGACAAATTTAATACCTCAAAGTTTACAAAATCCCATTCATTTGTAACTTCATTAAATTTTCTTTTAAGTAGAAGTTCGAAAACAAAATCTTGGGCATCATATTNAATTTTATATTTTGCCTCTCCNTCATTNCTGGGTTTGTCGACAGTTAGTGTAACTTGGGCTCTTTCATTGGTTAATTTTCCNGATCTCAATANAGGATATTTAATACTTACGTTTGTTAAATCACTTTTCATTGTAATTTTCTCAAAAGAATTTAAATCAANGTTTCCAATGTCTGTAANTGGCATATTTATTCGAAACTCTGTTGGAATTCTAGCCAGTCCAGAAATATAATTTACCAAAACGGGTTGCAAAATACCTAACTCTGTTGGACTAGGATTTGCTTTAACAACAACTTCCAACTTTGGATCTAGCTGACTAAAGTCTGCCAACACATCAAACGTCGATTGAATTCCACTAAAATTAAATTCACCTGAAGATAATATTTTATTGTCTTGAACATTGAATGTTGCAAGGGGAGACATAAAAACACTCTCATCATTTAGCCTAAATGCAAAACTCTCAACATTTAAATCTGCTTCTTTAATTGAATCAATTGTAAACCCAAGATTTGTATCAATTAAGACAGAGGCATTGATTGAGGCATTACCTGATATTCTATTTTGCAAGTCTATTAAACTGTCTTTGCTTTCTCCAATTTCATGAAAGTATTCAATACAATCTTGAATGCCACAATCTGCTTTTATCTCAAAGTCAGCAATATAGTTATTATCAACATTGATGATCTTCCCTGAAGAATTACGAATTTTAACTTTTGAGGAATTTTCAAGNACTATATCTCCCTCATATATCTGGACAGAGATTCCTTTGTTATTCAATGTCAGATTTCCTTCTGAATTTTGGATATTAGGATAATTTTTGTAGTACGCAAAATCCGCTTCAGAAAAATCAATATTAACTTCAAGTTGATCATTTGAATTGTTATCGTTCTTGTNTNACTTACTGGTTGCATTTAATTTAATTATTTGTGCATCATTAACATTGTCAACAAACCATTTAGAAGCTTTACTAGCTGAAAATAAGCTTAATATTCTATTTAAATTAGATGAGTCAGTATTGTTTACTTCTAATGAATATTGATTTGAGTCATTGCTTATTTTGTTAGTTAATTTCAAATCACCAACAGGGAGTAGTCCAGTAATTTCATTGAGGCTAAAACTATTACTTTCTATATCATAAATCATATTTATAGTTGATTTGTCTAATATAACTTCATCTCTTTTTTGTAAATTAAAATCCAACAAAGTTATTTCAAAGCCTTCAACGTTCCCCGATTGCGTGAAACTAACGTCGACTTTACCATTTCCTGCAATTTTGAAATCATCATGATAAACTCTCATTTCATTGATAGTGATTTCATTACTTGCGCTTTGGAATGAAAAACTAAAATATGCATCATTTAGGTTATTTGTTTTAGATTTTGAGTATGGCAATTTAAAATTAATCACACCCTTACCTACATTTAAGTCTAGATTTGATTTTATAACTCTTCCAA
>PAHC01000023.1 GCA_002704755.1 Rhodobiaceae bacterium
TATTAATCTCGGTTCAACTTGGGGTCATACCACGGACGCAAAGAAAGCACCATACTGTATGGCAAAAGCTGGTATTGCGCATATGACAAGAGCAATATCTACCGAGTGGGCACCTTCTGGAATTCGAGTGAATACACTCGCCCCAACGGGAACAGTTACAGAATTTACTCAAAAGACTTGGGCATCCATGCCAGAGAGGGCTCAAGGAATCTTATCGAGAATAAAGTTAGGTAGATTTGCATACCCATCTGATCATTTAGGTGCTGCAATTTTTTTGGCATCAAACGCATCTGACTTTATCACAGGGCAAACAATATACGTCGATGGTGGTTTTACGGCCGCTGGTTAATTAACCATTTACACTTGAAATTATTCTATCCCGAGTAATAGGTAATTGCTTTATTCTTATATTTAGTGCGTAATAAAGGGCATTACTTATTGCCGCTGCAGTTGGTCCATGGGCAGCTTCGCCAACTCCAAGGAATGGCTCTTCGGGGCGATCAATAATATCTACTGTAATTTTAGGTGTTTGATTAAATTTAATTATTGGATAAGTCTCCCAGTCCTTTGCAAGGATAATTTCTTCATCAAATTTTACTTCTTCTATAAGGCTACAACTGGTTGCCTGAATAATTCCACCTTCGATCTGGTTTTTGATTCCATCAGGATTTACAATTTCACCTGCGTCAATAACTGCCCAAGCATTAAGTAAATCAATATGTTCATCAACTTTAATTTCAGCAACAAGAGCACAATATGCGCCTGAGTTTTTGTATCTTGAGAAAGCAAGACCTTTATAGGTTCCAGGTTTATTAGATCCCCAATTTGATAATTTGCCAACATTTTCAAGCACAGCTGTGATCCTTGGGTCTTTAGAATGCTGCAGCCTAAAATCAAGTGGATCGATGTTTTGTGAGTGTGCAATATCATCCATTAAAGTCTCAATTGCATAAACATTAACGAAAGCTCCAAGACCTCTCATCGCAGAACTTCTCCATGGCATATCATATACGATTTGCTTTCTAATTCTTATATTTGGAATATCATAGAGTGGCATTGAATTTCTGTCTGCTGCTCCTCCTTTTTCAAGAGGGGTATCTATAGGATTCGGGGCTTCAATCGGCGATGAAATATGTTCTGCAGCCAGTAAATATTCACCATTTTTTCCACTTGGTCTTTTTACATGAGGTGGACTTTTTACAAGGACATCAAATGAGTTGATTTTGGAGTCATTAGATACTTTGGCATCAATTTTTGTTATCATCGCTGGAGCTAGAGGTGACCATGATAATTCATCTGCTCTAGACCATACAACTCGTACATGTGTTCCTGGAAACTCTTTTGCAACCAGTGTCGCATCTAAAACTACATCATCTGCACCATTGTGACCATAGCAACCAGATCCGTGATAATGTTGAACATCAATATCATCCTCAGGTTTATTAAAAATTGAAGATAAGGTTCTTTTCATAGGGAATACTGCTTGACTATGAGTATAAACAGATAATTTTTTATCTCCCCAATGTGCAACTGAACAACATGGTCCAATAGATGCGTGACAAAGATAATTTCTGGAGGTTTCTGTAGATATATCCGAACCAGTTGCGCTTTCAACATCACCTTTGTCCAAGCTGAGGGTAAAAGGTGCAGCTGTATTCCTTATATATTCTAAAGGATCTCCAATATTCAACTTAATATTTGACCATTCGCATAAATTATTTACTTTGTCGACAAGCTTTAAGGCGTGATGTTCTTTTTCAGTCACAATAGCGACAAATGAACCATTAACTATTAATTTTTTTATGTTCGGAAGTTTATTGATATTATCTGTATCTATTTTGATCAATCTTGATGCTGCTGATGGAGGTCTTATTACCCTTGCATGCAGCATTCCATCAAACTCTAGATCATGAATAAATATATGTTTCCCCAGAATCTTATCTTTTAGATCAACCCTTTTTATTGGTTTGCCCATTAGCTTCTTTTGATCAGCTGTTTTTGGCTTCATATATAATTCAACACTTTTATCGAGTTTGATATCTTTTGCTAATGTCCAATAAGTTAATTCTGTAGGGGTGCCGTTTAAAAATATTTCACCATCTTCAATTTCTAAATTATTTAGATCAGATTGTAATAATTCCGCTGCCCTTTCCAGCATAACCATTCGTGCTGCAGAGGCTGCTTTACGTAGCGAGATTCCCTCTGTTTGCATTGATTGAGAACCCGATGTACATCCACCATCGAGCTTATCTTGAGTGTTTCCAGCTGAGATCTCAATCCTCTCCGGGTTGATATCGAGTTCTTCAGCTGCAATCTGCATAAAAGCAGTATTTATCCCTTGTCCGATTTCAACTTTACCAGAAACCATTCTGACCTTACCATTCTCTTTGAATGTAAACCAATTATCAATATTTGGTGCTGAGTCGAGAGAGTTTGGAAACATATTCATTTTAGGATACCTTCTCTATGTAATTTTCTACTGCTTTTAAAATTCTTGACTGAGAGCCACATCTGCAAAGATTTCTATCTAACTGCTCTGCAACTTCATCGACAGTTTGATTTGGATTCTTATCAAGTAATGCTTTTATCCGCATTGTTATACCACTCAAACAATAACCGCATTGCCCTGCTTGTTCGTCTATCATTTCTTCCTGAAGAGGGTGAATACCATTCACGGACAAACCTTCGATTGTTTCAATATTTTTACCATCTGCTGACCATATTGGTGTGTCACACGAAAATATCGGTAACCCATCCATAATGACTGTACAGGCTCCACAAATTCCATCCCCACAGCCAAATTTTGTACCCTTAAGTTTTAGGTCGTTCCTGAGAATGTATAATAATGGTGTATCCTCGTCGGACTCAATTTCGTGGGGTTGTCCATTTACATTTATTTTATATTTATTAGTCAAAGCATGCACCCTATTTGAATTAATGATGTATTTTTTTTATCATAGTGATAAATATATTTACAATATATTTAATTATAACTGTTATTATAAGTTTTTTCTGACTTTTATGAACAATTTTGAGCTGAAACTATGACAAATATTGCTTATGTAAACGGTGATTATGAGAAAATAGAAAATGCAAAAGTTTCTATAATGGATAGGGGTTTGTTATTTGCCGATGGTGTATATGAGGTTGCAGGTGTTTANAATGGAGTTATCATTGACAATGAGTCACANATCTNACGGCTGCAGAGATCACTCAATGAGATCAAACTAACTCTGCCTATTCAATTAGANGANTTATTACTTGTCCAAAAGAAACTTATTGAAATTAACAAATTAAAAGAGGGTACGNTATATTTTCATGTAACTCGGGGAATTGGTCAAACTCGTGAATTTGAATTTCCAGAAGGTCCATCGCCAAGCCTAATCATGTTTGTTCATCACAAACAAATAATGGATCTTCCAATTGATAGACTTAATGCAAAAATTATGACTCTCCCAGATATACGATGGAAAAGACGGGATATTAAATCGATAGCTTTATTGCCACAAGTATTAGCTAAACAGGTAGCGCATGAAAACAACTGCAATGAAGTCTGGATGTATGAGGATGGCTTTATTACAGAAGGTGGATCTAGTAATGCATTTATAATCAAAGATAATAAATTAATTAGTAGAAAAAATAATGAGAAAATCTTATCAGGAACTACCAGACAAGCAGTATTGAAATTGTTAGAGCTAGAAGGATTAATTTTCGATGAAAGACCATTTACTATCGAAGAAGCATATAATGCGGATGAGGCTTTTTTTACAAGTGCATCTGTGTTTGTTATGCCTGTTATTTCGATTGATGACAGGGCCATCAACGATGGTATGCCCGGAAAACTAACTCTTAAATTGAGAAATCTATATGAAAACTTTGCAAAAAGCTCTATAAAAAAAGAAAAATAGAAAAAAAATGAAATTTGACAAAATTGAAGACGCNATAGAGGCAATAACTCTGGGAGATATGGTTGTAGTAGTTGATGATGATGATCGTGAAAATGAAGGCGATCTGATTATGGCTGCATCACTGGCTACACCTGAGAAAACAGGATTTATAATACGTCATACAAGTGGTATATTATGTGTTTCAGCGCCTCAAGATATAGCAAGAAAACTGCATCTTGATCCAATGGTGTCAGACAATGATGCGCCTCTAAGTACAGCTTTCACTATTTCGATTGATTTAAAGAAGGGTTTGACTACAGGTATTTCAGCTACTGAAAGAGCAAATACAATTAGGGCAATGGCAGACGAGAGCACAAAGCCAAATGATTTTGTAAGGCCAGGTCATGTATTCCCACTAATAGCAAGAGAAGGAGGGGTTTTAATGAGATCTGGGCATACTGAAGCAGCAAGTGATTTAGCAAGATTGGGTGGTTTGCCTCCTGTAGGATTATTATCTGAACTAATGAATGATGACGGGAGCGTGAAAAGGGGTGAAGAAGTATTTAATTTTGCAAAAGAACATAATTTAAAGATTATTTCAGTTGCTGACATCATAGAATACAGAGAGCAAAGAGAGCAACTTGTAAAAAGAATTAGTGAAACAAATATTAATACATCAATAGGCGAAGCAACGATAATCACCTACAACACAATATTTGATGATGTTGAGCATTTAGCGTTGCTCTTTGGTGATATTTCAGATGGGGATAATATTCCAACTAGAATACATAGAGAGAATATCATTAAGGACGTATTTCAAGAGGATAATCTAATTTCAGCTGCATTAAATCATCTACAGGGTAAGGGCAGAGGAGTCATACTTTATCTGAGAGAAGGCGCAATTGGAGTTCAGGCAGAGAACAAAAAATCAGGTAGTGAGAATATAAGAGAAGAGCAATGGAGAGACATAGGTCTTGGAGCTCAAATTTTAAGAGATTTAAATATATCATCTATTGAATTACTCTCATCCACAACAAGTCATTTTGTTGGTTTATCTGGTTTTGGTATAGAAATAAACTCTAGGTTACCAATAAAAAACTGAGTGGAATATTTTCCAATGACAAGAGATGCAAATTTAAAAGTAAGAGTAAAATCTGCTAAGGGAAGAAAGCTATCGTCCACACGGTGGTTGGAGCGTCAATTAAACGATCCTTTTGTTAGAGATGCAAATAGACTTGGTTACAGGTCACGTGCGGCTTTCAAAATACTAGAAATTCATGAAAAATTTAATATTTTTCAACCAGGTCAGTGTGTTTTGGATTTGGGAGCAGCTCCTGGTGGTTGGAGCCAAATCGCTGCGCAGTATGTAAATAAGGGACAGCAACGTGGGCAAGTATTGGCTGTTGATATATTGCCAATAAACTCTTTATCAGAGGTTGACTCTATGCAGTTAGATATTTTTCAAGAGGATAGTCTGGATTTGATCAAGGCGAAACTGATAAAGCCAGAAGCTGATATTATTCTATCAGATATGGCTCCATCAACAACGGGTCATAAGTCTACAGATCATTTGAGAATTATAGCATTACTGGAGAATGCACTGGATGTTTCAGAGAACCTGCTTGTAGACGGAGGAGTTTTTGTTGGTAAAGTTTTTCGCGGTGGAACAGAAAGTGATATTCTGAATCGAATGAAGATTAAGTTCCAAAATGTGAAACATATAAAACCTAAATCAAGTAGAGCAAATTCAACAGAGTTATATGTTGTTGGGTTAAANTATAAAAAATAATNTACACTGAATTTTTGCCTTTCCATAAAGTAAAATGGATGATAAACATAAATATGTTTGTTGAAGCCTTNACATTTGATGATGTTCTAATAAAACCCTGCGCATCAAGTGTGCTTCCAAATGATACAATCATCTCCACAAACCTTACAAAATCTTTAAGCTTGAATATTCCTATAATATCAAGTGCAATGGATACTGTTACAGAAGCTAAATTAGCTATAGCTATGGCTCAAGCTGGTGGTATTGGTGTCATACATAGAAATTTAGAGCCTGAAGTTCAAGCTGCCGAAGTTGCGCAAGTTAAAAAATTCGAATCGGGTATGGTTGTTAATCCTGTTACAGTNAATGAAAGCGCAAAACTTAAAGAAGCAATTCATTTAATGCAATCAAATTCAATTTCTGGAATACCAGTTGTTACGAAAGATAATAAATTAGTCGGGATATTAACAAATAGAGATGTTAGATTTGTAACAGACTTCAATACATCTGTTAGTGAATTAATGACAAAAGATAAAATCATCACTGTTAAAGAAGAAGTTACAACTGATGAAGCAAAAGCTCTTTTGCATCAACACAGAATTGAAAAGCTGATCGTTGTTGATGACAATTATAAATGCATTGGCTTGATTACTGTTAAAGACATTGAGAAAGCAAAGCTCTATCCAGATGCCAGCAAAGATGCTTTTGGAAGGCTCATTGTTGGTGCGGCAACGACTGTCGGCAAGAAGGGGATGGAAAGAACTGAAATGCTTATTGATGCTGGCGTGGATGTAGTAGTAGTAGATACAGCACACGGTCATTCATCTCGTGTAATCAAGGCCGTGGAGGATATTAAAAAAAAATACGATACACAGATCATTGCAGGAAATATTGCAACTAAAGAAGCAGCAAAAGCACTTGTTGATGCTGGAGCTGACGCAGTTAAAGTGGGTATTGGCCCGGGGTCAATTTGCACAACAAGAGTTGTTGCAGGAATTGGTGTACCACAATTCAGTGCTATTTTAGAAACTGCTGAATATTTAAACAAAGTAAAAGTTCCATTAATTGCAGATGGAGGGATAAAATTTTCAGGTGATCTTGCAAAAGCGATTGCTGCAGGAGCAAGTGCCGCAATGATAGGTTCATTGTTTGCAGGAACAGACGAAAGCCCAGGCGAAATATTTTTGTATCAAGGTAGAAGTTATAAATATTACAGAGGAATGGGCTCATTGGGTGCAATGGCGAGGGGGTCTGCCGATCGATATTTCCAAGAAGAGGTAAAGGAGTCTCACAAGTTAGTGCCTGAGGGGATAGAAGGTCAAGTCCCTTATAAAGGTCCTTTATCAGGTGTAATTCATCAATTAACTGGTGGATTGAGAGCTTCAATGGGATATACGGGAGCCAAGACTCTGACAGATTTTAGAAAAAATGCTGTTTTCCAAAAAATATCAAGTGCAGGTCTCAAAGAAAGTCATGTACACGATGTACTTATTACACGTGAATCACCAAATTACCCATCAGTACGTTGAAACTAGCGTCTCAAATACAATCATCAATTGAAATTTTAGAGCAGATCTTAAATAGATATAGAACTGTTCCAAGTGTGATGAAGGAGTGGGCGGTAAATAATAGGTATGCTGGGGTAAAAGATAGGGCAACCATTACAAATATCCTAAACGCATCATTGAGAAGGAAAATCTCATCTAGTTATATTATGTCTGATGATAGTCCTAGGGCAATATTAATTGGCACACTTATTAATGAATTTCAATTTAATATCAATAATTTATATGATTTATTTAATAATGAAATACATGCTCCAGAGTCATTATCTGGTGAAGAGGTTTTTAAAATAGAAGGGGCAAAAGAAAGACTAAAAGAAGCAAAAAATTGGATAAAAAATGATTTACCTGAATGGGCTGTAAGTGAGTATGAAAGAACATTTGACATTGATCAAGCTGAACAGTTGCAACATCTTTCTAATATGCCTGATTTAGATATAAGAGTAAATTCAATAAAAACCAATATTTCAAAAGTTGAGAGTGAACTTCAAAAATTTCTTCCAATAAATACTGCCTATAGCCCCTATTCTTTGAGGTTTAAAGCGACCGGACTTTATCATAAATATCCAAATCTTGAAAAAACGCTCGCTTATTCAAAGGGGCGTATTGAGATTCAAAATGAGGGATCTCAAATTGCAAGTATCTTATCAGGTGTTAGTCCTGGTCAACAGGTTTTAGATTACTGCGCAGGTCATGGTGGGAAAGCAGTTGTACTTAGCATGTTGATGAATAATACTGGTCAAATTTTTTTACATGATATAGATGAGTCTAGATTATCAAATGTACCATCAAGGATGCGAAGATTAGGAATAAAAAATTATCAAATCAAAGTTGGTTTAGAGAATATTCAAAATAATAATTTATTTGATGTTGTTTTTGTTGATGCACCGTGTACTGGATCTGGCACATGGAGGAGAAAACCAGATCTTAAATGGAAGTCAAGCAAAGAAAAACTCAATGATAACATAAAGGCACAGCAAAATATAATTCGTGAGGCAAGTAAATTTGTTAAAATTGGTGGTAAGTTAATTTATGTGACCTGTTCT
>PAHC01000024.1 GCA_002704755.1 Rhodobiaceae bacterium
TCTTGGAATAAACGGCATTAAATATCATAAATTAAAAGCACAAGACTATATAAAAGATAAACATACTTCATAACGTTCATGGAACCGTGCATTAGTTTCGCTAATATTGATGATCTATCTAGCTTACTAGATATTAAGGAATTATCCTTTTCTAAACATATTTAAAGAAATATTATTAATCATCTAATAAGTAAGATTGAGGAGTAAGTTTTATGATACAATTTGAAATATTAATTGCGATTATAATCTTTGCTTTTGTATCATCTATCACACCTGGACCAAATAATATTATGTTATTAGCATCAGGTACAAATTATGGTTTTAAAAAAACTATCCCTCACCTGTTTGGAATATTAATTGGATTTAGTTTTTTGTTACTTTCTATTGGATCTGGTCTTTCTCAGATCTTTGATTTATTCCCAATCTCAAAACTCATATTAAAAATATCATGCGGAATATATTTAACATACTTGTCGTTTAAAATAGCAACAGCGACAACATTTAAAAATGATATTAAAAAAAAATCAAAACCATTCACCATCAAACAAGCAGCTTTATTCCAATGGGTAAATCCAAAAGCATGGATTATGGCAATGTCTGCAATTTCTGTATATGCTCCAAATCACGAATTTTCAACAATCTTAATAATTACAGTTGCTTTCGTGCTTATTAACATTCCGTGTCAATGTTTATGGACATATGCGGGTGAACGATTGAGTTATATCCTTAACAACCAATATAGATTGAAAATATTTAATTACATTATGGCAGGGTTATTAATGCTTACGTTACTAGAAATATTGATAATCACAATATGAATTAGATGTTGTGAGACATCATAATTTCAAATACATATTGATATAATATTTAATTGTATTAATTTAAGAAATCTTCTTAATAAGAGTTGTCTTATAATGCAAAACCCCTTTACAAAAAACATTATCTCTCTATGTATGGGGGGAATTGGTGGATATATTTTCTATCTAGAAAATTTTCCCCTACCCTGGATGCTGGGTTCATTTGCAATATCACTTATATTATCGATACCAATCGGTTATTTTGATGTTGACAATCGATTAAGAAGAATAGCACTTCCTATACTTGGTGTATTAATTGGCTCATCTTTTACTCCCGATATTATTGCGCAAGTATCGTCGTGGCCAAAAGGAATTGCTCTAGTTTTTATATATTCAATAGTTGTTTCTTTAGTTGCTTATTTATATTTTAGAAAAATAGCTAAATGGGACAATGTAACGGCTATTTTTTCAGCACCTCCAGGTGGTTTGGCTGAATTAGTATTTATTGGCTCTGATGCAGGCGCTGATGAACGAAAAATGATTTTATCACACTCTATTCGTATAGCTTTAGTTGTTATCTCAAGTGCTCTAATAATTAAATTTTATTTTGATACTGATTTTTCAAGAATCATTATAAAGAACCCCCCATTACTTGATGTAAGCATAGTGGATTGGTCAATATTAATTCTGTGTGCTGTTGTTGGTGCATTTCTTGGATTAAAATTTAAATTACCAGGTGGCGCGTTATTTGGTGCACTACTTTTAAGTGCTGTTTTCCATATGACATCTATAATAACAGTTAAACCACCTACTTTTATTGTTGCCTTTGCTCAAATAATATTAGGTACAAGCTTAGGTGTTAGGTTTCATGGTATTACATCCAAAGAATTTAAAGAAATAGTGAGTCACGGTTTAGTTGTTTCTACATTAATGATTACAACTGCTTTAATAATGGCACTCATTAGCTTTGAGATTATAGATTTAGATCCAAGAGCCCTTTATTTAGCGTTAGCGCCCGGAGGGTTTACTGAAATGTTATTATTATCAATGGCGATTGGTGTAGAGGCAACTTTCATTGCCACTTGCCATGTTACAAGAATATTTTTAATATTATCCTGTGTGCCAATAGCTGCATATTTTTCAAAGAAAGATCAAAAATGAAAATAATAGATATAAAAGAAAACTCAATAAAATTAAATTTATCTCTCAGTAACTCAATGTTTTCCTTCAAAGAAATGACAACTTCAATAGTAAAAGTGGATATTGATGATGGGAATAAAGTGCATACAGGATATGCATTTAACTCTACAGGCAGATACGCATGTGGTGATCCTATGAGAAAAAGATTTATTCCACGTCTGTTGAATGCTAACGATGATATGCTATTAGATTCTGATGGGGAAATCGATACAAAGAAAGCTTTACAGGTTATGTTAGTTGGAGAAAAACCTGGAGGTGACATGGAGAGATCTGTTCCAATTGGAACAATTGAGACTGCACTATGGGACGCGTTAGCTAAATCCAAAAATTTACCTTTATATCAGTTATTAGCAAACAAATTTCCAACCTATAATTCAACAGATCGTATGTTTTGTTACGTTGGTGGTGGTTACTATGATGTTGGAAAGACTATAGAAGATCTAAAAGATGAAATTAAAAAAAATTTTGATAATGGTTATCGTTTAATGAAAATTAAAATTGGCGGTGCTCCAATCAAAGAAGATGTTTCAAGAGTAGTTGCAGCAATAGAAGCCGCAGGTTCACCAGATAGAGTTGCTTTAGATGCTAATGGTGGATTGAGTGAAAATAATTATTTGGAGTATGCCGAAGAACTAAAAGGTTTTGGATTAAATTGGTTTGAAGAACCAACACATCCATCAAACTTCACAAAGTATAATGAATTTATAAACACCTATGAAGGGGCAGTGGCAGGTGGTGAGAACCTATATTCAATTTATGATTTTATAAATTTAATTAATTATGGTGGATTTAGAATTGGCAAGGATTTATTGCAAATAGATATTCCTCAAAGTTATGGAATAAGTTATTTTAATGAGGCACTGATTGAGTTGAAGAAATTAAACTGGGATGTTAATAGAATTATGCCTCATGGTGGAAATCAAATGTCTTTACATATTGCTTGTGGATTTGGATTATCTATGTGTGAAGCCTATCCCAATGTTTTTGGTGTTTTTTCTGGATATGATGATGATTATAAACTTGACGATGGGTATCTTAAACTGTCAGAAAGACCCGGAATTGGTTTTGAAGGACAAAACGACTTATACGAGCTTTTTAAAAAAATAAGTTAGATGAAACAATATAAAATAGCGATAGTCGGATCTGGCATAATTGGAATGACTTGTGCTTTGTACTTATCAAAATTGAATAATATTCAAATAACTTTATATGGAAAATTTCCAAAACATAGTGACTACAAAACAACTGCAATTCTGAAAACATCTTTCAATCTATTTAAGTCAATAATTAACATTAACGAGGATGATGAAAATATTCAAAAACTCAAGAAGTTTAAAATTATTGATCAATTAAGATCCAGTGAAAAAATATTGGACTTTGACTCTTTTGAATTAGAAATGGATTGTTTCGCTTATAATATAAAAGACTCCTTATTATCTGATAAACTTATAAAACAAATCAAAAAATCCAAAAATATAATTCATATAGATGAATTCATCAATTCAATTAATAATAATCTTCAGGAAGTAATAATAGATTATAAAGGAAAGAGAAATCATCATGATTTAGTAATTGCAGCAGATGGAAGAGATTCGATTGTCAGAAATAAAAATCTTATAAGTGTCGAAAGATTAAAATATCAGGAAAATATTTTAATCACGGAAATAGACCATTCAAAGCATCATGAAAATACAAGCTACGAAATACACAGAAATGGAAGTTTATTAACCTCAGTCCCCACTTCAAACAATACGAGTGCTATTGTATACATTGATAACCCAGAAAATATCAAGAAAAAAAATGGGCGTATATTAACTGATTATTTTAATCAATTACTTGGCTCATATTTGGGAAACATAGAAACAAATAGAACTCATAATATTTTCCCATCTGAAACTTTACGTGTAAATAAATTATATACCAACAGATGTATTTTAATTGGTGAAAGCGCACATGTAATTCCACCAATTGGAGCACAAGGTCTCAATCTTGGGTTAAGAGATATTGAAGTGATATATAATTTGCTTAATTCATATAAAAATATAGATCCAGGATCTAAGATTATAACTTCAAAATATAACCATTTACGATGGTCAGATATTTACAAGAGATACAAGTCTGTTAATCTTCTCTATCAAAGTATGATGAATTATAACTTTAAAAATTTTATTATCAGAAATATTGGTATGATAACCTTACAAAAATCAAAAACAATAAGAAATGTTCTTCTACAAGAAGGAATGGTATTAAAAAAAAATAAATAAACACAATGAAAAAAATAAGACAATTTTTTGAATATCTGGTTTTTTTATTCCTTTATATGTTCATTTCAATTTTTCCATTCGTGACAGCATCTGAAATTTCAGGTTTTGTAATGTCATTTATAAGCATGTTCCTAAAAAGAAAAGACCGTATTAAAAAACAGCTCATTCAATATATGAATTATAATGAGGCTGATACTAAACCAACAATTAAGAAAATCTATTATCATTTTGGACAAAATATTGGTGAATTGATGATGATGAAGTCAATTCTTAAGAGGCAAAAATTCTTTAATATACCCTCAATACCCAAAAAACATAAAATTGGTAATATTTACGTTACAGCACACTTTAGTAATTGGGAAATGGCTGGTGTCCCTTTTTATTTNCAAAATAAAAAAGTGGCATTTGTTTATAGACATATCTCTAATCCCTTTATAAATAAATTTATTCTCAAAAGAAGATCTCTTATATATTTAGGTGGTTGTTACGAAAAATTTGAGACATCTTCAAAGGAACTCGAAAATCTCTTACTTAAAGGTATTGATATAGTACTANTATGCGATCAGAAGTGGCTAAAAGGTATTAAACTGGATTTTCTTGGTCACGAAACTACATCAATGGTAATTCCAGCAGTTCTATCACTTAGAACAGGTGCAAATATACATATGTTAAAAGTAAACAGAGGCAAGAACTCTAAATATANTTTTGAACTTCAACAGATAAATTATACAAAAGATAAGGATAATGATATTACTATCTTGAATGTAATGACTAACATACATACTATTTATAGTAGATGGATAACTTCAGAGCCTTCTGAATGGTGGCTATGGACCCATGAAAAATGGAAAAGAAAATGAAAAATAGTAAAAAAGCCTCTTTTAATATTGGTCAAGTTGTCAAACATAAATACTACCCTTTTCGTGGAGTAGTATTCGATATAGACCCTGAATACGCTAATACNGAAGAATATCTTATGTCAATACCACAAAAAATAAGACCTACTAAAGATCAACCTTTTTATCACTTACTTGCAGAAAATAGTGAAACAGAGTACATAGCATATGTTTCNGAACAAAATCTCGAGATTGATGACTCAGATGAGCCGATATCACACGATGAGCTATACAACTTTTTTGGAGATTATGCTAATGGAACCTACAAGCTACTAGACAATTTAAAAAATTAATTCTACTTATTATAAGCTTTTGTAAAACCAACCAGTGANATATTACCATCAATTGCTTGTCCATTTACTGATGCAAACCTAAATTTAATTGAATTTCCATCTTTTAGTTGCTGAATAGTATTATCATCTATTTCTAGTAGTCCTTGACAACCTTGAATGTTGTAACATGCATTGTAAGGCATAGAATTTGTTTGGTTATCATCAATCTGATACAATACTCCGCTTTGAATTTTTACACCAAGTGGAGCATGAATAAATAATTTTTTTTGTATGCCATTTAATTCAACTACACCAACACGAGAATACCAAATCTTCTGATCACCATAATCCATATATTGACCAAAACTAATTTGACATATAGTGTTTTCGTCTGATGTTTCACATAACTTATCCCACTTTGGCTTTACATCATGCGATTCAGCATTAACAAATGAGGCTGACAATAATAATATGAATATTGGTAATATGTATTTAAATGAATTTATCATCACAGTAATCGTATATATAATAAGAACTTATAATAGCAGATTTATATGACATTAAATATAAAAAAAATTCAAACCTATAAATATCTCTTAATTTTTATACTTCTTTTTCATAGCACTGCTTCCTCAGAAGAGATTATAACCTCTAATTCAATTAGTATGCATGGGAAACCNGATTTTGAAAATACCACTGTAAGATATCCACATGTTGATNTTTATGCAAATAAGGGCGGTAAATTTAAATTTGCTTCACTAGGAACATTTAACTCAACTAATCCCTTTATTGTTAAAGGTAGGACAGCATATGGTATTAAAGATTTTGTTTTTGAAAGTCTGATGTCGAGGAATTATTCAGAACCTTTTTCATTATATGGACTAGTAGCAGAACAGATTACGTATCCAAAAAATAGAAAGTGGATTGAGTTTCATATTAATGAAAATGCTAAATTTTCAGATGGTGTTGACTTAAAAGCAAGTGATGTATTCTTTAGTTTTACTCAATTAATGGAAAATGGCAGACCTAATTACAGAAGCTACTATTCCAGAATCAACGATGTGATCATAACATCCAACAAGAGTATCAAATTCATATTAAATGATGATGATGATGATAGAGAATTAATTATGATCTTGGGATTGATGCCAATCTTACCAGAACACCATTACAAAGATGGTAAATTTGAAGAAGCAAATCTTACTATACCCATTGGCTCTGGTCCATATATAGTTGAAAGCTTGGAACAAGGTAAAAATATAACCTATAAAAGGAATAATAATTATTGGGGTGACCAACTCNCTATCAATGATGGCGTAAATAATTTTAAATATATATCAGTTGATTATTATCTTGATGATAATTCACGATATGAAGCTTTTAAAGCAGGTCAATTTGATTTTTATCAAATTTGGGACCCAATAAGATGGAATAATCTTAAATCTGAAAAAAATGTTCTAAATGGCAAAATAAAACTCAAAGAAATTAATAGAAATACTCCGGCAGGCATGTTGGGATTAGCACTCAATACAAGAAAACCAGAGCTTAAAGACATAAGGATAAGAAAAGCACTGACGCTATTATTTGATTTTGAATGGATAAATCAAAATTTATATCATGGTTTATATAGGAGAACACAAGGTTTTTATGATAACTCTTATTTATCATCCATCAACAATGATATAACCGAAATTGAAAGGAACTTAATTGGTGAAAGTGAAGTAACACAATATGAAGACGAAATGTATCAATATAGAAATCTCAAATCTAATAACATTAGAACGAAATTAAATAACATTCTAAATTTATTTAAAGAGTCTGGGTACGAGTTAGATGATTCTAGATTGATAAATACATCTACAAACAAACAACTATCTCTTGAATTTCTTATATCTGATAAAAGACAGGAAAAATACGCACTTAATTTCAAGGAAACNCTGAAGAAAGTTGGCATTGCTCTAAATATTAAATTGGTTGACTCAACTCAGTATCAACAAAGAAAACAAAACTTTGATTTTGATATAATTGAACACTTCTGGTATTCGTCTCTATCACCAGGTAATGAACAAAATTTTTACTGGAGTTCAAAAAGTTCAGATGAAATTGGTAGTCGTAATTATCCTGGAATTAAAAATGTTAAAATTGATGAATTAATTGAGAAATTAGTACAAAGTACCGAAAAAGATGAATTTATGTATTCCGTTAGAGCTTTAGATAGAATGTTAATTTCTGGTTTTTATGTAATACCCTTATTTCATTGGCCACACCAATGGGTTGCTGTTAGTGATAAGGTTAGGATGCCCACACAACTATCTCTGGATGGATATAAAATAAACACATGGTACCTTGATTAACAGTATATGTTCTCATCAATTATTTTTANCTGATTAATTACGCCAAAAGTAGAATTCTTATCATTATCAGAATTTTTAATAAACAATAGATTGTTACCTCTAATAGAGGCTATTTTATGATTTTGCTCTATCCAAATAATCAATTTATTTTGATATGAAAAATCCTCATGAAAAGAGATATTTATNCCATCTGTATTCATTTCTAATTTTTTGATGCTCATTTCCTTACATCTAATCTTTAATAAAAGTATGTTTATTAATTCTTTGCATGGTTTAGGTATTACNCCAAATCTATCTAATAGTTCATCTTCAAAAGAGAACATANTTTCCAGTGTTTGAATATCAGCTAGCCTATTGTATATTCCCATTCTAACTTTTATGTCNCTTATATAAGTTTCAGGTATGTAATATGATTGGTTTGTTTTTATAATTGGAGTCCAGTCATTTCTATCCTCTGTAATATAATTATTTCTTATATTCTCAACCTCATCTGATAACATTTTATTAAATAATTCTATGCCAATGTCTTTTATATGCCCTGATTGTTTACTTCCCAATANATTCCCTGCACCTCTGATATCCAGATCATGTGTTGCCAAAATAAACCCCATCCCCAATCTATCTAGATTTTGTAATATCTGTAACCTTTGTAGTGCAGTTTTAGAAATATTATATTTTGGAATTGTAATAATTGCTGATGATTGTAATTTTGATCTACCTACACGTCCACGTATTTGATAAATTTGTGATAAACCAAAATTTTGTGAATTCGTAATTATTATGGTATTTGCATTTGGAATATCAAGCCCGGATTGAATTATAGAGGTAGCAATTATTAAATCATATTTATTATCATAAAAGTCATTCATTATTTNATTGATTTCTTTATTTGATAATTTGCCATGTGCAATAGCATATTTTATCTCAGGAACATTCTTATCAATTATTTCTTCTATTTTAGGAATATCCCTGATTTTAGGACAAATGATGAATGATTGACCATTTCTATTTTTTTCATTTAATAATGCTTTTCGAACAATTGATGGCTCAAAATAATTGATAGAAGTTTTAATTGGCAACCTACCCTCAGGAGGGGACATAATAATAGACATATCTCTAATTCCATTTAAAGCTAGTTGCATGCTTCTAGGTATTGGAGTTGCTGACAGTGATAANACATGAACATTGTCAGCATGTTTTTTTAAATACTCTTTTTGCTTAACACCAAAGTTTTGTTCTTCATCNATAACGATCATTCCGAGTTTTTTAAATTTTAAATCATCATTTAATACTGAATGTGTGCCAATCAAGATGTCGATATCTCCAGAATTGGTTTTGTTTAAAATTTCCAAACGATCGGCTTTAGAGGTGAATCTNCTTATAATGCTTATTTTCAATGAGAAATTTTTAAATCTATTTAGAAAATTTTCATAATGCTGTTTAGCAAGTATTGTAGTTGGAACTAATATAANGACTTGATAATGATTAGATGCAACTAAGTATGAGGCTCTTAACGCCAATTCTGTTTTACCAAAACCAACATCNCCACATATAAGTCTATCCATTGGAACACCCTTGGATAGATCGTTAAGTATATCGCTTTCAGCCTTTAACTGATCTTCAGTTTCTTCAAATTCAAAAAAAGCAACAAACTCATTATATCTATAATCGGTCGTAAACTTAACAGCATTGGACAATTGTCTCTTTGCCTCTTGTTTTATTAATTCATCAGCAATCTCTTTTATATGTTTTGATGCTTTATTTTTTCTTATTTGCCATTGTGCAGAGCCTAACTTATCAAGTTCAATTTCATCATTATTTGAGTGCGAGTATAATGACAATAATTCAATATTTTCCACAGGCAGATGAACTTTATCATTATTTTTATAAATCAACTCTAGACAGTCATATGTCAGATCTTTTGTGTTTATTTTTTTTAAACTATTGAATTTTCCAATACCATATTCGCGATGGACAACATAATCTCCTACATTAATTGAAGTTAGTTCTTTTATATAATTTGTTGGTTTTTTAGATTTGGTTGAATTTTTGTTTTTTCTTATATTGAAGAGCTTATCTAATGATATAAAAACTTGATCATTAATTTCAACATGACCTAAATCAATCTTGTTTGTAATATAAAATTTTTCTTCCTTTGACTCAGTAATNCTTTCTATTGTGTTTATATTTNATATCTTNGAATTTAATTCATATAAAAAATTTTTTGTGGCAATAATATTCTTTGTTGTGAAGATAAGACTTTTATTTTGTTTGATGTAATCATCTATTATATTAGATAATGTAGTAATCTTGGCTGAATACTCTTTTAAACTTAATAAGTTTATAAGATGGTTGTCTGAAGTAGTAATATTGTATATTTCTGAATATTCGTTTTTTTTATTTTTTTGATTTAAATTCTGATAAATTTGATTTTTATTCTCAAATATTTCCTCTATATCATTTTTATTTAAATAGAGATCATCACATCTTATAGGTTTAATTAGATTTTTTATTAAATTATCACTATTAATGACATCCAATTTCATATTATAAATTTCATTATTTTCTTCGACTGTTTGTGCAAGAGTTTCAAGTGTTAAATCATTCTTAAATACTCGAGAGTTGGGAATTAAATCCATTAATGATGTAAGGTTNTCATAAAATAATGATAAGTATTGTTCTATACCATTAACTCTAATTCCTGATGAAATGTCCTCATAATTTATATCTCTATCATTTCTTTTAAAATGATAGATATAGTTCTTCTTAAAATTACTTAGTGTTTCTGAATTAAGAAAAATTTCAGAGAATGGATAAANTTTTATCTGATCAACATTTTTTATTGTTAATTGATTTTGTATGTCAAAGAATCTTATTGAGTCTATTTTATTGCCATAAAAATCCAATCTGAATGGATATAAATAATTAGGGCTAAATAAGTCAATTATTCCACCGCGGTTTGCATAAGTNCCATATTCAATAACATTATCAACTTTTTCATATCCAATATTTTCCAGATGATTTTGAAAATCTTTATATGATATTTCATCATTTATTTTTAATATTTTTTCTTGATAGATTGATAAGTCTTGAATCTTTTGAATAAATGATCGATGTGTCGCTAATAATATAAATTTTACTTTGTGTTTGATGTATTTGTTCAATCTTACTAGGTTTATTATTTTTTTTGATTTATTAAGCCTAGATGGACCGAAGTTGTCATATGGTGGACAATCCCACTCAAAATGCTTTATGACCTTTATAGATTTATTAAAAAACTTAAGATTTTTGTNGAATTCTTCAATTTCTTCATTTGATTTTAATATGANAATTANATTGTGCTTACCATTTTCAACACAATTTAAAACTTCAATTAATTGAGACCCTTCCATAAATGCCNCATTACCAATTGATTATTGGGTGAACTTTAATTAAGGACATCTATATTATTAGATTGTAGATAAGATCTAATTTTTTTTATTAAAATATCTAAGGATTTATTTGGTGAGTTTTCTAATTTCACTATCCAATTATAGATTTCAGGATCTTCAGATGCTAGTAATTCTTCATAAAGTTTAATTTCTTCTTCTTTCATAGAAGAAATATTATTTTCAATAAAATTCCCAAGAATTAAGTCTAATTCTTTTGTACCTCTGTGCCATGACCTGTAGATTAATTTATTTTGAAATTCGTTTTTCATAAAAAATCCAATATTATTTATAATATACATATTAATTATGTCTGTTTTTTTAAATTACAATTTTTTTATGATAGATAATACAAAATTTGAGAAGTTATTCATTGACTTAAGAGAAATCAATGGAATTGGAACTAATAATTATTCAAAATTCAAGAAACTACTTAATGTAGAAAAGGTTAGAATAATTGATTTATTATGGCATTTCCCAACTAAAATCATTCAAAGAAATAATATCAAGAAAATAAGCGAACTTGTTGATGGTGAAACACAGTCAATTATAGGCAAAGTGGTAAGTTATAGAAAAGGTTTTCGTAATGCGCCTCATCAGTATCAGATATATGATGGAACTGATAAATTAGACTTACTTTTTTTCAAACTCCCTTTTTATATGTTATCAAAAATTAAAGAAGGTGAAACCAAATATATATCTGGTAAGGTTAAGATATTTAATAATAAAAAACAAATAGCTCACCCAGATTATATACTTTCTGAAGAAGATTTCTCTAAACGCAGAGATTTTGAACCAATTTATCCTCTAACCTCTGGTCTCACTAATAATCAAATCATCTTGATATTTGAAAAAGTTTTCTCATTCTTAGAATGTATTGATGATTGGCATAATAAAGAATTTCTAATTTCTAAAAAATGGTTAAATATTATTGAAACATTTAAATATATACATATGCCAATAATAGATTATTCACAGCATGCAGAAACACCCATAAAAAGAATTGCATATGATGAAATACTTATAAACCAAATTAAAATAGAACATATTCGTAATATTCGAGAAAAAAACATAGGTATATCAATGAATTGTAACAATAACTTAGTTAATAAATTTGAAGATAAGTTACCATTCAAATTATCTAATTCTCAAAAATTTGCAATTGAAACAATTAATAATGATATGTCAAAGCCTAAACAAATGATTAGGCTTCTTCAAGGTGATGTGGGAAGTGGTAAAACATTGGTATCCTTTTTTTCTGGCCTAAAAGCAATCTATTCGGGTTATCAATTTGTATTAATGGCACCTACTGAAATATTAGCATCACAACATTATGAAAATTTTACAAATTTAGTAGAAGATAAGAATATTAAGACTTGTCTTTTAACATCAAATACTAAGAAAGATAATAAGAAAAAAATATACAATGAAATTGCCAATGGTGAAATAAAAGCTATAATTGGAACCCATTCACTTTTTCAAGATGAATTAAAATATAAAAATATTGGTCTTATTGTTATTGATGAACAACATAGATTTGGTCTTCATCAAAGATTGTCATTACAAAAAAAATCAAAAATTCAAAGAGCAGATCTATTATTGATGACAGCAACACCAATTCCTAGAACATTAATTCAAATAAAATATGGTGACATAGATGTATCGGAATTAGACAACCTCACCGATAGAAAAATTACTGAAACAAGTATTTTGTCTATTAACAAGATTGATGAATTATCGAATAGACTTAATAAGATAATAAATAATGACAATAAAGTATTTTGGGTCTGTCCACAAATATTATCAAATTCAGGAAACAAAACTTCAGTAATGGAAAGATATAAATACTTGCAAAAAAAACTTATCCACCCAATCACCCTCATTCATGGAAAAATGTCAGAAAATGATAAAAGTGAACAACTTAAAAATTATATGAATAATAGATCTAATGTATTAGTTGCAACATCCGTCATAGAAGTTGGCATTGATATTAAAGAGGCTAATATTATTGTCATTGAGAATGCTGACTCTTTTGGGCTAAGTCAATTACATCAATTAAGAGGGAGAGTTGGAAGAAATGATAACAAATCATGGTGTGTTTTATTACATGACAACAATCTCAATGAAATCTCAAAAAATAGACTTAAAATTATCAAAGATAATTCAAATGGTTTTAGTATAGCTGAGCAAGATATGTTAATGAGGGGTTATGGAGATCTTCTTGGAAACAGACAATCAGGATTCACTAATTACAGAATATTGAATGAGGACATGATTACTGAATTAATAATGGAAGCATCAAAGGAAAGTAAATACATTTTACAAAAAATATATAATTCTGACGTTCTAAAACATGAATATAAATATATGTTTGATTTCTACGAAGCCCATGAATTTAATTACCTTTTATCATGATAAATTAGTCAGGATTAACTAAGCCTGCAGATATTATTAATTTTGCAGCATCTTCAACCGACATGTCTAATAATTTGACATCTTTTTCAGGTAGAAATAAAAGAAACCCAGATGTTGGATTTGGAGTAGTTGGAACAAACACTGATAAGAAGGTTTCACCATCTTTTGATATTTTTTTTAACAATTCACCCTTTGTATTTGTTGAAACAAAACATACAGCGAATGAATCTTTCCTTGGGTACTCTATAACAGCTGCTTTTGTGAAATTATGACCATTTTCAGAAAATACTGTCTCAAATATTTGCTTTAAACCTTTATAAATACTTCGAAGTACAGGTGTCCTATTCAGTAATGACTCTCCAAATTTCAAGAAACCTACTCCAAGAAAATTAGCCGCCAAGAAACCAAAGAAAGTCAGCAGAAAAAACCCAATAATAAGACCCACTCCAGGTATTGCAAATGGCAGTATATTTTCTGGCAAGTATTTATTTGGCAAGAGGGGTGTGAAAATTGAGTCAATTTTATTAATAAACCACCACCCGACTGCTAATGTTATCGCAACAGGAGCAGAAATAACTAGCCCCGTTAGAAAATATGATCTTATTTTTTTTATCATTTGATATACTTTAATTTAAAAATTCAATTTCATAGTTATAATTATTCTTTTCAAGACTTTTTGTGATTTGTTCTATTCTGTTTTGATTAGTAAAAGGTCCGATTATTATATCATATTTTATATTTCCATTATCATCAATCTTTTCAATTGATTGAGGACTTATTCCACTGAGAACCCTAAAATTATCATTTATGGTTTTATTTATTTTAACTTTCGCTGTCGGCAAATCCAAACCTCTGTTCAATATAATATAGCTTGAATTTAATTTAGGTATAGTTGATAATGAAACAGGTTCATCCAAAGTTACTTTTTGTTTATTATCTAAGGCAAGAAATTCATCTTTAGAAATATCGTTTTCTTTATTAAATTCTTCATTTAAAATATTTGAGTCTTCATAATTTCCCGATAAATTTTGATCGTACTTTAAAATATTATCATATACTTCTTGATCTGATATCACATAATCATTGTTTGGCAATTCCACTCCTTCAATATTTTTTGAACCGAAAAAATTAGAAACATTCATTGAAAAATTATTCTTTATATTATTAATTCTGTTTTCTGCATTTAAGTCCTCAAGATTGATTATATTTTTTTTCTCATCAATCGAATTGTTATTTGGTTCTGATATATTTTTTGCTGTATTTTTATCGTGATTTGCCAAATCAACTTGTCCAATTCTTTCTCTAGCATTTGCTCTCGTTTCTAATGCCACTTTTTTTTCATCATCACTTAAAAGGTCTAACCATAATGAATTGGTTAGATCTGTTATTGATGCAATAAATTTACCATTTTCATAATTAGATAGACCTCTATATAAAAAAGCTCTGGTTAGTGATTGTTCATCAAGGTTACCAGATTTTATTAAATTATTTAATATCTCAGCCGATTCATCAAATTGTTTAGAATCATATAAATCGATAGATTTATTTAATTCATCTGCATAAATATTTGCATTCACAGTATTAGATAAAATGATTGGCAGGAATATAGATATTGTAAGTAGTAGATGTAATTTTTTTAACATAATAATTAGAATACTCAATAAATAAACCTAACAAGTTTAATATAAGAGTTTATTATATATTACAAATATTAATATTTTATAATTATGTTTATAATTTGTGATGGGTAATATGTTAAAAAGTAAAAAATATATATTGATGGAATTAATTATCATTGCAATGATTATTCCTACAATTATTTTGTCATACAGACTGGCAAATTATGTCATTCCAATTTTATGGGTAATTAGCATATATGCACTTATTATATACAACCAATATCATAAAAAAAAAAAATTACTGGAAATCTTAAATTTTGGCGCTTTTACAAAATATAATGTTGAAAAAATACTAGTAAGGTGGTTTTTTCTCACAATAGTAATTTATCTTATCACTTTTTATTTTTATGAGGATAAGTTATTTTCAATTCAAAAACAAAACCCATACTTTCTATTAGTGATTTTGCTTGTATATCCAATATTTTCTGCATTACCACAAGAATTCATATTTACAACTTATTTCTTCAGTAGGTACGAGAGTATTGTTCCAACAAAATATCAGGTTATTATGAGCGCAATAATTTTTACCTATGCACATGTCTTATTTATAAATTTTATCGCACCATTTCTATCAATTTTTGGTGGTATAATATTTGCCAGCACATATAAAAAGACAGAATCTTTATCACTTGTTACATTCGAACATGCACTATATGGTAACTCGTTATTTTTTATGGGTTTGGGCTACTATTTTTGGGGTGGTTCAGTAACATAATTTTTATTAAAATTTACTTAAGACTACAAAATTATTAAATAACCCGATTATGACTAAATCATCAACATTACCTCCAAATGACCTGATAAGTGTTGTATCTAGCTTATATAATGTGAAGAGAAAATAATTAGTTTTATGAATAATGTTGGGGTTTGATTGTAATAGTAAATATGAAAAACCTGATATTAAATTAGCAGCTTGCTCATCCTCTCCAGACTGAATTGCAAACTCATTAATATGAGTTGATATGTATGAGTCAAAATCATCTTTTGATGGATTTGTTAAGATGAGAAGAAGGATGATGGCTAAAGCTATAGGTATTGAAAGATATATTCTCTTCATTTAACTATAAGTTTATCTTAATAAGTTTTTACGATAATCATTCATAATTCTATGACCACTCACCGATAATTTATCTAGACTTTGACTGATATTAGGAGCTAATAATTTTCCTGATTTTTTTAAAACATTCCCGCCAATGATTACAGTATCTATGTCGTTTGAATTCGAGTGAAATAATATTGTAGATATTGGATCGTGTATTGGTGTAAAACTGACGCTTCTCTTATTAAACATAATAATATCAGCTTTTTTCCCAGGAGTGATAGATCCTACTTTGTTATCAATTCCAAACAACTTAGCTGCATCGATCGTTGCCCACTCAAATGCTTTTCGTGTTGTAACTTTTATATCTGATGGTGGTGCATTATGAAGGGCATAATTCTCTAGTGTATATTCATGTCTAACTGCCTGTAGCGCAAATCTTATCACATTTAACATATCACCAGCCATTGCTGACTCAATATCAGAACCAAATCCAAATGTACCATTTCTATCAATTAGACGTTTTGTAAGTGGATTTCCAAAACCCATTTGCAATTCTTCCTCTGGTGTAATTGAAAAGGTACAATTAGATTCAACTAATTTATCCAACATCTCGTTTGAAATATTGTTTGCGTGTACTATGTTTGTTTTTTTATTAAGGAGTCTCATTTCTTTTAGAACATCAAATCCTTCTGGAGTCATAAATTTTCCTCCAATGTGCATACTTACAATTAAGTCCAAATCTTTTGCTAACTTAAAATCATGTTTGCAAACATCGAGTGTTGATTGTTGTGGTCCTAGTATTGCCATACCAAGATTGAGTAACTGATCATCTGATGCAAAAGTACCTTTTCTTAGTCTGTCAATTTCACTTTTCGGGTGTGGCACTTCACTAAAATGAGGCTGCCCTTCTTTAGGTTCATGTTTGGGTGATCCATGCAAAAATATTGCTCTAATTTTAGACTCTTCTAATCCACGAATTGCCTCATCTGTATGATCTGGGGTTGGGTTATTATGACACCAATCAACTATTGTTGTAGACCCTGTATTAATTTGGTAAAGTGCCCCTACATAGTTACCTATGTACATATCATCAGCATTATAATATGAAGCTAACCCTGCATGTATTGAGGCCAAGTAATCAACCAGAGTCCAATCAGATGCTATTCCCCTTAAACCAGTCTGCCAAGTATGAATATGTCCGTTTATTAATCCGGGAGATACAAGAAAATCTTTAGCGTCGATAGTTTCAGAGTTATCTGCTTTAAGATTGTGCCCAACATCCGATATCGTATCACCATCAATTAATATATCTGCGTTATCTAGATCACCAATTGAAGCGTCCATCGTTAAGATTTGAGCATTTTTAATTAAAATTCTTTTCATAACACACCCTATAAATTCACATACATCCCAGATTTTATAAATATAACATTAATTTAATTTAGAATTATAAAAAAGTTTTATTTATTACATCAAAGGATATGTTTGCCACTTGATGTATTTATATTAAATCAAAAGAGTGACTTAATTTTTTTTATAAATCTTTTTTGATAAGAAATAAAATAAGAAAACTGCCCAAAAGGTACTGCAACCAAAAGTAAAAGTAATTGATATAGGAAAAACAGACTTAAGACTCTCAGTATAATTTTAATAAATCCACTAGATATGAATTTTGATATAAATCCTACTAAAATGTCTGATATATATAATGATATTATTCCCGTAATAGAAAAAACAATAAATATTAAAATCAGATTTCTTAGGCTATCGGTTTTAAATAATTTTATTAGTTGACCAATCATTAAATAAGTACCATCTATTAAATATGACAAAGATTTCTTGGTTTATATTAATACTTCTAATAATATTAATTATGGGTACTTATATATCCAGAAATTACAACTTTCCTCAACCAGATCATTTAAAGTGCAAAGAAAGTTTATTCGAATACATAGTATTTAACAAATGCACATATAGAAATAATGAAGACTATACTTCAGGACCTGCATAAACACCGGCTGTGTCAGGCCATAGAGCCTTGACGATTTTAAAGTGCGATATGTCGACTGTTGCGTCCATGTGTAAGAATATTGCTGCGTCTCTTACTAATTTCTCTACCCCAGCATCCAGCATTGCACCCATACCACCATGTAATTCCATTGCGTTCTGACATACATTCAGTATTTCTTGTGATGCAAATACCTTGGCTTGCCAACATAGTGCATCTGCATCATTTGTTTTCATATCGCATGCATATGCAGCTTGCATAACTAAGCTTCTTACGGCTGATACTCTAGTCGCCATATCAGCTAACCTGGAGGCTACAATCTGATGTTTTATTAACAATCGTCCGCCTCTACTATAATTCTGAACAAACTCTGCGGTTTTTTCTAGCGCAGCCTGACCAACACCCAAATTTTTCGCAGACTGTATAATCTTTCCTGGACGAAAGTAAACACCTGCTTTGCTGAGTGCGGTTCCCTCACATAAAAGATTATTATCAGGAACAAAACAATCAATAAGTTCTAACTCCCCATTATTCATGTATCTACAACCGACTGTTTCATTACATCTTGCGATGTTAAAACCTTCAGTCCCCCTTGGCACAATAAAGGATGAGGTTCCTTCGAGCATACCTTTTCCAGGTGCAGTATTTGCATAAATTACATATAAGCCTGCATCATATCCGTTACTTATATAATGTTTGCGTCCATTAATAACCCATCCACCGTCAACTTTCACCGCTTTTGTATCCATTGCCGCTTCAGGTGCATTATAACCAAGCCACCGATCAGAAGCTCCCTTAGGTTCGGTTAAAGCGTGAGCAAATAGGAAATTTGGATCTTCCATTAGTTTGCCAAACCACATATCTTGATGCTCTTTTGAAGCAAGTTCTCTCAATAAAACAGAAACCTTCCAATTTTGAACTAGTTTATCTGCCAAACCAGAGTCACCACGAGCTATTTCTTCAGAAATTATAGCAAATGTTCTAACTTCTCTTTCTTGATCTAGAGGCATTCCACCATATTCCTCAGGAACAGCAAGTGTTCGTATGCCAATTTTATCTGCATCTTGTAGTATAGAGTCTGGTAATCTTGACTCAGGAGTTAAATCCCATTCATTTTTCCAGTTAGATGATATAAAAGGTATAATTGTATTATCAACAAATCGTCGACAAACATCCCTCATCATAATTTGATCTTCTGTCAAATCTTTGTCAAAAATACTCANNATTTATAAACCTTTTGNNTAGATGAAATCTTGAACATCAAAACGGTCATTATTCATAACTTTATTCCAAGCTGAAATAAAATCATTAATAAATTTATCTTTATTATCATCACTTGCATACACCTCCACAATTGCCCTTAATTGTGAATTTGAACCAAGAGATAAATCTACGCTTGATGCTGTTTTGACCTCTTTACCAGATAATTTATCGGTGCCGACATAGTTAAAATCATCAGATTTAGTCCACTTAACATTCATGTCTAGAAGGTTAACACAAAAATCATTGTTAAGATTATTTACATTTTGCGTAAACACCCCTTGGTTATCATGGCTAATGCCTAATGATCTGAAACCACTTATTAACACAGTCATTTCTGGTGCTGTTAAGCCTAATAATTGTGATTTATCAAGAAGAATTTCTTCAGGTTTAATATCAACATCAGACCTAACAAAATTTCTAAACCCATCAGCAATAGGCTCGAGATATGCAAAAGAATCTATATCGGTATTCTCTTGTGTGGCATCACCACGTCCAGGAGTGAAAGCAACCTCTTTACCAGATGCAATTTCAACTCCAACGTTTCCAGCCAAAACGATTATATCAGCCAATGAAGCATCACAGTTTCTAGCTATTAGTGTAAGTTTATCAATAACTTTCGTAAGTTGTTCTGGTTTATTGGCTGCCCAATTTTTTTGAGGTTCTAGGGCAATTCTTGCACCATTAGCTCCACCTCTTAGGTCTGAACCTCTGAATGTGAAAGCACTNCACCATGCAGTTTCAATCATTTCTTGTAATGTTAAACCGGAAGATTTAATNTGATCCTTCGCCTTGGATACATCAAAATCTTTTCCTTTAGGAATTGGATCTTGCCAAATTAGGTCTTCAGCAGGAACCTCTGGCCCCATATACCTTGATTTTGGTCCCATATCTCTATGCAATAACTTAAACCATGCTCGTGCGAATTCATCAGCTAGCTTATCAGGGTTTTTATGAAAATCTTCTGATATATCTTTATAAATAGGATCTTTTAAAAGAGCCATATCAGCAGTTGTCATCATGGTAGTCACCTTTTTAGAAGAGTCATGAGCATCTGGAGCCATATCCTCTTCAAATGGATTGATTGGATGCCATTGATGCGCTCCTGCAGGACTCTTAACAAGTTCCCATTCATATTTGAATAAAAGGTCAAAATAACCATTGTCCCAAACTATAGGATTAGCTGTCCAGGCACCTTCTATACCACTAGTGATAGCATGGCNACCNACACCAGTACCAAGATTATTATGCCAGCCAAAACCAAGATTTTCTATTGGAGCTCCTTCAGGCTCGCTTCCCACATTTGCTGTATCCCCTGCTCCATGTGCTTTACCAAAAGTATGACCACCAGCAATAAGTGCAACCGTTTCACGATCATTCATTGCCATTCGCCCAAAAGTTTCTCTTATATCTTTAGCACTTGCCAATGGATCCGGATTACCATCAGGACCTTCTGGATTAACATAAATCAATCCCATTTGAACTGCCCCTAGAGGATTGTCCAATCTTCTTTCGCCAGTATATCTTTTGTTACCAAGCCATTCTGCTTCAACACCCCAATTGATATCTTCTTCTGGCGCCCAAATATCAGGTCTTCCACCACTAAAACCAAATGTTTTTCCACCCATAGATTCTATTGCAACATTTCCAGAAAGTATGAGTAGATCAGCCCAACTAATTTTATTTCCATATTTTTGTTTGATGGGCCATAACAACCTTCTAGCTTTATCAAGGTTTCCATTATCTGGCCAACTATTTAGAGGAGCAAATCTTTGTGCTCCAGTTCCACCGCCGCCACGTCCATCGCCAACTCTATATGTTCCAGCCGCATGCCATGTCATTCTTATAAAGAAAGGTCCATAATGTCCATAATCAGCAGGCCACCAATCTTGCGAGTCAGTCATGAGATTTTTAATATCTTGTTTTAGAGCAGTATAATCTAGGTTTTTAAACTCTTCTCTGTAATTAAAAGTTGGATCCATCGGATTAGATCTTTTATCATGTTGATGGAGTATTCCGAGGTTAAGCTGATTTGGCCACCAATCCTTATTTGTTGTACCACTGTTTTTAGAATTGTTACTTACTATAGATCCATGAATAACAGGACACTTTTGATCATCAAACATGCTTTGCTCCTATAAACTATTTATATAATAGAATTAAAAATTATGTATGACAAAGTCAAGCTTTTTGGGTTAAAATACCTAAATTATAAGGTATTAAAGTATGTCAAAAATATATAAAAAAATGGGACCACATGACGTAGGTGGCGAAAACTCTATTCCAATAGACCTAAATGACCCAGAAATGACTCATTGGGAGAAATATGCAAACGCATTAAGAATAGTTGTATCATCCAAAAGGATCATAACACTTGATGAATTAAGATATCATACAGAAAAACTTGGTGATGCATATTTTGAAATTGGTTATTTTGAACGAAATTGTCTATCTCTTCATAATATATGTCTCAACAAAAACATATATGATCAGGAATTATTTAACGAAGTTAAACTCAAAAAAGTTGCAGAATTTGATGTGCCCAAAATAGACTTACCCGATCCAAAAAAAATAGAACATCTCCATGATGGTGTACCGCACTCACATGAGCAATCTGATTTTCAAGAAGATGAAACTGGTGAAGGCCCTCCTGATTATTACTTTGACACCCTTGCAATAGCAGAAATAATGATAAGTAAAGGTTTGATAACTAAAGAGGATATAGCTCAAAAAATTGATCAATTTGATAATGTTTTTCCTAATAGGGGTAAAACTGTAGTTGCAAGAGCATGGAGTGATCAAAATTTCCGAAAATATTTAATTGAAGACGCAAAAAGTGCAATTTCAGATATTGGAATAAAACTCGAAACTTTTGCAGATGTCATCTGTATGCCTCAGTCACCTCAAACTCATCATATTGTAGTTTGTACTCTTTGTTCGTGTTACCCAAGAACATTATTGGGTATGCCCCCATCATGGTATAAATCAAGAAGCTATAGATCCAGGGTTGTTCATGAACCACGAAAAGTATTAGCAGAGTTTGGAACAATTGTTCCTAAAAATAAAGAAATTAAGGTACACGACTCAAATGCAGATATGAGATATTTGATCCTACCGCCAAGACCATCAAACACAGATGGTTGGAATGAAGATCAACTCTCCAAAATTGTTGAAAGAGATTATTTAGTTGGTGTGAGGCTCCCAGATTAATATGAAAACAAAATTCAAAATAAATGACTCAATTATTGTTGATGATAGAGTTTCAACATCACATTGTAGAACCCCATCATACATAAGGGGTAAAGAGGGTATTGTTGAGAGAGTCTGTGGTGAATTTCCTAATCCAGAAGAAATAGCTCTATCTTATGATAATCCATCTATAATCCCATTGTATAGATGTAGATTTAAACAAGCCCATGTTTGGAAAAATTATAAGGGGTCAAACATTGATACGCTAGAACTTGAAATCTATGAGCATTGGCTTAAAAAGAAATAATCACTTTGAAAGCAGCAGATTAATTCAATAATGTAAGTTCCATAAGGCATTTATCATATTCAGCCGATCCCTTAACGAGACCTTTCTCGATACAATATTCCTCACCAATATAATTCTCGACATCCACTTTCATTCGTATTTGGAATTTACCATTTTGCCACACCCCCTCTTTATTAAAGAAAAATTTTGAAGTTTTTATTCCTTTACCATGATAAACACCATTTTTCCATTCCCCCTGATAATATGTTCCATCAATATAAACTTGCTTGCCTCTAAATTTTTGCCCTTTTTTCCATTCACCTACAAATACTGAACCACTCGGATAATTTACTGTCCCAAGACAATTATCCCATTTTTTAAAAACTTCCATTTGATCAGTAGGGCTATCCGTGCAATTAAATACCTCCAAAGAGTGACTTTCACTCAAATGTAGAAGTAAAACAATAAATATAGCTGATAGTATTTTCATGATTTGACTATGATTGTTTTTGGGTTCCCCTTGCCGGGTAATTATTATCTACAGCAAATTTTGCTTTCGGCAGAAGCGTCTCTAAATCCGGCCTTGCCCACGGCATGCTTCCAATATCTATTAAATATAACTTGCCATCTGGCTTAATCCACATAAGTCCAGGTTCACAAAATATTTTATTTTCTCTCTCATTTATCGATTTAGATATGTACAATCCCCAAGCTCTTGCAGTTTTTTCATCNAGTCCATATGCAACATTTAAATTATCGATTCCCCAGTCTTTTTTTGACTCTTCTGCCCTTTCAAGTGGATCCATTGAAGCAACAACTACTGAGAAGCCCAATTCATTAACAGTCTCCATCATAGAGTTTAGTTTTGTTAGGTAGTTTTTGCATACAGGACAATGCAAGCCTCTATAGAAAATGATCATTGTAAATGATGATGGCTTTTGTTCACTTAACTTCCATTCTCTTCCGCCCAAAAGTTTTAATTCTAAGTTTGGTGCTTGAGTGTCAGGTATCAAGGTATGAGACATTTTGTTTTCCTTTGAGATATATTTATTAATAATTTTTTATTNTTATTTTACGTAATTGATATGATAGAAACAATATTACACTCAAATAAATATATTACTATCATCAAATTNGAGCAATAACTTGTATAATATCCGTGGAAGTATTTTTATGACGCTAGCAATGTTAGCGTTCACGCTCGAAGATTTTACATTAAAGAAGGCGACCGAATTCATCCCTCTNAGCCAGTTGCTCATTATTTGCGGTATATTAGGTAGTATATTTTTTATCTCATGTTCACGTTATACNAGAGAGCCTATATTTTACAAAGACTCATTCAATAAAACTCTAATTGTTCGATCTNTATTTGAAATTATGGGTCGTATTTTTTATGCCTTAGCGATTGCATTCATGCCAATAACAAATGCTGCATCAATACTCCAGGCTACACCACTAGTTGTTGTTCTCGGCGCTGTTATATTTTTAAATGAGAAAGTAGGATGGCGTAGATGGACTGCAATTCTAACTGGTTTTATTGGGGTACTCATGATTATCCAACCCGGCACTAATGGTTTCACAATTTTTTCTATATTTGCTGTTCTTGGAATGATTGGTTTTGCGGGGAGGGATCTTGCAACAAGAATGAGTCCTGTTGGNATGTCAAATTATCAACTTGGTAGTTTTGGTTTCTACATGGTTATCATAGCAGGTATAATTTTATCAGTCTTTAATTACATTTTTTTTCCAGAAAAAACTATTTGGGAAACTATTAGTTTTGATGCGTGGATATTTGTTTTTGCTAATGCTATTGCAGGTGTTAGTGCATATTTTTGTCTAACAATTGCAATGAGGATTGGTGATGTGTCATTTGTGACACCATTCAGATACGTCAGAGTTCTTTTTGCTATGTTCTTTGGAGTTGTCATCTTGGGCGAACAGCCAAATGCCCTTGTTATTATTGGCAGTATAATTATTGTATTGTCGGGTATTTATATAATAATGAGAAGAAATCAAAAAAACTTAAAGAGTTGATTCACTATTTATTTTTATTGTCAGATATTGATATTAAGTCAGAGATTTGAGCTCCTGTTAAATTAATAAGTTCATCAAAAGTAGCTCCAAACACACAATGTGGATGCCCTGCAGCAGACCATATTTTTTCAAATCTTTTTAATGAACTATCGCAATAGATATTTAATTCTTTTGGCAATCCAACTGGTGAAACCCCTCCAATAGAATAACCTGTGATAAATTTAACCCTATCTGCATCTGGTCTTATAACCTTTCCTTCTACATTAAGTAATTTTGTTAATATTTTTGTATTACATAACCTATCACCGGATATTAATGTAATGACCGGAATTTCTGTCTCTTCAGATTGAATCATAAAAATTAGAGTTTTTACAATCGCTCCAACAGGAACATTAAGTGCAAGTGATGCATCCAATGCTGAGCGTGCAGTATCTTGGAGTTCTATGACATTGCTTGAATGGCCAAGTTGTTCCAATTCATTTATAACCTTTAGAACAGATTTTTTCTCTATATTACTCATAAGTATGTTTTTTAAAAACTGTTCATTCCGTCAAAGTGAACAATGTTAGTTATTTTAGGAGGGTTCTCNACGCATTTTAAATTTATGCTAAAAGAGTCAGGATGAGAACGCGGTTGATAAAAGCTTTTTATACCACAAACTTCACATGTAAAATGGCGAGCATTCATGGTTCCAAAATTATATTCAGTGAGAAGATCTTGACCATTTATTAATTTAAATTGNTCATGTTTTATAAAAAGATGCTCATAATCAATTAGTCTACAAATTGTACAATTACATTTCCATATTTCAACTAAGTCAGCGCAATTAAATTCAAATTTAACTCCACCACAATGACATTTCCCTGTATATTTTTGCATCACATCATACTCTTTACCAATACACCAAGAATATAAATCAATGTTAGACCTGCATTGAGAGCAATTAAACTCTTTTCTTTCCATAGGTAACCAACTAAAACCCATAAACTATTACTAAAAATAAATGCGTAAATATACCACGGGTATACATTAAGAGCTGCCATTACAGCAGAAACTAGCAAACACAGTGTTCCAAACCATGCCAATTTTTGATAAGGTTTTATATCCATTCAAATCTCACAATTATGTTAGAAGCTGTATTGTAGACCAATTTCGAAATTACGTCCAAGTTGGTTATAACCATGAGGACGTTCATAATTTAAATCCATAATATTATTTAATTTAGCAAAGTAACTATAATTATCAGATATGAAACTATATCCAATATCAACTGTACTGATAGATGGTTGTTTTTCAGTGGTAAATGTCACTGAATTTATATCTAAGTGATCCCCATAATAACTCCATTTTCCAGTTAATTCTGAAACAGAGGATAATTTATAATTTAAATTAAGAGTGTTTTGCCATTTTGGACGTCTAAGCAATTCATCTCTACTACTATCCATTGCAATAACATAACTCGCATTATTATTAAGTTGTAGATTACCCATTGAATAGCTAAATTTTAAGTCTGCACCTTTTCTAATACTGCTACCAGGGTCATTAATATATGTTGTGTAAGCGTTATTTAATTTAATTAGGTTAGTAATATTTGTTTTATAGAATGAGATATCAAATAAATCTGTTGCATAACCAATTTCAATTGTATTACTAGATTCAGCTTTAAGATCTGGATTACCACTGAAACCAAAATTATTTAATCCATACATTTCATATGTAGTTGGTTCTTTAAATGCTGTTGAATATGACATTCTGATCCCATCTATATATGTCCCCACCCTGTAGGTAGTAACATCCTCGAAACCTGATAAAAGATCGTGCCTTAAACCTATAGTTATTAGATTATCCTCAGACAACAAGTGATTGAATGTTGCGAAAGCAGATGAATTTTCACGTGACTTATCTACACTGCTTACGTAGCCACCTATATTTGTATCAAAATTAGCAGAGAGCTGCATATGCTCAAGACCTATGGTTAAATCATCTTGATCTAAGTCAAAAACTTTAGTTGCAAGTAGATTATGACTTTCACTATTATATGTATCAATTATACCAGACTTGTCATATGTTCTCTCATGGGTCACATGNTTATAGCTTATTTTTGTTTTTTTTCTCTGAGCATCGATATACTGATTATTAAATTTCCATTCACTTGTGTAATCAAGTGCATCACTTCCACTGTTGTCCAAATCACTATTATTTGTTGTTGAATTAATACTAGAATTGATCAACCACTCACCTCTCCTACTAGATGATTTAAAACTAAAATTGCTTGTGTCAAATCCATCTATTTCAGAACCATTTTTATACACACTTATCCCATTTGTACTTATCCTATTTGCACTAAAATCAATAAGATTTGATCCAATATAATCTGCAACTTTAACAGTTTGTTTGTTATATGCATTTGATCCCAATGAGAAATTCAATCTATTACCTTCAGTGGCATAAGAAGACATATTAACTACTGCCCCTACTGCATTTGGTCCATAAACTGTACTCATAGGACCTTTTATAATTTCAATCGAATTAACACCCAACATTGAATGTTGTGAAATATCGTCAACACCATTGGGGGTTGAATGATCTTTTATACTCATACCATTTAATGTAAAAAGTGTATGGTCATTATCAGTTCCTCTAATAAATGTACTACTCATTTGTCCAAAGGAACCACTTTGAACGATATTCAAATCTAAGTCCTTGTGTGTGTCGGGTGAGGGTATAAAATCAAAGGAATATGTCTTATTTTGAATATCACTAGCCGAACGGGTTAAATATACAATAACTTCTAGTGGCTCAGCAAACAAGGCGCTAATATTCACAAACATCAAAGTGAATAAAAATATCAATTTTTTATAAGCGCCCATGCTCTGATCTAGAATCACAAAATAATTAAAAAATTAATTATTATTGAGAGAACTGGATCAATCAATANTTAAAAAGCTAAGTCAACAAATATTCATAAAATAATTGTAAATAAAACATGTAATAAAATAATTGAACAGATTAATAAAATAAAAAATCTATAAAGCATTTGACAAAANAGACTATATAAGTGCAATAAAAAAAATTAATGCAGTTCCCGAAAAACCAATTTGCACAGGACTGAGTGAGACTGTCCTTATAACATTAAAAATATTAATATTTATAGAGAAATTATCTAATGATTTTTCAAAAAATCTAATAATGTAAAAACATACCAAACCGAACATGCCTGATATTACAAAAAATATAAAAATTTTGAATATATAATCTATCACATTAGTAATTTATATAAGAAATGCTAAATTAAAATAAATTATTAATCAAATACGTTGTATTATTCAAATGTGCGAAATATTGATAAAATCTTTTGCTTTACTAAACATATCTAGTGTTCCCATACCTTCTTAACTTTATCTATAATCAATTCCTGTCTTGCAACTTTACTAATAATATCTTCTGGAGACTCTACAAAACTATCTGGATTAGTTTTAAAAAAACTTTGTACTAAATCTTGAACTTGTTTTTCATTTTCTGCTTCAATAACTATGCCTTCGTATTTTGTAATCATTGTTGCATCTTCCATAAGGAAGTTCACATGATAGTTAATCTGAAACTCTGATTTCCAGTTCTTCATGAAGTTATTCCAAGTATTAAAATGTAAGTAGTACGATAATTATATCACAGACTATTCAAACTTCCATACTTCATCATCAGAGATAACCTGACACTTACCATCAAGTCCAAGATGTGCTCCATAACTCGTAGTAATAGAACTAGTGAAGTAACCATCTTCCTTATCCAAGTTGAAACTATACATTGTTAGATTACGTTTATGAGTCTTACCATCACTTGTTCTTCCATAGAGATGAATTAACTCTTCATTTTCAAAGATAACATTTAATCGATCTAATAATCTGAAGTCATATGCATTAGACCAATCGTTCAATTCGTAGAATGTGCCATTATCACCTCTTAAGATTAGAAATCCAAATGTATATGCACGAAGTTNTTCACCACCTTTTGCAAAGTGTTCGTTATTCATCTGATAATAACAATGATATCCCTCTGAACGAGAGTCTGATGAAAATAGTACTATCATCATTATCAATAACAGTCTTTTCATAACACTCATCTCAATATGTAAGTCAAATCAAATATAGATATAAATGAAAAGTACTAATGAAAGATGAAGTGTTGACAGATTTCACAAGTGATAATGAATTATATAATTTCAAGTAGATATGATTACATTAAATTCAAGAAAAACATCAGAAACAGTTACGACCGGATTTACTCTACCGTTACAGATTTAGCAAGGTTACGCGGTTGATCAATATCCGTACCTTTCAATTTTGCCACATGATAAGCTAATAGTTGCAATGGAATAGACATAATGATTGGGATATTGAATTTGCCATCAACTGTTATATTAACACCATTTAAATTTAATCCTTTAATATGATCATTTTCCATTTTTCCNAATANTGTTATTNTTCCACCTCTAGCATAAACTTCATTCATGCTTGATAGATTTTTTACATAGAAAAGGTCTTCTGGTGCAATAACAATTACGGGTAGCTTTTTATCAACCAAAGCTATTGCACCATGTTTTAACTCACCTGAGGCAATACCTTCAGCATGGATATAAGATATCTCTTTTAATTTAAGAGCCCCTTCCAATGCAAGAGGATAAGTAGATCCCCTACTTATAAAAATAGCACTATTTGATTTNTATATAGTTTTGGCAATTTTTATAATTTCATTTTCAATCTTCAAGATATTTAGCACCTGGCTGGGTATATGCATTAGTTCTTTTATAAAATCCTGCTCCTGTTCTTTGGAAATATGTTTTCTTTGGGATGCCATTTGTAAGACCAAACTTGCCAGTGTTGCTAATTGGCAAGTGAATGCTTTTGTGGATGCTACACCTATTTCTTGTCCAGCGAATATTGGAAGCACTAAATCAGACTCTTTGGCAATTGATGACTCTTCAGTATTTATAATCGAAATGATTTTTTGTTTATTTTCTTTTGCAACTCTTAATGCTGCTAATGTATCTGCGGTCTCTCCAGATTGTGAAATGAAGAGGGAAATAGTTTTTTCATCAAAAAATATTTTTTTATATCTGAACTCCGATGCTATTTCCAAATCAACTTTTATACCAGCTATATTCTCAAACCAATGCTTGGCAATCATGCCAGCAAAGAATGCTGTACCACAGCCTGATATTATCAATCTATCTATTTTTGAAAAATCAAAATTAAATTTCTTTTGATTAATCTTAAATTCTGAAAAGTTCAAATAATATGATAATGAATGAGACAGCACATCTGGTTGTTCTTTGATTTCTTTAATCATAAAGTGATGATAACCATCTAATCCATTAATCTCTCTTTTTTTAATTTTTTTAATAGGTCTNTGAACCTTATGAAAATTAATATCATAAATAACTGGCTTAAAATTTTCTGATATAAAAATATCCCCATCTTCAAGATATGTGATATTTGTTCCAAATTCTGAGATCGAATAAGCATCAGACGATAATAAAATCATATTTTTTGCTTTCATAAATAAAAGTGGACTACCAATTTTTGAACCAATTATTAGGTCGTTATACTCTTTAAAAATGGCTACGATTGCGAATGCGCCTTCTAATTTTNTAATTGTATTTCTGTAAGCTTCAACGGGGGTTTTATTGTTAAGTAACTCAATGTTCATTAGTTGAGACACTATCTCAGTATCAGTGTCACTGATGAAGCTTATACCACTCAACTCTAGTGTATTTCTCAACTCATGATAATTTTCTATAATCCCATTATGAACGATAGATACATTTGAAGTTGTATGGGGATGTGCATTTATTGTACTTGGTTCACCATGTGTAGCCCATCTGGTATGTCCTATCCCACAATTACCGTTTATTGGACTGTCTTGAATAAGTTTCTCCAGATTAGATACCTTACCTTTAATTTTTCTTTCGATAATCTCATGATCTTTTACAATAGCGATTCCTGCTGAGTCATAGCCTCTATAACTCAAATTATTCAAACAGTTAATTATATCATCTTTCACATCAGTTTTTGATGAGATACCAATTATTCCACACATCTAATTATTTTCTTTTTTTATCTTCCTGACCCAACCTATTTTATTTTCTTGTTTGGCACGAGATATTGCCAAGCTATTGGAGGGCACATTTTTATTTATGACGCTACCAGATGCAATATATGAATTATCATCTATTTCTATCGGTGCAATTAGGGAAGAATTTGATCCAATGAAAGTGTTTTTTCCTATTTTAGTTTTATATTTTTGAATTCCATCAAAATTACAGGTAATAGTGCCTGCTCCAATATTTGTATTATCCCCAATTGATGAGTCACCAATATATGATAAATGATTAATTTTAGCACCTTTTGAAATAACTGAATTCTTGATCTCAACAAAATTACCAACTCGTGCATTATCAGAAAGAATAGTTTCAGGTCTTATACGTGCAAAAGGACCTACGACAACGTTATTCTCTATTTTAGCACCTTCAATATATGAGAATGATTTTACTGTAACATCATTTCCAATGATTACTCCTTCACCAATATGGACATTTGGTTCAATTGTGACATTTCTCCCAAATACTGTATCAGGATGTATATGAGATGTGTTAGGCAATGATATATTCACTCCATCGTCAATGAATTTCTGCATTATTTTTTTGTTCATAATAATTTCGACAGCTATAAGTTGTTTAGTAGTATTAACACCTCTTACGTTATCATAATCTAATATATGATCTCTGACATTTAAATTATTATCGTTAGATAATTTTATTACATCTGTTAGATAGTATTCGCCCTTCTTATTATTATTATCAATATATTCTAGTAATGATAACGCCTTCTCTGATGTGAATACCATTATCCCAGAAAAACAAAGATTTATCATCCTTTGGTTATTTGTTGCCTCAACCTCTTCTACGATTTCCAAAACATTAAGTTTTGTGTCTCTAATAACACGCCCATATCCAAATGGATCATTGGTTTTAAATGCACCAATTAATATTGAACAACCATCAGAAATATCCGACAAATTCNNTATATCTACAGAGGTAATAAGTGGTGAGTCGCCAAGTAAAACNAATATTTTTGATAANTTTTTGAAGGAGGTTCNATTAANAGCTGTTTTTAATGCNTCAGCAGTCCCATTTTGTTGTTCTTGTATGACAAAGTCAACATTTTCATATTTTTCCATATGGGACTGAATTAGAGATATATTCTCATAACTACAGACTATAATAGTTTTTTTGATACCAGCGTCCCTATGTGCATCCATTATGTATGCTAACATTGGTTTCCCAGATATTTTATTTAGTACCTTGGGGTAGTTAGAACTCATTCTACTACCCTTACCGGCACACAAAATAACAGCGACAGTGTTATTGTCGATCATTAAATTTTTACAAGAGTTTCTTTTGCTGCTGAATTAATAACTGCTTCAAATACTGCAGCACCATGAATCCCTTCAACTGCAGTTACTGGATATGGTGCAATACCATCAATAGCATCAGCAAATGCTTCTAATTCATTTTTGCACATATTTGCAGAATTAGTAGTTGTTGTGATATCACCTTCTCTTGGCGTATATTTCATGACAGATAAATCTCTTTCAATAATCTCTATGGTACCATTCTCTGCAATAACTCTGAAATTGTAGAATATTGATGAAGCGATGGAAGTACCGAGGTATCCTGTTGAACCATTTTCAAATTTAAATAGAACAGAAGTAATTTCATCTAAGTCGCCCATTTTAATAACTTTTGCAGTTTGAGCATATGCACTAGAAATATTGCCATTTGATGCAATCATTTGATCGATTATATGAATGCCCATTCCAGTCATACCACCAGCAGGAGTTTCTGCAGCACTTGATCTCCAACTTTCGGGAGCATACATCCACAAACCAGGAGCATTAATTGTTCCTTCAATATGTAGGACTTTACCTAATTCATTATTTTTAATCATTTCGACTATTTTAATAAAGTTAGGATGGAATCTTCTATTGAAACCGACTGCTAGCACTTTGTTGTTTTTTTTAGCTTCATCATAGGCAATTTTNGCATCTGCCGCTGTTAGTGTAATTGGTTTCTCTACAAATACATGCTTACCGTTATTTACAGCTTGAACAATTTGTTCTAGGTGTTTTGAGTGTGGTGTTGCTAAAATAACTGCATCAACTTTATCAGAATTAACTATTTCATCGTAGCTGCTTGCTATTTCTGCATTAATTTCTTTACAATAATCTTCTATATTGTTGAGTGTTCTAGTTGTAGCCATTACAACATTAATTTTATCACTATCTTGAATAGAATTTGCCAGTGTCTTACCCCACCAGCCCAAACCAACTGAAGCTGCTCTTATCATAATATTTCCTTTAAGTTCTGTATTTTTAAAAATTAATTTTTATTTTTGTCAAATTTGTTATACAAATTTATATTATATTTATATGCATTTCTAAAAGAAATAAATATTTTATTGAATTTAAATAGGGATAGGGAGATAAAAAATGCCACCATTAAAAATGCCATTACAACCATATAAATCATCAACAGCTCGTGAACATCTTGAACATTTTGAAAGATCAAATGCGGTAACTGTTGATATTCATGGACATATGGGTGTTCAAGAAGCTGCTGATTTAGTTGCAAAACATCTTCCAGCTGATGGGCACGCTGGATTCAAATTTGCACCAGAAAAAACACGTGAGATAAATGCTAAACAAAATGTAGATAGAAAAGGTTGCCTTTTTGGCATTGATGAAAGAATTGAGGAAATGGATAGAATGCAAGTAGATGTAATGGCTGTATCTCCATGGCCTCCACAACTATATCCGCCAGTTGACCCAACTCTAGGTGCTGAAGTATCTGAAATTATCAATAATGAAATCGCCAAAAAATGTTCAGAACATCCAAAAAGACTAGTTGGGCTAGGAGCAGTTCCACTTCAAGATGCTGATAATGCAATAAAAGAATTAGATCGTATTATGAATGATCTTAATTTCAAAGGTATTGAAATAGCTGCGAAAATGGGTGCTGAAGAACTGGATGTTAGAAGGTTGGATCCATTTTGGGATAGATGTCAACATTATGATATTCCAATTTTTATCCATCCAACTTCATTCGCAAGTGATAGATTTTCAAATCATTACCTAACAAATGTTATTGGTAACCCTCTAGATACCACAGTTGCAATGCACTACTTAATATTTGGTGGTGTTTTAGAAAGATTCCCAAATCTAAAATTTGTATTATCTCATGGTGGAGCCTTTGCAGCTGCATATGCAGGTAGGATGGACCACGCCTATGGAGCAAGACCGGATTGCAGAGAGAACATCTCAATGCCACCAAGTTACTATCTTGAAAAGTTCTATCCTGACTCACTTGTCTTTACAGTAGAGCAACTTCAATATTTAATTAATAGGTTTGGACCCGATCATGTTCTTATTGGAACCGACTATCCATTCGATATGGGTGAATATGACCCTGTAGAACATGTTTACCAAGTTCCAGGCTTAAGCAATACAAACCGTGACTTAATTTGTGGTGGTAATGCTCTAAGATTAATGCATATGACTGAGGAAGAGTGTAGATAATATATGAACATATTTCTATAACTTACTGTAAAACATACATAAAAAGGGGTTTATATGTCTGATAAATTTAACGATGGTTATGATCATGAATTTTTAGCAATACATGACTCAGAAATAGAATGGGAAGAAGATGTGGCGAACGAATTGCTTACCTTGCCTAAGGGCGTAAAAGCTAAAATCTTTGCTCATGACAAAAAAATGGGGCGCATTGATATGAAGGTCAAGTTCCCTCCTGGTTATGTTGAGCCAGCTCATTCACATAAGAGTTGGCATTCTATTCTCGTTCTAAAAGGAAGAATGTGCGTTGATGGTAAAGATTTAAGACCTGGAGATTATATCTTTGGTTGGGATAAATTACATGGCCCTTATGAATACCCCGATGGAGCAGAAGCATTTGTTGTATTTCTTGGTGAGGGAACACAGCATATTTGGGATGAAGATACTCATAATTCTCATGAGAAAATATGGGAACCAGAAACTGAAGAAGGTAAAACAGCTAAATAGTTTATTTACTTAATATAGGGCAGAAGCATATACGACTCAAATTTACCACCAGTATATAGTGTTATATTTCCGTTAAATATTGCTTCTGGTCTATCTTTTTCATTTCCATGCTTAAATGGGCCCACTCCGGTAAATACATCATCAAGATTACCAAGCCCCTTAACTTCTCCACCTGGCCATGCGTAATCCTTACCTCTTATTGACAGAGCCAATCTGTAATTTTTCGGCATGACGATTGATGTTGCCCATACCTCAATATCCAATTCATAGATTTCACCTTCAACTAATGGCTGTATCTCATCATGACTATGATATGGTTGGTATTCTTTTGATAATTCTGGGTCTAACTTCCTGTGGGAGGCTCTCAACCAGCCTTGAGATACAGGTGTATGAGGATCAATTGCACCCTGAAACGTTACTTCTTTTAACTCCTCATCAAATACCCTAAGAACAGCAAAAATATCCGCATCAATAGTATCAGAGGAAATATAGAGCTTTAATGATATTGGCCCTGTAATTTGTGTTTCATTTTCAACTGGAGGAGCGAGGAATGTAATTCCTTCAGAAAATCCTTTATATGAAATATTTGATTCAGATCCATTTTTAGCATTCAAAGATTGATTTGATGCATCAAGATAAGTCTTCTGCCAATCTGTATTTTCAAGAGGCCAAGAAGAATAATAATTCTCTTTGAAAACTTCATTTGGATAACGTGTCAATAGACTCACCCTTGGCCTATCACTCCATCCATTTTTAATGCCCTTCAAATAATAATCAAAAAACTGCTTTTGTATTTTAATACCGTAATCTGTATAGAACTCAGTCCAATGCTCTATGCCATGCACTTCTAGCCATTTATCCTTTGTAGCCGATCTAGTAAAACCATCAAAGTTACCACGCGAGTGCAAACCCTGACCACCCCAGTTCGCAGATGATAATAATGGTACATTGATTTTAGAAAAATCTGGCATTCTAGATGTCCAAAATTCATCTGTGGCTAATTTATTTTCAAGCTGTTGTTTGGGAAAATCTTTTCTATTTGCTTTTAGTTCTTCATTAGTAAGAGTTTTAGGTCCGGCAACCCAATCACCTTTAATATTTCCCATTAATCCATTTTCACCCTTACCGTTTTGAACAGTAAGAACTTGTTTTTCGAACCATGCTTCCGTAAATGAGCAATAGATACCACCATGATAGCCTAATTCTCTGTAATAATCTGCAGCGCCTTCCCAAACACACATTGCCGTAAGATGCTCCGGTTGTAAGGATGCGACTTGCCATTGGTTCATACCGTAATATGATATTCCATTTATACCCACTTTACCTGTTGAATAATCAAGTTGAGCAGCCCACTCAATACATTCAGCAAAGTCTTCAGCTTCTTTTTTAGACCACAAATCCAAAACGCCTTCCGACCTGCCCGCTCCACGTGAATCAACCCTAATAACAACATAACCATCTGTTGCCCATTTTTCAGGATCAACAACTTCCCAATTCTGATATACATTAGTTGATCCAGCTGGAACATCTGGATGATCTTTGCACATCCTTTCCCATTGTTCTGAATATATCTGATCAAAATGTAACCATTTTCCATAGGGGCCATATGTCATAATAACTGGATACTTTTTATCATCATTAGGTTTGAAAATATCACACCTAATGATTACACCATCTGACATCACAATTTCTTGATCCCAAATTACCTCTATTTTACTATCTAACGCTTTTTCTTTTAGTGGATAGTTGCTCATATAACTCAGCCTTCTTATTATGGTTTTCTTTTCAAAAGAAATGCTTGCACAGCATCTTGGACCATTTCATTATTTTGATTATACACTTTGAGACTTCTTTTCATAACACCTCTATCTGGCTTTGATGTTTCTCTTTTTTCTATTACTGATATCTTAGCAGTAATTGTATCTCCTGCAATTACATGTTTTGTAAATTTAAGACTATCAAAACCTAGAAATGCTATTAAGGTGTCATCGTATAGATGCAATTGAAATAATAGCCCTGCTGCAATTGAGTAAACTAATGGTCCATGGGCTATCCTTGTGCCAAATATAGTTTTTTTACAATACTCCTCATCAATATGAAGAGGATTGTAATCACCTGAAATTCCTGCAAAATTTACAATATCAGCTTCAGTGATTGTTCTACTTGCTGAAATATACTCTTTACCAATTTCCCAATCTTCCCAATACAAACCCACCATGATAATTCTCCTTATATTATTTAATGATATTCTTACTTTTTAATTCTTTGATACGCGCAGCATCTATTCCCAATAATGAAGATAGCACTTCTTCAGTGTGTTGTCCAAGCGTTGGCGCTGGCTTAGAAATTGTTTCTGAAACGTCACTAAACTTCATAGGATTACCTGGTAATCTAATTTCACCAGCTGTTGGATGTTCATACTCAACTATCATATCTCTTTCAATTACGGGAGGCTCACCAAAAGCACCATCAAGATTATTAACAGGAGCACAAGGAACTTCAAATTCTCTGAATAGTTCAATCCAATCTTTTACAGTCTTGTTGAGAAATACTTTTTCTAAAAGTGGAATTAAAATATCTCTGTTTTCAACTCTCTTTGGATTTGTTACAAATCTNTCATCAACTTTAATATCTGGAATATTCATTGCATCACACATTCTTTCCCAAAAAACTTCTTGCCTTGTTGCAATAACAACGTATCCGTCCTTTACATTAAAAGCTTGCCAGGGAACAGAGTACATATGCGAAGATCCCGGAGGGATTGGTAACTCACCTTTTGTAAGCCAAACGGTCCCTAGATAGGTTAATAAACTTAACATGCCATCAAACATTGATAAATTGATAGAAGATCCCTTTCCAGTTGTTTCTCTCTTGTACAAAGCGGCCATGATCGCTTGTGATGAAAATATTCCACCAGAAAGATCTGCAAGAGGTATACCTGTTCTTACAGGAGGCCTATCTGGTTCTCCTGTAATAGCCATATATCCAGTAATAGATTGAATTATAATATCTAGAGCTGGCAGATTAGCGTATTCTCCACTTTCACCATATCCTGTAACTGAACATTGAATTAATTTATCGTTTAATTTACTGAGGATTTCATAGTTAATTTTTAATCTGTTTAGTACACCGGGCCTAAAATTATCAATGACAACGTCAGCTTTCTTTACCAATTCATAAAAAAGATTTAATCCTTCATCAGTTTTTAGATCAATTACTATACTCTTTTTGTTACGATTGAATGTTAAAAACAACCCGCTTTCACCATTAATTGGCGCCACTGAAGGTATTCGTCCCAAATCACCATTCGGGGTTTCAACTTTTATTACTTCAGCACCAAGATCCGATAATACTTGCCCTCCATATGTTCCCGCAATGATCTGCCCGAGTTCTATGATCCTAACACCATTTAATGGATGACTCATTACAGACCCAAACTTTTTGCAATAATATTTCTTTGAATTTCTGAAGTGCCAGCACCAATAACTGAGAGCCTAGCATCTCTAAAGAACCTCTGGATAGGATATTCCATACAGAAACCATAACCACCATATATCTGCATTGCATGTTCTGTAATTTTTGTGTATGCCTCACTTGTATATAATTTCAATATAGCAGCCTCATGTCTACTAGCTTTCTGTTCATTGATCGAGGTTGCAAATTTATAAAATAATAAACGTGATACTTCCAACATCACTTTCATATCAGCTAATTTATGGGATACTGCTTGAAACTTTCCAATAGGCCTATCAAATTGCTCTCTATTTTTTGCATAATCCAGAGCTAAGTTGAAACAAGAAGTTGCTGCACCAGTTCTCGCAGCTGATAAAGACAAACGTTCATACCAAAGACATGAATCACAAATTTTCCATCCACCACCAATCTCACCAACAATATCATCCTTGGAAACCTCTACATCATTATAGAAAACTTGTGTTGTTCCAATTGATCTATGACCTAAAGTATCTATCTTTTTAACTTCAATACCCTTTTTCTTAGTATCTACCATAAAGGTTGTAATACCTTTCTGTTTCATGTCTTCTTTTGAAGTCCTCAATACAACAAGACAGTAGTCACTTACATCCATACCTGAAGTAAAAACTTTTTGTCCATTTATTAGGTATTTATCATTGCCAATCGTATCAGCTCGTGTTTTTAAAGCCGCAGCGTCAGAACCAGATGATGGTTCTGTTAGACCAAACGCGAATGATAATTCTCCTTTTGCAATCTTTGGAAGAAAAAACTTTTTCTGCTCATCTGACCCATGGGTCATAATTGCAAATGCACCCCAGGTCATAGTTCTAAAAACCCACATTGCAAGCTCTTCAAATCTTTTNCCAGTTTCTTCTAGTAAAATAGCGAGATCCACAGCATCTCCTCCACTTCCACCAAATTCCTCAGGAATGATAAGTCCCAGCCAACCACTTTTACACAATTCATTATATGCTTCGTATGGAGGAACGCCTTCTTTATCACACTTTTCTACATAGTCATCCGGACATATTTTATTTAAAAATGTTTCTAGGTGTGATCTCATTTCTTCTTGTTGTTCAGTAAAATTGAAGTTCATTTATTTGTCCTTTTTATCTTCCATCCATTGTTCATAATTCAGCCTTTCTAGTTCAAAAAAATCTGATAATTGTGCGTACATATTACCAAAAAGTCTAGCAATCGGACGGTAATTATTAATATTTACATAATTCTTTTCTATATCTAAAACATCAGTGTTTGTCGATATATTTACAACCTCACCCAAAGTTAAATTTCTATCCTCACCTAGTTTTGTTATAGAATGCAACTTACATTCGAGTGCTACTAAACTCTCATTTATTGATGGTGTATCTAATATATGTGAATCCCTCAGGGTAAATCCAGCTTCATCAATTTCACTAATCTCTGGAGGGAAATTTACACAACTAATATTCATTTTTTCTGCAATATCAAATGTTACCATATGAACAACAAATTCTTTTCTATAATTAATGTTTGCAGCAGTATCTTTAAGTCCACCATCGGGTCTTGCATTTACCCCAAGTGCAACAATTGAAGGTTTGTCTGAAAAAACATTAAAAAATGAATACGGAGCTGTATTAACAATACCATCCTTAGATAATGTTGTTACCAATGCTATTGGCCTTGGAATAACCAAAGCACACATTAACTTATATCTATCTGGTCTTGTTAACGTGTTTGGATCAACATTTAATTTTACCATTCTATACTTCAGCCCTATAGTCTTATAGGAACTCCCTCTTTTGCTGATCTATCTGCTGCCATTGTTAAAGCCAATATAGTTCTTGCCTCTTCTCCAGTGGTAAGTCCAACACCTCCCATACCAAGTGTATGTCTAATAAATGCGTCCGTTTCTTCTTTCATGGGACCAAAAAATTCACCCATAACGAAATCTCCAGGCATAGCAGAACCCAGAAAAGCAACATCTACATTGTATTGTGGTGTATATGGACATGGGATTGGTTCTCCTGGAACCAAAACAACGTCCCTATGCGCATCATCAATATTTAGTGAACCAGTAGTCCCTTGTAAATCTATTTCCATTGTGGCAGTATAAGCTGGCCAATGCCTTGGTTGGAGCCAACTAGTTCCAAGTGAAGATACAGACCCATCATCATAAGTCACAAGCATCCATTGAAAATCGTCACGATTATAACTTTTAAATACATTACTTGCTGATTTTGCATATACTTCAACAGGCTTCTTTCCTTCATTATACCAAAGCATTAAATCAACAAGATAAGTCCCTGTATTTATTGAGGGAGTTGTGTTAGGAGATCTACTTGCAACAGCTTCACCCACAGCCCTCGTAACATAAATTTTCCCCATCGAAAAAACTATGTCCCCAAGTTGGCCATTTCTAACAGCTTCTTTTGCCAATAAAAATTTACGCCTAAATCTCTGCGTGTAACCAACAAATACTTCCGCGCCAGTCTCCTTGGCTTTTAACAAAATGTTATCCGCTTCTTGTAAATCAAGAACAAATGGCTTCTCTATTAACACTGATTTGCCCAGTGAGACAGCTTTCATAGTTGCGTCATAATGGTTCTCTTCGTCTGTTGAAATAATAACTGCACCAACTCTATCATTTTCAATTGCTTCAGAGTAGTTACTGGTTGCAACNTCTGCTTTAACTGATTCAGCAACTTTTTCTAACTTCTCATCACTAATGTCACAAACAGCAATATAATCTACTTGAGTTATCTGCTTGCATGAATGAGCTCTTAAATTTCCAATACCACCNGCNCCTATAACAGCAATACCCGTTTCTTTATTATTTGATTTCATTAACACACCTATAAATTATTAAAACTTATTATTGAATTGGTTTACAAATACAAACTCATCAATTGGATTTCTTTTTCTTGGCTGCAATTCTCGCTCTGATAGTTCATCTGGTAATATATCGGCTTCACCTTGATAACCAAGTCCAAAGCCACAAACAACGTCAACGTCTTCTGGTATTAAATATTTATCCCTTACTTCATCCAATAATACTCCACCAGCTTGATGTATATAAAGATCATATTCCAATGCCTGTAATGTAAGTTGTGCCATTGCCATTCCTGTGTCATAAAAATATGTTCTGTTTTTTTTATCCTCACCCATGAACTGATAAGCACAAACAAAACCAATAACAGGGGCATTTTTTACCCACCTTTGATTCTTATCATTAAAACATGACAATGCTTTATTGTATTCATCTTCATTATCTTTTAAAGCAATAATAAATCTCCATGGCTGTGAATTATTACAAGAAGGTGCCCATCTNGCAGCTTCAAATAGACTTTTTAAAATATCTTTATTGATCGGTTTCCCATCAAAGGCTCTAGGGCTCCATCTATTTTCAATTAGTTTATTTACTTTATGATTTAAATCAGCTGGTTTTTTGATTGCCATAGCATCTACCTTTTTATTAAATTAGTAATTAATTTACAATTAATATTACATTTTTACAAATTATGTAATATATTTTTACAAGATGCTTATTNAAAAAAAAACAACACAAATAAATGGATGAATTTGATTTTATAATTGTAGGTGCTGGTTCTGCAGGTTGTACTTTAGCGTCAAGATTATCAGAAAATGGTAANTATAACATCTGCTTGATGGAAGCCGGCGGTAAAGATACCAACCCATGGATACATGTGCCAATTGGTTACGCAAAATTATTTACAAATAAGAATGTTAATTGGCTCTACCAAACCAAAAATGATGACGGTTGGGTTAGGAGATCTATGGCAGCGCCACGNGGTAAGGTACTTGGTGGCTCGAGCTCAATTAATGGCATGATCTATATCAGAGGACAAAAAGAAGATTATAATCATTGGAGACAACTNGGTAATACTGGGTGGAGCTACGATGATATACTCCCCTATTTTAAAAAAGCTGAGATACAAGAACGAGGCGAAAATGAGTTCCATGGTACAAGCGGAAATTTACACGTTAGTGACCACAAAGATAATCACCCTCTAGCTAAAGCTTACNTTGATGCAGCAGTAGAGGAAGGNTTCAAAGCAAACAATGATTTTAATGGAGAAACACAAGAAGGTTTTGGGCCATATCAATGGACGACTTACAAGGGAAGAAGGTGGAGTGCTGCAAAAGCATATCTCAGTGACGTGAAGAAAAAGAAAAACGTTACNATAATTACAGGTGCCCACGCCACAAAAATTATATTTGATCAAAAAGTAGCAAAACAAATTGAATATATAAAAGATGGTANAACAAATGTCATACAAGCGAATAAAGAAATAATTTTATCTCTAGGCGCATTCAATTCNCCTCAATTATTACAATTATCTGGTATTGGTCCAAAAAAATTGCTGGATAGTTATGGTGTCGAAACCGTCCATGAATTAAAAGGGGTCGGAGAGAACTTGCAAGACCATATAAACGCTCCTGTAATCTTCCAACTTAATAAACCTTTCACTGTTAATGATGTTTATAACAACTTCTTTAGGAGAATTGGTTCCGGATTAGAGTACNTATTAAAACGCAAGGGTATGTTGAGTATGGGTGTCGCATATGCTGGAGGATTTTTCAAAACCAATGAAACATTTGAAACTCCTGATATTCAAAGTTTGGTGCTTATGTTCTCAACAACAGCTATCGGAGGTGCCCCTCATAAATATCCCGGTGTTACAGTTGTTTGTACCCTCCTGAGACCAGAAAGTAGAGGATATGTTAAGATATCGTCACCAGACCCCCTCTCACCTCCTGAAATTGCTCCAAACTACCTATCAGTGGAGAGTGACAGACAAAAACTAATGGATGCAATTCGCATAGTGAGAAGAATTTGTGAGAATAGAAACTTTTCTAAATATGTAGTTCAAGAAAAATATCCGGGAATAGACAAAGATAGCGACGATCAACTATTGGATTATCTAAAAGATATGAGTCGAACAAGCTATCATCCAGTCGGCACATGTAAAATGGGTACAGATAACATGGCTGTTGTTGATAATGAACTTAAAGTCAATGGTGTACGTTCTTTAAGAGTAGTTGACGCTTCAATTATGCCTACATTAGTGTCGGGNAACACAAATGCTCCAACAATAATGATTGCAGAAAAAGCATCAGATATGATACTAAGTAGTTACAAATAGCTTTATTAAATGAGGATTTATAGATATGGATGATTTAAAAGATTTAACATTTACAAAATTTGCAGTAGGCCAACCTGTGTCTCGTTTTGAAGATCCAGTTCTTCTTAAAGGTGAGGGCACATATACAGATGACTATAAAACTGATTTAGATTTTAATAATGCATTCGTATTTAGATCACCATATGCACACGCTAATATTACAAACTTGAATGTTGATGAAGCAAAAAAACAACCAGGTGTCATTGATGTATTGACTCATATTGATATGGATAATGAAAATATCGGACCAATCCCATGTATTACAGCAGATAAATTACTTGGTAAAGATGGTAAACCCATAAATGTTCCACCATTACTGCCACTTGCAAAGGATAAAGTTTTTTATGTAGGACAACCAGTTGCCTTTATTATTGCTGATACACTAAATAATGCAAAAAACGCTGCTGACCATATTAACTTTGAAATCGATGAGTTAGATGTGATTGTTGACCCTAATGACTCCATAAAATCAGATATCACAATCCATCCAGGGATGAATGATAATATTGCTGTTGATTGGGAGTTTGGTGATGAAGGTGAAATCGATACAATCATCAAAAATGCAGAATACAAAACAACAATAGAATTAAGAAATAGTAGATTAATTGTTTCAGCTATGGAACCTAGAGCATGTTTTGCATCATATCACAAAGATGATGAAGAATATGAATTACACTCTCCCTCTCAAGGTCTATTTGGTTTCTCAAATATCCTTTCAAAGTTCATCTTTAATATTCCAAGAGATAAAATGCACTGTCACACTCATAGTGTTGGTGGATCATTTGGAATGAAATCTAGCCCCTATCCAGAATACATTGCATCACTAGTCGGCGCAAAGAAAACTGGAAAAAGTGTTAAATGGAGAGACACAAGAACAGACTCCTTCTTGTCAGACACACACGGCAGGGACTCATGGATTAACGCTACTTTAGCATTTGACAAAAATAAAAAAATGCTCGCAGCAAAAATAAATGTTGTTGCAAATTGCGGAGCCTTTTTGGGTTTAATGGGACCTATGGCACAATCTGCAAATATCCGAAATAATTTCTGTGGTGCCTACCAAATANCAAAGTTATATATTAATACAGTTGCAGCATTTACCAACACAACACCCATAGGTGCATATCGGGGTGCAGGAAGACCAGAAGGTGTATACATAATGGAAAGATTACTCCAAAAAGCAGCAGTTGAGATGAATATAGATCAAGTTGAATTGAGAAGAATAAATCTAATTCAAAATAATCAATTTCCTTATAAATCTGCTGCAGGGCTAACATATGATAGTGGTGATTTTGAAAGTGTCCTAAATGATGCTCTAAAAACTGCAGAATGGGACACTTATCAGGATAGAGTTAATGAATCAAAAACGAGAGGTTTATTAAGAGGTCACGCTCTTACATACTACCTAGAAGTTACCGCTCCCGTTGGTGTCGAAATGGGTAGAATAAGATTTGATGACAATGGAGATATCACCCTAGTTAGCGGTAATCTTGATTATGGTCAGGGTCATCTAACATCGTTTGCACAAATAGTATCAGATAAGCTTGGAATCCCAATGGAAAAATTTAAGCTTCTGCAAGGTGATAGTAAAGAATTAATAGCAGGTACGGGAACTGGCGGTTCCAGGAGTGCCATTTCAGGTGGAACATTGTTACTTAAAGCTTCAAATATAGTTGTAGACAATGGCAAGAAGTTGGCTGCCCACATATTTGGGGATAGTGCAGATAATGTTGAATTTAATAATGGTGACTTTGAAATTCCAAATACCAATCATAAATTAAACATTTTAGAGTTAAATGATCAAGTTAAGGTGTTGATTAAAAATAAACAATTACCAACTGATCTTCCGCAAGGATTAGATGGAGAGTTGGCAGAAGATACACCTCCATCATCATTCCCAAATGGTTGTCATATATCAGAAGTAGAAATAAACCCAAAAACAGGTGAGGTAAAATTAATTAAACATGTTGCTGTAAATGATTTTGGTAATTTGATTAACCCATTACTTGTAGAGGGCCAGGTACTTGGTGGAATAATCCAAGCTCAAGGGCAAATCTTAATGGAAAATCTATGCTATGACGATTATGGCCAGTTGTTATCTGGTTCTTACATGGACTATACTATGCCAAAAGCTGCAGATATTCCAAAAGAATTTGTTTTCAAATCACACCCTGTTCCTTGCAAAACAAATCCGTTAGGTATTAAAGGCTGTGGTGAAGCAGGTATATCTGGAGCATTGCCAACAATCATGAATGCTATTATTGATGCACTTGAAAGCAACAACATAAATGGTAGAAATCTAAATATGCCTGTCACAACTGAGAAGATGTGGGAAATTGTAAATTAATATTTGTATAATATTAACTTATTTACTTTAANTATTAGTGATCTTTGGTATATATNAACATACGTATTTTATGGAGTAAAAGATGAGTAACAGAAATCAATATTTAATTATGGCAGTAATTGTTGCCATCATGGGAATTACAGCTCTATACATTTGGAATGCTGAGAAAGACATACCAAAAGTTGAAAACAGAGCAGTAGAATTTACTGCTGAGGATGTCGATTACTTCATGCAGTAATTAAATCTGCCAAATTATCAGGTAAACACCTATAATCGATAGAAGTATTCCGGCTAAAACAGTTAAATTAATAATTTCGTGTTGTTTGTTAAGTAACCAACTAAACACAACACGAAATATCACTGTAGTTCTTTGAATAGGCTCTACCACTGATACTGGAGCAACGCCTAAAGCCATATACCTTAATAATTGAGATAAAAAAACAAGTAACCCTGTTACAACAAACCATTTTGCACCAGTATTATTCAAGCTATATATATCTCTTAATTTAGATCTTGATAGTAGCAGAACAAGAAAAACAAATACTGTAGCAGCAATATATGATACAAAACCACCTGCGATATTCTCCTTTATACCACCGTCACTAAGCCCTAACTTAACAAAAAAGGGACTAGAACCAAAACATAATGCACAAAGCACCCCCCATTTATATCCATTTCTATAGTCAATAGTAATACCCGATTGTGTAATTGCATTCCTTTTTTTGGCTAACAAGATAACTGTTGGACCAAGTAACACCATTACCACCCCAAATAAGAGATATATTGTNATACTTTCATCAAGAACAAAGAAAGCGAAGAAAATTGATANAAACAAAGCCAGTTGAGTTATNGGACCCGCTTGGGTTGCACCAAGAGCCTGTGTTGAGCGATAGTTTGAATATCTACCGAACACAAAGTGTAATATCCCGGCAATACTAAAATAAATTATTGAATTTGTTGATAGATTTAATAAGACAGTCCAACAATCAAATAATAACAATATAACCAGAAACAATGGAACACCCATTGGAACAGTAATTGCNATCGCTTGAAATACGGAAGCTGTTAAAACCCCTCTTCTTAATGCTGTTACATTAAGTGCAAAAGAAGCCGCTGATAACAGCGCCAAAAAACCGCCTAACATTAATAATCGCCTTGTTAATAAATTAAATTAAGGTCTATTGGAGTACCGTGTTCTACAGTAAACAGAGCCTTACTATATTTTGGTATACTTGTAGGTATATATGAGTTGCTATATGCGTAACCTTCTTTTGGGGTCCAGAATAAAGATGTATTAAATTTTTCATCATCATTTTCATCGTGATAAACAAAAATGGCNACNTCNCCCTCATGGAAATCTTCAAGAGGAATAATCGTTATCCCTTGAGTNGCAATCTTTTTATATATTCTATCAGGAGCAAATTTTTTAAAAGACGCCTCAGTTTCAAATANTTGTATAATNATNTGACCCTTGCTATTTTCAACACCATTCACANTTACAATACCATGTGCCTCTACTTCTTTAGTGAGTTGAGGCACAAATAATATTGTTAANAGTAAAAAAACANGANTTAAAAATCTGGATTTGGNGCAGCTACGCATTCTTTTGTAACTTTCATCATCCATGTATAAAATTCTAATCTATTTCCATCCGGGTCTGTTATATAAAAAGCATGACTACCACTGCCACCTACAAAACCCAATGTATCATCATCTTCAACATATTTAGCTTCGTGTGCATGNACNTATGGACCTGAGACGAANGGAATACCACTTTTTTTACAATGCTCTAGAGCATTCAACCAGTCTTCCCTTTCTGGTATTTCAAAAGCAATATGATGAACACCTGGGGCATGNCTCTTGCCAGTATCAGAACTATCTAGTGNAGATCTATCTTTTTCTTTATCTATTTCAAAAAAAACAATATCATGATGCCATTCTTCGCATCTAACAAAACACTGTCTATGTTTTCTGTATGGCTCTCCCCATAACCCCGTCAACTTGAGACCAACAACATTTCTGTACCAATCTAATGATTTTTCTATGTCTTTTACCCAAATACCAACGTGACCAACTCTATGAACTCCTTCAAAAGGCATAATCATCTCCTATAAAGATTAAATAATTAATTAAATATACCACAATAAAAAAAAACTTAGCTACATAAACTTATATTTAATANTTATAATTTNATNGAAACTTAAANTATGTTTGTGGTGGGCCCTATAGGAATCGAACCTATGACACAGTGATTAAAAGTCACCTGCTCTACCGACTGAGCTAAGGGCCCTGATATGATATATTTAATATACTTTATTTTAATTTACATCAATAACTAATCAGATATTTTCTTTTTTATCCCAGTTTTCATATATGTTTAAAATGGCATCATCAAGTTTTTGGGTAAATATAGCATCCCTTAACTCAACCATAATACTATTGTAATAATTGAGATTTATGTGAGTGGTAATCATCCCGGCTAACATCTCTTTAGATTTAAATAAGTGATGAAGATATGCTCTTGAATAGCGAGATGTAATTGGACAGCTTGAAGTTTCATCAACTGGTAATTTATCTTCAGCATATTTTGAGTTTCTGAGATTTATTTTTCCATTCTTTGTATAAGCCAAACCATGTCTTCCAGCTCTCGTTGGCATGACACAATCAAACATATCAACCCCCCTCTTCACAGACTCAATTAAATCCATGGGCGTTCCAACACCCATCAGATACCTTGGTTTATCAGTTGGAAGCTGAGGAATTGTAAAATCTAGTGTTTTCAACATAAGTTTATGACCTTCACCAACTGCTAGACCACCAATTGCATAACCATCAAATCCGATATCAATTGTTTCTTTTGAAGATTTAATTCTCAAGCTTTCATCAACTCCACCTTGAACTATACCAAATAGCAGCCGACCAGGACTTTGCAGAAAGGATTTTTTTGATAATTCAGCCCATTTTAAAGATAAATTCATTGCCTGTTCAACCTGGCTAATATTATCATCGAATTCAATACATTGATCTAAAACCATTTGTATATCTGAACCAATAGAGTGCTGTATTTTCATAGATAAATCAGGTGTTAAATAGAACTTTTTACCATCAATGTGTGATTGAAAATGAACTCCTTCATTATCGATTTTTGTTAATTTAGACAAAGACATTATTTGAAAACCACCTGAGTCTGTGAGTATTGGTCTATCCCAGTTCATGAAGTTGTTTAATCCACCGAACCTATCTAAAATGTTACAACCTGGTCTTAAATAAAGATGATAAGTGTTTCCTAATATTATATTAAAACCAATTTGTATCAGTGCATCAGTATACATAGCTTTTACTGATCCCTGCGTACCAACAGGCATAAAAACTGGTGTTTCAACTTCACCGTGGGCTAGTTTGAGTTTTCCATATCGTGCATTTTTATTTGTTCCTAGTAATTTAAACATTATTGTCTTTCATTATAAAACATGCATCCCCGTATGAATAAAATCTATAGTTGTTTTCAATTGCAAATTTGTATGCCCGTTGCATATCATTTATTCCATAATAAGCACACACTAATACAAATAGTGATGACTTTGGTAGGTGAAAATTTGTTATCATAGCATCAGCGGCTCGGAAGTTAAAACCTGGAGTAATATAAATATCCGTATCGCCTATATATTTAGAAAAATTCCCGCTATCATCTACAGCAGTTTCTAAAATTCTCATACTTGTTGTTCCGACAGCAATAATTTTCTTATTATTGGATCTAGTTTTATTCAACAGCAATGCTGCATCTTCACTCAAATAACACCATTCTGAATGTATATTATGATCTTTTACATTCTCTACCTTTATTGGAGTAAAAGTTCCCGAGCCAACATGAAGAACCACTTTACATATATTCACACCATTTTGTATAAGCTGACTTATGAGTTCATTTGTGAAATGGAGACCAGCAGTTGGGGCAGCAGCAGATCCATTCTGAGTGGCATAAACCGTCTGATAGGATTCCTTATCATTATCCTGTAAATTACGCTGTGATGTAATATATGGTGGAAGAGGAACCTGACCGTTTGAAAATAGCCAATCATCTAAATCACTTTCTTCTATATTGAATTTAATTTTTATATGATCTTCTTTTTCAAAACTAACGATATCTGCAATTACATTATCATTGTTGGAAAANAATAAATGATCTCCAATGATAAGCCGTTTTTTTGGTTTAGCTAGTATCAACCAAACATTATTAGAAATTTTTTTTATAAGATTTACCTTTATCTTAGATTTATTAGACCCCCTTAATCTAAAAACCTCAAAAAAGGTTGGTATAACTTTTGTTTCATTAATTACTAACGTATCCCCAACATTCAATAATGTTGGAAGTTCACAAAATATCTTATTATGAAATTGTTTATTGTCATCTAGATATAACAATTTTGATTGATCTCGAGGATGGACAGGAGATAGTGCAATCCTGCTCTTATCGAGTTCAAAGTCAAATAAATCTATATTCACTGAATTGGCTTTTGTTATTCCACTACAGTCATTTTAATAATTTTATCAGGATTTACAGGCGGCTCACCTCTAGCAATCCTGTCGACATTTTCCATGCCTTCTATCACAGTCCCCCATACAGTATACTGACCATTCAGAAAAGGTGCAGGTTCAAAACAGATAAAGAATTGGCTATTAGCACTATTTGGGTTACTAGATCTTGCCATACCTATAGTTCCTCTTTCAAATGCTTTATTTGAAAACTCAGCCCTCAGGTCAGGATAATCTGATCCACCATAACCAGTTCCGGTAGGATCACCCGTTTGTGCCATGAAACCCTCTATCACACGATGGAAAATGACCCCATCATAAAAACCATCTTTTGCTAATGTTTTTATTCTATCTACATGTAATGGGGCAATATCATTGTGCAACTCAATAACAACATCACCGTGAGTTAGTTCAATTAATAACTTTTCATTTGCATTCTCAGCCATAGCATTCCCTGTAAAATTAATTAATATAAATAAAAATATAAATCCTTTAAAAATCATAACTCAATTAGGTAACGGAATTAATGTGATCTTTCAAGTATTTATTTATATTCTCTGGAACCAAAGACTCTAATGAACCACCTAATTTACAAATTTGACGGACTAAGGATGATGATATGTGGTTATAGTTATTGTCAGTGGCCAAATATATAGTTTCAATATGATTATCAAGTCTTCTGTTGGTGTTATACATCCTTAATTCATAATTTAAGTCTGATGTATCTCTAATTCCCCTCACAATAGTCTTACAATTATTTGATTTTGCAGCATCAACGACTAATCCACTAAATATGACGACTGTAATTATTGTATTTTTTTTTACAATTGTTTTAACTGCATCCTCAATAAGATTTTTTCTAGTATTAGCATCAATAAAACTATTTTTTTCATGATGATTTCCAACACCAATTACTACATCATCTGATAAATTGACTAATTTTCCTATAATATTATTATGTCCAAGAGTGAATGGGTCAAATGAACCGGGGAAAAAACATTTATTCATCCNCTACCTCATCATTCTCTGTTTCCAAATCACCCAATCTTTCAACAGAAACTACTTGTTCATCTTCATCAATGTCAAATATCTTTACACCTTGCGTAGAACGAGATGCTATTCTTATATCATCTACAGGACATCTTATTAATTTACCTTTATTTGTAACAAGTATAATTTGGTTAGATGTGTCTACGGGAAATGAATCTGCAATATTACCATTTCTTTCGTTAACAACCATTGCAATTATTCCCTTCCCCCCCCTACCTGTAACTCTATATTCAAAAGCTGAGGTTCTTTTGCCGAAACCATTGGTTGAAATTGATAAAATAAATTGCTCAGATGCACCCATTTCGGCATATTTCTCATCACTTAATACAGCAGGTGAGACATTATCAGAAATTTCATCTTGAATGTTATCATATTCTGTTTCACCGCGAACTGCCCTACTCATTTTGATATAAGCTGCTCTCTCTTCTGTTGTTGTATCCATAGATTTAATAATACTTGAAGAAATAACTTTATCATCTTTACCTAACCGTATACCTCGAACACCAGTAGAAGAGCGCCCAACAAACAACCTTATATCTGTTACTTTGAAACGAATACATTGCCCTTTTGATGTGGTAATTAGTATGTCATCAATATCTGTACATGTCTCAACAGTTTTTATTTCATCATTATCTTGTAATTTCATTGCAATTTTTCCATTTGCCCTAACATCAACAAAATCACTCAATTTATTTTTTCTGACATTACCATTCATGGTTGTAAAAATAATATTTAAATTTTCCCACTCTGTTTCATTTTCTGGCAATGGCATAATAGTAGTAATTACTTCACCCTCACNTAACGGAAGCAGGTTAATCATCGCCTTTCCTTTGGATTGAGGTGTACCTTGTGGTAGCTTCCAAACTTTCATTTTGTAGACTATTCCAGTTGACGAGAAAAATAATATTGGAGTATGTGTATTTTCCACAAATATCTGAGTTACAAAATCTTCATCCCTAGTACTCATACCAGATCTACCTTTTCCACCTCTCCTCTGACTTCTATATGTTGTAAGTGGAACTCTTTTTATGTAACCCTTATGACTTACAGTAACGACGACATCTTGCTTTGGTATTAGATCTTCATCGTCAACATCCAATTCTATATCAGTTATTTCAGTTTTCCTTTGCACACCAAATGAAGTTTTTGCCTCTATCAATTCTTCCTCTATTAGATTATCAAGTACATCCCTATTTGTAAGTATCTCAAGATATTTTTTTATATCTTCACCAATTACATTTAATTCTTTTTCAATTTCATCTCTGCCAATTGCTGTCAACCTTTGTAGTCTAAGATCTAATATTGCCTGGACCTGTTCAAGGGATAGCATATACGTACCATCTTCTGATATCTTGTGCCGTGGATCATCAATCAATTCTATCAAAGACTCCACATTTTTAGGAATCCATTTCTTCTTTAACATATAGTCTCTTGCAGTTGCAGGGTCTGGGGAAGATCTTATAACTTTGATAATTTCATCAATGTTTGCTATGGCAATAGCAAGCCCTACAAGAACGTGTGCACGATCACGTGATTTATTTAAAAGGAAGGTTGTTCGTTTAATTACTATTTCAACTCTAAATTCTAAAAATGCATCTATTATTTGCCTCAATGAGAGTAATTCTGGTTTCCCTGCATTTAATGTGACCATATTACAACCAAAAGATGATTGAAGCGGAGTAAATTTGTATAATTGATTAAGGATGACTTCAGCCTCTGCATCTTTCTTTAATTCAACTATTACCCGTATACCATGTCTGTCAGAGACATCTCGGATATCTGATATACCCTCTATTCTTTTATCACGGACGAGTTCTGCAATTTTTTCTACAAGGTTTGATTTATTAACTTGATATGGTATTTCAGTAATAATAATTGAGTTTTTGTTATTATTGTCTTCTATGGTTGCCTTTCCTCTTAGTACAACTGAACCCCTTCCGGTAAGTTGAGCGCTTTTTATGCCGTTTCTTCCAATAATTAGACCACCTGTTGGAAAATCGGGNCCAGGGATAATTTCATTCAATTCATCTTCAGAAGTATTAGGATTCCTAAGTATTGTAACACAGCCATCTATAACTTCTGACAAATTATGCGGTGGAATATTAGTTGCCATACCAACTGCAATGCCACCTGCTCCATTAATTAATAAATTAGGAAACCTAGATGGGAGAACAGATGGCTCTGACTCTGAACCATCGTAATTTTCTTGATAATCAATACAATTTTTATCAATATCACCAAGCATAAGGGTTGTAATTTTTTCTANACGACATTCTGTATATCTCATAGCAGCAGGTCTATCACCATCAATAGACCCAAAGTTACCCTGACCTTCGATTAGAGGTGCCATCATTGAAAATGGTTGCGCCATTCTTACAAGGGACTCATANACAGCAGAGTCACCATGAGGATGATACTTACCAATAACATCACCAACAACACGTGCAGATTTCCGATAAGGCTTATTGTAATCTAGTCCCATCTGACTCATTGAGTATAGAATTCTTCTATGTACAGGTTTAAGTCCATCTCTAACATCTGGTATTGCTCTAGAGACTATTACACTCATAGCATAGTCAAGATAAGAAGTACTCATCTCGTTTTCAATTGTTACCGGAAGTATACCTGGTGAATATTCTGGCTTTTTATTATTTTCGTCTTCAGACAATTTATTTTTCCAACATTACGAATCAATGGCTTATGTTCATCTTAACAATTTTTATGTTTCTGTTGAATGAATTAATTCACAAGAAACACATCTTCTTGTTAAGTACTCAATAAATGAGATTGCTATATATTTATTTACTNGTTAAAAAGGTATTTCATCGTCAAACTCATCAGCTATTTCTTCAGAAGGGGATGATGTTTGATTAAATTGATTTATTTGATTTGTTGGGCCGCTAGTTATAGAAGAAGAGCTCTCACCTGATGAATCAAGTATAGTAAGGTTACCAGAATAATTCTGTANAACAATTTCTGTTGTGTACTTCTCTTGACCTGATTGATCCTGCCATTTTCGTGTTTGCAATTGACCTTCTAAATAGACTCTTGATCCCTTTTTTACATACTGTTCTACAACTTTTGNTAGACCTTCATTGAAGATTACGACTCGATGCCATTCCGTTCTCTCTTTTNTTTCATTNGTATTTTTGTCACGCCATGTGTCTGAGGTTGCCAAACTAAAACTAACAATACTTCTACCGTCTTGTGTTGTTCTAATTTCTGGATCATTACCTAATCTACCAATTAACAAAACTTTATTTAAACTACCAGCCATCCGAGTTCTCCTATNTATTCCATAGTAATATGAAATTAATCACTTTAATAATTAATAATAATCATTNAGTTATTATATTGTTGAAACTTATTTTGAAAGTCATGAAAGAGAATACAAAAAAATCTATAAAGTTAGTCGGTGCCTCAGAACATAATCTCAAAAATATAAGCGTAGATATACCTAAAGAAAAGCTTGTGGTATTTACAGGTTTGTCTGGCTCTGGAAAATCAAGCCTTGCTTTTGATACAATTTATGCTGAGGGTCAACGTAGGTATGTAGAAAGTTTGTCATCCTATGCAAGGCAGTTCCTTGAGATGATGGATAAACCAAACATTGAAAGTATTGAAGGTTTGTCTCCTTCAATTTCAATAGAACAAAAAACAACCTCAAAAAACCCTCGCTCCACTGTTGGAACTGTTACGGAAATATACGACTATTTAAGAGTTTTTTATGCGAGAGTTGGTATACCNTATTCNCCTGCCACAGGACTACCAATTGAAGCCCAAACAGTCTCAGATATGGTTGATAGGATCAAAGATTTAGATAAAGATCAGAGGATCGCAATATTATCTCCAATTGCCAAAGAAAAAAAAGGGGAATTTCAAAGTGAACTTTTAAAAATCAAAAAGGATGGTTTCCAAAGAGTAAAAGTTGATGGGAAGTTTTACATAATAGATCAGGTTCCTAAACTTCAAAAAAGTTTCAAACATGACATTGACATAGTTATAGATAGGTTAGTAACAGGCGCAATTGATCCAGTTAGATTGGCGGACTCTATAGAAACAGGGTTAAAATATTCTAATGCACAGGTAATTATAGAATTTGTTGATCAACCTATTGAAAATGACAAAAATAACTCAAGAAATGACACACATAAACGTCTGATATTTTCAACAAAATATGCTTGCCCTGTATCCGGCTTTAGTTTAGGTGAAGTAGAGCCAAGGCTTTTTTCATTTAATAGCCCAGTTGGAGCTTGCAAAGGTTGTGATGGTATAGGTCATGTATATTCTGCAGATCCTAAAAAAATTATCCCTAATCCTGAACTATCAATTTTAAATGGCGCAGTTAAACCTTGGGCAAACATTTCAAGTTCATTATTATTTGATACATTGGATAGTTTTTCAAAACATTTGAAATTTAATCTGAGAACACCATGGAAAGATCTAAATCCAGATATTCAATATTTTCTTTTGTTTGGAACGAAAGAAGAAAACATTGAATTCACTATAAATCATAATAAAGATCAGATTAATGTTTCAAAACCATTCGAAGGTATTATACCAAACCTAAATAAGGCATTAAAACAAGCCAAATCCCGATACAGATACAGAGAGTTATTTAGATACCAAACTTTGCAATCATGTAGTATTTGTAAAGGTAAAAGACTAAATAATGACGCTCTCAGCGTTAAGGTTAATAGTTTAGATATTAGTCAATTAACTGAGATGCCCATAAAGGAATGCAGAGATTGGATATCTGGAGTTACGGATAAACTTACAGAAAATAAAAAAATTATTGCACAGCCGCTAATTAAGGAAATTTCAGACAGGCTAAATTTCTTAATTGAAGTTGGGCTTGATTATCTAACTTTGTCAAGATCATCTGGTACTCTATCTGGTGGAGAGGCACAAAGAATTAGATTAGCAAGTCAAATTGGATCTAAATTAACTGGTGTAATATATGTACTAGATGAACCATCTATTGGACTTCATCAAAGAGATAATGGTAGACTACTCAAGACACTTGCATCACTTCGTGACCTTGGAAACACCGTAATTGTTGTTGAACATGATGAAGAAGCTATCTCATCCGCTGATTTTATACTTGATATTGGACCTGGTGCAGGCGTTAATGGCGGTAATATTACTGCGCAAGGGAATATTGATGACATTAAAAAAAATAAAAAGTCGATTACTGGAAAGTATCTAAGTGGGGAACTTTCAATAAAAGTCCCTAACAAAAGAAGAATATCCAACAAATCCATACACTTAATAGGCGCAACTGAGAATAATATTAATAATATTAATGTTGAATTTCCGCTGGGCAATTTATTATGTATAACCGGTGTATCTGGATCTGGAAAATCAACTCTAGTTAATAATATTTTGTTCAAATGTTTAGATGATAAATTATCAAGATCTCCATTTTCAAACGATAATTTTAAAGATATAAAAGGACATGAAAATGTAGATAAGATTATTGAAATAGATCAATCACCCATTGGACGAACTCCGAGATCTAATCCTGTTACTTATACAGGAACATTTACACCAATTCGGGAATGGTTTGCAAATCTTCCAGAGTCAAAATCTCGCGGATATAAACCAGGGAGATTTTCATTTAATGTAAAAGGAGGAAGATGTGAAAACTGTGAAGGTGATGGACTAATAAAAGTTGAAATGCATTTCCTTTCAGACGTTTATGTTACTTGTGACTCCTGCAATGGAAAAAGATATAACCGAGAAACACTAGAGGTAAAATACAAGAATAAAAATATATCAGATGTTCTAGATATGACAGTTTTTGAGGCACTAGATTTCTTCAAAGCAATCCCATCAATAAGAGATAAACTGATTATGTTGGATGCCGTTGGTCTTGATTACATTAAGATTGGTCAATCGGCTACTACTATTTCTGGTGGTGAAGCACAAAGAATAAAATTATCAAAAGAACTATCAAGAAAACCAAAAGGTAACACATTGTATATACTTGATGAACCTACAACAGGTCTGCACTTTCATGATGTAGCAAAGTTAATAACTATTTTAAATGATCTAGTTGATAAGGGTAATAGTGTTCTGGTAATAGAACATAACCTTGATGTTATTAAGTGTGCTGATTGGATAATTGATATGGGTCCTGAAGGTGGAAATGCTGGAGGTACTATCGTTGCGATGGGAACACCAGAAAAGGTTGCATCTAATAAAAAAAGCTATACAGGTAAATATCTTAAGGAGATTTTAATTAATTAAGTTGGTCTTTTACAACTTGATTAGATTTTCTCCAATCAAACACCCAATCTTGTAATTCCATTATAACTGGTGGTTTACCATTATCTCTAAACCAAGAGTCAACAACGTATTGTTTTTTTGTTGTCTTATCTCTTATTACAGCACTGAAATGAGGCCACCTTCCATCAATCAATGCTCCTCTTGATTGCGGAACAACTATTTCATGTAAAAAAATTAACTCATGCTCAATTAAAAAATTCAAATAGGAAGTAGTAGTAGCTGACTCATCAACGCAATCTTGTTTTGTTTTGTCACCAATATATTCGTTTTCTAGAACACCACCTTTGTCATTTTTCGTGCCAACAATTTCACCAGTTATAGTTTCCATTGTGGCTATAGCAGATGCTATCATTTGCCTCTCTTCGTATGGTGACCTTGAATCCCTCTTAACAAATATTGATCTTATATATTCAACATCCTCAGCTTCAAATTTAATTTGCTTCTTAAAATTACAATTATATCCTGAACAAACTATAACGTCCTTATTTTCAGAAAGAATTAAATTCATATCTTTCAGATAATCATCTAAAGTGGGGTATTTACTATTCATGGGTGAGTAACTTGTTGTACAAGAGACAATAAATAATGGGAATAAAAAAATCCAAAATATTAAAAAATTTTTTTTCATAGTTACATGAATAATATATAAAGATTATTATAACAAGAATTAATGGTTCAATGAGTGAAGTAAATATTATTGGTGCGGGTTTAGCTGGTTCAGAAGCTGCTTGGCAATTAGCTGAAAGAGATATTAAAGTAAATCTCTATGAAATGAGACCAACAGCAACTACTCAGGCACACAAAACAGCTAATTTTGCTGAATTAGTCTGTTCAAATTCATTTAGGTCAGATGAAAAGTTAACTAATGCAGTTGGAATTCTTCATGAGGAATTAAGAATTGCAAATTCTCTAATAATGCATGCAGCTGATGTTCATCAGGTTCCAGCGGGTTCGGCTCTTGCTGTTGACAGAAATTTATTTTCGGATGAAGTAACCCAAAAGATTAAAAGCCATAAAAATATCAGAATATTCAACTCAGAAGTGGAGTCCATTCCTGATGATTGGGAATATGTTATAATTGCTACTGGTCCACTAACATCAGAAAAATTATCAAGTTTTATACTAAAAAAAAACTCGCAAGATTCACTCTATTTTTTTGATGCAATAGCTCCAATCATTTACACTGAAACTATTGATATGTCTAAGGCTTGGTTTCAATCTAGATATAATAAAATTGGGCCTACGGGATCTAAGAATGATTATATCAATTGCCCCCTTACCGAAGAACAATATAACATATTTATTAATGATTTAATTGATGCTGAAAAAAATAGTTTTAATGATTGGGAAAAAGACACTCCATACTTTGACTCTTGTTTACCAATAGAAATAATGGCTTTAAGTGGACCCCAAACATTAAGACATGGACCAATGAAACCATTTGGGTTAAATAACATACATTCAAATGGAGAAGAACCATATGCAGTAGTTCAATTAAGACAGGACGATGCTAAAGGTAATTTATATAATATGGTTGGGTTCCAAACAAAGATAAAATACAGCCACCAAACTGAAATATTTAGGAAAATACCAGGTCTTAAAGATGCAAAGTTTGCAAGATTAGGTGGTATTCATAGGAATACATATATAAATAGTCCATTATTATTGAACAATGACCTAAGCCTCCTATCAGATGAGAGAATTAAATTTGCTGGGCAAATTACGGGGGTCGAGGGCTATGTAGAATCTACATCAATTGGAATGGTTGCCGCTTTGATGATGTACAATAAGATCAAGGGGAAACCTCAGAATGCTCCACCTACCACATCTGCAATAGGAAGTTTGATATCGTATATAACAAGAAAAGACGGAATTAAAAACTTTCAGCCAATGAATGTAAATTTTGGTCTATTTGATCAAATAGATATTAGAGACCTAAGAAAATTACCAAAAAAAATACGTGATTTACAAAAAAAAGAGAGGTTATCAAATAGAGCGCTTGAAGATATTAAGATCTGGGTTCAAAGTTTTTGAACTTAAATAAAAATTATTGATCTTGTTTTGACCAATCTCTTTTTACTCTCAATCTTATAAGAACAGGTGAGGCAATAAATATTGATGAATATGTTCCAATTAACACACCCCAGATCATAGCAAAGGTAAAACCTTTTATAACTTCTCCACCAAAAACATATAATGAGAGTAGCGCAAGTAGTGTTGTTATTGATGTCATCAGTGTTCTAGATAAAGTTAGGTTAAGTGCTTGGTTTATAAGTTCCAGTATAGGCATTTTTTTATACTTTCGAAGCTCTTCCCTAATTCTATCATAAATAACAACTGTGTCATTTAATGAATACCCAACAATTGTTAGAAGTGCGGCAATTATCGATAAATTAAATTCAAGTTGAAACAGGGAGAACATCCCGATTGTTATAACAATGTCATGAATTAGCGCAACTATAGCGCCTATTGCAAATTGCCACTCAAATCTGAACCAAATATACATAAGCACACATACAATTGATGCTATGACTGCTGTTATACCTTTTTGGATTAATTCACCTGAAACCTTTGGACCAACAACTTCAATTCTTCTTATCTCATAATCAGATTGAATAGTTTCAGCAATCTTTTTTATGATAGCTTGTTGACTACCCTCCTCATTACTGTTTTGTTCAACCCTGATCAGCAAATCAGTTTCTTTTCCGAATTCTTGCAACTGAGTATTTCCAATATCTAGACCAGATAAACGCTCACGCATTTCTGATACATCTGCATTACCAATAATCTTTTGAACTTCAATTATTGTCCCCCCTTTAAAATCGATTCCAAAGTTTAACCCCTTATAAAAAATTGTCCCTATGGATAAAATAACAAGCATGATTGAAATGGTTAAAAATGAAGTCATTTTTGATAAGAAATTAATGTGTGTATTAAATTTGATGAATTTTATTGGCTTTAGCATAATATTCTTCTCATATATATATTATTTTTGGATTTGATTTCCTGATCCATCTAGCAACTATAAATCTTGTTAGAGTGAAAGCTGTAAATACAGACGTCACAATGCCAATTGCCAGAGTAACAGAAAAACCTTTTATAGGCCCAGATCCTAATTGGAATAATATAATTGCAGCTATAAATGTTGTTATGTTTGCATCAAGAATTGTTGTAAGAGCTCTTTTGTAGCCATTATCTATAGAATTAATTACAGATTTACCATTTGCCAACTCTTCTCTAATGCGTTCGAATATAAGTACATTAGCATCAACCGCCATACCTATAGTTAAAATTATCCCAGCGATGCCAGGCAGTGTCAGTGTAGCTTGTAATGTAGATAATACTGCCAAGATAAGCATTAAATTGATTATTAATGAGATGTTTGAATAAAGGCCAAATCGACCATAAGACAAAAACATATAAATCATAACAAAAACCAAACCAAGCATTGAGGCAATTTGTCCTGCCTTTACAGAGTCAGCACCTAATCCCGGCCCTACAGTTCTTTCTTCGAGGATTATCAATGGAGCAGGTAAAGCTCCAGATCTAAGCAGTATTGCCAAATCGTTTGCTTCTTGAACTGAAAAACCACCAGAGATCATTCCAGATCCACCAAGAATTGGTTCATTTATTATTGGTGCCGAAATAACTTCGCTATCTAGTACTATAGCAAAAGGCTTGCCAACATTATCACTTGTAACCTTTCCAAACTTTCTAGCACCTTGACTATCAAATCTAAAATTTACAATTGGCTGGTTAGTTTGGGGATCAAAACCTGGCTGTGCATCAATCAAATTTTCACCGCTGATTATAGAACGCTTCTCAACTATGTAGGGGATATCAATATTATCTCGAGAATATAATACAATGGATGAACGAGATACATTATCAATATTTGATCTTGGATCCATTAGGTGAAATGTAAGTTTTGCAGTTGTACCTAATAAATCCTTTAATCTATTGGGATCATCCAGACCAGGAACTTGTATAATTATTCGGCTTTTACCCTGTCTTTGGATTGTTGGTTCTTTAGTTCCAAGTTCATCAATCCTTCTTCTTAAAATCTCAATTGATTGGTCAACAGCTCTTTTTCTAAGTGACTCGACAGCAACTTCAGATAATTTTAGCCTGTATTTGTTATCTGATATTTTAAGGAGATCAATCTCTTCTTGTGATTTTATTGTTGCAAATTGACTGGTTATATCTTGTGATAATTTATTAATAATATCTTCTAAGCTATTGAAATTAGTATCTTTATTAGCCTCAATAAAAATTTCATTTTTTGAAATGTCAATGCTTGTAATACTTATATTATTTGTTCTAAAATCAGATCTCAGGTCATTGTATAAATCATCCATTCTTTCACCAACAAGAATAGATGACTCCACCTCTATAAGCAAATGTGAACCGCCTCTTAAATCCAACCCAAGATTTACTTGCTTAGATGGAAAAAAACTTGGCAATTTATCTACTTGTGAATTTGATAGAAAATTAGGCAGTGAGAAAAATAAGCCAAATAAGCAAACAAATAATATGGATAATACTTTAAATTTTGAAAAATATAACATAACAAAATTAAGACTATATGAGGGCTATTTCTTTAAATCAGATATCATACCCTTTATGACTTTAACTTTTACATCATCAGATATTTGAATTTCCAATTCATGTTCATTGACCACTTTTGTAACCTTTCCAATTAAACCACCTTGAGTAATTACGCTGTCTCCTTTTTTAAGGTTATCGATCATCTCTTTATGTGCTTTCACTCGCTTTTGTTGTGGTCTAAGTATCAAAAAATAGATGATAAAGAAAATTAGTATGAATGGAAGTAGTTGAAGAAAGACATCTCCACCACCTGTGTGTGTTGCTGCATAAGCTGTTGAAATCATTATATTACTCTCGTTTAATCTAAAAAGTACAAATAGTTTGAAAAATTATTTCAATTATTTTCTTTATAATATATATAGGTTAATAAACAATTTTTAAATATAATTATCTATGATGACAGAAAATAATGACAAATTAGTTGGTGAATTAACTAAAATCAGAGAAATATTGGACAGTCACTTTTCAAGGACTCAACAGATTGTTGATTGGAATGTAGCAAATGCATTTATGTGGAAATCCGAGGACAAAAGTTTTAAGCCAGTTAAAAATGTAAATGCAATTCCGCTTGAATTGCTAAAAGGTATAGATAAAAATATAGACTTACTATTTGAAAACACAAAAAACTTCTCCAAATCACTTCCTGCAAACAACGCATTGTTATGGGGCAGTCGTGGTATGGGAAAAAGTTCCTTGGTCAAGGGCGTACACGCAAAAATATCTTCTAGTTCAAAAAATAAACTAATCTTAATTGAGATCCACCGTGAAGATATAAAAGATCTGCCAGATATATTAAATGAACTCAAACAAAATACTAAGGAAAACTTTATTGTTTTTTGTGATGATTTGTCCTTTGATAATGATGACACAACATATAAGTCACTTAAGACAGCGCTAGAGGGTGGTATTGAAGGTAGACCAAAGAACGTTATATTTTATGCCACATCAAATAGACGGCATTTAATGGCAAGGGAAATGATTGAAAATGAAACATCAACAGCCATTAACCCTTCAGAGTCCATTGAAGAAAAGGTATCACTATCAGATAGATTTGGTCTTTGGATAGGTTTTCATAATTGTTCTCAAGAACAATTTCTATCTATGATTCTAGCATATGCACAACATTATAAAATCCCTGCAAAAGAAGATGAATTGGTATCTGGAGCAATTGCATGGGCTGCGGGAAGAGGATCAAGATCAGGTAGAGTTGCATGGCAATTCATAACTGACTTAGCTGCGAAATATAAAATTAATATATACTAATTAAGAATGTCAGAAGGATTTTGAACAATGGTACCTCTTCGAAGTTCAAAATAAAGTAATGGACTCTCTATAACGCCAGTTGCACCGACTGAACCAACCACTTCACCCTTCATTATTTTGTCTCCAATTGATACATCAATTTTATCCAGATGTGCGTAAGACGATACCCAATTGTTTATATGCTTAATAATTATTATTTCTCCAAAATAATCGTCATTTCCAACAAAAGTTACTACCCCAGATTCAGAAGAATTAACCTCAGCTCCTAAAGGCGCAGAAATATATATGCCGTTATTTATCCTACCATAAGTTTCATCACCAAAATTACTTACAACCCTTCCGTAAATTGGCCATCTGAAAACTGGATTTTTTATAATTTCATTTTCTGGGCTATTATTATCTTGGATTTTTTTAACTAAATTAGTGTTATCGTTCATTAAGTTTGCAGTTTCTGAACTTACAGTTCCAGTGGTCGGGTTAACTATGATTTCTTGACCGACTCTGATCATTGAGGGATCATTTATTTTATTTATTTCAATGATTTTTGAAACACTAATATTGTTTCTGCTGGCTATACTACTAAGTGTGTCGCCAGATTTGACAATGTAAGGACTAACATTAACATTTTTAGAATCTTCATTACTTTCATTAATGACTTCAGAAGACTGTACTACGTTAATTTCATTTCTTTTTGCAATAAAAAGTCTATCACCACGATTAAGAATAAATGGTCTTTTGAGTGAATTATAGTAAATGATGTCATTAACATTAATTCCAGTCTTTGAGGCGATGAATTCTATTGTATCACCATCTTTAACTGTCCAATAATTACCAACATAACTTTTGCTTGCGTTCGTAGTATCAACAGGTGAAATTGGAATTTGGTTGGTAGCACTAAATCTTTGAATATTTGAGCTACATGAAACCAATGAGAAACATGATAACAGCAGAACAAAAGTAAAGAGAAAATTTTTATTAATAAATACTGGCATAACTTAAATTTTATAAAATATAAATTAATAAAAATTAGTTAATATTATATTTCAATTTTTAATTAAACGACAGTTTTAAGGTAATTGTGGTCAGTTCTATTTGAACCAACAGGTGTTATAGAAATGTTACCTTTATTTATGCAATCAAGATCAGTTCCAGGAAGAATACCACCTTTCGCCCTTTTAAAACCTATCCAGTAATACTTTTGCCCTCTCGGGTCAATCCTTTCTTCCATAATGTGAGCTGGCACTTCCCTTTTGCCTTGTTTAGTAAAAAAATAATCCAGGTTTTCGGAAAAGACATCAGGAAAATTTACATTCATAACAATATTTTTTGGATAATCTAGCTCAATTAATAATCTAAGAATACGCATTAAATTCTTTTGAGTTGCCTGAAAAGCATCTTCACCTATATTATGAATATTAAANACCTGACTNAAGGCGATAGACTTTATATTGTGAATTGCACCCTCCATAGCAGCACCTATTGTGCCAGAATAGTTAACATCATCCGCCAAATTTTGACCTCTATTTACTCCAGAAAGTATCAGGTCTGGAAGATTATCCCTCATAAGTTGTTTTATTGCCAACATAACACAATCTGTTGGCGTACCAGATATAGAGTAAGTATTTTCCCCTAACTCTCTTAAGCGGATAATATCTGATAATGACATTGCCTGGGACCGTCCACTTTGCTCCCTTTCAGGGGCAATTATTGTTATATCATCGGATATTATCTTTGCTGCTTCAGCAAGCATTGCGATACCAGGTGCNTTAATTCCATCATCGTTAGTAATTAATATTTTTAAATCTTTCATGTGTTTAGCTAATCTCAATTTTCTTAATATTATTCATATATTTTCTTAATACAGACGGTACTTCAATACCACCATCAATTTGATAGTTCTCAAGGATCGCTATTAGAGCCCTTCCAACAGCAACACCAGAGCCATTTAGAGTATGTAGATAACGGGTATTTTTTTGATCTTGCTTATATCTAGCCATCATTCTTCTTGCCTGAAAATCTCCGCAATTGGATATACTTGATATTTCTCTNTAGGTGCTTTGCCCTGGCATCCAAACCTCAATGTCATATGTTTTTTTTGCTGAGAAACCCATATCACCGGTTGACAAAATCATAACTCTGTAGGGAATATCTAATTTTTTTAGAACAAGCTCAGCGCAAGATAACATTCTTTCATGCTCCTCTTCAGATGCCTCTGGTTCAGTAATGGAGACTAATTCAACCTTTTGAAATTGATGCTGTCTTATCATTCCTCTAGTATCACGCCCTGCTGCACCAGCTTCAGCCCTAAAACATTGAGTTAATGCAACAAATCTTAGCGGTAGATCTTTTTTTTCTAAAATAGACTCTCTTATAATATTTGTAAGTGGAACCTCTGCCGTAGGAATTAACCATTTTTTGTTATCGTCGTTATTATTATCATAGCCGTGAGTTATCACTTGGAATTGGTCCTCCTCAAATTTTGGCAATTGAGCTGTACCAACCATTGAATTATTATTTACGATAACAGGTGGTGAAATTTCCGTATAACCATTTTCTGTAACGTGAGTATCTAACATAAATTGTCCTAGAGCTCTCTCTAAATTTGCAAGTTTACCTTTTAAATAGACAAACCTAGCTCCAGATACTTTAGCTGCCGTTTGAAAATCCATTAAATTTTCAATACCAATAATTTCAAAGTGTTCCACTTTATTTCTTATCAAATCCTGCCTATATCTTTTCTCAATAACCTCCACATTATTACTTTCATCTTTTCCAATGGGCACATTCATACCAGGAAGATTCGGTATACTCATAAGAATTGAAGTAAGCTTCTTATCAATATAATGAATTTCATCTTCAAGATTGGAAATTTTTTCTTTCAGTGAATAAACTTTCTTTATATTTTCTTCTGCTTGATCGTTATCGCCTTTGGATTTTAATTTACCAATTTCTTCTGATAATACTCTTCTCTCATTTTGAGACTCTTGAAGAAGTGACATTTGAGCTCTCTTTGATATATCCAGATCAAGAAGGATATCTAGATCTAGAGTTACCCCTCTTGTTTTAATTTGCTCAAGAAATCCATTCGGATCATCTCTTATTAATTTAATGTCATGCATTAAGTGTTCCCTTATACTAATCTACTTTTTTCAAGAGCAGCTAAAACATAAGACATAAATAATGGATGTGGGTCAAAAGGTCTAGATTTTAATTCTGGATGAAACTGTACAGCTACAAACCATGGATGATCCAAAAGCTCTATGATTTCTGGTAATTTTCCATCAGGTGACATCCCCGAAAACAATACACCCTTTTTCTCAAGGCTTTCTTTATATAAAATATTTGCTTCCCAACGATGTCGATGACGTTCGCTTATTTTATTCTTATTATAAATTGAGGCAACTTTTGAACCTTCAGAGAGCACCGCATCATAAGCGCCTAATCGCATAGTACCTCCAAGATCCGTATTTTCATCTCTTTTTTCAACAGACTTTCCTTTTTTCCACTCCGTCATCAAATCAACAACGGGATGTTCAGTTTTACCAAATTCGGTAGTGCTTGCATTTTCCAATCCTANCAATGATCTTGATAATTCAATTATTGCCATTTGCATGCCAAAACAAATACCAAGATAGGGGATTTTTCTTTCGCGTGCAAAATTTATAGCTTTTATTTTACCCTCACTGCCTCTTTGTCCAAAGCCACCTGGTACCAAAATAGCATCTGTATTATTTAAATGATCCAAGATATGTGTATTTTCTAATATTTCAGAGTCTAGCCAGTCTATGTTCACTTTAATCTTATTTATTAACCCTGCATGATATAGTGCTTCATCAAGAGATTTATAGGCATCTTTGAGCTGAACATATTTTCCTACAATGGTAACGTTAACATTATTTTCAATTGAATTTGCATTTTTAGATATATTTATCCATCTACTAAGATCCGGTTTAGTTTTCCTGTTAATATTGAATAATTTTAATACTTCGAAATCAAGACCGTTTTTGTGAAGATTCATCGGAACATCATAAATATTTTTAACATCTACAGCTGGAATAATCCTAGTAAATGGAACGTTGCAAAAGGATGATATTTTTTTTCTTTCATCTTCCGGTATCTCCCGGTCACATCTTAAGATAATTATATCAGGTTGAATACCAATTGAAGTAAGCTCTTTAACTGAATGTTGAGTGGGTTTTGTCTTTAATTCACCAGCTGCAGCTATAAATGGGAGTAATGTTAGGTGAATAAATATACAATTCTCATGCCCCAACTCATTCCTAAGTTGTCTTATTGCTTCAAAAAATGGTAATGCTTCAATATCTCCAACAGTACCACCAATTTCACATAACAAGAAATCCACATCCTCCGAATGGTCTAAAACAAAATCTTTGATTGCATCCGTAACGTGCGGGATAACCTGCACTGTTCCACCAAGATAGTCACCTCTTCTCTCTTTTTGGATGATATTTTGATATATTCTACCACTGGTTATATTATCATATTTACTTGCTGAAACCCCAGTAAATCTCTCATAATGGCCAAGGTCCAGATCAGTTTCAGCTCCATCATCAGTAACAAAAACCTCGCCATGCTGAATGGGATTCATTGTTCCNGGATCGACATTTAAGTATGGATCAAGTTTTCTTAATCGAACTGTATAACCATGTGACTGAAGGAGTGCACCAAGTGATGCCGAAGAAAGACCTTTTCCTAATGAAGATACCACACCACCTGTTATAAAAATAAAACGTGCCATGGAATTATAATTTAACAAAAATACTTAAAATGTAAAATCCTAAATTAAAATATCAAAAAGAAAATGCGATTAATTAAGGATCGGAACACTAATANCAGATGTGTCCTCAGTATTAATCAAATCTNTTGGGTCAAGATCTTCTGNTACACGATCAATAATAGACTCCGAATTGTATGAGTTTATAATTGAAAGACTTAGTGAAGTAATAAAAAAAATGACACCTAATATTATTGTAATNCGCACTAATCCACTAGCCTGACCACGTCCCTTGAGGAACCCAGATAGCCCTCCCCCTGATCCGCCACNGCCGCCAATACCTAAAGCTCCNCCTTCTGATCTTTGGAGAAGAATAGCGCCGATTAGTANGATTGCTATTGCAAGATGAAATAATAAAATTAATGAACTCATAAATACCTCGTATTGGTATTAATTACTATAAATATAAAAAATAAACAATATTTAAAACTAAATTAGATTAAATTAATAATTTCTGAAAATTGTGAAGAGTCTAATGATGCACCTCCAACGAGGAGTCCTCCAATATTTGCGACACTCAAGATATCTTTAGAGTTGGAAGAATTCACAGAACCACCATACAGACATCTAGGGATATCTTTTTTATCTGATTTTATTGAATTTAACTTAGAAAATATACAATTAACCATCTCAACAATATCCTTTGTTGTAGCTGTATTACCTGTTCCTATAGCCCAAATTGGCTCATAAGCAATAATTGTATTATCTCTTGTTGTACTTTCCGGCAATGATTCCTCAAGTTGAGCCTTTACAAAATTAAATTGATCACCGCTTTTCCTATGAAGATCACTTTCACCGACACATACAATGGGAATAAGATTNTTCCTATGAGCTGCCTCAGCTTTTAGTCTAATTATTTTATTTGAATAATTATTTGACGTCCTTGTTTCGGAGTGNCCAACAATTACAAATTTTGCNTTGACGTCACTAATCATAGAAGCAGAAATAGCGCTTGTGTAAGCACCATAATCTTCATGATGACAATCTTGGGCACCAATNAATATTCCTGAATTCTCAGTTAATCTTGCAAAAGTTTCTATTAATGTGAATGGCGGAAATATAATTACATTCGATTTACTTATATTGGTGACTTTTTTTAATAAGCTGCCTATCTCTTTTTTTGATTCATTTAGACCATTCATCTTCCAATTACCTGCAATAATTGGTAAATCTNTATTAAAAGTCATTTTATGCCCCTATCTTGTTTTATAAACATGGCTATTATGTTCACAATAAAATAATAGAAATTTTATATATATTACCTTATATTACGGACATGAACAAATACGGAATGATTGTGAGTAATTAAAAATGTTAAATACATTAAGAAAATCGGTTGCAGGACCATTTGTAAAATTATTAATAGGTATATTAATTCTAAGTTTTGCAGTCTGGGGAATTCAAGATATTTTTGGAAACTANAAGAATTCTGTAGCAATAGAAATTGATGGNAATGAGGTAAGCCTTGATGAATTGGTAAATGAATATAATTATCAGTTATCAACGATAAGCTCACAATTAAATAAGCAAATCTCATTCAATGAGTCTATGTCACTGGGCATTGATAAAATAGCAATTGAAAATTTGATACGTAAAATGATTTTACAAATTGAACTAAATAAATATGGGATCAATATACCAGAAGAATTCGTTGCACAAAAAATTGTTAATGACGATGCATTCAAATCTGATGGAGTTTTTAACAAAGCAAAATATAGGCAATTGTTATCATTTTCTGGTTACTCTGAAGATAGTTTTTTAATAAGTGAGCTGAACGCTAACAAACAAAATCAGTTGTACAGTTTAATTGCCAACAAAAACTATATACCTAACACATTACTTAATATTGTAAACGATTATAATTCCACAGAAAAAGTAATAAATTATATTGAAATACCAAGAAAAAATATAATCGTAAAAACACCATCTGAGAGAGAACTATTGGAATTTTATGATAAGTTTAAAAATGGTTACAGAAAATCTGAAACAAGAGATTTTGAAGCACTAATCCTAAATGCTGATAGTTTGAAAAATAATATTTCAATATCACAAAAAGAAATTCAAGATTATTACAGTGACAACATTGATAGCTTCAAAGTTGAAGAAACCAGAGATGTTTATCAATTCTTTTTTGATGATTTAATAACAGCAGAAGAATTTTTATTGAAGTCTAAAGATGTGAGCTTTGAGGTGCTTCTTGACTTATATAATTTATCTGGAATCGATAATTACCTTGGAAACATCCAAAAAGGTGATATTTTAGACTCTGATCTCGCTGAAATAACATTTAAAATTGATGCTAAAACATTTAGTAAACCAATTGATGGACTACTCGGTTTATCAATTGTTTATATTGATNAAATTTATGAAGGTTCTACTCCACCTCTAAACGAGTTAGTCTCAACAATTGAAGAAGAAGTTAAACTTGAATCAGCTCTTAATCTTTTGGATGATGTATTCTTTTCAATTGAAGATGACTTCCTTTCTGGCATGAATATCCAGGAAGTTGCAGATAAAAACAAAATTGACCTNACCAACTTTTCAAAGATTGATATAAATGGTAAAGACTTCAATAACAATGACATTAGCATTACACAAAATGATCAATTGCTAGAAAAATTATTTAATTCAAATATAGGGGATTTCTTAGAGGTAGTAGAAACTGAAGATAGTTATATTTGGATAAAATTAAATGCAATAAATGAACCATATATTAAATCTTTCAAAGACGTACGTGATTTAGTTACATCAGATATGATTAAACAGAGACTTGATAAAAAAGAACAAGAAATTATAGCANAGATTGAAGAAGCTTTAGTTAATGATAATTTATCTCAAGAAATACGTGAGTCACTAAATATTGAAATAAAAAAATCAGAACCATTCAGTAGAAACAAACCTATTATGGAGTTTAGCCAAGATTTTAATGATAGGATATTAAGTGCAGATATGAATGAAACAATTATTGGAAAATCACCCGATGAAATTTTAATTGGAAAAGTTGTAGAGATAATTCCAAGTAATAATTATGCATTAACAAGAGATAATGACCAAGTTGAAGGGCTTGATTATCAAATAAGAAGTGATCTTTTTGAACAATTTTTATCATCACTAGAAGACGCTTATGATGTTACACTCTTCCAAGGAAATATAGATAGACTATTTAACTCACAAAATCAGTANATACAGATGAATCCATCTGAAAAAATATATAATAGGAAAAACTCACAGGTTATTTGGAAGACAATAATCTCAGATACGGTAACGCCTGTATCGATCATGATGAGACTAAAAAATCACGCAAATACTTTTTTGTTAGAATCTGTTGAAGGAGGTACAAAAAGAGGTCGTCATTCCATTATTGGNCTAAAACCTGACTTATGGTGGAAATCAGAATCCGATAAATCCTTNATAAAGCATTCTGAANTNGGTAATTTTATTCCAACAAAAGAAACTCCATTTGAGTCATTNAATAAATTATTGAATGACTCACTTATAGANTTGCCTAANACTTTACCAAGAATGAGCGCAGGTATNTTTGGATATATTGGCTATGATAATGTAAGATTAATAGAGAATATTTCAGAAGAATTATTTTCTGAAAATGATTTTCCAGACTCGTTATTGATGAGACCATCCTTGATAATTGTATTTGATAATCTGAAGGATGAGTTGTCAATAGTTTCTACATTGAGATACAAGGAAGACGTTGATTTCAGGCAAGCAAAACTTCAATCAGAAAATGACATAGACTCGATTTTGCAATTAATAAGAGAGCCATTAACAAATACCACAATTAATAGTAANCAAAATGAAATAAAGATTGAGTCGAACACAACTAAATCTGAATACCTAAAAATGGTAGAAAAAGCAAAAAACTANATTTACGAGGGTGATATATTTCAAGTCGTATTAAGNCAAAAGTTTTCCTCTGTTTTCGAACTACCAGCATTTGAACTTTATCGTTCATTGAGGCGAATAAATCCTTCTCCATTTCTTTTTTATCTAAATTTTGATCATTTTTCCGTAGTTGGATCCAGCCCTGAAATTTTAATTAGAATGCTTGATGGTGAGGTTACTGTNAGACCTATAGCAGGCACAAGACCNAGAGGCATTAATGATGAAGAGGACAATAATTACAAGACGTCCCTTCTNAATGATCCAAAAGAATTATCCGAACATCTAATGTTGCTAGATTTAGGAAGAAATGATGTAGGAAAAGTATCAGAATTTGGATCAGTAAAAGTTACAAANAAATTTTTTGTTGAATTATATAGTCATGTTATGCACATAGTGTCAAATGTAGTTGGTAAACTAGATAAAAAATATAACATTGTAGATGTTCTCAAGGCAGGATTTCCTGCTGGCACTGTTTCTGGTGCTCCTAAAATACGTGCAATGCAGATTATCGAAGAACTTGAAAAAGAAAAGCGAGGTATNTACGCAGGCTGCGTGGGTTATTTTTCAGCAACAGGAGATATGGATAACTGCATCACGTTGAGGACTGCCGTGATAAAAAATGGAGTGATGCATGTTCAAGCTGGGGCAGGAATTGTTGCGGACTCCATTCCAGAAAATGAGTATGAAGAATGCAGATCTAAAGCAAAAGCTCTATTTAATGCAGCTCAAGATGCACTTAACATAAACAACATAAACAATAGCAAAATTTAAAAATGATTTTAATTATCGATAACTATGACAGCTTCACTTATAATATTGTNCAATATGTTGGTTCTTTAGGTTTCCAAATGGAAGTGCACAGGAATGACAAAATTGCCATTGACGAAATAAAATCATCCATTTCTCATATAATTGTATCTCCCGGACCTTGCACACCTGATGAAGCTGGCGTATCCGTTGAAATTATCCAAAATTATCATGATAAGATACCTATTTTAGGAATATGTTTGGGTCATCAAGCCATTGGGCAGGCTTTTGGATCCAAAATTATAAAAGCCAAGAACTTAATGCATGGCAAAACTGATCTTATTGAACACACACATAGCTCTATTTTCCAAGAAATTGATACAGAATTTATGGCAACAAGATATCATTCACTCATCATTGAAGAAGAGAGCTTGGTGAGTGACTTAAATATAGACGCGCGATCTAAAAATGATAATTATATTATGTCAGTTTCACATAAGACTAGCCCAACTTATGGTATACAGTTTCATCCAGAAAGCATTGAAACACCTCATGGTATTATAATTTTTGAGAATTTTCTAAACATATGAATAAAAAATAATGGTAAAAAATACTGAACACATCGAGAAGTTATCTTTAGGATTTAATCTAGACACTAGAGATAGTTATTTACTTTTTCTTGATATAATGTCTGGAAGCATTGACACTACTGAAATAATTAAAATATTGACAGCACTCAAGGCGAAGGGTGAAACTNCCGATGAAATCACTGGAGCTGTTATGGCAATTAGAGAAAAAATGGTCNACATTGAAGCGCCAGATGATACCATTGACATTGTGGGAACAGGTGGGGATGGTCTTAACACCCTAAATATATCAACAGCATCCGCAATAGTAGTCGCAAGTATAGGCATCAAAGTTGCCAAACATGGAAATAGATCCGTATCATCTCTCTCAGGTGCATCTGATATTCTTACAGAATTAGGTGTTAACATTAACATTAGTAGTGATTCTGCTATCAAATGTCTAAATGATATTGATATTTGCTTTATGTTTGCACCATTGTATCATAGCAGTTTTAAGCATGTGGCTGAAGCAAGATCTCAATTAAAAACTAGAACAATTTTTAATATTTTAGGCCCGTTATGTAATCCAGCAAATGTCAGAAATCATTTAATTGGCGCATATGATAAAAAACTTTTACTACCAATGTCTCAAGTGCTTAAGAACTTAGGCTCTAATAATTCATGGCTTTTACATAGTAACGATGGATTAGATGAAATATCAATATCAGATAAAACAGATGTTGCAAAATTACATAATAACAAAATCATTGAGGATATAATTGATCCCAATAATTATGTAATAACNCCAGCTCCAATCAGTAAAATTATCGGAAAAGATGCAAAATATAACGCTAAAGAATTATTCAAGGTATTAAATGGCGAAATAAATGCATACAGAGATATTATTCTAATTAATTCAGCTGCTGCAATTCTTATATCCGGAAATTGTCATGATATAGATGAGGGTATTAATATGGCATCAGTAGCTATTGACTCAAAAGCAGCACTCCANAAAGTTAATGAANTAATAGAAATTACAAATAAATTAAGCATATAACTATGAACTCCATATTAAAAAAAATTTCTGAGTATAAAAGACAAGAAGTTGCCAAATGTAAATTAGAAATACCATTGCCTAAAATAATAAAGATGGCATCAGATAGTAATATCANTCAGAGACCTTTTTCTGCATCACTTAAAGAAAAATTATCAATTAACATAACACCGCTTATATGTGAGATTAAAAAAGCAAGCCCATCTCGTGGGATAATTAGAGAAGATTTTGATGTGGAAAAGATAGCAATTGACTACTCGCAATCGGGAGCCACTTGTATTTCTGTTTTGACTGATTATCCATCTTTTATGGGAAAGAATGAGTATCTTAAGATTGTTAGAGACTCCTCCCCCTTACCGATACTAAGAAAAGATTTTTTTCTTGACCCATATCAAGTGTATGAAACAAAATATTTAGGAGGAGACTGTATTTTAATTATTTTAGCTATGATTGATGACATTACAGCAAAAACGCTTTATGAAACTGCAGAAAAAATAGGACTTGAGAGTATTTTTGAAGTCCATGATGAAGNTGAATTTGATAGAGCTGTTAAGCTAAATGCTAAAATTATTGGAATAAANAATAGAGATTTACATACATTTAAAACAGATATTAATAATACGATAAAATTGGCAGGCAAATTTAATAAAGGACACCATATAATATCTGAAAGTGGTATTTTCAGTATCAGTGATATNAANTTATTGAAAGAACATGGTGTTCAAAGTTTTTTAATTGGTGAAAGCATAATGAAATCTAATAATATTCAAAATGCCATAAGAGACTTGCTCAATGAATAATTTCTCGCACATCAACAGTAAAGGAGATGCTAATATCGTCGATATCAGCAATAAACAAAAAACCAAAAGAATTGCAATAGCAACAGGTATAGTTAGTCTTGAAAAAGAAACTCTGGAACTGGTTAAAAATGATAAATTAAAAAAGGGGGATGTCCTAGCAACAGCAAGAATAGCTGGCATTATGGCTTCAAAAAAAACATCTGATCTAATACCTTTATGTCACAATATTAATATTGAATTTGTAAAAGTGGAATTTGATCTTGATGATGCAAATAATAGAATAATTGTTACTTCAGAATGCCATACAACAGAAAAAACAGGTGTCGAAATGGAAGCGTTATTATCCTGTACAATGGCATGCCTCACAATTTATGATATGATAAAATCAGTTGATAAAAAAGCCTCAATCACNGACATAAAACTTATTCTTAAATCAGGTGGAAAATCAGGAATATTTAAAAGAAAATGAGTTTATTAAACTTAGAAGAAGCAATAAATACTTGTTTGAGTGATATCCAATACAANGAAACAACAAAGATCAAATTATCNGCATCATTNCACAGGATTATCGCAGAAGATCTTTTTGCAATGAAAAACTCACCACCTCATAATATCTCAGCAATGGATGGGTACGCTATTCATTGTGATGGAAATGATATGAAGGGATCTACGTTAAATGTAGTTGGTAAAGTGCCTGCTGGAAAAATATTCTCAAATACAATTTATGANGGAGAAGCCTTAAGAGTTTTCACAGGAAGTCNGATTCCCGAAAATTTGAATACTGTTGTGATTCAAGAAAATGTTACCGAAAAGAATAGTAAAATTACAATTAATGAAAAAATTGAAGCTAATCAGAACATAAGAAAAAAGGGGTTTGATTTCCAAAAGGGAGATAAATTAATAGAAAATGGCACAATACTCCAACCAAGACATATTTCACTTGCCGCTTCCATGAATCACACATCACTCCTAGTTTATAAAAAACCGACAGTTGCAATAATATCATCTGGCGATGAACTAGTGAGACCTGGTACAAAATTTGCAAACGAAAAAATTATAAGCTCAAATAGTTATGGAATTAGAGCTTATGTAGAAAAACTTGGTGGCGTTCCAATAGATATAGGAATTGCAAAAGATACAAAAGAGGAAATCCAAAAAAAAATAAACAAAGCTAAGGGCGCAGATATTATTTTAACTATTGGCGGAGCTAGTGTAGGAGAATTTGATCTAATCCAAGAAAGCATAAAAGATGAACTAGACCTTAAGTTCTGGAAAATTGCTATGAGACCCGGAAAGCCACTAATTTTTGGACATNTCAATAATTCTAGATTTCTTGGACTTCCCGGAAATCCTGTATCCGCATTAGTATGTTGCCAATTATTTCTAAAGCCCATGTTACTTAAAATGCAAAAAAAAGACCATTCAACAAGTCTAACTAAAGCCAAACTAAAAAANGCTCTNAAAGAAAANGATGANCGACAAGATTATATCAGAGCTTACTTGGAAAATGGAGTTGTAGATCATCACCACATNCAAGACTCATCATCATTAAGTATACTCAGCCGGTCTAATGTCTACATAGTAAGAAANCCTTTCGCCGCTGCTGCAAAAGCTGGAGAATTAGTAGATATAATAGAAATTGATACTTGAATTTAATAATTATTAACTTTATGCTTGTAGAACATAAAAAGAACATGTATTAATGTTCTTGTTTTGTGCATCAAACTAGGAGTTGTAAATATGTTAACACAGAAACAATTCGAACTACTTAAATATATTAATCAAAGAATTACAGAAAATGGCATACCACCATCCTATGATGAAATGAAACAAGCAGTAAACCTTCATTCAAAATCTGGAATACACAGGCTAATAAATGCTCTTGAAGAAAGGGGGTTTATTAGAAGACTGCCGAATAGAGCACGTGCGCTTGAAATATTAAAATATCCGTTTAACAATAATAATACATTTAGCACTAGTCAAAAAAAACCTTATGAAAAAAGCAAGAATCCCCACGAATCATTACTGCAAATTCCTATAATGGGTAAAATAGCAGCCGGTTCCCCTATATCAGCAATACAAGAAAAGATTGATGACATAAATTTTCCTAAGGACATGTTAAGTAGTGATGAACATTATGCTCTGAAAATTAGAGGGGACTCTATGATCGAATCTGGTATTTTTGATGGAGATACAGTTATAATAAAAAAGTGTGCACAAGCAGAAAATGGGGATATCGTTGTAGCATTAATTGATGACGAAGAAGCCACACTAAAAAGATTAAGAAAAAAGGGTGATATTATTGCGCTGGAACCATCCAATCAGAATTATGAAACAAAAATTTATTCTTCTGAAAGAGTTAAAATACAGGGATGTTTGGTAAGCCTGATTAGAAACTATCACTAATTATCCTAAATAGAATGAATAAAGTAATTACAAGATTTGCTCCCTCACCTACTGGGAACTTACACATTGGCGGTTGTAGAACACTTTTATACAATTGGCTATATGCAAAAAAAAACAATGGTCAAATTATTCTTAGGATCGAAGACACAGATCGAGAAAGATCAACAATTGAAGCCACTAAGAATATTATTGAAAGCATTGAATGGCTCGGTTTACAGTGTGATGGCATAACAGTTTATCAAAAAGACAACATATTAAATCACCAAGAGGTTGTACAAAAATTACTAAATGATGGTAAAGCATATTATTGTTATTGTAGTGAAGATGAGCTTTTAAACATGAGAGAAAATGCGCTCAAAAACAAAAGCGCCACTATCTACAACAACAAATGGCGTGATAAAACGCCAGCCAAAAACGATTTAAAAACAAAACCTACGGTAAGAATAAAGACTCCATTAAGTGGAACTACCGTTATCAAAGACCATGTTCAAGGGGAGGTAATCTATAATAATAAGGATCTTGATGACTTTATATTGCTCAGAAGTGATGGAACACCAACTTATTTATTAGCATCTGCCGTAGATGATTATGACCTAGGTATTACACATATAATTAGAGGAGACGATCACTTAAATAATGCCGCAAGGCAGGCTACTATATTTGACTCAATGGGATGGGAAAGGCCACAATATACTCACATACCACTTATACACTCACCTGATGGAACAAAGTTATCTAAAAGAGATGGAGCTCTATCTGTTTTAGAATACAAAGATGATGGTTTTTTACCAATTGCTATATTAAACTATTTGTTACGCCTTGGCTGGAGTTATGGAGATTCAGAATATTTTACAATCAACGAAATGGTAAGATATTTTGATCTATACAACATTCATAGATCACCTGCTAGATTTGATAAAACAAAATTATTAAATATAAATACTCATTATCTCAGAGAGGAAACAGAAACCAATCTAATTAATTACATCTCAGGTGTTGAGAATTTAAAATTCTCTGAAGAAATAAGAAGTAATTTAGAAAAAATTATTCCCCATTTAAAAACAAAAGCGAAAACATTGAATGAGTTAAGATATTTATCCCGATATATTTATTCAAACAAATTCGAAATACCAAAAGATGTTGAAGAAGAAATCATCAATAAAAAGACAAAAGAAATTCTTAAAGTATTTTGCGATAAATTACAATCTATTAATCAATGGAGATTAGAAGAAATTGTAATGATAACAGAAAACCTTCTTAAAGAAGAAGGAATCAAGTTAATAGAAATTGCAAAGCCTCTCAGATTAATATTAACNGGCGCTATAGTACCAACAGGTATATACGAGCTTATCTATGCTCTAGGTAAAGATATAACACATAAGCGCATTNCATNATATTTACTTAAATAATTAATATTTTTTTATTTGATAATATNAGCAATTATATATATAAAATTAATACAAATTCAATTGGTAGGAGGTTGTTATGGTAAATAAAAAAACAGAAAATGGCAATGCTTACATTGAAATAAATAACGCAAGATATGAACTACCCATATACAAGCCTTCTATTGGCCCAAATGTCTTAGACATATCAAAATTATATTCACAAGCGAATGTTTTTACATATGACCCAGGCTTTACTTCAACAGCAAATTGCTCATCAACAATTACATTTGTAGATGGAGAAAATGGTGTCCTTCTCTATCGTGGTTATAAAATTGAAGATCTAGTTGAACATGCTGATTTCCTTGAAGTTGCATACTTGCTTTTAAACGGTGAATTACCAAACAAAAAAGAAAAAGCTGAATTTGATGAAGCTGTAACAAAACATTCGATGCTTCATGAACAGATGTCACGATTCTACCAAGGCTTCAGACGTGATGCACATCCTATGGCTATTACTTGTGGCGTTATAGGAGCCCTATCTGCCTTTTATCATGANTCTACAGATATTAATGACCCACATCANCGTATGGTTGCGAGTAGAAGATTGATTGCTAAAATGCCAACTATTGCAGCAATGGCATACAAATATTCACTTGGTCAACCATTCGTATACCCTAGAAATGATTTGGATTATGCGAGTAACTTCATGTATATGTGCTTTTCTGTGCCAACTGAAGAATATAAAGTCAACAAGGTGCTGGCAGACGCTCTAGATAAAGTTTTCATATTACATGCAGATCATGAACAAAATGCCTCTACATCTACTGTTAGGCTTGCAGGTTCATCAGGCGCAAATCCTTTTGCCTGCATAGCAGCAGGAGTTGCTTCATTGTGGGGTCCGGCACATGGTGGAGCAAATGAAGCAGCATTAAATATGCTAGAAGAGATTGGAACAACAGATAATATTTCACAGTACATAAAAANGGCAAAAGATCCNAATGATCCATTTAGACTTATGGGTTTTGGTCATAGGGTTTACAAAAGTTACGATCCACGCGCTAAAATTATGCAGAAAACGTGTCATGAAGTTTTAGATGTNTTAGGGNTAAAAAATGATCCACTTCTAAAAGTGGCCATGGAACTAGAGAAGATTGCNCTTGAAGATCCTTATTTCGTAGAAAAGAAATTATATCCAAATGTAGATTTTTACTCNGGCATTATCCTTAANGCACTNGGATTTCCAAAGGATATGTTTACCGTTCTATTTGCATTAGCAAGAACTGTTGGTTGGATTTCACAGTGGAAAGAAATGATTGCAGACTCAGAACAGAGAATAGGCAGACCTCGTCAACTCTACATGGGTAACATAGATAAGAATTTTAAGAAGATTCAAGATAGGTAAGTATTAAACAAATTATTTAATTCCTCTTCACTATTGGATGTTTTCATTATTTCATGAATCTCATTAAAACCNTTTAATTGATTATTTCTNTTTGTTTCATTATCAANGAGTTCTATTAAATTCTTTGAAATATTAAGAGCATTACAATCTTTTTGAATAAGCTCNGGCACAAGATTCTTTTTTAAAATTAAATTGGGCAANGAGATGNACCGTTTATGTAAATGCAATATAAAAGCAAAAACAGAATTTAAAAGATTTAGTTTATATATTACTACCATAGGTAATTTTGCTGCAATCAACTCTAAAGTTGCACTACCTGAGGCAACCAATGCCACATCTGCACTATAAAAACATTTAATTTTCTCTTCCTCATCTAAAATAATTTCAAAATCTAAATCATACGCGCCAATACATTTTTCTAATTTAGCTTTGTACTTGTAAAAAGTAGGNATTTTAATTTTAAATTTATACCCTTTTGATGACATATATTTAAAAGAATCAAATGATGGCTTTAGTAGTTTATCAATTTCTGACTGTCTGCTACCCGGCATAAATAATATAGTTTTGGTCTCAGAACTATTTATAATTTTCGGACTCTCCCTCTTTTTAATGTTATCAAATAAAGGGTTACCAATATAAATGCTGGGTGGACCACCTAATTCTCTAAAAATTTTGGGTTCAAAAGGATATATAGATAAAATATATGTAATATATTTTTTCATGAGTCTTGCCCTATATGATCTCCATACCCAAACAAGAGGTGGAACATAATTTATTATTGGTAAATTAGGAAAATATTTCTTTATATTTTTAGCAACTCTGTGTGTGAATTCAGGACTATCAATAATAATCAGAATATCTGGTTTGTAAGTTATGATNGATTTTATAGTTAGCTTTAATTTCTTATTTAATTCCTTAATATTTTTTAAAATAGCCCATGGACCAATTAATGANAGTTCNTCATAAGGAAATAGAGATTTTAGACCATGAGTAGATAATTCTTCACCCCCAATACCAAAGATTTCTATCTTATAAGAAAGGGATAATTTCTTTATCAAATCAGCCCCAATCTTATCTCCAGANGCCTCTCCTGCTATTAAAGCAATTTTTTTTTATTTTATTACCCATGANCTTTTCATATTTTTTTCANAACTGCAAAAAATAAATTATTTTCATCTACTAATCTAATTACACTATCATAATCTAGAACAATAACATCACCTGATGTGATAATTACACCTGATAGCTTTGACTTAATTACTAGATCTATTGTTTGTTTTCCAATAGTTGGCATATCCGTACGAAGGTCTTGTTGCATCTGCGATGTCTTAATAAAAACACCACTTGTTTTTCTTTTGTTGGAATTAAGTTCAACTACNCGCAACAACATCGCATCTGTTCCCTCTGCAGCCTCAACAGCAATGAACCTTCCCTTTGAAACAACCGCAGCTTGACCAATATCATGCTCACGAAAAATGCTCATTTTTTCCTTTGCTAATTGTATATTAGTCATTTCATGTTTTGGAATATTCCTTCTAGAATAAAGGCCTTCTGATAAAGTCAATTCAGGATTAATTTGTGATGCTCCAATAATTGTAAAACCTTTTTTTTCAAGGTATGCGTTGAATGATCTAAATAAGGCNGCATCACCTNTATTTAGGATATTTCGGAATTTCAATAAAAACATAATTGAGAATGGACTAAAAAGATCTAATAACCTATTTGGTCTATTTACGTACCCAGCCATACAAACCTGGGTAATCTGTTTCTTTTTTAGTAATTTAAAAATGTAATTTATATCAATATTATTTAATTTATATAATTGGTAATTTTTTTCATATTTTAATTCAGGATTATCAATTGATATAACCGTCAAGTCATAGCCTGATTCAATGGATTTATAAACTATATTTTTAACAAGGTCACCTTTACCAGCAATTATAGCTAATTTCTTATTTGTCATTCAATAATGCTTATAAACTTTAATTATTTAATGATACTTTCTTCACTTGGATGACAGAGGCGTCTTTCTGGTTTTTCAATTATAAAGTTTAATAGGTCATGGATTAAATTATTATCCTTATACTTCTTTATCAAATATCTTGACCTATCTGGTATTTCTATTGATGGCCCATCAAATATCTCTATAAATACTTCCCTTATTTGCTGTATATCTTCTTTTGTAAAACCTCTTTGCCTTAGTCCTTTTATATTAACACCAGTTAAAAAACATCTTCTTAGAATTCCTTTTCCTATACCATACGGAAGTATATCCATTTCTACTGCAGTCATACCAGCAATGTAGGCATGTTTTCCAATCCTTACGAAAGGTTGAATTCCAGACAAACCACCAATAATTGCAAAATCACCAACTGATGAATGACCAGCAAGGGTTGCTTGATTAATCAATATTACATTATCTCCAATATTACAGTCATGTGCAACATGAGCACCAACCATAAGCAAGCAATTATTTCCAATTGATGTCGCTGAGTTACCAGATAATGTTCCAGGATGGATTGTAACACTCTCTCTAACGATACAATTTGATCCTATAGTAATAAAATTTTTTTCGCCTTTATATTTTAAATCTTGGGGGTCCATGCCAATTATCGCATTAGGGAAAATTTGAGTATCGTTACCAATACTTGTATTACCATCAATTATAGCATGAGCATGAACAAAAACTCCGTCACCTAATTTTACATTAGCCCCTATATATGAATAAGCACCAATGGATACATCAGCTCCAATTATAGATCCATCTTCAACTATTGCAGTTGGATGTATCATAATACCTTACTGTTATCAATCATTGCACTAATTTCAGCTTCGGCAATTAGACTTCCTTGAACATAGGCTTCACCTTTATATTTCCAAACACTGGATCTTTGTCTAATTTTTTTTAGGTAATAATATACTATATCTCCGGGTAGAACTGGTTTCCTAAAACGCGCTTTGTCAATTGTCATAAAAAAAATATTTAGATTATTATCTTCGCTTATGTTGTTTGCAATCATGCAAATAACTGCTGCTGTTTGTGCCATTCCTTCAATTTGAAGAACACCAGGCATTATTGGGTTACCAGGAAAATGTCCTTGAAAAAAGGGCTCGTTTATTGTGACATTCTTAATGCCAATACCATATTCATCTCCATCCATTTCAATTATTTTATCAATAAGCAAAAAAGGGTATGTATGTGGAAGTAATTTGGATATTGTGCTGATATCAATTATTTTTGATTCATTTTTCATCATTAATTATTAAATAGAATAAATTAAAATAAAAATATATCAAAATATAACATAACAACAAAACAATTAATAAACTATTTTCTGATTAACCGAGATATTGTTTTCAATTCATGATGATACAAATCAATTTCTTGGGCGGGATTTCCTGCAATTTTTTTATTCGAAGGAAAACTTCTATTAACAGCTGCGCCAGCGGCAATTATAACATTATCACCTATTACCGTATGTTGTTTAATTCCAGCTTTGCCACCAATCATTACATTATTACCAATTTTAACACTACCTGATATTCCAACTTGTCCCGCAATTGCACAAC
>PAHC01000025.1 GCA_002704755.1 Rhodobiaceae bacterium
TCCCAAGGGTTCGGCTGTTCGCCGATTAAAGTGGTACGTGAGCTGGGTTTAGAACGTCGTGAGACAGTTCGGTCCCTATCTGCCGTGGGTGTCGGAGAATTGAGAGGAGCTGCTCCTAGTACGAGAGGACCGGAGTGGACGCACCTCTGGTGGACCTGTTGTCGCGCCAGCGGCATAGCAGGGTAGCTAAGTGCGGAAAGGATAACCGCTGAAAGCATCTAAGCGGGAAGCCTCCCTCAAAACTAGTTCTCCCATGAGAGCTGTGGAAGACTACCACTTCGATAGGCTGGGTGTGGAAGTATAGCAATATATGAAGCTTACCAGTACTAATCGCTCGATTGGCTTGATTACACTCATTATTAATGTAATTTTAAACCATTCAACCCATTCATCTTATTTCATAATTTAGGCTTATTCATAGTCTGGTGACTATAGCAAAGGTATTGAACCCGATCCCATCCCGAACTCGGCCGTTAAACCCTTTAGCGCCGATGGTACTACGTCTTAAGGCGTGGAAGAGTAGGACATTGCCAGACTTTGTATAAGCCTAAATTCTTCATGAATTCAATATTTTCTTTTCATAAAGAATTAATTTCTGTACTATATTTTTATTTCAAATATCAAAGGTGACGTAATGAATATAACAAATNGTTCAGTATTGATTGACTCTTATTTTGCAAACAAGTCTAAAAAATTAACATCTTTACTTTTGATAATTGTAGGATCTCTCCTTCTAACTGTTTCTGCGAAAGTCAGTGTGCCATTTTATCCAGTTCCAATGACNATGCAAACTCTAGTTGTATTATTTATTGGACTTACATTTGGTAGATTTCTTGGTCCCTTAACTATATTTACATATCTTGCTCAAGGTGCTTTGGGCCTTCCCGTATTTGCTAATGGAGGAGGATTTTTGTACCTTATGGGTCCTACGGGTGGCTACCTGTTAGGTTTCTTTCTATCTTCTATTATTTTAAGCTACATAGCCGATTTAGGTTGGAATAAAAGTTATTTTCTTACTTTTATTTCACTACTGATAGGATTATTCGTAATATTTTTTATTGGATTAACCCAGTTGGGCTTTTTATTAGGTAAATCTCTAACTGAAACAGTTAGTTTGGGTTTACTGCCATTTATATATGGTGAGTTATTCAAAATTAGTATATTAGCAATTTTTGTCCCATTAATATCAAGGAAATAATTCAGCTAACCAAAATACCAAATTTATGAATAAAATTAAAATCGCACCTTCAATTTTATCCGCGGATTTTTCAAACCTAGCCTCTGACATTGAAAAGGTTGAAAAAGCTGGAGCTGATATTTTACATATTGATGTCATGGATGGTCACTTTGTGAATAATATTACATTCGGACCANCTCTAATTAAATCCATCAGAAATAAATCTTCTCTTCACTTTGATGTACATTTGATGATTAATCCAGCTGATAAATATATTGATGATTTTATTGCAGCTGGCGCAGATACCGTTACAGTTCATGTCGAGTTAGAAGAGAATATTTCGAATACGATCAACAAGATTAAATCGTATGGGAAAAGAGCTGGGCTGGCAATAAATCCTGATACTTCTATCGATAAAATATTTCCATATAAAGAAATTATTGATCAGGTAGTAATAATGGCTGTTTACCCAGGCTTTGCTGGGCAGAGCTTTATAGAACANACCTATGATAGAATTAGAGCTCTGAAAAGTATTTTAAATAATAGTAGTATTGATATAGAGGTGGATGGAGGAGTCAATGCTGAAAACTCGTCTGGCTGTGTTCAGGCAGGATGTAATATACTTGTTGCAGGGTCATCTGTCTTTAATTCTAACGATTATAAGAAAAATATAGATGATATAAGAAAAAATATGTGATCAAGATATTTCTAATGAGTATTCTGTTGGTTTGATACTTCTATTAATTCTTCCATTTTTAATTTGAATAAATCTGTCGACGTAATTAATCGCTTCAATAGGTGTATGCAACACCATAATAATNGTAAGTTGTTTTTCATCTCTTATTTTTCTCATAAGATTTAACATTTCAATACGAAGATTAGGGTCAAGCTGGCTGAATGGTTCATCAAGTAATAATATTTTTTTATTTGATAAAACTATTCTACCAATTGCGACTCTCTGTCTCTCTCCTCCCGAGAGGATGCCGATATCCGAATTCCTTTTATCACTCAGATTTAAATAATCAAGTGTATCTTGCACCTGTTTTTTTTCACTAGTGTTTAATTTTAAACTAGGACTAACACCAATTGCAATATTTTCGTACACGCTTAAATGAGGGAATAAATTATTTTCTTGAAATAGACATGATACAGGTCTTTCAGAAGGATGTGTTGAATTAATTTCGATAGAATTAATCCNTATTGATCCTGAGTCTGCATATATAAAACCTGCAATGAGATTTAATAATGTTGATTTTCCTGAGCCACTTTGACCAATTATACCAATCCATTCACCATTATCCACATTTAGGGAATAGTTGGTTTTAAAATCATCTAATTTTACAGAANTATTTTGAATTGTAATCATTTTTTCTCTCCAAATATCTGTTCTGCAATAAATATAATTGAGGTAGTTAATATTAATAGTAGTAATATTCCTTCTGCAGCATTATCCATTCTATATGAGCCAAGACTTTGATAAATATATAGTGGTAATGTTCTAATATCAGTTGAACCAAACAATGATATAACACCCAGATCACCCATAGATAATGTAATTGAAATTGCTAATGATGTGGCTATTGAACTTCTCATCATGGGTATCTCATATTTCAATATCCTTGATATTCCTCTAATGTTATATGCATCAAAAAGTCGTGAATAGATAGAAGATATTCTTATATAATCACTTCCCAGAATGCGTATACTAAATGGTATGGTAGTTAAACAATTTATGCCAATTATTACATATGGAGCAATTTGTTGTATATTGAATATATTCCTCAGAGATAAAAATATACCTGTTGCTAATAAAATTGGTGGAAGTATGAGGATTAAATTTCCAGATAATTCGATCATTACTGCGAGCCACTTAATTTTATATTTTAAAATAAGTATTTTAAGAGTCATAAGGAGCATAATTGACAGTAATACAGACAAAATTCCAGATGAAAACCCAAGAATTATTGTCCAATACAAAGAATTTAAAAGTCCTGTATTCCCGATTAATGAGTAAAAATTACTAACNTTCAAACATGATACAATCAGAGCAATAATTGGCAGAAGGAAAACTGCTATTCCGACTAGAATTATNAATATGTCATACGTCAATATTTTATAATTATTGCTTTGTAAGTTTGGTATTTTTAAATTTATTTTTATATATGGTTCAATTCTATAATTTTTTGTAAAACTTATTATTAATAGAGCAAGAACACTAGCAAGCACAATTTGGATAATTCCAAGTGCTACTGCTCTGTCTATATTGAATTCAATTTTTAAAGCATAATAGATTGCAACCTCTATGATGGAATATTTAGGACCACCGCCTAATATAAGTACAACTACAAAGCTAGTGAAGCATAAACAAAATATGATTGCAGATGTTATCAAGATATTATTCCTAATAGCCGGCCATTCTAGTATTTTAAATAATTGCCATCTATTTAAATTATTTTGAATTGCAACTCTCCATAGTTCATTTGGAATTGTATTTAATGAACCCAAGATCATTCGAAGTGCGAAAGGTACATTGAAAAAGATATGCGCAATTAAAATACCATTAAGTCCATATATATATTCAAGTTTTTCTCCTATNACAAACAATGAAACATCTGATATCCANCCTGAAATACCATGTAGCTTGATTATGGCGAAAACACCAATTATTACAGGTGAGATAAATGATAACCAAGCCAAAGAAAGAACTATTTTGACTAACCTGTATTTCACATATTTTTGTATGGTCAGGGCCAAAGGTAATGCTATCAAAATACTAAGAAAACATGAAATTAGAGACTGGTAGATTGTAAAATAAATTATTGACTGGATATAACGGTCGTTAATTATTTCTAAAATAAGTTTGAAACTTGAGTATTTTATTATACCAAACAGAGAGACAGNTATAATTACCAAAATAAGAAATGATGCTAATAAACCAGGTATGAGCCAATNATATTTTCTCATTTTAATAGCAGAAATTTATAAGATTAATTACTCAGACTACTTTCCCATTCTCGAATCCATTGCTCATTATTTAGANAGATCTCTTCTGGTTCAATCCGGAGAGGATTTTCAATTTNTATCAATTGATCATAGCTTTCAGGCAAATCTGCTTCAAGTATCACAGGATACATCCATTGTGTTGTTGGTAAGATATCTTGTGCCTCTTTAGATATAATAAATTTAAGAAATTTATCTGCGATTTTATCGTTTTGGGTATTTTTTAGTTTAGCTGCAACCTCAATTTGCTCATAATGACCCTCAATAAAATGCGCTGCTTTGTATCTATAATCATTTTCATATGTAATGTGGTATGCAGGAGAAGTTGTATAACTGAGTACCATATCAGCTTCTCCATCGAGGAATAATCCATATGCTTCACTCCATCCCGGCGTTACAGTAACAATCTTTTCACCAAGTTTTGCCCATACTTCTGCAGCCTTTGATCCATAGATGTCCTTGACCCATAAAAGCAACCCAAGTCCAGGAGTTGAAGTTCTTGGGTCTTGNATAATGATCCTTAAATTATCTGACTGCAAGAGGTCGTCGAAGCTCTTTGGTGGCTCACTTATTTTTGTACTATCATAAATAAAGGAAAAATATCCATAATCAAAAGGAACAAATATATCGTCATCGAAGCGCTTGCTGATGGTTAGATTAGTTATGTCTATATTATGCTGATTAAAAAGGTTTGTGTCGCGAGCTCTGTGAAGTAAATTAGAGTCTAAACCTAATACCACATCGGCATTGGTATTTTTACCTTCATACATTATCCTAGTTAAAATTTCTACACCATCCGAAAGTCCGATCAACTCTAGATCACAATTGCATTCTTTTTCAAATTTCTCCTCCAATAATGGTCCTGGTCCCCATTCCGCAACAAATGAGTCGTATGTGTAAACTGTTAGTTTCTCATTTGAGTGAGATATGTTTATACTTACCAATATTATAAGAAGAGTTTTTATATATAATTTCACTTTTTGCTCCTATTATTAATGGCTAATAGGGCTTGAAATCACATTTTTATCTCAATCCCTACGCCGGTATTATCCGTATCAGGTTCATCGGGTTAGCCCTTAAGCTTCTCAGTATTAACACCCCGTTGAGTTAGNGATAATAATAAAGACTTTAATTTTATTGTCTATCAATTAATCATTATTTATGCTTTTATAAAAAACAATTTATTCCTACAGATAAGAAGTGAGTATGGATTTATTCTTTGTTTTATGTTTTTTTGCAGGGTTCTTAAGTTTCCTGTCGCCTTGNGTACTTCCGATAGTTCCATCATACTTATGCTTCCTTACAGGNGTNTCAATTACTGATTTANCAGGTGATGAANATGATAATCTAAAGAAGAAATTGATAACGCGCTCTATATTTTTTGTCATGGGATTCTCATTAATTTTTATCCTTATGGGAGCGTCTGTAAATATATTCAGACCAATTTTAAATTATAGTTTTCATTTCTTTTGGATTTCTGTGGATCTTCAAATGTTAGCTGGTGCTGTAATCATAATATTTGGTTTACACCTAATTGGGCTTTTTAAATTTAATCTTTTATATAGGCAATTTAGTTTTAATCTGAAATTTAAAAATAGAACGAACCTTATTGCATTTGTATTAGGTTTAGCGTTTGCTTTTGGTTGGACACCTTGCATTGGTCCGATATTAGCTACAATATTAACCTTAGCGTCATCCGAGCAAACAATTGTTAGAGGGACATTATTACTATTTTTCTATTCAATGGGATTGGGTGTGCCTTTTATACTCAGTAGTTTTGCCATCAATAGTCTCATAAATATAATAAAAAAGTTTAATCAAAGATATGTATATGTAGAGNTTTCCATGGGCGTTATGATGTTAATTACTGGACTAGCATTTATTATGGGATGGATAGAAGATGGTGCCTTTTATCTACTTGATAACTTTACAATTTTATCAAGTTTTGGGATTTAATTTTTATAAAAAATGATTACATAAAAGATTATGAAAAATAATGATTTAAACAAATTACCTATTGGCCATCCTGTTGTCAAGTATGGTAAAGTTGGTGTTCTTTTAATAAACCTTGGAACTCCGGATGCAACTGATTACTGGTCAATACGAAAATATCTAAAAGAATTTCTTAGTGACAGAAGGGTAATTGACATCAATCGTTACTTATGGTGGGTCATACTCAACGGTATAATACTGACTATACGTCCNAGTAAAACTGCAAAAGCTTATAAAGAAATTTGGAATTATGAAAAGAATGAGTCCCCACTTAAAACATACACAAGATCTCAGTCCGATATTTTGAATTCAAAATTATCTAATATTGAAGTTGACTGGTGTATGCGTTATGGAAATCCATCAATTAATTCAAAACTTATTGAAATGAGAGATAAAGGAGTTGATCGTTTNCTGATTTGTCCTCTCTATCCTCAATATTCTGCCGCAACCACGGCTACAGTTAATGATAAAGTTTTTGAGGTTTTAACAAAAATGAGGTGGCAGCCATCAATCAGGACAATGCCACCTTTTTTTGATAATTCTGATTATATTGCCAAATTGAACACTTCATTAAATAACCATCTCGATCAATTAAGCTGGGAACCTGAGGTTATTTTAACGTCTTATCATGGTCTTCCAAAAAGGTACTTAACTCTGGGAGATCCATATCATTGCCATTGCCATAAGACCACAAGATTGTTGAAGGAAAAATCAGCAAAATACGGAGATAGGTTAAAGATATCTTTTCAATCAAGATTTGGAAGAGAAGAATGGCTGCAACCATATACAGAGGAAACTGTTATTAACCTTGCAAAGGATGGTATTAAGAATCTGGCGATAATATCCCCAGCATTTTATTCAGATTGCGTTGAAACACTCGAGGAACTTAANATTGGTATCCAAGAGATTTTTCACGAANATGGCGGAACAAATTTTACATTAATTCCATGTCTCAATGACAGCAGTGAGGGAATAGGTTTACTTGAGAATCTTATAATTAATGAGTTATTGGGTTGGGTATAGCTATAATGCTGTTAACTTTATTAGATCATGTAAATGAACTATGCCTTGTGGTTTGTTATCTTGAATAACAAATAAACATGTTATTTTCTTTGAGGTCATTAAACTAACGGCATCAGTTACAGACCTTGTTTTTTCTATAGTAATGGGACCATGAGTCATGATATCACTTGCCGGCTTTTTCAGTATATTTTGGTAAAGTGATCTTCTGAGGTCTCCATCAGTAATGATACCAGTTAGTGTGCCTTTTGCATCAGTTAATCCAATGCAACCAAATCGTTTATTTGTCATTATCAGGATTACTTCATCAATGTTTGTNTTTTGATTGGCTAGTGGAATATTTTTACCAACGTGCATTACGTCCTCTATATTCAATAAATTAGCTCCGATTTTCCCTGAGGGATGGAGTAATTTAAATTCTGACAATGAAAATTTCTTAGTGTACATTAATCCGATAGCGATTAAGTCACCAATGATTAGTTGTAATGTAGTTGAGGTTGTAGGGACTAGATTTATCGGACCGGCTTCANTGTATTCAGGTAATACAATTGCAATGTNTGAATTAGAAGAGATAAAGCTCTCTTTATTTCCTGTAATAGATACAATGGGGATTTTATTCTTTTTTGCATAAGTGACTATATTGTTAAATTCAGATGTCTCACCAGAATTTGATAAAATCAGCAAAATATCATTATTCTTAACTACTCCAATATCACCGTGATTAGCCTCACTCGCATGTAAAAAAATTGAGGGTGTGCCAGTTGAGCTTAGGGTCGCAGAAATTTTATTACATATGTGCCCACTCTTACCAAGGCCACAAATTATAACATTACCTTTGATAGAGTTAATTAATTCAATAGCTCTGATTATTTCATCTCCAAGTTTTCCTGGAATTTCCGACGCTATTTTTTCAATAGAGTTAAGTTCCGTATTAATACTATTAAGAANCAAATTTTTAATATTTTCTGTCATCTATTCTTAGTTCTTCAATGTCTTTGCAAANTATTTATTTGATATCAATATATGATAGAAAGCGGGGTTTATAAAATAGTTTTTTAGCTTGNATAATATATTGAATTTTTTTTACCGCCTGATATTCTTGGGTAATGACAAAAATTAAATTATTACCACCNGCACCAGAAGTATCACTTTCCAGTAAAATTTCCGATGATGTGAAAACAACTACATGTTATATGTGTGCGTGTCGATGTGGAATAAAGGTGCATTTGAGTGATGGGAAAATTAGATATATTGAGGGTAATCCTGATCATCCAGTAAATGGAGGTGTGTTATGTGCTAAGGGCTCTGCAGGGATTATGCATCAAAATTCTCCAGGAAAGTTAACAAAACCTCTTAAGCGTGTTGGCGAAAGGGGTAAAGGTGAGTTTGTAGAAATTGAATGGGATGAGGCTCTAGAAATAGCGACTGACTGGTTGGGAGAGGTAAAACGTTCCAATCCCAAAAAGCTTGCATTTTTTACAGGGCGTGATCAAAGTCAGTCATTTACAGGGTGGTGGGCCTCCAAATTTGGTACACCAAATTATGCAGCTCATGGGGGCTTTTGCTCTGTGAATATGGCNGCTGCTGGTCTCTATTCAATAGGGGGAAGCTTTTGGGAATTTGGAGAACCTGATTTTGAAAATACAAAATTATTTATAATGTTTGGAGTTGCTGAGGATCATGACTCAAACCCAATAAAAATTGGACTAGGGAAGTTAAAAAATAGAGAAAATACTAAATTTATTTCTGTGAATCCAATCAGAACAGGTTACTCATCAATAGCAGATGAATGGATAGCAATCAAACCTGGAACAGATGGTTTATTTGTATCATCAATAATTAATTATATATTGAGGGAANATAAATTTGATTCTGAGTTTCTGATAAAAAATACAAATTCTGCATGGTTAGTTATTGATAATCCAGGGNCAGATCAAGATGGTCTCTTCTTTCGAGACAAAAACGGTAACCCAGTTTGTTTTGATGAAAATACTAATAGGGTGGTTTCTGTTAAAGAAAAAGAAATAAAACCACAACTCGAAAAAGAATTGATTATTGAAAATGGACTTAAATTACGTACAGCTTTTTGTAAATTTAAAGAGCGTTTCAACTCCTCAGCATTTAATCCGGAAATTGTTGCAAAAGAAATTGGATTATCAAAAGAAACTATAACCAGAATTTCTGATGAAATAATTGAAGCCGCATATAATACAGAAAGCAATATTAAACAAAAATGGACTGATGTTGATGGTGTAGTTCACTCAGAGTTCAAAGCAAGAGCTGTATCATTTCATGCAATGAGGGGAATTTCTGCACATACTAATGGATTCCATACGTGCAGAATAATACATGCCCTTCAAATGTTAATTGGTGCAATTGATGCGCCAGGTTCGTGGCGTTATAAAGCACCTTTTCCAAAACCCATGCCTGGCGGACCTGCACCTGCAAATATCATAAAAAATGATGATGGTTCTTTGAAAGGAATGCCGCTTGGATTTCCGCAATCACCAGATGATTTACTGTTGGATGAAAACGATGATCCAATTAGGATTGATAAAGCATATACATGGGAATATCCTATAGCCGCGCATGGTCTAATGCATTCAGTTCTTAGAAATGCATGGCTTGGTGATCCATATAAAATTGATGTCCTATTCATGTATATGGCAAATATGGCATGGAATTCATCAATGGCTACAAATAATGTTCATGCTTATCTAACAGACAAAGATGAACAGGGTAATTATAAGATCCCAAAAATTATATATTCAGACGCTTTTTATTCAGAGACAGTTGCGTATGCGGATTTAGTGTTACCAGATACTACATATCTCGAAAGGTGGGATTGNGTTTCAATATTAGATAGACCAATAGGAAGTGCAGACGGGCCTGCTGATGCAATTAGGCAGCCAATATTAGAATTGGATAGGGATGTAAGGCCTTTTCAAGATGTTCTTCTAAAATTAGGTGAGCGGCTCAAATTACCCGGATTTACTGACCAGAATGGTAATCCTACTTATCCAGGTGGTTATTCAGATTACCTTGCAAATCATGAGAGAACCCCGGGAGTTGGACCTTTAGCAGGTTTTAGGGGTAAAGATGGAAATCAAATTGGCATTGCTGAGTCAAATATTCAACAATTACAAAAATATATAGATAATGGATGCTTTTGGTCGGATGAGTTCCCGGAGAGTGCGAGGTATAATAAATATGAGAATTCTGATTATTTGGAATATGCAAAGAAAATGGGTTGGGTAGGATCTGACGATACCCGTATTACTATGCAATTTTACTCAGAAACCTTTCAAAAGTTTAGACTTGCAGCAGAAGGGCATGGAAAGAGACAGCCTCCGCTTCAACTTCGAGATAGGATTAAAGATTTTTTCGATCCAATTCCTTTCTGGTATCCACCATTTGAGGACAGCCTTAATCAGAATGGAGATTATCCTTTGCATGCTGTAACACAAAGGCCTATGCATATGTATCATTCATGGGGCGGTCAGAATCAATGGCTGCGTCAAATCACTTCAGAAAATTTTTTATTCATGCATCGTGATTTAGCAAAAAAACATGATTTAAAGGATGGAGATTGGGCAATACTAAAAAGTGCGCACAATCAAATAAGAGTGAGNGTTAAATCAATGGATGGGGTAAATAAGANTACAGTGTGGACTTGGAANGCAATCGCAAAAAAGAAAAATACATGGGGATTGGATGATAATGCAAGAGAGTCCAAAGATAGTTTTTTATTGAATGACCTTATATCGGATTTATTACCAAAAAATTTATCGAAACAAGATTATGCAAATTCAGATCCTGTTACTGGGCAGGCAGCTTGGTACGATCTGAGAGTGAGTATCAGGAAATCTACAAAACAAGATGATAACAGAATTTTATCAAACACATTATCAGCGATTAAACCAATAGATCAAGTATTGTCAAAGTTAAGTAAAGTAATTGATGTTCCAAAAGATAAAGTTAGTTCAAAAGGGCCCGAAGAATTCAAAGAAAAAGTACCTCATAAACCTCATTCAAGAAAAGAGTTTCAAAATGACTAGTTTACATAACAATAATAAAATTAAATTAGGTTTAGTAATAGATCTTGATATTTGTGTTGGATGCCATGCATGTGCAGTAAATTGCAAAGAGTGGAATTCTGGTGGTCACAGTGCTCCTTTAACAGATCTAAACACATCTGGTGAAAACCCTGATGGGGTCTGGTTTAATAGAGTACATACATTTGAAATTATAGACGAGGAGTCTGATAATGGTTACACATTGAACTTTCCAAGGTCATGTTTGCATTGTGATGACGCTCCCTGCGTTACTGTATGCCCGACGGGAGCTTCCTATAAACGTGAGGAGGATGGCATTGTATTGGTGAATCCAGATACATGTATCGGCTGTAAGTTGTGTTCTTGGGCATGCCCCTATGGTGCAAGAGAATATGATCAAGTTGAGAAAGTCATGAAAAAATGTACACTGTGTGTAGATAAAATTTATAACTCAAATTTACCCGAAGAATCACGAGTGCCTGCTTGTGTTTCAGCTTGCCCCACAGGTGCAAGAAGCTTTGGAGATCTTGGTGATTCTAATTCAGAGGTATTTAAATTAGTTGAAGAGAGAAACGGTGTTGATTTAATGCCTGAACAGGAAACTAAACCTGTTAATAAATATCTTCTACCAAAGAGAAGGATAGGAAATACAAGAAATGCACCTAGAATGAATAATTTTAATAATCTAGAGAATAAAAAACTAAATATTCTTGAAAGATTTGTAGATAAGATTCTAAGTTAGGAAAAAAATGCATCCTGCAAAGTCTATTATATTATTTACAACAATATCTGGAATGGGCTATGGATTAATAATTAGTCTTTTGATATTCCAAATATACGTTGGGCATACTTTATCNTTCATTTCGTATTTTTTAATATTCGTTCTATCAATGGCGCTNGTTAGTGGTGGGTTGTTATCATCTACATTGCATTTAGGGCACCCTGAACGTGCACACTTTGCGCTAACACAATGGAGGTCATCTTGGTTGTCACGTGAAGGAGTTTTTGCAATTTTGCTTTATCCAGTTATAGCTATTTATACTCTATTATTCTATCTAAACCCTGATAATAGATCTCTAGACACNCTTTCTATAATCATTGTTCTCATTGCAATAGCAACAATATTTAGTACGGGTAAAATTTATAGTTCACTACGAGCCATATATTCATGGAACACTGAATTAACAACATTTAATTATTTAGCATTAGGTGGGCTAACGGGGTTAATGTTATTACAGTCATTGCTATTACTAATGGGTTATAACTTGGCTAATATTTATTATTATCTGATCATTTTGATCATACTTTCCTGTATTGGTAAGATTCTCTATTGGGTCAGATTGGATTTGAATAATACAACAACGAATAAAAGTACTGCCCTCGGATTAAAATCACAGTTGCAAGTAAATCTTCTTGAGTCTCCCCATGATGCATCTAATTTCTTATTGAAGGAAATGGGTTATAAAGTAGCAAGGAAGCACTCAAAGAAGCTAAGAAAAATAGCATTGCTTTTTGCTTTTATCCTTCCATTGCTAATAATATTTTTATCCATTGCATTAAACTTTTACCATATAACAATTTTGGCTTTCCTATTTATGATTATGGGTGTATTCATGGAGCGCTGGTTATTTTTTGCTGAAGCAAAACATTCAGTTATGAACTATTATTAATACAAATAAATATTGAGGAATAGATGAGATTAGTCACATATGTAGGTAATTCAGATAATACTAAAACAGGACTTTTAACTAATGATAGAGTTGTTCCCCTCGAACAATTAGGCATATCAAATGATATGAATGAAATTATAAAAGATTTTCAAAAGGTAAAAAAAATAATTAGTGAAAACAAAATTGAAAACCTTAAAATATTGGATTTATCAGATATAAAATTACTAGCTCCTATTCCAAGGCCACTCAGAAACATTATGTGTGTTGGAAAAAATTATCATGACCATGCACAAGAATTTTATGGGTCAGGATTTGACTCAAGTGGTAAAAAAGCTGTAGCAGATTTTCCTGTCATTTTTACGAAAGCTACAACATCCGTCATAGCAACAGATGAAAATATTATTTTAGCAAACGATTATACAAATACAACAGATTATGAAGGCGAGTTGGGGTTAATATTATCAAAAGGTGGCAAAAATATTAAACCAGAAGATGCTTATGATTACATATTTGGTTACACAATAATTAATGACGTATCTGCTAGGAATATTCAAAAGCAACACGAACAATGGTTCATTGGAAAAAGTCCTGATACTTATTGTCCAATGGGCCCTTCTATTGTTACTTCTGATGAAATAGGCGATGTGACAAAATTAAAATTAAAAACAACTGTTAATGGTGAGGTTAGGCAAGACTCAATTGTTGAAAGACTAATTTTTGATATTCCTACATTACTATCCACAATATCAAAAACAATGACTTTAGAAGTATGTGATATTATTGCGACTGGAACTCCAGCTGGTGTTGGTATTGGATTTGAGCCACCTGTTTATCTAAAATCCGGAGACCAAGTTGAAGTTAGCATAGACAAGCTTGGTGTATTAAGAAATGCTATAAAACAGAACTAATTCAAAATTAATAATATATTACAATAAGTTATATATTTTTAGTTTTCCATATTTTATCAATAGTATTTATCCTGTGATATTTATTTGGATAAATATTACATACTATTTTATGTATAAGTTTTAGACATTCATCTCTATTTAGTGGTCTTTTATGTATGAGAATCTTTTTAGAAAAATTAGGCCAAGTGTGATCTGGTTTTATTGAACTACTTGAGTCATTCCCTTGTTTTTTTGATTTGATCTTGACTTTCCATATTTTGATTTTTTTATCCGATGAGTTTCGCTCACCAAGAGAAATCATAAGATATTCAGAGTTTACCTTTTTTGAATTCCATATTTTATTGAATACATCAATTATATTTTGACGCTCTTTGAAATCATATTTCTCTTTGCGTCCTGCTCCAATTCTTGACCCGCCTGATGTCATAATATATTCCAGTTTTTAGAGAATTGATTTCTTCAATATATAATAATTCTGTTAAGTTAATATTAATCCAAAAGAAATCTTGTTAGAAATAATAAACAGTTTTAATATAGCATAATTAGGGCGCGTAGCTCAGTGGGAGAGCACTACGTTGACATCGTAGGGGTCACAAGTTCAATCCTTGTCGCGCCCACCATAAAGTAAATATTGATATGAACGATAATGATATATTTGAATTTCTAGTATTTCTTGCTGATCAATCAGCAAAAATAACTATGAAAAATTTTCGTCAAAAATTAGTAACTACAAATAAAAATACATCCAATAACAAGATAGACCCTGTAACGGATGCTGATAAAAATGCAGAGAAGCTGATCAGAAAATTGATAGAAGAAAAATATCCAGATCATAGTGTTGTTGGGGAAGAATTTAGTTCAAAGGACAGAGACTCGAGGTATAAATGGTATGTCGATCCAATTGATGGTACAAAATCATTCATTTCAGGGATTCCTCTCTGGGGAACCCTCATCGGCCTGGAAATAGACGACACACCTGCGTTTGGTATTATTGATAACCCATCTACTAAAGAACGATATATTGGGTCAACTTCAGTTTCCTATAAAATATTCGATGGTCATCAATCAATAATTCGAACCAGTGAACAGAGTAACATCAATGATCTAAAATTTGGATATACAACTGAGGAGATGTTTGATGATGATTTTACAAAAAAGGTTTTGGCAAATGTTAATCAGGTGGTTGGAATGACACGTACGGGTGGAGATTGTTATTTTTATGGACTATTAGCTTCAGGCTACTTGGATTTAATAATAGAGAATAATCTTAAGCCATTTGATATCATTCCAATAGTTCCAATAATAATCGGCGCAGGAGGCTTTATATCAGATTGGAATGGGCTCCCAGAATATAAGAATGGTAATATAATCGTCTCAAATAATTCAAGAAATCACCAAAAGATATTAGATATAATAGAGCAGGCTAAATGACATCTTTAGAGGATAAAAAAGGTAAAAATATATTTACACATCAAATATTAGAAAAAACTGATACAGGGCATATTAGGCATCTTATCTTAGTTGAAACTTTTGATGGTTTATACACTCCTATTGGGCTTGAATTACCAGATGGAGATGGACCATTCCCACTTGTATTATTTGCCACAGGTAATGGTGGTGGAGGTATAGATTGGTTAACTGATAATATGGAAAATAGAAGATACACAATCGATAAATTCCTTGATAAAGGATATGCCTGTGGCTGGATTCGTTATAGAGCAGAGGTAGAGCTGGGATATAATGAAGGTGGTAAATTGGTTAAGGATATCCGTCACGGTGGTATGATGTTTAATCGTTCACCACTTGAATATGAGGATGAAATAGCAATTATCGAATACCTCAAAACTTTTCATGAAATAGATGCTAATAGGATTGGACTGCTTGGAATGAGTCATGCAGGTGAAATGATCTTAAAAATAACAAGTGAATACAACGGAGTTTGTGCAGCTGTCGCTAGTGAGCCTGCTTCGCATGAATTTTTAGCATTGACACCAGACGAGAGTGTAACGATTAATGAGGAAACACAGTTACGTGATATTGAGTCAATGCAGATGCAATCTGTTCAAAAGGTCAGAAATAGGATTGATATCGAAATAGCAAATCAGAGAATTTCAACAATTAATACACCTATATTTGTAATGGGTCGAGATGGAGATGAACTCCAAGGTATATTTAAGCTGTCCTATGATCTTCTAAAAGAGAATAAAAAAGAAGCTCTCTGGAAGAGTTATGACCATGCTCTTCATGGTTTTATATTTCCTATCAAACAAAATAATATATATGATGTTGCCCCCATTCAAGATGAAGCAATCGAAGATGTATTATCATTCTTTGAAAAATATTTCTTAAAACAAGACTAATCAATATAGCCTTATTATTTTGAGAAATAAGCTATATCTTCTTCACTAGCGCTCCAAGCAGAATTGGTAGGCCAATTTTTGGTCATGGATTTCATGGACTCACCGTATCGAACCCTAAATAGGATTGTTCTTTCTGTACCATTTGTATATTCATGAAGTTCACCACGTGGATGTACAACAAAGCTGCCTTTTTTAACTTCGACTTCGTCACTGTCGGTTCGCATGATACCTCCACCTTCATAACAAAAATAAATTTCTGTGGCATCAGGATGACAATGGTTTGGGCTAACTTGACCAGGTTCCCAGCAAGCAATTGACACATCTCCTTCGCCATAAAAACCGAGTTTTCTCTCTACATGTTTAATTGGATCAAATTTTTGTTCTACAGAAAAATCAAATGTATCCATACTGACCTCCAAATATTTTAAATATACTGCGAATCCTATCAGATAATTTTTTTTTTTCAAACAGACTTGTAATTATTAGGGATTGTGATTAAATTTTATTCTGCAGATGCCTTTCGGGTTTGCTTTTATCAACATGTTGCTCAAAGGAGGATATGAAATGACAATGCACACATTTGATTTAACACCATTATATAGAACCTCAATCGGATTTGATCGTCTAGCTCAAATGTTAGATACGATCAATGTGGATGTCCCAACGGGCTATCCGCCATATAATATTGAGAAANTAACAGATAACAAATACTGTATTACGATGGCAGTGTCAGGGTTTGACGAGAGCGATCTTAATATAGATGTTAAAGAAAATATTTTATCTGTTACTGGAGATAGTTCAAAAGACGATAATAGGGAATACTTATACAAAGGTATTTCCTCAAGAAATTTTGAACGTAGATTTAGACTTGCCGATTATGTTGAAGTCGAATCTGCAAATCTTTCAAATGGTTTGCTCAATATAATTCTTGTGAGAGAATTGCCAGAAGCAATGAAGCCAAGAAAGATTGAGATTTCATCCAGTAAAGTTATTGAAGGATAACAAGTATCAGATGTGGTAGGGCGACTAAATGCTCTACCACTTATCTAAAAATTCTCTATCATCTCAGCAAGTTTGTAGATATCATCCTCATTACTATTGAATGAGGTCACCAGCCTCAAAAAACTATAATTATCTTTATGGNATTGCTCATCTAGTGAAATTTTTGTCCAATTATGACAAGATACTTTATGATTTTTTAAATAATTTTCAAGCTCCTTTGGAACAATAATAAAAACCTCATTTATTTCTGTTTGCCAGGGTAAATGTATAAAATCAAATTTATTCAGATTTTCGGATAACAAATTTGCTTTTTTATTTGCAGATCTTGCCAATTCTATCCATAAATCNTTTTTTAAATAACCAATGATTTGTGAAGATATGAATCTCATTTTTGATAAAAGATGACCAGATCTCTTTATATAAAGATTTGTTTTTTTCGAAAGATTTGTATTAAAGAAAATTACTGCTTCTGCGGACATTGTTCCATTTTTTGTTGTCCCAAAGGACATTACGTCAACACCCGCCTCCCAAGTTAGTTCTTGTGGTTTTTTATCTGTGGCCGCCACAACATTTGCAAATCTTGCACCATCCATATGAATTTTTAGTTTCTTTGTATCTGCTATATTTTTTAAGTTTCTTATTTCGTCTTGTTTGTAAATAGTACCAGCTTCGGTTGCCTGGGAGATACTTAAGCTTGACGCAACCATATCAAATTCATCACTAGGGTGAAATAAAAGGGCTTTTTCCAGTTCGCCATATATGATCTTTCCGCCTTCAGTTTTTACAGGGTATAATTTTGCACTGTTTGAAAAAAACTCCGGNGCATTACACTCTTCAAGATANATATGGCTGTCAGAACCACAAAAAATTGTCCCATATTCAGGAGTTATGGATGCAAGAGATAATGAATTGGCAGCGGTTCCAGTTGATACGAAGAAACTATCGATTTCTTTATTGAATATTTCTGATAGCATTTCTTTTGCATTTTTAGTTAGTTCATCGCCACCATAAGAAGCAACTGTATTATTATTAGCTTCGATCATTTCTTTTAGAACTGGGTCTGCAATTGTGTGCACATTATCACTTCGGAAATCTATCATTTTTTATCCCAATTTTGATGTTATATGTTTAATAAAAAATTTTTCTTCTAACGCCCTAGATTTATTTATATTTTCTTGATTTTTAAAACCATGGCCCTCATCCTCATAGAGAAAAAATTCAGTATCAATACCCAATGATTTTATTTTTATGTGTATCTCCCTTGTTTGATCTGGTGTTACAACTCTATCTTGTTGTCCTTGAAAAAAAATAATTGGTGTTGTCATTTTATCGGTTTTATTGATTGGCGATCTTGCCAAATATCTATTGTTTTCAATATTTTTAATCCCTAAAAGACTCGATGTATAACCTGACTCAAACTTATGCGTATCGTTTAGCAATAAGTTAAGATCACTTACTGCATAATAACAGGAAGCACATGCAATTTCCACATCTTCGCATATCGTATTTAATACTGTAAAACCACCAGCACTTGAACCCTTGAGAATAATTTTTTTANTTTTTAAAGAATTATCATTCTTAATAAATTCTATTGCTTCTAAACAATCTTCAGTATCATATACCCCCCAATTACCATTTAATTCTTTTCTGAACTTTATTCCATAATTTGTAGAGCCTCTGTAATCTAGTTCTATGATATCAAAACCTCTATTTATCCAATATTGTCTTTCTTCTGAATATCCGAAATATGAGGATGATGTGGGACCACTATGAACTTTGAGAATTATTGCATTATTATTATTTGTGGATGGGTAGTAGTTTAAAAAAGAATTTTTTAGTTCAATAATTTTTCTTTGGTTGTTAACTTTTATTGTTGAACTTTTTGAATTATTAAGGAATTTAATTGGTACAGATATGATCTCATCAGAGAGTTTATCAGCAGAGCCCGCTAGAATAAGTAATTTGTCATTTGAGCACATTTGCTCGGAGTATATTTCAAGATTTATTTTTTTGATAGAATTCTTGGATCTGTCGATAATAAATTGGCCCATTTCTCCTTTTTGATATCCAGATGCAAAAATAAAATTTTTGTTTAATATTTTATAGCTTGAGACACCTAATTGCCATAATGGTCTAAGCAAATCTATGGGTAACTCATGGAGTTGCCGAGACTCTCCATCTAGATATTGACAAATCTTCCCTCTATCACCATCTTCCTTTATGTAAATTAANTTNTTATCATCCCACTCTGGTTGGAAAATAGACTTTCCGAGACCACCGTCAATTAGTGATATCTCTGATATTTTATTATAGTTATCNATTCTCCCCAGATATAATTCTGATGNCTCCCATGGCATACTGGGTAGGTTCCACTGCAACCAAGACAGAAATTTACTATCAGNCGATAAGGAAATATTAGAATAGAAGGATGCGCCATGGACGATCTTTGTAATTTCTTTTGGGTTAGATAAGTTTATATGTGCGATATAATTTTGGGGGTAGGGTTCTAAGACTGAGTGATCTTCAACAATAAAATATAGATCATTTTCATCAGTAACTATTTCACCAACTCTAATATCATTCAAATTTGTTAATTGGCTAATTTTATTGTTATCTATGTGATAAATATTTTGATCATCACTATTAACAAAAAAGACTTGATTACCCGAAACTGTGTAAGCAATTCCGCCATATTCATGGATTTTACTTCTTACATTATATTTACCTGAGGTCAAATTGGTATATTGACCATCAATTAAAGAGTATTTTATAATTGATGTTATGCCACCCAAGCTTGGATCTGTTTCCATCCAATATACATAACTATCGTCCGCCCAGGGGAATGATCTCTTTTTTTCTGATGAAATTTTTGTAATTGGAGTAACGTTATAATAAGAACTAAAAGTATTTTTTTTTATGTTGGTAAGTTCATTCATAGGATTAATTAGTATAATCTAATAAGTAAAATTATCTTTCTCGTATTTTCAAATAAAAATATAAATATACACTAGCATTTTTAGCTTTAAATCTTTATATATATTATGTATTTATATTAATTCAATTATATAAATACTCATAAGTTATATGGAGAACGGATGTTTAAACACTACGAGAACAATGTAAAAAAAGCCATCCAAAATGGTGTTTATAGTCCCAGCAATGAGCACGATGCATGCGGCATTGGTTTCGTTGCTAATATAAAAAATAATGCTTCCCATCAAATAGTAAAAGATGGTTTGGCAATACTTGAGAATTTAACTCATCGTGGCGCAGTTGGCGCGGATCCAAAAGCAGGAGATGGNTGTGGTATTCTCACTCAAATACCTGACGAATTTTTAAGAAAAATATCCAAAGAATCAGACTTTGATCTGCCAAAATTAGGTGAATACGGTGTAGGAAATATGTTCCTACCAAAAAACGATAAGAAAAGAGCAGATTATCTAGAAAAAATTAAAANTTTAATCTCTGAAGAAAATTTAGANATCATCTCTATGAGAGATATACCAGTAAATAACCAAGGTTTAGGTTATTCAGTAAAACCTACAGAACCACTTCANATACAGCTTTTCATTAAATCCAGCGTCCCTTTACCGGATCAAGACTCGTTTGAAAGGAAACTATTTGTTGCAAGAAAGAAAATATATAGCACTTTCATGGGTGAAACTGACAAACCTATCGAAGACTTTTACATGTGTTCTCTCTCATCCCGAACTATATTATACAAAGGAATGCTGCTAGCAGATCAGTTATCAGAATATTTCCTAGATTTAAATGATAAGGCATTTAAATCTTCTCTAGCATTAGTCCATCAGAGATTCTCAACCAATACTTTTCCAACATGGAGTTTGGCTCAACCGTTTAGAATGATATGTCATAATGGAGAGATTAATACACTTAGAGGGAATATAAATTGGTTAAAGGCAAGACTGTCTACTCTAAAATCAGACTTGCTGGGCGATGATATAAAAAAAATATGGCCGATTGTTGTAGATGGGGCATCAGACTCAGCGTGTTTTGATAATGTATTAGAACTTCTTGTAAACAGTGGCTATTCTATATCGCATGCTATGATGACGATGATACCTGAAGCTTGGACCGGTAATAATATTATGCCACCTAACAGAAAAGCTTTTTATGAACATCAAGCTTCAATGATGGAGCCATGGGATGGTCCAGCTGCTATAGCTTTTACAGATGGGAAACAAATTGGTGCTACTTTAGACCGAAATGGATTGAGACCAGCTAGATACTTTATTACTGATGATGATAGAGTAGTATTGTCTTCAGAAATGGGTGTACTTCCAGTTAAAGAAGAAAATATTATAGAAAAATGGAGGCTGCAACCAGGCAAGATGTTACTAATCGATTTGGAAAAGGGACAGATAATAGCAGATCATGTGATAAAAGAAGAAATGGCTAATGCTCACCCATATGAAGAGTGGCTTTCAAACAGTCAAATTATACTTGAAGACTTACCTCCAGCAAATCAAGCCACACATTACGTAAATAAAGACCTATTGAGTTTGCAAAAGACTTTTGGCTATACTCAGGAAGATCTTAAATTCTTATTATCTCCGATGGTTACAACAGGACAAGAGGGAATCGGCTCAATGGGAAATGACACGCCAATATCATCTCTCTCTGATAAATCAAAATCACTTTTTACTTATTTTAAACAATTATTTGCCCAAGTTACAAATCCGCCAATTGATCCGATAAGAGAAGAATTGGTTATGTCACTCGTTTCATTTATTGGTCCGAGGCCGAACCTGCTTGACCCACATAAAAACTCAACACTTAAACGGCTTGAAGTCAGACAACCAATTTTAACGAATGAGGACCTCGAAAAAATTCGCTACGTAAGCGAACTTTCCGAAAATTATTTCAAGGCAAGAACTTTAGATATAACTTTTGCTAATGATCCATCGGGAGTTGATTTAGAAGATGTTCTATTGAAATTATGTGAAAAAGCAGAGGTAAAAGTTAAAGACGGTAATAACATAATAATCTTATCTGACAGATATACATCTGATAATAGGGTACCAATACCATCTCTTTTAGCCACTTCTGCAGTTCATCACTACCTAATAAAAAAAGGCTTGAGGACTTCCGTAGGCATCGTTGTTGAAACAGGCGAAGCAAGGGAAGTTCATCATTTTTGTGCATTGGCAGGCTATGGGGCGGAAGCAATTAATCCATACTTGGCATTTGAAACAATTGAACAAATCAGAACTTCTCTTGATGAAGACATCTCAAAAGAGGAGTCCCAAAAAAGATTCATTAAGGCAATTGACAAAGGCATACTTAAAGTCATGTCAAAGATGGGGATATCAACTTATCAATCATATTGTGGTGCGCAGATATTTGATGCTATTGGGTTAGATCAGTCCGTTATTGACAAATATTTTACAGGTACTCACTCAAAGATTGGTGGGGTTAGTATAGACGATATAGCTAAAGAGAGTGTAGCCAGGCATGAAAATGCATATAACAGCCCTGATATTTTAAAAATTACTCTAGATATTGGCGGGGAATATGCCCAAAGGAATCGCGGCGAGGATCACGCCTGGAATTACAATACCATTAGTGCATTACAACATGCAGTAAGAGGTAACGCTCAAGATGAATATAATCGTTATGCTAATGAAATAAATGAACAAGATAAAAGATTGCTAACGATCCGTGGCTTAATGAAAATCAAAAAAGCTGAAGAAGACAATCGTAAGGGCATATCTATAGACGAGGTTGAGCCTGCCAAAGAAATTGTAAAAAGGTTTGCTACAGGCGCTATGTCGTTCGGTTCAATAAGTAGAGAGGCCCACACTAATTTGGCTATTGCTATGAATAGAATTGGTGGAAGATCAAATACTGGTGAAGGCGGAGAAGAGGTTGATAGATTTATACCTATGTCTAATGGGGACTCGATGAGATCTGCAATCAAGCAAGTGGCATCAGGAAGATTTGGTGTTACTGCTGAATATTTAACAAATTCTGATATGATCCAAATAAAAATGGCACAAGGAGCAAAACCTGGTGAAGGGGGACAACTTCCAGGTCATAAAGTTGATGCAGTCATAGCTAAAGTTAGGTATTCAACTCCTGGAGTGGGTCTTATTTCACCTCCACCCCATCACGATATATATTCAATAGAAGACCTCGCACAGTTAATATATGACCTTAAAAATGCAAATCAAGAGGCACAAATCAGTGTAAAACTCGTATCTGAAGTTGGTGTTGGAACTGTAGCAGCTGGGGTAGCAAAAGCGAAATCTGATCATGTAACAATTTCTGGTTACGAAGGGGGTACTGGTGCAAGTCCATTAACTTCTATTAAACATGCGGGATCTCCTTGGGAAATCGGGATTAGTGAAACCCACCAAACGTTAGTCCTCAATAAATTACGAAATAGAATATCAGTTCAGGTTGATGGAGGTTTAAGGACAGGGAGGGATGTTATAATCGGGGCTTTACTCGGCGCAGACGAGTTTGGTTTCTCCACCGCTCCTCTAATTGCTTCGGGATGCATAATGATGCGAAAGTGCCACCTAAACACTTGTCCTGTAGGAATTGCAACTCAAGATCCAGAGCTTAGAAAGAGGTTCACGGGAGCTCCAGAACATGTGGTCAATTATTTCTTTTTTGTGGCAGAAGAAGTTAGGAAGTATATGGCAGAAATGGGGTTCAAAACCTTTAATGAGATGATTGGTCAAAGTCAAATGCTAGACAAAAAAGATGTAATTTCACAGTGGAAAGCAAAAGGTATTGACCTCTCAAAGATACTCTATAAGCCTGAAACCGAAGTAAATGAGAAATTATATAATTGTGAAGTTCAAGACCATAACCTCAGCTCAGTGCTTGATGTTGATCTCATAAAAGAATCTAAAAATGCATTAGATAAACAAGAGCCAGTATTTATAGAAAAAATAATAACAAATGTTGATAGAACTACTGGTGCAATGCTGTCAAATCAGATAGCAAAAAAATATGGGCATAAGGGACTGCCTGAGGATACAATTCATATAAAATTCTTGGGGACATCAGGTCAAAGTTTTGGTGCTTTTGTCTCACATGGTGTGACTATGGAACTTGTCGGAGAAGCAAATGACTATGTTGGTAAAGGACTATCAGGAGGTAAATTAGTTATTTATCCAAATTCTAAATCTAAGATAAATCCTAATAATAGTATGATTGTAGGAAACACAGTACTNTATGGTGCAATTAGNGGAGAGTGCTATTTCCGAGGTATAGCAGGGGAACGTTTTGCCGTGAGAAATTCAGGNGCAATTGCAGTTATTGAAGGCACAGGAGATCATGGATGTGAATACATGACGGGAGGATGTGTTGTAGTTCTTGGTAAGACAGGAAGAAATTTTGCTGCAGGGATGTCAGGCGGTGTTGCTTATGTTCTTGATGAAGACGGTGAATTTAACAAGAGATGTAATTTATCGATGGTAGAGTTAGAGCCAATAGCTTCGGAAGATGATTTATTGGAAAGGCTTCATCATCATGGTGGCGATCTTGAAACAAAAGGTAAGGTTGATGTTCTAAAATCCATGACAAAGTTTGATGATGAAAGAATATATAAGCTAGTATCAAATCACTTCAATTATACAAATTCAGAAAAAGCGAAACAAATTCTTAATAATTGGGAGCAATATCTGCCAAAATTTGTTAAAGTTATGCCTGTTGATTACAGACGAGCATTGGTTGAATTAGAAGGTAAAACACTCGAGACAGTAAAATAATTCAAGAAGGAAATTCAATGGGAAAAGTTACAGGATTTTTAGAAGTTGACAGAAGGGATCGGAAGTACAAACCTGCTGCTGATAGGGTAAGAAATTTCAAGGAATTTGTTATACCTTTAGGTGATGCTGAAACGCAAAATCAAGCATCCAGATGNATGGATTGTGGAATACCTTTTTGTCATAATGGATGTCCCGTAAATAACCAGATACCCGACTGGAATGATCTTGTTTATAATGGAGATTGGAAATCTGCGATAGATACCCTTCATTCTACAAATAATTTTCCTGAATTCACCGGAAGAATTTGTCCTGCTCCATGTGAAGCCTCGTGCACATTAAATATTACTGATGAACCAGTTACAATTAAGACGATCGAGTGCGCGATTGTAGATAAAGCATGGGANATGGGATGGATAAATCCACAAATACCTCAAACAAAAACTGGAAAAAAAGTTGCAATAATCGGTGCTGGTCCAGCTGGGTTAGCAGCAGCGCAACAACTAGCAAGGCAAGGGCATGATNTAAATTTATATGAAAAAAATTCAAAAGCTGGTGGGCTACTACGATATGGTATCCCCGATTTCAAAATGGAAAAACATCACATAGATAGAAGAATTGAACAGATGGAATTGGAAGGTGTGACTTTTCATTTTAATCAGAATATTGGAACAGACTCTGATATAAATGAAATCATTCAAAAATATGATGCAGTTATACTTACTGGTGGATCAGAAAAACCTCGCGATCTTCCTATTCAAGGTCGGGACTTAGATGGTATTCATTTTGCAATGGATTTTTTGCCCATGCAGAACAAAGAAAACTCATTAGAAATTAGTCATAACGAGAAAACAATCAGTGCAAATGGGAAACACGTTGTTGTGATTGGTGGTGGCGATACAGGGTCTGATTGTATTGGAACTTCGTTCAGACAAGGTGCTTTATCGGTCACTCAACTAGAGATAATGCCAGAACCTCCAGAAAANGAGAATAAGTCATTAACATGGCCTAATTGGCCATTAAAAATGAGGACGTCTTCTAGCCAGGCGGAAGGTGCTTTGAGAGATTTCTCAGTAATGACTGACAGTTTTACTGGAGTAGATGGTAGACTCACATCGCTGAATTGCATAAGAGTAGATAATACAATGAAAAAAATTGCCAATTCAGATTTTGAAATTAAAGCAGACCTTGTTTTATTAGCAATGGGTTTTGTTCATCCAGTTCATGAAGGTTTGGTCAAAAACAGTGGTGTTGAATTGAATGATAGAGGCAATGTTAATGCTAATGATTTTGATTATCAAACAAATAAAGAAAAGGTTTTTGTAGCTGGTGATATGAGGAGAGGTCAATCACTTGTTGTTTGGGCTATAAGAGAGGGCAGGCAAGCTGCACATTCTGTTGATAAATTTCTAATGGGTAATACAAAATTACCAAGATAATTGATAAAAACATCTCTTGACTTTCCCTTAATTGGGAAATATTAGTAACTAGGATAAAAAAATGAAAGTAAAGAACTCACTAAAATCACTAAAAAATAGACACCGCGCGAACAGAGTTGTTCGTCGAAAGGGACGTCTATATGTTATTAATAAAGTCAATAAGCGTTTTAAAGCAAGACAAGGTTGATCACATTTATCTATGATAAATGACCCTAAACTGACTTACAAGCCATACACAGTAAACAAAGTCGATAATTCAAAGATAATATTGCTTTGCGATCATGCGTCTCAACATATACCATCTGAATATAACGGTTTGGGTCTTTCAGACAAACTTCTGAACGAGCACATATCCTATGATATTGGTGCTGCTAAATTAACGAGTAAAATTTCTGAAATAATAAGAGCCAATTCTATATTATCAAACTTCTCAAGATTATTGATTGATCCAAATAGAGGTATAGATGATCCAACTCTAATTATGAAATTTGCAGACCAATTTATAATTTCAGGTAATCTAAGTCTAACTTCAGATCATGTTTATCAAAGAATAGAAAGTTTTTATAAACCTTATCATAATCAAATAGTGCGTATGATAAATAATCTGATGAGTAAAAATGAAGTACCAATATTGATATCAATCCATTCATTCACACGTAATTTTAGGAGTGATACAAGACCTTGGGAAATATCTGTACTCTGGGATANTGACGATAGAATCTCAACACCGATGTTATCATTTCTGAGAATGGATAATAAATATATTATAGGTGATAACGAGCCGTATAAAGGCTATCTCAAAGGCGATACATTATATACTCATGGTACAACCAGAGGGATACCTCATGTTCTTATTGAAGTAAGAAATGATTTGATTGCTGATAATGAAGGACAAACAAATATCGCTGAATATCTTGCAGATATAATTAAACGGATTATTAATAAATTTGATAGTCAAATTAATAACATACAGAATTTTGGAACCAGAACATTTTAGTGGAGATTTAAATGGAAAATGAACATCAGATAAAAGCACAGGTATTTGATCGTTTAGTGGCACACTTGAGGGCAAATACAGACTTACAAAATATTGATCTAATGAATTTAGCTGGCTTTTGTAGAAATTGCCTTGCAAAATGGTACTCGGAGGAAGCCGAAAAGAATGGTATATCAATTGACTATGAAGAATCTAGAGAGCTTATCTATGGAATGACTTATGCTGAATGGAAAGAGAAATATCAAAAATAAATTTTAATTCTAATCAAAATTGATAATAACTACGTTACAATAATAGGAAAACAATATGCTTGATAACACTACTAAATTACCTGAATGGGACTTATCTGACNTATATGATAAGCCCAACAGTATTGCTTTTGAAAAAGATTTTGATTTATTAAAAAGTTTGGTTGAAGAATTTCAAAAGGAATNTAAAGACAAAATTCTGGTTGATATAAATAATATAGACTTAGCGTCGGAAAAAATAAAGAGATCAATAATCTCATATGAGAAAATNATTAATTTAATTGGCAAGTTGTCTGCGTATGCAACTTTACACCATGTAACCGCGACTAATGATGCTCTCAGAACAAAATTCTATGGTGACACTCAAGCCAGGATTACAGATGCTGCCAATAAAATAATTTTTTATGAGTTAGAACTTAATAAAATTTCAGATGATACTTTTAATGATTTACTAAACACAGAGTCACTTATTCCATACAAGACATGGTTTGATAATGTTAGAAAATACAAACCACATCAATTAACAGATGAAATTGAACAAATATTTCAAGAAAAAAGTATCACTTCATTTTCTGCTTGGAATAGATTATTTGACCAAACAATTTCTAATATGAAGGTTGACATAAATGGTGTAGAAAAAAGTCTTGAGGAGGCATTAAATAAGCTTCTTTCCGCATCAGAAGATGATAGAAGGACAGCTTTTTTAGCTGTAACTAAAAAGCTTGAAGATAATTCATCACTTTTCACACACATCATGAATACAATTTGCCAGGATAAATCTATTTCCGATAAATGGAGGAAGTATGATTATTCTGAACAATCAAGGCACCTTGCAAATAACATTGAAGAAAATGTTGTTAACGCATTAGTAAATTCTGTAGAAACCAGTTATGAACAAACTAGTCATAGATATTATAAATTAAAATCAAAGATGCTAGGAAAGGAATTTTTAGAGAGCTGGGACAGAAATGCTCCTTTGCCAGACTCAAATGTAGATGATATCAATTGGAATGATGCAAAGGATATTGTAATTGGAGCATATGAAGAATTCTCACCAGATATTGCAAATATAGTAAAAGATTTTTTTGATAAAAATTGGATTGATGCGAAGATTTCCGATGGGAAAGTGACTGGTGCTTTTGCACATCCCGTAACAACAGATACACACCCATACATCTTAATGAATTATCAAGGAAAACCAAGAGATGTTATGACACTTGCTCATGAATTGGGGCATGGAGTGCATCAAGTACTATCTTCAAATTTAGGTCCACTATTGTCAGACACGCCTCTAACTCTGGCAGAAACGGCGAGTGTTTTTGGAGAAATGCTAACATATAAAAAGCTTATGAATAATATCAGCGATGATTTCGATAAAAAAGTCTTATTAGCATCAAAGATTGAGGATATGATAAATACTGTGGTGCGGCAGATATCATTCTATAAATTCGAGCAGATAGTTCATAAAACCCGCAAGCAAGGGGAGTTAACATCAGAAGACTTAAATTCGATATGGATAGACACTCAATCAAAGAGTTTAGGACCAGCAATAAGATTGCACGAAAATCATAAATTCCTTTGGTCATACATTCCTCATTTCATACATAGTCCATTTTATGTATACGCTTACGCTTTCGGCGATTGTCTAGTAAATTCACTCTATGCAGTCTATGAAAACAATAAATCAGATTTTGTGACTAAATATATAAATTTACTTTCAAGTGGTGGTTCAAAACATCATTCTGATCTATTAGCGCCATTTAACTTAGATGCTTCAAATCCTGCATTTTGGAATACGGGGATCTCACTTATTTCAGGTATGATTGATGAGCTTGAAGAGATGAATTAATGCAAAATAATTATAATGAGACTAATAACTATTCAAAAAGACTATCACGTTACACAAATGTAGGAAAAGAAGTTGGAAAATTTACAACAAAGTTTCTTATAAATAGCATTATCTCAGATAATAAATCTGGAAAAAACGCAGCTGCTTTAAAGACAGCATTAGGTTCTTTGAAAGGTCCATTGATGAAAATTGCTCAACTTTTATCAACGATACCTGGTGCAATTCCTCCAGAATATACAGAAGAATTATCACAGCTTCAAAATATGGCTCCACCTATGGGTAAGGGGTTTGTCAGAAGAAGAATGAACACTGAACTTGGATTAGATTGGGCTGATAATTTTATCAATTTTGAATATGAACCCTTTGCAGCAGCTTCTTTAGGGCAAGTGCATAAAGCTGAAACTAAAGATAAAAATGATGTAGTTTGTAAACTCCAGTACCCAAATATGATATCTACAGTTGAAGCAGACTTAAGGCAACTCGATCTTATATTTAAAATAAATAAGAACTTAGATCCGGCAATTGGTACAGATAAAATTAGGGAAGAGATTGCAGACAGACTGAGAGAAGAACTCGATTATAATAGGGAGGCTGCCCATTTAAAACTCTTTTCTATAATTCTCAAAGATCATGATGATATTAATATTCCAGATTTGATTGAAAATTTATCAACCGATAAATTATTAGTAATGACCTATTTAAATGGCAACCCTCTGATGAAGTATAAGAAATCTTCGCAAGAAATAAGGAATAGGATTGCTGAATGTTTATTTCGTGCCTGGTGGATACCATTTGGACAATTTGGTGTTATTCATGGGGATCCACATTTAGGTAATTATTCTGTATGTGAGATAGATAAAGAAGTAAAAGGCATCAACCTTCTTGACTTTGGCTGTGTCAGAAGATTTCGCCCCCCTTTTGTAGAAGGTGTTATAAATCTATATAACGGACTCAAACAAAATAATAATGAAATGATAATTAGTTCGTATGAATTATGGGGCTTCAAAAATCTTAACAAAGATTTGATTGAAACCCTAAATATTTGGGCTAATTTTATATACGGACCAATCATAGATAACAGAAACAGAACTGTTGCCGATGGAATAAAACCAGAGATGTATGGTAGAAAAGAAGCTTTTAATGTTTATCAATTACTAAAAAAAATTGGACCTGTAGAAATACCTCGAGAATTCGTATTTATGGATAGAGCTGCAATTGGTCTAGGGTCTGTATTTCTCCACTTAAATGCAAATTTGAACCTTCACAATTTGTTCGAAGAAGCAATTAGTGGTTTTGATGCTGAAAGCCTCTTAATTAAGCAAACTGAAATTTTTGAAAAAACAGGTGTTGATTATGGACACTAACAATCATTTAAGCTTGAAAAATATACATATCTTGTATATCTATTTATTATCAGGATTACGTAATATTACTATTACAAATAATAATAAAGAGATATAATTATAAAATGGATTACGAGGAACATAATAAAACATATAATGGATTTATAAAATTCACAAAATACACAACAGTGTTTTGTATTTTAGTCCTTATTTTCCTAGCTGCATTTGTTTATTAGGAGTCTAAAATAGATAATGCAGATTTCAGTACTCACAGAAATAGATAAATCAGAAACAAGAGTTGCTTTATCACCAGATGTTACCAAAAAATTGGTAGCAAAAGGTGTAACAGTAATCATTGAGTCTGGAAGTGGTAACAAATCAAACTATTCAGATAAACAATATGAAGAAGTTGGTGCAAAAATAATACGAACGATCAATGAAACTGTATTAAATTCGGATATTTTAATTACGGTTAAAAGGCCTGATGAGAAAATACTTCAAAAATTAAACAAAAGTGCCATCATTATTGGACAAATGGATCCCTACGTTTCTAAAGATCTTGATGGTTTCGTAAAATATGGACATCAATTTTTCTCAATGGAATTAATGCCAAGAATCACCCGTGCTCAGTCAATGGATGTTTTGTCATCTCAGTCAAATTTAGCTGGCTATAAAGCTGTTATTGATGCTACATCAGAATATAAAAAAGCAATTCCTATGATGATGACTGCAGCTGGTACTATTGCTCCTGCGAAGATTTTTATTATGGGTGTTGGTGTTGCAGGACTTCAAGCAATAGCTACTGCTCGTAGATTAGGCGGTATAGTTACTGCGACTGATGTTAGACCAGCAACAAAAGAACAAGTGGAATCACTTGGTGCTAAATTTATTGCAGTGGAAGATGATGAGTTTAAAGCTGCTGAAACATCTGCTGGATATGCAAAAGAAATGTCAAAAGAATACCAAGAGAAACAAAGTCAGCTAATTGCTGAGCATATTAAAAATCAAGACATAGTTATAACAACTGCACTTATACCTGGGCGTAAAGCTCCAATACTTGTAACAAAAAAAATGTTAGAAACTATGAAACAAGGATCAGTTATTGCTGATCTTGCAACTGAAAGAGGTGGTAATGTTGAACTATCTCAGCCAGGTAAGAAAACAATAAATAGTGGTATAACAATTCTAGGGTATGAAAATTTTGCACGTCTATTACCTACAGATGCGTCAAATTTATATGCACAAAATATATTAAAATTCTTGGATGAGATTGTTGATTATGAGAATCTGCAGCTTTCTATAAATTATGATGATGAAATAATTAAGGGAATCCTTGTTGCAAGAAATGGTCAATTAGTTCATCCCATGTACCAATAAAGGAGATAATAATGGCTACTGAACAAAGTATAGTTGGGGATGCTATAGATATAGCCCAAACGGTAGGATTAATGGGTGCTGTAGACCCGTTAATGTATAAATTTGCTATTTTCATATTGGCAATTTTTATTGGTTACTATGTAATTTGGAGTGTTACACCTGCTTTACATACTCCACTTATGTCAGTAACTAATGCAATATCTTCAGTAATTATTGTTGGAGCACTTATAGCAATAGGGACAGAATTCATAGATGGTCAAACAAATCCATCTAACTTCTTTATAGCAAAAGGTTTAGGATTTTTTGCAGTAATTTTAGCCTCCATAAATATCTTTGGCGGTTTTTATGTAACATATAGGATGTTATCAATGTACAAAAAGAAGGTAAAATAAGTGTCTGCTAATCTAATTTCATTTTTGTATCTTATTTCTGGGATCTTTTTTATCCTAGCACTAAGAGGGTTATCAAATCCTGAATCTGCTAGAAGGGGTAATTATTTTGGGATTATCGGTATGATAATTGCATCTGCTACAACTATTCTCATTACACCACCATCATCAACTTTAGACATCATATTATTAATAGGTGGTATAACCATTGGTGGTTCTATCGGATTAATTATTGCAAAAAAAATTGCAATGACTGCTATGCCACAACTTGTTGCTGCATTTCACTCTCTTGTGGGGTTAGCAGCAGTTCTTGTAGCATCTGCTGCTTTGTATGTGCCTTCATCGATGGGGATAGGATCTGTTGGAAATATCCACTTAGCAAGTCTCATAGAAATGGGTCTTGGTGTAATTATAGGCGCTATTACATTTTCAGGATCAATAATTGCTTTCTTAAAATTACAAGGTCTAATGTCAGGGTCCCCTATAGTCTTTCCCAAACAACACTTGTTAAATTTACTTATAGCGTTAACTATTCTATCACTCCTTGCCGTTTTCACTATAACTGAGTCACATACGATCTATTGGATAATTGTTATTTTATCACTTTTAATTGGTTTCTTAATTATTATTCCAATCGGTGGCGCAGATATGCCAGTAGTGGTGTCAATGCTTAACTCTTACTCTGGTTGGGCTGCTGCAGGCATTGGATTTACTCTAGGAAATATCGCTCTGATAATTACAGGTGCTTTGGTTGGGTCATCAGGTGCCATTCTCTCATACATAATGTGTAAAGGCATGAATCGATCATTTTTCAATGTTATCTTAGGTGGTTTTGGGGGAGAATCAAATGCAGCAAGTGGTGCTACTGTTGAAAACCGTCCCGTAAAACAAGGTTCAGCTGATGATGCGGCATTCATCATGAAAAATGCTGGTTCAGTAATAATCGTTCCGGGTTATGGTATGGCTGTTGCGCAAGCTCAGCATGCCTTAAGAGAGATGGTTGATATCTTAAAAGAGTCAGGGGTTAAGGTATCTTATGCAATCCATCCCGTGGCTGGAAGAATGCCAGGTCATATGAATGTTCTACTTGCTGAAGCACAAGTTCCTTATGATGAAGTTTTTGAACTTGAGGATATTAACTCACAATTTAGTCAGACTGATGTAACATTTGTTATTGGCGCGAACGATGTTACAAATCCTGCAGCTAAAACTGATAAAGACAGCCCTATTTACGGTATGCCAATACTAGACGTTGAAAGATCTGGAACTATATTATTTCTTAAACGTTCGCTTGCATCCGGTTATGCTGGTGTTGAAAATGAACTCTTTTTTAGAGATAATACGATGATGCTCTTTGGAGATGCTAAAAAGATGGTAGAAGATATAGTTAAAGCGTTTTAAGTCTTCTTGTTACTATTAATTCTTTTTTTGCTTTTGTGTTGTTCTTTTCCATTCCAAGAATAACCTCGTAGTCAGTTATCGCACTATCAATATTTCCTAAACTTCTATAAATATCTGCCCTTATGAATAGTGCATTAGTTAGGTGGGGATTGTTATCTAAGACTTGATTTAAATCATCGAGTGCACTTTCAATTCTTCCAACCTCATAATAGGAGAGTGCTCTGTAATAAAGGGAAGAAATATTTTTTGGTCTAAGTGATATAGAATAATCGAAATCCTGAATTGCTTCGGTGTGCATTTTATACTTTTGATGTAACTTACCTCTCATTTCATAAGCATAAAAATTTTTATTATTATATTTAATTGCTTCATTTAACTCAAAAATTGCTAATTTAACATCGCCAATATAATTATAATATTTTGCCATATTATAATGTGCTTTTGAAAATGATGGGTTTAACTGCAAAGCGCTATTAAAGTCAGATATGGCAGTATCAAAATCTCCTAATAAATAATATACCTCACCTCGTAAATTTAGGGCGAGATATGAGTCTGGATTTTCTTCTATTGCTATATCTAAATTATATATTGCTTCTGGATAATTCTGATTTTTTACAAGCTCAGTTGCAAGTGTTAGATATATATCAATAGAATTTCTATTTTCATGCAATGCAGATCTTATAGATAATATATTATTATCACTTGTTTCTTTTTTTGATATCGCACTAGTAGGTTGTGTGTTAGCAACTAATATAGTATCAGAACTTACGCATCCAGACAGTAATGCCATAATAAGGAATATAGAGAAGATAATATTTTTGTTTACGGATACAGTTTTTTTAATCGGTTCCATAAGGCACCTGTTATTTAATCTGTATATTTTATTATGGGTGTATTAATATCTGTTTAAAATATACCAGAGCCGTCACGAAGTAACTTTTTCCTAGCTAATTTTCTTCCACGTCTTATGGCCTCAGCCTTTTCACGCGCCTTTTTTACAGATGGTTTTTCATAATGATTTCGGAGTTTCATTTCTCTGAAAATACCTTCACGTTGCATCTTTTTTTTAAGTGCTTTTAAAGCTTGATCAACGTTATTATCTCTTACACTTACTTGCAATTTAATCTCCAACTTATATAACTCAAGAGCTTTTCATACTTATATTATCATTATAGATCTTTGTAAACACAAATACATATAATGATATGTTATTTTTCAGTTTGTTCATCTTTAATAAAGTTTACATGACCCATCTTTCTTCCTTTTTTAATTTTATCTTTTCCATAGATATATATTTTTTGTTTTTCATTACTATCATTTATATCCCATTCATTTACATCTTCACCAATTAGGTTCAACATCCGTGTTTTAAATTGAAGTTCAGGTTCAACAATTTGCATCCCACTAATTGCTCTTATATGCTGTTCGAATTGAGATATGTTAGATCCATCAAGTGTCCAGTGACCTGAGTTGTGGACTCTAGGAGCTATTTCATTTACAAGGATTGTCTGGCTATCTTTTTCCATGAAGAATTCAATCGATAATATTCCGATGTAGTTTAAATTTTCTAAAATATTGGCAGAGGTTTGGTATAACTCTATTACTAATTCTTTTGAAATGTTTGCAGGTACATTAGTTTCATCTAATATATGGTTCTTATGAATATTTTCTGAGGGTGGAAAAGTGAATATTGAACCAAACTTATCCCTTGCTGTAATTGTTGAAATTTCTTTTGAAAAGTATACAAATTCTTCAATTATACATGGATATTGTCCCATAATGTTAAACGCATCTAAGGCTTCTTGATAGGAATTAACTACTATTTGTCCTTTCCCATCGTAACCAAGCATTCGCGTTTTAAGAACACTTTTTGTTGAAAAATCCCATGACTTAAGGTCTTTTTCTGATTCAATATTTTGAAATTTATTTGTTTTAATACCAAATTTTTTACAAAAATTTTTTTCTTTAATACGATCCTGACTTATTTCAATTGCATTGATTGGTGGATAGATCCTAATTTTATTTGAGATAAACTGAATAGTATCTATTGGAATATTTTCGAATTCAATTGTGGCAAAGTCTATTCTTTCTACGAATTCATCTAATTTATTTATATCATCATATTCTGCAACAACCTGATAATCTGAGTGCATAAATGCAGGAGAGTTCTCGTCTGGACTATAGATACATGTCTTAAATCCCAGGGAAGCAGCTGCCTGTGATAGCATCAGTCCCAATTGACCCCCTCCAAAAATACCAATTGTTTTGACCTTATTTGTCATATAGGTGTTTTTTTTACAGATTTTGTCTGGTTTTCTCTGTATGAAGTNAGCACTTGAGCAATTTTAGTATCATTTTGTGACAATATTGATATGGAGAGTAATGCCGCNTTAATTGCACCAGATTTTCCAATTGCAAGTGTTCCCACAGGAATACCCTTTGGCATTTGGACTATAGATAGTAAACTATCCACACCATTCAAAAGATTGGACTCAATTGGAACACCTAATACAGGAACTATGGTCAATGATGCAACCATCCCTGGTAAATGTGCTGATCCACCAGCACCAGCAATTATTACTGAATATTTTTTTGACGAATCCTTAGCAAATTCATAAAGTCTATCGGGCGTCCTATGAGCGGAAATAATGAGCTTATCATATTCTATATTAAATTCATCGAGTATATTGGCTGCAAACTGCATGGTGTCCCAATCTGATTGTGATCCCATAATTATTGCAATTTTTTTCATTTAAATACACTCCTAGTAAAAAGTTTTAGTAAGTCCATCGTAAATTAACTTTATACTCACTAAAAATAACAGAATATAAATAATTTCATAGAATATTTTTGTAGGAAGTTTTTTAACAACCCAAATGCCAATGAAAGTAAAAACTAAGGAAATTGGAAATAAAATCGCTGATGTGGTTAATGTTGATTTATTCATTTGACCAAGCATCATAAATGGTACAACTTTTATTATGTTATTCATCCAAAAGAAAATCATGAATGTNCCTGCATATTTTTTTTGGTCAAGTCTGAGAGGCAATAAATACATTTGGTAAGGTGGTGCTCCAGTTAATGTAACGAAACTTGTAAAACCTGTTATACTTCCCCAAATTGTTCCGCGAATGATACTGTGATCTCTTGGTTTTGTCTCTTTTTTTGTTTTCCAATATGAGATTGTAAATGAGATTGCAATAAAGCCGATTATAATTCTAACCCAATTGGGATTTATTTGTGCGACTAGTATTGCTCCAATCACAATCCCAATAACTGATGCTGGAATTGTAATAGCCAATGTCATCTTGTCAAAAGTTCTTCTGTAGGTCCATACTGCAACAAGATCCAATATTAGTAGAATGGGCATTAGTACTGCGGCTGCTTGTAATGGTGAGGCAACAATTGCCATGAGCGGCACAGCTAGCGCACCAATGCCAGTCAAGCCTCCTTTTGATAAACCAATCAACACCACTGATGGTATTGCCATAGCATAGAAAAGAGGATCAATTATCATTAAAATTTATGATTTTTGTAAAGATTAGATATCGATAGATTGCAGGGTCTTTACTTCTTTATCTTGCTCTCTTTGTAATCTTTTTGAGGCTCTCAACACTAGCTTATCAAGTTCAATTTGAGTGCATAATCCAAGCACAACAGGATCTTGTGGTTGGATACTGCCAATATTCCAATGAGTTCGATTTCTAATTGCCTCAATTGTAGTTTTTGTAGTCCCAACTAGTTTGATAACCTCACTATCTTTTAATTCNGGATGGTTTCTTACTAGCCATGCAATTGCGGCAGGTCTATCTTGTCTTCTAGATAATGGTGTATATTTTTTTTGTTTTTTTGATTTTACTTCTGGTAAATCTACTGAGGTTTTATTTAAAACTAGTTTGTGAGTATTATTTGCTTCTGCACTCTCCAATTCCGCTCTTGATAATTCACCTGACATGATTGGGTCCATTCCTCTAATGCCTTGAGCCACATCACCGTCTGCTATTCCTTTAACTTCTAATGGATGTAGGTTACAAAATTCTGCAATTTGATCAAAAGTTAGTGCTGTGTTTTCAACTAACCAAACTGCTGTTGCTTTGGGCATTAAAGGTGTTTGAGCCATTTCTTGTCTCCGTAATATAGAAATTATTTAATTATTATACTAATATTACAAGTCTTTCTATATTTATATTTTATTTTATTATTGTGTTAGAATGATTTTCCCAAAGTGTCTTCCACTTTTCATTAAACTGTGTGCCGCATCAGCCTCTCTTAAATCAAAAGTACTGTGAATAATAGGTCTTATTTTATTATTTCTTATTTTTGGTAAGATATATTTTTCAATATCAATGGAGATTGCAGTTTTATATGATAGATTTTTTGGTCTCAAAACCGAACCTGTATGTATGAGGCTTTTTCTCATTAATGGTGACAAATCTAAATTCACATTGCTTCCTTTAATATACGCTATTTGGATTATTCTCGCGTACATTGCTGCAAGTTCATAATTTCTACTTGTATAATCACCTGCAACAATATCTAGTATTAAATTTACTTCGTTAAATTCTGAAGACTTAATTTCTTCAACGAAATCATGGGAGTTATAATTAACAACAAGGTCAGCTCCTAATTCATAGCATTTTTCCACTTTTTCTTTTTCGCTAGTCGTTGTAATTACATGCGCACCAAACTCTTTTGCAATTTGTATCGCAGTTGTACCTATNCCACTTGAACCACCATGTATTAAGATTGTCTCGTTCTTTACAAGATTACCAATTCTGAATACGTTATTCCATACCGTGAAATATGTTTCAGGTATAGCTGCTGCCTCAACAAAGGTTAAGTTATCTGGCATAGGTAATGTTAAATACTGATTTGAAATACAGTATTCGGCATATCCACCTCCACCCAATAGTGCTATTACGTGATCACCTTTTTTAAATTTTTTTACATTCTTTCCAAGATCCATGACAATTCCGGAAACTTCTAGTCCGGGATGTGATGGTGAACCTGGTGGAGGTGGGTGAAGACCGTATCTCTGTAAAATATCTGGTCTATTTACACCACTGGCCTTTATATCTATGAGAACATCACCATCGCCTGGGATTGGCACGTCTTTATTGGCATGAATAAGTTTATTGTTCTTACCATGATCAAGTATATCAATTACAAACATTTTAATAAATTATTATTGAAAAACAGACATATTTAACANTATTATTTGCTAAGTAAACCTTCAAATTTTTTATTAAATTTACTTACTCGTCCGCCTCTGTCCAAAAGTTGCTGCGAGCCACCAGTCCAAGCGGGATGACTTGAAGGGTCAATATCTAAAGTTAGNGTATCACCTTCTGAACCATATGTTGAATATGTTTGGTATTTTGTACCGTCTGTCATCACTACTTCTATTTTATGATAGTTTGGATGTCCTTCTTTTTTCATTTTTTTTCTCACACCTATAAATAAGGTTTTGTATACATTAATATTAATTTTATCTCAAGTCTTAAATTATTTTAGCTTTCAGTAAGTTTGATTTCAATTCTTCTATTTTTTCTATAAGCATCCTCATTCTCATTAGGATCTAGGGGCATATATTCACCTCTGCCGGTTGCTGCAAGTCTATTTGGAGGTATGCCTGTTTTCATTAGGAAATCTACAACCGATATTGCACGTGCCGCTGAGAGATCCCAATTTGACTCATATCTTGAATTTCTAATTGGTATAANATCAGTGTGACCATCTATTCTTAATATCCAATTTATTTCATCAGGGATCTCTTCTATAAGATTTTGGATTGCAACTGATAATTTAGCAAGTTGTCTCTGTCCATCAATCCCTATAGTAGCTTCACCGCTTCCGAACAAAACTTCTGATTGAAAAACAAATCGATCACCAATTATCTTAATATCATCCCTGGTTCCAATAATTTCTCTCAATTTACCAAAAAATTCGGATCTATATTCAGACAATTCTTTTACTCTTTGTGCTAGCGCAAGATTAAGTCTTTTTCCAAGATCAGCAATTCTTGCTTGTTGTTCTATATCTTTTTGTTCAGATGCATCTAGTAAAGCTTGAATAGCAGAAATTTGTTTTTTCAATTCTGATATTTGAATATTGAGTAATTCAATCTCTAGTGAAGCTTCTTTTGATTTTTTTCCTGTCGAAATAAGTCCAGATTGAAGTCTACTTATTTTATTGAGATTGGAGTTTTCTTTCTTCCTTAAATCAAATATTAACTGATTTTTTTCTTTAATTTCATTTTCAAAATCTGTTGATACAATATTCATGGAAGCGATACTACTTTCATAATCTGTTAAAAGTGTATTATTTTTGTTCAAGTTGTTTCGAAGGTCTATTATGGTTTGCTCTTTCTCGACAAGAGTCTCTTCTAGATTTNTATTTAAAGCAGATAGATTTAAGATATTATCCTCAATATTTTGAATCTTTATATTTTTATTATTTATTTCCAATTCTTTCATCTTAAGTAATGTACTGATCTGTTTATTTTCAGATATAAGTTTGATTATTTGACGGTTTCTTTCAGCAGATTCTTCTCTTTGAAGATCATATAAAGCAATTTGTTTATCAATATCGTCTTGTAAAATTATTATTTGTCTTTGATAATCTAATTTTAAATTTGCTATTTCATCCTGTAATATAACTACCTCATCATTGGATGCAGCAAGTGAACTACTTAATTGTTCATTTTGTGAAAAAAGTTGATCTAAATCACTCTCGAGTAATTCAATCTTAGTGGCTAAATTTTCATTTTCATTCTGTTCCAATGATAAAAGTAGAGATAATTCTTGAAGCTGGCTTTGTAGATCAATTAAAGCTTCATCTTTAGAGGATATTTCTGTTGAAAGGAAGAATTGAGATAGAATAAAAACAGTTAAAAGAAAAATTATTACAAGTAGAATTGTAGCCATTGCGTCTACAAAGCCAGGCCAATAATTGGCACTGTTATTGTTGGCTCGTCTATTAATTCTTGGCATTATAAAAGTTTATTTTTCATCAGATATTTTTTTTAATAACTTATTTTGCTCACTTAATAATGAACATATAACTTCCTGTTGCTCTTGAATAGCCTTTAAAACATCATTTCCATCAGCTATTAAGTGAGTTCTGTCTTGTGTAAAATTATTAACAAAATCAGTTAGACTTGCATTCATTTCTTTAATATTTTTATTTAGATAAAAGTGCATTCTGCTGTCTGACCTGTCATCATTTATCTCAGTTACTGTTGATAACCATTCTTCAAGCTCATTGTAGAATCTATTCTGGGCTTGATTATATATTAAATCAAAGAAGCCTAAAATTAAAGAACCAGACAAACCAAAAAGAGATGATGAAAAGGCGATTGCCATACCTGAAAGAGGTGACTCTAGTCCTGATTTCAATTCTTCAAACATTTCAGTCGCTTCGCCATTACCAATATTTAGCGTCCCAATAGTCTGTCCAATTGAGTCAACTGTTAGTAATAATCCCCAGAATGTACCAAGTAATCCGAGAAAGATAAGCAATCCAATCATGTATCTGGAATATTCCCTAGACTCATCAAATCTAAATGAAATTGAGTCAAGGATTGATCTCATTGAAGATGCAGATAACGTTATCTCATATTTGTGATCAAGCATCATTGTAGCCATTGGAGCTAAAAGTGATGGTGGAGAACCGATATCCGCGTGGCTATCACCATTTTGAAAATTATTTACCCAACTAACTTCTCTGAATAAGTTAGTTGTAAGCCATAATATATAAAATATACCAAAAGCAAGTACGGAACTGATAATTGTATTAATTATTGGATTTGCAAAGAATGCTTTAAAAAGATCGTCCTGAATTATAAAAATAAAAAAAGATATTATTAATATAAAAATGAACATTCTAAAAAGATATGTTCTGGGATGTGTGAAACTCTTTGAACTAGGAATATCAGTCATTACTCTTAATTCCTTTATATTTGTTTACTATGAATATAATAAATTGTCGTATATTTTTTGGTTAGACACAATAAAATAATTTTTACTATTTTGTTCCATTGAATTTATAATATTCTTTACACCACCAGACTCTCTTAATACAAGGAGTGCTGCAGATATTACATTTTCATTCTTATCATAGCCAATATATGCATTAATTATTCCGTCAGCAATCATACACATTTCTAGAGATTGGCAACCAAATTTTCTAATATCTTCCGATGATCTTAAATACTCAATTACGGTAGTGTTTTGAATTCTTTCGCTTATTAAAAAATCTTCTAAAATAAGGATATTTTTCTCGGACGCAGACTCCTCGGAAACTTTCATTTTGATATTATTATGCGTTGCAGCAATCCCTCTCTCGGCTATGAATATGTCATCAGTTATAGGGTTACATATTATACTATTTTGAATGATATTATTTTTCTTGTGAGCGATTGTAATTGCAAAAAATGGGATAGCTCTCATAAAATTCGTTTCCCCTTCTAGCACGTTAACAATGAAGCAATTTTCTATTTCTGAGGCCCAAATTTTGTCAGATTTTAAATGATCATTTATAAATATAATTTTATATCCATTTTTTCCATATTTATCGGATAAATCTTCGAGGATAATGGATTCAATTCTCTTCTTAATTTTATCTGTGAAATCAGTAATAGACTTATTTGATTTATGTAAATTTTGAATTTCACCAAAATCATGACGATATATCTTTGAAATATTTCTAACTAGTGAGTAGAGAACATTAGAATTTGGTAAATAGCTCATTAAGTTATTCTGCTCTCTTTATATATGTAAGATCATTTGTATCAATAACTATCATTTCATCATTATTGACAAATGGAGGGACCATTACACGTAAATTATTTTCTAATATTGCAGGCTTAGATGAGGATGCAGCAGTCTGTCCTTTAATTGTTGGCTCGGTATCAATTACTTTTAGAATGACTGTTTCAGGCAATATCACACCGATCGGTTTATCATTATATAATTCAATATCTACTATCATTCCCTCTCTTAAGAGTGATTTTTTTTCTTCTAATAGTTTTTCATCCAAAGATAATTGTTCATANGTTTCTTGATTCATAAAAATTAATTCATTTTCATCAGCATATAGAAATTGAAAAGTTTCTGAATCAATTCTTATTTTTTCTACAATCTCGTCGGATCTAAATCTCTCGTTTAATTTTGTGTTATCAATGATTGATTTCATCTCAACTTGATTAAATGCGCCTCCCTTACCAGGTTTTACAGCCTGAGTCTTTGTGACTATAAAAAGGGAACCTTTGTACTCAAGTACATTACCTATTTTTATTTGATTACCATTTATTTTCATTCCATCCTCCTGGATTTAATTTGGATAATGTTATTATTGTTTTTGTTCTTAACTATTGAAATATATACAGAAACTTATTTCATAAACTGAGGTATCCGTAAATAGGTAATACTATAATCATTCGGTCTTGGTCTGAAATTTGCATAGTTTTGGGTTGCAGTTTCCTTCTTATCTGGAGACACTACAGTCATGTTCATATCAAGTTCAACATCAGACATTCCAAGCTGTTTTGCAAGCAAATAGTATTCATATGCTTTCACATCATTCTTTTGCACACCAATTCCATAAAAATACATACTGGATAATTGTTGAAGAGCAGGTGGGTATGCCTTTTGAGCTGATTTTTCAAGCCATGCTACAGCAGTTTCTTCATCTTTTTTTAATCCAATTTCATTTAAAATCATCATTGCATAATCATATTCGGCTTCTGTGTATCCCATATCAGCAAATTGAAACATCAGTTTTGCAGCAGCTTTCTCGTCAATTTTTGTCCCGATACCATTTATTAAGTAATCAACAATCATATACTTAGCAATTGTTAGGTCATCATTGCTTGCTTCTTTTATATATTTGAAGGCTTTATCTGTATCCACTGATACGCCAATCCCATATTTGTAAAATATTGATAGATAATATTTGGCAGAGGAAGATAAAAATTTATGTTCAGAATTGATTAGCTCATTAAAAAGTTGATATGACTTTACTACATCAATTTTATAATGAAGAAGTAGCTCCGCTAGTTGATAATGTGCATTAATATTGCCTTGATTTTTTGATTGTTCATACCATTTAGATGCATTGTAAATATCGTTCAAACTAAGATATTTTTGAGCTATCCAAAATGACCATTCATTATTATTTGTATCATTGTGTAATTCTATTGCTTGATCAATATTGTCATTAATTAAAAGATTCTTGAATTCTTCATCATTTATTTCAGCTAATAGAACAGATGAGGTAATTATTGTAAAATAGAGAGATAAACTGATGTATTTGAAGTAATATTTCATAACTTAATCAGTATTACTCAAGATCTTCTTGCCACTTACCCAAAGATGCAAGACTATTCATTTTTGCTCTATGTTTAAATGCATTCTGTGCTTCTAGTATATTCTCATCATTACCTTTCCATTTCAGCAGTGCACTTTGTTGGAGTGCTCTACCATATGAAAAACTAAGTTTAATGTTGGTAACTTTAATTTCATTCATCAGAGATAAATGCTTCGTTGCTTCAATATCAGATTGTCCTCCTGACAAAAAACAAATACCCGGCACATCATTTGGAACACATTCTTCTAGGCATTTTAATGTTTGTTTTGCTACTTCTATTGGAGGAACTTTTTCCGTGCAGTTGATTCCAGGTATGANCATATTTGGTTTAAGTATTATTCCATCTAATGCAACATTGGCATTTATTAATTCATCAAAAACTAAGCTTAATGTTTTAGAAGTTATATCAAAACATTGTTCTATTGTATGATTTGAGTCATGACTATCCATCAGGACTTCTGGTTCAACTATTGGAACAACTCCTACTTCTTGACATAGAGCTGCATATCTTGAAAGTGCATGAGCATTAGATGCAAGTGAATAATTAGTTGGTGTATTTTTAGTAATTCTTATAACGGCTCGCCATTTTGCAAAAGTTGCACCTAAGCTATGGTACTCTATGAGCCTTTCCCTGAGTCCATCAAGACCTTCAGTTATTGTTTCATTATCAAACAGTGCAAGATTTTTAGCTCCAGTATCAACTTTAATTCCAATTAGAGTATCTGTTTCTTTCAACAGATCNGTAATCTTTCTACCATCTCTGCAATTCTGACGGATTGTTTCGTCAAATAAGATTACTCCAGAGATGAAGTCATTCATAGCATCCATCGTGCTAAAAAGCATTTCTCTGTAATCTCTNCGACTATCATTTGAACTTACAACAGATATTTGATCAAACCTTTTTTTTATTGTNGCGGTGCTCTCATCAGCAGCAAGAATTCCCTTTCCATCAGAAACAAGCTTTTGAGCTATTTGACTTAAATTTTGTTNCATCTTAGCCTTCTTTTTGATTTTCAATTACTGCACGAACTCCAGGTAGATCTTTTCCTTCTAACCATTCCAAAAAAGCACCACCTCCAGTTGAAACATGTGTGTAGGAACTATACGTATTAGCGATATTTATTCCATATATAGTATCACCACCACCTACAACAACAGAGGTATTATTTTCTACACACATTTTAGCCAATCTTTCTGCAACGTATACAGTTGCCTCTTCAAAAGGTTTAAACTCAATTGCTCCAAGAGGACCATTCCAAATTACTGTCTTTGCATCAGCCAATAAGCCACCTATCATTTTAGATGATTCAATACCTAGGTCAAGAATCATATCATCTTGTTCAATTTGATCTAAACTTTTATTCATTGCGCTTGGGTCATCTTGAAGGGTCTTAGATACTTTTGCATCTTTTGGNAATATTAAGTTGACATTATTTTGCTCAGCTAAATCCAAAATCTCATTTGCTATTTGCAAACACGACTCCTCAAATAATGATGCACCAATTGCAATTCCTCTTACTTTGAGGAATGTATTTGCCATTGCACCACCAATAATTATTGAGTCAACTTTTAGTATAAGATTTTTTAATAACTGTATTTTTGAAGATACTTTTGAACCACCTATTAGTGCAACTACAGGTCGATTTGGATTTTCAAATATTGTATTTAAGGCTAGAATTTCTTTTGTCATACATATACCAAAGTAACTTGGAATAAATTTTGGAATACCGCTAAGTGATGCATGCGCCCTATGAGATGCAGCAAATGCATCATTTATGTAAATATCACCAAGTTTAGATAATTTATGCGCAAAATCTTGATCATTTTCTTCTTCATTTGGATAAAATCTTAAATTCTCAAACAAGAATATTTTTTCATCATATACACGGATATCTTCATCAAGTTTGTTTATTAACCTTANAGNCAACATGATTTTTTTCTCAAGTTCTCTNGCNACTGGTTCCATAGATAAAGAAATATCGATTTTGCCCTTTGGTCGTCCTCTATGTGTAAGAATTATTATCTTCGCTTCTTTTTCAAGAAGCGCTTTTATAGTTGGAATAGACTCATCAATCCTAGTGGAGTCAAGAATTAATTTNCCATTAGTTGGAACATTATAGTCAGTCCTTAGTAATGCTATTTTGTTTTTAAGATTTTCATTTTGAAAACTTTTTACTAGGTCCATAAATAATTCCAAAATTATAGCATGCTGCCAATATGTATTGCCATATCACACATNCTATGAGAAAAGCCCCATTCATTATCATACCATGCCATTATTCTTCCAAATCTTTTGTTCATGAGTTTTGTTTGATCGAGGGCTAGAATAGCTGAATGTTGATCATGATTAATATCAATTGAAACAAGTTTTTCGTCGGTTATACGGATAATGTTTTTAAAGTCATTTTCTGATGCAAAAGAAAATTGGTTATTAATTTCTTCAACTGTTGTATCACGGGAGGCAACAAAATTGAGATCAATAACTGAGACATTTGGTGTTGGAATGCGCATTGCCACACCATCAATTTTACCACTTAATTCAGGGATAACTTCCCCAACAGCTTTTGCAGCACCCGTGGTTGTCGGGATAATTGATTGTGCTGCAGATCTCGCTCTGTACAAGTCTTTATGATTACGATCTAATGTAGGTTGATCACCGGTATATGCATGGATTGTCGTCATAAAAGCTGAGTCAATACCAATTGTTTTATGAAGTATTGCTGCTAGTGGNGCCAAAGCGTTTGTTGTGCAAGAGGCATTGGATATAATTAGATGATCTTTGGTAATTTGTTTATGATTCACACCATAAACTGAAGTTATATCAGCATTCTTTGCTGGTGCTGATATTAAAACTTTTTTTGCGCCAGAATGCGTATGCTTTAGAGCTTCTATCTTGTTATTGAATTTTCCTGTACATTCTAAGATGATATCAGCACCTATTTTACCCCATTCAAGCTCTTTTGGGTCTCTATTAGAAAATTTTTTTATTTTCATAGAATTAATCTCAAAAGTATCATCGTTAATTATTGTGATATCAGAATTTAATCTGCCATGTATGGAGTCGTATTTTAACAAATGAACGTTTGTGTTTATTGGACCAGAGTCATTAATGGCAACAATCTCAATTTCTTTATGATAACTTTCTATAACGGCACGGAGTACATTCCTGCCAATTCGACCAAAACCATTGATTGCTACTTTTACTGTCATTACTAATTACTCATCATTTATTGTTATTCAAAATCATATCGATGACATGATCTTTTGTGATCCCAAAATGTTGATAAAGTTCTTTGTATGGACCACTTGCACCAAAAGATGACATTCCAACAAATATTCCATCATTACCAAGTATTTNCCCCCACCCTTGTGGTATACCTGCCTCAATTACTATATTTTGTTTAGCATTTCTTATTATACTATCTTTGAAATTATCATCTTGATCATTGAACAGGTCCAGGCAAGGCACAGAATATATAGCCATTTTTATTCCCGATTGAGTGAGTGAATTATATGCATCAATTGCTATTTCCACTTCAGAGCCAGTTGCAAAAAGGGCATAATCTGGATCATCTGAGTTGGCTTTTACTAAATATATCCCTTTTTGACAATTATTAACATCATACTGGTCTGATAATTCTCTAAACTCATTTAGATTTTGCCTTGATAGTGCAATGAGACTNGGCCCACCTCTATTTTTTAACATAATTTCCCAGCATTCTATTGTTTCNATAACAGAAGCAGGTCTAAATACATAGACATTTGGTATTGCTCGCAAGCTTGATAGGTGCTCAACAGGTTGATGAGTAGGACCATCTTCACCAAGCCCTATTGAGTCATGAGTAAGAACATAGATATTCTGCTGTTGCATCAATGCCCCAAGCCTTATTGCAGGACGACAATAATCAGAAAATATCAGAAAGGTACCTCCGTATGGGATAAATCCTTTATGAAGGGATATGCCATTCATAATAGCGCCCATTGCGTGCTCACGGATACCATAGTGAATATATCTACCACTAAAATTATCTGATGTTATTTCATTAATATTCTTTGTTTTTGTATTATTTGAACCTGTTAAATCTGCAGAACCACCGATNAAAATTTCTGTGTTCTCATTTATGCAATTAAGAGCAATCTCGGACGCCTTTCTTGTTGCAATGTCACTTTTTGTGGTTAGACATTCAAGTTTTAATTCTANGAGTGATTTGAAGACATCATGGTTTANGACACCGCTAATTTGACTGTTGAACTTATCTTGAATTTGCGCCGGTGAATTTTGGAATCTATCTTCCCAATTTATTCTCTCTTTAGATCCCTTTATTCCAATGCTCCTCCATGCTTCAAGAATCTCATTTGGAATAGAAAATTTATCATAATTAATACCTAGTTTCTCTCGTGTGAGCAGATACTCTTCATTTCCAAGAGGGGAACCGTGAACACCGGATGTTCCTTCTTTATTAGGGGATCCATAGCCAATAATTGTTCTACACTTGATCATAGATGGTTTTGATGATTTTTTGCATTGTTCAAGTGCTCTGGTTATCTCAGTTAGTTTGTGTCCATCTATTTCAATCACTTCCCAACCTGANGCCTCAAATCTTTTAGTTTGATCAGTTGAGTCAGTTTTTGAGATTGGACCATCAATTGATATTTGGTTGTCATCAAAAATCAAGATGAGCTTGTTCAAGTTTAAATGACCTGCGAGGGATATGGCTTCCTGAGAAATCCCTTCCATAAGATCACCATCNCCTGCCATTACATACGTCATATGATTGACAATATCACTACCGTATCTTGCTGATAGCATTGTTTCAGAAATTGCCATTCCCACTGCATTTGCAATACCCTGACCCAGAGGTCCCGTTGTGGTTTCAATTCCTTTCAGATGACCATACTCCGGGTGCCCCGCGGTTTTAGATCCTAGCTGTCTGAAGTTTTTTAAATCGTCAATTTTAATATCATCATAGCCAAGTAAATATAGCAGTGAATAAAGAAGCATAGATCCATGTCCTCCAGATAGCACGAACCTATCACGATCATGCCATTGCGGGTTACTTGCATCGAATTTCAAAAAGTCAGAGAATAAAACTGTTGCTACATCTGCCATACCGAGAGGTAATCCAGGATGCCCACTATTTGCCTGTTCTATTGCGTCAATGGAAAGGGCTCTAATTGCATTTGCCATTTCTTGATGTGCTATACGTTTTTCCATTTTACTCACGATGATTACTTNATCTTTTTTTATAATTAATAACATGTTTTATCAAACAATATTTACATAATTACTTCTCTTTTATGTATAAAANGAATATGAAAGGTATTGTTTTTAATAGAAAACTTATTTTTTTTTTATTGCAATTTACTAATCATTAAGATTAATATTTATGAGAAAGCTTCAATCATATANAAATAAGAAGCTATATATTTTAGATTAGTGAGATTAAAATGAACCAGCAAAACTTTAAAGCAGGGACTTATGTTGAGACAAGAAATCTCAATGATCTTAACCCTAGACTTGCTAAAGCTCTGGAAAATTTAAATTTGGCATTCAACAAATTAAGTGAGAAAAATCTGTCCTCAGAAAGTTCAAACTCTGAGGAAATAAAAGATCTAACTAAAAAAATTGAAAAATTAAACGATGAAAATGTTGATTTACTTTTTAAAATTGATGATCTGAAGCGAAAGAATTTGAAGCTTGAGGATGCGAATAAGTTAGTTGATAAAAAGATTACAGAAATGATTACATCTTACAAAGATTTTCTAAATAAAGCATCTTAATATTATATGATGGGATGCCAGGACTGAATCAATGGGCAAAGTCACAGTCAATATAAACAATAGAACTTTCCAAATAGCTTGTGAAGATGGTGAAGAGGTGCGGCTTAAAGAATTAGCATCCTTTTTCTCTCGTCACGTTGATCAATTACAAGGTAGATTTGGTCATATTGGTGACGCCAGGATTTATGTTATGGCTGGGCTTCTAATTGCTGATAAACTATCAGATGCGTTAACTCAGATTGAAGAAATACAAGAAGATGTTAAAAGATTACAAAACAAAAATAATTTACATAAAGAAGATAGTCATAACCTAGAAGAACTTTTAATTACTGACATTGAACTATTGACGCATAAGTTAAACGAGATAACCAAAGCACTCACTTGATTATGCACAATAAGAATGAATTTCTCTAAAATAAATGATATACATGGTATAGCTATGCGGTTCGTGAGATCACTATTCCTGGCGCCATAGCAATTCTAAAGGGAACTGACGCTGGTTTGGACCGTGGTCCATTTCATTTAGTACCCACCTAAATATTAGGAGCCGAGGATTGCAGCATCCACGACCGTGTGGCCAATTATAGGTATAGATCTTTGCATAAAGTATTGTCCGAAAGAAAAAGTGAGCTCAGAAAGTCTGCAATATCTATGAGGCAACATATTGATGTCTCAACACGCCATTTTTTTGAAAATAAAATAATTGATGTATTTAAGGGTTTAATCAGGTCCCAAGAGATTGTGGGAGGNTATTTCCCTCTAAATAGTGAATTTAATATTATACCACTTTTACATTTTTTGAAAAAAAGAAAAAATATAATAGCTCTCCCATGTATCACAGAAAATAAGGTACTTGACTTTCGCGCTTGGAACTTAGATAAAAATAATCTAATTAAAAACCAATTTTCAATACCTGAGCCGAGCAAGACGGAGACTATAATTCCAGACGTAGTGCTTGTTCCTGGGGTATTATTTGACAGAAGAAACAATAGACTTGGATTTGGCGGTGGTTACTACGATAAAACAATTGAGTACTATAAAATTGAATATTCAACAAGATTTTTGGGAGTATGTTACCCAAGTCAAATTGTTTCTGAATTACCTGTCGAGGAGTTCGATCAAAAAGTTGATTTTCTTATTGATTTAGAAGAAATATAAAGTATTTCTATAATTAGATTTATGATTGAGTATATATGAGAGCTTTATTTATTGGTGACATAGTTGGTGAGTCTGGAAGAAGAGTTGTCATTGAAAATGTTCAAAAAATTAGGGACAATTATAATCTTGACTTTGTTATTGCAAATGGAGAAAATTCTGCATCAGGATTTGGTATTACAGAAAAAATCCTTCATTCCCTAATAGACTCNGGTGTAGATGTTGTTACATCAGGGAATCACATTTGGGATCAAAAGGAAACATTAGTTTACATAGAGAGAAATAATAGTCTTCTTAGGCCAGCTAATTTCCCAGAGGGTACNCCTGGGAAAGGCTCATTTGTTTTCAACGCAAAAAATGGAGAAAAAATTCTTGTAATTAATTTAATGGGAAGAATNTTNATGAATCCCNTAGATGATCCATTCAAAATTATTGATGAAATATTATCAAAAANTAACTTGCAAAATAGTGTTGATGCTATTTTTGTTGATTTTCACGCAGAGGCAACATCAGAGAAATTAGCGATGGGCTATTATCTCGATGGTAGGGTAAGTGTTNTTGTTGGAACTCATACTCACATTCCAACTGCGGACTCTAGAATTTTATCAAATGGAACAGGATATATATCAGATGCTGGTATGAGTGGTGATTATGATTCTATACTTGGTTTTAAAAAACAAAATCCACTTGAAAAATTTATAACGTCCATACCAAGCGGGAGGTTTATTCCTGCCTCAGGAGAAGCAACATTATCTGGTATTTTATTTGAAACTAATAATTCTGGTTTAGTAAATAAGATCAAACCAATAAGAATAGGAGGGTTATTGGGGGAAGAGCCTCCCGAATTCTAGAATTGTTATCAATTTTTCACGCTGAACTTTTAATTAACTAATTTTATCTTATTATAGATCGAGGAAAGAAATATGGCAGGACATTCAAAATTTAAAAATATCCAATATAGGAAGGGTGCTCAAGATAAAAGAAGAGCCAAGGTCTTTTCAAAGCTTGGAAAGGAAATTACAGTTGCTGCTAAATTAGGTTTGCCTGACCCTGCTATGAATCCAAGATTGAGATCTGCGATTCAAGCGGCGCGAGCTCAAAATATGCCAAAGGATAACATTGAGAGAGCAATTAAAAAAAGTCAGGATGCCGGGGGGGCAAATTTCGATGAAGTGAGGTATGAAGGCTTTGGTCCTGGAGGTACAGGTTTTATTGTAGAGACACTTACGGATAACAGGAATAGAACCGCTGGGGATGTCAGAGCTATTTTCACAAAATCAGGAGGAAATCTTGCAGAAAATGGTTCGGTTTCATTCTTATTCAAGAGAGTGGGAATAATTGAATTCGATAAATCACAATTAAATGAAGAAGATGTAATAGAGGCATCAATCGAGAAAGGTGCTGATGATTGTGATATATCAGAAGAATCATATGAAATCTATTGTGATCCTGCAAATCTACATAACCTTGGTGAGAGTCTTGAGGGAATGTTTGGAGAATCAAAATTAATGAAAATTATATGGAAGCCTGAGAATAATATAGAAATAGATCAGGAAACTTATGCAAAACTCGAAAGGCTTCTTGAGGCGTTGGATGATAATGAAGATGTTCAAGATATATATTTTAATTTTGATATACTAGATGAGTTTTTGAATTAAGCTTATATGAATGAATGCAAAAAAATTTTAGGAATTGATCCAGGACTTATAAATACAGGTTGGGGTATAATTTCCTTAAATGGTAATTCATTAAGTCATGTCGACCATGGCTTAATAAAAGTTCGAACGGATATAGACTTAGCTGAACGACTATTATTGATTTCCCAGGGTTTAACAGAAATTTTATCCAAGTATAATCCTGACGAATGCTCAATTGAGAAAACATTTGTAAATAACAACGCACTCTCTAGTCTAAAACTTGGGCATGCAAGGGGTGCCATACTTCTTACTATGGCAAGGTACAATCTTAGATGTTTTGAATATGCTCCAAACCAAATTAAAAAAAGTGTTGTAGGCAGAGGTCACGCTGATAAAACTCAGATTGCTCACATGGTTTCGATATTATTATCGAAAAAAATTGAGGGTGTCAGTGATGTTTCTGATGCGCTTGCGATTGCAATAACTCATGCATATCAAAATCACAATAGAATAGTACAGGTCACTCAATGATTAGTAAGTTAAAAGGAAAAGTAGATGCAATTATAGGAAATTCGCTGATAATCGATATAAACGATGTAGGATATGAAGTTTCTTATCCGGAGAGAGCAATCAATACACTAGTTGAAGGTTCAATAATCTCAATATACATAAAAACAATATTTAGAGATGATAATATTTACCTATATGGTTTTTCCTCAATTGAAGAAAGAACTTTTTTTAATTTGCTTCAAACTGTCCAAGGTGTTGGAGCGAAACTCGCAATGACTATCATTGGTTTCTTTGAAACAGAGGAAATTATAAAATATATTAGTACTTCGGATGAAAAGTCAATAAGTACGGCACCTGGAGTTGGTACGAAAGTTGCAAAAAGAATTATCACTGAATTAAAAGATAAATTTAGAGATGGCTTTCAACAAGACACAGATGGTTATTCAACAAAAAGAAATAATGTTATATCCGCCCTTTTAAATCTTGGTTATTCAAGAGCTGAAGCAATTAATATAGTTGAGCAACTGAATGATGAAATAAATCAAGGTCTAGAAATTGAACAATTAATAAAGATGGCGTTAAGGAGAACTTTTTGATGGCTAGTGATCAAAGAATTTACAGGCCGCGTCTTTTAGAACAATTTATTGGACAAAACTCAGTTCGGAAAAATCTTAAAGTATTTATCGAGTCAGCAAAAAAACGTGAAAAGAGTCTAGATCACGTTCTTTTGGCTGGGCCTCCAGGACTTGGAAAAACAACACTGGCAAACATTATTGCAAATGAACTCGGAGTTAATATAAAAGTTACATCCGGTCCCCTTATAACAAAAGCTGGAGATTTGGCAGCTATCATTAGTAATCTGGAAGATAAAGATGTTTTATTTATTGATGAAATACATAGACTGAATAGTAGTGTTGAAGAGGTTCTTTATGCAGCAATGGAAGACTTTGTATTAGATATTTTAATTGGAGAGGGGCCTGCTGCCAAGTCTGTTCGAATAGAATTAGCTCCATTCACATTAATTGGAGCAACTACCAGATTAGGGCTCATATCAAATCCACTCAGAGAGAGATTTGGTATTCCTGTAACTTTAGATTTTTATAATAATAATGATCTTAGCGAAGTGGTGAAAAATGCCTCAAGTGAGCTTGGTATAATAATTGATGATGCCTCTGCAAAAGAAATTGCTTCGAGATCGAGAGGTACACCAAGAATTGCTAATAGATTACTCAGGAGAGTACATGATTATTCAGTATATAACAAAGTAGATATGATTAATATTAATTCAGCAAAAGACTCATTAAAAGAGTTAGAGGTTGATAACATTGGTTTAAATAGCCTAGACTATAGATATTTGGATTGTCTGATTGAAAACCATAATGGAGGACCTGCAGGCATTGAGTCTATTGCAGCATCAATGGGAGAGGCTCGTGATGTGCTTGAAGATGTTATTGAGCCGTATTTAATTCAAAAAGGATTTGTAAATAGAACACCAAGAGGGCGAGTAATATCACAGAAATCGATTGTTGAAATGAAAGATAGATTGAAAAAAGTTAATAATTGACAAATTATAGTCATATTTGCAAACTATCTTGGTTTCGTTGGGTAACTAAATATAATAATGTACATTATTGAGCTAATTTTAAGTAGAACATAAAATGGAAGAAACACAAATTGTTACGGACTTAAGTCTAATTGGTCTTTTCGCCGAGGCAGATATAATTGTAAAAATAGTCATGATTGGACTTATGATAGCATCCATATTCTCTTGGGCAATAATAATTGAAAAACTTGTTCTAATAAAATTAGTAAACAGGAATGCAATAAAATTTTACAGAGATTTTTGGAGCAGTAATATCAATGATATAGATGTGGCTTACAGAAACTCCAGAAATAACCCTATGGCAAAAATCTTTAATGCTGGCATAAAAGAGTGGAATACAACATTTAAAATTCACAAAAATATGTCAATAGAAGGTGTAAAGCAGAGAATTGAAAAAGCTATGAACGTTCAAATGAATATTGAACTTGATAAACTAGAAAAGAAGTTGTTATTTTTAGCATCGGTTGGTTCAACAGCTCCATTTATTGGTCTGTTTGGCACAGTTTATGGTATAATGAATAGTTTTTCAGCTATAGCCGCATCAAAGAGCACGAATTTAGCTGTTGTTGCTCCTGGAATAGCAGAGGCATTATTTGCAACAGCAATTGGGCTGTTTGCGGCAATCCCAGCCGTAATGTTTTACAATAAAATATCTAGTGATATTTCGCGTGTTACATCTAATCTTGAAAATTTTAGTGATGAATTCATTAATTATTTCAGTAGGCAAATTGATGCGCAAATGGTTGCAGATGATTTTGAGGATAATTACGAAAGTCAGGATGAAGAGTACTAATTTTTTATAAAGATGGCAGTCAGTTTAAAAACATTACCAAATAATCGAAGAAGGATCAGAAAAAATAGTCCAATATCAGACATAAACGTTACGCCATTTGTTGATGTAATGCTTGTATTATTGATTGTTTTTATGGTAACAGCTCCATTATTAACTGTTGGCGTTCCAATTGAATTACCAAAAACAGACGCAAAGCAAATGAGCGAAGAGTCTGAGCCTCTTACAATTACGCTTGATAAGGAAGGGAATATTTATATCCAAGAAATGGAGATTCCTTTCAGCGAACTTGGTGAGAAATTAGAGGCAATTGGAATGGGTAATTATGATCAGAAAATTTACATAAACGGGGACAAAAATATAAATTATGAAATGCTTATGAAAGTAATGGCAAAGATAAATTCAGCAGGCTATACATCAATAGGTCTTGTTACGGATATAGAAACATAATATGTTATCAAGACCTCTATCTATCTCATTTTCTATCCACTTATTTTTTATATCAATAATTGTAATAGGGTTACCATCTTTTGATAAACTTGATGAACTGCCAACATCAGTCATTGAAATAGAGTTAATTGTAAATGAATTATCAAAGGAAATACAAGAGCAAGATGAAAATAATGAGGAGTCAACTCAAGATCTAAAAAAATATAGCGCAACACCAAATATCAAGCCGTCTACGAGAAGTGACTCAACTAATAATATGAAGATTGATGAACAAATTGAGAAAGAGTCAACTATTCTTCCTGATGAAGAACCAGAAGAAGAAATATCAGAGATTTTTGCTACCCCAAGTGCAAAACCCGAATTAAGTAAACTGAATGATAAATTATTAACTAATTTAGAGTACGATGAGAAAAAAGAGGAAAGTAAAGAAGTTACCGCGCTTCTCGATAAGTTTCCTGATGATAGGAACATTGGAGAAGTTATAGAAAATGTGCCAGAAAAAAAGGAAATTTCTAAAAAAGCAGATACAATATCATCAGGAGATATTCTAAATATGAAAAGACAGATAGAAATGTGCTGGAATCCTCCAATAGGCGTCAGAGGAGCAGCCAATCAAAGAGTGCAGGTACAGATTTCACTAGCTAAGGATGGAAACATTTTGAATGTAGAACCAATTACGAGATCCACAAATGAGGTGAGTAAAATTGCAATTGAGGCCGCCGTTAGAGCTGTTAAGCAATGTGAGCCATATAAGCTACCAATCGATAAATATGATTTATGGAAAGAAATTAAATTTACATTTGATCCAAGAAATATGATGGGTGGATGATATGAGAATTAAAATCAGATACATATTGACTGTTATAGCTATATTATTAATCCAAATTAGATATCCGCAAGCAGCTCTAGAAATTAATGTCAATGATGGTAATTTAAAACCACTTCCAATTGCAATTCCATCGGTAATTGATAAACAGGGTTTGGAAAAAGATCTTGGATTTGATATATCTCGTGTAATTGCAAGTGACCTTGCCGGTTCGGGGTTATTTTACCCAATAAATCCAAAAGCATTTTTGGAAAATCTTAGCTCAATAAGTCAAAAACCAAATTTTAATTCCTGGCGGGTAATTAACGCTGAGACTTTATTATCTGCTGAATTATCATATAGAGATAATGATATAGTGAGGATTGATTACAGACTTTGGGATGTTGTAGCTGAGAAGGCACTTGTTGAACAAACATTAACAACTTCAAGAAATAAATGGAGAAGTTTAGCTCATGTAATTGCGGACACAGTTTACACAAGGCTAACTGGAGAAAAGGGGTATTTTGATACAAAAGTTGCTTTTATTGCAGAGAGTGGTCCAAAGACAAACAGAATAAAAAGATTAGCTATTATGGATCAAGATGGGTTTAACCCACGACTATTAACAACAGGTAATGATCTTGTATTAACACCCAGATTTAGTCCGAATTCGGAAGATCTTGTATATCTTTCATACAGAAATGGACAACCTCAGGTATATATTTATAACCTTGAATCAAAACAGACATATGTAGTTGGTTCATTTCCTGGTATGACATTTGCTCCAAGATTTTCTCCTGATGGCAAGAAGATTATTATGAGCCTGCAAGAAGGCGTTGGTTCTAATATTTTTGAGATGAATTTAAGTAATTTTGAAAGAAGAAGGCTCACTAATACACCCGACATAAACACGGCACCGAGTTATTCACCTGATGCAAAAAATATTGTATTTGAATCAGATAAATCAGGTACACAGCAATTATACGTGATGGACGCAAATGGAAATAATGTTAGAAGAATTAGTTATGGAACTGGAAGCTACTCTACGCCTGTATGGTCTCCAAGGGGGGATTACATAGCCTTTACAAAGATATCAAAGGGAAGATTTATGATTGGTGTAATGTTTTCTGATGGGAGTGGAGAGAGAATAATCACTGATGGTTTCCATAATGAAGGTCCAACTTGGGCTCCCAACGGCAGGGTCTTAATGTTTTTCAGAGAATCACCAGGTGAGACCGGTGGCGCTATGATATATTCCGTTGATATAACAGGATATAATGAGAAATTAATAGACACACCTGGGTTTGCATCAGATCCCTCATGGTCAGATCTATTGAACTAATTATTACATCATTTGTTAACATTTAAGTGTTAAAGTTAAAGTTAGATTCTATATTTAAAGGGGAATAAACAATGATATATAAAAAAGCACTCAATCTTTCCGTGACTTTTTTATTAATTTTTATCCTAACAGGATGTGCATCAAGGCAAAAGATCGAGCAAGTCTTGTTTGGTGGTGGAAATGATAATGAAGCTGACATAGTATCCAATGCAATACCTGGATCATCGCAGGACTTCACAGTTAATGTCGGTGACCGAGTATTTTTTGTAACAAATTCAACTAGTTTAGATGATGATGCAAAGGCAATACTTGAGAGACAAGCTTCTTGGTTAGAATTATACCCTGAAATTGATATTATTATTGAAGGTCATGCTGATGAAAGAGGAACAAGAGAGTACAACCTGGCTTTAAGCGCAAAAAGAGCTGAAGCGGCTGTTTCATATCTTGAGAGTCTTGGAATAGTTAGTGACAGAATTGAGACTATATCATACGGTAAGGAAAGACCTGTTGCAGCGTGTTCATCTGAAGCCTGTTGGTCTCAAAATAGGAGAGCAGTATCTGTTGTAATTGCAGATAATTGAGTTGAATTCCTACTAGATATTTGAAAAACATTCATATATTATTTTGCCATAAAAAATATGGAACAGTATTTATTGCTTAATTAATAATTATGAATTTTAAAGATAAATTACCACTATCAGATCATCAAATTAATGACTTATTCTCTCCATTGGTAGATACAAGAAGAATAGCGCTAGCTGTTTCAGGTGGGAGAGATAGTTTAGCGTTGATGTTTTTAATCAATAAATGGCTAGAAAATAATAAATTTGAAAAGCACGTTGTTGTTTTAACTGTCAATCATCAGCTAAGAGAAGAGTCACACGCAGAATGCGCTGAGGTTGCATTGATTGCTGAAGGATATGGCTTTCAACATAAGATTCTCATTTGGCATCATGGTAATATAAAAACCTCGATACAAGAGAAGGCAAGAAATGCAAGATACGACCTAATGATAGATCATTTAAAAGAAAATAATATTGATACTTTAATCACAGGTCACACATTAGATGATAAAATTGAGACATTTTTGATGAGGCTATCAAAAGGGAGCGGATTAGAGGGTTTGAAATCGATACAGACAAGTCGTAACTTAAATGGAATAAACTTATTTAGGCCATTACTAAAAATAACCAGAGATCAAACGACTAAAATTTTAGTTTCACAAAATATTGGATGGATTGATGATCCAACAAATAATGATGAAAAGTACGAGAGAATAAAAATTAGAAACAACATATCAGCTTTAGAAAAACTAAGTCTGAGTAAAGAAATGCTTGAGTTGACATTAAACAGATTGGGAAGAGCTCATGAAGTAATAAATAATGTTACAGATAAAGCCCTTCTTGATGTTCTACATTTTGATAATCTTGGTTATGTGTCATTGGATTATGATATGCTGAAAGCATATCCCCATGAAATTATCATTAAGGTCTTCGAAAAGGCTTTAATATATGTGAACGGTAAAAGGGTATCACTTCGATCATTAGAGAGAGTATGCTCTGAAGTAATCCAAACAAGAAAGCCAAAGACAATAAATGGTTGTGTCATATTCACAAAGAAAAATATCATACACATCACAAGAGAGAATAGAGATATTGAAAGTTTTAATCTGAAGGTTGGCGATCTTAACGTTTGGGACAATAGATTTAAAATTTGTTTGAAGTCCTTTAATGAAGATTTCGTAACCATAAAAAATTTGGGTAGATCAAAAGAATTAAAATATTTGTGCGAAAATACTATTTATGCAAATATTCCAATGTATGTTCTGAACACACTACCTGGTGGATTTATAAAAGATAAGCTTGTATTAATGCCTAACATACACAATATATATAATAGTGGATATTTAGACGTTAAATTCAAGCTACAAGAGAAGAATTGAACTAGTGTAGTTTTTATACAAAGGATATTAAATTGGGNGGTTTAAAGAATATAATTATTTGGTTGGTCATCGGCTTACTCATGATGGCATTATACAATGTGTTTCAAACCTCAAGTGAAACAAGGGGTGTCACTGAAATAAGCTATACAACACTTATATCAGAAGTTTCTGGAGGAAATGTAAGAGATGTTGTCATAACTGGTGATGAGATTCGGGGATCTTTCAATGATGGGTCCAGATTTCACTCATATACGCCTGATGATCCACAATTTATTGAAAGACTAACTGACCAAGGTGTCATTATTAATGTGCAGCCAATTAAACAAAGTGCATTATTCTCAATTTTTGTCTCNTGGTTTCCAATGCTTCTTCTAATTGCTGTTTGGATATTCTTTCTTAAACAAATGCAAGGTGGCGGACGTGGAGCAATGGGATTCGGGAAATCTAAAGCGAAGTTGTTAAATGAAAAAAAAGGAAAAGTGACATTTGCTGATGTAGCTGGGATTGATGAGGCAAAAGAGGATTTAGAAGAAATAGTAGAGTTCCTAAAAGACCCAAGAAAGTTTCAGTACTTAGGGGGAAAAATTCCCAAAGGGGCATTGCTTGTCGGACCTCCTGGGACTGGGAAAACGCTATTAGCAAGAGCTATAGCTGGCGAAGCGGGTGTTCCATTTTTCACAATATCTGGTTCAGATTTTGTTGAAATGTTTGTGGGTGTTGGTGCAAGCAGAGTCAGAGATATGTTTGAACAAGCTAAAAGAAGCGCTCCATGTATAATCTTCATTGATGAAATAGATGCAGTGGGTAGACACCGAGGAGCAGGTCTTGGCGGCGGAAATGATGAAAGAGAGCAAACCTTAAATCAATTGCTAGTTGAAATGGACGGTTTCGAAGAAAATGAAGGTATTATATTAATTGCGGCAACCAACAGACCAGATGTTCTTGATCCNGCTCTACTCAGACCAGGTAGATTTGATAGGCAAGTAGTCGTCCCAAATCCAGATATTATTGGCCGTGAAAAAATATTGAAGGTTCATGTAAGAAAAGTGAAATTATCAGAGGAGATAGATCTAAAAGTTATAGCTAGAGGCACNCCAGGNTTTTCTGGCGCTGATCTTGCAAATCTTGTTAATGAAGCTGCACTATTAGCAGCAAGAAGAGGTAAAAGAGTAATAACACAGGCAGAATTCGAAGACGCAAAAGACAAAGTAATGATGGGATCAGAGAGAAGAACCCTGGTAATGTCCGATGATGAGAAAAAATTAACTGCATATCATGAAGCCGGTCATGCGTTAGTAACTATTAAGCAAAAAGCATCGGATCCAATCCATAAAGCTACAATTATACCACGCGGAAGAGCTCTAGGTATGGTGATGAGGCTACCTGAGCGTGATCAACTTTCTATGACTAGGGAAAAAATGAAAGCTGATCTTGCTGTTGCTATGGGTGGAAGAGCTGCTGAGGAATTAATTTTTGGCGATGAAAAAGTTACATCGGGTGCACAATCTGATATAAAAATGGCAACAAATTTAGCAAGAGCCATGGTAACTCAGTTTGGTATGAGTGATATTTTAGGACCTCTAGCCTATGGTAATAACGAGGACGAGGTATTTTTAGGTCATTCAGTTGCTAGAACCCAAAACCTATCCGAAGAAACTCAGAAGATAGTAGACTCAGAAATACATAAGCTTGTTGATCAAGGTCANAAGACAGCTACAGAAATTGTGATAGAATTTAAAGATCAGCTCGAGATTATCGCAGAAGGTCTGCTTGAGTATGAAACTCTAAGTGGTGACGAGATTTTAGATCTGCTAAATGGTAAAAATCCTGACAGGTCAGAGGATGTTGCATCAGANGAACCTCCAGNGGATGCATCAGCTATACCANCCAAGAAAGCAAAAGCGCAACCTGCAGATAAAGTAAAAAAAACAGGAAAGATGAAGCCTCAGACTCAGCCTTGATCTTCTATATAACAAGTTCAAATTTATAGGCTATCATGACAAAGAGAAAATATTTCGGTACTGATGGTATAAGAGGTATCTCAAACGTTCCACCAATGACCGCTGATATAGCCCTAAAAATTGGTGCAGCTACAGGATTATATGTTTCCTTAAATCAAAAACCCAAGAGGGTNGTGATTGCAAAAGATACAAGATTATCTGGTTATATGTTAGAGTCTGCAATTACTTCAGGACTTACTTCTGTAGGACTTGATGTTTTCTTACTTGGTCCAATGCCAACTCCAGCAATTTCTATGATGATGAAATCAATGAGAGCTGATCTAGGAATAATGATATCAGCATCTCATAATACATATGAATATAATGGTATTAAAATTTTTGGTCCTGATGGTTANAAACTTAGCGATGAAAATGAAACAGAAATCGAGATGATAATTCAAAATCTTGATAATTTTGATTTAAGCAAAATGAAAATAGGAAAAGCTAAAAGAATTGATGATGCACAGGCTAGATATATTGAGTATTTAAAGGGGACTCTCAGTAAAGAACTTACTCTGGATGGNATGAATATTGTAATCGATAGCGCAAATGGAGCGGGTTATAAGGTAGCGCCACTAATTCTTTGGGAATTAGGTGCGAATGTTATATCAATCGGGGATAAACCGAATGGACAAAATATAAATCAAGATTATGGTTCAACATCACTTAAAAATATTATTGATACTGTTGTAAAAAATAAAGCTGATATTGGAATTGCGCTAGACGGTGATGCTGACAGAATTATAGTCATAGACGAAAAGGGTGAAATTGTTGATGGAGATAAGTTATTAGCAATTATTGCAAAGGAATGGCAGGAAACAAAGAAGCTAAAGAAAAACAGTGTTGTGGCGACCATCTTATCAAATATCGGTTTGGAAGATTATTTGGGCAATCAAAGTATTGAATTGCATAGAACAATGGTTGGTGATAGATATGTTTCACAGTATATGAGAGAGAATGGATATAATCTGGGTGGTGAAAAATCTGGACATATCATATTGACTGACTATTCAACAACTGGTGATGGTATTCTTGCAGCACTACATATACTTGCAATAATGAAAAAAAGTAAACAAAAGATTAGTGATCTTGCAAAATTAATTGATCCCTATCCTCAGATCCAGAAGAACTTTATTATAAAAGAGGATCATACTCCAGACATNAGTCAATTAAGAGAATTATCAGAAAAGTATCAACGAAAGATTGGAGATAAAGGCAGGGTTCTTATAAGATTGTCTGGGACAGAACCCCTTGTAAGGGTTATGGTTGAGTCTAAAGATAAAAAATTNTTGGATCAAACTCTGACCGAAATAACAGCGAGCCTTAACGAATTACTGATCTAATTTTTCTTTAATCGTGATCCATAACGTGTCACAATAATTCCAAATAAAATAATAATCATCCCTGTTATTTGTGCAATTGTTATACTTTCATTTAGTAGCACGGTTCCAAGCACAACAACATATACGGGTAATATGTAATGTGTAAGTGATACAAATGTTGGTCCTGCAATTTTAGTCAAATTAAACATTACCATACTTGCCATAGCTGTTGAGAATATTCCCATAATTAAGACAGATATAAAGGATATATCAGTAATCAAAATATTTGGTATTCCTTCACTTGATATAGCAACAATTAAGGCAAAGAGAGAGCCGATNAGAAAACTTCCTGAGGTTTTCTGCATTAATGANATATTGGGCATTAAATTGACTGCAATATTCTGAATAGAATATCCAATTGCGGCTAGTAATATTGCTATTTGTGGNAGAAGGGATGAATAAGACGATGATGAACTTGAATTTTCTATATCTTTAAACAATAAAACATAAAGTCCTAAAAAACCGAAAATGATTCCNAAGAATTTAATCAAATTTAATTTTTCATTTGGAACAAGGAAATGAGCAGCCATCACAGTAAATAATGGTCCGATACCAAATAAAATACCACTGATGTTTGTCTCAAGATAGATTGTCCCCCAACAAATCAGATAGAATGGGAAGAATGCAGTCATACCTACCAAAACTAGCCACAACCAATTTATTAAACCACGAGGTAGATGCTCACCTCTTATCCTTAATATGGAGTAGATAATTGAGAAACCTATGGTTAGTCTCATCGCCACAATCCATAATGGACTAAATACATCTAATGCATATTTTGTAAGAGCAAAAGTTGATCCCCAAAAAATTACNAGCAACGATAGGTAGAACCAGTGGAGAAGTNCAGGATTTTTCATTTTTTTAATTCTATAAATTTATTTTGTGATTAATGCATATGCGCCAATACTATATAAGTCAATTTAATTTATTTTGTATTTGATCTATTCCATTTTATGAAGTAAATAAGAAGTGGGACAACTCTCCCCAACGAGAGTCACCTATCTGAAAGGGGTAGAATAATGATACAGAAACCAAAAATTAAGACTAATAGAGCTCTGTTCTCATCAGGGCCATGCGCTAAATATCCTGGATGGGATATAAANAATCTAGAGACAACNATCCTTGGTAGATCTCACAGGNCAAAACAGCCAAAAAACTTNATAGAATATTCAATTAATCTTACAGCTGAATTACTTGAACTGCCAAAGGATTATAAAGTAGCAATTGTACCTGCATCTGATACAGGTGCGTTTGAACTTGCAATGTGGAATTTATTAGGTTCAAGACCAATAGATGTATTCGCATGGGAGTCATTCGGCAAGGGTTGGGTAACAGATATTATAAATCAATTAAATTTGTCAAATGTGAATAAAATTGAAGCAGAATACGGTTTTTTACCTGATTTATCTAAAGCAAACCCAAAAAATGATATTGTTTTTACTCTTAATGGGACAACCTCAGGAGTAAAGGTTCCAGATCTAAACTGGATAGATAACAATAGACAGGGACTAACTCTCTGTGATGCAACGTCTGGGTTGTTTGCTCAAAATGTCGATTGGAGCAAATTAGATGTTACAACTTTTTCTTGGCAAAAAGTTCTTGGAGGGGAAGCTCAGCATGGGATGATAATCATGTCACCCCGTGCAATAGATAGAATAAATACTTATAATCCAGATTGGCCAATGCCAAAAATATTTAGAATAAAAAAATCTGGTAAAATAGATGAAAGTATATTTACTGGTTCTACTATTAACACACCATCTCTTATGTGTGTTGCTGATTATGTATCAGCACTNGAGTGGGCAAAGAAAAGCGGTGGATTGAAAAAGTTAATAGAAATTGCCAACACTAATTTAGATATCATCACACAATGGGTTGAGAAAAATAATTGGATATCTTTTTTAGCAAAAGATAAAGAGACAATTTCAAACACATCTGTTTGTCTTGAATTTGCATCAAAAAGCCCAGATGGTGATGATTTAGACACCGCAGCACTATCAAAAGATATACAAAAAATTCTGGAAGAAGAACAAATTGGATACGACATTGGTGCGTATAGAGATGCTCCTCCAGGATTAAGAATTTGGGTTGGTGCAACAGTAGAACCCCAAGATATATCCATATTACTTGAATGGATTGAGTGGGCTTATTTTTCAATAATTCAAAAACAATAATTAATTTATAAGGATTTTCATAATGCCAAAAGTACTTGTTTCAGACAAGCTCAGTGAAGAGTCTGTTAAGATCTTTAAAGATAGAGGAATTGAAGTCGATTATCTCCCTGATGTTGGTAAAGATAAAGAAAAATTATACGAGATAATNAAAAATTATGATGGCTTAGCTATAAGATCAGCAACAAAGGTTACAGAGAAGATCTTAAACAATGCTGAAAAATTGAAGGTTGTCGGTAGAGCAGGGATTGGTGTTGATAATGTTGATATTGAGACTGCCACTTCAAATGGTGTAATTGTTATGAATACACCTTTTGGTAACTCAGTAACAACAGCTGAACATGCAATTACAATGATGATGTCGCTTGCACGACAGATACCTGAAGCAGATAAATCAACAAAATCGAGTTTATGGGAAAAGTCTCGGTTTATGGGTGTAGAATTAACTGGTAAGACAATTGGTGTAATTGGTTGCGGAAATATTGGCACAATTGTAATAGACCGTGCAAAAGGTCTTAGAATGAAAGTATTGGGGTATGATCCATTTCTTACAGATGAGCGTGCAGAGTCGATGGGTATAGATAAAGTTGAATTAGACGTGCTATTTAAGAATTCAGATTTTATCACAATACATACACCATTAACTGAGAAGACAAAGAATATTATAAATGACAAGAGTATAAGTCTTATGAAAGATTCAGTTAGGATTATTAATTGTGCCCGAGGTGGTTTGATTGACGAGTCAGCGCTTTTAAAAGCTTTGAAAGATAAGAAAATTGCTGGAGCTGCAATTGATGTATATATAGAAGAACCAGCAAAGGATAATCCATTATTCAATTTTGAAAATGTTATATGTACACCGCATCTTGGCGCATCTACCGTAGAGGCTCAGGAAAAGGTCGCAATACAGATTGCAGAACAAATGAGTGATTTTCTTCTAACAGGTGCTATTACAAATGCCATAAATTTTCCATCTGTATCAGCCGAAGATGCTGCATCGATGGAGCCCTATCTCGTCCTTGCAAACAGACTTGGGTCATTCGCTGGACAGATAACGGAAACAGCCATTAAGAATGTTAAAATTGAATATGTTGGAACAATCTCTGAAATGAACATGGACACGCTCACTTCAACACTAATAGCTGGGTTATTGAAACCCCTATTAGAAGATATTAATATGGTCAATTCTATGTCTATTGCCAAACTACGAGGTTTGAATATTGAACAAATTAAAAAAGCAAGTGGCGGTGTATACGGATCATACATTAGATTAATCGTTGAGTCTGAAAGGCAAGAACGTTCTGTAGCAGGAGCTGTTTTTTCAGATGGCAGTGCAAGGCTTATCCAAGTTAAAGGAATTGATATGGAAGCAAAATTTGCTAAAAATATGATCTATATCACAAACAATGATATACCTGGGCTTGTTGGAAAGATTGGTCAATGTCTTGGCTCACAAAGTGTTAATATTGCTAATTTCAATTTAGGGAGAGATAAAATTGGTGGTAATGTTATTGAGTTGATTGAAGTTGACTCACCGATAGATGATTCAGTTCTTGAAAGCCTAAATAATATTGATGATATTGTTCAAGTTAAAAAACTAAACTTTATATAAATAATATGACAAGTGTAGTAATTGTTGGCACTCAATGGGGTGACGAAGGAAAGGGAAAGATTGTTGACTCTCTCTCTGAAAAAGCTGATTTGATTGTCAGATTTCAGGGTGGACACAATGCTGGTCATACTCTAGTTATTGATGGCCAAACTATAAAGTTGTCACTACTTCCTTCGGGTATTGTTCGAAAAGATAAATTGACAATTATTGGAAATGGAGTCGTTCTTGATCCAAATGCGCTTCTATCAGAAATAGAATATCTATCAAAACTAGGAGTTCAAGTAACGCCTGATAATCTTAAAATTGCAGAAAACGTATCAATTATATTACCACTACATAAAGAACTAGATTTGGTGCGAGAAGAGAATGCTGGAAAATCAAAAATTGGTACAACAGGAAGGGGTATTGGTCCTGCTTATGAAGATAAGGTAGCGAGAAGGTCAATTAAACTAATAGACCTGGATGATTTTGAAAACATTAATGGAAAAATTGAAAGGATTNTAGAACACCATAACATACTCAGAAGAGCATATGGGCTTGGTGATGTGAAAATAGAGGACATTCATGCATATCTTGATAGCATAAAAAATGAGATTTTACCATTTATGGCCAATACATGGCGAATTCTTAATCAAGCAAAGATCGATAATAAAAAAACATTATTTGAAGGNGCCCAGGGTCTGCTTCTTGACGTTGATTTTGGCACATATCCGTTTGTGACATCATCGAATACAATGCCAGGTCAGGCGTCCATAGGAAGTGGAGTTGGGCCAAAATATTTAGATCATATAATTGGTATCACAAAAGCATACACAACAAGGGTCGGAAGTGGTCCATTCCCAACAGAATTATTCAATGATATTGGTGAAAAATTGGGTGATATTGGAAAAGAATTTGGAACTGTTACGGGACGAGAAAGAAGGTGTGGTTGGTTTGATGGGGTACTGGTCCGTCAAACTGTTCAAATATCAGGTATTGATACCATTGCTCTGACAAAACTTGACGTTCTTGATAGTTTTGAAAAGATAAATATTTGTATTGGATATGAGCTTAATGGAAGAAAAATTGATTATCTGCCATTATCTGAAACACTCCAAAAAAAAGTTATACCTATTTATGAAGAACATGATGGTTGGCTTTGTGATACCACAGGGGTTAATAACATAAATAATTTGCCTGAAAATGCCTTAAAATATGTAAAAAAAATAGAAGAGATTGTAGGTATTCCGATTGATATAATTTCGACGAGTCCGAAAAGAGAAGACATTATCTTTCTTAATGAATATTTTTAAAGTACAAAATATTTTATGATAAAGTATCTAAAAAGTACCAAAAAAGTATCATGAAAGTANTTTAAAATCTATTTTAAACATGATACATTTATAGAATTAGTNAGATTAGATTGAACAATTTAGAGATTTTAGATGTTATTAGAAGAATTACTTGGTCCGCGAGTGAGAACTAAATCTNGATCAACATCAGTATCATTAAATCCAAAAGAAAAGTTGATAAAAGATATTGAGGATCAAATAACTTTATTAAGTGGCAACAATCCACCAATGAAGTATTTAAAGAAAAAAGGGAAAATCTGTAAAAATAAAGACGGTTCGCCAAAGATGAGAAAAATTAAAAGTTGGTTTTCCGAAGAAAATCAATTTAAACCCACACCAAGTGGGATCACATTTTTCCAAGGTGAGAATAATTGTTTNAATATTGGAGAAAATTCAAAATTAGAAATTTTAAATAATTTNAAAATGGAAGTATTAAATGGATCTTATGACCTTGAAATAAATGAGTGGCATTCGTTGTGCAAAAGGAGAAATGAAGTAATAACTAAAAATAGGTATAATGATAATGGCTAATAGTCTAAATAGCAATTCCATGTATCCAGTCAAACATAGTTTATTAGCAAAGTCATTTCATTGGGGTTTTGTTATAATATTTATATATGGTATTTATAAACAGGTCCAAGATATTGAACAACTTGAAGACAACTCATTATTAAGATTTGAATTAATCTTTGCACTTATTTTCATAGCATTGCTTGCACTAAGATTTTTTTATATGAAAAAAACACAGCAAAGTTCTTTACCTGAAGATACTCCAAAGATACAAAAAATCGTTGCGAGAATAGTGCATAACTCAATGTATATTTGTCTTTTCCTAGTGCCTATGACCGGGATCTTTGTNGGGTTATTTTTTGCAATGGGATTAAAGGATGGTTTTTTAATTGATGCTNTTGTAGGNCTCCACGAGTTTTCAATTCAAGCTATTTATTGGCTAATAGGCATACATATTTCAGCAGCAATTTTTCATAGAATACGGAAAGACGGTGTTTGGTCTTCTATGGTTCCATTTTTGAAAGAAAAATAAAAATGTACGAGTTTATAAGAAGGAATCATAGCTACTTACAAGCTGGTTTTTTATTAACCTTTGCGGCTAGCATAGGGCAAACATTCTATTTTGCATTATATGCTGGGAGTATTAGAGGAGAGCTTGGCTTATCTCATGGTCTATATGGTGGTCTGTATACAATNGCTACCTTATTAAGCGCTGTGACAATGCTATATACTGGGAAGATGGTAGATTATATAAATATAAGAAGATTGGCATTTACTGTTTTAGTCTTATTAGGAGTATCATCTATATTATTTTCTTATATAAATTCTGCCTTTTTCTTATTATTTGCATTCTATTTTTTAAGAATCACGGGGCAAGGTATGTCAACTCATACGTCCTCAACATTTATTGCAAAAACTTANANTGTTATGCGAGGTAAAGCACTTGCAGTAACAATACTCGGAAGAGCATTTGGTGAAATGTTTATGCCAATAACGGCATTAATATTAATAGCTACTTTTGGATGGCGTAATGCNTGGTTGTTAACGGGAATAATTATTCTAATCTTTATTGCGCCATATACAGCCTATCTTTTAAAAGACAGAGAAGTTTATGAACCAAATCAGAATACAGAGAAGAAACAAATTAAAGAGAGNATCATTGATTATAGAAGATCAGACGTTCTCAAGAGTGGGTATTTCTATTTATTATTAGCTGCAATACTTGCACCACCATTTGTTTTGACTGGTATCTTTTTTCATTCTTACCATCTAATGGATATTAAAGGTTGGGCAACTGAAATATATGCACTCACGATGCCAATATTCTCGATATTATTAATTATATTTGTATTAATATCAGGCTGGGCGGTCGACAAGTGGAGTGCAAAAGATCTTATAAAATTCTTTTTATTACCACTTTCGTTGGGGTCCTTTATTNTAGCTTATGGTCAGAATGAGATTTCTATGGTTTTATTTATGATTGCCAGTGGTATTACTACTGGTTTTGCCACATCGATATCAGGATCTCTATGGGCTGAATTATATGGAACCAAATATTTGGGTGAAATCAAGTCAGTTATAACCTCTGGTGTTGTGGCATCGACAGCAATATCACCAGGCTTAATGGGATATTTAATAGATCATAATGTCAATATTGAATCACAAATTATGACTTTTGGAGTATATATGATCTTGATAACTATTTTGATTGTTATCAAAAGAAGTAAAAGAACTTAATTTGTGCGATTAATAAAGCCTTTGATTTTGTCAAATGCTTTGCTTTCAATTTGCCTTACTCGTTCCCTGCTGATTCCAAACTCCTGACTGAGCTCTTCTAAAGTTTTAGAATCTTCATNAATTCTTCTTGATATGAGGATTGATTTTTCTCTTTCATTGAGGCAACTGAGCGCTTCATATAGCATCTGCTTTCTCTTATCCATCTCGTCATTTATAACGAGGGAAATCTCTTGGTTTTGGCTATCATCTACAAGGAAATCCTGCCATTGACNTTCACCTTCATCTGATATATGTGTATTTAATGATGAGTCTCCACCAAGACGTCTGTTCATATCAACNACATCAGTTTCTGTTACTCCAAGATTTTCAGCAATATGAGAGATTTGTTCAGGTCTCAAATCACCGTCGTCAACTGCTTGGATATTATTTTTAATTTTTCTTAGGTTAAAGAATAATTTCTTTTGATTTGCAGTAGTTCCCATTTTAACCAAGCTCCAAGAACGAAGTACATACTCTTGAATTGCTGCTTTTATCCACCAAATCGCATATGTTGCTAGTCTAAATCCTTTATCTGGATCAAATCTTTTTACTGCCTGCATCAACCCTATATTACCTTCTGCGATCACGTCACTGAGAGGAAGGCCATAACCTTTNTAGCCCATAGATATCTTAGCAACTAATCTTAAATGACTTGTAACAAGTTGATGGGCAGCTTCTGTGTTACCTTCCTTGTTTAGTTGGTTTGCTAAGTTAATTTCTTCTTCTTGTGATAGTAATGGAAATTTTTTAATTTCCTTTAAGTATAGAGCTAGACTATCTTCACTAGCAATTACTGGTATATTACCGTACATTTGTAATTTAATTTCCTTTATTTAAGCTAAATGTAGAGAACATAATAAAATACACCTATATTAGATCTCTGACAATATGTTTTTTAATATTAATAGATCATGTGGCATAGCAGCTTCGAATGTCATAGTTTCATTATTTGATGGATGTAAAAATGATATTTTTGATGAATGCAGAGCATGCCTATCTAAATTTAATAATTNTGTTCTACTATTTTCACTCATCATTTTTGTCTTTGTTATAAAGCCTTTTCCATATTTTTTGTCACAAACGACCGGGTTCCCAATATGATCAAGATGAACCCTAATTTGATGCGTTCTGCCTGTATATAATTTACAACGTACAAGAGAAGCTAATGGTTCATTGTTACTAGTATGGTATTTTTCAATAATTTGATAATCTGTGATAGCCTTCCGACCTTTTTCAGGGTTCATCGTAACAGAAATTTTTGTTCTATCATTATCATTTCTGGATAATTGCGTTTCAATTCTTCCTTTTTTTAATTTTGGTATACCCCATACAAAAGCAAGATAAATTCTCTCCAGGTTTCCTGTTCTACCATGATCTTGGAACTGATGTGAGAGATGAACATGAGATTTGTCATTTTTTGCAACGAGCATTAATCCACTCGTATCTTTGTCAAGTCTGTGNACTATACCTGGGCGAAGATGTCCACCAATTCCAGAAAGTCTATCACCGCAATGGTACATTATTGCNTTAACAAGAGTTCCTGAGTTTACTCCTGCTCCAGGATGAACTACAAGATTTGGTTGCTTATTAATTACAAGAAGATCATCATCTTCATACAAAATGTTAATTGGAATATTCTCAGGTTCCAATAGTTCTGTCTTTAGTGGTGGAATTGTAATTATTATATTTTCACATTCACCGTTTAGCTTCAAATTTTTTTGTGCAACTAAATTATTATTATATGAAATTGCCTTATCAGAAATTAAATCTGTAATCCTTTGTCTGCTTAGCTCAGTATTTTGACTTAGGTACTGATCTATTCTTTTGCCGCAATCAGATTTATTTGTTATAAGTGTGATTATATTATTTTTTATCATCAATTTAGACTATGAATGAAATCGGTAACACAGAACAAAATGTAAGGTCTACTCGAGGTTTAAAGATTGCAATATTTATCATGACTTTATTGCTCATTGTTGGATTTTGTATAGTTTTTTTAACAATTGGTTATAGATTATCAAATAATTCATCAGTTACGCAAGATATTACATCCTCNAATGTTGTAATTGAAATTGATCCAAAGGAAGAANTTTTTTCATTTAGTAATGACCCAAAATATATTCATATACTTACAGTTGATGAACAAAAAAATTACACAATTTATAATTTCGACAAGAGATCTAACCAGCTGATTTCTACTATTGAGTTGAACAGATAACCTATCAAATTAAGTCTATACCTCGAATAATTAATAGTATAGATGATATACTACAAATTGTTAGAATATATGGTCTAAGCATTTTGCTTGAATATTTTAATAAATATTTAGATGCATAAGAGGCCACAAAAAGCGATGGTAGTAACAAGAATCCATATATGATATTGTATACTGTCATTACATCTGCAATGACTAACACAATGAATGATGCAAAGCTTCCAACAGCAAAGAATGCATTGTTGTTTGCTCTTACAATTATCGGATTTTCATTTTGATATATGATTCCCATTGGTGTGCCACCAACACCTACAACTGTTCCTAATATTCCAGATGTAGCACCAGCTATAAAATGATTACGTGGGCTCTGTTTTATCGATTTTATAGCAAATCTGCTTATTAAGATCGATATTAGTAAGACTATTCCGATTGTAATTTCGATCTTTCCCGATGAAACAATGTAAGCAGCAATTCCACCTGCTAAAATTGAACCCAACACTCTACCAACAATAGCTGGTTTGTATGTGTACCAGTGAATATCTTTATAATATCTTATACTGGGAAGTAGTGATGCAAAAAAACCTAAGAAAACAATAGTTGATGGAATGAGGGATGGATTAAGTAATGCTAGTAAGGGCGCTGCGATCATACCCCAGCCCATGCCAAATACACTTTGAGCTGTTGATGCAATGTAAACAATGACAAAAGCTACTAGGATTTGGGAGATCCCAATATCCGATAAAAAACCCTCAACCATATATTGGATAATCTATATTAAAAAGGTAACCATTTTGGATTTTTTGAGAATTTTATATAACCAATATTTGCGCCCATTCTCAATCCAACCCCTGTTTTTATAGACGCAATGGTTGTGCCGCTTCGATTGTAAACACTACCTCCGAGTCCTCCAACCACATATGCAGTACCATTCGTACCAGGGAATCTTTTATGTACATCACTTATCTTATCCATATTATAAACTAGGTACATAACTCTGGAACCATCTCCACCATAGTCCATACCTATGCTTGGCCCTTGCCAATATATTTTTTCTTCACCCATGTTTTTTGTTGTAATNGAACCTTCTCCGTAGACTAANCCTGCAATAATAGCACCACCAGCCTCTTCACCTATTATATATCCATCTGGTCTGCCAAATGCTGAAAAAAGAGTTTCGAGTGTAATACCTAGACCTTCAGTTGCAGTACCAAAGAAATCATGGCCNGCTAACACTAGTTCATTTATAGAAAAACCATCAGGGTTACTCTCAATTGCTTCAGGTTCATCATACCACTCAGCTTGGATGTTATTTGCAGTAGCTAAAGATATTGAGAATCCTAAGATGAGAGTTAAGAATAAAAGTTTTAAATTTTTTATNTATGTCATTCCATAACCATGTGATGAAAATTAATTTATANTTTCTGTNATATAATATAACATAAAATAAATAAAAATAAATAAATATGAAGAAATACTGGTTAATTATTTTAATATAAGGCTTTGTGCAGGTGATCTTTTTGATCATCATTTGCAAGCGCTATAAAACCTGATTTATTATAAAAATTTGGCTTATTGTATTCAAAATTTAGAAAATTAATATCATAGAACGATCCGCCTGCAGCAGCCAGTATTGCTTGTCCTGCTGCGGTATCCCACTCATAGCAAGGATCGTGCCTTATATAAAAATCAGCTTTCCCTTCTGATAGAAGGCAAAACTTAAGTGCAGAGCCACAATGTATAACACTATTTATTGATAATTTTTGAAGGATATCATGCATTCTTTTTGACAAGTTTGATCTGCTGTATAGCATGACTTCAGGCTTCAGTTTTCTCGTGAAAATCTGTTTTATAAATTTTTGTTTATCAATTTTATAAGCAGATGTTGTGTTGTATGAATAGTATGTTGTGTTTAATGCTGGCACATTAATAATTCCCATGAGAGGCTTATTGTTTTTTACTAGGGCAATATTTATTGTAAATTCATCATTTTTTTTTATGAATTCACGTGTTCCATCTAATGGATCAATAAGAAAAAAATAATCAGAATTTACTTTATTCTCCTCTTCAAAATACTTTTCCTCAGATATTACATCTATCTTTGGCTCAAGTTTAGATATTCCCTCAAGTATAATATTTTCAGATACTTTATCTGCAAGAGTTACTGGTGAATTATCATGCTTGATATCAACTTGGTAATTTGAATTATATATTTTTATGATTTCATTTGCTGCGAGATCAGAAATTTTAATTAGTTCTTTGGCAAGTGTTTCAAGATTATTTTCTTCTACGTAGGACATACTGAGGAGCTTTCATGAATAAAAAATGTAATTCAAATAAAAATAGTTTAGATATATATTAATTGGTAATTAATAATAAAATTTCAAATTATATATTTTACATAACATGTCTGAATTAGATCTATTATCAAAACTATCAAGGAAAATATTTCATGATCTTATTAACCCAGCTTCAGCTGCATTAAACGGTGTAGAGTTGTTCAAGCTTATAATACCTGAAGAAAAAAAATCACTTTTGGATGATGAAGCTTTCCAATTAATTGAAAAAAGTGCAAGCAAAACACTATCTCAGTTAAAGATCTATCGTATTGCCTTCGCAGACATTGCCTCCGAGATATTCGCTTCCATAAAAATTGAGGAATTTAGAAAATCAACAGACGATTTTATAAGCCATACAAAACTAAATGTTAATTTTAATATAGAAAATGAGCAAATTGGCAAATGGTCTGCAGTCATTCTATCAAATATATATATATTATCAGTACAGCTTTTCCCTCAGGGTGCTGGAATATACATCAAAAGAATTGATGAAAAAGAATTATTGATTGAACTAGAGTCAAATTCAGAAACATTAAATTTTGATCTATATGAACAATTGAATGATATGGGCTCACGAAGTGATAATGTTCAAGTAGTATTCTATAAGTTATTGCTTAAACAGTATAGAATTGAGCAAAATATAACAAAAATTGATAACAAAATATATTTGGAATTAACTATTAATTAAGCTGACTCGAGCATTTCTGTTGGATCTCTAAGTACATACCCACGACCCCAAACAGTTTCTATGTAATTTTCATTATCAGAAGCCTGCATGAGTTTTTTTCTCAATTTACAAATGAAAACATCTATAATTTTAAGTTCAGGCTCATCCATCCCACCATAGAGATGATTTAGAAACATTTCTTTGGTCAGTGTAGTGCCTTTTCTCAGAGATAGTAGCTCAAGCATTTGATACTCTTTGCCAGTAAGGTGAACTCTTTTGCCATTAACTTCAACTGTTTTTGAGTCTAAATTTACGTCTAATCTTCCGGTTGAAATGATTGATTGAGCATGACCTCTTGAACGGCGTATGATTGCGCTAATCCTTGCTATTAATTCTTCTTTATGAAATGGTTTAGTAAGATAATCGTCTGCACCGAAACCAAATCCTTTTACTTTATTTTCCGTTGTGCTGAGGCCAGTGAGTATTAATACCGGAGTCTCAATTTTTTGAGTGCGTAGATTTTTTAAAACCTCATAACCACTCATATCCGGTAGCTCAATATCAAGTAATATCAAATCGTAGTCGTATAATTTTCCAAGATCAATGCCTTCTTCACCAAGATCCGTTGTATCTACTTTGAAATTATCTGATTTTAGCATTAATTCAATACTATGTGACGTGGTTGGATCGTCTTCTATAAGTAATACTCTCATTTTTTATCTCACTTTAAATTTTTTTACAGCCAAAACGAATCACTTAAAAGTTTACTATATCAATGTTAACTTTTATCCAAATGCTATCAAGAAGTTTGTTTATTTTTTCAATAAAACAATAAGATATAAACAAAAAATGGAGTTTTTTAGCACTTTAGATATCAAATAATTAGGGGTAAAAATATTAAATTTTTAGTTATTGCATGATTTGTAATAATTATTATATATGTTAGGTGATAAAAAAAATTGGGTAAAAAACATGCCAACGTTCGATATAGTATCTAAGTTTGAATTCTCAGAAATAGATAATTCAGTTCAAAACCTCAAACGTGAAATAACGCAAAGGTATGATTTCAAAGCATCAAAATCTGAAATAGTTGTTGATGAAAATACCATCGAAATAACAACAGATGATGAATACAAACTAAATCAAATACATGAGATGCTCAAAGTCCAAGTCACAAAAAGAGGAATTGATGCAAAAATATTAGATATGGGTAAAATTGAAAGTGCTGCGGGTCAGTCTGTTAGACAATCAATTGGTCTAAAAAAAGGTATCGATAGGGATCTCTCAAAAGAAATTATAAAAATTGTTAAAGACAGCAAAATAAAAGTTCANATTTCTATTCAAGGTGAAGAATTGCGTGTCAATGGAAAAAAACGGGACGATTTACAGGAAGTAATTACTTTGCTCAAGGAAAAAGAATTTAACTTACCATTACAATTTGTGAATTTTCGTGATTAGTAAAAAATATCAAATCATATGTCACAATTATCACAAATAAATATTTCAAAAACTAAAAGAGTTGTTGTGGCAATGTCTGGGGGAGTAGATTCCTCAGTCGCGGCGGCTATTTGTGCCAAGCAGGGTTATGACGTTGTTGGGATAACTTTGCAATTATACAGCACACAAAACCCTGCAAGAAAAAAAGGTGCCTGTTGTGCAGGGCAAGATATTTATGATGCAAAAAAGGTAGCTGATAAGGTTGGAATAAAACACTATGTTTTGGATTATGAAGAACAATTTAGATCTGCAGTTATCGATGATTTTACTGACTCATACCAAAACGGATTAACACCAATACCATGTGTCAGGTGTAATGAAAAAATTAAGTTTCGTGATCTCTATCAAACCGCAAAAGATCTTGGTGCGTCGAGTCTTATAACTGGTCACTACGTATCAAATAAATCTATTAATGGGAAAAGAGGTTTATTTAGGGCAAGAGATATGAACAAAGATCAGAGTTACTTCATGTTTACCCTAAAGAAAGATCAATTGGACTTTATTAAATTTCCACTTGGGGACCTTACAAAAGACCAAACAAGAGCAATTGCAAGTGAACTTCAATTAATTAATGCAGAAAAACCCGACAGCCAAGATATATGCTTTGTTCAAGATGGTAAATACATCAATCTCATTAATAAACTTAATCCCAATACCATAGGAAAGGGAAATATTTTAAATATAAGTGGAGAAGTACTGGGCCAACATGATGGGATTGCAAATTACACCATCGGACAAAGAAGGGGTTTAGGGTATGCGAGTGGAGAACCCAACTATGTAGTTGATATAAATCATATAAAAAATGAGATAACAATTGGGGCAAAAGAATATCTCCAAACAAGGGTGATCTATCTCAAAGATGTTAATTGGCTTGGCCCCAACCAGCTACCCGCTGATGAATTTGAGNNTCCAATGTTTGTAAAAGTCAGATCAACTTCAAATCCAGTTCCTGCAACATTTAAAAGGCATGAGGGCTTAACAAGTATTAAATTTAATAATCCTGAATTTGGAATATCACCAGGGCAAGCATGCGTATTTTATGAATCTNACAAAAGCTTATCAAGGGTCTTAGGTGGTGGATGGATTATAAAGGATAAAAATAACACCCTAAATTAATAAAATTATATACATTCATTTGGTAATGAAGTATTAGTTGATATAATTCTCAAAGTATTATGGCGGAGTAGCTCAGTTGGTTAGAGCAGAGGAATCATAATCCTTGTGTCGGGGGTTCAAGTCCCTCCTCCGCTACCAAATTTAACTATTGTCTAAAAATGTATCAGGTAATCAGAGATTTTCGTGAAATAAAGAATACAAAGCCATTATCAATGGTTAGCTTAGGACATGGTATTACTCATTGGGTAAATGGAATTTTCCTAGTATTATTACCTTTCATAGTACAAGACTTATCTTTAAGTTATACNACTGCTGGTAGTATGGTCTCAATTTTCTTTGTTGCAGCAGTATTAATNACTGTCATAAGTGGTCCAATTATTGATATATCAAAAAAATATATACTTGCACAATTTTTATGTTTGTTATCGGGTACAATTGCACTTCTTGTCATGGGAAATGCAAGCGGTACCTTTACTTTAGCCATATCAGCAATTTTTATAGGAATTTGCGTGAGTGGTTGGCATACTCCCTCAATTCCTTATCTATCAGCTATTTATAAAAAAAATAGAGGATTGGCACTCTCAATGCACACAGTTGGAGCAAGCCTTGGTGATGGTATAGCTCCCCCTATAGCTGGTTTAATCATGATTTATTTTACATGGAATCAAACAGCACTATTACTATCAATCCCCGTTGGGATTATGGCTTTTTATATTATAAAATTTTTACCTCCAATCATACAAGATGAAAATCNAGACTCAAATAATCTAGCAAAGTATAATTACTGGGAGGGACTAAAAGGTCTTCTTGCAAATAGAAATATGCTAAAATTATGTTTGCTGGCAGGACTTTGGTCTATGACTCAAAATGGTGTTACGGTTTTTTTACCTCTATATTTAGTGGGTGAAATGCAAGCAGGTCCAGCACTAGTTGGTTTTTCATTGTTCTCAATCCAGTTTGGTGCAATTTTTGGTGGGCCAATAGTAGGTTCTCTTTCTGATAAAGTTGGCAGAAGACCTATAGTTATATATGCATTAATAATATCTGCATTTTTATTAATTATTTTACCTTTCATAAATAATGTAGTTCTATTTATATTGATTGTATCTCTAGCTGGTTGCTCATTATATTCAATCAGACCGGTGATACATAGTTGGACAATGGATATATCTGGAGGTAAAACATCAGGTAGTGCAATTAGTATGTTATTTACAGCACAGGCAGCTATGACCGGTACTGTTCCTCTGCTTGGTGGATTAACAGCTGATATTTTTGGTTTAAAGTTGGTATTTCTTCTTCTAACTTTTACAAGTATTTCTGCTTTAATTTTATCATTACTTATGCCAAAAAAATAGAGAGATAAAATGCTTAATAATACAAAAAATAAATTACAAAATGGTGAACTAACTCTTGGAGTGGGGCTTGTTCAATCCAGAACAGTAGAAGTGGCACCTTTAATGAAAACAGCCGGGTTTGATTGGTTGTTTATAGACTTGGAACATGGTGCAATGAACACAGAAACAGTAGCTCAAATTTCAGCAATGGCTATAAAAACCGATATAACGCCAATAGTGAGAGTGCCTATTAATGGATATTCTATGATATCAAGGATCCTAGATAATGGGGCAATGGGTATTGTATTGCCTCATGTGGAAACAGCTCAGGAAGCCGAAAAATTGGTTGATATTGCAAGATTTACTCCAGAAGGTTCTAGAGGTGTAGGTGGTGGTATAGTTCAATATGACTATAAAAATATTAATCTGAAACATGCAACGCAAGAACTTAACGATCAAACTTTGTTAGTTGCTATGGTCGAAACACCAAATGCGATTAGTGCAATTGATGAGATTGCATCAGTAGACGGGATAGATGTAATTATGATTGGTACTAATGATTTGGCTATGGCAAGCGGATGCCCCCAGGATTTTGGAAATAAAATTATAGTAGAACACTATAAGAAGGTTGCAGAAGCATGTAATAAATATAATAAGTTTTTAGGATCCGGTGGTGTTAAAGATGCTGAAATTGCAAAGAAATATATTGATATGGGGGCTCATTTCTTTTTAGCCGGACAAGATATAGGCTTCCTACTCTCAGCCTCAAAAGATAGAGTTGATTTATTGAAAGGCTGATTGAAGTAAATGTTAAATATCACAAGTGTTTTTAGATCTCAGTTACCTTCAGTATTAGTTGCAGCAGGGCATGGTGGTACACACTGGGTGAATGCTGCAATATACATTCTTCTTCCATACATAACACTAGATCTTGGTTTGTCATACACACAAGCTGGATTAGTTATGACTGTTTTCCATTTTTCAACTTTTGCCGCAAATGCCTTCAGTGGTCCTTTAGTTGATTTAAGAGGAAATGGCAAATACTCGCGCTTTCAAGCTTATTCACTCCTTATTGGAGGTATTGCAATGTTACTTATGAGTATTTCAGGCTCAATTTATATGCTCTTTTTAAGTGTTGCATTAATAGGGGTTTGTATAAGTTTATGGCATCCAGCAGCACTTACATACTTATCACTACAATACCCGGGAAATAGAGGTTTTGTTCTGTCAGTCCATAGTATCGGAGCAAGTATTGGGGATGCATTATCGCCTTTACTCGCTGCATTCCTATTAACNTATGTCACAATAAATGGTGTTAATCTAACTTGGAATACAACCTCTGCGCTACTCTCTATTCCTTTATTTGTAACTATGCTNATAATTTTACTCTTTCTCAAAGATAAAGAAAATCCAAATGACAACACAAAAAAGTCTAAGGATGATAATTATTTCTCAAATTTAAAATTATTAATAAAAAATATACAACTTATTCCTCTTTTTCTTGTAGCAGGGGTCAGAACTGTTACTCAGAATGGTGTACTTGTATTTATGCCANTGTATATGGTCGCTAATCAAGGCGTTAGTGCTGCAGTGATTGGTTCATCATTATTTTCAATGCAAATGGGAGGATTAGTGTCTGGACCTATTGCTGGCTATATGTCTGACAAACATGGACGCAAGATCATTGCAGTTGGTGCCTTATTTGTNTCAGCAATATTAGTACCACTCTATACATTGGTAGATAATGGTCTTGTTCTAATATTATTATCAGGCATTATTGGATTCGCCATATACGCNGGGAGACCAGTGGTACAAGGGTGGGCTCTAGATTTAGCGCCAGCAGAAACCTCAGGCAGTGTGATTAGCTTATTGTTTATGGTTCAAGTTGGTTCTGCTGCTTTGTTTGCAATGATTGCTGGTATCATTGCTGATAAATATGGATTAGGTATTATATTTATCATCCTATCAGTTGTGTGTTTAATTACGCTTGCAATCGCCTCATTATTGCCTACCGCAAAACCAACTCAAAAATAATCTTTTTGCTAAATTTTACGCGTGTCAAGATCAACTATTTCAATCTTATAACCATCTGGGTCTTCGATAAATGCTATGTGAGTGGTACCATGTTTTACCGGTCCTGGTTTTCTCGGAATGTTGACTCCATTTTTTTCTAATTCTTCACATATATCATAAATACCTTTTACTCCAAGGGCTATATGTCCATAAGCAGTTCCATGATCATAATTCTCATTTTGATCCCAATTGTATGTTAATTCTAGAACAGCGTGCGTATCTTCTGGGCCATAACCAACAAAAACATTGGTATATTTTGCTTCAGGAACCTCTCTTTTTCTTAGAAGTGTCATACCTAGTAATCTTGTATAAAAATCAATTGATTTATCTAAATCCCTCACCCTAACCATCGTATGTAGCATTTGAAATTGTCCGTTGTTAGTCATATTAAAATCTCCTAAGCATTAAAAATATTTTGATATATTACTATTAATATATTAGCATTGAAATTCAAATGATTTTGTTTATCAACACCATGAAAGAGAGACAATATGGATAATGCAATNTGGGCTATTTGGTACGATCTAAAAGATGGTGGGGATATGGACTATATTAAATGGATGCATAATGAATACCTTCCAATGATCCAATCTCAAACAGGTTGTCTGTGGGCTGCACATTATAAAGCAGGAGCATCAGAAGGAAGTGGTATGAAGTCAATAAGGGATAACTTACCTAGAGCTGAAGAAAAAATTGGCCAAGGCTCTCAATACCTTCAATTAATTGGAGCTGCCTCAATCGCTACACTTACTGGAAAAAATAAATTTATTAATGATCCAAATATTACAGGAGCCTCAGAACTTACAAAACGACTTGAAACAAGGGAATGTATTTTTCAAGTAGTATCGAGAGTTGATGGTCCCGAGACTCAACAAAAAACACCAGCAACAACGCCTGGACCAGTTATACAAATGGGAAGCTTTAGAACAAAGACATTAGATGATGAGTTTGATGTTTGCTCATGGTACACCCAACATCGCTTACCAGCAATTGCTAGGCTCTCTGGATGCATAACAGCCAGGACAATGTTAAGTGCGGCTGGGTGGGCGAAATTTTCTGTACTTTATGAATTTACATCTTTGGAGGCAAGGCAAAAAAACTTCGAAGAAAAGCACGAAGCCCTTGGATTGACTGATGACAAATGGACGCATAAGATTCATAATTATACTGTTCATGCACCTGGTTCCCCCTCTGTTGCCGAGAGAATATGGCCGACAGTTGAATGAGAATTGGATTTAATAATGTATGACTTTATAATTATAGGAGGCGGTTCAGCAGGATCAGTACTTGCTAATAGACTATCTTCAAATTCTAAAAATAAGGTATTATTATGTGAAGCTGGACCTGATACTCCTCCAGGAAATGTTCCAAATGAAATACTCGACACTTATCCAGGTTATGCATATTTAGATNGCAGATTTCACTGGACAGATTTAAAGGTAACAACTGAAAATAAATCACATAANACAAAAGATGATGAATCAATTCCTTTAAGAAAATACGAACAGGCTAAAGTCCTTGGTGGTGGGTCATCAATAAATGGATTAGTGGCAAATAGAGGTGCTCCTAATGATTATAGTATTTGGGAAGAGAGAGGAGCTAATGGTTGGGATTGGAATGCGGTATTACCTTATTTCAAAAAAGTAGAGCGCGANACAGATTTTCAGGGTCCATATCATGGGAGTGACGGGAATATACCTGTGAGTAGGATTTTTCCTCAGATTTGGAATGGTCATGCTAAAGCATCTGCTGCGGCCTTCGAAGATGCAGGGTACAAATATTTAGAAGACCAAAATGGTAAATTTGAAGATGGCTATTTTCCTGTAACAGGTTCTTTTATTTATGAAAGAAGAGTCTCAGCGGCGATGGGATATTTGGGCCAATCAGTTAGAAATAGGACCAACTTAACAATTCTCACAGATACATTCGTCAAGGAAATAATTTTTGATGGGAAACAGTGTAAAGGAATTATAGTAAACTGTGGATCTTCAGAAGAAAAATTCTATGCAAAAGAAATTATATTGAGTTCAGGAGCAATTCATTCTCCTGCACAGCTTATGAGAGCTGGCATTGGTCCAGCAATGAAGCTGAAAGATTTAGGAATTGATGTTTTGGTTAACAGAGAAGGTGTTGGACAAAGATTAATGGACCATCCATCAATAAATATTGCTTCCTTTATCAAACCAGAGGCCAGAATCAATGAATTNACAAGAAGGCATCTTTTATGTGGTTTGCGTTATTCATCAGGTTTTGAAGGTGTGCCCCAAGGTGATATGTATGTTGCTGTTTGTTCAAAATCTGCATGGCACAGTATTGGGAATCAATTAGCTGCTTTTATTTTATTTGTAAATAGGACTTATTCTGAAACAGGACAGGTATATATAAAATCAAAAGACCCTTATGAGGAGCCCGTAGTTGAATTTAACCTTTTGTCCGATAACCGTGATCTGCAGAGATTAATGGATGGTTTTAGAAAGATGGTTCTAATTCAGCAANCAGCTCCATTCAAAAAAATATCAAAAGAAGTATTTGCTGCTGTCTATGGTGAGAAGGTAAGGCAGGTAGGGAAAGTAAATATAAAAAATAAAATTTTAACAAATATCTTTGCTAAATTACTTGATGGNCCTGATGCTCTAAGAAAATATCTATTAAATAGGTTTGTTGTAGAGGCTCCAGAATTATCAGTTTTGATGGAAAATGATGATGTGCTTGCAGATTTTATTAAGNATTCTTCCGTTGGAGTATGGCATGCATCTTGCAGCTGTAGAATGGGTTCAAAAGATGACAAACTNGCTGTAACTGATAATGAAGGCAGGGTATATGGTGTTTCTGGATTGAGGATTGTTGATGCTTCGATTTTCCCTATTGTGCCATGCGCAAATTTGAATTTCCCTACTCTTATGACAGCCGAGAAAATTGCAGATAAGATATTAGCGACTTCTTAAATAGAATATAATTTTTGAGCTAACCACTCAAATGATGCATTAGCCCAGTGCTCTTGGTATTTAAATGCACAATGTCCTGCATCAGGATAAATTCTTGCCTCTCTTCCNTATGCTGGACCATTTTCAAGCATAAAATATATATTCCCAATTGGTGCAAGGTGATCTTTTTTACCATTGATCATTAATATTGGTTGAGTAATGTTATCCAATATACCAAGGCTTTTGAGAGACCATTTATCAAATAATTTTTTTTCTTTCTCTATAGTCCATGGAGGGAATGATGGTGGNTCTCCAATCTTACCAAAAACATGTTGTGCGCGCTCATTTCGAGCCTTAACAAAATCTTCTAATTCTTTCTGTGTCATCTNATAACCAAATGGATGACCTGCATTTGCAACTATTGCTTTTACTTTTTCTGGATACGAACCTGCTAATTGTACTACTGAATAGCCACCCCTGCTTATCCCAAAAGCTCCTATTTTCTCACTATCAACTTCTGTCCTACTCGCTAAGTAATCTATTGCTGCCATCCAGGCCTTTACTGATTCGGGTTCCCATGGAAAGGGATTCTCACCAGTACCTGGTCCATCCATAACAAGAGATGCTAAGCCATTATCAATGGCATGTTGAGAAGCCCATCCTCTATCTTCTTTGAACATGTCAGCGCCGCACATAATTAATACTGCTGGGATATTCTTTGCATTTGGTGGGCATCTGAAGTGGCATACTATTTTCTTTCCTTCACATTCAACTTCTACAATCTCAACTTTAGGTGTTAGAATTTCGCAAGCTTTTCTGTAAACACGTGAGCATTCATTGCTGATTTCCTTTTTCTTCGGTGTAATTTCACCTGGGTATCTCGCGATAGATAAAAAGGTCTTAGCAATCATGAATTCTTTATATGCTTCTTCTACGTTCTCTGAATTTAAGAATTTATCTCCCATATCTTCATGAACTTTTGCAACTTCGCCCCAGATTGGTATCCATGTTTCTTCAGTGGTAGTTTTTATTTTTTTAACAGTTTCAACCAGTTCATTTATATCCGATAGCATAGGCATCCATCTTCTGTAAAAACCACCATGTTCAACTAGGTAAGGATTTTCTCCAGCACTAAATTTTATTCCTTCAGCCATTTACAAAGTTCCTTCTATATATATAATCAATATATCTATTTTTAGTTTAAAAATAAACTTTCAAATATAGGGATGAGGAAATAAATTATGAGAGCAGCAGTAATTGGACTTGGTTGGTGGGGAAAACAAATAATCAAATGTCTTCATGATAGTAAAAAAATAGAAATTACCCATGCTTTTGATCCAATGATCGGAGAGTCTGACTCTATATTTAGTGAATATTCTGTTAGCCCAAAACTTGACTTTCAGGNGATAATAGCTGCTNAGGATATTGATGCAGTAATTTTGGCTACTCCAAATCANTTTCATGAAGAACAGGTAATTGCTGCGGCTAATCATGGGAAACAAGTGTTTTGTGAAAAACCCGTTGCATTAAAGTATGAGAGTATAAAAAGAATGGCTGATGCATGTAAGAATAATAATGTAATCCTCGGCGTCGGACATGAAAGAAGATGGGAACCTGCAATGGTTAGACTCCGAGAAATGCTTGATAATAATCTTTTGGGAAAAATTCTTCATATGGAAACTAATTTTAGTCATGATATTTTTATGAAATTAGATAGAAATAATTGGAGATTAGACCCAAAGTCTGCTCCAGCAGGCGGGATGACTGCTTTAGGAATTCATTTATCAGATTTTTTTGTTTCTTTTTTGGGTCCTGCTAGCAGAATATATGCGAAAACAGGTTCCATTGTTCTTGAACACCCTCAAAAAGATACTTTATCAGTAAATTTAAGATTTAAAAATAATGTAACTGCATCACTAGCAGTGATGATATCAACCCCTTTTTATGGAAGATTTACTGTTTTTGGTGAAGAAGGCTGGGTTGAAATTAGAGAAGTATCAAATGTAGATGTCGATGATCCTGCTGAATTCATTTATTGCAATAAAAAGGGTGAAAGAATAGTTGAAGAGTACAGTGTTGTTAATACAGTGAAAATGAATTTTGAAGAATGGGCAGATGCTGTTGAAGCTCGAGGTAATTACAGAATAACAATAGACGAAATCATCGCGAACGTCCAAATACTTGAGTCCATAATTAATTCATCAAATTCNAATCAGATCGTAGATCTAGCCTAGTGGATAGTTCTTNTGGTTGATAAAAAATATACAAATAATTTATCTGAGGAAGATCTGAAACGTTTCCATCGGAAAATGTTGGTAATTAGAAAATGTGAAGAGCACCTAGGAGAGGCAACAAAAAATGGCGCATTTCCCGGAGCTGTTCATTTATACATCGGGCAAGAAGCAATAGCAGTACCACTATGTGATCAACTGAATGATTCAGATTGGATATCAAGTACTCATAGGGGACATGGTCACTTTATTGCTAAAGGCGGAAATATCAAATCAATGATGGCTGAAATATATGGTAAATCAACAGGGATCTGCGGAGGTAAGGGCGGATCAATGCATGTGGCCGATTTTTCAAAAGGTATTATTGGTGCTAACGGTGTTGTTGCCGGTGGAATGGGTCTTGCTGTGGGTGCAGCACTAGCAGCTAAATTGGATGGGAAAGGCGTTGTATCGGTAATATTCTTTGGAGATGGTGCAGCGAACCAGGGCGTTTTAATGGAAGCTATGAATATTTCATCACTATGGAAGTTACCAATGATTTTTGTATGTGAAAACAATCAATACTCTGAGTTTACTCACACATCTGAGGTTACATCGGGGAAGATTTCAGATAGAGCTAGACCATTTAATATTCCAACTTATGAAGTTGATGGGAATAATGTCGTTGATGTCTGGCAAGCCTCATCGAATGCTATAAGGCGAGGTAGGAGTGGAGAGGGTCCTACATTTATCGAAGCTCATACATACAGGCAGAGGGGTCATGTAGAATTTGAATATACCTTTTTATCACGCACTTACAGAGATCAAAAAGAAGTTGATTTATGGAAACAGGAAGATAAAGATCCAATATTAAGATTGGAACAACAACTAATCAAAAATAAAAATTATACAGCTATCGAGGTAGATGAGATTCATCAAGATGTTAATTCAGAAGTTGAAGAAGCTGTGAGGTTCGCATTAGATAGTAATGATCCAGAAATTAGTAGTTCAATGGATCATATGATTGAGAGTTAATATGGCAAAAAAAAGAATGATGCCTGCTATAAATATGGCCTTAGATGAGGAAATGTCTCGCGATAAGAAAGTAATATTATATGGCGAAGATGCTGGCATATCACTATTAGGACAAACTACTGGATTACAAGANAAGTATGGAAAAGATCGGGTTATGGATACACCGATATGCGAAAACGTCATGACAGGTATGGCAGTCGGAGCTGCCGCTGCTGGTTATAGGCCAATTTGTCATCTGCTCTATGGTAATTTTATATATACAGGTTTTGACTCTATTGCAAACCAAGCTGCAAAACTTAAATATATGACAGCTGGGCAAGTAAAATTACCAATTGTTTATATGGCAGTTATAGGTGGTGGAAGATCTGCTGCAGCTCAGCATTCGGATATACCATATTCAGCCTTAATGAATTTAGGTGGAATAAAAATTGTCGTGCCATCAAGCGCACGAACGGCTAAAGGGTTATTAAAATCAGCTATCCGCGATGATAATCCAGTATTTTATTTAACAGCTGCTGGGGGTGGACGTCCGGAAGAAGTTCCAGATGACGAAGATTTTTGTTTGCCAATTGGAAAAGCTGAAGTTTTAAGAACTGGAAGTGATTGTACTGTTATTTCCATTGGTGCCATGACAATTAAAGCACTATCAGCTGTAGATAAGTTAAAAGAGTCTAATGTGAATATTGATTTAATTGATTTGTTATCATTGTCACCTATAGACGAGTCTTCAATTATAGAATCAGTGAAAAAGACAGGAAGAGTGGTAATTGTTGATGAATCTAGGGATGTATGTAGTGCTGCGAGTCATCTATCCGCAATAATTTCAGATAAAGCATTTCAGTATTTAAAAGCCCCAATCAAACGTGTTACAGTCAAAGATGTTGCAATTCCCTATGCACCAATTCTAGAAAATAATGTTATTCCGGACGTACCGGATATCATCAATTGTATATTGCAATTATTAAAATGAGGAATTGAATGACTTTAGTTTTAAAAATGCCAAGGATGGGGATGAATGTAGAGGATGGTACAATTGTTGAATGGCATAAAAAACCCGGNGAAAATTTTTCAAAGGGTGAGATTTTATATACAATTGAAACAGATAAAACCACAGCTGAAATAGAAGCTCCTTGTGATGGGAAATTAATTTCCATTCAAGCAAATGAAGGAGATGATGTAACAGTTGGTGACGATATTTGTACAATCTCAGATCAATAAAACTTCTTATATTTCAAACACTAAATTAATTAAATGCTTCAGACTGAAAAAATCAAGAATCCGTATTTATTTAATTATCTGGATACAATCAGAATGGGTTTTCCCATTATAATTGCTAGAACTTCAATTCTAATTATGGTTACTATTGATGCTATCATGACTGGCTGGGCTGGCGCAGAGCAACTTGCCTATTTAGGAATTGGTCTTGCTCCGGTTATTGCGTTAATGGTTATATTTATTGGTGCTCTTAATGCAACAGTGGTACTAGCCTCTCAGGCAATCGGNTCTAAAGAAGAATTTAACGTAGGTGGAATATGGTATTCAAGCATGGCTCACAGTATTATATTCTCTTTTATTTCAATTTTTCTTGCATACTTTGTTGAAGATTTCTTTTTACTCACTGGACAAGNTACAAATATAGCATCTGAAGGAGCAAGAGTTTCGCTTGTNTTTGCNTATGGTATNCCGGGTATGCTCTTTTTTGTCACAACAAATTTGATATTAGAGTCTATAGGNTATCAAAAAGCAGGTATGTATATTATGATATTTGTGAATATATTAAATGTAATCTTCAATGGTATCTTTATATTATCCTGGGGTGGATTTTTCACTGAAGGAGGAGCTTATGAGGCAATTGTTATCTCTTCAATACTGAGGTGGGTAGCATTTTTTATTGCATTAATATATTTATTTGTGATTTCAGATAGCAACGAAGATTTATATAAAATACGAAAAAGTTATNATGAAATAAAAGAAAACTTATTTTCACTAAAGAACACAATCTCGCGTAAATTTAGAAAAGTTGCATTACCAATGTCACTTCTGCAAGGAGTGGAGATAGTAGCTTTTAGNATTGTTGTTTTTATTGCAGGCTGGTTTGGATCGAAGGCACTTGCCGCTCATCATGCCACATATACCATAATGAATCTTATATATATGAGTGCAATTGGAGTTGCAGGTGCAACATCAATTAGAGTAGGTAAAGCTGTTGGAAGACAAAATATATCTGACACAAAAATAGCTGGTCTAATGGGGATTNTTGTNGCATTTTCTATAACATTACCAGTNTCATTATTTACAATACTTTATCCGGAATTAATAGCTGATATATTTTTTGATGATCCTGAAGTGATATTATTAACGCAAGAAATAATGTTTTTTGTTGGGTTCTTATTTATATTTGATACAATGATGGCAGTATCACTTGGGGCTTTGAGAGGGACTGGTGATGTTTGGGTNCCCTTTATTATATTATCCCTATGTTTTTGGTTCTTTGGGATGCCAATATCATATGTATTCTCAGTTTCTCTAGGGTATGGTCTAGTAGGTCTTTGGATAGGTATTGGTTTTGGCATAATTAGTTCATTATTGCTTCTGGTNCCAAGATTTTATATAGTTTCATCCAGATCAATAAAAAAATTATAATGAACAAATGAAAATTCCTATCATAGACAGTCATCATCACATTTGGGAACAGAGAGATCTAGATTGGTTGCAAGGCGAAATACAACCAAGGATATTTGGTGATTATACATCTATAAAGAAAGATTATTTAATTGACGATTACATTGATGACGTTGTCGATTTTGGAGTAGAAAAATCTGTTTATATACAGTGCAACTGGCCAATAGANANATATTTGGATGAAGCAAAATTTATCGATGACTGTTTTAATTCTTCCGGTTGGCCAAATGCGTTTATCGGCTATTGTAACCTTTTAGATAAAGATGCTCCTGAAATGCTCAACCGATTATTTGATTACCCTCTTACAAGAGGGATCAGAATGCAGCTGCATTGGCATGAAAAAGAATTATATTCATTTGCGCATTCTCCCAATATTATTGATGATCAATTGTTCAATAAAAATTTTGAGTACTTAGCTAAACATAATTCAATTTTTGAACTACAGATGTTTCAAGGGCAGAAAGATCAAGCACTAAAATTGCTATCAAGGTATCCTGATGTAACATTTATCTTACAGCACGCGGGGATGCCACATGATTTATCTAATGACTCAATGAAAATTTGGTTTGATTTTATGACAGCTTTGTCAGAATTTGATAATTTGATCATAAAACTATCTGGTTTGGGGACTTTTATGAATAAAAACGACCCAATATTCATAAGGGATATTGTTAACCAGGTTCTTAAAATATATAGCTCTGACAGATGTATGTTTGGTTCAAATTTCCCAATTGAAAAAATCTGGTGTGAATACAAAGATATAATCGATGCATATAATCAGGCCACTGATCATCTTCAGCAAAGTGCAAAAAAGGATATTTTTTATAACACAGCCAGCAGAATATATAGAATATAGTTATCTACTTCCGAATAGAATAATTGCTTTATCTTTTATTGGATAATGTAATAATGCTGCTAATACTCCAAGAAACACAGAGAACCACCACATGGTATCATAATTACCTGTGAAGTCATAAATTTTTCCACCAAGCCAAGAGCTAAAGAATCCACCTAATTGATGTCCAAAAAATACGATACCGTATAGCATTGACATATATTTTGGGCCAAAAAATGTTGCAACAAGACCACTAGTTAGTGGAACTGTACCCAGCCATAAAAGACCCAATGTGAAAGTAAAAATCATCGTTGAAGAAGCTGTAATTGGAGTAAGTATNTAAATTGTAAAGACTATAGCTCTTAGGCTGTAAAGGACCACAAGGACATCACTTTTGCTATATTTATCACCTAACCTCCCTGCTATTGCAACTCCAAAAATATTTGCAAAGCCAACCAGAGCTAAAGCTGTAGTTGCAACAGTGCCGGGCAATGACATATCGCTTATGAAGGCTGGCAAATGGGACACAATGAAGTTAACGTGAAAACCACATATGAAGAATCCGCATACTAGCAGTAAGAAGTGCTTTGAGTTAAAAGCATGATTTAGTACCTCTTTTAACGTTTCACCTTTATCCTCAGAGGCTACTTTTGTTTTTTTATCATTTGATTTTTTGCTATCAACAAGNCCGTATACTAGAGGTAGCATTANAAGCGATATGATTGCCAACCAGAAAAATGCAGACGACCATCCAGTAGACTCAATTAGTGTTCCAGATACTGGTATACCAAGAAACATTCCTATTGAACCACCCATAGTTGTAAGACCAAGCGCAGTACCTCTCTTCTCTGGTGGAGCGAATTTACCGACTGCACCAAGTATAACAGTAAACCCTAAGCCTGACAGTCCAGCACCCACTATTAGCCCTCCAATAATAAGTTCATAACCATGGCTTGAGTTTGAGAAAATATAAATACCCAAAGAGTAGAGGATTGCACCAAATATAGCGACTTTTTTCAGGCCGAACTTATCAGATAAAGCGCCAGTGAATGGTGCAAGAGCTCCCCATAGAAGGTTAATGAGTCCTATTGATAATGCAAAAGTTTCACGTCCGATTTGGAGAGTTGTACTTACTGGATCAAGGAATAATCCGAATGATTGTCTGATACCTACAGCAATAGCAAGAATAAAACCACCGCAAATAATTTTAGTTGTTAAGGGGGATATTCTATCAATCATAAGAAACTTCCTTTAAAATCAAACTCTTAAACATTTCATCAGTATAATTATATTCGCGACGATATACCTTTAAATTCCATTTGTCATTTATTTTATCTATTTGATATTCAAGGTATGANAGCCCGCTATTTTTATCTCTCGAGCCAGATGGTGCTCCAATACATGGAACCGAGATATCTTTTATTTGNATTGAATTATGGATCTCTCTGTGTAAATGACCATGGATGATTAAATGGATATTAAATTTTGAAATAGTTTCAATTAATTCTTCTTTGTTGAGTAACCCTTTATGATTAAATGCACCATAATGGTGTATTGGATGATGTAAAAATAATAATACAAAATTGTTTTCTTTTTCGATTGAAGAGAGAATTTTTTCAAGTTTCATTATTTGTTCTTTTGAAACTCTACCCCAGCACATAAAGGGTGGTGAAGGGACTGCAGTTGATATACCTATTAATACTATATTCTTAATCTTTTTTATATATGGAAATGTAGTTTCTTGGTTCAAGGGATCACATNCATCGAGGTAATTTGCTAAGTGATATAGAGAATTTTTGTATTCTATATTCACATAAGCATCATGATTGCCAGGAATAATTGATAAGTTATTTTTAGTAAAGTATTTACCTAGAAATTGATTTGCGTTAATAAATTCTTCTTCGAGAGATAAGTTCACAATATCTCCTGANAAGATTGTATGGCCTGTTTTATTTTTTAGTTTTATGTCATGTAGTATAAGTTCTATATTTTCGAGTTTATGAATATTTCTTCTGTTGGAATTATGATTGATATATCCAATTATTCTTTTATTGAATAGGCTTGAAATAGTTGGTTTGAAAGTTAGTGGCAGATGTATATCTGATGTATGCGAAATGATCATTTTTGTATCTATATTTTACGAGTTTAATAGATTAATTTTTCATATTACAGAGCGTTACCAAATAAATATTTTTGATGATAGTCCTCGGCAGGGTAGTATTTTATCGTGTCATAAATAATGGTTGATATAGGATTTGAATATTTTTTTGAGTTATTCATATCTTCAACTGATTTTTTTATTATATCGAGGTATGGATCGAAATTAGTAAAAATACATGATCTGTATTGCGTCCCAATATCAACGCCTTGTCTATTTATTTGCGTAGGGTCATGGATATTCCAGAAAATATCCAATAGTTCATCGAATTTTACGATTGAATCATCAAATTTAACTTTTACTATTTCTGCATGTCCCGTAAGACCAGAACAAACTTGTTCGTATGTGGGATTGTGGTTGGAACCACCTGCGTATCCTACTTCTGTTTCCAAAACACCATCGGTAAAGTGGTAGACTTTTTGTGGGTGCCAAAAACAACCTGCGCCAAATAGAACAATATTTTTATCTTCAGTCATATATTATTTATGCCCTATTATGATGTTGATCNAATTCAAATTCTGGTCCATGGGCAATTACTCCGCTTGGATTGATAGTCTCATGACTCCCATAGTAATGTTCCTTACTATATTTNTCATCATAAGTGTCGCTAATACCAGGAAACTGGTATAGTTCTTTGGTATAATTAAAGAGATTATCATACTCTTTTAATTTTCTTTTATTACACTTAAAATGCCCATGGTAAACACTATCAAATCTTAGTAGCGTTGGAAGAAGCCGCCAATCAGCTTCTGTTATTATGTTGCCTGTGAGGTATCTCTGTTTTGATAAAATATGATCCAACTTATCTAATCCTGAAAATAAAGTTTCAATTGCTTCATCATAAGCATCCTGAGTNGTTGCAAATCCAGATCTATAGACACCATTATTGATATTTTGATAGATAAAATCATTCATATTATCTATCTTATCTGCCAGGTTGTCGGGGTAATAATCACCTTCCTTTGCTCCTANATTATCAAATGCTGAGTTAAACATCCTTATTATATCAGCTGACTCATTATTCACTATTGTTGATGTTTTTTTATCCCATAGCAATGGGACTGTAACACGCCCAGAATAGGAGTTATCTTCTTTGAGGTATACCTCATATAAATATTTTGAATGGTTAATATTATCGGGAATTACGCCATAGCCATTGTCAAATGTCCAGCCTTTGGAACGCATAATGGCATTCACTGCTGAGATAGATACCATATTCTCGAGGCCTTTGATTGCCCTAAAAATTAGTGTTCTATGTGCCCATGGGCAAGCCCAAGATATATATAAATGATATCGATCTTTTTCAGCTAAAAAACCANCTTTTCCAGTGGGACCCGCTTCTCCATCAACTGTTATCCAATTTCGAAAGATTGAAGGTTTTCTAACATAACGTCCTTTTGTTTCTTTTGTGTTATGCCATTGGTCAATCCAAACACCATTTTCTAATCTACCCATAAACTGTCACCTTAAAATTAAATATTACTAGTATTTTGTCTTCTTTTAATCTAATAATTTTTTAANNATATCATGTTCTTATAAAAAAATGTAAGCAAAATGAAAAATAATTCTAAGTCAGAACCTGAAATTAGGCTTGAAAGATCAGATGATGCTCCTGAAATTGACAATCTACACTCTGTAACATTTGGTCCTGGTAGATATACAAAAAGTGCTTTTAGATACAGAGAAAAGAGAGAGCACTTAATTAATATTTCATTTGTTTTGGTTGATCAAAATCATATCATCGGTTCTGTGAGATATTGGGAAATTTTAGTAAATAATGCTNCTGCATTATTGTTAGGTCCAATTGTAATTCATCCAGATCATAGGGGACGTGGATNTGGCGTCAAATTGATAGATTATAGTGTGAATAAATGCAATGAGGCGAATCATAATATAATCATCCTCGTAGGTGATCTATCTTATTATTCCAAGGTTGGTTTTAAAAGAATGTTTGGAAAAGAAATTATTTTTGCAGGACCTGTTAAAAATGATCGGGTATTGTATAGAGAAATCAAAACTAATATAATTGAAGATAGTTCAAAAATAATTATTAAACGTTACCCTGATTAATCTAAATTGAGTAAAACTAATAAAATCAATCACGCTGAAACATCCCCAAAATTCTTTATTGATAAAGAGTGTAAGTGGTTTTTTAAGGGAACTGAAATTAAACGACATCCAATGGTCTGTCTTTTTTCGAGATATCTCAGGCTGAATGATGTTGGTCAATATTTTATTACGACGCCATATGAAAAGGAGCAGGTTATTGTTGAAGACGTTCCATTTAAAATTACAACTATATGGACTAAAGGTGAGAAAGATGATGCTGTTATATACCTTCAAACAAATGTAGGTGATGAATTAACATTAAATTCAAATAAACAGATAAGATTTTTAAATAATAAGATAAATTATGGCATAATTCCATATGTGACAGTTAGGGATAATATTGAAGCATATTTCACTAGATCATGCGCTCTTGACCTCTTCGATCTATGTAATTATCATGAAATTGATAATACATGTTGTTTTGGATTTTGGAGTGATAAGGAGTTTTTCGCAATAGAATCCATCAAAGATAACAATAATTGAAAATTACATAATGAATTACACTGAAAAATTAATAAAAGATATTCCAACATATAAATCAAAAATTTTTACCGATAGAAATGATGATAAATTATATTCAATAATTAATGGTAAAAAATATAGAAACTCTGCCGTTTTGATTCCTCTCATTCGCAATAATCAAGAAATTCAAATAATACTTACTCAGAGATCAAATAATTTACCATCACATGCAGGGCAAATATCATTCCCTGGAGGAAAAGTTGACCTAAAAGACGAAAGTCCTGTTGATACTGCTTACAGAGAGGCCAATGAAGAAATTGGACTTTCGAGAGAAAAAATTGAGCATTTGGGCTATCTGGATATAACAACTACGGGAACAGATTTCATGATACTGCCCGTTGTAGCTTCAATTAGCAGTAACTTTGTTCCAAAATTGAATAATGATGAGGTTGAGAGTTTGGTTTATCTTCCATTAAATTTTATTGCAGACACAAACAATTTACAGTTGATGAACAAAGAAATCAATGGCGACAATAGGACTTTTTTTGTCTATGAATATGATAACTATTTCATATGGGGGGCAACCGCGCGTCTTTTGAAAGCGCTATCTGAAAGGTTATTTCAATAATGATAAAGCTAATAATTTTCCATCTATTTTTGATTTTGACTCCTTTTATAATATTTTATCTACTTAACTCACTTCTGCCCAATAGGAAAAACACCAAAGAGATTTTCATACAGAAGTTCTCAACTTTGTTAATTATTGGATTATCAATATCCATTATTCTTTTTTACATAAACCCAATATTCTCCGGTAAAAACATAAATAAAAGTTACTCGCCACCTTACATTAAAAATGGTGAGATTATTTCTGGAACTATTCAAGAGTAAGCAAAGTTTTTAATGGGACAAGCCCAGAAAAATAAAATTAAAATTATAAAACAGATAGATCTTACTCATCATTTCAACGAAGACGTCTTATATTTATTCAAAATATTTGAGAATATTGGTGCAAATTTATGGGTAGTTGGCGGTGCAGTACGAGACATTTTATTGGGTAAAGAATACAGTGATGTTGATTTTGTTACTGATATAGACTCCGAAAAAATACAAAAGCAATTATCTAGTAATGGAAGATTCAGTTTAATTGATTATGCAAAAAAATATGGTTGCATAACCTTCAAAAGTAAAACCAACAATTACCATGTCACCTCTATGAGAGAGGATGTAAAATCATATGGTCGAAATGCAGATACCAGACATACTAAAAATATTTTAATTGATGCAAAGAGGAGAGATTTTACAATTAATGCTTTTTACATTGGAAGGCAAGGTGAAGTTCTAGATCCACTGGGAGCATATGATGATATGCTTAAATCTAAAGTTTGCTTCATTGGTGATGTGAGTAATAGAATTGAAGAGGATAATTTAAGGATACTGAGGTTTCTAAGATTTGCAGTGATTTTTAATAACCGTAAAATTAATTTGGATGAGTTAAAAATTTGTATACAATTACGACATCTAATTTTAAATTTATCAAAAGATAGGGTACGAGATGAAGTGCTAAAAATCATATCATCAATTCAATCCCCTGAGATGATTAAATATTTATCAATAAATAAATTTTTTAGCATCTTAAATTTTCAGATAAATAGTTTTTTATACCAGAAAAAAATCAGTCAAATAAAAGAAGAAATAGATTTTGAATTTAATCCAATAATATATTTTGCTCTTGCTTTAGACCCAAATTTACAAAAAAAATTATTAATGGATGCTGTGAAGGAACTAAATTTTTCAAAAAAAGAATTTTATTTAATACATAAAATTTATAATTTTAATGTTATTGAATTATATGAATTCGATGATTTAATTGATTTCTATCTTTATAAACACGGAAGATATTTAACAAAAATATTTCTTATAAAATGTCTTATTAATTCAAATATTGTTCCTACTGATTGGACAAAATCATTTATTGATATAGATAATAAACCCATACCAATTTTTCCGATTAGTGCGAATACTCTCATTGAGGTTGGGTTTAAAGATGGTAAAGTAATTGGCAAAACTCTCTCTGAACTTGAAAAGATATGGCTCAGTTCAAAATGTCTAATTGATAAGGAGGGATTATTGAATTCTATAGATTTACCAACTGACCAGTGGGGGAAGTGACGATAATATAGAATTTATGTTGCCACCAGTTTTAAGTCCAAAGATTGTTCCTTTGTCATACATTAGATTAAACTCAACATACCTTCCTCTATAAAAAAGCTGTTGTTCTCTATCAGAGTGCGTCCACTCTCTATTAATATTCATTTCAATGATATTACAATAAGCTTCTATGAAATTACGGCCTACGCTTTCCAAAAAATCTAAATCATCAACAGAGTTTGCTGATTTATAATTATCAAAAAAGATTCCACCTGTTCCACGATTTTCATTTCTGTGTTTTATTATGAAGTACTCATCACAGTTTTTCTTAAATACTTCAAAATTAGCATTCGTATGATTATTACATGCTTTACGCATAGATTTATGGAATAATTTCGTATCCGAATCTTCTTGGGATCGTTTGTTTGTGAGCATCGGAGTCAGATCAGCGCCACCTCCAAACCAATAGTCTTCACTAATTATCATTCTTAAATTCATATGGGCCGATGGAATAAACGGATTTTTAGGATGGATTATTACAGAAATGCCAGACGCCCAGAATTGATTTGATAGCTTAGAATTATTACTTTTTTCGAGTACTCCTGGCGGTAAATCACCATATACAGTTGAAGTATGCACTCCGGCTTTTTCAAAAATTATTCCTTTAAGTAGACTGGAAACTCCGCCACCACCTCCTGCACGTGACCAGCTATCCTTTTGAAATTTCTTCGAATTAGATTTTAATTTAGTTTCGTATGTTTCAAGAGAGTTGCACAATTGATCTCTCAGTTTATCAAAAAGATCTGTTACATTAGTTCGCAATTCAGATGTTTCTTCTAATATTGTTTTATGATTTTTTTGCATCATTATATTAACTATCCGATATTTGTCTTACAGCTTCGCCTAATATTATAGCGCATGAGCTGGAGACATTAAAGGATCGCATACCGTTTTGCATCTCTATTTTTACTCGAGTGTCCGATTGGTTATGAACTTCTTCAGGAACACCAGAACTCTCTCTCCCAAATAATAGGATATCATTAACCGCATAATTAATATCTAAATAGGACCGCTCTGTTTTTGTAGTTGCTAATATTATTCTATAGGAGTTTGATTTTGACCATCTTAAAAACTCATTCCATGATGGATGTTTAATGATATCCAAATGATTTATATAATCCATTGCAACTCTGTTTAATCTTTTATCATCAATGATAAATCCTGCTGGCTCTATTATATGTAAGGAAACTCCAAAACATGCAGTAAGGCGTATAATAGATCCAGTATTTTGCGGAATGTCAGGCTGATATAACGCCACGGATATATTTTTTTTCTTTTTGTTTTTAGGCATTTCCAATAGAAAAATAATTTAAAATAATTATATACAACTATGTAAATTGCATTTTTTATTTTATTTAGAAAAAATCAATTAATAACGTATATAAAGGTATAGCATTTTTTTTTAAATCGGTATAAACATATATAGAAATTAAGAGGATAAATTGTCAAAGAAAGATACAAAAGAGCCATCTAGAAGAGATTTTATTTTTTTAGCAACGGGTGCTTTTGCTGCTGCTGGTGTGGCTAGTGTTGCTTGGCCAATAGTAGACCAAATGAATCCTGATGCAACAGCGCTAGCTTTATCCAAAATAGAAGTTGATATAAGCCAAATTGATAGAGGGCAGTCAATAACTGTTAAATGGAGAGGGAAACCAGTCTTTATAAGAAGAAGAACAGATGAAGAAATTCAAATGGCATCGAGAGTTGATGTTAATTCTCTACCTGACAACAACGCTAGAAATTACAATCTGACTGCTGACTCATCTGCTTCAGATGAAAATAGAGCTCTTGATGATAACAAAGAATGGTTGGTGATGGTAGGTGTTTGCACGCATCTTGGATGTGTGCCTAAAGGACAATCCTTAGGGGATGCCAAGGGTGATTATGGTGGTTGGTATTGTCCATGTCATGGGTCTCATTATGATACAGCAGGCAGAATACGAAAAGGTCCTGCTGCAAAAAATCTTGATATCCCTATCGCTGAATTTGTAAATGATAATATTATAAGAATAGGTTAAGAATTGAATGAGTAAAGAGTCCACTTACATACCGAAAAATGGGTTTGCAAAATGGTTTGATCAGAGATTGCCACTGCCTAGAATGTTACATGATAACATTAGTGCTTTCCCTACGCCAAGAAATTTAAATTATTGGTATACTTTTGGGGGAATACTTACATTTTGCCTTGTTACACAAATTGTAACGGGAATTGTGTTAGCAATGCATTATACGGCTGATGCAGGACTTGCTTTTGCTTCAGTCGAGCACATTATGAGGAATGTTAACTACGGCTGGTTAATAAGGTATATTCATGCAGTTGGGGCATCTATGTTTTTTCTCGCTGTATATGTGCATATGTTTAGAGGTCTATATTATGGTTCATATAAGGCGCCAAGAGAGATACTATGGATACTAGGCGTTGTCATATATTTATTAATGGTAATCACAGCGTTCATGGGATACGTGTTGCCGTGGGGACAAATGAGTTTCTGGGGTGCAACTGTAATCACAAATCTATTTTCAGTAATACCCGTAGTCGGTACAACAATTACCGAGTGGTTATGGGGTGGTTTTGCTGTTGATAACGCAACACTGAAAAGGTTCTTTAGCCTTCATTATTTGATGCCGTTTATGATATTTGGTGTTGTCATTTTACACATATGGTCACTGCATGTAACTGGTAATAACAATCCTGTTGGTGTGAGTGTTAAAGATAAACAAGATACTGTTCCGTTTGCTCCTTACTACACAGTTAAAGACGCACTTTCTTTGGTTTGCTTTCTAATATTATTTGCATGGTTCATATTTTTCAATCCAAATATATTAGGGCATACAGATAATTATATAATGGCAGATCCTTTGGTTACACCGGCACATATTGTGCCTGAATGGTACCTACTTCCATTTTATGCAATCTTGAGAGCCATACCGTCTAAACTTGGAGGGGTTTTAGTAATGGGAGCAGCAATCGCTGTGCTGTTCATTGTACCATGGTTAGACACATCAAAAGTTAGGTCAGCTACATTCAGACCTTTATATAAGCAGTTTTATTGGATTTTTCTCTTGAATTGTATCGCCCTTGGGTATCTAGGTTCTCAAAATCCAGAGGGTTTATTTCTTGTTGCATCTAGAATTTGTACTGCATATTATTTTATACATTTCTTAATTGTAATGCCTGTACTTGGCTTAGTTGAAAAGCCTCGACCAATTCCCGAAAGTATTACAAAAGCTGTACTTGAAAAATTAGAAATTAAAAATTCTAAAGAAGAAGCAAAGGCTTAGTGACATTATGAAGAATTATGCATATATCAAATTGTTTATGATAATTTTTTCCTTCCTTTCATTTTTTATGGTGACAAATGATACATATGCAGCTGCTGGAGAACAAAAAAGAGTAGAAAAGCATGAATGGACTTTCTCTGGTATTTTTGGGCATTATGATAATGCTCAACTCCAAAGAGGATTTCAGGTATACAAAGAAGTTTGTTCATCATGTCATTCAATGAATTATGTGTATTTCAGAAACTTAGCTGAAGAGGGTGGTCCAGGATTTACCCCAGAAGAAGTTAAGGTTATTGCATCTGAATATACTGTTCTTGATGGACCAGATGATTTTGGTGAGATGTTTGAAAGAGAAGGTAAGCCCAGCGACAACTTCCCGCCTCCTTATTCAAATATAAACGAAGCACGCGCTTCTAATGGAGGGGCATATCCACCTGATTTTAGCGTTCTTGCGAAAGCCCGAAGTACTGAACGTGGTTTTCCCTGGTGGTTTGTTGATCTCTTTACGGGGTATCAAGAACAGGGTGTGGACTATATATACTCACTCTTAAATGGCTATAATGAAGTACCTGAAGATTTCAAACTACAAGATGGAATGCACTACAACATATACTATCCTGGTAATCAATTTGCAATGGGACAGCCTCTCTATGATGACTCTGTCGAATATGCTGATGGTACACAAGCCACAATTGAACAAATGGCTGAAGATGTTGCAGCGTTCATGATGTGGGCAGCTGAACCGAAACTTGAAATAAGAAAAAAAATGGGTTTCAAGGTTGCAATTTTCTTATTTGTCCTTGCTGGTTTGTTGTATTATTCCAAAAAGAAAATTTGGTCAAGAATAGAACACTAAATCTATAAGTGTGTTAATTTGAATACAAATATAAATTTACTCAAAGAAGCAATTCGATCCATAAACGATTACCCTAAACCTGGTATTATTTACCGTGACATTACACCTCTACTGAAGAGTCCAGATTTATTCTCACTGGTTATTGATATGAGTGCTGAACTAATTGATGGCAATATAGATCTCATTGCAGCAATAGATGCAAGAGGTTTTATTTTTGGATCCGCTTTAGCCCAGAAACTTAGAAAGGGTTTTATACCAATTCGAAAAAGAAATAAGTTACCATATAAAGTTATAAGCCAAGAATATTCTCTTGAGTATGGGTTAGATCAATTAGAGTTACATATTGACGCAATTACTCCGACCCAAAAAATCCTTCTCATTGATGATGTACTGGCAACGGGCGGTACTGCAGAAGCTTCTGCAAAGTTAGTTAATCAACTTGGAGGGGAAATAGTTTCAATGATATTTATTATAGAGTTATTGGGTTTAAATGGACGTCAATGTCTGGAAGAATATTCGAATAATATTCACTCCTTAATTACCTATTAATTATTGAATCTAAAATGCATGACATCACCATCTCGCACTATGTAATCTTTTCCTTCTAATCGCATCTTCCCAGCTTCTTTTGCACCATTTTCACCATTGTTTGTTATGAAATCATCAAATGAAATTGTTTCAGCTCTAATAAATCCTTTTTCAAAATCAGTGTGAATCACGGCCGCTGCTTTGGGAGCCTGTGTATCTTTTCTAATAGTCCATGCCCTTGTTTCTTTTGGGCCGCTTGTAAAATAAGTTACAAGATTAAGGATTTCATAACCAGTTTTTATCACCTTATTTAGACCAGTTTCTTGCAGACCGATAGATTTTAGGTATTCAACTTTTTCTTCATCGCTCAAAATAGATAATTCTGCCTCTGTAGAAGCTGATATGTTAATAGATTTACAGTTAATTTCTTCAGCATATTTTTGTACTTTTTCTGAATATTTATTTCCTGATGATGCGTCATTCTCTTCTACATTACATATATAAAACATTGGTTTTGATGTTAAGAGATTAAGTTCTAGGTATATTTTTCTATTTTTATCATCAATCAACATATCTCTCGCTTGCCTTCCTTCGTTGAGCGACTCAATGATTTCTTCAATTAGCTTATAAGTTAATTTTGAAATTTCATCATTTGACTTGATCTTTCTTTCCAATCCAGCTTTTCTATTTTCTAAGTTCTGAATATCGGCAAGAAGTAATTCTGTTTCTATTGTTTGGATATCAGAAATTGGATCTATCTTATTATTAATATGCGTGATGTTTTCATTCTCAAAACATCGCACTACATGTGCTATAGCCTCAGTTTCTCGGATATTGGACAGGAATTTGTTACCAAGACCTTCTCCTTTAGATGCTCCTTGAACTAATCCTGCAATATCCACAAAATTCAATCTTGTTGGTATAACGTTTACTGATTTTGAAATATCACCAAGTTTTGTCAATCTACTATCTGGCACCCCAACTTCGCCAATATTTGGTTCAATCGTACAAAAAGGGTAGTTACTTGCCTCTGCATTTGCTGTTTGTGTAAGTGCATTAAAGAGTGTTGATTTTCCAACGTTAGGTAAGCCAACAATTCCACATTTGAAACCCATAACATAACTCCTATTTAAAAAGATTTAAAATTTTTGTTAGTGGACTATTTGTTTTAATCTCCTTATGTGAGTGTATGTATTTATAAATATCTGTACTTGTGAAATTAATTTGAAATTTCTCTCTTTCAGAAATTATATTAATGATGTTCATTGCTATGTAATCAAATAGCGTGTTCAAGTTATCCATCTCAGGTTTACTAAAATTTCCAAGTACATAATTGCTTACAAGTCTTTTGTCTCCTGGGTGATCAATCCCTAGTCTAAGCCTTAAGAAGGTGTTATCTAAATGACTGAGAATAGATTTTAGACCATTATGACCAGCAATACCACCGCCCACTTTGAGACGAATTGAGCCAAATGGAAGATCCAACTCATCATGAAGAATTAAAATATTTTCTGTTTTGATTTTAAAATAATTTACAATTTGAATTATAGCATCCCCAGAATTATTCATATAAGTTTCTGGCTTTACAATAATTACTTTTTTGTTTTCTAATTGTAATTCATGGATAACGGAACTAAATTTTTTTTTTGGTTTGTCGTTACTACCGTATGAATTCAAAATTGCATCAACAGCCATAAATCCAATGTTATGGCGAGTCTGTTCATACTTTTTTCCAGGATTTCCTAGACCAACAATAAGGTACATAAGAATTTTTTACTTTATTATTCTTCGTTACTTGTATCTTTTGACTCAGTTTCTGATTCGGCTCCAGATGTTTCTTCTTCAGATTCTTCTGTCATTCCTGCAGGTGCAGCAATAGTTGCAATCGTAAAGTCTCTGTCAGTTATTGTAGGTGTCACATCTTTAGGTAACGTAACTGCAGATATATGAATTGAGTCTCCAGTATCTGCCTCTGATAGGTCAACTTCAAGATTTTCAGGAATTGCATCGGCTGGACACGATACTTCTACATTATGCCGTACAACATTTAGAACCCCACCTTTTTTAAGACCTGGGCATGTGTCTTCATTTAAGAACAACACAGGTACTTCAACTATTACTTGAGATTCCTTTGAGAGCAAATAAAAGTCTACATGTAATGGTGTATCTTTAACAGGATGTAATTGAACATCTTTTGGAATAACTCTTGATTTTTTCCCATCAATATTCAATTCATAAAGAGTTGATAAGAAACGTCCTGATTGATAATGTTTGACCAGCATCTTAGTTTCTACTGATATGTGTGTTGGTTCAACACCAACGCCGTATATTACACCGGGAGTATTACCAGCTCTTCTAATTGCACGAGAGCTTCCTGTACCTTTAGTATCTCTGGTTGTAACAATAATTTCTTCAATTTCTGACATTTTTTACTCTTGTTTATTACTGTGTTATCTGTGAATACATTTACAAATTATATCTATAAATAATTTTTATATAAAAAGAAAGATCTTTTTATTAAATAAAGAGGCTAGAGACTGACTCTTCATTTGAGGTTCTCAAAATTGCCTCACCTAGTAATTGTGCAACAGAGAT
>PAHC01000026.1 GCA_002704755.1 Rhodobiaceae bacterium
CACAGACGCGATCAATTTAGAGCTGAAAAAATTTTACAAGACAGGCTGCATAATAAAGTGGAAGAAGGAAAGATTTCTTTAATTTTAAATACCGTTCTGAAAGAAATAATTGGTGATCAGGTTGTTGACCAAGTGATGCTTGAAGACATTAATGGTGCGACTTTATCTTTAAAAGTTGATGGTGTTTTTATCGCCATAGGGCATAAACCAAATACCGATATCTTCGAAGGTCAATTGAACATGAATAATGGCTATATAGTCACCAAAACTGGCTTTGATAATGGCGCAACTTCAACCTCTGTGCCTGGAATTTTCGCAGCTGGTGATGTTGCTGATTACAGTTATCGACAAGCTATTACCAGTGCCGGATTTGGCTGCATGGCAGCACTAGACGCAGAGGTTTATTTAGATAGTCTTTAGGTAGCGTTTACCGCGCCACCATCGCATGTAATTGTTTCACCAACGGTGTAAGCACCGGCTCTACTACATAAATACAAGCATAGGCCAGCTATATCCTCAGGCGATCCAATTCGTTTTCTGGGAATGGATTCAGCAATAAAAGAGTAATCAAAATTAACAGCTTTACCAAGCATATGACTATCAAAAGGACCCGGTGCTATAGCATTAACAATTATGTTGTCTTTCACCAATGTTTTAGCTAGATGTCTAGTCAGATGAATGATGGCGGATTTAGATGCAGTATAAGAAAATGTTTCCATTAGGGGCAATCTGATACCATCAATAGACGCAATATTAACAACTCTTGATGGATCTTCACTGTTGCCCTTTTTTGCAAGCAAGGTTTTAAACTTTTGAGTCAGAAAAAAAGGTGATTTTACGTTTAAATCCATGACTTTATCCCATCCACTTTCAGGAAAAGACTCAAAGGGATGTCCCCATGCAGCGCCTGCATTATTTATAAGAAAATCTACTCCCTCAGGTTCACAATCTGAAATAAATTTAACAAACTCATTTACACCTTCAATATTTGATAGGTCTACGCAAAATGGTATGCATTCACCACCAAATTTCTCTGCAAGTTCTTTAGCTTTTAAATTTAGTGCATCCTCTTTTCTAGCTGTAATGTAGACTTTTGCACCATTGGCAAGGAAACCCGAGGCAAGCATTTCGCCAATACCTCTCGACCCTCCTGTAACTACAGCAACTTTTCTTTCGACGGAAAACAGGCTTGATATATCCAAGCTCATAAGGAACTTACATAAATAGATGCAGCTATAACGCCACAAACTATGACTACTAGAGCAACGATTGCATCTGAAGAGGAGTTTTCTGAATCTTCTTTAGAATCATAAAATTGGTCATCTTTCATTTCGTCTAATCCTTAATTATTTTTACGGGGTTTGCGTATTGTTCCATTATATATTCAAGCTCCTGATTAGTCATAGAAACGCGCAAATCTTCAAAATAATTTTTACCTTTCTCATAATTAGAGCTATCTAATTCGTTGTTATACAGAAAGTCGTAGGCATATAAATTAGTATCCCAAAGTTTATAGTTGGAAGAGATTGCAGAATCTATCTCTTGTGCCATCGTTTCGGGTGAAAATTCACCTGTAATCTTTGGGCAAAACGATAAATGAACATTTCCTTTGCCCATCATTATTCCTTGAAAGATATGCGATACATCTTCATTTGCTGCTTTGATCTGGGCGCCACTTAGAAGTTTTTTTGCTTTTTCAGCAGCCAGTGGGTCAATTTCATACGAAATTGAGCAAGGAATAATATTGATGTGATGAGCAATTTCTTCAAAAGGATAGTTCTTACGTTGATTCATATGAATCATTTTTAGCACTGCCGAATCGGTTTTATCTAAACCATCTTTTGCTCTGCCTTGTCTTTGCGCAATCCAAACATGTTTAGAGTCACTCAAAGCCTCATGAATAAAAGATGATGCATTAGAAAGATTATTGTAAATTTCTTTTTTTGAAGATCCTGATCTTGAAATGACAAAACATTTATTTAACCGCAAAAGTTCTCCCATCCAGTTAACAGAAACAAGATTATCTCCAATTGCATTGTAGGTAGTTTCAAAGCCTATGGTATCTAGAGCAAAATTACATAGAGCACTATCAAGCGTAATATCTCTATGGTTGCCTATAAATAAGTAGGGTTTCGATGAATCTAGTTGCTCCAGACCCGAATAAGAAAAGTTATCAATTGTCTTTGCTACAACCGAGGAAAGGACTTGTTTTACTTGGTCTTGAAATTCGTTAATGGAATTAATTTTTTTAACCTTATTCTTAAAAACTTGAAATGCTAGAAAGGTAGAACCTGGCAAAGATAGAAATTTTGATTTAGAGTTCGATAAATTGGTCTTAACAAAATTTATAAACTCCTGATTACTAAGTAGGTCTGTTAATACCTTATTTACTTCAGAATCGATGTAAGGTTCTATACGCATTTAAGATTTATAGTTAAAATTACAACATGGATGATAAAACAACATTACGAAATATCGTAATATTTTTTGGCGTAATTGGCATAATTGTCTTAGCACTGCTAATAGGTGCTTCCTATTATTAATCTTAACCAGGTGACCAGCTAAGAGATTTTCCACCAAGCAGGTGAATGTGGATATGGAAAACTGTCTGCCCTGCTTTCGGACCGTTATTTATCACTAATCGATAGTTGTCATCAAGATCAAATTTTTTAGCTATCTTTTGGCTGGCAAGCAACAATGATCCCAATAATTCCTTATCTTTATTATTTGCGTCGGAAACTTTAGCAATGTGTTTTTTAGGAATGATTAATAAATGGATAGGTGCTTGTGGATTGATATCTTTTATTGCAAAACAATCATTGTCTTCATATACAATTTCGCCGGGAATTTCTTTTTTTAGGATCTTTATAAAAATTGACTCATCCATCAGATCAAAAATCTTAATACTCTAAAAAATAAATAGAGTGTGCCCAAGGTTAGAATTAGAGCTAGAAGTTTTACTGAGAGATCTTTAATTGATCCTCCTTTTTCTTTCATGAAGTAAGCAACTAAGAAAAAACCCACAACCAATAAAAGAACTACTGTTAAGATTTGAATCATGCAAATAAATTAGCTATTGAATCCCATAATATAATCAAAAGGATTAAACCCAAAGCCCATATTGCACATGCTAAGAGATCAAACAATAAAAATCTTTGATAATTTAGTTTAAATGTACCCACCATGAATGGTGCAAATGGGCGGATACTTGGAGTCATTCTTCCTAATAAAATTGCTCCNAATTCATATTTATCAAACCAATTCTTNGTTTTTNTNANGGTATTTTTTCTTTTCTTAAAGAATTTCCAATTCAGAATTCTTACACCAAAGAGNTTGCCCATTAAGTAACTAGATTGATCCCCCAGAAAAGACCCAACATAGGCAAAAGCAGTAATTAAATAGATTGAAGATATGCCCTCTAAAAACAAGAAAACTGCTAATAAGTAAAGTAGCAAACTTGGGAAAAGGACACCGGTTAGAACGAAGGATTCTAAAAACCCAAGCAAAGTTAAAAGGAAAGGAGCAATTGCGGCATTCTCTTTAGAAAAATTTTTTAATTGCTTAAGCCAGGTATCAGAATTTTTTTTTTAATATCTGTAACGCTAACAATTTTAAAGTTCTGATTGTTGGGTGTGTTATACCCATCTTGAACTACCATTAAACCATCTTTAAATTGATCTGAAAATTCAAAGTTGACGATGTCTAGGCCATCGGTGTCTGCGACATCAATAACCGAAAATTTATACTTAAAATCGTAGGGATACTTTCGATCGTAAACATTAAAAGTGCTATCGCCCTGGGAGGATACTATTAAAAATCCTTCATTATCCGATATTTTGTATACGGCAACCCCTTCAGGATCGCCAGTGATGTTTCCGTCACGGTTATCAATTACTTTTATAAAAGTTTGGTTTTGTGTAGAAAAAGCTTTTAGGATGCCATCATTACCCTCTCTGGAGACAAAGAAGGTTTCATTTTCATCGTCAAAGACACAGCCTTCAGCTTCATTACCACTTGATGGTGGATTAATTTCATCTTCAATTAGATTGATTGTGTTCAGTAGCATTTCATCAGTAAGATTCCAGAATTGCAGAGCAACTCCCTCCTCCTCTGTTAAGAGTGCGATTAATTCATTGTTATAAAGCCCTAGACATATGCCATAAACGTTCATATTGGCTTCATATGATTTAGAGTTTAACGCTCTGAAAGGATCTTTATATTTATTAAAGAATTCATAGGCATCAGACTCATTTATTGACCACAAATCTATTGTGCTCGTAGTTCTATTAGAGGTTGCGATGTACAAGGTTTCATTAAGTACACGTACATCAACATTATTTGTTGCCCCTAGTTCAGAGAACCCTAACTCAGATCCGTCCAATTTATAAACATGTATGCCTTTTCTCTTATCGGTACCAAAAATTAGTGATTGCTGGGGGTTTAATTCATTAACCCATATAGCAGGATCATCAGCAGCATCTCCTGTAGAGCTAACGGGGTTTGTCTCAACGACATAGTCAACAACTACAGTATCATTCTGTGAGCCACACGATACCAAGACAATGCTAAGAAAAATTAAAAGAATTCTCATTTATACAAACTGGTAATTGAATCTAAATTTTAAATAATTGGATGATTCTTATTCATCTTAGCTTAAGTTTATCAGGTTTCTGATAATAAAAATCAGATTAATTGCCAATAATTGGAAGTTAAAAAATGAAAATTCAATACGTAAACGTATTAATAAATAATTCAAGAAAGACAATAGATAGCAGTGCACCAATAGGCAATGTAACTAACCAAGAAGAGACAATCGTTCTAACAGATTTAAAGTTTACCGCCCCAGCACCTTCGACCAAACCTATACCTATTACCGCCCCAACTAAGGTATGTGTCGTTGATACTGGCATATCCAATTGACTTGCAATAACAACTGTTAGAGCAGCGGCTAGTTGAGCAGAAAAACCTTTTGTAGGTGTTAGCTTTACAATTTTTTCACCAATGGTTTTCATTACTCTGTATCCAAGTGTTGCAAGACCTAAAACGATACCAGCTCCACCTAAGAATAGGATCCAAAGCGGTGTTTCCAATTGATAGGGTTGATTTAGAATTTGGTTTGTGGCTTGATAGATTGCAGCCAATGGACCAATAGCATTGGCAACATCATTGGAGCCATGAGCAAAAGCAACAGCACAAGAGGTAAATATCATGAGATAGGCAAATTGTGCTTCAGAATTAGTTGCTAAATTCTTGAGTTTTCCTTTAGAAAATTGATAAAAACATATTGTAAAAAGAGCTGCTATTGCTACCGATAGCATCACGCTATCACTAAATGCTAATGTTATATCTTGTTGTTTTAAAATATTTTTTAATCCTTTTGTCGTCGTAATTAGCGCGATTGCGAAACCTGCTAAAAAAATGTAACTTGCAATGATCAAACCCTTATACTTAGATTGATTATCAATAAGAAATTTTTTACAGGTATAATAAAAAAATGCTGCCACTAAAGCCGACAATAAGGGCGAAGTAATCCAAGATAAAGCAATATTACTTACAACTGTCCAATTAACCTTATCGAAGCCTAGATAATAAATACCAAAGCCAACAATCGCACCAACAATAGTATGAGTTGTAGATACAGGCCACCCTCGAAAACTAGCAATTAATAACCATACTCCTGCAGCAAAGAGAGATGAAATCATCCCATAGATAAGAATATCAAGGTTTCCAGCGAATAGTGCTGGATCTAAGACACCTTTACGTATGGTTTGAGTAACACCACCACCTGCAAGAAAAGCGCCCAGGAATTCAAATACTGCTGCAATCAGCACAGCTTGTGAAATAGTTAGCACTTTACTACCAACTGAAGTACCCATAGCATTCGCAACATCGTTCGCACCAACACCATAGGCTGTAAAAAAACCCAACAAGGCTGCTGATACCAGAATTAAAGGAATGCCAAAGAGGGTAATTTCTACTAGTGCCATAAAATAAGGTTTACTTGAGGTATACTATACCCTCTTTTATATAAGATTTCATAAAGATGATTGAATATAAATTTGAACAATACAATTCTTTAGCTCCAAACCTTTATCGTAAGGAAAAATACAACTTACAAGTCGAGCTTCTAAAGCTACAAGAAGACATCATCAAAAACAAAAGAAGAATAGCAATATGTTTTGAAGGTCGAGATACAGCAGGTAAATCTTCAACCATTAATTTTTTCTCTGAACACCTAATACCTGAAAACTTTAACTATGTTCATTTAGGCATCCCAACACCACATGAAAAAAAATTTTGGTTTGAAAGATGGGAAAAACATTTACCTGAGAAAGGACAATTAGTACTTTTTGATCGATCATGGTACACGCGTGCTTTAATTGAACCCACTTTAGGTTATTGTTCTAAGCCTCAATACCAAGAATTTATGAATAATGTGAATAAATGGGAGGAAAACCTAATTAACCACGGCATTGAAATTGTAAAATTTTATTTTTCCATTGATAAAGAGCAACAAACAAGAAGAATTCGTGCAAGAAAAAACAGCAAACTCAAATACTGGAAGTTATCGACCTCAGACAAATTAATGGTTGGCAAATGGGATGTGTTTACTCTATACAAGGACCAAATGTTTAACGTCACTTCAACCCAACTATCACCTTGGATAGTTATCAATGCTAATAATAAGATGATTGCACGTTTGAGTGCACTTAGATATTTGCTAAATAACTTTGAATATGAAAATAAAGAATCTCTTGAACCTCCCCAATGGGGTGAGGATTTAGCAAACTACTCTTGTTTTATTGAAGGAGTCTTGTTTGATAATCTCACATACGAACAATATAAAATACTTTCTTCTTTTTCAGATTAATGGATATAGCTGTCACGGATATAGGCTCAAACGCTATTAAATATAAGGTTTTTAGTGATAGTGGTGAATTAAAAGAATACGTTCGAGAACCATTAAGGTTAGGAACAGACGTTTTTAATCATGGGCATATCCGTGACAATACTAGAAAGCAGTTAGTGAATTTACTGATTAAATTTAAACAGTCGTTTGACAGCAAAAATATTAGCCAGCAACACTTTATTGCAACCTCTGCTTTAAGAGATGCAAATAATAAAAATGAAATCATAGAGGCTCTCGCAAACCATGATATTTACCTAAATATTATCAGCGGCAATGAAGAGGCTGAACTGCTCACCAATTTCACCACTAAATATCGTTCATATGGTGTTGTCGATATTGGTGGCGGTAGTTTAGATATTTATGTTAATGATGGGGCAAAATCTTCTTATGCTTCCTTCAATTTAGGCGCTGTTCGATTGTTGCATATTAGTGCAAAAAAAATAATTGATGAAAAACAAAAACTTCAAAGCTGGTTAGAAAATTTTCAATCCGTAGAAATAATCTATGGCTTAGGAGGTAATTTGAGATGTATTTTAGAGATTGGCAATGGTGAAAAAAAAGTATCATCTGAAAGTTACCTTATGCTGCTTGATAAATTTAAAAAAATGAATAACGACACTTTGGTCAATAATTATCTAATTCCAGAGGATAGAGTAGATATAGTTCCATTGGCAGGAGAGCTTTACAAAGAAATTATGGAACAGCTGAGAGCCTCGTACTTAAAAAGCTCATTTTGGTCCATTTCAAATGGGTTGATTGAAAAAATTATAAGAGAGTCAAAGGAATAGCAATAACTTGATTGTTAAAGATGAATTTAAATTCATTAGGTAATGCTGCTGAATTAAGGTAAGCAAAATAATTGTTATCCTTTGTACCAAAATAAATAATTTCTTCATTCAGATGGTAGATTTTTATTTCCCCAGCCACACATAAAACTTGTAAATTAGTTAAGGTTGTTATGGTTGAAACCACTATGTCAGCTGTTCCTTGGCCACTAAGACAATAGCCATTACTTGAAATAGTAAAATTATGAAGTTCTGTTTTAACTTTGATTTCATCAAGTAAGCTAGAGTCTTGGATAATGTTTATTGTAAAGTTGTGAATTTGAAGTTCTAGTGATGGCAAATTAAGTGTTAATTCAGCGCTGCCAAATTTATCATCTAGTTCTATTTCTGCTTTTGTTAGCGCTTGCTCTATTGGTAAGTTGTATGAAATTTTATCTATATCAATATCCCTGAAACTTACATCCGTTAGGCTTCCCTCAAAAATATTGCCTTCAGCATAGACATAATTAAACTCATCATTTTTATCAAATAATTTTAGATATATTGATATCGGTGCTAGAAACAATAAAACTAGGAGAATTAGAATAATTAGAAAGAGTGTTTGTAATGCTTTATTCAACAGTAAACCTTACTGTAAAAGAGGAATTATTATGTACACCTTCAACATTGACCACTTGAACATTTAAGCTTGCAAGATAATCTGTGATTGACTTCATGGTAACAGGGTCCACATCGATAATTTCAAAAGAATTGCCCTCATTGTAAAACGTAAGCTCCTGCGTGCTTAAAAACTGAGATATTTTAGAGATTGGTTGTTCATCAGAAAGTTCTGAAATATATTTAGCCTCAGCAATTTTTAGTTTGAAATCTTGATACTCATTAATCTCATTAGCTAGGGTAGCTTTTTGTTCAAATAAACTTTGAGCTAATCCAATGCCAATTATTATTAGCATCAAACAAATAAATAGGAAGAGCATTTCAACCCTGTATTGCTTTAGTTTAGTTTGCATCAATTTCATATGTAATATTGGTATAATTTTCCAGAACTTTTTTATTTACTAGTTTTAAAGGAATGTTTTTAGTCTGAAGGTAATTTTCAACATCTGCCAACTCATTATTCGGAATTTTTAAATTAAGTTCAATGTTCGGTCCTTTCTCCTTTTGCTTAAAAGATTCGATATATTCAAGGTTAGGGATAGATGCAAAAATATTGCCAAGATTAGCTAAAGTATTGGTTGGCGATTTAAGGTAATTATTTTTAAGTGTCAGTAAATGATTTTCAGCAAATCTAAATTCAGTATTTGGGAAATACGTAGAAAAAATTTGCTCCTTTGATTGCTCAATCTCATTGATCTTAGAATTGGTCATATGTAAATTAACAAATCCCAAAAAGTTTAAGGAAAGAATGCACAAGGCGAAAGAGTAGTAAGCAAGCTTATTGGTTGCAAAACTTAAAGTGGTTGATAAATTAAGGTGTTCATAGTTATAAAATATGCTTTCATCCACATCTTTTAGGCATTTTTCTGAAAAATTAGAAATTGATTCATTTAGCACAGGAAGCATTTTTTTATTAAATTTATAAATAGTGCCCTCCTCCTCTAGATAAATCGAATCATTGTATTGGCAATTTTTTTTCATGAGTGTTACAAACAAAAATGCATCTGAAATCAAATGGTATGAGCTGCCAAATTTAGAAAGTTTGTTTTCAATTAGTTTCTTATCCTCATCTGCAATAACATAATAATTATGTTTATCTACAGGACCTAAAACATTAAGCTGACCATTAGATCTGCCTGGATTGAGGATCTCATCATTAATGATAGCCGCTTTAATTTCTTTGATATTTAGGTTTGCATTGTTGAAGTATCTGTGGCTAAGTACTTCATTAGGAAGCACAAAAGCCACTTCATCATCGTTATTAATTTCTGATAATTTTGAGGAAGTTATTTTGTTGTCACTAAATAAGAGCCCCTCCTCTAAGTTGTTATCTTTAAAGATAAAAATTTTCACGTGCTATTGGTCCTAATTGATGTTTTATTTATTTTATTTTTTAAATCAGCAACAGAGATAAAATAATAATCATCCGATCCAATATTTATTTTAAAGTGTATTTCAAGGAATTCGGGCTTATAAATCAATTTATCAGCACTAACTTTGTCAGTAATAAAGTTATTAATATCAATTAAGCTTTTGAAATTAATATAGCCATATTCTGGTTTATTTAAGATTAATTGTTGCATATCATCAATAGTGACATCGGGGAACATAGCTGAGAAGGTAAAAAAGTTTTCTGAGGCTAATGAATTAATATTAAATTTATTTTCAACTGTTGGTAGAGCACAAATCATTGGACTGAGGGTATTCAACTCGTTTTCATTAAGAATTTTTAAGTCGTGTATTTGAGTTTTATGAACAATCAAAGTGTCAGCAGTAAGATTCAATTTTTCATCGGCAATGTAGAATAAATCCTCAACTCCAAAAGGTTCGGGAAGCTGATCTGAATCTATATAATCTATCAGCCTGTCGATGAATTGCTTTGAAATGGTTTTATCAATATTTAATGTATCTAATAAAGATTCAAAATACATAAGATTTTCATCGTTCTTGATATAAAGCGATCTAAATGGTTTAACTACACTGTTAAGATTGAGGCACGTATTCAAATCATTTAGTTTTATAGATAATGAGGGAGTCTTTTCATTAATTAATGCATTTAGTTGATTTTCAGCTACTTTCAAATTTCTGAGTTGGTTAGAGTTATTTTGCAATGTATTTAAAATAAATTTTTCATAATTAATAATTTTAATACGTTGCTCCACTGATTCATTGAAGTTACTTATCGTTAATGCGCTTGATACAACCATGCTATTTATAAATAAGGTCAATACAGCAAGGATTGCAATTATGGATAGTGTTGAAATTAAAACAAAACCCCTCATCATTAGAAACTACTCAAGAGATATGAAAATTCATCACCATCAATAGTAATGTCTAGAAAAATGTATCTTGGCACTGTATCTAATGGGTGATTATTATTTGGCCATTGGTCATATTTGCCTTCCCCCCAACTATCTGAAAAGGAAATGGTCATATTTTCAATATTGTCAAACAGTATCTTTTCACTTGCTAGTGCTGAAGGTCGATTTGAGGGAGATGATTTTCTAATTAATTGGCTATTCTCAAAAACATAAGTAATTCTTCGCAGTTTTGAACCTATGGTATTTTTGCTGGATGCACCCAGTGATATAAACGTCATTAATTCATTTTCGTTATTACCAAAAAATGTTATTCCAGTATATCGACCGTTAANGTCTTTCATTGGCATTCGAGTTAATTGCATCAGATCTAATCTTATTGCATTGATAGCATTCGTATATTTTTGCTGTTTTGTTGTTTGATAAGTTAGCTGGTTTTTGACTGTTATAGTATTTGAAAGATAATCAAAACTAAATAAAGTAATTATTGACACTGAGAGCAATGCAACCAGAATTTCAATAAGTGTAAACGCTTTTCTCATCGCAATATAACAATATTCAATTGACTGTTCTCTTGCGTGATAAGTTCTACAGATAGCTCCTGATAAATCCCTATGTTGCCTATATTTCTAGTTGTAAGCTTAGAATCAGGAAACACTTCATATACGTTCTGTTGTTCTATTGAAGGATCTACTGTGTATAAGGTCATTAAATTTAATTGTTGCTGATCTGATTTTGAAATTTGTTTGCTTTGTTGAGCAACATTTATGTTTTGCGATAGTAGTTCTGAGAATGCTAAAAATGTGACCGATATTATTAATAAAGAAATAACTACCTCTATAAGTGAAAACGCTCTTTTATAAATCATCTGTTAATTTAATTAAACGACCATCTCCAAGAACTAAATGTGTTGATGAAAGTTCATAGCCTGGAAATACAGTTAAATAAAATAAATCATCCTCTAAAGGTTTGAGGGTTCCAGAATAGTTGCTTCCCCCTATNACATTAAAGTTTAAATTTANCTCAACCAATACATCATTATCGTTATTAACTTTATAAACACCATCGTTGCTGAATTTATAAACGTTGCCAGTATACATACTCAATGTACTGTAATAATCAATCTTTTCTTTAATAGAAAGGGCATTTGTTGGTTGTTGAAACAATAAAATAAAAGATGATGAAGCCAGCGCAATAATTGAAATAACAATTAAAACTTCTAAAAATGTGAATGCATTTTTAAGGCGTATTTGTAATGTCTTTGCTTTCACCTTCTCCTCCAGGCTGGCCATCGGCACCTAAAGATATAATCTGATAAGACCCATTAGTTGTTGGAAATACATAAACATAATCATTGCCCCAAGGATCTTTAGGTAGTTTATTGATATAACCTCCAGCAGGATATANAAATGGTTTTTTCAGGTCTCCTGGATTTGATTTTAGACTATCTAGACCCTGAGATTGAGATGGGTAAGTACCTTCATTGATTTTAAACATGACTAAAGCTTGCTCAAGTCGAGAAATATCTGCTTTAGCTTTTTCAAGATATGCCTGGTTCAAAGTTGGCAGAACGTTTATAGATACAAGAGATACCAATAATCCAATTATCACGATGACTATTAACAACTCAAGTAAGGTAAAAGCTTTTTTTAAGTTTCTCATATTGAAAATATTAAATTATTCATCTGCAGCAACGGTAACATAATTGATAAAACTATCAACATTACAAAGCCGCCCATAAATAATATCACTAAGGGTTGCAATAAAGTCAGAATNATATTCTTTTTTGTATCAACCTCTTGTTCTAAATAATCTCTAATATTTAAGAACATTTTTGTCACCTGGTTTCCGATGTCACCAGAGCTTAATAATTGTTTAAAAACGGAAGGGAAAATATTTGAAGAGCTAAATGCATTGCTTAATGATTGTCCTCTTTTAACTTTTGCTAATACATTGGCAAAGTCTTTTTTTAAATATGCATTAGTAAATGTATTCTTGGCTATAGCTAGACCATCGATTGTATTTAACCCAGCACTAAGCATTAAATGCATAGAAGCACAAAACCTGCTTGTTTGAGAAAATAAAATTAAATTGCCAAATATGGGGCTTTTTAAGAAAAGCTTTGCAATGAATGTTTTAGTATTGCTTGAAATAAAGCTTGAATTATAAAAAAGAACACTAAGCGTGATAACCACTCCAAGGATCCCAAAAATAAATGGGAAAATATCTGATAAATTTAACAATATTTTAGTTATTAGTGGCAACTCAATGTTGGTAGAGATAAATTGCTCAACAACTTGAGGCAACACAATTGATACCAAGGCGTAAATTACCACCAAAGATACTACCAATAATAAGACTGGATAGACTAGAGCGCTTTGAAGTTGTGATTGTGCTAAATATTGTTTCTCTAAATAACCACTTAATTCATTAAATACTTTATCTAAAGAAGCAGAATTTTCTCCAGCTTTAACTGAAGAAACATATATCTGATCAAATATTTTTGGATGCTTTGATAAAGCAACACTCAGAGCATTGCCGCTTTTTAATTCGTTGATTATCAGATCTGCCAATTTAACAACTTTGTTATTGGTAGATTCATTTTTTAAAATTAAAAGTGCATGTTCAATGGATGTTCCTGATGCAAGTAATGCAGCTAATTGTTTTGTAAAAACAAGAATTTGGTTGTTATTCAACGAAATTGATTTGGAAGTAAATGGTATTTTTTTAATAGAAATAGGGATAAGTTTTTTTTTCTGTAACAAGGCAACCGCTTCGATTTTATCTGCTGCTGCTATAAAACCTGATGTTTTTTTTTCAAAGCTATCCAATGCAGTATATTTAAAATTATTCATCGGCATCACTTATTCTGAAAATTTCNGCTAATGAAGTTAAACCACAAGAAACTGCATTAATGCCGTTGTTGAATAAGGTTAAATTGTTCTTGTATACATGGCTTGCTATTTTATTCTCAGAAGCAGATTCATAAATAAGTTCACTTAAATCTTTATCTACTTGAATAAATTCTCCGACACTTACACGTCCAAAATATCCAGTATCGTCGCATTTACTGCAACCCTTTGGCTTATGTGCTTTACCGTATAGTTCGTATGGTTCAAGTAGAATTCTATTGTCGTCTATCACTTTACAATGTGCACAAAGTCTTCTTACTAGACGTTGTGCGAGAACATAAAGTAAGCTTGAAGAAATAAGATAAGGCTCAATCCCCATGTCTCTAAGTCTGGTTATNGCACTGACTGCTGAGTTTGTATGCACAGTTGAAAGAACTAAATGACCTGTCAAGCTCGCTTGAATCGCTATTTCAGCAGTCTCTTTATCTCTAATCTCGCCGACCATAACAATATCTGGATCCTGTCTTAATATTGCACGTAACCCTTTAGCGAAAGTTAATCCAGTTTTAGCATTAACTTGAGTTTGGCCAATACCCTCAAGTGCATATTCAACAGGGTCTTCAATGGTTAGAATGTTTTGTTTTCGGTTTGATATTTCTTTCAAGCCTGAATACAAGGTGGTTGTCTTGCCTGATCCAGTTGGTCCAGTAACTAAAACAATTCCTTCTGTTTTTTTTAATGAGTTTCTAAGAGTTTTTAATACATCTTCATTAAAACCCAAATCATCTAAGCTGATATTTGTAGTACCTTTTTCTAATATTCGAAGAACAATTCTCTCACCGAAAGAAGATGGCAGCGTTGAAACTCTTAAATCAATCTCTCTTCTTCCCAATGAAATCGAAATTCTTCCATCTTGAGGCAACCTACGTTCAGAAATATCAAGTTTAGACATTATTTTTATGCGTGAAGTTATCATCTGTGAAATATTACTTTGATACTGCAGAACCTCATTAAGCACTCCATCTACTCTAAAACGTATACTGATAAAANTCTCAAAGGGTTCAAGATGAATATCTGAGGCTCTTGCTTTAATCGCTTTGGCAATCGTTGCATTGATTAATTTGATTATTGGCCCCTCATTGGCGTCATCAAGGATGTCTTCAGAGGGTGCAATAGAACTGGCTAAGTTTTGTAAATCACTATTACTTAAATCGTCTAGATCGTATTCTTCAGCTTGATTTGAATACAGCTCTGTTAAAAGNTTGTTAAATTCATCAGTATTGTAAGATTTTGTTGTAACTTTGGTCTCTGTAAAGTCTTGTAAAAAGTTAAATAATTTTATAGATGGCTTTTGAATGTAATGAATACATGATGATCCATTATCATTAGTAATTGTGACATTATTTAATTTTGAATAATTATAAGATAAGGGCAATTCCATTTACTTACTTTCATCATAGAGTTCAGTTTCTAATATTTGCTTTGCTCTAATGAAATTAAATCTCTCTTCGGATAAATCTTTGGTAGTAATAGAGTCACGCAAGATTGTTGGTCGCAGAAATACCATAAGATTTCTTTTTTCAACAGATTCTGCTGAAGATCTAAACAAACGGCCCAATAGAGGTATATCTCCAAGAATAGGTACACGATTTACAGATTCTTCAACCTTCTCATTAATTAAACCCCCAAGAACGATGATCTCTTTATCGTCGGCTAAAACTGTACTCTGAATCTCTCTTTTATTTGTAATTAAATCAGTTGAGGTTGCTAATTGCGCCCCTGCAATACTAGAAACCTCAACTCGAATAAAGAGTGCTACTGAATCTGATTCGTTTATCTGTGGCTTAAATTCAAGCTTTATTCCAATTTCTTCTCTTGATGTAGTTCTGAATGGCGTTAGGTTGTTTGCTCCTAGCGACTCACCAGTTGTAATAGGTATAACTTGGCCTACTAAAAGCGTAGCTTCTTCATTATCTAATGCAACACCCGATGGAGTAGAAAGAATATCTGAATCTTGATCTTCTTTTAAGAGGTTTAAGAGCAAGGCAAAATTATCATCACCATCTATGATGTTACCTACGCCTGCTACTAGTCCCCTAGAATTTAATACAGAGGCACTAGCTGCAGCAGATGCACCAATGCCAGTAGAATTATCTGAGCTTGCAATAAGACCAAGAAGATCCGGAGCAGTTGATGATGGGAATCTAGTAAATGCCACGGGTGCATTTTCATCATCGGAACCTGAAAAAACTGTATCAATGCCTAGAGACTTTGCTTTAGATTCAGATATTTCAACAATAATTGCTTCAACCAATACCTGGGGCCGCCTAATATCTAGTTGTGAGACTATACCACTAAGCGATTTAATTACTTGTGGATTGCTACGAATAATAATGGAATTAGTTTCTTCATGTGAGGTAATAACTGTTTTATAATCTGCGTTTTGTTCTTGTCCAAACGAACCAGAAAGGTCAGTTAGTATCTTTAATATATCCTCAGACTTTGAATAATTTAAGTATATGACCTTGGTATTTTCATTAGTGTTATTGTCTTGATCTAATCTGTTTAGAAGTAATTTTGCTTTTGTAACTATTTCTCTTGGTCCAGAGAATATTAGTTTATTGGCACCTTGAAAGGTTGCTATCCCCAAAGTTTCAAATCTTGTATTTGTATCAGATTTAAGACTATTGATAATTCTCAGTGCTTCAATAGAAGATAAATTAGTTAAGTTAAATTCAGAAATGGTGGTATCTAGATTTGTGTCTAATGTACGAATTATGTTCTTAATTCTCTGCACATTGTCTTTATCATCAGCGACCAATATTTCAGTATCATTATTTAAAGAAGCAATATAAGATCTAACGCCGACCAAAGGTTTAATAGCATTTACGATATCTTTAGCGCTAGAATATTGTACGCCGACAACCTCTGTAGCAATAGATCCTGACAGAAGCTCGTTTTCACTAAAGTTTTTGATACCTTCTTGAGATGGTATTACCGAATATATATCACCATTTTTTTGGACCGTGTAGCCTTGCACTTCCATTGTTGAAAGGAATATTTCCCATATTGTCTCTGAGTCAATGGTGGCATCTGAATATACAGAAATAACACCTTTTACTCTGGGATCCAGAATAATAGTTTTATCAGTAAGAAGTGCAATATCTTGGGCAAAGGTTTTAATATCAGCATCTTTATAAAAAATATTTTGCTCTTGTGGCAATGCATATAGTGAACAAAATAAAAAAAGGATTAATCTCATATTAATTACCACTTGGTTTTAATTTAGATTTATTGAAGGATTCATCGGTTCCAATTATATCTAAATAAGAGTATTCCTGACCATTATAAAAATAAGCCCTAGAACCATCAATACGCTCAAAAGATATATTGCCTATAACAGAATCCCCTTGATTTATGAGTCTGTAATTTCCAGAATCAAGAATAATAATTGTGCTATCAGGATTATTGCCTCTAATGCCAACTAACTCAAAATTATAGTTTAATTTTTTAGCGTCATCCAATGAAGCATTGTTACTAATTTTATTTTCAGATGGCAGCTTGATATTTGGTTCTGGTAGAGTGTTATCGATATTGGATAATGTAAAAGTTAATAAATTTAAATTGGCATAAATAAACAAAATGGTAGCTAATAAAACTGAAAAAATTGTTAATCTAATAAGAGAGATTTTGTTCATATTACGATACTAACTTCTAATTGGAAAACTAACAAAGAAAGTAGTGCCTTTATTAATCTTTGATTTCACATTAACGACTCCACCAATTTGATTGATTTGTTGCTTCACGAGAGATAGTCCTAAACCCGATCCATTAGTATTAGCTCTGGCTTTTGGTGTTCTATAAAACCGATCAAAAATTCTCTGCAAGTTATTCTTTTCAATGCCATAACCGTTATCCTCAACAGAAACTACTGTATTGGTCACAGTTTTTTTTGAGGAAATAGTAACAAGCCCACCCTCTTTAGAGTATTTAATAGCATTGTTTAGCAAATTTAAAAATATATTTCTAAGTGCGCTTTTATCTGTATCTATATGAAAACCATCATTAATATTATTTAGTAGCAATACATTTCGATCGTTCGCTAAAGTCTCTATAGATTCGATGATTAAATTAACTTCTTGTCTAAGATTAATTTTTTCTATTTTCTGGTAAAGTTGTCCCTGTTCAATCCTCTCAAGCTCAAGCAAGTCATTAACCATTTCAGCCAATCTTTCAGAGTTAGCTGTTATAGCTGTAAGAAATTTTTCCGAAGCATTTATATCTTTTATGGCGCCATTTTGGAGAGTCTCGGCTCCAGCACGTATAACTGAGATTGGAGTTTTAATTTCATGTGAAATATCAGATATCAAATTTTTTCGTCTCTCCTCAACAGTTTTGAGCGATGTAATATCGTTAATAACAAGTACCAAGTCATCGGAAGTATTGATGGTTGATGCAGACAATAAAAAATATCTTTTGGTTTTACCAACATCAATAGAAAACTCCGATTCAATCTGGTTTACTATGGAAAGCTTTCTTAGGAGTTTATTTATAGGAGCTAATTTTTTTGATGTTATGCTTTCTTTAAGAAATATCTTATGTTTGCCAAAAATCTCAAGGCCAATGTCATTAACGAATTTGACCTTTAGTTTTTTATTAAAAATAACTATCCCTTGATTAACACTATCAAGAACGGAGTTAAAATTTGCTCTTTGATTTATTGTATTATCAATTTCTTTTGTAAGGCGCTGTGATATTTCCTCTACTGCATTAGAAATATTCTGTACTTGGCTATCAGCAGGCCCTTTTTTGGTAAATTTTTTACCTTTTAAGGTTCCTTTTGTAATCTGATATAATTTCGACAATTCTCGACGTAGATTATTTTCAACACTGAGACTTATAAACGTTGCAGATGCAAAGACCAAAATTAGTATTTGTAAAAAAGGATAAACAAAGAAGTTAAAAAAAGACGCGCTAACATCGAATGGCAATGCAACTCTGATCACTCCCTGCGCAAGATCATCTTTATTTCTCATCAAGGCTACATAAATAAACTCTCTACCTGTAGTGTCACTTTTTCGAGTTGCAGAACCGTAATCTTCTGATAAAGCATTACTAATTTCTTGTCTAGTCTCTGGTGAATGCTTATCGAGAGAAGAAAGATTAGATTTTGCAATAGCCGAATCGCCAATAACTACCCAATCTGAATTGATAATAGAAACTCTTAGCTTATTATCATTGTCATCTGCAACAGAATATTGATCTGCTAGAAGATCAAAATCAACATTTACAGTGTTTAATTGTGGTAATGATTGATTAATCGACTGAGCCTGTAAATATAGAGATTGTATTAACTGTACACGAGAATTGTTATATATAAATGTTGAAAATATTGTGCTGACAACGGTTATGATAAAAAAAAGAAAGAGAGAGGATAGTATGAAGGTTCTTGAGAAACCTATACCTATGGGACTTCTAGCCATTAATTAGGAATATTTAATCTATAACCAACACCCCTGAT
>PAHC01000027.1 GCA_002704755.1 Rhodobiaceae bacterium
AAGAAAAATATTCATCATCACTTGAAGAGTTGCTTTTAGCTAAAATTTTTGTTAAAAAACCTGTTACTTTTTTAGATAGCATATGCTCAATTCATGATGATACAAATCAATTTCTTGGGCAGGATTTCCCGCAATTTTTTTATTCGAAGGAAAACTTCTATTAACAGCTGCGCCAGCGGCAATTATAACATTATCACCTATTATCGTGTGTTGTTTAATTCCAGCTTTGCCACCAATCATTACATTATTACCAATTTTAACACTACCTGATATTCCAACTTGTCCCGCAATTGCACAACTTTCTCCGATTATAACGTTGTGAGCAATTTGCACCTGATTATCTATTTTGGTTCCTTGACCAATAATTGTGTCATTTATTGAACCTCGATCAATGGAACTATTAGCGCCTATTTCTGTATCATTTTGAACTATCACTTTACCTATATGTGGAAATTTTTTTAGATATGTTTTATTATTTTTCACATAACCAAATCCATCTTGTCCAATACAAACCCCAGGATGTATTATGACATTATCTCCAATTATGCAATTTTTAATTGAGCAATTACTTCCTATCGATACATTCCTTCCTACAGAAACGTTAGAACCGATTACTGTATTTGAGTCAATTAATGTATTTTTCCCGATTGAAACACCCTTCTTTATAACTGCAGATGGGTTAATAGTAACACTCTCTTCAAGGTAAACATCTTCATCCAGGTAAGCCAAGTTACTTATGTTATTTGTTTGTGTTAGATTGATATCTTTATAAAATAAATTAATAACATCCGCTATAATACTTTCAGGGAAATTTGTTATAATTGGTTTGGTATCAGTTGGTAAGAGATGTTGTAAATCATCTGTAACAAAACAGGCAGCAGCATTTATACTAAGTGGATCATTGAGGTAAGATTTATTAGATAAATAGGTTACTTCATTTTTATTAGCATTCTCAATGCTATCAACTCCAGTTATTAAAATATCATGAAAAGTAATATCATATTCATAGCCAGGCAAGACTTTATCTACAATATCATTTAATTTATAGGGCCCTTGATATGAGCTAAACATTCTCTCCAACAAAAAACCCCTCTAAATAAAGTTATACATGTCTAATACTAAAAGGAAGTGCCGCCTGAAAATTGGAAAAACTCAGCTTTATCATAAGTTTCTTTATTGATAACCTCAGTAAAATCAAATCTTAATGGACCAATTGGTGAGTCCCAGAATACAGATACACCAGCTGAAGTTCTAATTGAGTTTGACTCATTTACATCTGTTATTGGCGTGTGGTCAGAGCCAAATACCGTACCAGCATTTAGATGAAGNCCACCACTTATTCCATACTCTTCCGTTATGGTTGGTATTGGAAATTTTAAACCTGTTGAGGCAGATATATATGTGTTTCCTCCAATGGCTTCTTCATTAGAATTCGCTACACTTGCTTTTAATCGAGGACTAATTCCACCAACCTGAAAACCACGTATTTTAGTCCCTGGATCCTTAAACGCATCCGATATCAACACCTTCTGATCATCAAGTCCAAAAATATGACCTAAATTAAGAGACATAGAACCGACAACATCTTTAGTAAAATCAATATAGTAATCNCTTGAGAGTTCACTTCTCAAGTATTTAACATCACCCCCAAGTCCAGCAAGATCTTGACTTAAATTTAATTTTAAACCATTTGTCGGCGTAAAATTATTATCAAGAGTATTATAACTCAACAGATAACCAAATTCAGAGGTATTTCTTTTACCTTCAAGTTGACGTAATGCAGTTGATGCTGTAGTTGGAACCGAATAAACCTCATTATTTATATTNTTATATTTTAAACTTAACCGTAACTCCTCAGATANAGGAAAACCAAATCTGACGCCAGCACCAACTTGCCTATTCTTATACCCCGATGTTTCAGAATAATCTGTATCATTTCCATATAAATCAAAACCCGCAGAAATTGGGGTATCAAGAAATCTGGGTTCTGTAAAGCTAATGTTAGCTAGGCTTTGATCAGCACCATATGATAAATCTAAAGTAATATTTTGTCCTTTACCTAAAAGATTAGATTCAGAAACACTTACTGTACCGAGAACACCACCTAAACTTGAATACCCTGCACCAAATACTAGCGATCCGGTATTTTTCTCTGACACTGAAATCTTAATAATCTTTTTATCGAAGGCTGAACCTGGGACGGTATTAAATCTAACATCAGCAAAAAGACCAAGATTCCTAATATTTTTAATAGATTTGTTAATATANCCTTGGTTAAGAGGATCCCCTTCTGAAATCGCAAGCTCTCTCCTTATTACGTAGTCATAAGTACGCTGATTTCCTGATATATCAATCCTTTCAATATAAACNCGGGNTCCCTCTGTCAACACATAATTAATATCAATTATTTTCTCANTNTCATTTAAATTCTCAACTGCTCTGACTTGNACAAAAGGAAGTCCATTACTCCTGAGAGANTCAACTATTTGCAAACTNGAATCTTGAACCAACCTTTCNCTATANACNTCTCCCNTTANAGNTTTTATTTCNTTNCTTATTTGNCTTANGTCACCATAATTTATTTCATTNGTAATGTTTATTGAACCGAAATTATACCTTTCACCCTCTTCAACTGTAAATGTCATTATAAAAGAGTCGTTACTCCCATTAAGTTCAGCGACAGAGTTTATTATTTTAAAATTAACATATCCATTGTTTCTNTAAAATTGNTGCAAAAGCTCTTTATCATATTCCATNATTAAATTATCGTATGANCTNCCTGTACCCCATATGCTATCAATAAATGTAGACCTCTTGCTGGCAATGGCATTTCTTAATTTTCGATCTGAAAAGTTGATGTTTCCAATAAAATTAATATCAGAAATCCTAGTTACATTTCCCTCATCAATTTCATACACTAAATTAATTCGATTGAAGTCAAGTTTTATAATTTTGGGCTCAACATAAACACTATATCTACCAGCGGCTCTGTAAGAATTAATTATGCTNGAGATATCTTCTTCTAATTTCCTGTTTGAAAAAGTAGACCTTGACTTAAGACTTGTAATTGCCTCCAAAGACTGATCATCCAACTTTTTATTACCTTCAAATGCCACTTGATTTATTAGGTAATTTTCTACTACTNCAATTGTTAAAATTGAATTATCATATTTTATTTCAACATTAGAAAATAATTCTGTTTCATATAATTTCTTTAACGAATCATCTACTTGTGTTTCCTCGTATNCTTCGCCTAATGAGANCCCTGAATAATTTATAATTGTTTCAGAGTCAATCCTATTGTTACCTTCNACATAAACCTTATTAATGATATGATTATCAGCAAAAACAATTGAAGCATCCAATAGTGNATAAATTGCTGCGCATAGAATAAAAAAGTTAAGAATTAGTTTCTTCATAATCTTGTNTTATAATTTGTTAACATATTTATCATAATATCTCTAATAATGTTAAAATATATTTAAGAAATTTAAATCATTCCATAGAGCAAATAGCATTAATAGAACAATGAAGCCAAGTCCTACTCTATGGAAAATTTCATTGTATAAATCGCTCATTTGTTTTCCACGAATTGCCTCTATAAAATANATTAAAAGGTGCCCCCCATCAAGCATGGGTATAGGNAATAGATTTATGAGACCAATACTTACAGACAATAGTGCTGTAAGATGCAATAAGGGAAGTATCCCATTTTGTGCAATTTCTCCAGAGATTTGAGCAATACGAATTGGACCGCCTAGATTTTCAGAGGATTCTTTCCCTANAAATATATNTCCTATGTAATTTAGAGACAAAGAAATAATGTTATATGTATCATTTATCCCCTCTNGCAAAGAAATATGTAATGGCAATTTTTCAATAATTATATTTTCTTTTAAACTACCCGAGCTGATACCAATATAATATATGGCGTCCGTTGGTTTGTCAGGNTTTTTGAATTTGATATCTGGTTTTATCTCAAGTGTAATTAGNGTATCGTTTCTCTCTACTACAAAATTNATTNTTTCCATTTTTCTTATCTGCAAGACACCTGATATATCACTGAATGATTTTATNTGCTCTCCATCAATTTCAACAATTTTATCATTAACTAACAACCCTCCTTCCATTGCAGGACTATCTTGTTCTATAGCCTCCACAACTGGTAGGAGATAGCTTTTACCATTTAATGAATATAATCCAGNAAAAATAAATACAGCCAATATAAAATTGGCAATTGGACCAGCAGATACNATTAAAGATTTTACAAATAATGACTTTGCATGAAAACCATTATTTGAAATATTTAAGTNTCTNTCTTTNCTTGTAGGATCCGAGTCATCAATGAATTTTACATATCCTCCAAGTGGAATCCAACAAAATTTCCATCTTGTACCTTTTTTGTCGAAAAAACCAAATATCTCTTTACCAAAACCAACTGAAAAACTTTCCACATCAACTTTATTAATTCGAGCAACGAGAAAGTGTCCTAGCTCATGAAAAAAAACGACTGTAGTCAAGACAAAGAGAAAAGGTATAGTATAAATAATAATATTATTAATCAACTTTACATCCTTTATCCATAAGCAGTTCTTTGACCAGTTTCTCAGCTACATTTTTAGCTTTTGAGTTAATTTGCAAAACACTCGAAATATTATTAACATTTTGAATGTGAACATTTTTATACATATTTGCAACAGAATTTTCAATTATACCGAATATTTCTGNAAACTTTATTTTTCCTGAAATAAAACTTTGAACAGCTACTTCACTAGATGCATTGTATGAGATTANGCCNATTGGGCCAATATTNAGAGCTTGCCTNGCAAGCTTAACGGATGGGAATTTCTCATTATCCAATGACTTAAATGTCAATTTNCCCACCTTCTCTAAAGATANATTATTATATTTGGGTGAGTTAAGCTCCGTATATAATGCATTGCTAATTGGAATCCTCATGTCTGCATCNGCCATCATAGCTATACTTGTTCCATCTTTTAATGATATGATACCATGAANTAATGATTCAGGATGAACTAATATATCAATTAATTCATGCTTTATGCCAAACAAGTAAGTTGCTTCTATTAATTCAAGCCCCTTATTAATAAGGGTTGCAGAGTCAACTGTAATCTTATTTCCCATCTTCCATGTTGGATGTTTCAGCGACTCTTCAACACTAACAAACTCAAGTTCGTCATTTTTTTTATCTATAAAAGGCCCACCAGAAGCAGTAATTACTAATTTTCTGATATTCTTTTTTTTTACTGACTCTAAAAGTTTACTTAAAGCACTGTGCTCTGAGTCAACGGGGAGTATTTTTGTCGACTTGTTTAAATTTTTATCAAATAATAAATTCCCTGCCGTGACGATCGACTCCTTATTCGCAATAGCAAGGACGGCAGTATTATTTAAACAGTTATAAGTAGGTAATATACCATCTGACCCAGATATTGCAGATAACACAACATCTACGGTATCAGATGTAATATCCATGACACCCTCTTGTCCTGTTTTTATTTTTATTCCAGATCCAAAAAGATTTGATTTTAAATAATGGTAATAATCTTCGTTAAATAGCACGGCATATTTTGGTTTATGCTTAATTGCTTGTTTAATTAATAAATTGTAATCACTACCAGCAACAAGTGCATGTATTGAGAAATACTCATCGACGTTTTCGATTGATAATGCCGTGGTCCCTATTGAACCAGTTGATCCCAAAATTGTTAATTCTTTTTTCATGCTTATATTATTGCAAACAATGCATAGAAGTTTATTAAGAATGTGTATGTTATTGTTACGCCAATTACACTATCAAATCTATCTAGAAATCCTCCATGTCCTGGTAATAAATTACTCGCATTCTTAATGTCAAAGTTTCTTTTGATTAGTGAAGCAAATAAATCACCCAAAATTGCTCCAATTGATAGTAATACTAGAGTGAGTATGAGTAATGATTTATCAACTTGATAATTTAAGAAATATAGCAATGAATAACTTATGATTGTAGGAAATAAGATAGCAGCGATTGTACCTTCGACTGTTTTATTTGGTGAAATTTTTGGGAAAGCCTTCTTCTTTCCAATAAGCTGACCACCAACGTACCCTCCAACATCGGATAATAATGCAACACCAATTATAAATAGCATTACAAATTTTGCTTGGTCTTGACTTTGATTATTCATTAATGAGTAAAAAAAGACAAAAAATAAAAATGTATAATTGAGAAAGTAAAAAGTCCAAAAATTATTTTTTTTCAAAATTAGTAAATTACATAGAGAACCAAAAGACATTAGAACAAGTAAAATAATTACCATAATCCAAATAATATCCCATGAAATGATTATTAGAAGAAGAGATAAAAAATATAAAACTGAAAGTGTTTCTTTTTTCTGCTGATCTGATATCGTTATCAATTCATAAAATAAGACTGTTACAAAAAGAACAAGTCCAAGAGAAAAATACCACCCCCCCAGATATATTGGAAAAAAAACCAGCGGTAACAAAACTAGAGAGGTATAAATCCTTAACTTAAGATTATAAATATCCATCATAAGAACTCCATATCTAAATCCCGCCCCCATATCGTCGTTCTCTGTTAGCGTATTCTTTTAGTGCGCACATAAATGTATCAGTTTTAAAATCTGGCCAATAATCATCAACAAAAACGTACTCCGAATATACGCTTTGCCATATTAGAAAATTACTTATCCTCTTCTCACCACCGGTTCTAATTATAAGATCTGGATCTGGGATCTCTCTTGTATCAAGATATTTGGTAACTGTACTTTCATCAACGTCTTTCCTTAATAGATTTCCCTCACCAATTTCATTAATAATTTCTATAATTGCTCTAACCAATTCATCTCGACCACTATAATTAAAAGCTGTAATGAGATTCATTCCATCGTTTTGTTTTGTTTTTTGCTCAACATTATTGATAATTTTTTTTTGTTTATTTGATAGTGTCTCAATATCCCCAATAACTTTTATTTTTATATTTTTTCGGATAATTTTATCTAAATACTGACTTTCAAAATTTGCCATCAACTCCATTAAATATGTTATTTCATTTTTACCCCTGTTCCAATTTTCCTTACTAAAACTATAAAATGTCAGGTATTCTATTCCAATTTCAGATGCAATTTCCGCAATGTTGACTAAAGTGTCAATGCCATTGCTATGACCACTCTCATTGCTAAGGTTGTTTAAGCGGGCCCATCTTCTATTACCATCCATAATCACAGCAACATGTCTAGGAAGATTTTGTTTTGAATTCATAAAAATAAATGTATTATTTTATTTATATACTCATGATTTCTTTAGTTTTATTTTGAAGTAAATCATCAATTATTTTTATTGAGAGGTCGGTAATTTTTTGCACTTCATTGCTAAGGTTCTTTTGATCATCTTGACTAAGATCACTATTCTTTTCTAATTTTTTTAATGTCTCCATACCATCTCTTCTTACATTGCGAACTGCAACTCTAGCATTTTCTGCATATTTACTTGCTACCTTACATAATTCTTCACGTCTTTCAGAATTAAGCTCTGGAATAGGAATCCTTATTAATTGCCCATCCAAATTGGGGTTCAACCCCAAACCAGACTCTCTTATAGCCTTATCTACAGCTTCTGCTTGTCCCTTGTCCCAGACCTGAACTGATATTGTTCTTGGGTCAGGAACACTAATTGTCCCAACTTGGTTAATAGGCATTTTAGAGCCATAAACATCAACAATTATTGGATCAAGAAGACTCGCTGAAGCACGTCCTGTCCTTAGACCAGAAAATTCGTTCTTTAAGGAGGTCACTGCCCCATCCATTCTTTTTGAATAATCATCAATATTAAATTCGATTCCCATAATTAAATCCCCCCTCATAATTACTGACAAGTGTAAATTCACCCTCGTTTTTAATAACTTTTTGCATTGAACCTTTTTCCATTATGGAAAATACTATAATTGGTAAATCATTTTCTTCAGCAATAGCAACTGAAGCCATATCCATCACATTAAGGTTATTTTTTAAAATATAATTATAGGATAAATTTTGAAACTTTTCAGCATCAATATATTTTTTCGGATCTTTATTATAAATACCATCAACTTTCGTTCCCTTAAAGACTGCATCGCAATTTAATTCTAGTGCCCTTAATACTGCAGATGTGTCGGTTGTAAAATATGGATTTCCCGTACCGCCAGCAAGAACCAGTATATTGCCTTTGTTTAAATTTTCTTCAGCATCTTCATAGGAAAAAACTTCTATGATACCTGCAATTGAAAATGAAGAATATAAAACTGGCTTTAGACCTACAGAAAGAAGCGTGTTCTTTAGATATAAACCATTTATTACAGTTGCCAACATCCCCATTGCGTCAGCATCATTTTTTGATAATTTTAGATCTTTGTGATTGATGCCTCTAATTATATTTCCACCACCAATTACAATAGCGACTTTGATACCCATTTCATGAATGGATTTTATATCCTTGGCGATTTTCAATAGTACATTTATATCAAAAGAATTGATTTCATCGCCAGATAGTATCTCACCTGATATCTTGAGAAGTACCTTATTTAAATCAATTGGCATTATCTCTTGTAGTATTAACTTTTATTGACTGCAGCGGCAACTTCACTTGCAAAATCATCTTCTTTTTTTTCAATCCCATCACCAAGCTGCATTCTTATGAAATTACTGATAGTTAGATCTGCTTCCATCTCTTTTGCCTTGTTTTCTAATAGGCTAGAGATTTTGTTTTCTCCATCAAGCACATATACTTGAGACATTAGTGCATTTTCTTCAGTAAATTTTTTAATCCTGCCGTCAACCATTTTTTCTATAATAGCTTCTGGTTTTCCGCTTTCTTTTGCTTGCTCGATTGCAATTTGCTTTTCTTTTTCAATGATGTCAGGGGGTATGAGATCTGATGAAAGTGCAATTGGATTTGACGCAGCTATATGCATACATAAACCTTTACCAATCTCGGAAATTTGTTCCTTGCTAAGATTAGTCTTGATTGCGACTAATACACCAATCTTCCCTAAGGAATCTCTTACCGAGTTATGTGTATAAGAAAATATATGCCCCTCATCTATAGTAAGATAACCTATTCTTCTCAACTGTATATTTTCACCAATAGTTGCAATCTTTTCATTAATTTCCTCTTCAACAGTTCTTCCAGTATCTTTATAAGGAACATTAAGAATTTCATTATTATCAATAGCAATATGTAACAAACCATCTAATAAATTCTGAAAATCCTCATTTCTTGCAACAAAATCTGTTTCAGAATTAAGTTCAATAATCGTCGCTTTGTTACCCGAAACTAAGTTACCAATCAATCCCTCAGAAGCAATCCTATCTGATTTTTTTGCTGCTTTGGTAATACCTTTCGCCCTTAACCAATCAATTGATAATTCGATATCCCCGTTGTTTTCAGTAAGCGCAGCTTTGCAATCCATCATTCCTGCACCACTTTTTTCTCTCAATTCTTTTACAAGTGAGGCTGTTACTTCTACCATCTGTCTTCCCTTAATATTTTAATTACTTTCTTCTGAAGGTTTTTCTTCACTAGAAATTTCTTCAGGTTTCTTCTTTATTATTCTTTTCTTCTTTTCGACAATCACATCTCCACTATCTATGCTATTATCATCTGCTTTGGAATTATCAGAACTTTCTGCAGTTGGCGTTTGTTCTAAACTTTTATTTTCCACCTCAGATAAAACATCTGCGTCTGTGAGTGAAGTCGGACTTTCAGAAGCCCCNAAATCATTTGAATTTTTTNCAAGGGATTCTTCCATGCCATCTAGTATTGTTTTTTCAACAAGAGAGCAATAAAGCGCAATAGCTCTTGATGCATCATCATTTCCTGGAATAGGATGCTTAATATTATCAGGGGTTGAATTCGTGTCAAGAATTGCCACAACAGGTATTCCCAATTTGTTTGCTTCTAATATTGCGATTGCTTCCTTATTAGTGTCAATTACAAAGAGAATATCAGGGAGTCCTCCCATATCTTTGATTCCACCAATAGCTCTCTCTAATTTATTATATTCTCTTGTAAGTTTTAAAACTTCTTTTTTGGTTAGAGCATTTACCTTTTCGCTGGAGATTAATTTTTCTAATTCTTTACATCTATTAATTGAATTTGATACAGTTTTCCAATTGGTTAGAATACCAGCCATCCATGTATAGTTTATATAGTATTGAGCTGATCTTTTGGCGGACTCAGCNACATGGTCCGATGCCTGTCTCTTNGTTCCAACAAACAATACTCTACCNCCTGAAGCAGCCACNTNACGAATAGCAAGTAGTGCTTGGTGCAATAAAGGTACTGTTTGGGATAAATCTATTATATGGATACCATTTCTTTTTCCATATATAAACGGTTCCATCTTTGGATTCCAGCGCTCTTTCTTATGACCAAAATGCACGCCAGCTTCAAGTAATTCTCTTAATGAGAAATCGGGTAATGACATATTAAAATCTCCTGATTCGGTTATTCTCCATGGGACGCTTGAAACACCGAGTCATGTCCCATGTTCGTATTTATTTGCTGTTTATATGATTTTATTTATAAAATATCAAGTGATTTTCCAAAAGAATTAGTCTTTATTGTATATTTCTACTCCAGGTAAATTCCTCAAATATTCTTTTGTNTCAATATCTAGTAAGTAGTTGTTTCCAATTGCCAGATTAACATCTTTTTTTAAATTTTTATCAAAAAATAATAGATTTATGGAGTCTGTGCCACTGCCAGATTGTAATTTATTAGCGATACTATCAATAACACTAATATTCTCAATTTTGATTGTATATTTTGTACACCTATCTTTTATAAATTCATCTTCAAACAACTCTTCTGCTTTATAATGGTTATTATTATTTAGGTCATGTTTTAAATCTGGATTAAGATTTATAACATCATTTACCTTTAATCTTATCGCATCACCTTGTGTTTCTGCTTCTACTTTTATTAGGATTACATTNCCTATAAATAATTCATCGTTGTACCTATCAATCAAATCAGAAAAAAACATCGTTTCGAACTCTTGACTTCGATCAGATAATTTAATAAATGAATACATNTTACCAGTTTTACCTCTTCTATTAACCCTATTTTGAATAACACCGGCCAAACGAGCCTGCTTATGTTTTTTAANTTTGACATTATTTAGAAAATCAGAGTAATTAATCACGCTGTATTTTTCTAATTCCGATGAATATTCTTCCAAAGGATGTCCGGATAAATATGATCCAGTGTATTCAAATTCACTTGCTATTTTCTTATTTAGTGACCATTCATCTACTTTTGGAAGAAAAATATCATTTTGTTCATCTTCAATACCTGCAAAGATATCAGACTGCCCATCATTTCTTTTNTTAGTCAAACGACTTGACTCCAATAACAAAATATCAATATTCTCGTGTAATTTAGCCCTATTTGGCTCAAGCTCATCAAAAGCTCCAGATAAAATTAAACCCTCTAAAGCCCTTTTGTTTACAAAATGATTATCAANTCTTGTAATAAAATCTTGTATATTGCTGAATGACCCGTTTNTCTCNCTCTCATTAATTATATTTTCAACTGCCTGGGCACCAACATTCTTAATTGACGCAAGNGAAAACCTTATTGANCTCTCTTCAATAGAAAAATTATGAGANGAAGNATTTATTGAAGGAGGTAATAAATTTATCTTCATCCTTTTTACTTCTGAAATTATATTAGAAACTTTGTCAATATTACCAACATCAAGAGTTAAAAGTGCTGACATAAATGCTAAAGGATGATTTGCCTTAAGATATGCTGTTTGGAATGCAATCAGAGCATATGCAGCGGAATGTGCTTTATTAAAACCATAACCAGCAAATTTATCAACCAAATCAAAAATATAGTTAGCCCTCTTTTTTGATACACCATTTGAGAGAGAGCCACTTATAAATTTATCTCTTTGAGCATCCATCTCAGATTTGATCTTCTTTCCCATAGCTCTCCTTAAGAGATCAGCTTCGCCAAGACTATAATTTGCTAATTTTTGTGCAATCTGGATCACTTGTTCCTGATATATTATTACACCATAAGTATCTGCTATAATTGGGTTTATGAGTTGATGAAGATCTTCTATTTGATCTTTAGACTTCTTTGAGGTTAAATATTGTGGAATATTTTCCATAGGGCCCGGTCTAAATAAAGCAATTAGAGCGATTAGGTCTTCAAAATTGTCAGGTTGAGCTTTTATTAAAAGGTCTTTCATTCCTGCACTTTCAAATTGGAAAATGCCTGATGTTCTTCCTTCTCTGAATAATTTCAATGTATTTTGATCCTCCAGACTTATGGCACTTATATCAACTTTAACGTCTGTATACTCAAGTTGTTTGCAACATTCATTAATGACAGATAGTGTTTTTAAACCTAATATATCAAATTTGACCAAGCCAGCTTGCTCAACCCATTTCATATTAAACTGTGTGACTAGTGAGTTAGTTTTTTGATCCATATACAAAGGAACACACTCATTAAGATTTTCTTTTGAAATAACAACTCCTGCGGCATGAGTTGAAGCGTGACGATAAAGTCCCTCAAGAGAAAGCGATAAAAATAACAACCTATTAATAGTTTCGTCATCTTCCCGTAGATTTCTTATTTCTTTAATTTGATTTACAGCTTCATGCAATGACATAGGGTTAGCCGGATTGTTGGGTATCAACCTACACAAGTTGTCAACTTGACTGTACGGCAGCTCTAAAACTCTTCCAACATCTCTAATTACAGCCCGAGCCTGTAATTTTCCAAAAGTTATAATCTGTGCAACTTTATCATTTCCATATCTTTTTTTAATATAGTCTATTACCTCATCACGTCTTATTGGACAAAAATCAATATCAAAATCTGGCAAAGAAACACGATGAGGATTTAGGAATCGCTCAAATACTAAATTAAACTTGATTGGATCCAAATCTGTGATACCTAAACTCCAAGCTACCAAAGACCCAGCTCCTGACCCCCTTCCAGGACCAACTGGGATTCCATTATCTTTTGACCAATTGATTATATCTGAAACAATTAGAAAATATCCTGAGTAGTCCATATCAATTATTATAGATAACTCACTTTCTAATCTATCTTTATAAAAATTACGATCAAAACCATCAGCTTCTCCAAATTTAATAAGCCTTTCATTGAGTCCAATGTTTGCTTGATTGGTCAGTAATTCATTTTCTCCTTTGGTATCTTTTTTATCTTGCTTCTCTGAAACAAATTTGGGAAGGATTGGTGGCAATATTTGAGGTCTATACACGGACCTTTTAGCAATTATAATAGTATTTTCAATTGCTTCTGGAAGGTCCTTAAAAAGCTCAATCATTTCATTTTGACTCTTAAAGTAACAATCCTCTGATACATGAGTCCTATTAGGGTTAGAAATAACATCAGAATTTGCAATGCATTGCAAAACATCATTAGCTTCGTAATTTTCTTTTTCTTCGAAAAATACATCATTTGAAGCAACAATACCAATATCTTGGTCGTAAGCAATATCAATAAGTTGATCTTCAGCTAAAAAATCAGTATTCGAATAACGCTGTAACTCAATATAAAACCTATCTAAAAAGATATTTTTAATCATCAAAATATAATCAAGTGCTGCGTCTTTATGATTGTGTTTCAAAAAGTCATAAATTAAACTTTTTTGACCGCCGCTTAAACATATCAATCCATCACTATATTTATTCAAATCACTGCTAGTAACATTAGGAAGATTGCCATTATTAGATTGAAATGACAGACTTGATAATTTCATTAGATTCTTATACCCAATGTCACTAGATGATATGAGACTAATTGGTGTGATTAAATTATTATTTTTATTGGAGTTGAGAATAAATGACAAGTTTAATGTTGTACCAATAATTGGTTGAATGCCAGAATTTGCCATGGCTTCAGAAAACTCTAATGCGCCGAATAGATTTGGATCAGAAATACCAACCGCTGGCATTTGATTTTTTATACACAAATCTTTTATTTTTTGAACATGTATCGATGACTCTAGTAATGAGTAAGATGAACGAACACGTAAGTGTATAAATTTTGACATATATTTTTGACCAACTATGTTTAATCTAAATTATAATATTAATAAAAAATAGATATATGTCATTTCATAATTAGATACTGTGTTAAATTGCTTTTATAATGTGGATAAGCTTAGATCTTTTATAATATTGACACGAACCTAAACAACATGAATGTAAGCGTAATAATTGATAACAAACCAGTAATATCTTGAAGGTTATTTGACAATTTTTTAACTATAAACATATTTTATTCCTTTTTTGTACACAATATGTTCTATTTTTGTTCTGTTGTCAAATAAAATTTATATATTTTATTGATGAGTTTAATGAGTTATGTAATTAATTAAGTATGATAAAAAAAAGAAATTATGGAAGTGATACAATAATTGCACACTCGGGCAGAGAACCAGAAGAACATTTTGGATTTGTTAATACTCCTGTATATAGAGGTTCGACTGTATTATCAAAATCATCAAAAGAGTTCAGAACTAAATCTTCCAAATACACATATGGAAGTAGATCAAATCCAAACACTGATGGATTATCATTTTCCATTCAAAAAATTGAAAATGCCTATGGTTGTAAAATAACTACCTCTGGCAGAACTGCTATTTTATTATCTCTGCTCAGCGTTGTAGAAAATAATAATCACATCCTGATTTCAGATAACGTTTATGATCCAACAAAGCAGATTGCTGATAAATTTCTTTTTAAAATGGGGGTAAAAACTTCATATTTTAATCCAAAAAAAATAGATGAATTGGACTCAATGATTCAAAATAACACTAAAGCTATTTTTTTCGAATCTCCGGGATCCGTAACCTTTGAAATAATTGAAATTGATCAATTAATTGATGTATGTAAGAAACATAACCTATATTCAATAATTGATAACACGTGGGGAACTCCATTATATTTTAAACCTTTTGATTATGGGATTGATATATCTCTTCATGCAGGAACAAAATATATTGTAGGACATGCTGACACATTTATTGGAGCAGTTTCATTTAATAAGAAAGTAAGTAAGAAAGTAGAAGATACTTTTGATCTTCTGCGATTAAGCGCAAGTCCAGATGATGCCTATCAAGCCAGCAAAGGACTGAGGACTATTAAAATTAGAATGGAAAAGCAGTTCGAAAATACAATAAAAATATGCAATTTCCTATATAAGCACAAAAATATAGAAGAAATATTATACCCGCCATTTGAACATAGTAGAGACCACAATNTATGGAAAAANTATTTCAAGAATGGTGGAGCGAGCTTAATGACAATAATTCTAAAGAATACCAAAAATAATATAGATGTTTTGGATACTTTTATAGATGAATTAAAGTTATTCGGGATCGGAGCATCATGGGGTGGTTATGAAAGTTTAATTATGCCAGTATCCCCCAATAGGCAAACAACCGATCAATGGGGTCAATTCAAAAACTCAATGGTTAGATTACACATAGGACTTGAAGATCCAGAAGATCTAATAGACGATCTTAGACATTCTCTAAGAAAACTCTCTTAATCACACTCGCTTAAGGCTTTTTTTTCTTAATTCAGAAATATAATCTTCCCATAATTTATCCTTATTTAGAGATAAATCATGCAAATACTGCCAAGTATAAATACCTGTATCATGAGCATCTGTATATAAAATTCTTATGGCATAGTTTCCAACAATTTCGATTTTATTTATTGCAACANTTTTCTTTCCCGAGACTGTAACTTTCTGATCTGGGGAATGACCTTGTACCTCTGCACTTGGACTATGCACTCTCAAGAACTCAGCTGTTAGCAGATATGACTTATTTGGATACTCCAGAGTAAGGTTAGTTTTATCGACTGATAAAATTATATTTTCAGGAATTAATGTCATATTGCAAAATCTAACTTATCACAATATTTGGTATTTTGTTNTCAGGGGAGGAGTTAATTTTATCAGTNATAATATTTGCAATGTTTAAGAACTTTTTTGCAACATCTGAGTNACTATTTGAATCAACTATTGGTATACCAGCATCTGATGACTTCCTTAATTCAATTTCAAGGGGAATGTCACCNAAAAAATCGATNCCTTGATTTATGGACTCAAGCTTTGCGCCCTCATGCCCAAAGATATGNGTCTCATGACTACAATTTGGACAAATAAANGTACTCATNTTTTCAATTATTCCTAAAATAGGAACATTAACCTTTTTGAACATTTCAACACCCTTTTTTGCATCTATTAGNGCAAGATCTTGAGGCGTAGATACAATTATAGCTCCTCTCATAGGCANCCTCTGGGCAATAGTTAACTGAACATCACCAGTACCCGGGGGCATGTCTATTACAAGGTAATCAAGGTNGCCCCACTCAACATCATTTAGCATTTGATTTACAGCTGAAATAACCATGGGACCTCTCCAAATCATTGGAGTATCTTCAGAAATCAAGAACCCAATTGACATAAGTGATAAAGAGAATTTATTTATTGGCAATATATTGCCATCTCTAGAAATTTTTGGCTTTTGATTATCTCCGACAAGTTTGGGTATTGACGGACCATATATATCCGCGTCTAAAAGACCAACATTATAACCTAATTTACTTATTGATAACGCAAGGTTTATGGATGTTGTTGATTTTCCAACACCTCCCTTTCCTGACGCAACTGCAATAATATTTTTTATATTTGATACACCTTTTTGAGATGTNAGATCCTGAGAAGTTNGTTGGTTATTAATTGAGTGAGAAGTTAATGACACCGAGACGNTTGTTATGCCATCAATTTTTGAAAGTTCTTTTTCAATTTGTGATTTGATAAGATTAAATTTGTTTATTTCCGACTTATTTGCTTTTAAAGACAAATAAACCTTACTATTCGCAATTACTATATTATCAACTAGTTCTGNNTCNGATAATTGTATCTTCTTACCATTATCATCGANTAGAATAGTTTTTAATTTTTCTTCTACTGAATTTTTTATGCTCATATATGTATATATGTGGATTTCTTAGAAAATAACAATGCTTGAAGAATATCAAAGAAAAATAAAAGGGACCGTAGTCCCTTTCATCATACTATAAAATATATCACACTGATAAGCGCAATAACAAGACTACCACTATTTAGTTCATCTTGTTTGCCACTTAGCGCTTTAATAATAACATAAGTGATAAACCCTATTGCAATTCCATAGGCGATACTATATGTAAATGGCATCACAATTGCAGCCAAAACAGCAGGTGTATATTCTGTAACATCCTCCCAATCTATATCTTTAATATTTCTCATGAAATAAGTTGCAATAAAAATAAGAGCAGGTGCGGTTGCAAATGCAGGTATACTCTGAGCTAAAGGCGCAAAAAATAGACATAATAGAAATAATACCGCCACAGTAACAGCTGTTAAACCGGTTCTTCCACCTTCTTTTACTCCTGCACCTGATTCAATATATGAAGTTGTGTTTGAAGTACCAACAAGTGCTCCAACAGATGTGGCAACTGAATCAGCTAATAATGCTTTCTCAATTCCATCTACTTCACCATCATCATTAACTTTTCCAGTTATATTTGCAACTGAGGTTAGTGTTCCTGCAGTATCAAAGAAGTCTACAAATAAAAATGCAAAAGCGGTACCAATAAAACCAGCTGACATTAACAAACTAAAATCTAGTGAAAATGCGTGTGCAGGACTAGGAACTGAACCAATAACACCTGAAATTTCAGATACTCCAAAAATCCACGCTACAATACTAACAGCTAATATACCTATGATAATGGCGCCTGGGACTCCTCTTTTATCTAGTATTGCCATTATCACGAAACCAACTCCAGTTAAAACAACAGGTGCGGATGTCATATCTCCAAGACCGATTAATGTAGCTGGGTTATCGACTACAATACCAGCTCCTTGAAGACCTATAATGGCAAGAAAAAGCCCAATACCAGCGCCAACACCTAGTTTCATGCTTTTGGGTATTGAATTAATTAGGTATTTTCTTGCAGGTGTTACACTTAAAACTATAAACACGAGACCAGCAACAAATACTGCCGCTAGAGCTTGCTGATAAGTGTATCCCATTCCAAATATCACACCGAATGTAAAGAATGCATTAAGTCCCATACCAGGCGCCAAAGCAACAGGCCAATTAGCCCAGAGACCCATAATAAGTGTTCCCACAACCGCAGCTATAATTGTAGCAGTAAAAACTGCACCAAATTCCATTCCAGATCCATCAGTGGATAGGATAGNTGGATTCACTACCGTGATATAGGCCATTGTTAAAAATGTGGCAAGACCAGCTAATATCTCAGTTTTCACCGATGTTTTATTTTGATCTAAACCAAATAGTTTATTTAACATTTTGATATTTCTCCTATGACAGTTAAAAAATGATTTTGTAATAATTAAATTTTTTGAGATTACAAAATAATAAAATATATTTTAATATTAGGAGAAGTAATATGAAGTTTTATTAGTGTTATTCCACCGAATTAATCTAATTTTTGCTTTTTACCGTAGATCAGACTGGACAGTAGGTCTGATATTCTAATTGCCACAGGTCTCATTGTTAAGATTGCAAAAAAACCTACAATTGATGCAACCAACCGATTCTTTGGCCAAACATGAAAAAAAATTGATTTATCTTCCATAGAGAGAAATGTAACAATGGCACTAATAAACATTGTTACCAAAATAGCTGAAAATAGTGTTACCGATAACATTGTGAATAAATTACGTTTCATGTCTTTTTTCCAACAATATGCATCATATATTTTATGGCGACCCCGCGAGGACTCGAACCTCGGACCTTCAGATTAGAAATCTACTGCTCTATCCAACTGAGCTACGGGGCCATTA
>PAHC01000028.1 GCA_002704755.1 Rhodobiaceae bacterium
ATACGAGATTTATTATTACCACTTCCTGTAATTTGTGCGCATCGATCAGGTCCTAGTTGACCACATGATGTACCAGATGGCATACTAGCAGGTCCTTCACCGCCCCAATCAATATCCATGTCACCTTCTGTGTTAGTGGTTACATAGTCATTATCACCTTCAAGAATATCTCCTGAGTCTTCGTTAGTAATAGTAGTTGTAGTGGTAGTTTTTGTTGTGGTAGTGGTAAAGATAATTTCTGTACCTTTATCTTCTTCTGTTTTTTCTACAGTGACTTGTTCATCAATTGTGACGCCTGGAGTGCAAAGTCCTTCAACGTTAGGTAAACAGGTATCGGCTTTAGAATAAAACGATACCAGTAAGAACAATAAACATAGCTTTGAAAAGAGCAGCATTTTGTGCATCAGTAAACTCCTTAGGTTCTGGTTTGTTGGCTTCAACGTATTCTGTTTTGTATTTACTTCCGTCTGGAATTTCATCTGGATTATCTGTCCAATATTGAGCTGCTTCGGCTCCGATAGATCCTCGTGCAGGGCACGGGGTTCCGGCATCGGTCATGGCGTCCCAGACTCGAGCATCTTGACAGAGTATAGACACTGCAGCGACCTTCATGCCATAGGCATACATGGAACGACTTAGCTTTAATTTTTGACACAGCTCATCGTCAATAACCACACCTGTGGCTACACCAACAACGTTATTTTGCACACTAGCGCCCACACCAACTTTACATATATCACTGTTGTTATTCATAATCGTTGGAGCGTTTGCAGTAGGTGGGGTGGAATTTGTTACTACCGTTGACGACACGGTATTGGTCTCAGCGTATAAATTTTTTTGAAAAAGGATTACAGAGGTTAAAAGGCTCATCAAAGCAATGATAAAATATATAAACCAATCATATTTCATTTAGCATCTCCACCTTCTCCTCGCTTGCCTTAATCTTGAATTAGGATCTTTTGCTGCTTGAGGGAATTTTTTCATTTGTCCTGCACTTCTAGCACAGAACGACTTTCTCCTTTTTGCAGCTTTACTACCAGGTTTTACTTTTCCGGTAACGGCTGTTTTTAGCTTTGAACCAGGGTTTTCGGCCCTGTAACGCTTAATACCTGCCTTTGTCATTCCCGCTCCACTTTCCGTTTTGCGGTAATACTTTTTAGTCCTAGGCGGCTGTTTGTCGGGTGTTCTCGGCATAATTTTGTTTTACCCTTTTGATTTGCTTTTTGCAAATGTTTTGACGTTGGTTGGCTTTGGCCCGGTATTTCCTGCTGCGCGTTTTCTTCTGACGGCGGATTTTTTCTGCGATTCGCTCATCGACCTTGCCTTGGCTAGTGGAACGCACTTCGGATATTTGCGCTTCGACCCTTTTGATCTCCCGCAGGGTTGGTACTTTCCGTCCTTTTTTGGAGCGCCAATGTCGACCCACTTCTCGGACACCCATTTTCTTAATCCGCCCTGAGCCATTAGTATTTCTTTGTCTTTTTTCTTTTCTTTTCCATGACGGCACCACAGCCTTTGGCGATGCCTCCTTGTTCATAACTTGAAACTCTTTTACGATCTTGTGAAATAGAATTAGCAATACCTCCATTAGCCTTTTTCTTCCTTCCTCCTGGTTTTATTTTGCCTGAACAAACGGCACTGGCGTACATATTGGCATAAGCTGATGGATAAACATCAAACTTACGCTTCGCTGCTGCTTTACCTTTTGCACAGAGTTTTGCCATTATTTAACTTTACCGCCTTTTCTTTTTGACATTCTTTTTATAAGACTTTCATACTTTTTGTCATTTTTTTCTTTAAGTAATTCAACTTCTCTAATTTGTTTATCTATATCTTTATATGTTTGAGCTAAAGAACTATTTTCATAATATCTTAAACCCGCGGGACTAAGTCCTTTTTTACCTTTTTCATATAGACTCATTATTTCTTCTTAACTCTTCCGCCTTTTTTCATGAAACCCATTTTATTGCGAACTTTTTTTGGTAGTTTTTTAAGTCCCTTATTTTTTGCCGGAACTGGTTTTAAATTTGCTGTCATCGTCCTTGTCCCCTATATGGTTTGAAGCTTCGTCGCTTGTGTTTATTCATGGTAGCTGTACTTATTCTACCATTCCCTATTGTAGTCTTTTTGACTACGTGGTCAACATTACTGTTAGCTATTTGTTTCTTCATGTTCACATCCTACACAACCACACCAAATACAGGTCGTGCCGCAATGACAACCACAATCACATTTTACACAATCGTCGTTCATTTATCTGAATTAATCTTTTTTAACTTTTCAAACGAGCGTATGCCGGACATGCCCAAGAGAGCCATGACTAACGGAAAGAGTGTTGCCATATCTAATTCTGGTAAAGGATTATGATCTATACTAAAAGCCGCGAGAATAAAAATAGTAAACTGTTTTAATACATATTCCCACAATATCGCTAAAGCGCAGCTCATTCCGATGAGAGGCCTCCAGCTCCGCTGCATAATACCACCAATACCTGTAGCAGTAGACTTAGCATCCGCTAAGTTAATATCCATTTGTTTGGAATTAATTTCGTTTTCTAGTTCTTTCAGCTTATTTCTTGCGGCAAGCTTTTCTTCTTCTGAAGTATGAACACTGTCGATAACTTTACCGACAGTGTCTACTAAAGATCCGCCTAATAATTTAGATAACATTATTTAATACCTGTAAATATTGCTACTACAACAATGATTGCAACAGCAACTGCGAATAGTTTTCCCTTTTTGTTCAACTTATTCCATTTGTCCATAGGGTTCCATCCAAATATCATCATGATATCCTCCTTTTCTAAATTAGTACCATTTGGCACTACGTTTTTTCTCAGGAAGCATGCGTTTTTGTCCGCCTACTTTTTCTGTCTGAGTCTCGTTAGGTTTTGTCATTTCAATTTCGACTCCACCCTTCTTATAACCTTCTTTATCAACAAACATTTGATGATTAATTGGTCTTTTGCTCATATTTTTCATGATCTTTAGCTCCTTTGTTATAATTTTATCTTTTTTTAAGATTAATTTCCACTCATAACCTTCATTTTAGAAATACCGGATTTGGCAAGAGATACACCAGCACGTAAAGTTTGGTGTTCATCGTTTTGTTCCATTTTTTCATCGAAGTTTACTTGGTCTTGCACCAATTTTGCACGTTCAATCTCTAGTTTTTGCTCTCCTTCGTCTTTTTTGCGCTCATTTTCCATTGCACGAAGATCAATTTCTCTTGATTTTAGCTTAACAAGTGGATCTACGTCTTCTGCAGAGTTGATTTTGCGCTCTTCTTCCATGAAATCCTTAGTCATTTCAGCGATTAGCTTTGATTTTCTTGATTCAATGGTGACTTGAAGCTGTTCCATCATCGGATTAGGCTGTGCGGGCATACCCGTCATGGCTTGTTGCTGCATTTGTACTTGCATTTGTTGTAATTGTACTAATTCTTGAGCAAATTCTAACTGAATTTGTTCTTGAGCCATTAAAGAAATATGTTCTAAAATATTTTTTTGAACTATAGACATAATTGCAGGATTATTTCTGACCATACTCGTGCCCATAAAATTTAAATGCGCATCAATATGAGCTTTGTGGTCTTGTTTAGGGAAAGCTTGAAAGGTTTTTCCAGCCATGGCTTGAATATGTTCCATACTTGGGTCCATCGGTTGTGGGGGTTTCGGTGGAGGTAAAATTAAATCCACGTTCTTGACACCCACGGCTTCATACATACTTCGATATGCTTGATATAAATTATGAATCTTGGGATTAGTTTGAGCTAATTGCAATTGTGTTTGCGCTAAACTAATTCTTTGTGTTTGAGAAAAGATGTTTGGATCAGCGACCGGTAGAATATCAATACGATCATCAAAGTCTGTTTGCTTAATTACACGCTGACCACCGACTACGTCGTATGGATATTCGGGTGGTAGATAGAGGGCAAAGATTCTGACTAATTGTTTAAATTCATTCTTGAGAGAATTGTATAATCTTTTGTGTATGGCCGACATGACACGAGAACCTCGTTCTAATAATGCAACGGTTGTACCCACAGCAGCTCCTTGATTACCGTCACCCACTTGCATATCAGCGATGGACGCGAATCGTTGGCCTGCATTCACCACCACACCCATTAACTGCAATAAAGTAGCAGATGGTTCTTTGAAGGGTAAAGGCATAAACGCTTCTCGTAAGTTTCCTCCTGGAGCATCCACATCTCTGAACTCACCGGGTCGTATGGATTGAGCTTCATCTCTCACTCGGATACCGCGTGTTTTGAAACCCGAAGGCAGATTAGAAAGAGTCCCTGCATCTAAAAGTTGGCGTAGGGCCGCTGTTGCAGTTCTGGATAATCCACCAATCATGTGAATTAAACCAAAGCCATAAAAACCTAAACCAGGTAAAAACTTGAAATGAGTAAAGTAATGAATTCTTTTTTTAGCTGGATCTTGTGCTTCATAGTTTCGACGAATCGATAAAACTTCTCGGCTTCCTTCTTCAATGGTGACAATGTAAGGAAGTTTGATTCCGGTTGCTTCTTCAGTTTGAGGATTGGTGTCTTCAAAACCCTCTAAGTCTAAATCAACATGACACTCCAAGAGTGTATACATGTCCGGAGATTTTTCTGATTTACGAATACCTTCGAGCTCTCGTTCTTTCGCTGCGATCTCATCATCTTCGTTGGATGCTTCGGATACTTCAATGTCACGATAGAAACCACTGACTTGTTGCTTACGTAAATCATTTTCCGAAATATTTATTTTGTGAATAATCGAATCCGCATCTTCTAAACTTGTGGCTGAATACGGAACAAGTAAATCATCTGCGGGCACAAACTTTGAGACGGCTCGACCTAATAATTCATCGTAGTACACTTTTTTAAATGTCGAGCCTGAGAGAGGAAGATAGAAAAGCATTTGATCAAACTCCGCTTCATACTCTTTCATTTCAGACATGAGCTGATAGTTCATGAACTCTTTGACACGTTCACTTTGTTGTTCTTTCGCGGTGCTTGGAACTCCCATGATTTGAGTTCGAACCGGACCGTCGGCCGGTAATAATTCTTTGTAGGCTAGTGATTGAAACTGTGTGACCGCTTCGGCAAGAACAGGATGCGTTGCACCACTGGCTCCTTGAAAAGGTTCTCCTCGATCTTCATACTTGAAACCTAATAAGTCTAATCCTTGAGTATAGGTTTGCTCCCAATCTTTCCTGGAAGATTTGTAATCTAAAAACATTTCTTTGAGTTCACTACCCAAAGGTCCTAAAACATCATCGTCTAGATATTCTGCTAAATTGGCAAAGTGATTCTCACTTCCTTCCGCCATTGCTTTGGAAGGATCAAAAGATATTTCTGCTCCTCCTTCTTCTGTTTCAATAACTTCGATTTCTTCTGGAACGTCTTGTTGTCTATTGATTTCTTGAATAACTTGTTCGGATAATTCTTCTTGTCCTGGAATCTCGACAGTAGTTCTCTGTGTATTCGGTAATGCTTTATCAATATCAGCCATTTAATTACTTTACTTGTTTTTGAATAAAGAAGCAACACCCGCGGACATCGGTCCTTCTTTCGGTGGTACAGTTGTTGTGAGTCCGCCGTCTGCAAATAAAGCTCCTACGGAAGTGTTTTTTACACCTGCATTGTTTAAAACTTTTATTCTTTCCAAGGCATCTTCTGGTGAGAAGTTAAATTCTTCAACTAATCTATCATAAACAGCTTCACCTGCGGGTGTTAAATTTTGCCCTGCATCAAAGCCTTGTCCACTTGTTACTGCACTTTCAATTGCATTACCTAAACTAGGAATTTGAATATCTGTAAAAGGAATGGTGTAATCTTTAGGATACATAAAAGCTGATTCAACATCAGTTAAATATTGAGGACTAGGTCCTTGAACTTCTTCTGCTGTATCTCTTTTTTGTAATCTTTCATCTGCTTCCATAAACTCATCAATTAAATCTTGTTGCTCAGGAGATATTCTTTGTCCTCCGTAGCCCGCGGATAAATAATCAGCAATGGTTGGTCCTGGTTTTGTAGTGTCACCGGATTCAATAATAGGTATTGCACCGGTTTCAGTAATAGGTATTGTTTCCATTTCTTCAATAGTAGGTTTTCTTAAATCAACGGTAGGACCTACTTCTCTTTGAATGTCAGTTGGAAAAGTAAAACCCTCAGGTGCAAATCCACGGTCCGCGTTCGACCGACGAAGAGCATCATAAGCGCCAGACACGATTCGTGGATCGGTGGCTGTTTCTTCTTCCTCTTGTCCTGGGAAGAAACGACTAAATAAATCTCTAGCAATGTTCATTCCAATACTACCGGGGATCGCTACCTTTGCTAAAACATCAGCCAANCCTCGAGTTCTTGACATCACAGGAACGTTTGCTCCCGCTGGATATTGCAAACTATTATAACCGGTGACTGCTCTTCCCATGTCACCGAACATCTGACCGAGGGTCGGTGGTGTTGCGGTGAAGGCCATCATGTTACCACGAGCATCAAAATCAGAAGGAGTATACATTCTTCCACTGTCATCGGAGAACGCACCGAGGGAAGGATTAATTTGTACCGGACGACGGTACTTCGAACCGAGCTCTCCAATCTCTCTGCCGATGTCAGCATAAGAAGAAGGAGTATCTCTACCGGTTGCTTTTTCAAACTGTCGTTTTGCTTGTTGAACTTTATTGATGTCGGCTTCAGAGAAACTAGCAAGTCCGGTGTTACCGGCCATTGCCATTGATTGGCCTGGGCCCATGCCCCCGCCTTTACTTCCTCCTCTTGCTCTTGCTGTTTTACTGCCCATTAGTAATATACCCTTTGTTGTTGTGGTAAGGGTGNATCTTCTTCATCGTCTGGATGTTCAATAAACCCTCCCTGTCTAAACCTCATGACTGCTTGTGTCATACTATCCACCAAGTCGTCATGATCACCATACGGGAAAGCAGCACATTCTTCAATAACTTCTTCTGAGAACTTATCGTCGGTTGCCCATATCTGCCCTGCTTCNAATAATGGAGCGACGGCATTGACACGAGCGTGCTTATCGTTTCCACGACTCGGTGTATAATTTATAACGGGTATTCCTTGTTTACGCAACTCAAAAGTCAAGGGCATTCCCGACGCTTTTCCCTCGACAATGACACTTTCCGGTTTCCAATAGTTATATTGTTCGAGGGCCACGCGCCTCAGCTCCGGAAACTCAAATCGATCTTTGACGACATCTAAGAGTATGAGATTCGGTCCGCTGTCCTCGGTTGGATAGAACACGCCCCACGTGGTAATCGCCGAATAATCTGCCGTTTCTTTTTTCAAAAAAGCAGTATCATAGGATTGGATCACGTGATACAGCGGGGGGAGGTCTTTNTCCCATAGGTTCCACCATTCTCGTTTAATGATACTTCCTTCTTCGGCTGTCGGATTTTGTTGATACTGTGCATTCCATTTACCGATAGACAAGGATGCTTTGACTGATTCTAATTCTTCTAACTTCCAATANTCNGGCCATACCGGTTTGTTATTCGGCAGGATCGCCGGAAATTCAATGACCTCCCATTGGTCCGCTTTCGCTTCTTTTTGCGCATTAATGAGTCGTCCCGTTAAATCTTTCATATTCCAACGTGTCATGACCACGACAATAATACCACCGGGTTGNAAACGCTGACGAGGACCGGAGGTGTACCATTCCCAAGTCCTGTCCAACGCATTCACGTTCAGCGCATCTTGTTCCGAGTGAGGATCATCAATAATTAATAAATCCGCNCCGCGGCCCGTGATGCTTCCGCCGNCNCCCGCNGCAAAATATTCACCGCCCTCGTTNGTCTCCCANCGGCCCGCGGCCTTGGAGTCCTCTCTCAGTTTGGTCGGATAAATTTTTTGATATTCCTCGGAGTCAATTAAGTGTTTCGCTTTTCGTCCAAAGCGGACCGCGAGTTCTGTTGTGTGGGTCGCTTGAATAATTTTTAGTTTTGGATTTCTTCCAATCATCCATGCAGGCAGGAGATAAGATGAAAATTCTGATTTTGTATGTCGCGGTGCCATATTGATAATGATTCTTTTTAATTCACCCCTGGCCACCTTGTTAAACTTCTCAGCCATTATCTTGTGATGGGACCCCTCTATAAAGTCCGGCCATACATATTTCACAAACGCCATGAAATCATTTTTGATTGCAGATTCTTTTCGCTTTTCTTCTAATTTTATTTTATAGCGTAAAAATTCTTTTTTAGCTTCAACAGGCAATTTGTTGATATCAATATTTATTCCTTCTAACTGCATTTTTCAAAATGAATTTAACACGATTAAGTATACAAATTCAACATATACATACAAATATATAGTTACATATTCTACAAAAAAAGGGGGTGGGGGGTCTTACAAAACTTTCGATTTTGCCAACGGTCTGGTACCTCTATTGGGGTGGGTGGGCCCATAGTTCGCAAGCTGCTTTGACAGGGTGGGTGGGCCCATAGTTCGCAAGCTGCCTGTGGATAACTCGTAATAAAATATGACCATTTTTTTCTTTACATATTATGCTATAAAATGCTAGATTCTACGTATGATTAATGAATCAATCAAACAGTACGCAGTTGTTCAGTGTCATAAGTTTGAAAATATTACAAATGGTTATTATCATTTGAAAGTTTTTCATGCTCGTGCAGATGCTCTTGAGTATCTCAACGCAATGAACACTGCGTCTAAATATTCTGATGATGACATTGAGTTCATTCTTTATGTCTTCGAACCAGAACCAAACACAAAATAATTTAGAGACGGGGGCTTATGCCCCCGTTGCTTCGCTCTTTAACATCGTAGAAAGGATATAAAATGGCAAA
>PAHC01000029.1 GCA_002704755.1 Rhodobiaceae bacterium
CAGTATTGTTTACTTCTAATGAATATTGATTTGAGTCATTGCTTATTTTGTTAGTTAATTTCAAATCACCAACAGGGAGTAGTCCAGTAATTTCATTGAGGCTAAAACTATCACTTTCTATATCATAAATCATATTTATAGTTGATTTGTCTAATATAACTTCATCTCTTTTTTGTAAATTAAAATCCAACAAAGTTATTTCAAAGCCTTCAACGTTCCCCGATTGCGTGAAACTAACGTCGACTTTACCATTTCCTGCAATTTTGAAATCATCATGATAAACTCTCATTTCATTGATAGTGATTTCATTACTTGCGCTTTGGAATGAAAAACTAAAATATGCATCATTTAGGTTATTTGTTTTAGATTTTGAGTATGGCAATTTAAAATTAATCACACCCTTACCTACATTTAAGTCTAGATTTGATTTTATAACCCTTCCAAGTTTATTAAATGATACATTCAAGCGACCAGATAAATACCCATCAAATAAATCAAGTTCATTTATACTTTCACCTAATTTTTTTAAATTTATATTTTTAAATGTAATATCCAAGTCAGTAGTATCACTTGAGATCAATGATGACGCATAAATAGATACTTCGACGGGATCATAACCTCCATTTGATGAGGTAATAGATGTTTTTATTTCTACTTTTTCTTCATTTGTTATAATTTCAACCGGAGAAGAGTTGAATTGATATTTTTGGTTTGAATAGTTTAAATTAAAAATCGCATTGTTAAGTGAAACCACACTATTTGGGGAGGCAGCAAAAATACTTTTTGTATCATTAATAAATTTGCTGGTCTTATATAGCGTAGGTTGATAAAAATGAAACTTAGGCGATAAGTCTCCAAATAATGCAATACTATCTTCAAAAAAAATCTCTTCATTATTGGCATCTTTGGCAATGTTGATAAGTTCATTGTTTGATTGCAAATCATTTTCTAATTCTAATGTGAATACGGGATTTGTAATTACATAATTATTCACCGATTCAGTTGTTTTAAAAAAACCTTTGAGAGGTCCAAATACCCGATCAAGCAATCTATTCGTAATTTCTATTTCACTAGCATAGAAATCAAACTCGTTAATTTCATCTGAGACTCCAACCTCAGATAAAAGTATTAACACACGATCATTTGAGTTTTTAAGCTCAATTTTATCAAATTGGTAATTAATGTTATTATTGGGTGTTATTATATATTTAGCTATAAAATTTTTTGTGAAACTAATATCGACTTCTTTACTAAGTAATTCATTGTTTAGCCAAGCTCTCAGAGAGAACAACGAAGCGAAGAGGAGAATTGATAATAATAATAATGAGTATAATATATATTTAAAAAGTGATAGGATTCTCATAGGATATTTTATTGCCCATCAGGGATTAATTAAATGCCAAATATTGTAAATACATCATAAAGTAATAATATTATTATATATATCTAAATGTTCAGTAATCTTACTTTATTACCAATTATTAGGAGGCTCTTATGATAAAAGAAGGTGATAAGGCTGTTGACTTCAATATGCCTATTGACGAAAAATCAAATATAACACTGGAAACTTACGCTGGGAAAAATATTGTCCTTTATTTTTATCCTAAAGATGATACGCCTGGTTGTACAAAAGAAGCTATTGATTTCACTGCCCACTTGGAAGAATTCACTAAAAACGATACCGTAATTATCGGAGTTTCTGCGGACTCTATAAAACAGCATAAAAAATTCTCAGAGAAGCATGATTTGAATGTCATCCTCGCATCTGATGAGGACAAGAAGACTTGTGAAGATTATGGTGTCTGGGTTGAAAAAAATATGTATGGCAAAAAATATATGGGGATCAACAGAGCAACTTTTTTAATAGATAAAGATAGGATAGTCCGAAAGATTTGGGATAAAGTAAGTGTTCCNGGGCATGTTGAAGATGTTCTTGAAAATGTAGNGCAACTATAGTTATATTTTTCTACAAATCATTTGAAAGTGCAGACTCAAGAAACTGNTCTATATCCCCGTCTAGGACAGCATCAGGGTTTGTGCTTTCCAACTTTGTCCTTATATCTTTAACCTGCCTGTAAGGATGCAAAACATAAGATCTAATCTGATGCCCCCAACCGATATCTGTTTTTTCTAAGTTTGCTAAATTAGCAGCTTTTTCACGCTCTTCCTGCTCCTTCTCATATAATTTTGCTCTTAGCATGTTCCAGGCAGTTTCCTTATTCCTATGTTGTGATCTTTCATTTTGGCATTGCACAACAATTCCAGTGGATATGTGGGTAATTCTTACAGCACTATCAGTTGTATTTACATGCTGTCCTCCTGCTCCACTAGCTCTATAAGTATCTATTCTAACATCCGACTCAGATACTTGAATATCTATCTTATCATCAATTACAGGGTAAACATCTACTGAAGCAAAGCTTGTATGTCTTCTCGAATTAGAGTCGAAAGGAGAAATTCTCACTAGTCTATGAACCCCAAGTTCTTTTTTTAGCCAACCATATGCAAATGCTCCTGATACCAGGACAACTGCACTTTTTATTCCGGCTTCATCCCCATCATGCATACTTATTATTTCTGATTTAAATTTTCTCTTTTCAGACCAACGTATATACATTCTCAATAACATACTTGCCCAATCTTGACTTTCCGTACCACCGGCACCAGAATGTATTTCCAGGTATGTATCATTAACATCAACCTCACCAGAGAGTAATGTCTCAAGATATTTAGAATTAACTCTTCTTTGTAGATTTGTTAGATCATTATGTAAATCTTGCAATAACTTTTCATCATTATCCATAGAGGCTAATTCAATTAACTCAGTTAAATCTTTAGATTCTGTTTTGAGAACATTGTAATCATTTAATGAATTTTCAAATGTTTGTCTTTCCTGCATGATTTTTCTTGCAGAATCTTGATCATTCCAAAAATCTTTACCCTCGATCTGTGCATCTAATTTATTAATTTTATCGGCAACACTATCTAATTCAAAGACCCCTCCATGTCATTTGTAATTTATTATCAATATCTTGCATAATACTTTTAATATCAGAGTCCATTCAACACCTCTATAAATTAATTAATTTCCCAATATGGAGAATCACCTAAATTAAACCTATTACCAGTTATACTATTTGCTTGGAAAAAATAAAGTCCATTTGGAATATATCTCATTTGAAATTCTTGATTNCTTAATTTATTAATCACTTGCGTTAGCATATCCTCAATATAGATATTGTCNAAGGCAGNANCATTTNCTTTGGANGCGATTGCAGTTANNAGATAATCNTTNGAGAANATNANAAAGAGCNACTTATCNTTTAAATCATAAACATTAGAACACATATTGAATTTATATACATTATCTTCAAAAACATTAANCCTCTCTTTCCCGCAAATTAAGCTTTTCATTTTAATAGACTGGATTTCATTCAATATTCTATTATTTATTTCTTGGGAACTATGAACTTGCTTACCAAATTTATCATCAATTGAGTCAATTAATCCCATTTGGTTATTAATTCCATTATTGATAATTGGATAGAAGAAAGAGGTCAGTTCATCAAGATTGAGTAATCTATCATTTTCAGATTTCTTAGAAAGAATATATTCAAGTCCTACGTTATCAAGGTATTCTTTAATAAATGAATTATCCATTGAAGATAGGTTCTCTGGAATTAAATACTCATCTTTNTCAAACAAATTTCGTAATGTTAACAACTCTGTTTTNAAACTTATATTATGTGTGGATAGTATTTTATCATTTAATTCTAGTCCTTTTTCAAGAGCTGCTAGAAAATATAGAGGTTTTAAAATCGATGATTCTTCGCCAAGGTTGATTCGAAGTTCATTACCTTGCGAATATTCTACTAATTTCCTTCCAGAAACTAATGAACTGATTTGTAGGTTAATATTAATAAATTCATTGGAATTTATTGTATTTAATTTTTCAATCTGACCTCTAATTTCATTTGTAAGCATTTCATTTATAGTCATATGGACAATTAAGCCATTATCGAAAATATTCTTAACTTTATCCAATTTGGATAATTCATTTATGGTTTTTTCTAGTACTTTTTCATTTAGTTTTTTTACTTCTCGATAGTCATTCTTCGAGATATATTCTATTGGGTATGTCTTCAATACACTCGCAATAACTTCTGTGAGGTAACCATTTGATCCCATCCTATCAAGAACCCAATCCCTTCGTTCTTTGATAGTGCCATAATTGTNTTCNGGGTCATATCGACTTGGGGCCTTTGGTAATGCGGCAAGAAATGCGTATTCTTCAATTGTTAAATCTAAAAGTCTTTTATTGAAATACTTTTCAGAAGCTGCAACAATACCGTATGCACCCCTACCGAAGTAAATCTCATTTAAATACATTTCAAGTATCTTTTCCTTATCTAGTATTCTTTCTAGCTTTATGGCAATAATGATTTCTTTCATTTTTCTAACGATAGTCTTTTGGCTATCTAAGTATAAATTCTTCACCAACTGTTGTGTGATTGTAGAGGCACCAATCAATCTATTATTATTTTCTGTAAAGAAATAGTTATTTATATTTTGAAAAAATGCCCTTATTATACTTGATAAATCTATACCNCTATGATTGAAGAAATTCTTATCTTCAGCAGAAATGAATGCATACTTGAGATTATCTGGAATTTTATCATATGTAANATAAATCCTGTGTTCATCATATTCAGTATGAAGTAAACCACCNTCTTCAGATAAGAAAATTTTAGCACTAGGTGACAGAGAATCAGATATTATTTTTTGTTCTATATTATCATCGTCAATNGACNTATAGATTATCGCCAAAGATAAAAAAATAATAACCAAAAATAGTGAAAAAAGACTAAAAAATGATGATATAATTCTGAATAACAATTCCGAACTCCAATTTGATTAATTAAATAATAATATAGAATTGAGTATTATTATTTCATAAAACTTTTTGATTTATATTAAAATTTTTATACTTGCTAAAAGAATTATATTATATAAATATAATTTAGGGATATAATAAAGAAAATACCAAAAAACAGATTTTATTAATAATGAGATTAACTGACATAAAATGAAAAAAAAATCTCAAAATATTAATCCATTAAATATCATCAGTAAAATTAATTTATTAGCAGACTTTTATTTAAACTACAAAAAAATATGTAAAATGTTCTGCTCTAGAAAAAGGAATAACAAATGTCAAATAGAATGCTCATCGATGCAAATCATGATGAGGAAACTAGAGTTATTGTTCTCAATAACAGTGGAAAAATACAAGAGTTCGACATTGAGGCTAAAGATAGGCATCAAATTCGTGGAAATATATACCTAGCAAAAGTAACTAGAGTTGAACCCTCTTTGCAAGCAGCTTTCGTAGAATATGGCGGTAATAGACAAGGTTTTCTAGCCCTTAATGAAATTCATCCTGATTACTATCAAATACCTACCTCAGAAAAAGAAAAGATCATCCAAGAAGAAGTTGCACCAACATCTGAAGTAGATATAGACATCAATGCACTTGAGCAAGTTGGTTCACAAGAAACTGTTGACGGTACTGATACTATTGACAATCATGAAATAATTAATGACGAATTACCAGCAAAGTTCAACAAACATAAAAAAAGATATAAAATACAAGAGGTTATAAAAAAAAGACAAATAATACTAATACAAGTTACAAAAGAAGAACGTGGTAACAAAGGTGCAGCACTAACAACATATATTTCTCTTGCTGGCAGATATTGTGTGCTAATGCCCAATACTGCAAGAGGCGGAGGAATTTCAAGAAAAATTTCTGACTTACAGACAAGAAATAGAATTAAGGACTCAATAAGTTCTATTAAAATTCCGGATGGAATGGGAGTGATAATAAGAACTGCTGGTGCACAAAGAACAAAAACAGAAATTAAAAGAGATTTTGAATACCTAATCAGACTCTGGCAAACTATCAGAAATTTAACACTTAACTCTTCTGCTCCGTCATTGATATATGAAGAAGGCAGTCTTGTTAAAAGGTCTATCAGAGATTTGTACAATAAAGATATTGATGAAATAATTATATCAGGTGAATATGCCTTTAACGAGGCGAAAAATTTTATGAAAATGCTTATACCAAGTCACGTAAAATTTATTAAAAAACATAAAGATGATGTTCCACTGTTTATAAGCTTTTCTGCTGAATCTGAACTTCAAAATATGTATCAAGCAAATGTTAGTTTACCATCAGGAGGTTACCTTGTTATAAACCAAACAGAGGCTCTTGTTGCCATAGATGTAAATTCTGGAAGATCCACTAGAGAACATAACATAGAAGATACAGCACTAAGGACAAATATTGAGGCATCCGATGAAATTGCCAGGCAGCTGAGACTTAGGGATTTAGCTGGATTGATAGTAATAGATTACATTGATATGGAAGAAAAGAAAAACAATAGATCTGTTGAAAGACANTTGAAAGAAGCGCTGAAAGCTGATAGAGCAAGAATTCAAGTTGGTCACATTAGCCAATTTGGTTTAATGGAAATGTCAAGGCAACGAATGAGATCATCACTCATTGAATCTTCAATGAGTACATGCACTCATTGTAATGGACTTGGAAGAGTAAGCTCAATTAGCACACANTCCGTTCAAATTATCAGGGCTATTGAGCAAGATCTTATTGAGAATGGTAGAAATAATATTTCACTTCAAACTGATGCAAGCCTCGTAGACTACATACTAAATAAGAAAAGGAAAGATATTTTTGAAATTGAACAAAAATACAATATTAGCATCACTGTTGATAGTGATAAATTAGATGATGAGCAGATATATAATATCACCCATCATTCAATCGAAGCCATTCCTACCACACAATCTACTCCTGTTAGCATTGACTCAGTCTACGATGAAAATAAACCAACGGAAGATACACAAGATGAAGAAAAGACTGTCTCAAAAAATACAAAGCAGTATGCAAATGCAAGAAAGATAAGAAATAAAAGAAATGGTATTCCAAAATCCGATTCAAAAAATACTAAGAATGCCCAAGCAAATGCTATAAACGAAGAAAAGTTAATTGCAGAAGACGACAATAAAAATATAAAAAAAGAAGCTGAAGAGAAACCAAAGGTAATTAAAAACAAAAAACCGGTTAAAAAGAATGATAAAGTGAATAAAACGAACAATTCAGATAAAGAAGAAGAAAAGGTAACGAAACCTCGAAGAAAATCTAATCAGCGTGAAAATAAGCTCAAAGAGAAAAACAATATCAAAAAGGAAACGATTGAAAATCCTAAAACAGGATGGTGGGATGAATAATGCTTTCAGCAAACTGATAGCAAAATTCAATAAGGTCACCCTCATTTCAATTATTCTTTTAGCATTCACAACTCTAAATGCTAAATCATTTTCAATTATTAAAGATGCCGAAATAGAAAATCTTTTGAAAGATTATACGCGTGACCTAATAGAAATAAGCCTCAATAATAGAACTCCTAATATATATGTTATATCAGATCCATCAATCAATGCCTTTGTAACACCTAATGGAAATATTTATATCAATGTAGGTCTTCTCTACTATGCTGATAACCCAAATGAAGTTGTTTCAATAATTGCACATGAGATCGGTCACGTAATTAATAACCATCATGTTACAAGACGTATTGAGTTAGATACACTAAATAAAAAACAGTCTATATCCCAAATACTAGGTATCGGTGTTGGAATTACGGGAATGATGAATAATTCAGACACCTTATCAAATTTGGGCACTGGTCTTTCACTAGGTGGATCAGGCATTGCATTAAGGGATTATTTAAAATATTCAAGAACTCAAGAATATGATGCAGATATGATGGCTATCAGGCTGATGGAATCTATTGGGCAGTCTTCAATTGGATTAATATCGATCTTAGAGAAGATAAATAATCAGATGCAGATAGATAGATCTGATATAAATCCACTTGATACCACACATGCATTCCCAAGAGATAGAATAAACCTTATTAGAGAAAAAATATATTAAAAACCTTT
>PAHC01000030.1 GCA_002704755.1 Rhodobiaceae bacterium
TATGATCGTGTATCGCTGACCGAGGTTTCTCTTGATGAAATCAAAGTTGTCAAACCTAAAATTAAAGAAGTGTTTGAAGACGGACCACCTTGTCTTAATAAATTAGCAGAAGAAGGCTTTGGAGAAGGTAGTAGAAACAATGCTTTATTCAATATTGGAGTGTTCTACAAAAAAGTTGATCCCGATAATTGGAAAGATTTATTAGAAGAAGCAAACCAACAATACGTAACACCGCAACTCAAAGCTGCAGAAGTTTTAGGTGTCATCAAATCTTTAGAACGAAAAGGTTATGACAAATATCGATGTAAAGACGCACCAATTAATTCTGTTTGTCAATCGGGTTTATGTAAAACAAAAAAACATGGTGTTGGTTTTGAAGATGAACAATTACCAGAACTAAAAAATTTAACAAAGATAACTTCTAATCCACCAGAATGGTTTTTAGAAGTCGACAGCAAAGTTATTAAATTAAAATCAGAAGAATTACACAACCCTAATATGTTTGCGTTATGTTGTTTAGATCAAGCGAACATTGTTGTTGCAGGCGTACAACCAAGAGATTGGAGACAAGTCATACTCAAAGAGTTATTAGAAAATCTACAAGAAATAAAACCTTTGGAGTCATTAAATCATGACAATCAATTAGAAAATTTATTGTATGACTTTACAGTGAACCGTCCAGCTGCAAGAACAAAAGAAGACATGCTGAACAAAATGTCGTGGACCGATGATAATCATAGTCATTTTAGATTGGAAGACTTTTACAATTTTGCAAAAAGAAATAATTGGGAGTTAGATAAAACCAAGACAGGTAATCTTTTAAAACAAGCAGGGGTATTTGTAGAAGAAGTTCGTATGACTTTGAAAAATCAAACACCTCGTATTGTTAAAATAAAAGCAATGAAAAAATCAGAGCCAAGTATATCAGGGGTGAAGTATGCCGACGATCATTATTAGATGTATGGATTGTGGTAAAAAATATTCTCGAGCCATGATGATAACGATTGAAAATGTTTTACAACCAGGACGAAAAACAAAAACTGACGAACACTATTGCATCAAATGTTATAACAAGGAACACTATGAAAACAATAATACTAGGTCCACCCGGAACAGGTAAGACAACAACTCTACTAAACTTGGTAGATCAGTTTATTCAACAAGGTGTTCGACCAAAGAAAATAGGGTATTTCTCTTTTACCAAAAAAGCTGCCAATGAAGCAAAGCAAAGGGCTGTTGATAAATTTAATTTAGATGAGAAAGAAGATTTAATTTTCTTTCGTACTCTTCATTCGTTTGCTTTTCGATTTTTAGCAGCAACAAAAGAAGGAATGATGAGGCCACAAGACTACAGAGACTTTGGTATGAAGTGTGGCATTCCCATCAAAGCTGCAGCATATTCAGATGAAGACGGTATTTTTAATTCTGACAATGAGTATCTCAAAACTATTGAAAAAGCTAAAGTTAAAGGCATTTCTGTACTCGAACAATACGATCGAAATGAACATCTTTTAGATATTGAAAGAGATACTTTGTACTTAATTGACAAAGAATTACACCGATACAAACAAGAAAGAAACATGAAAGATTTTACAGATTTACTATTAGATTTTATTGATAAAGATATGTCACCAGAGTTTGATGTTTTGTTTATTGATGAAGCGCAAGACTTATCTTATTTGCAATGGCAAATGGTTCGCACGATGTGGAACAAATCAAAGAAAACTTATATTGCAGGGGATGATGATCAAGCAATCTTTCAGTGGGCCGGAGCAGACATTGATCACTTCATTGCATTGAAAGAAGAAGTCGATGAGATAAAAGTTTTAGAACAATCTTACAGAATACCTGGTGGACCTATTCATGAATTATCACAAAGAATTATTGCAAACGTTTCTAATCGATACGATAAAGTTTACAAACCCAGAGAAGAAACAGGTGTATTAAAATATTATAGTGATGTCACACAAGTTGATATGAGTGAAGGACAGTGGTTGGTATTATCAACAGCACATTATTTTTTAGACGACGTCAAAGAGTTGTGTGAATTACAGGGTTGGTATTATCAACACCGAGGAAAAAATTCTGTATCATTAGAATTATTACTAGCAATATCAAATTGGGAGTCATGGAGAAAGAAAGAACTTTTAACAAATTTAGAGATTAAAAGTATCTATTCTTATTTGGGTGCGAACGTTGCACCAGGTTTTCGTGATGGTAAAACATTACATTCAAACACGAAGTATTATTTATCACAATGTCAAGAAGAACATGGTTTGTTATCAGACAAAGTATGGTTTGAAAGTTTCGATAAATTAGATACAATCACTGAAAACTATATAAGAAATATGAGAGCAAACGGGGAAAAGATAAATCGTAATCCTAGGATTTTATTATCTACTATTCATGGGGCCAAAGGTGGTGAAGCTGATAAAGTTTTAGTGCTACCTGATTTAACGAAAGCTGCATTAGATCAAAGTGATAAAAGTCCGGATGAATTACATCGTTTATTTTATGTAGCAACGACAAGAGCAAAAAAAGAATTACATATTGTCAGCCCGAGAAACTATGAAAGGTCATATTCTTTATGAGTAAAAATTTTTCTGTTGTTCCCATGACGTTAAAAGAGTCGAATGAGTTTGTAGATAAATATCATTCTCATAATAAAAGAGTGCAGGGTTATAAATTTGCTATTGGTGCTATCTATCAAGATAAATTAGTTGGTGTTGCTATTTGTGGTCGACCTATTTCTGCAACATTGGATAATAAAAAAACAATAGAATTACTACGTTCGTGTGTTTTAAATGATGCTCCAAAAAATACTAATAGTTTTTTATATGGCCGATCTTGGAGAGTAGCAGAAGCAATGGGTTATGAAAAAATGATAACTTATACTTTGATGAAAGAACAAGCTAGTGCATGTAAAGCAATAGGTATGAAAATTGTAGGTCAAACAAAAGACTCTACAAAAGCTTGGGCGCACAAAGAAAAAAAAGACGGTATAATAAGAAAAACACAAAAAATTTATAAAGAATTAAAATACAGATGGGAAACAACAGTTCATGAGTAGACTTGTTTATCAAAACGGAAAATTATTTTTAAGTTTAACCAGAGCAGAAGTAGAAAAGGCATATCAAAATATTGGAAGACCTTTAGAACTAGATATTGGTAATCTAAAAGTTTTACATGAAGACGTTTCGAAATGTGTTTCTCAACATTGGAGTGAGATACAAGTATATGAAGAGCTTTCTTATTTAAGGAAGAAAAAAATTGAAAAAAAATAATTTACAAATACCGATGTTCTCTCCGCAAACTGAATGGACACCACCGGATGAACTAAAAGATTTATCACAAGCCAAAGAAATTGCAATTGACTTAGAGACAAGAGATCCCAACTTAACAACTCGTGGATCGGGGAGCGTTCGTGATGATGGTGAGATTGTTGGTATCGCTGTTGCTGTTGAAGGTTGGTCGGGATACTTTCCCATTGCTCATGAAGGTGGTGGTAACATTGATAAAAAAATTGTCATGGATTGGTTCCAAGATGTTTTGAAAACTCCCGCTACGAAAATATTTCACAATGCGATGTATGATGTATCGTGGATACGTGCCTATGGTTTACAGATTAACGGACGTATTGTTGACACCATGATAGCAGGATCTTTAGTCAATGAGAATAGACTGAGATATAACTTGAACTCTCTAGCCAAAGAATATGTTGGTGTAGGTAAAAACGAAAAGATATTATTTGAAGCTGCAAAAGAATGGGGTGTCAATCCTAAAAAAGAAATGTGGCGATTACCGGCGATGCATGTCGGAGAGTATGCTGAACAAGACGCCGTAGCGACACTGAAACTATGGGAGCGATTACAACAAGAGATTACATCGCAAGATTTATGGGATATTTTTAATGTAGAAACAGAGTTGTTTCCTTGTTTAGTTGATATGAGGTTTCAAGGAGTACGAGTAGACCTAGAGAAAGCTCACGTCATAAAAAAAGATTTAATCAAAGAAGAAAAACAATTCTTACAAAAAATAAAAAAAGAAACAGGAATGAGANGTNGAGATATGGGCNGCTNCNTCGATAGCTAANGTNTTTGANAAACTNAAATTACCCTATGATCNAACNGCNACAGGAGCTCCTAGTTTTACCAAGAACTTTTTATCACAACACCCTAACGAAATTGCACAAGCCATTGCTCAGGCGAGAGAAATAAACAAAGCACATACAACTTTTATTGATACAATTTTAGAACATGAGCACAAAGGAAGAATTCATGCGGACATCAATCAAATACGATCTGATGACGGTGGAACGGTGACGGGCCGATTCTCTTATTCTAATCCCAATCTTCAGCAAATCCCCGCTCGAAGTAAGAAAATTGGTCCGTTAATTCGTAGTTTGTTTTTACCGGAAGAGAACTGTGTATGGGGTGCCTTCGATTATTCTCAACAAGAACCGCGGATCGTGGTTCATTACGCAGCTCTATCACAACTACAAGGAGTTAGTGATATTGTCGAAGCGTATCGTGAAGGTGATGCAGACTTCCATCAAGCTGTTGCAGATATGGCGGACATTGATCGTAAAGATGCCAAGACGATTAACTTAGGTTTGATGTATGGCATGGGTAAAAATAAATTGATGGCTGAACTAGGATTGTTGGTTGAGCAAGCAGAAAAACTATTGAAGAAATATCATGAGCGAGCTCCATTCGTGAAACAACTCATCGATGCTGTATCACGCAGGGCCCAGGAACGAGGACGCATTCGCACCATTGGTGGTCGTATTTGTCATTTTGATTTATGGGAACCAGCTAGCTTTGGTATTCATAAACCCTTACCCCATGCAGATGCCTTAGCGGAACATGGACCGGGGATTAAAAGAGCGTTCACTTACAAGGCTTTGAATAAACTCATTCAAGGTAGTGCTGCCGATATGACAAAGATTGCTATGGTCAAATTGTATCGAGAAGGGATTATTCCGATGATTCAGATACACGATGAACTAGACGTTTCAGTGGAAAGTCCTGAGCAAGCAGAAAAAATAATTGAGGTTATGGAAGAAGCTGTTAAACTAGAAGTTCCTAATAAAGTTGATTATGAAAAAGGAGAAAATTGGGGAGATGCAAAATGAGTTTTTTAGTAGCAAATATACCACCTGTTAAAGTATGGGTAAAAAAACAATATCTGTATGATTTAGAAAAGGGTCATGGAGAATATGTTGAAGGTGTTTGGGCCACCGTTAAATCGATTCAAGGTAGAGCTTTATATTTTGAAACATACATACCAGAGTATGCTGCATTGTATGATAAACTCCCTATCAGTGCTTTTGTTAATTCACCGAAAGTCAAAGATGATTTACCTTTAGAAGAACTAGAATTATGGGATGCTTTTAGTTATCACATCACAGTGATAGAAAAAACAACAGTACCACCCAGGGCAAAATATTTATCACCTTCTAAAAAATGGTATCAAGGGGAATATCTTTTTACCATTGATAGTTGCCATGCTGATCATAACTTACCAAACATTAATTACTCTCAAGTTCCACAAGAACATAAATCTTTCAATATTATTGAATTAGATAATGGTCACTTCGCAGCTCAACCCAATAACAGAACATTATTTTATGATAAATCATTGACACCTTCTGAGCCTAAACAACCCGATTTCAAAGTATCAACAATAGAGTATAACGTAGAATCAATCAGCAAATGGACAGCCGGAGATGACACCAATTATTTCTATGAATTTAAGGAGCAGAAATAATGAGAGAAGAATTATATTTACGTCAATTAAAAGTTTTACACCGTGTTGTTAAAAACGTTAGAAAGAAATATCAAGGAGATACAAGCAGTGTTATTAAACCTATTGTGGATGATCTCAATCGCATTGCTTTAGAAATCCACACTTTACAACAAGACATAGAAAAGAACCTAGAGAAGTAGGGGCCCGCCCTATCGGACGATAGGACGAGCAAACAAAAGTGAAGAAGTCTTCATTTTTGCGTATATTTTTTTCTTTGTCAACCACCCATTTTGTAGTATATTTTCCCATATAATAATAAAAAGAAAGAAGGTACAAGATGTACGTCATCGATAAAAAGAAAGAACAAGTAGCAAAGATGAAAGGAAAAACTTTAGCAGAGTTTTTAAATATAGTCATGCAACATGAGATTGGTGATTTTCGTTTTGCAGCTACAGAACAAGAAGCAGGTAATATTATCCTGTCATTAATGAAGGAGAAACGACAACATGTCAAAAACTAACGAGTATTATAGAATGCTACAAGAAGACGAAGAATTTAGAAAATATGAAAAGGATGTAGGAGACCTCATTGATGAGCATATGCCTCCACCGAGAAGCAAAGAGTCAAAAGAAAATTTGAAAGAATATAAAAAACTTGCCTCAATGCTACTTTATAAAAAGAATAATTACGGAGTAAAAGGAAATGCCTGATATCCAAAAATATAAATCGGTATCTGTTCCGGCTGATACTTATAAGATACTCGTTCATCTCAGTAAGAATATCTTTGAAGCACCTTTGACCATATCGAAGACCATTGAATACTTGGCTCGGAAAGAAGAAAAGAAAAATGGCAAAGGCTAAATTCAAATGTGGTGAGTGCCAAGGCGCTGGCTATATTGAAACAAGAAGGAACAAGAACGAGAGTGTCGTGTTGAAATGTTCTCGTTGTCAAGGGAAAGGATTTGTGAAAGTTGAGAAACCTATTTTACATGAAAGCATCGTTGGTGATGATTACCGTCTTACTTATATCAAAGGGGGCTGATGCATGGCTAGTAATTTAAAATCGAGAAAAGGTATTAGTTCAGAATTATCAGCAGCAGTTGATTATATTAGGAAAGGGTATTATGTGGCTATTTCTTTGGATCCTTTATGTCCTTTTGATCTCGTTGTCACTGATAGTGATGGTAATAGTTTTTTGGTGGATGTNAANACCGANAGCAAACGCAAAACAAAATCAGGAACGCATGATAAAGGAGGACGTATTTATCGTGCGTTAACCGAAGAACAACAGAAAATGGGTGTTCGATTGAAGTACGTTCCTTGGGATGAAGACAGCGAAAAGATTGAGGAGTTAGATGAAAAAAATAAATNAATTTTACTACCCGACGTCGTTTATTCGAAGTGACGTTGAAGGCAAAGGTCGGACTTACGATGTTCAAGATCAGATATCGTTGGCGAGTGTCACGACGATTTTAGGGGATACGAAAGACAAATCGTTTTTGACGGAATGGAAGAAAAGGGTCGGTGAAGAAAAGGCCAAGAAGATTGTATCGGACGCCTCGAAACGTGGAACGTCGATGCACCATATCATTGAAGGGTGGGTATCCGGTCAACAACACTTGGATTTGACTCCGATTGGTCAAAATGCTCATAGTATGGCCAAACAGATCATTAAAAACGGTTTAGAGAGNCGTCTAGAGGGGTATTACGGTATCGAAGCTCTGATGTATTACCCTGGATTGTACGCCGGTAGTGCGGATTTAGTCGGTTTACACGACGGAGAGATCACGATCATTGACTTCAAACAGACGAATAAACCCAAACGTGAAGAGTGGATCGAGGATTATTTCTTGCAGCTCTCGGCTTATGCCATGGCTCATGATTATATCTATGGGACCTCTATCGACAAAGCGATGATTATGATGTGTTCCGTGGATAATTATTATCAAGAATGGATAATTTCGGGTGTACAATTGAAACATTATAAACATGAATTTCTTCGACGAGTGGATCAATATTATGGTAAGATTAACCANGGATTATGATGATGAAATTTTTTTTAGTGGGGTGGGTTTGCNTNGGNACNNTNAANGTGGACTACCAATGCGTTCGCATGGCTTCAGAAGTGACTCATGATACCTACGAAAGTTGCAATCAATACTATCAATTATTTCGAGAAAGTGTGGCTGACACCGGCGCTAATTTAAAATTTACCTGTGTTGAAGCCGGATTATTAGAAGACGTTTTTTAGTCGAAAGACGACAGAGTGAATACTGTTGTTAAAAATTGACTAGATTTTCTATAGATTGTATTACCATTATACACGAAATAAACCTTTCCTGTTTTAATGTCTATCGCCTTTCTACGCGTAGTTTAGCATACCTGGTGTTAAAAATCAGCAATTCTTTTCTCTTGACTTTTTGTTAGAACATGGGCCATGAAAGGAGATATTGAAATGTTTAATCTAACCAAAAAAGCAAAGGATCACTTCTTAAATTTATTTAAGAGCGAAGATCAAAAAGAAGAAGAGTTTAAAAACTTCTTAAAAGCAGAGTACAAGAAAGATTGGAAAGCTGCCTACGCCTGGTTCAAAGAGGAAGGTTCTCTTCCTAATTTTATTCGTCGAACTCTTTAGTTTTGACACGATCGAGCTCACCCCGTCCGTCACAAAAAGGACAGGGTAGCTTCTCGATCTCCCCTGTGCCGTGGCATTCGATACAGACACGGACGTTATAGTTCATCTGTTCTTTTTCGTAGTTTTCTTTTTGGTTATTCATTTCTCTTGGTTATTGGTACGTGGGCCGTGGAGCGTGGATGACCGGCGTATAAGGGGAGATTTGGGAAAACATTTTTTTAAAAATAAAAAAATAGCTGAAACCCCCGGTAGTGGTGGTAGAGTAAGAAAACACCTTATTTTTCAACAATAATAGCACGATTTTGGTCTACCACGGCCGTGGTAGACGTGGTAGAGTAGATTTCAAAAAAGCTATATTTTTCAACACTTTTCAATCCCCTAGCTTGGCGCGCGTAGGTTTTTGGTTTTTCAGAAAAAAAATTGATTTGCCTAAAATCTCCCTTATAGTGAGCATATGGAAATAGTAAATGTCGTTTGGTTGGATACAAATGAATGCACTTTATCTGGTTGGCAAAGCAAAGAAGAGCTGCTATCAAGTAAACCTTGCACTGTTTCATCACTTGGATATTTAGTTAAAGAGGATAAGGATAATATAACCATATCGGCAGACAAGGACCACTACGACGAAGATGATTTATTTGGACGGGCCCAAGTCATACCGAAAGGTGTTGTAATAAAGATAGAATTCCTAAAGGCTGTCTAGTCCTTCTATCTGTTTAATACAATTTGCAATTAGAAAAGGAATTTGAGGAACTAGACTATTACCTAGCGATTTAAGTCGGTCCACCCTGTTGGGTACCCCATGAGCCACTCGACCCACGTCGGGTTCAACTGACCAGTGATCCCCCGTTGTTTCAAACGATTGGGAAGCTGAGAATTGTGTCTCGGTTTCTCCTGTATGTGTTTCATACTGTTCTGACCTTTGTAATCTCTCGCGCTCGGAGTCGGCCATACTTCTCTCTCCGCTACTTTCATTCCTAGACTGTGTCCCCTCGTTTTCCCCACTGAAGGTGGGACTTTGCTCACTGAGTCTTTCCAATCTCTCGCGTTGGGAGTCGGCCACATTAAATTCGGATGTGCCACTTGATCGTTCAGACTGATTGGCATCCCCTTCTTTAGTTTCATTTGCATTCGTTCTTTCGAACTCGGTCCCCTCCCGCAGTGAGCGTCTGGCGTTCTCCATATTCTGACTTTGTCTGCCAGATTTAAACTGTGACTGCTCTTGCCATTCTTTGACAATCTTCTCCCTGTCTCCGTTAATTTCATGTCTGGATGTTCTATCTCTTGCGTCGTTGGAGTGGGCCATAATCCAGACTCTTTCTCTTTTGTGGTTTGCGCCGACGCCAGAAGCTGAAATACTAAACGTCCTTGTGGAGTAACCTTCACTCTCCAAGTCCTCGAGTACGGTGTCGAGACCGAGTTTAATGTGTCCACTAACATTTTCTCCAATAACCCAAGTTGGTCGGAGTTCTTTGACAAGTCTAAAATACTCTGGCCAGAGGTGTCTCGGATCTT
>PAHC01000031.1 GCA_002704755.1 Rhodobiaceae bacterium
GTTTTGCACCTTGCGCCATTTTGATTTCAATTTCATTAGCATTATTTAGGTAATTTACAGTAACACCAAACCTTGCAGATGCAACTTGTTTAACTCTAGAGTTAGCTGAGTCACCATTTTGTAAAACTTTAAAGCGTTTTGCGTCTTCTCCACCTTCTCCGCTGCATGAAGCTCCTTTAATTCTATTCATTCCTATTGCTAAAGTTTCATGGGCCTCTGCTGAAAGCGCTCCATGAGACATACTTCCACTACCAAATCTTTTTAAAATGTTTTCAATAGGTTCAACTTCTGAAATATCTATTGAAGGTCCTAATTTTCTTTTTCTAAAATCAATTAAATCTCTTAAATTTATTGGAGGTAAATTATAAATACCTTCAGCATATTTTTTATATCCCTCATAAGAATTAGATCCAACGGCGCTTTGTAAAAGATGAATTAGTTTTCCTTGATATTGGTGTGTTTCACCATTTTTTCTATAACGATAAATTCCCCCAATTGGTAAAACTGTGTCTGTACTTTCGTAGGCTTCTTTATGAATAGCTCTTATTTTTTTTTCAATCCCTAACAAACCTATTCCTGAGATTTTTGAAACTACCCCTGGAAAATAGTCGGCAACAATTGTTCTACTTAGACCAACTGTTTCAAAATTACATCCACCTCTATAAGAACTTAAAACAGAAATTCCCATCTTTGACATAACTTTTAAAAGACCGGCATTTACAGATTTAATATACCTCTCAACACATTCATCGAAACTAAATTGACCAAATAATTTTTTTTCAAATCTCTGGTATAAACTATCAAACGCCAAATAAGGATTTACCGTTGTTGCGCCAACTCCAATTAAAGTAGCAAATGAATGAGTGTCTAATGCCTCTCCTGATTGGACATTTATTGATACGTATCCTCTTAATTTTTTTTGTATTAAAAATGAATTTATTGCACCAACACATAAAAGCATTGGAATTGGTAAATTTTTAGATGATAGGTTTTTATCACTTAAGATTATTTGAGTAACACCTTGCCTAACTGAGATTTCAGCTTCTTTTTGAATTCTATCAATAACAAGTGATAAAGTTTCCTCATTTGAAAAAGTACAATCAATTACTGCAGAATTTTTTCCAAAGAAATTTATAAATTTATCAAATTGTGAATTGGATAGAATTGGGCTATTTAGAACGTAAATATTTTCTTTAGTTAAAGTATCAAAATCTAAAATATTTCCTAAATTTCCAAATCTAGTCTTCAAACTCATCACTTTATTTTCTCTCAAAGAGTCGATTGGTGGATTTGTAACTTGACTAAAATTTTGCCTGAAAAAATGATATAAAGGTCTATATTTGTCAGATAATACAGCAAGAGGTGTGTCATCTCCCATTGAGCCAATTGCCTCTTTTGCATCTTCAGCCATTGGATGCAATATTAATTCTAAGTCCTCTAAGCTTATACCAAAAGTGTGTTGTTTTCTTCTTAACTCATCTCCAGAAAATGTATTTTTTTCATTAGAAATTGTTAGCTTGTCATCTAAATCTATAATTTGAGAATTAAAATGTTTGTATTCTTTTGCTAAAAAATCTTTAATTTTTTCATTAGTAAATACTTTCCCTTTCTCTATTCGAACACCAATTATTTCTCCTGGTCCTAATCTTCCCTTGGACAGAATTCTTTTTTCATTTAACTCGATCATCCCAGTCTCAGAGCCTGCAAATAAAAGTTTATCTTTGGTAATTGCATATCTAAGTGGTCTCAAACCATTTCTATCATTGGCGGCTATGACCCATTCGTTATCTGTTGCTGCAATTGCAGCTGGGCCATCCCATGGCTCCATAGTGCTATTTAAAAAATTAAACAACTGTTGATGATCCTTCGGTAAAGTTTTACTTTTTTTTGACCAAGCATCTGGCACTAACATTAACTTAGCTAATGGAGCAGGTTGTCCAGAAATATTTAATAACTCAAAAACATTATCTAAGGCGGCAGAATCAGACGCTCCTTTTTGAATCACTGGTTTCAAATTGTTTACATCATCAAAAAGAGGACTGTTCATTTCCTCTTCATGCACACGCATCNAATTCTTATTACCTCTATANGTATTAATTTCTCCATTATGAGCTATNGCTCTAAAGGGTTGTGCTAAATTCCAGCTNGGTGCAGTGTTNGTTGAAAATCTTTGATGAAATATTGCATACCTTGAAACAAATCTTTCATCTTTTAGATCTAAATAAAAATCAGATATTCCTTCNGCTAAAAACATACCTTTGTAAATAATTGACTTAGAGCTCATTGAACAAATATAAAAANTATTCAAAGATGNATTAAANGCGCTATTTTCAATTTTTCTTCTTGTCTCGTAAATTTTTCTTTCTAACTCTTTATTTAATAAATCTGAGTTATTTGATTTGAATAAAACTTGGATTATTTCTGGCATTGTTTGAAATGCTTTTTCTCCAAGAACTTTTGGATTTACTGGTACTTGTCTCCAACCATATATATTAAAATTATTTTTGGTTAGCTCACTTTCTACAATTGTTTTACAGTTTTCTTGTGAAGCGTAATCGTTTCTTGGTAAAAAAATCATCCCAACACAAATTTCTGCGTTATCATATTTGTGTCCTGTTACTTCTATCTTCTCGATGAAAAAATCTTTTGGTATTTCCACATGAATACCTGCTCCATCTCCAGTTTTTCCGTCCGCATCAACAGCTCCTCTGTGCCAAACAGCTTTTAACGCCTCAATTCCGTACTCGACAATCTGACGAGATTTTTTACCCTCTGTAGAAGCAATTAAACCTACTCCACAAGCATCATGCTCCATTTCTTTTGAGTAGACATGGTTTTTCTCTAATAATTCCTGATTTTTTTTATAATTTTTCATTAAGCGACTTTAGATTGTTTAATTTCTTTGCTTTCTAAATATTTTTTTATTGAAGTCGCTGCCTCTCTACCATCCTTGATAGCCCATACCACTAATGAGGCTCCCCTAACAATATCTCCAGCGGCAAAAACACCTTTCAAATTCGTTTCCATTGTATCAAAATCAGTTTTTATGGTCCCCCATTTTGAAACTGAGAGTTCTGGTGAGTCAAATAATGTCGGTAGGTTTTCAGGATCAAAACCCAGAGCTTTTATTACCATATCTGCTTTAATTTCAAATTCAGATCCAATTTTAATTTCAGGTTTTCTTCTTCCAGAGTCGTCTGGTTCTCCTAATTGAATTTGATCGACTATAACTTTTTCAATTTTACTTAAACCTTTAAAAGCTTTAGGGCTTGATAACCAAACAAATTCTACACCTTCTTCTTCAGCATTAGCAACTTCTCTTGCTGAACCTGGCATGTTTTCTTTATCTCTTCTATATAAACATTTCACTGATTTTGCATTTTGTCTAATAGATGTTCTAACACAATCCATTGCTGTATCGCCACCACCAATAACCACAACATCTTTTCCTTCAGCATTTAAAATTCCTTTATCAAATAAATCTACTTTATCCCCTAAGCCTTTTCTGTTGGAAGCAGTTAAAAATTCCATTGCGGGAAATATGTTATTTAAATCATTTCCAGGTAGATCTATTTCTCTGGCTTTATAAACACCTGTTGCAATAAGCAGTGCATCATGTTTTTTTCTTAGCTGATCTAGTGTAGAGTCTTTTCCAACTTCAAAGTTTTGAACAAATTGGATACCACCTTCTTTTAGTAAATTAGTTCTTCTCTCAACAACAAATTTTTCCAACTTAAAATTGGGTATTCCATAAATCAACAATCCACCAGGTCGATCATACCTGTCATAAACTGTAATTTTATAACCTTCTTTTCTTAATTGTTCTGCAGCAGCGAGGCCTGCTGGACCTGCTCCTATTATTCCAACACTCTGACTTTTTTCACTTTCAACTTTAATAGGTTTTACCCAACCTTGTTCCCATGCTGTATCAGTAATATATTTTTCCATTGAGCCAATTGTTACTGTGCCATGACCTGATTGCTCTATTACACAGTTCCCCTCACACAATCTATCCTGAGGACAAATACGTCCACAAACCTCCGGCATATTATTTGTGCTTTGTGATANNTCGTAGGCTTCTTTAACTCTTCCTTCAGCGGTCAATTTTAGCCAATCAGGAATATTGTTGCTTAGAGGACAATGTACCTGACAAAACGGAACTCCACATTGTGAACATCTGCTAGCCTGTTCTTTTGCNTTATCAGCAATAAACTCNTCATATATCTCATTGAAATCTGATTTTCTTTTANTTACATCTCTTTTAGGTGGAGTTTGTTGACCTATCTCAACAAATTTTAACATTTTATCAGTCATAATAAATTTTAAATTTATGGCAAAATATACATTGTTTTTACTAGTTAAAGCTTAAAAATGGACAGTATTTATGACCTATAATTTAATTTTATCGGCTTTAATTCTTAATAATTCCAAAAATGCATAGCTAATATACTGAAATCGAATTGTTTTAAAAAAAAAATTTTAAGCTACGAAGTTTATATGTTTCAAGATTTTATAGAAATTTTTATTCTTTCTTTAATACAAGGTGTNTCTGAATTTTTGCCTATCAGCTCTTCAGCACATTTGATTATAGTTTCAACTTTGTATGAATTTCACTCTAGCTCATTATTAATCGATATAGGGCTTCATTTAGGATCTCTGCTAGCAATAATATTTTTTTTTAAAAAAGAATTATTTGATCTTAAAAATAATCAGAGGATTTTAATATTAATTTTTTTTGGATCAATTCCTCTAATCATCGTAGGATATTTTTTATTTAAAACAGGTTTAATAGATTTATTAAGAAATATAGAAATTATTGCATGGATGACTTTAATTTTTGCAATTGTGCTTTTTTTTGCTGATAGAAGTAGATTTGATAAAAAAATTTCAACTAACTTAAATCTTAAAACAATATTAATAATTGGATTATTTCAAATATTNTCNCTAATACCTGGNGTTAGTAGAGCCGGTNTTACAATTACTGCAGCCAGAATTNTAAAGTTTAANAGAGTAGATTCTAGTAAAATTTCTTTTTTACTTTCCATCCCAGCTCTTGCTGGAGCTAGCTTTCTAAGTCTAAAAAATCTTACCTTGGAAACAATTGAATACAATATGCTANTATTGGTTGCTATTTTCTTATCGTTTATTTTTTCTTATATTACAGTTAAATATTTTTTAATTTATATTAACAAATTTTCAATGAATGCATTTGTAATATATAGAATATTAATCTCATTTTTGTTATTCTATATAATATACTAAATTTTTTTATTTTTAACTAAAGGTAAAAGTTGGGATAACAAAACACCACTTAATATAAAAATACAACCTAAAACATTATTAATATCTAAAATTTGATTTAACAAAAACCACGCAGCTATAGTTGCAAACACGCCTTCAAGAGAAAATATAATTGCTGCTGGAGCTGGGGTTATATTTTTTTGTGCATAAATCTGTAAAACAAAAGCCAACCCTCCTGANAAAATACCTGCATATAAAATTTCNATTTTTTCTTTTAAAATATTTTCNAAAATTAATTCTTCAAATATTATTGCNATAANTAAAGATAATATCGCAACTATAAATGTTTGAATTGCACCAATTGTAAGAGGATAATTAAATCGTTTAATGATCATNCCAGTAAAAATTATATGTGTGCTCCAAAAAAAGGCACCTAAAATAACTAGACCGTCACCAATTCTCACAGTCGTGTCATAAAAATTTGTGAGTAAGTAGCCACCAATTACACACAAAATTACTGAAGGCCAAACACTCCAATGTATTTCTCTCTTATGAAGAAAAAAAACTATTATTGGAACCATTGGCACATAAAAAATAGTAAAAAATGCTGCATTTGCTACATCTGTATAAATTAAAGCTACCTGTTGTAATGCTGAACCTAAAAATAACGATAAACCAATTAAAGTCACAAGGTACAAAAAAAGTTTTTTACTCACCTGAAAAGAAGACCTAAAATTTTTATACTCAAAAATATAGGCAAGAGGAATAATCGCAAAACATCCTACAAAAAAACGTATTGAGTTGAAGGTGAATGGACCTATTTCATCCATTCCTGTTTCTTGAGCTATAAAAGTAGTTCCCCAAATAAAAGTGCATAACAANGCACTTAACAAGGACATTGTCTTAGACATTATTAGACTGCAAGTTTGTATGCAAAATTTTTACCTAGATTGTCTTTTAAATCATTATTAAATCTTGCAGCNTCTGCTCCATCTATAATNCGATGATCATATGATAANGAAATTGGTAACATAGTACGAGTTANAAATTTATCATTTANAAAAATTTGTTTTTTTTGACTTTTNCCAACACCAAGAATAGCAACTTCTGGGTAATTAATTATTGGAGTAAAAAATGATCCACCNATGCCTCCNAAGCTTGTAATTGTCATAGAGCCACCAAATAATTCTTTTTTNTCAATTTTAAGATTTCGACANAAATCGCTTACTTCTTTTAAATCTTTACTAATTACAGAAATACTCTTGTTGTTTGCATCTCTAATTTTTGGAACCATTAATCCATGTGGTGTGTCTACTGCTATTCCAATATGATAATATTTTTTCAAAGTCATTTTTCCAGAATCGATTTCATCTATAGAAGAATTAAAGCTTGGAAATTTTTTTAAAGAAGCAACTAAAGCTTTAATAATAAATGCTAGAGGTGTAATTTTTTTTTTCTCACCTGTGTAAATATCTGTAAGTGAATTTCTAAAATCTTCCAATTCTGTAATATCAATTTCATCGTGATTAGTAACATGAGGAATATTTAACCAAGAATTCATTAAATATGTCGAGGCTAATTTTTTTACTCTTGGCATATCTTTTGTGTCAATTTCACCAAATTCCGAATGGGCGTATTCTAAATTTATTTTTTTTGGTGATTTTTCTTCTTTACGATCTAATGAAGCTTTTTGATTATTTGAAATATAATTTTTTATATCAGTTTCTGTAACTCTGCCTTGTCTTTCACTTCCATATATGCTGTTGATATTTACCCCTAATTCTCTTGCAAATTTTCTTACTTTCGGCGATGCAAGAGCAAGTGAATTATCATTAAAGCTTTTGCTCCTGATATTTTGACTTGGAGTAATTTGACTTATTCTATCTTCTATTTTGAGATCTGATTTAGGTAATGACTGTTCGTTATTATTAATAATTTCATTTGTTTTTGCTGCATCATTTGATTTACTAACCTCAATTTCTAAAATCTTTGAGCCCTCTGAAATCTTATCTCCAACCTTAACCGTAACTTTTACAACTTTACCTTTTTCAGTACTTGGGATTTCAACGCTGGATTTGTCGCTTTCTATCGTAATTAATGGATCATTTTTTTCTATAGATTGTCCTTCTGAGACAAGAACTTCAATTACTTCTACATCTTTAAATTCCCCGATATTTGGTACTTTTAAATCAATTAGAGACATGCTTTCCTTATAGTTTGGTAGGCATTGGCTTACTTGGATCAATTTTAAACTTTTTCATCGCCTCTGTAGCATATTTTGAAGCGATGAGCTGCTCTTTAGATAAAATACTTAAACCATAAGCAACTATATGTTCTTTATCAACCTCAAAAAAATTTCTTAAATTTTTTCTCGTGTCACTTCTTCCAAATCCATCTGTTCCTAAAGAATAAAAACTTTTTTCAACATAAGGTCTAATTTGATCAGAATTAATTCTCATATAATCAGAAGCAGCCATAATTGGTCCTTCAGTTTTTCCCAAACATTCCTCTACATAAGATTTTTTTTGTTCTTTATCTGGATTTAAAAGATTGTATCTCTCAACTTCCATTCCATCTTTTCTTAATTCATTAAAACTTGTTACACTCCAAACTTCACTATCTATTTGATATTCATTTTGTAAAATTTCTGCTCCTTTTATCATTTCTCTTAAAATAGTTCCGGATCCAAGAAATTGAATTTTTGTTTTTTTATTTTTATTAAAGTCTCTTATTTTATACATTCCTTTTAAAATACCTTCTTCACAGTTTTTATCTTTTGGCATTTCTGGATGAGAATAATTTTCGTTCATAGTGGTAATATAATAAAAAATATTTTCTCTTTTTTCATGCATTCTTCTTAGACCTTCTCTAAAAATTACTGCTAACTCATAATGAAATGTTGGATCATAGCTTATACAATTTGGAATAGTTGATGCTAGAACGTGACTATGACCATCTTGATGCTGTAACCCTTCACCAGCGAGGGTAGTTCTTCCAGCTGTTGCCCCAATCAAAAAACCTCTAGACTGACTATCTGCACCAGCCCAAGCCAAATCTCCAATTCTTTGAAAACCAAACATTGAATAAAATAGATAAATTGGAATCATTTCAATATCGTGATTTGTGTAAGATGTTCCTGCCGCAATCCAAGATGACATTGCTCCAGCTTCATTAATCCCTTCTTCTAGAACCTGTCCTTTTTTGTCCTCCCTATACGAACTTAATTGCGCAGAATCTTCTGGTTCATATTTTTGTCCCTCATGAGCATAAATTCCAATTTTTTGAAAAAATCCTTCCATACCAAAAGTTCTTGCTTCATCTGGTATTATTGGAACTAGTCGAGAAGCAACATTTTTATCTCTTAATAAATTTGTTAACATTCTTACTAGAGCCATAGTTGTCGACATTTCTTTTTCACCTGTCGAAACCTTCATGTTGTCAAAAATATCTTTTGGTGGAGCTTTAATTGGTTTAGCAAATGTGCTTCTTTCAGGAATAAATCCCCCTAATTGAAGTCTTCTTTCTTTTAAATATTTTAT
>PAHC01000032.1 GCA_002704755.1 Rhodobiaceae bacterium
AATAAATGATGATATTATGATTACAAATTCAGAGCTTAGGCCAAATCTAAGAGATAAATATCCCGAATTAAAGGGTGGAATGAAGATATTTGATATTTCTGATCCAATAAATCCTAAATTTTTGAGATACGTTGAAACAGATGGAATGGGTATACATCGACCTATCTATGATAGAGATAGAAAGTTAATGTATAGTTCAGGTTATAGGGATGGGTTTAATAAAAAAATTCTTCTTATTCACGATATGAAAGATCCATCTAATCCAGAATTTATTGGACAAGGTTGGGTTGAAGGTCAAAAAGACGGTGAAGAATATTCTTGGGATAATTCTATTGTTCAAAATGAAGCTTGGTGCCACGAAGGTAATCCATGGGGTAACTATGTAACTGCTGGATGGTGGGATGGTGGTATTGTTTTATTCGATTGTTCAGACCCATCAAAACCAGAATTTAAGTGGAGGCATAACCCACATGAGACACATGGATGGGCTGGTTGTTACCACAGCTTCCTGGTTCCTAAAGGTTCAGATTTTGGTATTGTAACTCAGGAGACTGTAACAGTTAACTGTGAACATCCACCAGCATTTGTTACCTTCTATGATCTTAGAAACAAAGATATACCACTGCCGGTAAGTACATATATGCCATTTGATACAGATCCGTTAGAAATGAGACCAACCGATAGCAAATGGAGCAGAACTGGCGCTAGACATGGTGCGCATAATATATGGTTAGACATGGAAAAAAATGATCTAATCTACATTGCCTGGTTTAATGCTGGATTGAGGATTATTGATTGGAGTAATCCATTTAGCCCTAAAGAAGTTGGATCTTATATCCCAGCTGGAAACAAAGAACGCTGCTGCCCACAAAGTAACGATGTATATGTCGATCGTGAAACCGGACTCATATATATGTCTGACAGATGGGGACTAGGTCTTCATATTCTCGAATATACAGGTAGTTAATTTATTCAATNTTGTATATNAGCCGACTATTTTCATTTTTTCTTATTTTTCTTCTTGCGGATATATCAATTTCCCACGCAATTTCAACTAATCCTGAATGTTACAAATCATCTGATCTTAAAATTACGATGGAAAATTTGAGATTGAATGAGAACAATCAATATCTTTTTAAAAAACCAAACAGTAAACAATTTAAAAAGTGGGGACGGAAACTTGGTAAATGTCAGTATAAATCAATGACAGACATAAACTCTCCCTTATATACAACATTCGATGATGGTGATGAGAGAGGTGTTATTTTAAATGGCTTTAGAGAAGGAGTTTGGACAATATATTTTAAAAACACAGTTTATAAAAAATACACCGGAAAATATATAAACAGCCAGAAGGATGGTAAATGGATTGAATTTGATGAATTGGGACAAGTTCTTACGAAGTTATCTATGAAATGGGTAAAATAATAAGTGTCACTGAGAATAAAACAAATACTAACGAGACCAATCTAATTCCTAAAAGGGATAATCAAGGTATAGAGGGAGTTAACCCAGAAATAGATGAGCTAAATTTAAAATATGAAGAACTAATAAAAATAAATAATATATACTTTCATCCAATAGATAATATACCTGTCACAGCTGAATTTAAATCTGGTTCATATATTGGTAAAATTACAAATGGTTACATCAATTCATACCCCGATACATGGACTAAGATAGATAAGAGTGGAAATATCGAATACATCGGATATTTTAAAAATAATAATAGGGATGGGGATTGGATTTTTTATCAAAATAATTCTATTTATGAGCAAGGTTCATACAGTGATGGATTAAAGACAGATTTCTGGATAAAATACTATCCCAATGGAAATGTCTTATCTAGAGGTGCATATAATAATGATAATCAGGATGGTCCGTGGGTATATTTTAATGAGGATGGTTCTGTGTTAGAAACTGGCGCTTATAATAAAGGCATTAAAGCTGGACCTTGGGTAAATTTAGTGACGGGCACTACAACAAATTATTAACAGCTTCACATGTTAATAGTTAATTAACTATTGCATTTGTTTTTTAAAAAAAAGCATATATAATTAAATTTATTGTCTTTTAGTTTATTAATTAGGGAGGTAAACATGACAAAGAAATTTTTTGGTTTAAACCTATTTGGTTTAACAGCTTTTCTTGCTTTAAGTTTCCTACCAGTCCAAGATGTAAACGCAACAATTAAAATTGGTGCTTCTATGCCATTAACAGGTAACTTCGCTGTACCTGGTTCTAAGCATTTAGAAGGTTATCAAATGTGCGTTGATATTATCAACAGACATGGTGGATGGTTAGATCAAGAAGTTGAATTAGTCGTAAGTGATAATAGATCAGATACTGAAACAGCAATTGCGCAGTATGAACGATTTATAAACGTTGATAAAGTTGATTTAACTTTTGGNACNTTCTCNAGTAAATTAACTTTCCCAATTTCACCTATATTAGCAAAATACAATGCAATCCATCCAATACCATCAGGTGGTGCTCTGAGAATATTCTCACAAGGACATAAAAACTTATTTTATTTCCAAGCAAGCGCTGCTGAATATGTTGGACAAAACATGACAGGTCTTATTAATGATCTAGTTGGAGACAAACCATCAAAGGCAGCTGTTGTGCATGCGGATGACTTCTTTGCAAACTCAATTGCAACCGGTCTTCTTGGTGAAAAAGTTGTTATGCCTGGTAGTGGTGAACTTGTTGAAGACATGGCTCCTGGTTATATAGCAGCAGCTGGTATTGACGTTGTTTATCATGAACAGTGGCCTGAAGAAGGTTTCTCAGATTGGCTAGTTCTCGCTAACTCAATCAAAAACTCAGGCGCTGATCTAGTGATTGCACTAATGGCATCACCAGAAGAAGCAACACAGTTCACTAGAGCATTAAAAACGGTTAGACATAATCCAAAACATATCCTTCTTTCACAAGGTACTCAGAAAGAGTTTTATGAGGGTCTAGGAGATGATGCAAATGGTGTTATCATTATGTCTGCATACCATCCAAAAGCACCTTTCAAGGGTCAATTAGCTGGTCTACAAATGAACAATGCTGACTTTGCTGCAGAATATAGCGTTACAACTGGAAATAAACCAGATGAAGACGTTGCTATTACCTTTGCTCTTTGCCAAGGGATAGATCAAGCAGTAAGGGCAACTGGTTCAGTTGATGATCAAACTATTATGGATTGGTTACATGCAAGAACACCGGAAGACCCAGTTAAAACAGTGCTTGGTAACTTCGCATGGGATGATAGAGGACTACCACTTGGTAAATCATTCCTTATGGTTCAATGGCAAGATGGTGGTGCATTAGAATTTGTTTATCCTACAAATGAATTTGATACTGCAGACCTTGTTGATCCAAAACCACAGTGGTAAATTTATAAATTATGTGCGGTCAATTTATTGGCCGCATATTTTTATGGAAAATTAACAATGATAACAATTAAAAATGTAACAAAAAGATTCGGCGGAATTATTGCTGTAAATGACTCCTCATTTGAAGTAGAAGAATCTTCAATTTGTTCATTGATAGGTCCTAATGGAGCAGGTAAGAGTACATTGTTTAATTGTATATCACGTGTATACCCAATAGATGAAGGTGAAATTTATTTAGGTGACACGAGGATAGATTCAATGCCTGCCCATAAAATTGCAACATTAGGCGTTGGTAGATCATTTCAATTGACAAGAGTTCTAGATGAATTGTCCGTAACTGAAAACCTATCATTGCATACAGCTGCTGGATTTGATTTTCATTTGTTGAAAGCAGGCGTTACAAAAAGTGACAAAGAGCGTGCAGAACAAATAATGGAATTTCTGAATATTACTCATATTAGAGACTTACCAATGAAAGAACTTTCATATGGTCAAAAAAAATTATTAGATCTAGGATCCGTTCTAATGTCAGATCCTAACGTTATATTATTAGACGAACCGGCAGCTGGTGTTAATCCAAGGCTTCTAGAAACCATATTAGATAGAATATTAGTCCTTAAAAAACAAGGTAAGACTATTTTATTAGTTGAACATAATATGGAATTAGTTATGGGGATAAGTGATAAAGTGGTTGTTATGGCAGCAGGAGCTGTTATTGCAAGTGGTGCGCCAAAAGAAGTCCAAAATAACAAAGAAGTTTTAGAAGTTTACTTAACAGGTTAATAATATGACAGAATGTATGCTAAAAATAGAAAATGTTGTAGCCGGTTATGGGTATGGTCCTGATATTATCAAAAATATTAATCTTGAACTAAACAGGGGAGATATAAAATGTATTATCGGTCCCAATGGAGCAGGAAAATCAACTGTACTAAAGGCAATTGCTGGCATTATTAAACCTAGAAATGGTAGTGTCATATTCAATTCAGAAAATGGTGAAATTAATTTATCGGGTATGGAAACATACAAAATTATGAAAACTGGTCTTTGTTTTATACCACAAGACAGATCCTTATTTGGAACATTAACTGTATCTGAAAACCTAACTATGGCTGGATATACCCTTGGTGACAAACAAGAATTGAAAATTAGAACTGAAGAGGTTTTAGAGACTTTCCCGAGGCTAAAAGAGAGATTGTCTCAATACGCAGGCACAATGTCAGGTGGTGAACAACAGCAATTAATNTTTGCAAGAGCTATCATACTTAAACCGCGTGTTATACTTATAGATGAACCATCACTTGGATTGGCTCCTGCTATTGTAGAACAAGCATTCCACCATATCGAAAATATTGCCTCACAAGGTGTTTCTATTCTACTTGTTGAGCAGAATGCCAGAAGAGGCCTATCATCATCCAACTATGGAACTGTAATGGACTTGGGTGAGATCGTCTTTGAAAAAGAAGCGAATGAGGTCTTAAATGATGAAAGAATTCAGGAGTTATATCTAGGAAAGAGAAAGAAGTAATATGTTTATAATTCAGACAATAATTTTAGGATTATGCCTTGGTTTTGTATATGCACTTATGGCTACAGGTTTGACTCTTATATTTGGTGTGATGAGAATAGTAAATTTAGCACATCCAATATTTATTTTAGTAGGTGCATTTGCTGCGTATTACCTGTTTGTTCTCTATGGAATTGATCCAATTATAGCAATACCATTATGTGCCGCTGTCACTGCTTTGCTAGGAGCAATTACATATAAACTCGTGTTTGAAAAAGATGCCGGTGCTCAAACATATTCGGAAATGACAGTATTATTAACATTTGGTACAGCTATGGTGCTCGATGGCACACTCTCTTATTTCTTTAAAAACACGCAAAGAATTACATCACCACCTTACGCAACAGATGCAATATTTCTTGGTGAATTATTTTTACCTACAGCACAATTATATTCAGGTCTAATTAGTGTGGGACTTATAATTGCGCTTGGCTTGTTTCTCAAATTTAGCAAATTGGGTATCGCCATAAGAGCAACATCTTTAAGTAGAGTCAATGCAGAACTTGTTGGAATAGATGTAAAATTTGTTTGCTTATTTTCTTTTATCCTTGGTTGTGCTTTAGCTGGAGCAGCTGGCTCATTAGTAAGCTTTGTCTTTTCATTTTTCCCGGCAAAACACTGGGAATGGATTGCAATATTAATGTCTCTTGTAGTATTAGGTGGAATGGGCAGTATATTGGGAGTTGTTATATCTGCCGCAATATTAACAGTAATTGCATCTCTTGTTGGAGCCTTCATAGCTCCCGCCTGGTCAACACTTGTATTCTTTGTGGCATTATTCCTAATGCTTTTAATTAAGCCACATGGAATGTTTGGTAAATATTTGGAGTAATAAAACTATGGACTCAAGAAAATCAATCCCAATTATCACACTTATTATTCTTGTATTTTTCCCATTAATACAATTCTTTCCNTCGGTATTTGGTGATCAAAATTATGTATTACATTTAATGCTGTATGCTTTCTATTATATGGTTATGACGAGTAGTTGGAATATTATCGGTGGATATGGTGGTTTCATATCTGTAGGTCACAATGCTTTTCTATGTATAGGAGCATATATAGCAGGTTATTACTCAATTATGTGGGGTGTTTCACCATTTTATTTAATATTGCTAGCAGGTATTGGTGCCGGAATTTTTGGTTTTTTCGTTGGGTTGATAACATTGCGTGTCAAGGGACCTTCATTTATTATATCTTCAATTGCACTCATAATGATATTAAGAATTATTTTTGATAGATGGGAATTAGTTGGTGGTGCTAGTGGCATAACATTACCATACAATTCATTATCTGTAGAGTTCTCAAAATTTCCGCATTATTATGGATTCTTAATTTTAGCAATAATAACAATATATATGAACTGGTATGTAAGGCATTCTAAATTCGGTCTTGCATTGAGAGCAATTTCACATGACGAAATTAGAAGTGCTGTTGCTGGCATTAATGTAAAATATATTAAAGTAACTGCATTTGTTCTATCTACTTTCTTTATTGGCTGTGCAGGTGCTATTTGGGCTGACTACTTAACATATGTTAGACCTAATATTTTCCTGATAATTCTTATTGCTGCAAATGTTGTGCTTATGGTAATTCTGGGAGGAATGGGTACAGTAACTGGTCCAATAGTTGGAACAATAATATTTATAGCATTTAATGAATTAATACTGTCCTANCTTGGCGCAACAGAGTTAAACCTTTTATTTACTGGTTTATTACTTGTTGTTACTTTACTATATTTTCCAAATGGAATTGTTGGTACTTTGAGAAATAAAGGGAAGTTACCACGGTTCTTAGATTGGGGATAGGTTTCCATATCTAAAAAGCAAAACAATGAGTACAGTTAGCGCGACTGGATCAAAAATTATTAAAAGATTTTGGCAAGAATATATTTCTAAATATAAGCTTTCAATTATCTTGACAATTTCCTTAATTATTATTGTTGCTGCNGGATCTGCTGTTTATCCACTTTTGATAAATTGGAGTTATAACGCTATAGNTAGTGGCAATATTGATAAACTATATATCATAATCTTAATTATACCTTTGGTAGCATTTCTTAAGGGTGTAACTAACTACATTCAGATAAACTCAGCGAACAAGATTTCATTACATATCGTTGGTGATTTTCAAAAAAAGTTTTTTGAAAAAATTATGAAATCAAACGTAGAACTTATTGAAGAGAATGGTCCTGCTAACTTAATTTCTAGAATAAATAATGACTCAAATCTAATAGTTCAATCAATCGAAAGAGTCCTTAATAGTTTATTTAAAGATGGTTTAACAGTAATTGTCCTTACAGGAACAATGTTTTANTTGAATTGGAAATTGGCTCTTATAACCCTTATCTCATTGCCATTTGTAATTATTCCTATTTATAAGATAGGACAGAAAATAAACAAAATATCCAAAGAATCGCAAATACAACTAGGATTTCTTACAACTATATTAAATCAAAGCTTCCAAAATATTCAAACTATAAAATCGTATCAATTAGAGGAGCGAGAAACAGATAATGTAAATTCTGAAATATCTCGACGAATCAATTTTATGCACAATTTGTTCAGGATGCGTTATTCAATTTTACCGATAATTGAAATTATTGCGGGTGTTTCTGTTGCAATTTTAATAATTTANGCTGGAATCCAAATAAATAATGGCTCTAGTACACTTGGGCAATTAACCGCGTTTATTACAGCATTATTAATGCTTTCAGAGCCGATAAGATCCATTGGCACGCTAAATGCAATCTATCAGGAAGGACTTGCTGCTCTATTAAGAAAATACAAACTGTATGATGATGCTGTCATTATAGAGGAGAATGAAAATGCTATTGAATTTAATGACATAACCAAGAATATCTTTTTTGATAATGTCTCGTTTCAGTATTCAAAATCTGATAGAAAAATTTTAGATAACATAAGTTTTAAAATTAGAAAAAATACCAGAAATTATATAATAGGTGAAAGTGGCTNAGGCAAAACCACTATATTTAAATTGTTATTAAGATTGTACAATACTTCCAGTGGTAAAATATTTTTTGATAATACTGAAATAGATAAATACAAATTAGCTACTATAAGAAGTAACATATCATCAGTCTTTCAAAATACACTTATCTTCAATGACAGTTTATATAATAATATAAATTTAAATAATCAAAATATTGCAATTAACTTTGAAAGTTTGATGCAAGACTTAAACATAGATGAATTTTCAGACAAATTATCTAAGAAATTTAATACCATGATTGGTATAGATGGTGTCTCCTTATCGGGTGGTGAAATGCAGAGAGTTGCTATAGCAAGAGCTATAATTAAAAATTCTCCAATACTATTACTTGATGAGGCAACTAACTCACTAGACTCAATTAATGAATTAGAGATAAATAAAACTTTAGATAAATATTTTGAAGAGAAAACTGTGATAATCATAGCTCATAAGCTATCTACTATTAAGAATGCTGATAATATTATTGTTTTAAAAGATGGAAAAGTTATGGGTGAAGGAACTTACAAAGAACTAGAAAAAACAAATAGTTACTTCAATGAGTTGATACATTCATCTATGATTAATTAATAGAATTCCTAAGATGCTATTTACTTGAATTGTAATTCGATGTAATCAATTCTGGATCATAATTCTTATTTATCCATTCCTCTAAATCCGTATTATTTAATTTTAAATTCTCTATTAAATTAAAAAAATAATCCAATATTCCTGTTGAAGAATATTTTATATGCAGATATTTAAGTGATAGTTGTTTTTTTGCCAATTCAATATCATTTGTGTTGTAAAATATATATAGAGCCATAAAAAACCCAGTTCGATCTGCACCAGTTTTGCAATGCACAAGAAATGGTTTTTGGATTTGTTTTATAGACTTTAAGAGTAATTTTAATTTACTTTTTTCAGGCAGGCGCCTTGCAGAAATTGGTATATTGATCATTTTTATATTATGTTTATCACAAATATTTTTTTGCATTAGGTAAATATCTTTCTCTGATGTATCTGAATACCTTAAATTAATAATATTTTTTATCTTATTTTTTTCTATATAGTGATTGAGTAATCCTGGTGAAGGCTGTCCCGATCTATAAACACCTTCATTTATTCGATAAAAATTGTTATTAATTAACGCTCTTATCCATCCATGATCGATTATGAATAAATTAATGACACTCTTTAATTTCAAAACAACCTCATAATGTACAAATTTATTTGATATTATTACACTCAATTATTCTATATGAATATATTGTTTATTTATTTTTATTCTTTTTATTTTATAATTATTAAATGCAAAATAAAAAATATCTATTATTAATTCTAATGCTTCTGTTACCACTCTCATTATCCTCTTGTAGTTCCTGGTTTATGCTTGAAAATAATCCAAAAAAATATGGTAAATATGATTATATACCCCAAGGTGGTGGTCATTATAAATTAGGGGAACCATATCAAATTAAAGGAGAGTGGTACTACCCTGAAGTTGATAACGATTATGACAAAACAGGGATTGCTTCTTGGTATGGTGATTATTTTCATGGCAGATTAACAGCAAATGGTGAATACTATGATATGAATTCTTTATCTGCCGCACATAAAACACTTCCTCTACCTTCCTATTTAAGGGTAACAAACCTTGAAAACAAAAAATCTATTATTGTACGTTTAAATGATCGTGGTCCATATATTGATGATAGAATCATTGACCTATCAAAAAAAGCTGCGACTGAATTAGGAATGTTAAAACAAGGAACTGCAAAAGTGAGAGTACAATATATTGAGGAGGCACCATTGGACGGAAATGATAGTGAATATTTTAAAAATTCAAAACCTGGCTTTCTAAGAAAAATGTGGAGAGCAACTTCATCAGCTTTAGCGGATATGTAAAAATGAATAAAGGTTTTTTTATAACATTTGAAGGTGGTGAGGGGAGTGGAAAAACTACACAGTCAGAGTTATTGTATAATAACCTTAAAGAAAAAGGATTTGTTGTTAACAGAACAAGAGAACCCGGAGGAACAATCCTAGCTGAAAAAATAAGAGATCTTCTATTAAAAGGTGATCAAGATAAAATGTCTAATTTGACTGAACTATATTTATTTGCCGCCGCAAGAAAAGATCACATTGATAATATAATAGAACCATCTCTGGAAAATAATGAAATCGTTATCTGTGATAGGTTTATAGACTCCACAACTGCATATCAGGGCTATGCTGGGAATATCGACTTAAGGGTTATTAATTATGTCAATAATATAACCATTGGTAGCTCCAAACCAGATATAACTTATATATTTGATATTGACCCGAATATTGGACTTCAGAGATCTATCAATATAACGACTGAAGAAATAAGATTCGAAAAAAAAGATATTGATTATCACAAAAAAATTAGATCTGGATTCTTGGAGATAGCAAATAATAACCCTGACAGATGTATAGTTATTAATGCAGAACAGGAATTAAAAAAAATAGAGGAATTTATCCTAAATCTAACCATAGAGAAATACGAGGGCAATGGAAATTAATTTAAACCCATGGCAAAACAAATATTTTCATGGTCATCATAATGTAATTAATCAATTAGATGGGATTAAAGGAGCCAACTCAATAAATAATTCATTGTTATTTTATGGGGATTATGGTCTTGGTAAATGCACTTTAGCATTTAGATTTGCCAATTTTCTTCTATCAAACCATCTCGGGTCATTTCAAGAATTCAAGATCGTCGAAGATGACATTTATAATCAAATATCAAAACTATCAACGCCAAACATTCATTATATTCCTGACTTAGATGAAAAACAAAATATTATTGAGATAAAGATTGATACCATTAGAGATTTAAAAAATAAACTGCAAACCAAGACATTTAATAAAACACAAAGAGTTGTTATTATTGACTCAGCAGATTCATTAAACAAATCATCATTTAATGCCTTACTAAAATTATTAGAAGAACCACCAAGTCAAACTTTAATTATAATAATCTCGCATAATCTTAGGAATTTACCTGATACGATTTTATCAAGATGTATCAAATTTCATTTTAAAAATTTAGAACATAGTGAAATAGCCCAGATATTAAAAAAGAGCAGCTTGGATATAGATATAAGCAGAATAAAAGAAATTTACTCTAATCACATTACACCAGGGAAAATTATTCATTTATTTATGCATGATTTTGATAATATTTTAAATGATTTCAATGAGTTGAAAAATACTAATAATAAAGATATTCATTCACGTGCGTTATATATCTCTAGGAAATATTCTCCAAAAGAAAATCATCAATCATTTATTATCTTCTTTGAGATTTTTATGTTGTGGATCAAACACAATGCAATTAATTTACTTGATAACATGCCCATTAATATAGATTTATTAAGGCTTATCAGAGTGTGGGATAATTATAATAATAAATATATTGACCTTAATACTTATAATTTAAACAAAGATGAATTTTTGCTATCTATATGCTATGAATTACAAAAAGTGAAAAATGAAATAAAATGACAAAAAAACAAAACAAATTTTATCTTACCACAGCAATTTCTTATCCTAACGGAGAACCGCATATAGGGCATGCATATGAAGCCATTATAACTGATACTGTTGCAAGATTTAATAGATTGATTGATAAGGATGTATTTTTTCTAACTGGGACTGACGAGCATGGTATTAAAATGCTTCAAACCGCAAAGAAACAAAATCTTGAGGCAAAGGACTTAGCGAATAAAAATGCCCCACTTTTTATTGACATGCTCTCAAAAATAAATTCAACGCATGATGATTTTATCAGAACTACTGAGGATAGACATAGGGATGCATGTATTGAAATCTGGAATAGAATGTATGAAAACGGCGATATTTACAAAGATAAATATGCTGGTTGGTACTCAGTCAGAGATGAAGCTTATTATGAAGAGAAAGAACTCACAAAAGATGATAATGAATTTCTATCACCACAAGGTACTCCAGTAACATGGGTCGAAGAAGAAAGTTACTTCTTCCGACTATCCAATTACCAAGAGAAACTACTGGAATACTACAAGAAACACCCTGAATTTATACTTCCAGCAACAAGAAAAAATGAAGTTACTAAATTTGTTGAATCAGGACTAAAAGACTTATCAATTTCAAGAACAACATTTGATTGGGGAATAAAAGTTCCAAATGATGAGAGTCACGTCATGTATGTCTGGGTAGACGCCCTAACTAATTATCTGACTGGTGCAAATTTTCCACATCCAGATTATACTGATAAATGGCCAGCTAATTTCCATATTATAGGAAAAGATATATTGCGATTCCATGCAGTTTATTGGCCTGCTTTTCTTATGTCAGCAAATATAGAACTGCCTAAAATTGTATTTGCACATGGTTTTTTGTTTAATAAAGGTGTAAAGATGTCAAAATCCCTTGGCAATGTAGTAAGTCCAACAGAGCTAATTAATAAGTATGGAAGAGATCAAATAAGATACTTCTTTCTGAGAGAGGTCTCACTTGGCAATGATGGTAGTTATGATGATGATAGTATAACTAGAAGGGTTAATGCGGATTTAGCAAATGATCTAGGTAATCTCATTCAAAGATCATGTTCGATGGTAGCAAAAAACTGTAATAATATAATTCCAACACCTTCAACAAACAAAACAAGAGATGATATATTAATTGATACTGAAATTACTAATTTAAGTTATAAAATATTAGATTATTTGGAACATATAGAGATTAATAAGATTTTGAATGATATATGGGAACAAATTTCTGCATTAAATAAGTACTTTAGCGATCAAAAACCATGGGAATTAAGAAAAAATAATACTGAAAGAATGAATACAGTATTATACACAACAATTGAAAATATACGAAAAATTGCTATTATGCTTCAGCCAGTGATACCAGATTCATCAGAAAAAATACTTAATTTACTTGGTGTAGATTTAAATAAAAGAAAATTTAATGATATCAATAACAAAGATAGTGTAATACAAAGTAACACGATTGGAGTTCTTAGCCCAATTTTCCCTAAAATAGAAATATCTGATGAATAAATATGACTTTCTGATCGATACGCACTGTCATCTTGATTTTGATGAGTATCAAACAGATCTCTCTGAAGTCATAGAGAGAGCTTATTATAATAAGGTAAAGTATCTCATAACAATTTCAACTAGGTTTCATACTTATAATAAACTGAAAGCGATTGTTGATAAATATACAAATGTTTATACAACGATTGGAACACATCCATTAAATACTGACGAAGAATTTGAAACGTACAATCATAAAGACATTATTTCAATATCAAAAGAATCTAAAGTCGTTGGAATAGGGGAGTGCGGCTTAGATTATTCAAGATTAAAATATAATAATAAAAAGAAACAAGAAGCACTATTCAGATTACAAATAGAATGTTCTAATGAATCAAACTTACCTTTTATCATCCATAATAGAGACTCAGATGATGATATGGAAAGGATACTGATTGATGAGTCAAAAAAACAGAGTTTAAATGGAGTTTTGCATTGTTTTAGTTCTTCTGAACGTCTTGCTGATGTTGCAATTGATCTTGGTCTTAATATCTCATTTACAGGCATAATTACTTTTAAAAATGCTCAAAAAGTAAGAGATATTGCAAAAAAAATACCAATTGAAAAGATTTTTATNGAAACAGACTCACCATTTCTCGCGCCTGAACCCTTTCGAGGCAAAAGAAATGAACCATCATATGTTGTAAGAGTTCTTAAAATATTAGCTGAAATAAAGGAAATATCATATGATGAAATAGTTAACATTGTTACTGATAATAGTTTAAATTTTTTTAATAAGATTAATGTAAATTACAATAATGAATGATCAAATAAAGATAACAATATTAGGGTGTGGTTCATCAACGGGTGTTCCAAGGGTTGGAAATGAATGGGGAAGCTGCAATCCAAAAACACCAGAAAATAGAAGAACAAGATGCTCATTGCTAATTGAGAAATGCAATGGAGATAAAAAAACAACAATAGTAATTGATACAGGTCCTGACTTTAGAAACCAAATGAATCAAGCTAATATAAAAAAAATTGATGCTGTTTTCTATACACATGAACACGCTGATCACACCCATGGAATTGATGATCTCAGAATGTACGCTCTTAGAGATAAATCAAGGATAAATGTCTATGCTTCAACCAATACGTCCAAAGACTTGCACAATAAATTTGGTTATTGTTTTAATACAAATATGAGTAGCTCATACCCTCCAATATTAAACATGAATATAATTAATCATGCAGAAAATTATGAAATAAATGGTGAAGGGGGAATTATTAAAATAACGCCATTTAACCAGGTTCATGGTAATATTACGTCTTTTGGATATAAGATTAATAATATTGCTTATTCATCTGATATAAGTGATGTACCAGAGGAAAGTATCAAATTCATTGAAAACTCAGATAAATGGATAGTTGATGCACTGAGATGGATTGAACATCCAACACATTTTCATGTAGATAAAGCATTGAGCCTTATTAAATATTTTAATATTAGAAAAGGCATATTAACTAACATGCACATTGATTTAGATTATTATAAATTATGTGAATATCTACCCAGTAACGTTATTCCAGCATATGATGGGATGAAAGTTTAAAACTACNTNACAAATTACTGATATAATTGATTTATTTAATAGGTTCCATAATATATATTATGCGAAATTCACATTAACTATGGTTTATTAAGTAGGGATTGGAGTCGATTGCGATTATCAATTGTCGTCTTGAATTCAACATCAATTGTGTTTTCTTTGTAAACCTTTTTCATAACAATTGTATTTTCATATAACCATGANTCAATCGAACTTTTGTCATAGCCAAATTTAATTTGATAAATCTTTGTNTTTATATTTATTTTTTCTTCAATTAAACAGATTAAATNCTCNATACCTTCCCCACTAAGAGCTGACACGATCACTTGATTATTAGATTTATTAATGTTTATTAAATCAACCTCTTCATNACTTAATAAATCCGATTTATTTAGTACTTCAATATAATTGTTTTCATTAATTTCTCTACCCAACTCTTTGATTGTGNTAAGAACATCTTCATTTTGAGTGTTGGTGTATTTAGATGATATATCACGTACATTAATTATAATGTCTGCATAGTTTACCTCTTCCAATGTTGATCTAAAAGATATGATAAGTTCAGTAGGTAATTCAGATATGAACCCAACNGTATCTGATAACAACAACCCTCTAGTTCTTGTTTTTTTTATTTCTTTCATTTTGGTATCCAACGTCGCGAATAACATGTCCTTTGACAGTACACCACTATCAGTTATTTTATTAAACAAGGTTGATTTTCCAGCATTAGTATAACCAACCAAAGCTATAATTGAGTATGGACGTTTATCTCTTTGCGTTCTNTGTTGTGCTCTCGTATTTTTAAACCCCTTTAATTTTTTTTTNATTTTTATAATTTGATCACCTATTAGACGCTTATCTATTTCNAATTGAGACTCNCCAGGCCCACCAACAAAACCTAATGCNCCCCTCTGTCTTTCTAAATGCGTCCATGACTTTACAAGTCTTGTTTTTTGATATTCCAATTGTGCCAGTTCGACCTGCAAGGCCCCCTCTTTTGTCGCGGCTCTTTTTTCAAAGATATCTAATATCAACCTAGTTCTATCAATAATTTTTACTTTAAGAGCTCTTTCAAGATTCCTTTGNTGAATGGGTGAGAGTTTTCCATCTATTATAACCAAATCTATTTCTAAGTCTTTTATTTCACGTGATGCAGATTCCAAGAAACCACTACTAAATAATGTAGATGAATTAGGTTTATCTACCTTGATAATTTTCTGACCCTTGATTACAATTCCCAAAGAATGCGCTAGCATAACAGCCTCATTGAGACAATCTTCTGAGTCTATGGAACTTGTCCTGTAATATTGCTTTAGTTCCGGATGATAAATTATTGATTTATATATATTATTTTCTGTTGAGAGCATAGCNATCAGTAATAGTCTTGGCTAGTTCTAAACAAATGTTCCACATCATGGATGCTATCTGCTAGTGAGAATAAAACTATCCGATCATGTAATTCTATCCTGGTATCGCCGTCAGGTCTTATCACAGATTCTTTCCTTAGGATTGCACCAAATCTAAGCCCGTCAGGTAGATCTGCTTCCTTTATTGTTTTTCCAATAAGTGGGGATGCTTCTACTACTTCTGTTTCCAGAACCTCTATTTCACCATTATACAATGAATGAGCATCTCGTATCCTCCCCCTTCTTAAATATCTAAGAATACTTGATATAGTTGTAGCCCGAGGATTTATAAATGTATCAATTTCAAGTTTTGATTGCAGATCATTATAATTATTATCAGTCAATAAAGTGAGTGTCTGTTTAGATCCCATTTCNTTTGCAATAACNGAAGATATTAAGTTAACATTATCATTATTTGTTAAAGCTACAAATGCATCAGATCTTGTAATTCCAGCTTGTTCTAAAAGATTTTTATCCAANACATTGCCATTTAGAACTATTGATTTTCCAAGTTCTGTTGCAGCTTTTTGTGCAATATCCTTATTTAACTCTATNATTTTTATGTTTATATTAGAATTACTTGACTCAAGAGATTTTGCTAAGTATGAGCCCACATTGCCAGCACCAGCAATAATTATATTGTGAGCTTCTGTTTCACGATGACCCAATATTGTCAAAACTCTTTTTACATGCTCTGAGTCACATATGAGATAAATTTTATCATTTAAACGAATAACATCTTTTTGAGTAGGCACAATAATTTCAGCATCACGATTTATACCCACAACAGTACATGTTACTTCAGGAAACTGTTTTGTNAGAGAACCTAANGATTGATTAACCAAATCAAAGCTCTCGTCTATACTTACCCCAAGAAGAGATATTCTTTTATCTGCAAACTCCAATATTTCAAAAGCACCAGGAAGTGCAAGGTTTTTTAATATTGATTCACCTATCTCTCTTTCAGGTGAAATCAAAACATCTATTGGAATATTATCTGTTGTAAATAAATTTTCATATTCAGGATTTAAGAAATTATTTGACCTTATTCGAGCAATTTTAGTTGGTATATTAAATAGGATGTGCGCTATATGGCAGATAACCATATTAACCTCATCAAATTGAGTTACGGCAATAATNACATCAGCACCCCCTGCCCCTGCTTCATCCAATACCTCAGGGTAAGATCCATTTCCTCTTATCGTCCTTACATCAAGTGATTTATTGATATTTTCAATTAAATCAGCATAATTATCTATGACCGTTACGTCATTTTTTTGAATTGATAGCTGCTCAGCAATACCATATCCTACCTGACCAGCACCACAAATGAGAATTTTCACTTAACCTCCAAGAGTTATTTTTCAATACCTAGATATTTTAATTTACGATGTAAAGCAGTTCTTTCCATTCCGATAAAATCTGCAGTTTTAGAAATATTACCATTGAATCTAGCTAATTGAGAAATGATGTAATTTCGTTCAAATAAATCCCTTGCTTCTTTCATATTATATGAAATTAAAACCTCGCTATTTGATATATTTGGGTTATTTTCTTTAATTTCAATTGGTATATAATCTGACGTAATTATAGTTTTTCCATCAGAGTTTAGACGCAATATAATATTATCAATAACATTTTTCAATTCTTTTATGTTTCCGGGCCATGAATATGATTGGAAAATAGCTATAGAGTCTTCAGATATGGATATTGAATCCTCTAAAAAATATTCAATTAAAATTGGAATATCTTCCTTTCTATCTGATAAACTGGGAATATGTAATTGATCTATAGAAATTCTATTAAACAGATCTTCCGAAAACAACCCCAGAGATATATAGGATTTTAGATCCTTAGAAGTGCTGGATATCAAACGGAAATCATTTGAAAAATCCGATTTTCTATTAATTAGATTCAATAATACTCTTTGAGCATCCATATCCATATTAGAAATTTCATTTATAAAGAGTGTACCTCCATTAAGATCTTCAAAAAAAGTTTTTTCATCTATGTTATTAATTGATAAATATTCTTGCATCTTAGATGGACTAAAGTCGTCGGCATTAATCTCTACAAATAAGTTTTTTGAACGATTTGATTTATTATGTATTAAGCGTGACACAAGCTGTTTACCAACACCAATTGATCCAGTAATCAATATTCTGCTATTAGTTTGTCCCAATTTATCTATCCCATTCCTTAATTGTATGACATGATTNGANATACCAGTATATTCACTAGCAAAATTAGATTTATTNTTAATCTCTGTGATTTCTTTTTTTAATTCATATGTTTCAGTTGCCCTTCTGATTACATGGAGAAGACGTTCAGTTTTAAAGGGTTTTTCAAGATAATCATACGCACCAATTTTTATTGCAGTTACAGCAGTGTCAATATTGCCGTGACCAGATATAATCACAATTGGTATTTTGGGATACAACTTATGGATCTCTTGCAAGAGCTCTATACCATCCAATTTGCTGCCTTCAAGCCACACATCCAGTATAATTAAGTCTATATTATTTTCACTAATTTCAAGAAGGGCTGTATCACTATTTTGTACACTTAGACTTTTATACCCCTCATCTTGAAGGACACCTGATATTAACTTACAGATATCAATTTCATCATCAATAATTAAAATATTTTTTTTATTACTCATTCATCATCTCTNAGTCATTGTTTAAGGTTTTNGGAATGATTAATGTTACAATTGCACCAATAACAGAATTATTTTCTGTTAAGTTGTTATCGAGCTTTATTATTCCCTTATGAACTTCAATAATATTTTTTACAACTGAAAGCCCTATTCCTGTGCCCATTTCCCTAGTTGTATAGTAAGGTTCCAGTAGCTTATCAGTGTCATTTGATGGGAAACCTATCCCATTGTCTTTGATTTGGATTGATACTTCTTCACCNAAATCATTTAGTGAGATATCAATTAAACCTTCGGTAATGTTCTTATTATTTGAGAAAATTGATTCGGATGCATTTTTTATTAAATTTATCAATGCTTGACTAATCAATCTTCTGTCAAAGTTAAATATAATTTCATCTTCCGGGAGATCCATTTTAATTTTTATGGANTCAAAAGTTATCTTTTGTAGNAAAACTGCTTGTCTTATAGTATCACAAATATCATATCTGCTCATATTTGCCGATGGGACTTTNGCGAAAGCCGAAAACTCATCGACTATTTTCCCTAAGTCACCCACCTGCCTTATTATTGTATCAGTGCAGTCTTCAAATACTTCAATGTCGTTAACAATTTGATCCTTGTATTTTCTTTTTAATCTTTCNGCAGAAAGTTGAATGGGTGTTAGCGGGTTTTTAATCTCATGAGCAATACGTCTTGCTACATCAGCCCAAACTGATGTTCTTTGTGCATCAAATAAATCTGTGACATCATCAAAGGCAATGACCATAGAGCTCTTTGTGGATTTTTCTTCTTTGGTTATCTTTATATGCAAATTTCGATTATAGTCATTAATTTTTACTGTAATATACTCATCAATATTTTCTCGACTTTTATATGCTTTTATTAGAATATCTGAGAATTGTGGCATTATATCAATGATATTCACCCCTAGAATCTCACTAAGTTCTTTATTAAAAAAGCTACAAGCTGAAGTATTTGCAATTTGGATATTTCCATTATTATCAATACTCAAAACACATGAGGTAATCCCAGATAAAACTGCTTCTGTAAATTTTCGTCTTTCGTCTAACAATTGGTTATTTGAGATGAGATTTTCTCTTTGATATTTCAAATCAGAAGTCATATTATTAAATGTATTAACTAGGTTATACATGTCGTAATCAATTTTTGACTTGTTTTCAATATTAACNCCCAAATCACCTTCTGAAACACGTTTTGATGCATAAATTAGTCTTGCAATTGGTGCAGACAATCTATTTGCAAAGTAGATACTAAACCAAATTGCAACAGTTAAAAATACCAAGGAGAAACCAACATATTGCAGTGCAAATGTAACCTGAGTATCAAATCTTCTTTTTTCAAGATCGGTATATTCATTTGTTGTTAATGCTAATTGTTTTAGGTGATTTATAACCAGGGGATCAACTGCCTTATATATTAGNAAATAACCGTCAATGAAATCTGGAAGTAATACAAANGCACTTACCATATTATAATCATTCGGTTTAAAAATAACTATGTCGCCATCATCTGCACGATCGAAAGACAATGNTTGTGGCTTTGAATAGCCAATTTCATACGCAGGTGTGGTTGTACTAATTAGTATATTTCCNTCTCTATTAATAATGTAAGCACCGGTTAGTTTTCTTAACTTTGCTTGTCTGAGAAAATACTCCGCAAAAGCATTAATATTTGTTTGAAAAATATTAGCAGATTTATTTAAATCTAATTTCATCGCGTCAATTTCAGCTCTTAGGTTGTTTGAATGTTCTCTTAAATAACTATTGGCAACAATATTAGATTTATCAAGCATTGACTTTGTCCTATCTGAGAACCATTTATCAAGCCCCCTATCAAGAGTAATTGTCGCAAGCACAGCCACTACTAATGCAGGTAACGCCGACACAATACCAAATAAGGTTATTAATTTAATTTGTAAACTAGCACCAGCAATATTTTTTTTTCTTGCCANTAATATCTGGGAAAACTTACTTATGATTAACAAAACCATCATCGCGATAAAAACAGTATTTGCAGCAAAAAGTAAAAAAATAACAGTATTAGAAGGTATAAACACCTGTCCNGTCAAAATTAACCAAGTTGAAGAAATTAGAAAGATTGCTAAGAATAGGATAGCAATATTAAAGAAAACCTCTCCATAATTTGAGAGGATTGACTTNACAGGATTAAAAAACTTTGATGTTTGAATAAAACTCATAATTATAATTTAATATATTATATAATATTTTTTAATTATAAATTTTATATTAATTTATTGTTAGTTTATTCTTAGTCATAGCTTTTTGAATATTCAATATTCAATAATCTAAGCTTCTTTCTAAGTGTATTCCTATTTAATCCAAGGATTTTAGAAGCTTTAATTTGATTACCACCTGTAGCTTTTAGAACATAATTCAGAACTGGCTTTTCAAATTCGAATAATACACTTTGATATAAACCTTTTTCACTTCCATCAAACTGATCTATGGAGAAGTGGCTTAAATATTTGACTATATAATCTTCAAGTGACTTTGGATTTCTACTTTCATGTATAATATTACCGGCACCTAATATCGAAAATTCATGTTTAATTATTTCATGTGAGATAACTTCTTCAGGATATAAAGTTATAACTCTCTTGATAAAATTTTCTAATTCCCTGATGTTCCCCGGCCAATCATAACTTTTTAAATACTCAATTCCTTCTTTTTCAATGGTGAAAGATGAGTTTTGATTTAGATTACTAGTAATAAAGTGATTAACTAAAGATGGAATATCATCCTTTCGTTGCCGTAAAGGAGGTAATTTTATTGGTATTACATTGATTCTNTAGAATAGATCTTCACGAAATGCTCCAAGTTTAATTTGCTCAGTAAGTGATTTATTTGTTGCGGCTACAATACGAACATTGGTTTTAATNGGCTTGGTACCACCCACACTTAAAAATTCTCCTTCTTGCAAGACTCTTAAAAGTCTTGTCTGCGCTTCTATAGGCATATCACCAATTTCATCTAGAAACAAAGTCCCACCATTCGCTAACTCAAACTTTCCAATTTTTTTATCAATTGCTCCGGTAAAAGCACCTTTCTCATGACCAAAAAGCTCAGACTCAATTAGATCTTGAGGTATTGCGGCCATGTTTATTGCAACAAATGTAGAATTTTTACGTGTACCAAATTCATGTAGAGCTTTTGCTATTAGCTCTTTACCAGTTCCAGACTCTCCAGTAATTAGAACTGTAAGGTCAGAATTCATTAGTCTTGCCATAATCCTATAAACATCTTGCATGCTTTTTGATCTACCAATTAAAGGAAAATCCTCTTTTTGCTCGATATCATTATTTATGGATTCTTTTTTCTCTTTAATTGACCTATTAACTATTGATATTAATTCTGTAATATCAAATGGTTTTGGAATATATTCAAACGCACCTAATTCGTTAGCTTTTATTGCTGTCATTAGTGTATTTTGAGCACTCATAACTATAATTGGAATATTTGGATTAATTTTTTTTATTTTGGGTATCAAATCGAAAGCATTTTCATCTGGCATTACAACATCCGTAATAATTAAATCAGCAAAATTTTCTTGAACACAATTCCAAAGAGCAGCTGCATTTTCAGCTGTAGTTACTTCAAATCCCGAACGTTTTAGAGCAGTTTCAAGGACAAGCCTTATTGCTTTATCATCATCGGCAACAATTATTTTAATATTTTTCATTTTTTTACTTTAGTTTGATATTGGAAATAAAATTGACATCTTTATGCCTNTATTAGTTTGTTCACATTCGATAACTCCNTCATGATCCTGTATTATCTTNGCAACTATTGGCAAACCTAAGCCCTTACCATCTTTTTTGCTCGTAATGAATGGGTCAAATATGTTATCGATTAAATCCTTGTCAATACCCCCTCCATTATCCTCAACGGAAAAACAAAGTGGTAATTCTAATCTTTTGTTGGATGTGGGCAGGCTTATCCTAACACTTGAGAGGAAAGAGGAACTTAATATTATTTCACCCTTATTTTGATTATCTTTTATAGCATCACAACTATTTTTAATTAGATTTAGCAAAACTTGAATTAATAAATCTTTGTTACCGTTGATATCTGGGAGTGATGGATCAAATCGTTCTATAAAATTTATATTTTTTGCAAAACCATTTTCAGCAATTAATCGTACGTGATTAAAAATAGTATGCATATTTAACTTTTCTTTCTTTATTTGAGTATTGTCAGAGAATACTTCCATGCTGTTAATTAAAATATTGATCCTATCAGTCTCATCACAGATGATATTTATCAAGGATTTATTTTCATCGCTCGCACCATCCAACAGTAACTGTGCAGCTCCCTTAATACCGGATAGTGGATTTTTTATNTCATGCGCTAATATTGATGACATTTCAACAAGAGATTTGGTTGAACCAGCCTGCATATATTGTTTATTAAATTTTTTAGCAATACCCCGTTCTATAAAGATTAACAAAAGCAAATTCGTATCCTCAAATGGTGATACCTGAATATCTACTTCACGTTCTTTTTGATTAATTGGATCATTTAATATTAATGAGTATTCTCGAATTGTGGTTTTCTTATNTCTAGATTGCTGAAGCAGATAATACATTGATGATGTTTTAGGATAGAGAGTCGTAAATTTATACTTATTTAAAATATTTCTACTTAAACCAAAAAACATTTCAGCATCATCATTAGATGCTATAATTGAGTCATGTTCATCGATAATAATAAGTGGATATTTAATGGTTCTTAATAAACTATCNACATCAATATTATTTTTATTTNANTTAGGTTCCATTAGGATAAATTATTAGTGCAATGTGATTAAAAAAGTGGCATATTAACTACGTGATTAAAATCTAATCATTTTATTATTAGAGCATTTTATTTTAAATATCAATAGATCATTAATGAAAATATTTGTTATCATATGTGCTGCGGGAAATGGTGAGAGATTTAAAGATGCGAGTATTCCAAAACAATTCTTACCCTTAAAGAAAAAAAGCGTCTTAGAGCACTCAATTGATAAATTTTTGGGCGATAATATTATAGATCATATTGTTATTGCATCAAATCCTAATCATCACATTTACTTAAATCCAATTAAAGAAAAATACNGNGATAACAATAAGATTGAAATAATTAATGGTGGAAAAAACAGAATTGAGAGTGTCTATAATTGCTTAAGACATATAGAAACAAGNGGCCCTGATTTTGTAATTATACATGATGCAGCAAGACCTAATTTCGACACCAAATTAATAAAAGGACTATTAAATGCAATAGATGGTTTCGATTGTGTGGTTCCAGTAACAACGATTAATGACACAATCAAAAAAATTGATAAAAGAAATATAATTACAGTTGATAGGTCAAATCTCTTTGCCACTCAAACTCCACAAATATTTAAATTCCAATTGTTAACAGAATCTCATAGAAAATTACAGATATCGGAAACAAATGTAAAAATCACAGATGATGCTCAAATTATGGAATTATTTAAAAAGAAGATTAATATGTACCCAAATTCATCTGATAACTTTAAAATCACCACAGAAGATGACTACAACTTAATTAAAAAAATATATAGTTATGATATGGGAAAGAATAGAGTAGGTATAGGATTTGACGTTCACAAATTTGGAACGGGTGAAANCATTAGAATATTTGGNATTAATATACCCTTTAACAAATCTCTTAAAGGTCATTCAGATGCTGATGTTGGNTTGCATTCAATCACTGATGCCATTTATGGTTCTCTTGGACTTGAAGATATTGGATATTTTTTTAATCCAAATGACAAAAAGTGGAAAAATACTGACTCCAAAGTTTTCCTAGATGATGCATTNAAAAAACTTAACGAAGCAAAAGCTAAAATTATTAATTTAGACATAGTAGTTATATGTGAAGAGCCCAAAATTAACCCTTACAGAATTGAAATTAAAAATAAATTAGCAGACCTTATTGCTATTAATAGTTCACAGATAAGCATTAAAGCCACAACAACAGAAGGACTTGGTTTTACTGGAAGAAAAGAAGGAATTGCTGTACAAACAATAATAAATATTTTTTCTTNAGAAGAATAAAATGGATGAATTAAATTCAAAAATTACTGAACTTATCAGTATATGTAAAAAAAATAAACTCAAATTGTCAACTGCAGAGTCATGTACGGGAGGATTAATATCNTCACTGATCACAAGTATTTCAGGTTCATCCGAAATATTTGAATTATCATACGTAACCTACTCAAATCAATCTAAAATCGATTTATTAAANATAGATCCGAAACGAGTCAAAGAATTTGGNGCGGTGAGTAATCAAGTATGTTCNGATATGTCCAAAAATTTGATAAAACTCAACCCTAATGTTGACATTGCAATATCTGTCTCAGGCATAGCGGGGCCAAAAAGTGACGAAACAAGAAAAGAAGTTGGATTAGTATACATATCAGTCTCAAACAAAGAAGATACAGTTTGTGAAGAATACNGNTTTGGAAATATTGGAAGAGAAAATGTTAGAAATAAGACTGCATTAGAAGCAATTAACTTGTGCATGAATAGAATAAATCAACTATACAAATAATCAGCACGTTTTTCAAAAGCATTCATATATTTTGCAAAAACTTTATCAAACATAATATTTATGATACTTCCCGATATAGTCTCCTTAGCTTCAAACTCTATTTCAAACTCTACAGAAGATCCATTATTACTCTCAGAAAACTTCCAATAATTATTTAATCTTTCGAATGGACCATCACTGTTCACAACTTTTATAGTTAATTGTTTTTTATTTAATGTTATTTCTGATGTAAATTTCTCATACAATAGCCCATAACCAACTTCCATTAGAGCTACAAGATTTGTTATGTTTTCACTTCCATCTTTTGATATTATTTTCAATGATTTACACGCTGGAACAAATTTAGGATAATTTTCAACATCAGATACAAGTTGAAACATTAATTCTGGTTTAAAGGCTAATTCTTTAGATATTTTTTTTGATCTCATTTCAACTTATTGATTTTTTAATTTCAAAAAATCCTCATCAGCGTGGAATGAAGATCTTGTAAAAGTGCTTGATGAGACCATCTTAAATCCCTTTGCTCTAGCTATTTTTGCGTAACTGTCAAAAATATCAGGATGAATATATTCTACTACAGGAGCGTGTTTGGGTGTGGGTTGTAAGTACTGTCCAATTGTAAGNAAGTCAACGTTAGCAATAATCAGATCATCCATTACCTGAAGAACTTCATCTCTTGTTTCGCCAAGTCCAACCATTATTCCAGATTTAGTAAATATTTTGTGGCTACCTTCTTTAATTGATTTCAATAAACTTAACGATTGAAAATACCTCGCCCCAGGCCTTATCTTTAAATACATTGATGGAACNGTTTCAAGATTATGGTTAAAAACATCAGGTTCAGAANTTAAAATAATNNCAACAGCATTNCTTTTTTTTAGAAAGTCTGGTGTTAATATTTCAATTGTAGTTTCAGGCGATTGTTTTCTAATTGATGATATCACATTTGCAAAATGCGTAGCTCCGCCATCTATAAGGTCATCCCTGTCTACTGATGTTATGACAACATGTTTTAATCCCATTTTTTTGACAGCATCGGCAATTAGATCAGGTTCATTTTCATTAACTGGATCAGGAATACCAGTTTTTACATTACAAAATGCACATGAACGTGTGCAGGTTTCACCAAGTATCATAAATGTTGCGTGTTTTTTATCCCAACAATCAGAAATATTTGGACAAGCTGCCTCTTGACAAACAGTTGTGAGTTTGTTTTTTTTTATAATATCGAGAGTTTGATGATACCCTGGTGAATTTTTATATCTAACTTTTATCCAAGAGGGTTTTTCAACACTTTGGTTTGCAGGTCTGTTTCTTAAATGTGGATGTCTTAAAGACTGATTATTATTTATAATATTTATCATATTACTTAAAATGAATTGGCCTATCGTAAGCACTTAACACAGCCTCATGCAAAGATTCAGAAATAGTAGGATGTGGAAATATGGTATTAATGATATCTTCTTCCGTTCCCTCCATGTTCTTTGCAATTGTATAACCATGAATTAATTCTGTTACACCTTCTCCAATCATGTGGGCGCCAAGTAATTCACCAGTTTCCTTGTCATAAATAACTTTTACAAATCCAGTGTCATTGGATATAGCTTTAGCCTTACCATTAGCAACTAATGGAAACTTCCCAACACGAATAGACTGGAATTGTTCTTTCGCTTTTTCTTCTGTAAGCCCNACAGAAGCAACCTGTGGTGAAGAATATACACAACCTGGAATATTATTATTATTTATTGGATGAACATTAAGCCCAGATAGGANATCTACAGCTATGATACCTTCATGAGATGCCTTGTGTGCCAACCAAGGCGCTCCAGCTACGTCACCTATAGCATATATGTTAGAAATGTTTGTTTGCATGTTTCCATCGGTAAGGATATGACCATTTTCAGTTTTAATATTAANATTTTCAAGTCCAATATNATTTATATTACCNGTAATTCCTACGGCCATAATTACTTTATCAGATTNCAGCTTAGACACAGACTTATCTGAATTATTGACAACCTTAAGATGACAACCATCTTTTTTTTCTTCGACAGACTCTACGTAAGAACCAATTTGGAATTTTATACCTTGTTTTTCAAATTCATTTTTTGCATAGTTTGATATTTCATTATCCTCTATAGGTAATATCTTATCAGCTAATTCTATTACAGTAACATCAACACCTAATGAATTATAAAAGTTGGCAAACTCTATACCAATGGCACCTGATCCTATTACAGCTAATGACTCTGGAAGATCTTTTGGAGTCATAGCTTCTCTATATGACCAAATATTTGATGTGAATGATATATTGGGAAGTTCTTTTGCGCTCGCACCAGTAGCTATGATTAAATTTTTAAATGAAATGTCTTTATCTTTTGATTTGTTGGTTAATTTTAATAAATTTACATCTAAAATTTCTGCATTACCAGATANATGGTCAATGTTGTTCTTTTTAAGNAGAAAACCTATACCATCTGATAANGACTTAGCGACATCTCTAGATCTATTNATTACTTTGTCAAAATCAAAAGTTATTTCTTTTGCTGATATGCCATAGTAATCAGACTTTTTTAGTATTGAATAAACCTCAGATGATTTTAGTAATGCTTTAGTTGGTATACAACCCCAATTTAAACATATACCACCAAGATTATCTTTTTCAATAATAGCTGTTTTGTGCCCTAACTGAGCAGCCCTAATAGCGGCTACATAACCACCCGGCCCAGAACCAATCACGACTACATCATATTCAAAATTCATTTAATTCTCCGTTTAGAAATATTTTATAATAACATTAAATTTGGGTTTTCAATTAAGTTCTTAATTGAAGATAGAAATTGCGCACCAACTGCTCCATCTATTAATCTGTGATCAGCAGTAAGAGTAATAGACATTACTTCATCGATACTNACAGCGTCATCTTTAATGATAGGTATTTTCCTTGACGCTCCTATTGACAAGATACATGATTGAGGAGGATTTATAATAGATGTAAAACTCTTAATGCCATAAGCACCAAGATTCGAAATAGATATAGTTCCACCTTGATATTCAGAAGGCTTGAGTTTTTTCTCATGCGACCTTGTTATGAGATCTTTTAATTCATCTCTGATTATCGCCAAGCCTTTTGTGTTAACACTCTTTATTATCGGTGTTATCAAACCATTTTCAATAGCTACTGCAATACCAATATCTGTATCTTTATATCTTAAAATTTTATTTTCAGCCCAGGATGTATTTATTTCTGGCACCTTTAGCATTGAAAGGGAAACAATTTTAATTAATAAATGATTTATAGATATTCTCATGTCATTAGATATATCCTTATTCATTTTNTTCCTGATTTTATTTATCTCAGTAATACTAACATCTACATTAAGGGCATATGATGGTATTGAAGAATGTGACTCCTGCAATCTTTTGGCAATTACTTCCCTCATTGAGTCTATTGGTGTCTCTATATACTGATTGTTACTGTCAATCATATTATTCTGAATTATTTGATTATTTTCTGGGAACTTATAATTTTGAATGTCGGATTTAACAATTCTNCCATTTGGCCCCGATCCATGAATTGAAGAATAATCAATACCCTTATCAAATGCTATTCTTCTAGCTAACGGAGTTATAAATTTTCTAATATTTTCTGNATCTAATTCTTTGTCTGTAGAGGTATTACTGGAGACTAGAATTTCTTCGCTAGAAACATTTTCATCAGTATTATCGGTATGTTTAACTATATCAGGATCCAGAGGATTACTTGATGNAACATCTTCTTCAAAATTACTAACTTCTGAAGTATTATTATCACTGATGTCATCTANTGATTCTCCGTCTTGTATGAGGATTGCTATTGGCTCATTAACTTTTACATCAACAGTTCCCTCAGCGATTAATATTTTAGCCAAAACACCATCATCGGCAACCTCAAACTCCATTAGAGCTTTATCAGTTTCTATTTCTGCAATAACTTCNCCCGAAGATACACTATCACCTTCATTTTTATGCCATTTTACAATATTACCCATTTCCATTGTTGGGGATAGAGCTGGCATGTAAATAGTTAGGGGCATAATGTGACCTTAAATTAATTCTTTTACTGCAGCAACTAACTCATCCAAGGATGGTAGAGCTAATTTTTCTAGGTTTTCGGCATATGGCATTGGTACATCCTTTCCTGTCACCCTCTTAACAGGAGCATCAAGCCAATCAAATGCATTTTCCATTATAACTGAAATTATCTCTGATGAAACACCTGATTGTGACCAACCTTGTTCCACTACAATGCATCGATTTGTTTTTTTTATTGATTTAACAATTGTGCTAACATCAAGCGGTTTTATAGTTCTAAGATCTATAATTTCACAGCTGATACCACTAGTTTGGAGTTTTTTAGCTGCTTCAAGGCATAATTTGAGACTTATAGAGTGAGATACTAGCGTTATTTGTTCACCTTCTCTTAAAACATTTGCTTTACCTATTGGAATAATTTCATCATCTTTTAGAGTAAGCTTACCGGAGTCACCATATAATATTTCATTTTCCAGGAATATTACTGGGTTTGGGTCTCGTATTGCAGCTTTCAATAAACCTTTGTGATCATTAACAGTGAAAGGAGATACCACCTTTAACCCNGGTATATGAGAAAACCAAGCGGTTAAGTCTTGACTGTGCTGTGCCCCCACTCTTGCAGCCGGACCATTAGGGCCTCTAAAGACGATTGGACAGTTCAATTGACCGCCCCCCATATATAAGGTTTTTGCTGCAGAATTTATTATATGATCCATAGCCTGTAATGAAAAGTTAAATGTCATAAATTCAACCACAGGTTTAAGTCCAGTAAAAGCTGCACCAACAGCCATTCCTGCAAAACCATTTTCTGTTATAGGTGTATCAATAACACGAGTAGATCCAAATTCATTTAAAAGGCCTTGAGTAACTTTATAGGCACCTTGATATTCAGCCACTTCTTCACCCATAATAAAAACATCACTATCAAGTCTCATTTCTTCTGCTAATGCATCTCTTATTGCCTCTCTGATGGTAATAACATCTGAAGGCTTAGCTTCATCTTTATTNTTCTTTACAGTTGATTTAATATCTTTTTTAGGTTGATCATCTATTATGTTTGTAAAAAGCTTACCCTTGAGTTTTTCTGTATTTGTATCAACAAGAGCAATAGGTGTTTTTATAGCAATTCTATCTTCTGTGTTATCAACTAATAATTCCACTACTGTACCTTCAATATCTGATTCTATTTCCATTGATGCCTTATCAGTTTCAATTTCAGCTATCAAATCACCAATTTGAATATAATCTCCAACTTTAACAAGCCACTTAGTTAAAGCCCCCTCTTTCATACTTGGTGACATTGCAGGCATTAGTATTTCTGTCTTCATATTTTTTGAGCCTATGTAAATTACATATANACGTCTTTATATAGCTCATTAGGTTGAGGTAATGGGCTATTTGCTGCAAATTTTGCAGAATTATCAATTATTTCTTTGATTTCGTTGTTTATAGTAAGTACTTCTTTTTCAGTTAAATATTTCTTGGTAATTATTTTATTCTTGATATTTTCGATAGGATCCGAATGATCCCTTACTTCCTTAACCTCATCTCGGGATCTATATTGTGCAGGATCTGACATAGAGTGCCCCCTGTATCTATATGTAAGCATTTCAAGNATGTATGGACCTTCTTTTTTTCTTGCCTTTTGAACAGCTCTTCGACCTGCTATTACAACAGCTTCCAGACTCATACCATCAACTTGTTCGCCATCGATACCAAAACTAATACCCCGTTGTGATAAGTCTTTCTGAGCTGATGATCTTTGGACAGATGTGCCCATCGCGTATCTGTTATTTTCTATTATATATATACAAGGTAGATTCCATANCTTAGCCATATTAAAACTTTCGTAGACCTGACCTTGGTTTGCAGCTCCATCTCCAAAGTAAGTTAATGTTACTGCATTATTATCTCTGTATTTATTTGAAAAAGCCAAACCAGTACCTAGGGGGACTGATGCCCCAACAATACCATGCCCGCCATAAAAATTACTTTCTTTGGAAAACATATGCATAGAGCCACCTTTTCCCTTTGAATAACCATCAATCTTACCATAAAGTTCAGCCATTACACCATCAGGACTCATNCCACAAGCAAGCATATGACCATGATCTCTATATGTAGTAATAACTTGGTCATTTTTACTTATACAATTTTGTAGTCCAACAACTACAGCTTCTTGACCTATATANAAATGACAGAAACCACCGATTTTTCCTAAACCATAGGCTTGCCCTGCTTTTTCTTCAAATCTCCTAATTAGGAGCATCTTTTTGTATGACTCTATTAATTCTGACTTAGTTAATACATTAACAGAAGATGATTTGCTTGTTTTTTTTACCATATTATTTTTAATAATTTATAAATTTAATAATCACTATACATTTCTCATTGCAAAAAATATATAAAATAAAACAAAAATCGAATGATCGTTCTATTTTTGTTAATTATCTAATCTATTAATTACTATCTCATCAGGGTTTGCGTAATATAGTATCTTTTTTGCTTTTTCTTGTAACATGTCTGCATCAATATTCTTGCCTAACAACGAGATGTGTTTTTGTATTTGTTTTTTTTCCATTATAACCAGTGCATATTCATTGTTAGCTGATTTAAGTTGGTTTTTTAGTTCTGTATTCTTTACAAATCCAGATTGACTCAAAAAAGCGTGATAAAACAAATACAGTATGAAAGTTGCGAGTACAAAAGGTATCAGAAATATAGATAAATATTTTTTAAATTTAATAAAATACATGTCTTTTTTTAGATCAAAGTATTTAATATTTGATTAAATGTATTTACTAAATTCGCTTGTTCCCGGAAAGTAACACCTATCACCTAATTCTTCTTCTATACGCAATAGTTGATTATACTTCGAAGTCCTATCAGATCGTGACAATGAACCCGTTTTAATCTGACCAGCATTCGTAGCAACTGCTAAATCTGCAATAGTTGTATCTTCTGTTTCTCCAGATCTATGAGAAATAATACATGTATAATCTGATTTCTTTGCCATATTAATTGTTTGAAGGGTTTCTGTTAATGTACCAATTTGGTTAACCTTAACTAGTATTGAATTTGCAATATTTTTATTTATCCCATCTGCTAACCTAGACTTGTTTGTAACAAATAAATCATCACCAACAAGTTGACAATCATCTCCTATTTTTTTGGTTAATTGGCTCCATCCATCCCAATCATCTTCAGACATAGCATCCTCTATTGAAATAATAGGATATTTTTTTATAATCGACTCGTAGAATTCAATTATTTGAAATTTATCGAGTGGCACACGATCTGGTTCTAGCTGATACATATCATCCTTAAAAAACTCACTTGAAGCAGAGTCTAGTGAGAGAAAAATATCTTTGCCAGACTTATACCCTGCATCTTTGATTGATTTAATAATAATCTCTATAGCACTTTCAACTGACTTGATATTCGGAGCAAAACCACCTTCATCACCAACAGACGTTCCGAGAGAGTCACTTTTAAGATTATCCTTTAATGATCGAAATATTTCAGCCCCAGCGCGTAAACTATCCTTAAAAGTATTAAAGTTGGCAGGTATAATCATAAACTCCTGAATATTTATGGGATTATCTGCGTGAGCACCCCCGTTCAATATATTCATCATAGGAACAGGTAATTTGAAATTATCTTCAGTGGACAAATATTTATATAAACTCTGATTAATTGATGATGCAGCTGCCTTAGCTGTTGCAATGGAAACTGCTAAAATTGCATTTGCACCAAGTGCCCCTTTATTATCAGTTCCATCGAGTTTTATTAGAGCCTGATCAATTTCTTCTTGTTCAACTGAGTTAAAACCACATAGAAGATCATTTATCAGTGTATTTATATTATTCACAGCTTTCATAACTCCCATACCATGATATCTATCATCACCATCACGTAGTTCTATTGCTTCATGTATTCCAGTTGACGCACCCGAAGGGACTGAATAACGAGCTACAATACCATTCTCCAATTCAACATCCGCTTCAACAGTAGGATTTCCCCTACTATCTATAATCTCTCTACCTTTTACTTTTTTTATTTTTGTCATCTTAATCCTAACGTAAATTAATTATTTTTTGTAACTACATCAAATTTCATCAGCCTTTTTGTTAGCTTATCAAAAGCATCCAAGTCAAGTTGATTATCACTATCTGAAATTGCTCGAGTTGGATTGTCATGCACCTCAGCAAAAACACCCGATATACCAAGTGACACTGCCGCAGTTGAGAGTGATTCTATAAATTCTTTTTGACCCGAGCTTTTATTATCACCACCACCAGGTAATTGAACTGAATGCGTTGCATCAAAAATAACAGGGTAACCAAATTTTTTCATTACTTCAATTGATCTAAAATCTACTACTAGGTTGTTATATCCGAATGTATAGCCTCTTTCTGTCAAAATAATTTTATCATTTGATTGTGATTCAATTTTTTCTATTGGATGTTTTGTATCCCATGGTGACATAAATTGAGATTTTTTAATATTTACTACTTTATTTGTTTTTGCTGCGGCTATTAATAAATCTGTTTGCCTTGCCAGAAATGCTGGTATTTGTATTATATCTACGCAATGTTTAATTTCTTCACATTGGTATGTCTCATGCACATCTGTTAAAATTGCTAATCCTGTTTCTGATTTTATTTTTTCAAATATTGGAATAGACTTCTGGAGACCAACCCCCCTATCTGAGTTTATACTAGTCCTATTTGCTTTATCGAAAGAGCACTTGAAAATTAATTTAAAACCATTTTCAATACTTATAGTTTTTAAAAGATGAGCCATTTTTAGAGCATGTTCACTTGACTCTATTGCACAAGGGCCAGCTATAAATACTAACGGGTTTTGATTTGAAAACTCGATCTCATTTATTTTAATTTTATTCATATAAGTTTCCCTTAGAATATATGCACATATCTCTCATCAACTGACAATCCAATTATATCATCTAATTTTACAGATGTTTTTCCTGGTACAGTTATCTTCACTTGCGTGTTTATATTAGTTGCAATTAACTCAATTCTCGAACTATCGCCTGTGTAATCAATTTGATTAACTCTATAAGAATTATCCTCTTTTGGGTTAATGATTTGAAATGCCTGATCCCTTATTAAAACCTTTGCTTGTTTTCCGCTAATATTCTTTGGTATTTCAAAAAAACCAAATGGTGTTTCAACTTTTTTATTTTTAATTTCAGACAGATAAGTATTTACATTAGAGAATGCACTAACAGTATAATCATTAACTGGTTCAAATATCATCTCATCATTTGTACCAATTTGATTAATCTTTCCATTTCTCATTAATGCTATTCTATCACCAACAAGCATGGCTTCTTCGGGGTCGTGGGTAACAAGTATTATTGCAGCTTGACTGTTCCTTAACAAGGATATCGTTTCTTCACGAATATACTCCCTTAGAGATCTATCAAGACCTGAAAAAGGTTCATCCATGA
>PAHC01000033.1 GCA_002704755.1 Rhodobiaceae bacterium
GTAAACCTAAGAGAGTCTGCTCCATATTTTTCAATTAGAGTGAGTGGGTCAATAACATTGCCTTTTGATTTAGACATTTTTTGCCCTTGTTCGTCTCTCACTAATGCGTGAATATAAATGGTATGGAATGGGACTTCTCTAGTAAAATAGAGCCCCATCATCATCATGCGAGCAACCCAAAAAAATATGATATCAAATCCTGTAACCAAAACATCAGTATTATAATATTTTTTAAATTCGTTAGTATGTTCAGGCCATCCTAATGTACTAAAAGGCCATAGTGCAGATGAGAACCACGTATCTAAAACATCTTCATCTCTTTTTAAAGAGACCGATTTACCGTAATGTTCTTTTGCTTTTTGTAGTGCTTCGCTTTCATTGACAGCAACAAAATAGGTTTCATCAGGACCATACCATACAGGAATTTGGTGCCCCCACCATAGCTGTCGTGATATGCACCATGGCTGAATATTATCCATCCACTCAAAATAAGTTTTTTCCCAATTTGATGGTACAAACTTTGTTTGTTTGTTTTTTACAGCTATTATCGCGTCAACTGCTAGTTTTTTTGCATCAACGTACCACTGATCTGTAAGATATGGTTCTATAACGACGCCTGATCTATCACCATGCGGGACACTATGAGTGTGCTCTTCTACTTTTACAAGATAACCTTCACCCTCCAGATCCTTCAGGATTTGTTTTCTTGCATCAAATCGGTCAAGACCTCTGTACTTTTCAGGTATAAAATCTTCTTCAACGAGAGCACCCTTACGATCCATAATATTAATCATTTCAAGACTATTTCTTTTTCCTACCTCGAAATCATTAAAGTCATGTGCAGGAGTTATTTTTACAGCACCGGTACCTTCTTCCAATTTGGCGTAATCATCTCCAATGATTGGAATAACTCTTCCTGAGAGAGGAATTATTGCTTTTTTGCCTATCAATTTTTTATGCTTGGGATCTTCCAGATTAACAGCTATTGCTGTATCACCAAGTAATGTCTCTGGTCTTGTTGTGGCTATTGTTATGAATGTATTTTTATCCTCCTCAAGCTCATACTTAATATACCATAAGTTACCTTCAATTTCTTTTTGTTGAACCTCAAGATCAGATATGGCTGTTTGGAATTTTGTATCCCAATTGACAAGCCTTTTATCTCTATAAATTAGACCATCTTCATATAATTTATTAAAAACATGAATAACTGCTTTGCTCAAACCTTCATCTAAGGTGAACCTTTCTCGACTCCAATCGCATGAAGATCCAAGTCTTTTAAGTTGGTTGATTATCTGACCGCCAGACTCCTCTTTCCACTTCCATATTTCATCAACAAATTTATCTCTTCCAAGATCTTCTTTCTTTAATTTTTTATCATTATCTAGCTTTCTTTCAACGACCATTTGTGTCGCTATGCCTGCATGATCTGTGCCAGCTTGCCATAATACATCTTTACCAAGCATCCTGTTGTATCTAATTAATATATCCTGAAGTGTATTATTTAGGGCATGTCCCATGTGCAGATTCCCTGTCACATTTGGAGGTGGGATAACTATGCAATAATTTTCATTTTGTGAATCTAGATCCGTAGGTGCTTTGAAAGAATCATTTAATTCCCATTTAGAATGTATTCTTTTTTCAATATCTTGATGTGAATATTTTTTATCCAAGAAGAGCTCCTTTAAACATTTATTGATTAACTTTTAATTTGCCAAGTTGATTAAGTAGAGAAAAATAAGATTTATAAATTTTATTATCTAATTCAATTAATGTTAACGATTGATTATTTGATTCAATTTCACTTTCATAGACATCCAAGGTTGAAGATATACCAAGGTTATAACTTTCCCTTTCAATCAAAACATCATTCTCAAGCACTTCCTTTTGTTTTTCCTCTATCTCAAACTCTAACTCTAATAACTTGATATTATTTATTGTATTATCAATTTCTCTTTTTAAATTATACTTGAGATCATACAAAACTCTCTCGTGGCGGTTAATTTCAAGAATTATATTCTTTTGTTTAAGTCGAACTTGTTCAGTCTCATTTAGAGGCACACTTATTCTTCCCATTATAGATAACTCATCAGCCTGACCGGCTGATGCAGTGTAATCCCAACTTCTGGTAACACCTGCCTCTAGATCTACTCTTGGTTTATTTGCAGATTCCTCAATGACTAAACCATACCTTAAAATTTTAAGACGTAATTCATTTGCCAATATATTAGGATTATTCTCCATTGCAAGGTTATGAAAATAATCCAAATTTCTATTTAAATTAACTTTACTAAAATCCGAAATATTTATGTCATCAGGAATAGTATTGATGTAATTAAAGAGTAAGTTTTCTTGATTTCTAATTTGCTCTTCAATTTTATTTAAATTAAATTTATTTTTTTCAAAAGTAACACTCGCTTGATTTAATTCATTTTCTATTGCATTTCCAAGTTCAAGGTCATTTTTGGTAAAATTCAAATAGTTTTCAGATAATGATACATTCTCTTTGGTGATTTCTAATATTTGCCTCAATCTGACCAAGTCAAGATAAGCGTTAACTGATTGTAAAAAAATACCTTGCTTCAAATTTTCAAAATTATATTGAGATTGAGTCAGTAGATCTTTGGCTTGTAGGATTGTATATTCATTTCTATTCCCATCATATAAATTTTGTGTAAGAGTTAATGACAGGCTTCTTGGATTAAAATCATTTCTAGCGGTTGAGTTTTCTTGAAATTTTGCTCCAATATTACCCGTTAATGTTATTGTGGGGTCATTGCTAATTTCAGCCAGATATATATCGTTTCTAAATTTATCCAGATAGTCCCTTTCAGCTATAATTATTTCACTATTTTCTTCAATTAACTGAAATAGTTCCTTTATAGTTAAAGAGTATGACTTTTCACTAAAAAATAAAATTGATATGCAGATAATATATATAAATATTGGAAATTTTAAAATTATTTTTAGCATAAAAAATTATGTACCATAATTTGAATTTATCATCTTACTTTATTAAAAAGTAAAAGCACTTTTTCTTAGAAAATCACTTGATATATATGGGACATTGATTTCAAAATAATTAATTTTATTTAATAAATTCCCATATTTTTTATAGACTACAACATTACCAAGGTCATTTTCATTCTCAATTGCAATTACTGCACCATCTTTATGGACTTGATTAATAATTTCATCAGGCAAATACTGTATAGATCCATTAATAAATATTAAATCATAGGGTGCTGCTTTCGAATACCCTTGTTTAAGAGTTGAATGAATAAATTTAACATTATTTAAATTAAGCTTCTTGGTGTTTTCTTTTGCAAGTTCTATCAATTCTTCTTCACAATCAATACCATAAACCTTCGAAGATAATTTAGATAAGATTGCCGTTGAATATCCTGTCAAACATCCTACTTCTAAAACCTTATCTGATGGTTTTATTTCTGATATTTGTAATATTTTAGCAAATACTGCAGGTGATAAATAAAATCGATTCTCAAACTTTCTTTTCTTATTTAAAAACGCAAGATTGTCTGAATAAATATTTGATTCATTCATATACTGGGAAAAAAGTTCTCTTGGTATATCCAGAAATGCGCTAAGTATTGAAGGCTCTGTTACGGCGAAAGGTTTAAGCTGGTTATTAACCATATTTACGCGCATATTTAAGTAATCACTCATATTTCAAACCAATTATTTTTATATATAAAATATATATATTTTTTTTGTATTTTAAACAATGATTAATCCATAATAATCGATTTCTAAATGTATCAAGAATGTTACTATTCAGCATCTTTTTTAATTGTATATGGTATGAATTTATATTAGGTTCATTTTATTGTGAGGGCCACGTGGCCGAATGGTTAGGCGCGGGTCTGCAAAACCCTTTACTCCGGTTCGATTCCGGACGTGGCCTCCATTTTATAATTGCTTTTTTTTTATTATAAATTTATAAGTAATTTATTCCCCGGTAGCTCAGTCGGTAGAGCAAATGACTGNTAATCATTGGGTCGGCGGTTCGAGCCCGTCCCGGGGAGCCATTTTTTTTAATTTTCTATATTGTTATGCTTTTCCAAAACATCGAGAAAATACTCATATAGTCCATTTCCTCTTTTTTCGAGCACATCTTTTATACAATCTAATATAGTAAGCTGCCCATTCTTTATTGTAAATGAACGGATTTGATTTGCATCAAAACCATGTTTTATTAATTTAGCATCAATATCATCGATGATTTGATCTAATTTAGTTGTGTTACTTTTATCCCAGATTTCACCGAGATCCTTNTATCCATCTGGAAATATATAATGTTTGTCTTTAATTTGCTTTAGATGTAATACTCTCTCTGCAATTTCTTGAAGTACTGGGATTCCTCCTATAGCTTTTATAGCATCTCGGATGTCTAATATATAGGAATGACCATCCTTAGATTTTTTTTTCATGCTTTTTGGNACTGGATTTAAAGTATAAAATGGTAATTCTGGTGAATTTTGGGATATGTTTTCATCCATGTAACATCTTATTACGTGCTCTTTATCGTCCAATAGCATGTATGATAACATCTGGCGAAGTGTCGGCTTTTTGATACCTTTTTTAATTAATTCAGCATTTGCTCTCTCCAATGTATTTTCTCTATCTAATGAGCTAATATATTTGGCTGGTTTATCCATGCATTTAAGATTAAGTGCTTTTTTTAATATCTTTTTATTTACACTATTCGGCACTTTTCCGTGTAACCCAACCAGATAATTTACTATACCCGGATACAAGGTATCGTATAATTCCTTATCATTTAGTTTGTTCCAAAGGGATATTGCTGCTTGACCTGTTGTATTAGCTGCGTATGGAGTAACTTGAGTAGGATTTCCTATATCAGACAATATTAAATTTTGAATATTATAAATATGCTTTTGTATGCTATCCCACTTATTTGGTTCATTTTGAATGTCAAGTTTTCTCTCAAGATTATCAATTAGACCTGGTATTGATTTTAAAGTTGAAGAAGCACCACCGGGCACTCTTGATTTATACATGATGTCGAGTAGTTCTTTGTCATACTTTGTTTCATAATCACGATATTTAAATCGCAATGTTAACAAAGGATCTAGACTCATTTTTATGGCATCATAATTTAGGGCAGGCATATAAGAATTAACTCTTTTATCGGGATAATTTTTTATCAATTGTGCCATCTTCGTCATACTTGGTTGAGCGGTTGACCCCGATAATGCTGGATGTTGAACATCTATTGTAATTGACTTGTTATTGTGAACTGCAGCAAGAATCGCCGACATATAACAAGCAGGTGCTTCTCCATAGGTTGAGTGAGCATGAATTGTTATATCTTGTTCTGGAAATTGGTTAAATAATTGAGATGTCAAACTATAAACAAAATCAGGGCTTAACCTTCCACTGGCAGATTTAAGATAAAAACCTTCATGACCCATTTCAATTAATTTTTTTGCAAATTTTAGGCATTCTGTAGTTGTGATATTGGGATTATCCTCAATGCATATTGTTCCATTGGCTATAACATTATAACCTCTTGTTTGTGCTTTTTTTANGGCCTCAANAACACCAATTAATGGGTGATAATCATTCATTCCATGAAAATTATGGAATACATTAATTCCCATTTTNACAAATTCAAGAANGGTTGCTTCAACAACATCATATGAATACGGTTCATAGCCAAATAAAAANTCCCCTCTAATTAGTGCCGTTTGCTTTACCTTTAGTTTCTTAAAATAAGTAATTATTTTTTCAACTTCACACCACTCATCCCTACCTTTTTTTGCAAATAAGTCAAAAAATGTGCCCCCAGCTGTTTGTACTTGTGAACAACCAGNAAGATGACATGTAGGGTAAGAACTAATTATTTCATCAGCTGATGGATTTGTGCCCATTAAGGACTGAATTCCATCCCTAAGTACATCATGAAAATTTACAATTGCCATTACCTAATATCCCTATACCGAAACAGTTAAGATAATTTTTATAATCTGTAAATAGATAAAAAAGCTAGTTAATAAAATTAAGATTTAGGATTTAAGATTAGGAAATACTTTATAATTTTTATTGTTGATTTGATCTTCAGAAAAACCATCCGTAACTTTTTCTAGAGCATTTATTTCTATTACATTACGGTCTAAATCATGAAAATAAAACTGTTTACCATGGAAAATCCCTTCATATCTGTGCTCTTCATGGATAATTTCGATACCTCTATCANTTATTGACTGCTTTNCTTCGTCATATTTATCAACTTCTATTTTAAAAGCATGATGGACGAGAAAGTCATTACCATTATTTGGATTAATTGGAGTCTNACTTTTGGTTAAATTTACAAAATCATCTCCACACTTCATAAATACCATATCAATCTGTGGCACGTGTTGTATAAGTTCAAAACCAAGTACCTCTTTATAGAAATTTAAACTTTTAACAGTATCAGAAACAGGTATTGTAAAATGTAATACGCCTGTTGTTTTTATCATATCCACTCCAAATAAGTTGTAAAGTAAGTTGTATTTTGGTTAAATATTTATTGCATCCAATATTCAAAATCCTCAGCAGTAAAAGCTTGATAACCATATTCTTCTACTTTAGGGAGTTTCCTATCTTCATTCCAAATATAAAAGCCTGTAGACACCATAATAGCCACTAAAACTATCATAATGATATTTTGAGTTGAGTTTTTCAATTTTGTAATCCTCTAATGAGTAGTTATAACNNCGATATAATAACATATTTTAACAATAGAATAATACAAATAGTTTGTTTTTATTATTTTATGACATTATAAAAGTATTATGAAAAATATCATATCACAGATTGGTAATACCCCATTAATTCACCTAAAAGAAGTTTCAGAACTTACATCCTGCAATATCTTCGGAAAGGCAGAATTTCTAAATCCAGGTCTGTCAGTTAAAGACCGTGCTGCACTCAGCATAATTGAAAACGCTGAAAAAAGAGGTGAATTAAAGAAAGGTGGTACTATAGTTGAAGGCACTGCTGGCAATACAGGAATTGGATTAGCTCTCGTTGCAAATGCCAAAGGTTATAATGTAAAAATTATTATTCCAGAAACACAAAGCCAAGAAAAATTTGATACATTATTAGCTCTAGGAGTTGATCTNATAAAAGTACCTGCAGTACCTTTTTCAAACCCCGATAACTATCAACATGTAGCAAGAAGAATTGCAGAAGAAGAGATTAAAAAAAACCTGAATGGAGCAATATTTGCTGATCAATGGAACAATCTCGATAACATGCTTGCTCATTACAACACAACTGGTCCTGAAATTCTTGAACAAACAAATAACGAAATAGATGCTTTTATTTGTGCAGTCGGAACTGGAGGAACGTTATCTGGTGTATCCAAATACCTGAGAGAAAATAAACCACAAATAAAGATTGGGTTAGCTGACCCAAAGGGCGCGGCTATGTATAACTATTTTNCTAANAATAAGGTCGAAGCATCAGAAGGTAACTCTATATCCGAGGGTATAGGATTAGGACGTGTTACACCAATCATACAAGAAATTGAAAAAATTGATTTTTGTTATTCAATAGAAGACAATGAAGCGCTTCCATACGTCTACGATCTAGTTAAGAATGAAGGGATTATCCTAGGTGGTTCAAGTGCCATCAATATTGCAGGAGCAATTAATCTTGCAAAAGAATTAGGAAAAGGCTCTACTATCGTCACTATACTATGTGATCATGGTAGTAGATATCAAAGTAAACTATACAATAGGTATTTCCTTCAAAAGAAAAACATTCCAATTCCATTATGGCTAAAGGATTAGTTCTCCTCCAATTCACCATTTTGAATTGAAATTACTCTATCTGATTTTTCTGATAATTTAATATTATGTGTAGCAAGCAAAACCGACATATTTTCTTGACGAACAAGTGATATAAATTGTTCAAAGACTATATCGGCTGTTTTAGAGTCAAGGTTACCAGTAGGTTCGTCTGCCAATAAAAGATCTGGTTTGTTTGCGATTGCTCTGGCAATTGATACTCTTTGTTGTTCTCCACCAGATAATTGGGAGGGCAAATGATCTTTTCTATCTTCAAGACCTAATTTTGATAAAAGCATCATTGCGCGCTCTTGTGAGTAACTTTTGTCTTGTCCCGCTATCATCATGGGAATAATGATGTTATCAATTGCCGAGAAATCAGATAATAAATGATGAAATTGATAAATGAAGCCAATTGAATGTCTTCGACTAATTGTTCTATCTTGATCTTTCATTTTTGAGAACTTCACACCATTGATTGTTATATCTCCAGCATCTGGTTGCTCCAATAATCCAGCTATATGTAATAAGGATGATTTTCCAGAGCCTGAACTGCCAATTAAAGAAATAATCTCACCTCTATTAACATTAAGATCTATATTTTTTAAAACATCTATTTTATTATCACCCTGCGTATATATTCTAGAAATACCACTTAAAGATAAAACGCTATCCTCTTGATTCTTAATGGCATTATTCATTTCTTAACACCTTAACTGGATCAATTTTTGACGCTTTCCATGATGGATAAATTGAAGCAATAATTGAAAATGACAAAGCCATTAATATAACAGATAATAATTCAGTATTATCTATCTCTGCCGGAAGTTTTGCTAGATAATACATTTCTGGTGAGAACATGTCAGTGCCCGTTATTTTTGATATCAACAATCGTATAGTATCAATATTTCTACAAAAAATTATTCCTATAACAACGCCTAAGGTTGTTCCGATTACACCAATTGCTGATCCCGTTATAAAAAATATCCTTATGATGGAATTTTTCGAAGCACCCACTGTTCGGAGAATAGCTATGTCCGAATTCTTATCTTTTACTAGCATGATTAGACTTGAAACAATATTTAAGCCAGCTACCAATACAATCAATGATACTATTATAAACATTAGATCGCGCTCAACTTCAAGTGCAGTAAAAAATGTTTTATTTTGCTCTTTCCATGATGAGAGATAATAAGCGTTACCAATAAGGCTTCTCATACTTGCAATCACTGGTAAAATTTCTTCGGGATCATCCAAAAAAACCTCGATAGTATTAACAGATCCCTTTTTACTAAAATATTTCTGCGCCTCTTCTAAAGGCATATATACAAAATTTGAATCGTATTCAGACATACCAATATTAAAAATTCCTGATATTTCATAAGTTTTAATTCTTGGTGTCGTGCCAAACGGAGTTTGTGAGCCTTTTGGCGAAATTAAGGTTAGTTGCTCCCCCATACCAAGCAAGAGGTTCCTTGACATACCTATCCCAATTAACAATCCATCTTTAGACCTATACTCGTCAAGTATCAGATTATTATCAATTTTTGGTACATTTTGAATATCACTGTACGAAATTGCTTTAATAATCGCACCAGACGTTTGATCTCCGGATGACACCATTACTTGTGAGTATATTGTTGGAATAACCGAATAAACATTATCAATTTTTTCAACTTCTTTCCTTAGCTCAGCATAATCATCTATACCTTGATCATATGATTGAATTGTGATGTGACCATTAATACCAAGTATCTTATCTAGTAACTCTGATCTAAAACCATTCATAACAGCTAATACTATAATTAAAGTTGCCACTCCGAGCATAATTCCAACAAGTGAGAAGAAGCTAATTATTGATATAAAGCCTTCTTTTTTCTTGGATTTAAAATACCTAAAAGCAATCTTCCATTCAAATGAAGAAAATGCCCCAGGTTGCTGTAATAAATTATGATTATTGGAATTAGTCATTTTCAAAGATCTCAAGAAATGCCTCTACACTTTGAACCTCAACAGTTCCAGTTTTTCTATCTTTTATCTCTAAACTTTTACGTTCAATAGATTTATTTCCTAAAATTATTTGTTTTGGTATACCAATAAGATCCATCTTATTGAGTTTTTCACCAATGGAACTACTCGTGTCATCATATAAAATAGCACATTTACTTTTCATTTTCTTGTAGATCATATCGCATAATTCTACAAGTTCTTCATTTTTTGAATTGAGACATATCAATGCATAGTCGAATGGTGAAACACTTTTTGGCCAAATTATACCCTTGTCATCATGACTCGCTTCAATAATTGCGGCTACTAATCTTGAGACACCAATGCCGTAAGATCCTGATTGTATTGGTTTTGTAACGCCATCCTTGTCTTGAACATTTGCATTTAAAGGCTTTGTGTATTTATCACCAAAATAAAAAACATGCCCAACTTCTATCCCCCTCATCTCTAACCTATTTTTTTCTTCAACTTTGGACTCATAACTATCTTGCTCGTACATGTCGTCAGTGACTGTATAAAATTCAGTCCACTTAGAAACAATATTTTCTGAGTCTTTTTGATAATCAATTTCATCTGGTATATTCATATCGAGTATTCTTTTATCGATGTATACCTTACTTTCACCAGTATTAGCGAGTACTATAAACTCATGACTCAAATTCCCACCTATGGGACCTGACTCTGCTGCCATCGGTATGGCTTTCAATCCAAGTCTCTGAAATGTTTTAAGATATGATAAAAACATTTTATTATAGGATAATTTTCCATCTTCTTCAGTTACATCAAAAGAATATGAGTCCTTCATCAAGAACTCCTTACACCTCATCACTCCAAAGCGTGGTCTAACTTCGTCTCTAAACTTCCATTGAATATGAAAAAGTATCTTAGGAAGTGACTTGTAAGATTTAAAATAATGGCTTGAAATATCAGTAATTTGTTCCTCATTTGTTGGCCCATAGAGGATTTCTCTATTGTGTCTATCTTTCATACGCAACATTTCGGCACCATAATCATCATAACGTCCACTTTTTTTCCATAAGTCGGCAGATTGAATTGTTGGCATTAATAATTCTATTGCACCAGCATTTACTTGTTCTTCACGAACAATTTGTTCAATTTTTTTTAAAACTGCATGACCAAATGGAAGCCAAATATAGATCCCGGAACTAGATTGCCTTATCATTCCTGTTCTCAGCATTAGTTGATGAGAGACAATCTCAGCATCTTTTGGAACTTCTTTTAGAGTTGGAAGAAAGTATTCAGTTAGTCTCATGGTTAAATCACGCTACACCTAAAATTGAGTCAATACTCATTATATCAAAATAAAACATGGCTATGAGTACCAATAATAAAACAAGAGTTAGGACAGTTGTTATTAATATTTTATATAATAGATTTGGATTTATTGGAACACTACCATGTATGCCTTTCACATCAACACCTTGATCTGCATGAGTAACGATCTTTATTGGCAAAATAATAAAGAAAACAACCCACCACATAATAAAATAAGTACCAAATAGCGTAAAATAATTCATCAATTTATCCTAAACATACGTTAACCTAACTTTTATTATAGGCTTTTTCCCCCATTTTGAATACAGGTCATTCCTTATTGACTTTTCTATGTAGCCTGACATGAAATCAATATCCCTTTTTTTTGCTTTTGGAAGTGAATCCACCGCATTATCAATTAATAACTCAATAAAGTTTTTTGTGTTTTCAACCCCATTTAGTTTACTAGGTATACCAAGAATTTCTATAATTGGATCCACATACAACACATTATTTTTATCTAATACCAAAGTTGTAAAAATTACACCTGATTCCTGCAGTCTTCTTCTGTCCTTAAGAAGATAATCATCGTTTTTGATCAATACATCCCCGTCTCTTAAATAAAAGCTTGGTTCGTTCTGTTCTATAATATTCGGTTCGTTAGGGTAGAGTTGAACTAGATCACCGTTTTTTACAAATAATGGATTACTGATTTTATTTTTTTTAGCAAAACTTATATGCTCTTTGAGATGAAAAAGTTCTCCGTGCATTGGAATTAGGGTCTGTGGTTTTAAAAAAGTATATAGTTGCTCTACCTCAGGACGTGAAGGATGCCCAGTTGTATGGATATCATGGGTTGTTTCATCTATAATATCAGCTCCAAATTCAATAACTTTATTTTTTAAATAACCTACCGAATTCTCATTTCCTGGAATTGTTTTTGATGAAAAGACAACAACATCACCTAAATTTAGGGATATTAATGGATTTCTTCCATTAGCTATTTTAGCCAGAGATGCATTTCCTTCACCTTGGCTACCTGTACATATTATCAAAACATCTTTCTTGGAGAGTTTAGGAAGATCCCTCTCATCATTAAAGAAAATGTCTTTCTCTATGTAACCACATATTTGAGCAACCTTTACAAACCTCTTAATAGACCTTCCTGACAAAACTATATTTCTTTTGTTAATTCTTGCAGCGTTTATAATTGACATTAACCTTGAAACATTTGATGAGAATGTAGTTACAATCGCAAGCCCTTTTATATTTTTTATAACTTTTATTAAATTTTCACCAACCTTACTTTCAGTTAATGATGTTTCTTTCTTAAATATATTTGTAGAATCACAAACTAATACATCACATTGATCGGTTCCAATTTTTTTAAATTTATCTATATCAGTCTTTCTATTAATTACTGGCTTTTCATCTATCTTCCAATCACCTGAATGGATTATGTTAAATCCATCTATCGATATTTTAAGAGCATTTGGTTCAGGAATAGAATGAGCAACATTAATTAACTCGATATTAAATTCACCTATCTTAAATTTTGCATTATCTTTTAATAATTTTATATCCAACATAAGCTCTGAATAATCTTCAGAAATTTTTTCTTTTATAAGCTCGGAAGTAAATTTTGTGCAATAAACTGGAACATCTATTTTATCATTAATAAGTGTATTTATCGCACCATAATGGTCTTCGTGAGAATGGGTTAATATAATACCAATTAATTTATTATTTCTCTTATTCAAAAAATCAATATTTGGAATTAGAATATCAATCCCTGGATAATGCTCATCTGCAAAACCTATCCCACAATCAACCATTATCCAATGTATATCTCCATTAGCTATTCGATAGCCATATAAATATAAATTCATTCCAATTTGACCAGCACCACCGATGGGACTGTACAGCACTTCTATATTTTTTTTTGTCATTTACTCTCTTCTATTAAAATATTACTGGTGTTAATTAATTCAATTTTGTTATCTATCAAGAGTAACAAATTACCATTATCATCAATACTCTCAAATAATCCTTCTTTTGATGTATTGCTTGTTTTCACTATTATTTTTTTACCAATATGATTGCATCTAGATAGCCAAAATTCTTTGACTTCATTGAAATTCAAACCATAAACCCAATTATTTATCATTTCCTTAAGATTTTTAAGTAAAGTTTCAAAACATAAATCTAATTGAACACCCCTATTAAAATTCTCAATATATGAATACTCATTATTTGCAGAATACGGCTTAAAAACATTTATACCAATACCAACAATTACGAATAGTCTTTTTTTATGAGTAATACTTTGAATCAATATACCAGCAACTTTCTTATCATCTATAAAAACATCATTTGGCCACTTAAGACTTACTTTTTTACCTGATAAAAAACTCTCAACAGACTTAGCAACAATAACTGATGATAAGATGCTGAACTGACCAAGATTAGAATAATTTATTTTATCAGATTTTATTATCCTAGTTACATACAGACCCCCGTGAGGAGATGACCATGTTTTATTAACCCTTCCTTTACCATGAGTCTGAACCTTAGATATTATCCAATCAATATCCTTTTCAGATTTAATAACATCTATTGCTCGCAAATTCGTCGAGTCGATCACATCATGGTGTTCAATATTTGACTCAAATTTAAAAGAATTCATCAGGAAAAAAGTGCTAATGAGGCTGTTTGAGCAAAAGAAATAAATAAAGATGGTTTTACAAAAAATAATAAAACGAAAGCTGTCAGTAAATAGATTATTGAATTTAATCTTTTTGATACCGGATCATATGTGATAACAGACTCTTCAAAATACATAATTTTTATAATTCGGAGATAGTAGAAAGCACTGATAACACTGGATAGTACGCCAAAAACTGCAAGATAATACAATTCGACGCTAATTGCAGCATAGAGAACATAGAATTTAGCAAAAAATCCTGCAAGTGGAGGAATGCCTGCTAGTGAAAAAAGAAGTATTGAAATGATTATGGCATTTATTGGTTTCGTTTTTGATAGTCCAGATAATTGATTTATATCTTCTATATGCTCATCTCCATTTTTCAATGCGATTATTGATATAAATATAGCTAGTGACATAGCTAAATAAATCAATAAATACAGACATAAACTCGTAACACCCTCAATAGATCCATTAATAACCCCCATCAATGCAAAGCCCATATGACTTATTGATGAATATGCTAAGAGTCTTTTTATGTTGCTTTGACCAATCGCAGAGAATGCACCTAACAACATCGACAGTATTGAGAGTAGAATTAAAATTGATTGCCAGTCATCAACTAAACCCGGAAGAGCGGTAAATAGCATTCTAGTAATTAGCCCAAGTGCTGCAATCTTTGGTGCGACTGCAAAGAATGCTGTAATGGTTGTGGGTGAACCCTCATAAACATCTGGAGTCCACATATGAAAAGGTACGGCTGAAATTTTAAAGGCAAAACCTGCTAGTGTAAATGCCAAACCAATCAATATGCCAACTTCATAGTCAACAAGAGTAGATGCAATATCAGTATAGTAAATTGAACCTGAGTAACCATAAATAAGTGAAAGTCCATACAATAATATACAAGATGATAATGCTCCAAGAACAAAATATTTCAGACCAGATTCTGTTGATTTTGATGATGTATTTCTGATTGAGGCAAGCACATACAATGGTAGGCTTTGTAGCTCAATAGATAGATATAAGGTAACTAGATCATTTGATGAAACCATAAGCATCATACCTATTACCGATATTAGAATTAAAATAATATATTCAAATTTAAGTAACTTAATATTTTTAAGATAGATATTTGATACTATTAAAATTATTATGGTTGAGACCAAAATCAATATTTTTAGATATTGCGAAAAAGAATCTGAAATCAATGAATTACCAAATGCAACCCCATCCGAGATAGATCCTGATAAGATAATCGCCGTTATTAATAGTAGAGAAATTATGGCAAGATTTGATACTATTTCATATGAGTTTTCATTCTTTCTAAAAACACCAACCATTAGTAGTACCATTGACATAATTGACAACATAATTTCTGGTAATAGCGGCATATAGATAAACATATTCATTACAACACCTTAATTAACATTCTGTACATTTATAAATGATTGATATTGATCAACAGCAACATTATAGTTTTCAATTAAATTTGATGTACTAGCTGAGGTTAATTCTATGATAAGATTTGGATAAACACCGAAAAGAATAATTAAAAAAGCTAATGGAAATAAAATAACATATTCTCTTGCATTTATATCTTTTAACTCTTCTATTGCTTTATTTGTTATTACTCCAAAAACAACTCTCTTATATAACCACAGCGCATAAGCAGCTGATAAAATTACTCCGGTTGTAGCTAAAATTGCAACATAGATATTTATTCTAAATGCACCGATCAATGATAAGAATTCACCAACGAAGCCGCTTGTCCCCGGCAATCCAACGTTAGCCATAGTAAAAATAAGAAATAAAGCTGCAAAAACCGGCATTTTTTTTACAACCCCTCCGTATACACTAATTTCTCTAGTATGAAGACGATCATACACAACACCAACAGAGAGAAATAATGCTGATGATATTAAACCATGACTTAACATTTGGAAAATACCACCTTGTATCCCCTGTTCAGTAAATGTAAAAATACCCATTGTTACAAAACCCATATGCGCAACTGACGAATATGCTATTAACTTCTTAATGTCTTCTTGCGCAATAGCAATAAATGAAGTGTATATGATAGCTATTATTGAAAGCACAAACACAAAATCCATAAAAACAAATGAGCCAACAGGAAATAATGGGATTGAAAATCTCAAAAGACCATACCCACCCATTTTTAAGAGAACACCAGCTAATATCACAGATCCAGCTGTAGGTGCTTCAACATGAGCATCTGGTAACCATGTATGAACTGGGAACATTGGCATTTTTACTGCAAATGATATAAAGAATGCTAACCAAAGCCATGTTTGAATTGAATAATCAAAAAGGTAACCATTCAACTCAACAATATTAGTTGTACCGGTGATTATATATATGTAGATTATTGCTATTAGCATTAGAACAGAACCACTCAGTGTGTATAAAAAGAATTTAAATGTTGCATAAACACGCCTTGGTCCGCCCCAAACACCAATTATCAGGAACATCGGGATAAGACAAGCTTCAAAAAATAAATAGAAAACAACTAAATCAAGAGCACAGAAAACTCCAATCATTAAAGTTTCCAATATCAAAAAAGCAATCATATACTCTTTTACTTTTTCTTTTACTGAGTCCCAGCTGGTAAGGATACAAAACGGCATGAGGAAAGTAGTAAGTATGATTAGGAATATAGATATCCCATCAACCCCAACATGATATGTAATATTTTCTGATAGCCAGTAATATTGTTCAACATACTGGAAAGAAGAGGTTATTTTATCAAAATTAATCCATAATAATAATGAAACAATGAAGTTAACTATACTGGCATAGAGAGCAACTGTTTTTATGTTTCTTCTTCCAATATCATCGTTACTATTTATAAGTAAAATTATAATACTACCAAATATTGGGATGAGTAATAAAGTTGATAAGATTGGCCAAGACATTTTATCAACCTCTACCTATGATAATATAAAAAGTTATAAATATTGACAGTCCTATAATCATAGAGAATGCATAGTGATATATTAATCCTGATTGTAACTGTACCATTTTCTTTGTTACACGAACAACCTGCTTTGAAATACCATCAGGACCATATTTATTAATTATGTTTTCATCTCCGGCTTTCCAGAATAATCGTCCAATACTTACAGTTGGTTTTACGAATAGAAAATCATACACTTCATCAAAATACCACTTATTGAGAAGGAATTTATAAAGCACCTCTTGGTCACCAGCAATTTTAGATGGGATATTTGGTCTTCTAATATAAAAATAGTAGGCCAATAATAAACCTAGAACCATCATAATTGTTGGCGTCCATTTTACAATTGTAGGAACATAGTGAAGATCCTTTAAAATATTATTTTCCTTCAGTATATATATAGAACTTGCCCAAAACTCCTTGAAGTCATGGTATATAAATGAGTCGTAGAATAAATAGCCAGATAAAATAGCACCAAGCACCAACACCAGTAATGGTACCAACATAATATTTGGACTTTCATGAATATGTGACATAACCTCTTCAGACGCTCTTGGTGTTCCATGGAATGTCATAAACACAAGTCTCCACGAATAGAATGAAGTCATGAACGCAGCTATGACAAGCATAGTAAAGGCATAAGAACTTATAGCAAGATTAGTTGCGAAAGCAGCTTCAACAATTGCATCTTTTGAATAGAAGCCTGCCATACCAAATACACCAGGTATACCAAAACCAGTTAACGCAAGAGTACCAACTAACATTAAGACATAAGTCTTTGGAATATGTTTTCTTAATCCACCCATATTTCTCATGTCTTGTTCGTTTGACATGGCATGAATTACGGAACCAGCGCCTAAAAATAATAATGCTTTAAAAAATGCATGCGTGAATAGATGAAAGATACCCACTTGATAAGCACCTAAACCTAAAGCAACAAACATATAACCTAATTGAGAACAAGTTGAATATGCTATCACTCTTTTAATATCATTTTGAACAAGAGCAACAGAAGCAGCAAAGATTGCTGTAGTTGCACCAATGAATACAATAAATGACATAACATTCGGAGCCATTTCATATAGTGGAGAACATCTGGCAACAAGAAATACTCCTGCTGTCACCATAGTAGCAGCATGAATAAGTGCTGATACAGGCGTAGGACCCTCCATAGCATCTGGGAGCCATGTGTGTAAGAAGAACTGTGCAGACTTACCCATAGCACCAATAAATAACAAAACACATATAAATGAAATAGAATTGAATGAATATCCTAGAATATAAATATTTTGATCAGTCATATATTTCACATTTGAGAAAACATAATCAAAATCTAATGACCCAAAAATATAAAATATACAAAATATACCCAATGCAAAGCCAAAGTCACCAACTCTATTAACTATAAATGCTTTCATAGCAGCATTATTTGCAGAATCTTTATGATGCCAAAAACCAATTAATAAGTATGATGCTAAACCAACTCCTTCCCAACCAAAAAATAATTGCATGAAGTTATTAGAAGTGACCAACATTAGCATTGCAAATGTAAATAAGGATAGATAAGAAAAAAACCTCTGCCTAGATGGATCGTCATGCATGTATCCAATTGAATAAAAATGTACAACAGCAGATACGGTATTAACAACGACTAACATTACAGCAGTTAATGTATCTATTCTTATTGCCCAACTGAGATCGAGATTTCCTGATGTAAGCCATTTTAAAATAACGACGACCTCATCATTTGCACCATCAACCCAGCCGACATTACCTAAAACAATCCAGGATAAAATAGCAGAAATACTTACAAATGAAGATGTCAGGATTTCAGAAGTTCGTGCTCCAATTGTTTTCCCAAATAAACCAGTTATTAACGCACCGATAAGTGGCAAAAACACTATTAAGGAATAAATCATTATTAACCTTTCATCTCATTAATATCGTCCACTGATATTGAGCCTTTATTCCTAAAATAGATTACAAGGATGGCAAGACCTATGGCAGCCTCTGCAGCAGCTACAGTTAATATTAGTAGAGAAAAGATTTGTCCCATAATGTCATTAAGATAAGATGAGAATGCGACAAAATTAATATTAACTGATAGCAACATAAGCTCAATAGACATTAATATGATAATAATATTTTTTTTGTTTAGGAATACACCAAATATACCGATAACAAATAATATTGAAGCAAGAACAAGATAATGGTTAATTGTAATCATATGCCACTTCCTGGTTTTACTTTTATGTTTTCAATAGACTTCTCTGGATCCCTATCAACTTGCGCTGAAATATTTTGTCTTTTTGCAGATGGCCTGTGGTTAACTGTTAATACGATTGCGCCGATCATAGATGCTAATAATATCAAACCTGCCAGTTGGAAGAAAAGAATATTATCTGTATAAAGCACCATACCAAGCATTTCTGTATTGCTAATTTGTTCAATATTTTCAGTAACATACGACATTGGCTTGAGACTATCCCTATTCCAAGTAAAAAGAACCAGTATTAACTCTGCAAGTAGTATAAATCCAATTGTCATACCTATTGGCAAATAGCTAATCACTGTTGAGGTAATAGATTTAAATTCAACATCAAGCATCATAACAACAAACAAGAATAATACAGCTACTGCCCCGACATATACTATCACCAATATAAATGCTAAAAATTCAGCTCCAAGCAATAAAAAAATACCAGCGGAATTGAAAAAACAAACAATTAAGAAAAGAACAGAGTGCACTGGATTACGTGATAAGACCACCATAAAGGCAGAAGCAATCATAATGAATGAAAATAAATAAAATAATGTACTAACTACAATCATGAATTACCTATACTTAGCATCTAATTCTATATTTTTTGAGAGCGACTCTTCCCAACGATCACCATTAGCAAGTAGTTTTTCTTTGTTGTAATACAACTCTTCTCTTGTTTCAGTGGCAAATTCAAAATTTGGCCCCTCCACAATGGCATCAACTGGACAAGCCTCTTGACAATAACCACAATATATACACTTAACCATATCAATATCGTAACGCGTTGTTCTTCTCGTTCCGTCTTTTTCTCGAGGGCCAACTTCAATCGTTATGGCTTGAGCAGGACATATTGCTTCACAGAGCTTACATCCAATACATCTCTCTTCACCATTTGGATAACGTCGAAGAGCGTGTTCACCCCTAAATCTAGGAGAAATTGAACCTTTTTCATAAGGATAATTTATTGTTGCTTTTTTACTAAAGAAATATCTCATAGCCAGTCTGAAGGCTTTCAAAAACTCAATCAATAAAAAGCTTTTTATAATTCTTAGTGTTCTATTCATATCCTATCCAATTTTAATCATATAAAAACTACGTATGTTGCTGTTAGAGCAACCATTAACAGTGATAGCGGTAGAAAAACTTTCCATCCGAGTCTCATTAATTGGTCGTATCTATACCTCGGAACTATTGCTTTAACCATAGCAAAAAGAAAAAACATAAAACATACTTTTAGAACAAACCACACAAACCCAGGAATAAAATCTAAAAATGGAAATATCGGTAACCATCCTCCTAAAAACAGTATTGTTCCAAAAGCACACATAAGAACAATAGAAACATACTCACCCAACATAAACATTAGGTAAGGCGTGGAAGAATATTCCACCATAAACCCTGCAACAAGCTCTGACTCTGCTTCTGGAAGATCAAATGGAGGTCGATTTGTTTCTGCTAATGCTGAAATAAAAAAGACAACAAACATTGGGAAAAGTGGAATAAAATACCAATTAAGGAAACCATAGTTACCAGCTTGAGCATTCACAATATCACTTAAATTTAGTGAACCACTTAGAAGGATTACTGTAATTATCACAAAACCTATTGATACCTCGTACGAAACCATCTGAGCGGCTGATCTAAGTGCACCTAAAAAAGGGTATTTTGAATTTGAAGCCCATCCACCCATGATAATACCGTAAACACCAAGTGATGATATAGCTAAGATATAGAGTATTCCAATATTAATATCAGCAAGCACAAGCCCGGCATCAAATGGAATTACAGCCCAAGCAGATATTGCAAAAACTGTTGTTACAAATGGAGCGAGAAGAAAAACAAATTTATCAGCATTATAAGGAATAATTACTTCTTTAAGGACGAATTTTAAAAGATCAGCAAATGATTGAAGTAGTCCAAAAGCGCCGACAACATTTGGCCCCCTTCTCATCTGCACAGCAGCCCAAATTTTTCTGTCGGCCAATAGCAAAAAGGCTATCGTTATTAACAAAGCTGTAATGAGAAATACACTTTTGAAAGCAATAATTAAAAGAGGAATTAGATAATTTATTAAAAGACTATCCATTAACATTTCCGTTGTTCTTTTTTTGCATGCTGCACTCAGCCATTATTTTACTCGCTCTTGCAATTGGATTTGTTAGATAAAAATCTTTAATTGAATTTTCAAATTCTACATCATTGAGTTTAGGATTTTTAATGTCAATTTTGGATAATTGTGAGTGGTCAGCAGCTTGAATAACATCAACATCTTCAAATATAGGAAATTTCTTTTGCAAATCTTTTCTTACATCAGCAAAACTTACAAAGTTTAATGACTTCTTGAGCCGTTTTGATAACTCAATAATAATTTTCCAGTTATCTTTTGAGTTACCAGGAGGAAAAACTGCTCTATTTATTTGCTGTAAACGTCCTTCTATATTCATAAAAAAGCCATTCTTTTCTGTGTAACATGCTCCTGGCAATATGACATCAGCTGAAGATGCGCCTTTATCTCCGTGACTTCCAATATAAACTTTATATTTGTTATCCGCATCTATTTCATCTGCATCCATTAAAAACAAGAGATCTACATTCTTTGAATTAGCTATATATTTTGAATTCTTTTTTGAATCTTCTGGTAAGAATCCTAAATCTAAACCAGCAACCCTTGATGCACTTTTATGGAGAACAGCAATACCATTCCAATCATCCCTGATAGAATTTGTTTTCTTAGCTGATAAAACAATATGGGATAATAAATCATCAGCGTCATCACGGGTGAAGACATCATCGCCGATGAGCCAAATAATATTATTACAATTATTTATATCCATATTTTTCAAATTTATTTGTTTAGGTGATTTACCGAGATGGATGTAATCATATGTTAGGTCATTTTCTTGACCAATATTAAAAATTCTCAGATTTCCTGTGAGCCACCTCTTTCGAATTCTTGCATTTAAAACAGGAGACTCAATTCTTGGATTTGATCCAATTATCACAAGCCCATCTGCTTCTTCTATGCCAGATATACTAGGATTGAAAATATAAGACGCACGACCAAATTTATTCGTTATGTATGAACCATCTTGCCTACAATCGTATAAATCAGTGCCAAGCTTATCAAATAGCAATTTCATTAAATACATCTCTTCAGCCGTTGTCATGTCTCCAGCTATTGCACCAATTTTTGATGGTTTTGTTTTCTTTACTAATTCAACAACCTTGTTTAATGCTTCATCCCATGTCGCTTTAACTAACTTCCCATCTTTACGTATATATGGCTCATCGATCCTTTGTGATTTCAATCCATCCCATATGAAACGTGTTTTATCTGAGATCCATTCTTCATTAATATCTTCGTTGAAACGAGGCATAATTCGCATAACCTCAGTTCCTTTAGAGTCTATTCTAATATTTGAGCCCAAGGCATCCATTACATCTATAGACTCTGTCTTTGTTAACTCCCATGGCCTAGCTTGAAACTCATAAGGTTTTGATGTAAGTGCACCAACTGGACATAAATCTATTACATTACCTTGTAATTCTGATGACATGCCTTTTTCTAAATAAGTTGTAATCTCCATATTCTCACCGCGATGGATTGCGCCGAGTTCGCCAGTTCCAGCTACTTCAGATGTAAATCTAACGCACCTAGTACAATGTATGCATCTTGTCATTGTTGTTTTTACTAAAGGACCAATATTCTTATTATCAACAGCCCTCTTATTTTCTTTATACCTGCTTTTATTTATTCCATAGTGTAGTGCTTGATCTTGTAAGTCACATTCACCACCTTGATCACATATTGGACAATCAAGAGGATGATTGACAAGCAAGAATTCCATGGCACCCTTACGGGCATGATGCACTGAATCAGTGTTAGTAAATACTTCAGGCAACTCACCATTCGGTCCAGGCCTCAAGTCGCTTAATGAAAAATGACAAGATGCAACCGGTTTTGGTGCACCTTTAACCTCAACCAGACACATTCTACAATTTCCAGCAATTGATAGCTTTTCATGGTAACAGAATCTAGGAACCTCTATATCAGCAAATTCGAGCGCTTGGATTAATGTTAGATTATCCTCAAATTCAAATTCATTACCGTTTATTAATATTTTCTTTGACATATAAATTTAACCTATTTAGTCAGTCTGTTTTCGATTTCAGGTCTGAAATGACGTATTAAACCTTGAATTGGCCATGCAGCTGCGTCACCCAATGCGCATATTGTATGCCCTTCTACTTGTTTTGTAACTTCTTGTAACATATCAATTTCATCGACGGAAGCATCACCCTTGACGATTCTATCCATAACTCTCCACATCCAGCCAGTTCCCTCTCGGCAAGGGGTGCATTGACCGCAACTTTCGTGCTTGTAAAAATAACTTAATCTTGCAATTGCATTTACTATGTCTGTTGATTTATCCATTACAATTACTGCAGCAGTACCAAGTCCTGATTTTAACTCTTTTAGGGTGTCAAAATCCATCGACAGGTTTTGACAGTGCTCTGCTGGTAGACAAGGCACAGATGAGCCACCAGGAATTACCGCAAGAAGATTGTCCCATCCGCCCCTAACTCCACCTGCATGCTTTTCAAGAAGCTCTCTCAATGAGATCCCCATTTCCTCTTCCACATTACAAGGGGTATTGACATGTCCTGATATACAAAAGAGTTTTGTACCAGTGTTGTTGGGTTTTCCAAGAGAAGAAAACCAATCAGCGCCTCTTCTTAAAATTTCAGGAGCAACAGATATAGATTCAACGTTATTAACTGTGGTTGGACAACCATAAAGTCCACAATTTGCTGGAAAAGGTGGTTTGAGTCTCGGCATACCTTTTTTTCCTTCAAGGCTTTCTAATAAAGCTGTTTCTTCTCCACAAATATACGCACCAGCTCCGTGATGCACATAAATATCAAAATCCCATCCTGATTTACATGCATTTTTACCAACAAAGCCAGCCTCGTATGCTTCATCGATTGCCTTTTGTAGAGCTACCCTCTCAAAAACATACTCACCTCTTACGTAAACATAACAAGCGTGAGCGCTCATAGCATAGGAAGCAAGCAAACATCCTTCAATAAATTGATGAGGTTCGTGTCTTAAAATTTCTCTATCTTTACAAGTCCCAGGTTCTGACTCATCAGCATTAACAACTAAATAATGCGGCCGTTCTCCTACTTCTTTTGGCATAAATGACCATTTTAGTCCAGTTGGGAAACCAGCACCGCCCCTACCTCTCAAGCCTGATGCTTTCATTTCCTCAATTATCCAGTCTTTGCCCTTATCCATTAGGGTTTTTGTTGAATCCCAATTGCCTCTTTTCAGAGCTGACTTTAAATCTGGGCTATTATAACCATAGATATTAGTAAATATTCTATTTTCTAATTTTAGCATTCCTATACACTCAATCCTGGTTTGTTTCGACGTTTCACAATATCTTCGATTTCCTTATCTGTTTGAGTTTGTATATTATTATCAACTGGCTCAGATGAGATTCTTTTTTTATATGATCCAATTTTAGGAGTTTTGTTGTTTCTAAAATCTTTTAAGATATTTACAAGGTCTGTAGGCTCTAAATCTTCATAGTAATCATCATTTATTTGAACGACTGGTGCGTTACAGCAAGCCCCCAAACACTCTACTTCAACCCACGAAAACAATCGATCTGTGCTTACAGTATTTTGTTCACCTATTTCATTTTGTAGTATTTTCTTAAGTTCATTGGATCCTGACAACATACAGGGTGTAGTACCACACATTTGGAAATGATATTTACCCACAGGCTTGAGGTTAAACATAGAGTAGAAAGTAGCAATTTCCATGACTCTTATCTGTGAGGTACCTAAATATTCAGCGATGTAATCTATTACTTCAGGAGACAGCCAGCCTTCGTTTTGTTTTTGAGCAATCCATAAAAGTGAAATTATTGCAGATCCGCCTCTACCTTCAGGATATTTTTTTATCTCAATTTCTGCAATTTTCAGGTTTTCTTTTGAGAATGAAAAGTTTTTATCGTTTGATTCTGCCATATATGTATTACCTATCAACTTCTCCGAAGACTATATCAAGTGAACCTAATACCGCAGAAACATCTGCTAGCATGTGACCTTTACACATATAATCCATAGCCTGTAAATGCGCAAAGCCAGGCGCTCTAATTTTACACCTATATGGTTTATTAGAGTCATCAGATACTAGATAAACACCAAACTCACCCTTTGGTGCCTCTACAGCACGATAAACCTCTCCTTTAGGAACATGATAACCTTCAGTATATAATTTAAAATGATGAATTAATGCTTCCATAGAAGCCTTCATTTCAGCACGTTTGGGAGGAAATAATTTATTATTCTGCGATGATACAGGTCCTGTTTCTTTTCTCAAGATTTGTATACATTGCTTCATAATTTTTAAAGATTGTTTCATCTCTTCCACTCTTAATAAATACCTATCATAACAGTCACTATTCTTACCAATAGGTACCTCAAAATCTAGTTCTGAATATATTTCGTAAGGTTGTGACCTTCTTAAATCCCAAGGTAATCCTGTTCCCCTTATCATAACACCAGAAAAGCCCCACAATTGAGCATCTTCTTGGCTGATAAAACCAATATCTACATTTCTTTGTTTGAAGATTCTATTGTCAGTTAATAGGTTTTCGATATCACTTATAACTGCCGGATGGCTATCTATAAATGCATCAATATCATCAATTAAATCATCGGGTAAATCTTGATGTACTCCACCAGGTCTGAAGTAAGCCGCATGCATTCTACTCCCGGATGCACGTTCATAGAAACACATCAGTTTCTCT
>PAHC01000034.1 GCA_002704755.1 Rhodobiaceae bacterium
TGGTGCTTCCTCAGCTGGAGCTTCTTCTGTTGGAACTNCTTCTACAGCTGGTGCTTCCTCAGCTGGAGCTTCTTCTGTTGGAACTTCTTCTGCAGCTGGTGCTTTCTCAGCTGGAGCTTCTTCTGTTGGAACTTCTTCTACAGCTGGTGCTTCCTCAGCTGGAGCTTCTTCAACTTCTTTTTTTGGAATTGCTTTTTTTGGGTTATTTCTTGGATCACGTTTTGCTAGACCCTCTGCATCAAGAAAACGAAGAACTCTATCTGTTGGCTTTGCACCAACACCCATCCAATATGATATTCTTTCGTTTTGAAGAGTAACTCTTTCCTTATGGTCTTTAGGAAGCAATGGATTATAAGTTCCAAGTTTCTCAATAAATCTNCCGTCTCTTGGGTTTCTTACATCTGTTACAACTATTCTGTAGTACGGACGTTTCTTTGAGCCGCCTCTAGCCAACCTAATTTTTAATGCCATTCCAATTCCTTTTAATTAAAATTCCACTTATAAATAGCCACATTCACTTTTTTCGTCCAGTCAAATTTAATAAATTTGATAATTTATTTTGAGAATTTGGCAATCCGGGCAATCCAGGCAGTTTACCGCCAGGGGTATTACTCTGCAATTGAGATAGCATTTTTTCTGAAATATTACTATCATTTAATTTACTAACTTCATTATTATTTAAATCTGTCATATCAAAATTTTGATCAAGCATACCCTTCTTCCCAAATTTTTTCATCATATCTGATGTTTGCCGATATAACTTAATAAGCTTATTTATTTCTGACACCTCTGTGCCTGAACCTCTCGCTATTCGTCTTTTTCTAGAAGCATTCAACAATTTAGGATTTCTTTTCTCTTTTGGCGTCATTGAAGAAATAATTGCGATTTGTCGTATGATAATTTTATCATTCATGTTTGACTCAGCCATTTGCTTTTTGACCTTGCTAACCCCGGGTAACATTCCAAGTATCCCAGAAATACCCCCCATTTTCGACATCTGCTTTAGTTGCTGTGCCATATCATCAAGATCAAACAGACCTTTTGATATTTTCTTTGCTATCTTGTTGGCATTCTCAGTATCGATNGTTTCCTTAGCTTTCTCAACAAGAGATACAATATCTCCCATTCCAAGAATCCTATTTGAAATACGATCAGGGTAAAATTCTTCTAAATTTTCTATCTTCTCCCCTACACCAACAAACTTTATTGGTTGACCAGTAATGTGCCTCATTGAGAGAGCGGCCCCACCACGTGAGTCACCATCTAACCTTGTTAAAATTACTCCCGTTAGTGGTAGTTTTTGTGAAAAAGATTTAGCAACATTTACAGCATCTTGACCAGTTAAAGCATCTGCAACCAGCATTATCTCTTGAGAATTTGCAATTTGATTGATGCTATCTAATTCATTCATTAGACCTTCATCTACATGTAACCTACCAGCTGTATCCAAAATCAATACATCAAAACCACCTAATTTAGCTTCTTGAAAAGCCCTTTTGGCTATCTCTGTCGGCTTTTGGTTTTTAATTATAGGTAGTGTATCAATAGAATTTTCAATCCCAAGGATTTCTAGTTGCTCCTGCGCGGCTGGCCGATTTACATCCAAAGATGCCATCATTACTTTNTTTTTATATTTATTTCTGATGAAATGAGCAATTTTTGCAGAAGTGGTTGTTTTTCCTGAACCCTGTAAACCTACCATCATAACTACTGCAGGTAGGTTTACTTTTAAGTTTAACTCTACATTTTCTGAACCAAGAAGTTTTGTGAGTTCATCGTTAACAATTTTAATTACAGTTTGTCCCGGTGAAACAGATTTTATAACTTCTTCACCAATTGCTTTTTCTCTTACTTTTTCTAGAAAATCTTTTACAACTTCCAATGCAACATCGGCTTCTAAGAGTGCCCTTCTAACCTCCCTGAGGGCTTCATCAACATTCGACTCAGTGAGAAGTCCCCTTCCGGTAATTTTTGAAAATACGGTTGATAATCTATCTGATAATGTCTCAAACATATATAATCTCGTTTATCCCTAATCTATTAATTTCAGATAACACCATTCTGAAAATATCTAAAATATTTCAAATAATCTAACTATTACTATCATAAAATAAAAAAAATAACTATATTGCAAATATACATTACTTTACAATTGCAAGATATGCTTCAAAGTTAATATAATGAATAAAATTTCCTTTATCGATCTAAAGACACAATATTCAGTTTTAGAACAAAATATAAAAAATTCTATCTCTAATGTTCTTGAGAGTGGTCAATTCATTCTTGGTCCAATTGTTGAGGAAGCTGAACTTTTATTATCAAAATATACTGAGGCAAAAAACACAGTTACAGTATCTAGTGGAACGGATGCTCTATTTGTCTCTCTGCTGGCTCTTGATATTGGTCCTGGATCAAAAGTCTTCCTGCCTTCATTTACATATACAGCAACAGCAGAGGTAATTGCATTGTTGCAAGCCACGCCGGTTTTTGTAGATGTGGATGAACTAACTTATAATATCTCTTCAATTGATCTTAATCTAAAAATTAATAGCTATAAGAAATCTGAGCTTAATAATTCAGCAATTATTGCTGTTGATTTATTTGGGCANCCAGCTGATTACCCCATATTGCAAAAAATTGCTGATGAACATGGTCTTTATCTTATTTCGGATGCAGCTCAATCATTTGGTGGTGCAATAAATGATACGAAAGTTGGGAAATTAGCTCCTATTACAACGACTAGTTTTTATCCTACTAAACCATTATCCTGTTACGGTGATGGTGGTGCAATATTCACCGATGATAATGATGTTGCTAAAAAAATTAAATCGATAAGATCACATGGAATCAGTAATGATCCTTATGAGAATATAAGAATTGGAACAAATGCGAGATTTGATGCAATACAAGCTGCAGTAATTATTAATAAACTAAGCATTTTTGACGAAGAACTTATTCGACGCCAAAAGATTGCATCAATTTATGATCAAGAACTCGGAGAATGCGTTCTTTTACCCACAATACAAACTGAAATGAAATCAGCATGGGCGCATTATACAATTCGCACAGAAAAAAGAAATGCGATGAGAAAATTTTTGTTAGAAAATGAAATACCAACAATGATATACTATCCGAAACCTATGCATAAACAGATTGCTTATCAGAATTACCATAATCATAAAGATATCCTACCAAACAGCGAAGTGCTGTGTAATGAAGTATTAAGTTTGCCATTACACCCATACATGAGTGAAAATCAAGTCCTAACAATTACTTCAAAAATCAAAGAATTTTTAAAGAAATAAAAGGTTACGCCATTGAAAGTAAATTTTTATAAAATGAATGGGGCTGGAAATGAGTTTGTGATCGTAGATAACTCGCGGAATGAATATTCAATTTCAAAGAGTTTAATTGAGAAAATGTCAAACAAAACCACTGGTCCTGGATGCGATCAGTTCATTTCTATTGAAAAAATTAATAATAATAACGTTGATATTAAAATTTGGAACAAGGACGGTAGCACTGCAGAAGCATGCGGGAACGCTTCAAGGTGTGTCGCTAAAATTATGTTTGAAAAAAAGCATGTTAATGAGATTAACTTAAATATGCATTCATTAAGGCACATTTGCAATCTAACAGAACATGGAGATATAAGGGTTAATATGGGTAAAGCGCAAACTCAATGGAAGAAAATTCCTACAACCTTCAAAATCGATAATACCCTTCATTTTAATTATGACTTTCAAATAACTTCTCTAAAAAACATACAAGATGTTTGTTTGGTTAACATTGGTAATCCTCATATAATTTTCTTTTGTAAAAATTTAAGTAATTTAAATGTAAATGAAATTGGTCCAAAAATAGAAAATCATGAGATTTTCCCTGAAGGGATCAATGTTAGCTTCGCCAATATAATTGATAGAAATAACATAGATTTATTAGTCTGGGAAAGGGGTGCTGGGATAACAAAAGCATGTGGAACAGCAGCAGCAGCTGTCGCATTTGCTGCTAACAAATTAGATCTATCTGAGACTAATGTTTATATTAATCTCCCAGGAGGAAAACTTCAAATTGACATAGACATAAAAGATAATATTTTTAAGTTAGGACCAGCTGAGCTTGAATATATTGATGAATTCCTATATGAAGAGTCCAATGGTTAATAACTTAAATTTTCTTACGTTCGGATGTAAGTTAAATACATACGAAACCCAAATTATGAGGGAAAAAGCTGAAAGTTCTCATTTGAAGAACTTTAGCTTCATAAATAGCTGTGCTGTCACGAACGAAGCCGTGAAACAGGTACGACAAGCAATTAGAAAAGAAAAGAAAAACCATCCTAATAACAAACTGGTTGTAACTGGATGTGCAGCAGAATTATATCCTCAAGACTTCATTAATATGCCGGAAGTTGATTTTGTTATTGGTAATAATGAAAAAACAAAGACAAATACCTTCATAAATCTCTCTGGAATAAACAACCAAGAAATTAAAGAGAATGAACTCAGTCATGATGATCACCCATTCATAAATGGTTTTGAAGATAGAACAAGAGCGTTTGTTCAAATTCAGAATGGATGTGATCACAGATGTACATTTTGTATTATACCCTTCGCAAGAGGAAATGCTACTTCTCTTTCTGGAGAGATCATAGTCAAACAAGTTCAAAAATTAATAGATAATGGTTATCATGAAATAATATTGACTGGAGTAGATATTACTTCCTATGGAAAAGATCTGGATGGCGATATCACCCTTGGTAAACTCTTGAAATACATAATAAAACATACAGATGGTTTAAAAAGATTAAGAATTTCATCAATAGATTCAATTGAAATTGATGAAGATTTTCTCGAAATTTTTTCTACTGAAAATATTATAATGCCCCATCTCCATTTATCATTGCAATCAGGTAATAATATGGTTCTTAAAAGAATGTTGAGGCGTCACCAAACAGAAGATGCTATTAATTTTTGCGAAAAAGTTAGAAAAATACGACCTGATACAGTATTTGGGGCAGATATTATTGCTGGCTTCCCGACTGAAACCGAAGAAATGCATCAAACAACCATAAAACATATTGATGAATGTGATATAACATACTTACATATCTTCCCATTTTCTGCAAAAATAGGAACCCCAGCGGCAAGAATGCCACAAATAGATAAGAATACCATCCGAAGGCGTGCAAAGGATCTGAGGAATTTAGGATCAATAAAATTAAATTCTTATCTAACAAGTGAAATTGGTAAGCAAAAAGATATTCTCATTGAAAAGCCAGGATTCGGCAGAACAGAACAATATTCAATGGTTTTATTACCAAAAAATATCGCTCAAGGTGAAATTATCTCAAAGAAAATAATTGGCGTTAGTAAAAATCAACTTCTTGCTGAATTAAACTAAAAACTTAAGAGAAATGAAAAATAATTGGTTCCAAAAATTAAAAAATAGCTTATCCAAATCTTCTTCAGCAATTTCGGAAGGAATTGTTAAAATCGTTAGTTCAAAAAAGCTTGACGACAAGACACTGCAAGACCTTGAAGATCTTCTAATCACTGCCGATATAGGTGTTGACACATCTATATCAATAATTGAAAACCTAAGAAAAGAAAAGTTCAATAAAGATGTTGAGATTAATGAAGTTAGAGAATTTATCGCTTCACAAATAGAATCTAAACTAATTAATTCTTACGTGCCGTTAAGAACAGAAAAAGAGACTAATCCCCAAATAATTTTAGTCGTAGGTGTCAATGGATCAGGAAAAACTACAACAATAGCAAAGCTAGGCAACTTGATAAAAAAAAGAGGTTTAAGTGTTGTTTTTGGTGCTGCAGATACCTTTAGAGCTGCAGCGTCTGAACAATTACAAATGTGGGCTAGAAGATTGAATATAGAAATTATCGCTATCCCTGGCTCAAATGATGCAGCAAGTGTAGCCTTTGAAACAGTAAAAAAAGCTAAAGAGACAAATAAAGATTTTGCTATCATCGATACAGCTGGAAGGCTCCAGAATAGATTAGAACTTATGGACGAGCTTGCAAAAATTATCAGAGTGATTAAGAAAATAGACCCTAATGCGCCACACTCAATATTATTAACGTTAGATGGGACTGCAGGTCAAAATGCAATCCAACAAGCAAAAGTTTTTAAAGAAATAGCGAATGTAACCGGTATGATAATTACAAAGCTAGATGGCTCAGCTAAGGCCGGATATATTGTCTCAATCTCACAAGAACTAAATATCCCAATTCATTTCATCGGGGTTGGAGAGTCAGTAGAAGATTTAAATGACTTCAATATAAAAGATTTCTCAAGACTTATTGTTGGGCTTGATGAATAATAATCGATATGGCACTAAAGAAAAAACACCCACTAAATTCTACAAATCCAAAAAATTCTTTATCCTTGATATTTCATCAGGTGCAGCAAAAGATGGATCTTGACCAAAAAAATATTTTCTCAAAATACAGTATTACTCCAAGGCAATTCATAGTACTGCAAACTATTGATTACTTACCTGGGGTAAATCAAAACCAAATTGTTACTCACATACAAATTGACCGATCTACAGTGAGCGATATTATACAAAAGCTAGAAACTAAAAATTACATATACAGTTACCCCAATTCAAATGATAAAAGGAATAAAGAAATAAAAATCTCAACTCAAGGTAGAAGTATTTTGAGAAGATTACAAAAAATAGTTAATGAGCAAGAAAAGGATTTTCTTAGAAGAATTAATTTGGATACAAAAAATAAACTACTATCTAGCCTAAAAAAGTATGCTAGAGATAATTAATTTAAAAACTTAAATTTCAAACTAATGTCTATCTTGGTATAACAGATTATAAATAAAAAGTGCAAAAACTGCCCCAACGAATTGAAATATAATAAAATAAAGGATGCCAGAGTAATTTATACCCGAGAATGTATCTGTAAATGTTCGAGCAACAGTCACAGCTGGATTCGCAAAAGATGTAGATGCAGTAAACCAATATGCAGCTGTTATATATAGACCAACAGACATTGCAACTGAATCACTTTTTTCTCTCAGTGTTACCAAGATTGTTAATAACAGACCAAATGCAGCAATCAATTCTGAAATCCACTGAGAAAAACCATATCTTATTTTTGAAGANTATTGTAATAGCTCTAAATCAAACATTAAATGNGCAATGACAACCCCAACAATTCCACCGCAGAATTGTGCAATAATATACAAAATAAATGTATCTCTCTTGATGTCTCTCTTCAAAAAGAAGACAAGAGAAACTGCTGGATTAAAATGGGCTCCTGATATCGGACCGAACATTGTGATTAAAACATAAAGTATAGCGCCTGTTGCGATTGTATTGGCAAGTAATGCGATAGCAGCATTACCCTCAGAAAGAGCCTCCCCCATAATCCCTGAGCCAACTACTGTTGCTAGCAAAAACGTTGTACCTAGAAATTCAATCAAACATTTTCTCATGTTTTGGGACATTATGTCTTCTCCTCAACGCTATTCCTGATTCTTTCTATATTCTCTTCCGATATATGAAAATCTTCTTCATTTGTTATTTTATTGATAAGTTCACTAATCATTTTTTCAAACTTAGTATACGTGTCTTTAAATGCTGTTAAAATTACCTCATAATCTCCTTCAATTCCAGCTGGATCAATTACACCCCAATGCGCTGTCATCGGCTTTCCCGGCCAGATCGGACATACCTCACCAGCAGCACTATCACACACGGTAATTATAAAATCCATTTCAGGACCGTTTTCAAATAATTCCCAACTTTTAGAGCTTAGATCTTGAATACTATGACCTTTTTCTTTTAATAACTCTAATGCGATTGGATGTACGTATCCAACTGGTAATGAGCCAGCAGAAAAAGCCCTAAATTGTCCCTTTCCTAATTTATTCATAATTGATTCTGCAATTATTGATCTACAAGAATTCCCGGTACATAAAAATAAACAGTTATAAATTTTATTCATAAAAAAATATCCAAACTAAGAATTAAACTCATAGCATTAAGAAATAAGTGAACTTTTTATAGTTCTCTTATTATATTAAAATTTTATTACAAAATTTATTATTCTATTTCACTCTCTTTCAAAAAATCCCGGGTGTTCACGGTGAACTCCAAAGTTCACAATTCTTTTCCCATATCTGATATTCAGATTATCTACCGATGATGATAACCTCTCTGTTAAATTCTTCTCGCCTGCTTTTAACTCAAGAAAAAATTCTCCCGATCTATCCTTCAGTTTGATCAAACCGCTTAATCTAACGCCAACAAAATCGATCCTATTAGTATACAGGGTTATATCAATTTTATCCCATAATTTCTTAAACTCTTTTAGAAAAAAAAATGTGTCTTGAGAAAATACAAATGTAACGGAATCTTGCCAAATACCTACACTATTGACTCTTACAAAAATGTCTAAACGACTAGCACAATAATCATGTTTCCTAATTCTTTCAGAGGATTTTTCTATTAACCATCTACCCACAAGGTAAGCTCTAGAAGGTGACCTATTGTCTGGAGAAAGTACTTTAGAATTTCCATAACTACCTCGAGTTGAATTATTAATAGGAATATTTTCACCTCTTAAAGCTCTTACAAATCGTTCTCCTTCTATAGATCTCCAAACCAGTCTAGCATGACGCGGATCCATATTATATAAATCACTAATAGAATATATTTTAGAATTAAGTAGTTTCCTCTTAATCCCTTTAGAAATCCCCGGAAGATCATCTAATGATAAGTGATTAATTCTCTCTGGCATATTTTCTTTGTATAACCATTGTAAGCCATCGGGTTTTTGTATTTTACTTGCTATTTTAGCTAACAATGGATTGGGACCAATACCTATCGATAATCTTATTTGACTACCCACCTGTTGACTAATAAGCTGTTTAATTTTTGTCGATAAATCTAGTGCATGGTGTAAACTGCTATTATTACCACCTAAATATACTTGAAATTCATCAATAGACCTCACACTCTCAAGCTCAGCAATACCATCTATTAAATATGAAATATGCCTATTATATTTTGTGTAAAGCTTGTGCCTACTTTGTCTAAAATTAATAGCAGGGCATAAAATTTTAGCCTCATAAACTCTTGTCCCAGTTTTTACACCATAAGCTTTAGCTTCATAACTAGCCGCTACCACACACCCCGCATCATTATTTATAGCAGTAATAGCAACAGGCTGATTCCTTATACTAGGATCTAACTGCTGCTCAATACTTGCAAAAAAACTATCCATATCAATATATAAGGTCTTAAAGTGCATCATTTATAATTTTTTTCTTTATTTATTATTATTTTGTTCTTATTTTGTTCTATACTATGGATAAAAAAAAACAATTAAAAAATATTGCTTTTGGAGGAGATTGGTCTGAGAAAACATTGGCTGATTATGAAAAAGAAGTTTTTCTTGATAAATTACGAAAGACCTACCAAAAATCTATGACAGGAGAATTGAAAGATAAAGAGCTCCAAGAAATATTAATCTACATCAGAAAGAATGTAGAAAAAGGAAACCTCTTAGCAAAATCATTTGAAGAAAAAATAAAGATCAAAAATTCCTATCAAAGAAAGACAGAACTTTTAAAAGTAATAAATATTATAAAGCTATGGTTAGCGATAGGATGATTGATCGTTATACGTCATTCTGTCTGTGTATTTGACATCGTAAAAATAACAACAACTCCTAATAATATTAACGCGATGCCTATAAGAGCTGGCAAATCCAAACTTTGTTTGAAAAATAAGTATCCGACAATTGTGACAAGAACAATCCCCAAACCCGACCAAATTGCATAAACAATCCCAACAGGTAAAAATTTTAGAACTATTGATGACAGAAAGAGAGCAACAAGAAAACATAATATGGCGAGTATAGATGGTAAAAACTGTGAAAAACCATTAGACATTTTCAAGAAACTTGTCCCAAGCGTCTCTGCAACTATTGCCAAAAAAAGATATAACCAATGCATCTATACTCTTTCTAAACAAAAAACTCAATTATTGAGATCTTTGATATCCTTTACTTCTTTTAACCCAGGAAATAAAAACCACCAAATAACTGAGAGAGATATAGTCAAAGCACCACCAAACATGATTGCCGGTACCGTCCCTATCAGACTTGCTGAGAAGCCTGCTCGGAAATCTCCTAGTTCATTCGAGCCCTGGGTTATAACTGAATGAACTGACATTACTCTACCACGCATATTATCAGGTGTAACTAGCTGAACGATGATTTGCCTAATATTCATACTCACCATATCAGAAGCCCCATAGATAAATAGTGCAGTAAGCGATATCCATAATGACGTAGATAATGAAAAAACAATTGTTGCAAAACCAAAGATAATTATAGAATAAATTAGAACTCTCCCAGGATAATGGATTGGAGGTAACTGTGATAACATCATAGCAGCACATAAAGCTCCTATCGACGGCATTGCGCGTAAAACTCCAAGACCTTCCGGTCCAATGTTTAATATATCAAGTGCAAATATTGGTAGCATACCCATTATACTACTAAATAACATTGCCACTATATCAATGGCCATTGTCCCAAGTACTATCTTAGATCTCCATACATATACAAACCCACTAAGTAAGACTTTTAATGTAACTCTCTCAATTTCTTTAAATTCATTTTTTAAATTTGGAAGCGATATTGCGCTTACAGTTGAAATCATGAAGCTTATTAGAGCAACTGCATAAACCCATTTGTCTATATATGCAATTAATAATCCAGCTATAATTGGTCCAAATAATGCTCCAAATTCATCAAAAAAATTTACATAACTTACAGCCCGAGGGAAAATATCTTTGTCAACTAGATTTGGTAAAACTGCAAACGAGCTTGGACCCTCAAGAGACATGGCTATACCATGCAAAATTAGAATTAAATAAATTGGTATTATTGAGCCAGTGTCTATATAGTATATTGAATAAAATAGTAGGAATGCTGACACAAAAACTTGAATTAGATTACATATAATTAATAAATATTTTCTATCATATTTATCAGCCAAAACGCCTGCAGGTAGTATTAAGAAGAATTGTGGTGCAAATTGAATAAGCCCAATCAGTCCTAATGCAAGTGGACTTCCAGTCTTAGTATATATCTGCCATCCCACAGTAAGACTTATAACCTTTAACGCAAAAGAACTAAACCAACCAAGGCAAATAAATTTTAATAGATTGGCATTGTATAGAGTACTATCAGAGAATTTCATCGTAATTAACCATTAGATCAACAATTAAGTGAGAACCACTCACTTTCTCGAAGCTAATATCATCTCAAATATCAGGATGTAAGATTGTAATAGAATATTTAAGGCAATTTCTTAATAAAATATATCTGGTAGATTTTACTAAACATAGCTAAGATGTAATCTATATTTAATACAGAACTAAATTTTATCAAGCACTAAAATGAACAGGTTAAAATTAATATATCCAGGCACTATCATAGTAGGGATTGTTGCTTATGTCTTTACAGTTGGTATTGCTTTTGTAACAAAAGGTTTTGTAATTGGAGTTCTAAGTGCAAGCTTACCAATCATATCCAACATGTATTGGGTGTATTCATTTTGGAATGAAACAGGTACAGTTTATACTTTCTACATAAATATCCACTTAGCATTAGCCGTGATGATTTTGTTATGCCTTTTAGTTCAGCAAATCATCAAGAGATTTCCATAGAAACGTTAATGGCGCACCCGGAGAGATTCGAACTCCCGACCAAGTGGTTCGAAGCCACCTACTCTATCCAGCTGAGCTACGGGTGCGTATTTTTTTATTTAACAATATTATTATATTAAAATATTTAAAGACGCGAAGAAATTCTATCAAAGAGTTTATCCGTTAGGACACTCTTTAAATACATCATTATTATTGTTGCCCACGTAACACGATACCTTATTTTTGGGTTATTAGAAGTGCAGGCATGTATTACTACTTTACTGACGGCATCTGGTAAAAGCTCAAAGGCTATTTTCTTTGGATTCTTATCCTTAAGTCTTGGAATAATTATATTCGAATAAATTTCTTTATTTTCCGACTCCTCCCACCGAATTGATCTTATAAACTGAGTGTAACTATTTTCTCTAAATTTTGTTGTTATTGGACCAGGTTGAATAATAACAACCTTGATATTATGCTTCTCTGTTTCCATCCTTAAAGTATCAGATAAACCCTCAACTGCGTATTTTGTAGCTGTATATGCTCCCCTATATTTTAGTGCCATGAAACCTAAGATAGATGAGTTCTGAATGATTCTCCCTGATCCTTGTGCTTTCATATAAGGAATCACTTTATTTGTTAAGGAATGCCAACCAAAAAAGTTCGTTTCAAATATATTTCGTAAAGAATCCACAGGAATATCTTCTACAAGAGATGGGAGTCCATATGCACCATTATTGAACAAAACATCAATTTTACCGTTGGTTTTTTCAAGTGTGTAATTTAATCCAGAGGTAATTGTTTCTTCATTCGAGTAATCAATTACAGTACTAGAAAGTCCATATTGATTACTCAAGATCTCACAATCTTTTGCATTCCGACAACTTGCAATAACATTCCACCCTAATTCGTGCAAATCCCTTGCCACACATAGCCCAATGCCGCTTGAAGAACCCGTCACAAGTATACTTTTTCTTGAATTATTATTCATCATAGATAATCTATCTTTATTAAAGTTAGAGCAATAAATTCTAAAAAATTTATTCTTAAAAAAATCAAAAAATATCAATACTCATATTTTTACTATTAATAGGATTAAATGAGAATTAATGTTTTATCAACTATTTGAGAGTAATAATTAGAATATAGTGGTTATTGTTTAATCACTTGACTATTTTTTTAGCAGATTTAGAATTTTTATAGTGATTCTATCTGTAAGTCTTACAGGCTGAAAAGATAGATAATAAAGAATGGAGAGGTTATGACAGCTTTATTAGACAGATTGAGAGGAATTCTTAGGAGTGCTCTCGAAATAGCGCTTTGGGCCGTTGCACTGCTTACTTTATTACAAGTTCTATTTGGTGATAGCTTCGTATTACTATTTGGAATCGATGTTTTGGGTAATATTGGTGCATTGATGGCACAATTTGGTAGCGAAGGACTTGTTGGTCTTATAGCCGCGGGTCTTGTTGCATATCTTATTAGCCGAAGATAGCTCAAGCACTATAATAAAGGGATTTATAGTGCGAAGACTTTAAAGAGCTTACATTATAAATTTTTTGTTGAACTTTTTTATAACAAAATGGGAGAAATAACATGTTTTCATCATTAACCGGTATGCTTAGAAGTGGCATTGACGTTGCGTTAGTCCTAGTTGGACTAGGAGTTGTACTACAAATCCTATTCCCAGATGCACTTGCATTTATTAACGCTGACGTAGCAGGAAACCTGATTGATCTAATAAATCAATTCTCAGGCGCTGGTCTAATTGGTGTTATTGCAGCATTAATTGTTGTTGACCAATTAAAATAGTTAATTTCATAAAATAAGAAATGGGGGCTAGTATGTTATTATTAGTCCCTATTTTTTTGACCTCTAACAAACTCAAGAAAAATATCCTCTAAATCCGTTTCTTTTGATATTATATCTATAATTGATACTTTTTGACTTTCTAACTGTTGTAATATATCTAAAAAATTAATTTTACTTGGGCGATAAATAATCTGCAAATAGCCGTCTTGATTAGCTTTAATACTATTAATCCCATTAATTTTTATTTCAGACTCTGGATTCTTAATATCAGCCTTAATCAATATTTCTTTTCTGTCTAAACTTTTCAATAATTCTTTAGTTGGCGCATTAGCTACTAATTTACCTTTATTAATAATTCCGATTTGATCACAAAGTTCTTGCGCCTCCTCAAGGTAATGGGTGGTTAGTAGAATTGTTGTTCCTTGCTGATTAAGCTCTCTCACAAAATCCCATAACTGATGGCGTAACTCAATGTCGACTCCAGCTGTCGGTTCATCAAGCACCAGAACACTAGGTTGGTGTGTTAATGCCTTGGCAATTAACAATCTCCTTCGCATTCCCCCTGATAATGTTCTTGAATATGAATAAGCTTGATCTGATAATCCTAGCCTTCCCAACAAGCCCATTGAATCCCTATCCTTCTTAGGAACTCCATATAGACCAGCTTGCGTTTCCAAAACTTCAACAGGCTTAAAGAATGGGTCGAGATTTAACTCCTGTGGAACAATTCCGATAGCAGATCTAGCTTTCCTTTTTTGTTTTTCAATATCAAAGCCATTGATCTTTGCGGTACCGGATGATTTTACAACCAGATTTGCTAAAATATTTATAAATGTTGACTTACCTGCCCCATTTGGTCCTAGTAGACCAAATATTTGACCCTTTTTGATTTGAATTGAAAAATCAACGAGTGCATGCTTTTGAGAATTGCCATTCTTACTTCTGTATATCTTATTGAGAAGATTAGTTTCAATGGCTAATTCTGTCATATGTAAAACCTAGCGTTATTATTTTAATTTTAATTTTAGAGTTACCGTAGTAGTCTTAACATTAAATAAACTAATTATCTTGGATTATCAACTTTTACAAATGTCAAAAATTAATTCAAATTCAACATTATTCTTAATTGATGGATCAACCTTCATCTTTAGGGCATATTTTGCAATGTATAAAGCATCACAAAATCGCGGTAGCGGCTTTAGCAGATCGGATGGTTTACCAACAGGCGCAGTTATGGCATTTTGTAATATGATGTGGAAGATAATCTCAAATGGAATAGAGAATATCCATCCAAGTCATATTGCGGTTGTGTTTGATACAAAAGAAAAAACCTTTAGGAGTGATATCTATCCCTCTTATAAAGCAAATAGGGATGCCCCTCCTGAAGACTTAATTCCTCAATTTCCTCTTATTCATAGAGCCGTTGAAGCTTTCAATATAAAATCAATTTCAAAATCTGGATTCGAAGCTGATGACATTATTGCAACATATTCAAAACAAGCAAATGAAGTAGGCGCGAAGACAATAATAATATCCGGCGATAAAGATTTGATGCAGTTAGTAAATGATAATGTCGTAATGTACGACCCAATGCCAAGTAGAGAAAGGTTCATAGATATAGAAGGCGTCATTGATAAATTCGGTGTCCCACCCAATAAAGTTGTCGATGTTCAATCGTTAGCAGGAGACTCCACCGATAATATTCCAGGTGTCCCTGGAATTGGATTAAAAATTGCAGCAGAGTTAATTAATGAATATGAGACACTCGAGAATTTACTTGATAATGCAGAGAGCATCAAACAAACAAAAAGAAGAGAAAATTTAATTTCCCATGCCAATGACGCAAGAATATCTTATCGACTTGCACTTCTTGATTCTTCTACTCCTTTAGATTTAATGCTTGATGATTTGTCTTACCAGCAACTTGATCATGAAAAAATATTATCATTCTCGAAAGAAATGGAATTTTCTAATTTGGAAAAAAGAATTGATAGTTGGTTCTCAAACTTTGATAAAAATACTAACTTTAATAGATCTAATTCTCAAATCAAGAAAAACAACACTTCAAACATCCCCCCATTAACTCAACACATTGAAATTCGAGATCCTGATACATTCGACAATGTATTTAATAAGCTTATCGAGAGTAAAGAAATCTTCATAGATATATCCAGTGGGGATTCTGGTGAAATCTCATTAACTATAAATGGAGATATTATTTACACAATTTTTCTTGATAAAGAAAAATCGGAAGAGAAAATTGAAGAAAATAACATTTTCGAAAAAGTTAAATATATTTTGGAAGATCCAAGTATCAAAAAAATATTTTTTGATTACAAATCAGCCTTATACTTATTAGAAAGATATCAACTTTCCGTTAATGTCGCTGAAGATCTGTCCTTACTTGCTTATGTCAGCAATAATGGGAAAATAAAAAATGAATTGACCGCACTAGCTACATTCTACAAAAATGAGATATCAATTTTTGAAGAGCTTGAGAAAAAGATTATAAATAAAATTGAACTGAAAAACCATGAAAGAGTCTATTTAATTCATAAAATCTGGCAACATTTAACAATAAAAATACTGTCAGGTGGAGCCATTCAAGTTTATGAATTAATTGAAAAACCACTCATAAAAATACTCTTTGATATGGAGAATAAAGGAATAAAAGCAGATAAATCAGTTTTAGATGAATTGTCCTTTAAATTTGGTACAAAAATTAAACAATTGGAAAACAAAATATATATTTTATCTGGACAAGAATTTAATATTGCAAGCCCCAAACAGCTCGGTAAAATTTTATTCGACAAGTTAGAGTTAAAGGGAGGAAAAAAGAATAAAAGTGGTGCTTGGGCAACGGGTATCGATATATTAGAAGATTTGTCACTGCTTGGATATGAAATAGCTGATAACATAATTGAATGGCGACAACTGAGTAAATTGAAAACCACTTACACTGATAGTATTCCAAATTTTATAAATAAGACAACTCAGCGCGTACATACACAATTTTCTCAATCCTTAACTTCGACTGGAAGATTATCATCTTCAAGTCCTAACTTACAAAACATCCCAATCAGAACTTATGAGGGGAAACAAATACGCTCAGCATTTGTGGCAGTCGATGATCATGTTTTTTTATCTGCTGATTATAGCCAAATTGAGCTACGTGTATTAGCTCACGTTGCTGAAATTGAGCAGTTGAGAAACACCTTCTTGAAAGATCTTGATATACATAAGATGACAGCAGCATCTATATTTAACATTGAAATAGAAGATGTAACTGAAGAAATGCGTTATCAGGCAAAATCCATAAATTTTGGAATTATTTATGGGATTTCTGCATTTGGACTTGGAAAACAATTAAAAATACCTCGACATGATGCAAAAAAATTTATTGATGATTATCTTTTAAGATTCCCAGGCATAAAACAATACATGGACAGAACCATAGATATGGCAAAAACAAATGAATATACAAGTACCATGTTTGGAAGACGATGTTATTTCCCAGATATCAACTCTCGTAACCACGCCATAAGGTCATTCAATGAAAGGGCTGCTATTAATGCCCCAATACAAGGATCTGCAGCAGATATAATAAAAAGAGCTATGATCAAAATTTATGATGCCATAGAATTAGAGAAATTAAGATCTAAAATGATTCTTCAAATACATGATGAATTAGTATTTGAGGTACCAATTGATGAAGTTGAAATAATGAAATCATTAGTAACAGAGAATATGGAAAACGCCACCAAGCCATTGATGAATTTTAGCGTTCCATTAAAAATTGATATGAGTATATCTAATAGTTGGGATCAGGCTTGAAAAACTAGATAATTGGACCTGATTTTATTATTTCAAGGTCAACATCACTCTCAAATTTTTTAAAATTTTCAGCAAACATGCTTACTAATTTTTTTGCTTGTGCATCGAAATCATCTTTATTTGACCATGTGTCTATTGGGTTTAAATAACTAGAGTCACCATTTATTGAAACCGGCACCATTAAATTAAAATACTCATCTTTTCTCATCTCAATATTATCAAGGTCGCCATTGATAGCAGCACTCAGTAAATTCCTTGTCAACTGAATTGGCATTCTTTGTCCAACTCCTGCTGGACCACCACTCCAACCTGTATTTATCAGCCAAGTTTGTACATTATGTTTTTCCATTTTTTCTTTCAACAGTCTCCCATAAACAATTGGGTGCCGAGGTAAAAATGGTGCAGCAAAACATGTTGAAAATGTTGCAGATGGGTCAACTACACCCCTTTCGGTCCCGGCAACTTTTGCCGTGTAACCAGATAAGAAATGGTATACCGCTTGGTTTGAGTCTAATTTTGATATTGGTGGCATTACGCCAAAAGCATCACATGTTAACATGATGATGGTTGATGGAATATCTGCCATTCCATCTTTTGATACATTATCACCAACAAAAGCCATTGGGAAAGCTGCCCTGGTATTTTCTGTTAAGCTACCATCATTAAAATTTAGTTCTCTTGTTTCGGTGTCAACAATTACATTTTCAAGAACTGTTGTAAAACGACGAACAGCATCATAAATTTGCGGTTCTGCTTCTTTAGAGAGATTAATTGCTTTCGCATAGGAACCATCCTCAAAGTTAAACACCCCTTTATCTGTCCACCCATGTTCATCATCTCCAATTAACAATCTCTCAGGATCAGCAGATAATGTCGTTTTTCCTGTGCCTGACAAACCAAAAAAGATTGCAGTATTTCGACCTTTACTGTCACTATTTGCGGAACAATGCATTGGGAAGATCCCTTTTGGTGGCAATGTATAGTTAAAATAAGTGAATACAGATTTTTTGATTTCACCTGCATAGTAAGTGCCTGCAATTAATATTTTATTGTTTGTAAAATCACATGCAATTGTTGTATCAGTTCTCACGCCATATCTGACAGGATCAGTTTTAAAAGACGGAAGATCAATTATTAACAAATCCTCAGAAAAATCTATTTGCTGAGACCTTTGAGGCAAGATGAGTAGATGCTGAATAAAAAGAGCTTGCCAAGCAAATTCTGTAATAATCCTGACTTTAATTCTTTCGTCTGGATCTGTTCCTGCGTGAAGGTCTTGGATAAAGAGATTTTTCCCTTTCATATGCTCAAGCATATCTTTCTCTAAAAGGTCATATTTACCCCTCTCAATCCTTGCGTTATTTTCCCACCAGACATTATCTTCTGTATCTTGGTCAGCGATTACATGCTTATCTTTCGGTGACCTTCCTGTGTGTTTTCCTGTATCTACTGAGAAAGAACCATCCACTGTGAGTAAACCTTCATTAAAATTCGAAGCTAGTTGTATAAGCTCTGCGGCAGTATTATTTACATAAACATTTTTTGCATCCTTTAGATAGCTTTTGTAATCTATTGTACCCAAGGTTTTCTCCCATTTATTTTATTTCTATGAAAAATAATTATATAATTTAAATTAATATAAAGCTTATTTATGCTCAGTCAATCAAGTTAGAGAAAAATGCAAAAAATAATTTTATTAGATGATGATGAAAATATACTGTTCTCACTTAGTGTGATGTTACAATCTCATGGTTACGATGTGAGCGCCTTCTCTGATGGGTTTGAGATGTTGGAATATATGAATAATAATAACAGTGATATTTTGATATTAGATATTAAAATGCCAAGAATAGATGGCTTAGAGGTTTTCAACTCAGTCAGAAAATTTTCAAATATACCTATAATTTTCTTAACATCAAAAGATGGTGAAGTAGACGAACTAATTGGATTGAGACTTGGAGCTGATGATTATATACGTAAACCATTTTCACAGAAATTACTGGTCGAACGCATAAAATCTGTTCTCAGGAGGTCAAAGAGTCCTGAAAATAAAAAAAACCACAAAGATGTCACAAATTTGAAATATCTTGAGCTAGATAAGGAAAGATTTATTTGCAAATGGCAGGATAAGATTATAAACCTCACCTCAACTGAATTTCTAATATTAGAGTCACTTATTAGAAGACCTGGATCTATTAGATCCCGAGACGATCTAATCAGTGACGCATTCAAAGAAGGATTCTCAAAAGAAGATAGAGTGATTGATAGCCACATAAAAAGAATTAGGCAAAAATTTATTTTAGTGGATCCAAACTTTGATTTGATAAAAACAATCTATGGTATTGGCTACAAGATACAATAAGAGGATCTAGAGTTGGCAATAATGAGAAAAAGTAAAATTAATATTTTCAATCTACATTTATCTGCAAAAATAGTAATATTTAATCTTCTCGCATTAGTATTATTGTTAATCGGCATTTTATATCTAAATCAGTTTAGGGAAGGTTTGATTGAATCAAAGATTGAGTCATTAGCTGTGCAAAGTGAGATAATATCTGCGACCGTCTCAGCAAGTGCAACATCAAGTAAAGGGGCGAACCTATTTGTTTTTGATAAAAATATTGATGGAAGAGAACCCTTCGACCAAAGAGTAATACAGTATAGAAACTATACTATAAACAAAAAATTACTAGAAAATATTATTGGTGAGTTAATAAATCCTGAAATGCTTAATGCAAAAATTTATGACTCTAACGACAATATTATTCATAACTCCAATGATTATTTTTACGGAAAAAATATTAATAAAGTTTCACTGAGTCCAATTAAGGAAAGCTTTTTTAAAACATTTTATTCAAAATTTCTAAAAAAGATTGGCTTCGATAGCATCAATGATCTCAATTTTGAAACTGATTATAAGACCTTATCGAGAGCATTAAAGGGATCGAAAAATATTGTCGTAAATAAAAATGAAGTGGGGCAATCAGTAGTACATGTTTCAATGCCAATCATTAAATATAAGGCAATTATTGGTTACCTAGTTCTTTCAACACAAAATAATGCCATTGATATGATTGTATATCAAGAAAGAATGTCTATCCTTAAGGTCTTCCTAATAGCATCTCTAATAACTATTATACTATCTATTATATTATCCAATACCATAGCAAAACCAATGAGAGAACTCGCAATTGCAGCTGATAATGTTACCAGTAATTTGCAAGCAAGAGAAAATATTCCCGATTTCAGCAAAAGAAAAGACGAGATAGGAGATTTATCAAATGCTCTAAGAAATATGACTTCAAGTTTATTTGAGAGAATAGATACCATTGAAAGATTTTCAGCTGATATAGCACATGAATTACGAAATCCATTAACATCATTAAGAAGTGCTATCGAAACATTCTCAGTTACCAAAAGAAAAAATGATCAGTCAAAATTAATCAACATAATTCAAGAGGATATAGATAGGATAGATAGGTTAATTGCAGATATTTCTGAAATATCTAAGCTTGATACAGCACTCACAATTGAACAAAGAGACATAATAGATATTTATGAATGTTTAAACTCCCTAATTAAACAAGAAAACTTTAGGCATAAATCAAATCAAATCAAATTGAATTATTTACAAAATGGCGTGAAATTTTATTCAAGAATAAACAAAAATAAATTTAATCAAGTTTTTATAAACTTATTTGATAATGCACGATCTATCTTAAAAGATAATAGCAAAATTATTGTAAATATAAGCAATAATCTCGAATATATTATAATTGATGTTGAAGACCAAGGTGGTGGAATTCATGGGACAAAAATTGATAGAGTTTTTGATAGATTCTATAGTGATAGATCGGATAAATCACAAAATAAACATACTGGACTTGGGCTTTCAATCGCCAAACAAATAATTGAGTCCCATGATGGAATAATATCAGTTGAAAACTATGTAAAAAATGAAATTAAAGGCGCACAATTTAAAATTCAAATCCCTAGGATCAAATAAATATATATTTATACTTTTGTACAGTGATAATTTAGTGTATCAAATTAGATTAGATAAAGAATTTTTATAACTTTAACAATTACTCAATGATATTAAAATGTTTGATGATTTTACAGTAAAGGACATAACTCTTGCTGATTTCGGAAATAAAGAGATGGAATTAGCCAGAGTTGAAATGCCAGGTTTAATGGCATTAAGAAAAGAATATAAAGATCAAAAACCCTTGGAAGGCGCAAGAATAGTTGGTTGCCTGCATATGACAATTCAAACTGCAGTTTTAATTGAGACACTTGTTGAGTTAGGAGCAGAAGTCAGATGGGCTTCATGTAATATATTCTCAACTCAAGACCATGCCGCTGCAGCAATAGCAAAAAAAAATATCCCTGTTTTTGCCTTCAAGAATGAAACTTTGGACGAGTATTGGGAGTTTGTTGACCGGATTTATCAGTGGCCTGACAATAATCCAAATATGATATTAGACGATGGTGGTGATGCAACAATATATATAATATTAGGCGCTAGATATGAGTCTGACAAATCTGTCCTTGATAATCCTCAAAATGAAGAGGAAGAGGTTCTATTTAAACAAATCATAACAAGAGCAAAATTAAGTCCTAATTGGTTTACAGATATACAAAGTAAAATTATTGGTGTTACAGAGGAAACTACTACCGGAGTTAATAGACTGGTAATGATGGAAAATGAAGCTAGTCTTCCATTTTCTGCTATAAATGTAAATAATTCAGTAACAAAGTCAAAATTTGATAATCTATATGGGTGCAGAGAAAGTCTTATAGATGGGATAAGACGTGCAACTGATCTCATGATAGCAGGAAAAATAGCTGTTGTTGCTGGTTATGGTGATGTAGGAAAAGGATGTGCATCCTCCCTGAAAGCCTCTGGAGCACGTGTTATTATTACCGAAATTGACCCGATATGTGCGCTCCAAGCAGCTTTAGAGGGCTATGAAGTAAGAACTATGGATGAAATTTCGTCAGAAGCCGATATTTTTGTTACTGCTACAGGTAATAAAGACATCATCACTTTGGAACATATGAGAAAAATGAAAAATATGGCAATAGTATGTAATATTGGTCATTTTGATGCAGAAATACAGGTTTCAAAACTTAAAAATCTAAGATGGGAAAACATTAAACCTCAAGTTGATGAAATAGAATTTCCTGATGGGAAAAAAATTATCTTATTAGCTGAAGGGAGGCTCGTAAATCTTGGTTGTGCTACCGGACATCCTAGTTTTATAATGAGCGCTTCATTCACAAATCAAGTATTAGCACAAATAGAATTATTTAATAATAATGATAAATACAGCAATAAAGTATATATGCTTCCTAAAAAACTTGATGAGAAAGTTGCGGAACTTCATCTAGAAAAACTCAACGTGCATCTTACGGTTCTAAATGAAGACCAAAGTAGTTATATTGGTGTGTCTAGTTCAGGTCCATTCAAACCAGATCATTATAGGTATTAAACACAATCCATTCAGTTATAAAATTTTTTAACCTTTAACTGATTAAATATTAATTTTATATAAAAACTTTGATAGACTTCTATTTATGGATGCTCTTCTGATATATTTTAGTACACCAATTAATGTATATTTCTTAATTCTAATATCATTTTCAACAGCTTCAATAATCATCATAGGCAGGGATATCAAACCTATTCGTAATTATGTTTTAAAATTCAAAAATATAAATATGAACTCAATGTTGTTAAAATATACTAGAAGTCTAGAAAATAATCTATCAAGAGTATTGAGCGATGACGATATATACTCTTTCACTGAAATTATATGGGTAAAATTAGATAACAAATTAGTAGATATTAATTTAAATTATGTGAAGATTTTTAGGGATTATACTTATGAACAAATAATTAGTAATAATACAAATTTAATCTCCGCAGAAGAAGAGGTAATATTAAATAAAAATCCAACTCAATTAAAAAAAATTATAAGAGGCAAACAGGTTCTCCTTGAAATAATTAAAATAAAAAAAGAAAATTACGTTATATTTAAAGCAAAAAATATTACTTCCACAAATGATTTAGAACAATTATTTATTAAGCAGAATGAGACAAATCTGCAACTCATGAACCAACTCACTAATCCACTTATAATATATGATCAAAATAAATCTCCTATATTTTTTAATTCATCTTTCAAAAGTTTTTTCTCATTAGATGATGATACCTTGGGCAAAAAACCAAATGAATCAGAAATCTTGGAGATCCTTAGGCAAAAAAAACTTCTACCATATCAGGCAAACTTCCGAGAATGGAAAAAGCAACAACTAAATATCTATAACACATTAGAAAATAGAGAACAGTGGTGGTATCTCCAGGATGGCAGAACTCTTAGAGTGATCTCTCAAGCAAATCCAATGGGAGGTGTTACTCATATATATGAAAATTATACTGATAAATTAGCATTAGAGAATGAAACTGCACTTTTATTGTCCATTCAAGAACAAACGATAAATAGTCTTTCAGAGGGAATTATATTGTTTGGGACAAACGGAAAAGTTAAATTACATAATCATCAATTCAATAAGATTTTTAAAATAGTTGACAATATTCAGGATCTGCATATTGAAAAATTACTTGAGGAAATTCTTAAGAAAGATCCTTCGTCAAAATTCAATGATATCTTAATTAATGTAGTTTCATCCGGGGTTAACAGAAAAGATCATAGTAATATTATGGAATTTAATAAAAATATTCTTCACTATCAATCTTCCATATTACCTGATAGATCAATCCTATATACATTTACTGATATTACAGCTAGTCAAAATATAGAAAATGCATTAATTGAGAAAAATAAGGCACTTTCCGAGGCTGATTATATCAAAACCAATTTTCTAAATAACATATCACATGAACTTAGAGCTCCACTTCAAAATATAATTGGATTTTCAGATATTCTTGAAGCAAGATTATCCAATATTAATAAAGATCAGAATATTATTGATTATATAAATGATATAAAAAGGTCTGGAAGGGAATTACATCATCAAATAAACCAAATTCTTGAGTTAACAGATCTTGAGTCAAATGGACTGAAACACAATCAGATTGGATACAGCGCTGATAATCTATCAGAGTTACTTCAAAGTGAACTAAATAAACTAAATTTTTTAGATAAGAAATTTATAATTAAAATACATAAAGAGTATAAAGATGAAGCGGCAAAAAAAAACAGCATAAATTCAGGTTTTTTTAAAGTGTTCAATCAGCTTATAAAAATAATTGATAAAAACCTTGTTATGGATGGTGATTCAGAATACGAGATAATTATGTCAAAAATAACAGACCATGAATTTGATCAATATATATTTAATATCTCTTACACAGAACCAATAAATTCAAAGCATATACAGTCTTATTTAGTCATGGATGACATATACTCTCCAGGGAGTATAGAGAAAACTATTTTAGAGAAATATTCTCAAATTCTGGGATATCAAATAGATTTATCATCAGAATTTAATGAGTTCAAAATCAAAGTCCCAATAGTTGCTCATGAAAGCTGAAATACATAGAGCTTGCTCACTTCATGAGTTGGCCACTTTTGCAAAGTATCTGACCCCGATTTTAGAAAAGGGGACTTTATTGGCGTTAAATGGCGATATTGGTTCTGGTAAAACCACATTGTCGAAATACTTGATTAATTATCTCACGTCAACCAGAATTGAAGAAATTAGTAGCCCTACGTTTAATTTATATCAAACTTACTCAAATCAAGATCTAATTATATCTCATTATGATTTTTATAGGATTGATAACTCACATGAACTTGAAGAATTAGACATAAGTGATTCTATTAAGAATAATGTGACAATTATTGAGTGGGCAAATAAATTTCCATCAGTTTTGCCAAAAGATCACATTGAAATACAAATAATAAATAAATCAGATAAAAGAGATTACAAAATATTTTTTCATGGAAAATATGAAAAAGTTATTTTAGCTCATAAAAATAGATTAAATTTTCTATCAAATTCAGGTCTCAACATTAGAGAAATTACTAATATGAAGGGAGATGCATCGAAAAGGAAATATTTTAGAGTTTATGATGGTGTCAAGAATTTTGTTCTCATGGATGCTTCTAAAGAGATTAGAAAAAAGACAAAAACAACCAAGTCCATAAAGGACTTCATTATTATTGATAAATATCTTGATAATATTGGTTTAAGAGTACCAAAGATTTATGGATATGATATTAAAAACCAACTTATTCTAGAAGAAGATCTTGGTCTTACGACATATAATGAGTTATATTTAAAACTTAACTTTGAGAAACTCATTACTCCAGCTATAGAGTCATTACTGATATTAGTGCATTCTAACTATACAACTATAAATGATCTAAATGGCACGGCCTTTGAGCTAAATAAATTTGATAAAAAAATATTTATTCATGAAGCTAAACTATTCATTGATTATTATTGGCCTTATGCCAAAAGCTCTATCTGTCCAAAAGAGAAGAAGTATGAATTTTTGTCTATTATAGAAAAAATGTTTTCAGATCTATCTCCAGACAGAACGCTTATATTAAGAGATTATCACTCACCAAATCTCCATTACCTAGAAAATGAAAAAGGTCATAGGAAGTGTGCTCTAATTGATTTTCAGGATGCCCTCCTAGGTCACCCACTATACGATTTAGTATCTCTGGCACAAGATGCCCGGGTTACTATCAGTGAAGTGAAAGAAAAATATATTATTGATGCTTTTAAACAAAAATTTCTCTTTAAGAATTTTCAATTTGGCAATTCATCATTTAATGAACAATACCAAATATTAGCAACACAAAGATCACTGAAAATATTGGGTATTTTTGCAAGACTCTCTTTGTTGGAGGGTAAAAATAATTATATAATACATATGCCAAGAATTATTAATTACATAAGACGTTCAATGAATTGTAGTTTGTTAGATAATTTAACCAAATGGCTCAAAGTTAATTTTAAGGATACATTTGATGTTTAGATCCTTCTTCCCAATGCCAAAAATTTTTTTTCCAGCTGCATTAGCATGGATAATATTTGTAACAATTATTTGGTTCTGGATTGGTAATGATATTGCTTCTTTTGTTGGATTAGCCATTGAAGAAACTGATGAGCCAATTATTGGGCTTGGATTTTTTCTAACGAAAAAATTTATTTGGTTTTATATTTATTACATATTATCAACCCTAATCTTTGCACTATTCTGGTTCAAATTTGCACCACACCCATGGCAATACTGGTCAATATTAGGATCATCGCTTATAATATTTTCTACCTATTTTGGTGTCCAGGTCATGGTTGCAATCAATAACTGGAGAAGACCCTTCTTTGACTCAATTCAGGATGCGCTTGGGGGTGAGGCACAAGTACTTTCATCAGATTTATATTACTTAATGATAGTTTTTGCACAAATTGCCTTTGTTTCATTAGCTGTTTTTGTATTAACAAGATTTTTTGTCAGCCACTACATCTTCAGATGGCGTACAGCAATGAATTTTTATTATACAGGTCAATGGCAAAAATTAAGGACTATTGAAGGTGCAGCTCAAAGGGTACAAGAAGATACCATGAGATTTGCTGCAATAATGGAAGGTCTTGGTGTTTCAATAATCGACTCAGTCATGACGTTGATAGCTTTTCTACCTGTATTATTATCATTATCTGAATATGTTACTATTTTACCTCTGATCGGAGAAATACCAGCTCCTTTGGTCAATGCAGCAATTTTTTGGTCTATATTTGGGACAATCTTTCTGGCCATAGTAGGAATTAAATTACCTGGGTTGGAGTTCAGAAATCAAAGAGTTGAGGCTTCTCTCCGAAAAGAATTAGTATATGGTGAAGATGATGCCAATAGAGCAACTCCTCAATCAATAGGTGAACTATTTAACAATGTGAGAAAAAATTATTTTCGCCTTTATTTTCACTATCTATATTTTAATGTTGCAAGAAGTTTTTATTTGCAAGCAGATAATATTTTTTCATACCTTATATTGATTCCTACGATAGTAGCTGGGAAAATTACATTTGGGATCTTACAACAAATACTTACAGCTTTTGGTCAAGTTTCGAATTCATTTCAGTATATCGTGAATGCCTGGCCAACAATTATTGAACTGATTTCTATATTTAAAAGGTTGCAGGCTTTCGAGTCTACACTTTCTGGAAAAAATTTATCAAAAATTGAGTTCTCAAAAGATGAACAACAAAAAGAGTATTAAAGAAAAGCCTAATGATGCATTTATCCTAGCTGCTGGCTATGGCAAACGTTTACTCCCACTCACTGAAAAGTGTCCTAAGCCGCTGATAGAAATTGCAGGCAAACCGATGATTAGCTATATCATTGATGCCCTTCAATTAATAAATATTGAAAATATCTACATCAATACCTTTTATCTTTCTGATCAATTAGAGAAGTACTTAGAAGAAAATTATCCTAATATAATTATATCAAAAGAAACAGAACTCCTGGATACTGGAGGGGGGTTAAAATATGGTGTCCCTACTGACTATGACCGATCAATATATATTATTAATTCAGATACAATGCTTTTAAATGATTATAAGGATCTACTATATAGGTTGAGTGAAAAATATATTTATGATGATGCTGATGCTGTTTTGGCTTTATCCAAAAAAGAAAAAGCAATCGGTTACAATGGGAATGGTGATTTTTTTCTTGATAAAGATAAAAATATATCAAAAGAAAATCATAGTAATATTGAGAAATTTGTATTTATGGGGATTTCAATTTTAAATACCAGAACTCTGAATAAAGTAAATAATAAGATTTTTTCACTCAATATGATTTGGAATAATTTAATATTGAGAAGAAAATGCTCAGGTATACTTCATGACTCAAATTGGTATCACACAGGGGATTTAATATCCTTAAATAATTTTGAAAAATATTTGATTGAGAACAAATGAGAATAGTTTTTTATGACTTTGAGACTACTGGCAGAGACAAATATTGGGATCAGATAATACAAGTCGGAGCAATACTTTGCGATGAAGACTTAAATGAACTCGATCAGTTCAATATAAAATGCAAATTAAACAAGTCTATCATTCCTGCACCACAGGCACTATTAGTAAATGGATTGTCAATGAATGAAATCGCTAAACACGAGCTCTCATACTACGATCTTGTTTACCAAATGAAAGAGAAATTTGATGATTGGAGTCCCGCTATTTTCATTGGGTATAATTCTATCAATTTTGATGAAGAATTTCTCCGTAACGCTTTATTTCAAAATTTGCATGAAAACGCTTATTTGACTCAGATTAACAATAACGGCCGGGCTGATGCCTTAAATATAGTTCAAGCATCTTCAATATTTACACCTATGGCCATAAAATTACCAGATACCAAAAATAAATTTAAATTAGATCTATTAGCACCCGAAAATAATATTATGCATGAAAATGCACACGACGCATTAGCGGATGTAATTGCAACAATTGAAATTTGCAGGTTAATAAAAATAAATAATAATGAATTCTGGGAAAGGTCACTTCAGTCATCTACAAAAAAAGGGGTTTCTCAAATATTTGAAAACGATACAATGTATTGCCATCACGAGGCATATTATGGGAATGTGTATCCTTTCGTTACAACACATATTGGAACTTATAGTAATAAAAATAACTCTGAACTAAATATATTATTTGATTTGAAAAAGGACCCAAAAGAGTATGTAGATCTAGATAAAGCGCAGCTAAAAGAGTTATATAAATCTGAAAAACTATTTAGGTACATTAGAAATAATAGACACCCCATGATCATGCCAAAGACATATGCCACAAGCTTTGCCAATTATGAAAAGATTGGCTTTTATGAGCTTGAATCTAGAGTAGATGTTATTCAAAATAATACAGACTTTAAACGAAAAATACTTGAAATTCATAATGAAGCTTCAGAGAGCTACTCAAATGAGTCTCAATTAGATGTATATGATGAAGAGAGTATATATTTGGGAGGATTCCCAAACTCCTCTGATAAACTAACAATGAAAAAATTTCATAGAGCTACATGGAAAGATAAAGTAATAATTTGTGAAGAATTTTCAGATAAGAGGTATAAATACTTTGGAAAACAAATTATTTATAATTATAATAAAGAACTGCTAGAGATTAATGATAGAAATATATTTCAAAAGACTCTTGCAAATAGGTTAATGAGTAATAACAGTGAGAAATGGTTAACTATACCAGAAGCATTCAATCAAATTGATAATTTAAGAGATAAGCATGGAGAAGATACTGAAATCTTAAAATTTATTCATGAATTTAATGCATATTTAGAGGATTTATATCAATCTCATAGTAGCGGATTATTGACTTCATAAACTTAACTGTTAGGCTATTTATAAAGGAGATTTAAGATGGCAACAAAACAAATAACAGATGATAATTTTCAAAATGAAATAAACAATTCTGAGGTACCCGTTCTAGTAGATTTCTGGGCTGAATGGTGTGGGCCTTGTAAACAGATCGGTCCAGTACTCGAAGAAATATCATCAGAATATGATGGCCGTATATCAATAATCAAAGTGAATATTGATGAAAATCCTGTAACGCCTACTAATTATGGGATAAGAGGAATCCCCACATTACTTCTCTTTAAAAACTCAGAATTAGTATCAACTAAAGTTGGCGCTTTCCCAAAATCAACATTAATAGACTGGATAGATGAAAATATTTAGCATTAATTGTTAAGTTTAATTATTTCACCTGCAAGATATAAGGATCCGCATATTATAATCCTATATGAATCTTTTGGAAATGATTTTACTTTATTAAACGCATCAAAAATATCATTTGCAGCAGTTGAATCTATACCTAATTTTTTACCATTTTGACTTATATTTTGGGGATCTTGTGTATTCTCTTGATTAGGTATCCTTATCGCTATTAATTTAAATAGCTTATCCTTAAATGGAGCCAAAAACTCATAGGAGTCTTTTGAAGATAGCATCCCTATGATCATAATTAATTTTTTAGCCTCCAGATTTTTCAGAGTATCCGCAAGTGCCAACGCAGCGTGAGCATTATGTCCCCCATCTAACCAGATTTCATTTCTTAAACCAAGACCTTGATGTAGCTTCCCAATTTTTATCTGTTCAAATCTTGCTGGCCAAATGGTTTTCTCTATGCCATTTGAGAAAGAACCAGTGTCTAGTTTTAAATCGTCTATTGATGATATAGTTGCAATAGCAGTTGCTGCATTAAATTTTTGATGGTCTCCTATCAAGCTTGGATTTGGAAGATTAATATTATATTTCTCATCTTGGTAAATAAAGCCTGTTGGATTAATTTTAATCGAATAATCTTCTCCATAGATTTTTGATTTATTATTTTGTAATTTAATAAATTTTTTAAATAATCCTAATAAATCATAATTTTGTTTTGATATTACAGTTGTGCGTCCATTCTTTATAATACCTGCCTTTTCACTTGCAATATTCTCTAATGTATTCCCTAAAAACTGCTGATGATCTATTCCAATAGGTGTGATAACTGAAACTAATGGTTTTTTAATCACATTAGTTGCATCAAGTCTACCCCCTAATCCAGTCTCAAGAATCAAAAAATCTGAACCAGTGGTTGAGAATTTTAAAAATGCAGCAGCAGTTATTAATTCAAAAATTGTTATTGGCGATTTACCATTAATTTTTTCACAGTAATTAAGTAATTCAATTAGTGATTCATCATCTATAAGTTCAAAACCACCAATATTCCCGATCCTAAACCTTTCATTAAAGTCAACTAAATGAGGCGATATATATGAGTCNACTTTNAACCCTGCCTNCGCAAGAATAGAAACAATATATGATAATGTTGAGCCTTTCCCATTTGTTCCTGCTATATGAATGGTGTTTTTAATTTTATTTTGCGGGTTACCTAACTTATGAAGTAAACCATTTATTCTCCCTAACGACAAGTCCATCGATTTTGGATATAATTGAGTAATACGATCCAATATTAAATTAAACTGATTAGATCTCATCTTTTTGGGGAATATCTATTTATTTAAAAGAAGTTTGCAGATAGTGATTAATTTATTCCTAAGTTCATGTCTATGCACAACCATATCAATCATACCATGGTCCAACAAATACTCAGACCTTTGGAATCCTTCGGGTAATTTTTCTTTGATTGTTTGCTCTATGACACGAGGCCCAGCAAAACCAATTAATGCGCCTGGTTCAGCAATATGAACATCTCCAAGCATAGCATATGATGCAGTAACACCACCTGTTGTAGGGTTTGTTAAAACAACAATATATGGAATTTTTGCCTCATTTAATTTTTGAACAGCGATAGTTGTTCTCGGCATTTGCATAAGTGATAGAATGCCCTCTTGCATACGTGCACCACCTGCTGCAGAAAATAATATAACAGGTGCTGATGTATGGAGAGCCTCATCCATTGCTCTAATAATTGCTTCTCCAGCCGCAATACCAAGTGATCCACCCATAAAAGCAAAATCTTGAACGATGGATATAACTGGGATATTGCCAATATTTCCTTTTGAAATAACAACTGCATCATCCATGCCGGTCTTTTTACGTGCATCTTTCAAACGATCAATATACCTTTTTTCATCCCTGAATTTCAAAGGATCTAAAACTTTATTGTCGGCTTGGATTATTTCATACCCACTATCATATAATAAATCTAATCTCTTTTTTGCTGGAATCTTCATATGATAGTTTGAACCAGGAATAACCCATTGATTAGACTCCAAATCTTTGTGAAATACCATTTGCCCACTTTCTGGGCATTTTATCCATAAATTATCAGGAACATCTTTTTTTGTAAGTATTTCCTTAATTTTTGGGGTTACTATGTTGTTGATCCAATTCATTTCTGATCACCATTTATTAAGATTATAGGACGCTTGCAAGATCTTTTACCTTTTTAAGGATTCCTTCTTTAATACTTGCTTCAGATTTTTTGTCTTCGATAATATTTACTAATGCAGATCCTACAATAACCCCATCAGCAAAGCTAATTATATTCTTTACGTCCTCTGTTGTTTTAATACCAAACCCGACGCATACAGGTATCTGAATTTGGTCTTTTATTGCAAATATAGCGTCTTTTACTTCACTTATATCTGGTTTTATTGACCCAGTAACGCCAGTTATTGATACATAATATAAAAAACCATCTGTTTTTTGCATAATTTTATTAAGTCTAGCTTTGTCTGTTGTTGGTGTAGCGAGCCTAATAAAAGATAAACCCTTTTGATGAGCCATATCACAAAATTCCATATCTTCTTCTGGGGGAAGATCAACGATAATTATCCCATCAACACCCAGGGATATAATTTTGTTTATAAATTTCTCTGTCCCATAATTGTATATTGGATTAAAATAACCCATAAGAATAATTGGCGTTATGGTATTATCTTTACGAAAACTAGAAATAATTTCAAATGTATTTTGCATTGTGTGACCCGCCTTTATTGCTCTTAATGAAGAAGCCTGTATTGCAGGTCCATCAGCCATTGGATCACTNAAAGGCATACCAATCTCAATTATGTCAGCTCCGGCACTGGGTAGTTCTTTGATTAATTCTGATGATAAATTAAAATTTGGATCACCAGCAGTAAGAAACGTAATTAGCGCTTTCTTATTTTTTTTTGATAATTTACTGAAACAATCTTTGATTCTTTTATTCAACTACTAAATCTCCATATTTAGATACTCTGCAATTGAAAATATGTCCTTATCTCCTCTACCACACAGATTCATTATCACTATCTCATCTTTTGACAAGTCACTACTTATATTTATCAGGTGTGCTAATGCATGCGATGGTTCTAATGCAGGAATGATCCCCTCAGTTTTTGTACAAATTTTAAAGGCTTCTACAGCTTCTTTATCAGTAATAGCTACATACTCAACTCTACCGGTTTCTTTTAACCATGAATGCTCAGGGCCAATACCAGGATAATCTAACCCTGCTGATATTGAGTGACCCTCTACTATTTGCCCCTCATCATCTTGTAATAAATATGTTCTATTGCCATGCAATACACCAGGTCTTCCAGCGGATAAGCTCGCGCAATGCTGGTCTCCATCAAGACCCATGCCTCCTGCCTCAACTCCAGTTATTTTGACATCAGAGTCATCTAGAAAAGGATAAAATAAACCCATAGCATTTGATCCACCTCCAATACATGCAATCAATTGATGTGGTAATCGTCCTTCAGCTTCTAATATCTGTTCTTTTGCTTCATGCCCAATAACTGATTGGAAATCCCTAACCATAGATGGGTATGGATGTGGTCCTGCTACAGTACCAATAATATAAAATGTATCTCTAACATTCGCTACCCAATCACGAAGTGCTTCATTCATAGCATCCTTTAGTGTTGAATTACCTGATTTTACTGCTATTACTTCTGCTCCTAATAACTTCATTCTAAAGACATTTGGTTTCTGCCTTTCAACATCTTTTGCACCCATGTATATTACACAAGGCAACCCAAATCTTGCTGCAACAGTTGCAACTGCAACACCATGTTGACCAGCTCCAGTCTCAGCGATTATTCTTGTTTTTTTCATTCTCTTCGCCAATAGAATTTGTCCCAAGCAATTATTGATTTTATGGCTACCAGTATGATTTAACTCATCTCTTTTAAAATATATCTTACCAGATCCTAAATAGTTCGTAAGACCTTCAGCAAAATATAATGGGCTGGGCCTTCCAGTATAATACTTATTTAAGTAAAGCAACTCTGAAAGAAATATTNCGTCAGATTTTGCTTCATTGTATGCCTTTTCAAGNTCCAGAATTAATGGCATTAAAGTTTCTGCTACAAATCTACCACCAAATATTCCAAATTTTCCATTTTGGTCGGGACCGAGCTTAAAAGAGTTTATATTTTCCATCTAATATTTTACCTTATTCAGAGNGTCTTGCATTATATACGAATTTTGTTATCAAATCGTTATTCTTTATGCCCAAAGATTCTTCAACTCCAGAAGATACATCGACAAAGTTTGCTTTTGTGATAGAGATTGCTTCTTTTACGTTCTCAATTTTAAGTCCGCCTGATAAAATCCAGGGTTTAANAATATTCAATTTCTGTACTAAATGCCAATCAAAAGCAACTCCATTACCCCCAGGCCTATTGGCTGAACTAATGGGCGGAGTATCGAATAATATATAATCACTTGCTTCATGATATGGGTCTATTTCTAAGGCACTTAAATTATGAAATACAGGGATTGCCTTTATAGAAGAAATATTATAACGCTCTTTTATGTAAAAAATCCTTTCAGGGGACTCATTTCCATGAAATTGAATCTTACAAATACCTACTTTATCAATTATTTGATCTAATAAGTCATCTGATGGATCTACAACCAAGCCAACAATCTCTATGTGATTCTTATACAACTTAACTAAATTAGAAGCATTTTTTATTGAAATATTTCTGGGGCTATCATTATGGAAGACAAAACCAATCATATTTACTTTATTTTCAATACAACACTCTATGTTTTCTTGTTCTTTTACNCCACATATTTTAATCTTAATGCTCATATGGGATTATACTTTCTTTTATTGATCTTGCAGCTTGATTTGGATCTTTAGCTTGAGTTATCGGTCGACCTACTATAAGTATGTCTGCACCATTTTTAATTGCCTCACTTGGCGTTAAAANTCTTTTTTGATCGTTCGAAGCAGAATTATTTGGTCTAATACCAGGAACTATTGTGAGAAAATCTTCACCGCAGGTAATTTTAACATTTTTTGCTTCTAATGGGCTGCATACAACTCCATCCAAACCGCACTTTTTTGCTAGATTAGATAAGTTTATTACCTGTTGTTCAACTTTTATTGATATTCCTTGTTCATTAAAACTATCTTCATTCATGCTTGTAAGAATTGTTACTCCGATGAGTTTAGGCTTGTTAATTCCATTGTCACTTATTGCCTCAACGGCTGCTCTCATCATTTCACTTCCACCAGTCGTATGAATATTTATAATAAAAGGATTTAATGGTAATAATGATTTAATTGCCGAGCTGACAGTATTTGGAATATCGTGAAGCTTTAAATCGAGAAAAATTGGCAAACCAAGATCATATAATCTTAAATAACCATTATGACCCATGGCATAAAATGCCTCCATACCAATCTTGATACCATCTATATTTTCTTTTATTTGATTGATTAGAGATACTGCTTGATCAGTATCTTTCATATCAATGGCACAGTATAGAGCGTTTTTAATTAATTGATNCAAAAAAAGACTTGCCCCCTACCCTAATACCACTCGGTTTTATTTATTGATACGCTCTTTGAGTTCTTTTCCTGGTTTATAATAAACAGATTTTTTGCCAGATACAGCAACTCTATCTCCATTTTTTGGATTTCTTGCAACACGAGGACCACGTTCTTTTATTGAGAAGGCTCCAAAACCTCTTAATTCGACTCTTTGACCGTTTGCTAATGCATCGGTAATAGAGTTGTAAAAAACGTCTACAACTTTTTCAATATCTCTATGGTAAAGGTGCGGATATTCTTTTGCTAATTCATCAATTAACTCAGATTTCTTCATTTTTCCCCAGAATTAATTAGTTTTATGATCCCATACAGATTGTAAACCACCATTATTGATCAAAGATAAATTGGANCGTAAGCGCTCTGTATATGATGTGGTAATATTAAAATAATCCATAATATTTGCAAGACTTAGTTCTATAAAACTTGGCTTATTTGATTTTTTATAATCAATGATTGGTGAGTCTGAGTCAATTCCCTTATTCTCAATAAGCCACATTTTNGCATCATTTTTATCACCGATTTCATCAACTAAATTTAACTGAATAGCTTGTCTACCTGTGAAAATTCTACCATCCGAAATTTTATTAATTTCTCTTGAATTCAAATTCCGCTCTACTTTGACAATTCTCAGAAACCAATCAAATGTTTCATCTATTATTTCTTTTGTTACTTGCTTGGTTTCGTCATCNANTTCACCAAAAAAATCTGGTTCAGCCTTGAGCTTCCCACTTTTTATTTCATTTATTTCAATCCCTAGTTTTGAAAGGGCATCATCAACTCTTGCCCATTGTAACAAAACCCCAATCGAACCTGTAATCGTATTCTCTCTTGAAAAGATTACATCTCCGCCAAGTGAGAGCAAATAAGCTCCCGATGTGGCAATATTTCTCATTACTATTGCTGTAGGCTTAGATAATGAAATTTCTTTTAATTTTAGGTAAATTTCTTCTGCACTCACTGTAGTTCCACCGGGGCTATCAACTGATACGATTATTGAGTTGACTCTATTATTTGACTTTAACNCTTCTAAATCTTCTATAATTTTATCTGCAGTTATAAGCATTCCAGAAATACTATAATTTGCAATATAGTCCTGGCTTGAGTTTTCCTTTTTGTTTCCGAATGATAAATAAACAATTATTGCAATTGTTATTAGAGANACTGTTCTCCAGAAAAACAGTCGCTTTCTGTAGCCCTTTGCGTCATGATTATTAACGAAAACCATAGAATTTAAGACCTTTATGGTTATAGAAACCAAAAAAAAATTTATACGAAAGAAGGACTAGATTTACTCTTGATCACTAGATTGTGAGGCGTCTTTAGCTTCTTTGTTTTTCTTTTTGGCTTGCTGATCACTATCATCTTGTTTTTCATTGCTGATATTTAGAGCTTCTCCTAATATATCTCCAAGTGATGCTCCTGAGTCCGCAGAACCATATTGTTCAACAGCTTCTTTTTCTTGATCAATTTGAAGACTTTTTATTGATAGTGTAATTTTATTGTTTTTTGANTCAATTTGAATAACTTTTGCATCAACCATTTCACCAATATCAAATCTATCAGGTCTTTGTTCAGATTTATCTACGGATAAGTCGGCTCTTTTTATTGAGCAAGGCACTCCGTCTTGTCCAATTGTTACATCCAAACCTCCATCGCGAATATTTGTTATGTAACATGTAACAACATCACCTTTCTTGATCTGTTTTAATCCTGCATAAGGATCTCCTGATAGCTGCTTTACCCCGAGGCTTATACGCTCTTTTTCTACATCAATATCAAGAACTTTTACTTCAATAGACTCACCTTTTTTGTATTTCTCTAGTGAAACTTCTGGTTTTTCATTCCAATCCAGATCAGATAAGTGAATCATTCCATCTAATTCATCTTCGAGTCCAACAAATAGACCGAATTCTGTTGAATTTTTTACCTCACCAGAAACAACTGATCCAACAGGATGATTTCCTGCAAAGTTTGCCCACGGATTTTCAACACATTGTTTCATTCCAAGAGAAATCCTTCTTTTTTCAAAGTCTATTTCTAATATTACCACCTCAACTTCTTGTGAACTGGATACAATTTTTCCAGGATGAACATTCTTTTTTGTCCAACTCATCTCGGAAACGTGAGTAAGCCCCTCGATACCTGGCTCAATTTCTACAAAAGCACCATAATCAGTAATATTTGTAACTTTNCCCTTAAGTTTTGTATTTATTGGATATTTCCCAGCAATATCTTCCCATGGATCAATCTCCAATTGTTTCATACCCAAACTTACTCTCTTGGTTTCAGGATTAATTTTAATAATCTGAACTTTTACGGATTGACCAATCTTTAATAAATCACTTGGATGATTAACTCTTTTCCATGATATATCNGTTACATGCAGCAGTCCATCCATTCCGCCTAAATCGATAAAAGCACCATAATCTGTTATATTCTTGACAATACCATCAAGTGCTTGTCCTTCCTCAAGTGAACTTGCTAGTTCCTGGTTAATTTCGCCTTTAGATTCTTCAATAATTGCTCTTCTTGAAACAACAATATTACCTCTTTTTCTGTCCATTTTAAGAATCTGGAAAGGTTGCGAAACATTAAGCATGCCGCCAACATCTCTCACTGGTTTAATATCAACCTGACTCCCTGGCAAAAATGCAATAGCCCCATCTAAATCGACTGTAAAACCGCCCTTAACTCGCCCAAATATTACGCCTTCAACTCTGATACCNTCAGCGTGAAGTTTTTCTAGTTTGTTCCAACTTTCTTGACGACGTGCTTTCTCTCTACTAAGAACTGCTTCTCCATTAGAATTTTCAATGCGATCCAAATAAACATCCACGTGTTCTCCGACTTGAGGGGTTATTTGACCAGCAGAAGACTTAAATTCTCTTAAAGGGACTCTACCCTCTGTTTTTAAACCAACATCAACAATAACAAAGTCATTCTCAAGTGCCGTCACCACACCNTTTATAATAGTACCTTCAGATAAATTTATCTTACTCATACTTTCATCAAGCAGTGCAGCAAAATCATCAATTGTAGGATTTAGCTTATTAGGGTTGTTATTTGTCATATATTCTCATTCTCCAATTCTTAAGATTTTTTATCTTTATGTATGTATTTTACAATAAAGTCAATTACATCATCAATTTTCATGAAAGTAGTATCTACTTCAATTGCATCATCCGCCTTAGTTAGTGGAGCAATTTTTCTCATAATGTCTCTTTGATCTCTATTATTTATATCATTTTTAACAATATTTCTATCTAATTCGCTATTTTGTTCTACTAGCTCGAGGAACCTTCTATTTGTGCGCTCATCCAATGTAGCAGTGATATAAAATTTATAGTTTGCATTTGGAAATATAACGGTCCCAATGTCTCTCCCATCCATAACAACACCACTTATAGCAAAGCTCCTTTGGTACCTCAATAAAACATCCCTAACCTCCTTATACTGCGCAATAATTGATGCAACACGTGATACATTATCATTCCTTAAATTTTTATTATCAATTCTGTCGAAGTTTATCTTTTTCACATGATCAATTACTAATCTTTTTTCTAGGGGATTAATATTATGCTTAATGACCTCTGACGCAACAATCCTATATAGTAACCCAGAGTCTAAATAGGGAAGCCCAAAATATTCTGATAATTTCTTTGCTATAGTTCCTTTCCCACTAGCCGCAGGTCCATCGATTGCTATTATTATATTACCTAGATTAGTCATTCACTTTTATATATACCTCCAATCTGAGTATATAATTGAGTAAACCCCGGGAAACTTGTGTTAATTGGAGATATATCATCAATTCTGATTTTATTATGAGCATTTAGCCCCAAAATAAAGCTTGCCATGGCAGTGCGATGATCTAGATTTGTTTTGATTTCACTCCCACCAATAACCTCACCTTTACCATCAATAACTATATCATCCCCAACATTCCGACATGAAACGCCTGATGAAGATAGCATATTGATAATTGCTTCAAATCTATTGCTTTCTTTCACTCTTAATTCAGATAAACCACAAAATCTGCTTGCTCCTTTGGCATAAGCGGCAGCGACAGAGAGAATTAGAAATTCATCTATGAGAGAAGGAGCTTCCTCTTTAGTTATAATAATACCTTTAAGCTCACTTGATGTTACTTCAAGATCACAAACATCTTCCCCACATTTAGAATATGTCTTAGCAATCTTAATATTTGCACCCATTCTATTTAAAACATCAATAAAATGTGCCCTGGTCGGGTTTGTCATCACATTAGTAATCTTGAGTACTGAATTCGGCATGATTAGCCCAGCTACAACAAAAAAAGCTGCAGAGCTTGGATCACCAGGAATATCTATTTTCTGTGGAGATAATTTTACTAGACCATTTATTTTTATAACATCATCTCCATCTGAGTTTTTATTTATTATTATGTCAGCATCAAATAATTTAAGAAGATTTTCTGTGTGATCACGAGTTTTAATTGGTTCAATTATTGTTGATGTTCCAGATATATTTAGTGCAGATAAAATCAAGGCAGTTTTAACTTGTGCTGATGGAATAGTTAAGTGATGATAAATAGGCACCGGCATCGTTGCACCTCTGAGTGTAAGAGGTAATTTTCGATCATTATCTTCTAAAATTTCTAGACCAACCTTTTGAAGTGGAGATAGTACTCTATTCATAGGGCGATTTGAGAGGGACTCGTCTCCTTCAAATTTTACCAATACCTCACAACTAGACATTAAACCGATCAATAGCCTTGCTGAAGTTCCAGAATTTCCTAGATAAATATTTTTTTCTGGTTGTAAAAGGCCACCAATTCCAATGCCACTAATTTTACACTCAGCATCTTTGTTTATATTTATATTGGCACCAAATTGTCTGAGAGCCTCTGCTGTATTTATNACATCTTCTGATAATAAGAGATTTTTTATTGTTGTTTCACCTAAGCATAACGCCCCGAGAATTAGNGCCCTGTGTGAAATAGATTTATCACTAGGTGTCCTAATAGCACCATGAAGAGAATTTGATTGATAAACGATTACAGCATTATTTTTGTTGTTTAATTGCATGATCATGTATATATAGGAATAGATTAAATTATACTATATATTATTCTACAATATTTATAATATTATAAAACTAAGAAAAGGGCTTAAACAGTGGTACGAGTTGAATTAGGTAAAAAACATACCTGTAAAGAATGTGGTGTTAAATTTTATGATCTAAATAAAGATGATCCCTCATGCCCTGAGTGTAATACTTCAGTTCTAATGAATAATATTACACAAGACAATGACTCTATAATATCAAAAGTGTCCAAGGTATCTAAAACCGTTGTTGAGTCAGATGAAGAAAAAGAAAATATAACCTCCCTAGATGAAAGGCTAGAAAATGGGTTAATTGACGATGATAACCCAATAATTATGCATGATGATGATATAAATGATGATGACTCTGATGATGGGTTAATAAACGATAATGATATAGATATTCCTGATATCGAAAATGAAGNCCTAGTTGATGATGATAATGACTTCCTAGTAGAAGATGATGATATAGATGAGCCAGATCTAATTATTAAGCCAAAATCGGATGATGNGTAATCCTTTTTCAAATATTCTTTCATGAGACCCGAATATTGGAATGACGCAATAAGATATTTATCGGAAGTTGACCCTATACTTTGTGAAATTATAAAAAAAAATCAACATCAAGTATTAATTTCTAAAAANAACCCCTTCAATACGCTAATAAAATCAATTATTGGGCAACAAATATCTGTTAAAGCAGCACAAAGCATTTACTTAAGGCTTTTAGAGGTACTAAAACATGAAATTAGTCCTACCGAAATAAAAGAAATAAACAAAGAAAATCTTAGAGAAATAGGTTTGTCTAGGCAAAAAATTGAATACATACATAATATATCAGATTATTTCATAAATAACCCAAAGATTACTTCCAATTTATACTTCTTGACGGCATCAAAAGATGAAATTTATAATAATTTAATAAAAATAAAAGGTATTGGAGAGTGGACAATAGAAATGTTTTTTATATTTTACGTGACATTACCAGATATACTGCCCTTGAAAGATATTGGTCTTATTAATGCGATCAAAAGAGCTTATAATCTTGTTAATTTAGATAAAGAAACACAGCACCAAAATATTTTAAATATCTCCAACAAATGGAAGCCATACAGGACTGTTGCAACATGGTACCTATGGCAAATGATTGATGATGAACTAGTGGAATATTGAATATTAAAAAAAAAATAACNCAGCTAATGATATTTATAATTTTAATATCAGCTTCATATTTTATTTTTCATACAAAAACAATTTGTGATGATGTTGATGGAGTCACACAAAAAGGAATTTTATATTTAAANGGATCAACAAAACCCTACACTGGTAAAAGTTTGTGTATTTGGGATACAGCAAATGTAACTTGGTATAAAGGTAAATATGAAGACGGATTAAAAGAAGGGTTATGGATATTTTATAATAAAAATTCTACCAAGAAATCTGAAACAAATTATAGTGCTGGTAAGATGAATGGTTTAAGGAAAGTATATAATTCACAAAACCAGATCGCATATACTTTAAACTGTATCGATAATAAATGTGAGCGCCTAAACCCAGATATTGACTATAAATAAGGTGNTTGTGTAAGATAATAAATTAATAATTAGGAATTCAGAGGTCAAGATGAGTGAAAAAATAATGGATCATAAAATGATCATAAATGGTGATTANGTCAGTAGTATTNGTAAACAAAAAATAGAAATAGAATGTCCAGCTAACAAGCAANTTTTTGCAACTGTNCCTCGAGGTGTAAAAGAGGATGTTGATATTGCTGTTAAATCATCATTAATTGCATTTNAATCTTGGTCTAAGNTTAGCCCAAAAGAGCGAGGTAAGATACTTCTAGATATAGCNAATGATATTGATGANCAAAAAGAAGAAATAGCAANGATAATAGCAAAAGAAACNGGTAATGCGATCAGAACTCAAGCTAGACCTGAAATTAATCTCGTTGTTGATATTTTCAGATATTTTGGTGGTTTATCATCGGAACTCAAGGGGGAAACAATTCCACTTGGTGAGCATGTGCTGAGCTATACCCGAAGAGAACCTTTAGGTGTTGTTGGAGCTATTATTCCTTGGAATGCCCCAGTGATGCTTGCAGCGTGTAAAATTGCCCCTGCATTATGCACGGGTAATACATTAGTGATGAAAGCTGCTGAAGACGCACCTCTTGCAGTTTTAAAAGTTGCAGAAATATGTCAGAAACATATCCCACCCGGTGTATTTAATCTAATAACGGGAACTGGGAGTGAATGTGGTGAACCACTGGCATACCATCCTGACATAAGTAAACTTTCATTTACAGGCTCGACTGCTGTTGGAAAATTAATTATGAGAGCAGCTGCTGAGAGGGTGCTTCCTGTTTCGCTTGAACTTGGTGGCAAAAGTCCCTCAATTGTATATCCTGATGTCAACGAAGATTGGACAGTAGATGGTATAATCGGTGCAATGCGCTTCACTAGACAAAGCCAATCTTGTACCGCAGGATCAAGACTGTTCTTACATAAAAGAATATTTGATAGCTTCATTGAACAATTAGCAAATAAATTAGATAAATTAATCATTGGTGATCCTTTAGATGAAAAAACTGATATGGGAACAATCATAAACAACAAGCAATACACAAAAGTGTGTGACTATATCAAAGATGGCATAGATAATAAAGAAACAGAGATAATTTGTGGAGGGCTTCCTCCAAAAGAAGGACCTTTAAGTGAAGGATATTTCACAATACCAACCATATTTCGAAATAAATCTAATGAATGGCGTCTCGCAAAAGAAGAAATATTTGGACCAGTCCTTGTCGCTATACCTTGGGAAGACGAAAATGAGGTCATTAAAATGGCAAATCAGAGTCATTATGGACTAGCTGCTTATGTTTGGACAAGAGATATAACAAGAGGTATTAATGCTGCACATGCAATAGAATCTGGTTGGGTGCAAGTAAATCAAGGTCTAGGTCAGGTACCCGGACATTCATATGGCGGTTATAAACAATCAGGTCTTGGAAGAGAATTTTCATTGGAGGGCATGCTGGATAGTTTTACGCAAAGAAAAAATATCAGCATTAACTTAAATACAGCATCCAAGGAGCTGTGATAATGCTTACGTTATTCCATTATGACAGAACAAGTGCCGCTCAGAGAGTGAGGCTTTATCTTGAAGAAAAAAACTTAACTTGGGAGAGTGTCATAGTTGATACTGCATTAGGTGATGTTGATCAGCTGCCAGAAAATTTCCATAAATTAAATCCCAAGGGCCTTGTTCCGGTAATTATTCATGATGACATCGCGATACCAGAATCACAAGTGATAATAGAATACCTTGAAGATACATTTGGAGGAACACCAACTCTGAGACCTGAAAAGGCTAGGGATCTCGCCCAAATGCGTTTATGGATGAGGAAAATTGATGAGGGTATTCATGTTGCAAGTCGAACAATTGGAGTTTGTCTAGTAAACAGACATATTTATAAAAAGAAAGATCCAAAAAAAATAGAAAAGTACTACACAGAAATGAAAGATAAAGTGCGAAAAAAAAATGATCAGGTCAATATTGAGTTAGGTATAGAATCTCCTCTTCTTGAAGAAGCAATGATCGAATTCAAATTACTCTTTGGCGAAATGAATTCCTATCTATCAAATCATAATTGGCTTGCAGGTGATGCATACTCACTAGCAGATATTTCTTTTGTTGTTTATCTTCATAGATTGGACTCTTTCATGATGAGGCCACTCTGGAAGAATATGAAATATCTTGATGATTGGTATGATAAAATAAAATCAAGACCAGCTTACAAAAGAGCAATTTATGATTGGGGCGATGTTACTGCAGATCAAAGAGCTAAAAATGGGAAAGAGGCCTACCCAAAAATTTTAGAGTATTGGAATAAGGTATAACTAACCAATATATGACAAAAATTCTTTACCTAAATGCGCACCACTTAAATAGGCGGCCTCAATACGTCCTTGAATAAACCAGTCTCCACATAAACCAATTTGGTTTTCATTATTTAAGAAATATTCAAATCCTTTTTGTTGTTTCATAATATTCGCATATCTCCAACCCTGTAATCCAATATATTGAGCCTCTTCTGTTTTTATAGGAATTATTTTCTTTAATTCATCGCATAGATAATCTTTTACCCAATCACGATCCTTATCAATATTTTCCTGTGCCCATATGTTTGTGGAGTGAACTAACAAAGTATAATTTTTATCTCTGGATGGTTTCGATGAATTTACAGAAATCCAGCTAATATCAAATCCTTTAATCAACGCCGCATCAAATTCTAATTCTAGTGGTTGTTCATAGCCAAGCATAAGTGAAAAACAAGCAAGCATTTGATATTCTGGAATACCGGGAAATATTACTTTCAAACCTGGAAAGATTTGTTGTGCCTGCAGTGGCGGAATTGAAGAGAAAACCCAATCATATTCTCCTAAAATTTCGTTATTTTCATCATAAAGCACCCACCTATTTTCTTTAGAAATTTTTTCAACTTTTTTTGATAACTGAACATTCAAACCATTTGCCATATATTTACCAATAGAGTTCATCGACGGAGTACCAACGTAATTGGATGGATCATTACTCCAGGTTCGCTTATTTGTTATTTCACCATTAACAATTTCTATAAATTGTGCTTTCCATAGTTCAATTATATTCTGATCAAGCATTGGTTGAATATAATTCTGAAATTCTACAGTTTTTGCTTTGAAAAATTGGGCCCCATGATCGAAACTGAAATCGTCTACTCTTCTTGTTGCAACACGCCCACCAAACCCACGTGATTTTTCATAGATTACCACTTCTGCCTTATTTTTTATGGTATTAGCAAGAGCCAAACCAGATATACCGGCACCAATTACTGCAACATTAACCATAATATTTAATCACCTATATATAAGGTTGCGTTATAACCCTGAGATAAGTTGTTCCAACTTCTTCTTACTTTTCCCAAAAACCTTGGTAGTGGCTACTTCGTCTAAGTTACTTTTGTCATCATTTACAACGACTAAAGCTATCATACCCATGCTTTTGTGCGGTGAACACTGGTATAAATATACGCCAGGTTCAATGAATGTAAAGCTAAATTCCTTTCCAACTTTGGATGGCTTTTGCGGTACATCCGCATTAGATGGATATGCAATAAATTCTACGTTATGCCCAGGAGATGTTGGCAACCAATTGATTGTATCATTTGCATTGATATATATGACATCTTGTGAGTAGACCATTTTTTCTCCATCACTTCGTTTATTTAACATATCAATATCAAGCTGGGCTGACTGTGCATGGTTATTTAATGTAAAAATAATAGCAAATAGCGAAAATATAAAAATTCTATTCATTGGTACCTCTTCAATTGTGTAATGTTAAATTAACGTATTATCCTGATAATAAGATTAGAATAATAATGTTTACCTATGGTTTTTTTACCTTTATTGGGTATTTTCTATCTGGAAAAGAAGTTCGACAAATTTCACACTCAATACCATAGCATGACCTCGCCTGACAAAATTCTCTAGCATAAAAAATTATCTGAAGATGCAACTTATTCCATAGATTTTCAGGAAATAATCTTTTTAAATCACGCTCTGTTTGAGTTACATTTTTTCCATTAGTAAGTCCCCAACGCTGAGCACATCTGTGAATATGTGTATCGACGGGAAATGCAGCAAATCCAAACCCTTGAGACATAACGACTGAAGCTGTTTTATGTCCAACTCCAGGTAATCTTTCTAACTCCTCAAATGTATTTGGTACATTAGAATTATGATCATCAACTAATATTTTCGAGAGTTCCTTTATTGCAGATGATTTTTGTGGAGCAAGTCCACAAGGCTTGATTATTTCATAGATTGTATCTAAGTCTAATCTGGACATATCTTCAGAATTATCAGCTAATCTAAATAAATCTGGTGTTACCTGGTTAACTCTCTGGTCCGTGCATTGCGCACTAAGTAATACAGATATCAAAAGCTCAAATGTGTTTTTATGATCAAGTGGTATAGGAGGATTAGGATAAATTCTATTTAATATTTGTATAATATTTTTAACACGCTGGGATTTAATCATTTGTATTTTAACTAACGGTTGTTGGAATTTATCATTATAATCACTTTTCTAGTCTGATAAAGGAATTAAGAAATGTTTAGAATTTTTCTAATTTATTTTATTTTATTAATGTTCAGCCAAAACACATTTAGCGAAGAAATAAAATGTTCTGCTGATAAAGTAGCTGTAATTGACGCAGATACAATAAGTGTTTGTGACTTAAAAATAAGACTAAATGGAATATCAGCTGCGGAAAGAGGTCACATAACCTATAACTCTTGCAAAATTAGAACAAAAAAAATAATCCATAAATCAGATGAAATCTCCTGCAAATTAACTGGAGAAAAAACCTACGACCGTTTTGTTGGCATATGCAAACTAACAAATAATAATATTATTGTAGATTTACAAGAAAAGATCGTAGGAAGTGGCTGTGCAAGAGATTGTAAAAGATACTCTCATGGAAGATATGTAAAATTTGAGACAGACAAATCCAGAAATTTACCTTTACCAAATTATTGTAATTAATAAGTTGGACACGGTATTTTATGATATGATATGTTCTCTTAATAAGGGGCCATAGCTCAGCTGGGAGAGCGCTTCGCTGGCAGCGAAGAGGTCGGGGGTTCGAGCCCCCCTGGCTCCACCAAATACCTAATGTTTAGAAAGCGTTTAAATTCGACAAAAGCCATGGCTGAAAGAGGTTTTACTACTCCATAGGCTGGATAGTAAAGACTTTAAAGTCTAAACCCATACTTTTGTCTTTTTCAGTCTCTTCCGGATCACTCATGAAAGCACCGAAAGCATTAAAGTCTTTAATTTCACCTAACCATACCATTCCATTGTCACCCTCGCGTATAAGAGACCATTCTCCAATCCATTGACCAGGTTCACCATTCATATCGTCAGTAATTCTTTTCTGGATTTCTTCCCAAGAGCAAGTGTAAGTTGCTCTAACCATTGTGTTAATCATAAAATTATCCTTCTGTAACTATTTTAATTTAGTTTAAATTATATGATTCTTGTGAAATAACTATTACAATCGTACAGTTAATCTCTGCAGGCCTTATTTCAAGGCCTGCGAGATCACAGATTTCACACCTTAATTTTTGGATGCCATCAAGGCGTAACTTTTCTTTTTAACTTCATAAGTTTTAATAAATAAAAAATATCAAGCCTGTTTGTGATTTACATAGTAAAATTCGATGACATACTTTTACGGGAGGAGTATGTAAAAGACTCATCTATTGATTTTACTAATGTTGGAGACATATCTCTGAATGTAAGTTTTGAAAAGTGTAACCTTTGGATACAAAAATCGGTTAAGTAAATACCCCAAACTCTTTTGTCACCCGAACGTTCTTTACATATAAGATTAAAATTTTCCAGTCTCTTTAGATATCTATCAAAAGCTGGCTGTTTGGGTTTGCCAGATACAATACTGTTGTATAAGTTTTCAATCCCGTCAACACCTTGGTACTTTAATAATCTAAGTAATAACTCGAGCGAATAACTTTCTTCTAGGAAATACTTTAAGACTTCATCTTGTGATAAGATGATCATCTTTTCCATTAGTGTAGAATCAGTCCACTTTACCCATTCATTATTATTCAAAGCCACGAACTCCATACATTATTTAAATCAAAAAAAAGTAGAGATAAAATAACTTTATTAAGTAGCTGTTTTAACAATTTAAAAAAAGCCTTTAAAAAATAGCACAGAACTAAAC
>PAHC01000035.1 GCA_002704755.1 Rhodobiaceae bacterium
ACAAGACAAGCAGATATTGGTATTTTCATGAGAAGACCAAAACAATTAAATTATATTCAAAAAAAATTAGTTGATATCAAATACTTTGTATATGGATCTAATCGATATCTTGAAAAATATGGAATGCCAAAAACAATAACTGATTTAAATAAACATAAATTTATTTCATTTGGAAAAGGAGCCCCATCTCCAGTTTATAATCCTGATTGGGCGTTGAAGCTTGGAATGCACGATGGTAAAAAAAGAAAATCAATTATGAAAGTAAACAGTGTCATGGGTTTACTATTGGCCGTAGAATCTGGCGTAGGTCTAGCGGCTTTACCAGAATATTTAGTAACAAACTCAAATAATGTAATTAAAGTATTACCGAAATCTGAGGGACCGATAACAGAAGCTCATTTTGTATATCCTCAGTCATTAAAAAATACAGCTAGAGTTCAAGCTTTTAGAAATTTCCTTTTCAGTAAAATTGGTGATTGGAAATAAATCTCTATTTATATTGACAAATAGTTAGTAAAATGCGAATGATAATCATTCTCAATTAGAGAAATATCAAAATAATTTACTAACAACAGGTGATAAATAGGTGAAGTTTTTTTTAATAATCTTAATCTTATTAAATTTTTTAACAACAGCACCTAAAGCTAATGAAGTAAATGTATTTAGCTCAAGACATTACTCTTCTGATATTCAGTTATACAAAAAATTTACATCAATTAGTGGCATAAAAGTTAATGTTGTTTCTGGAAATGATGAAGCTCTACAAAAGAGAATTATTGAGGAAGGTTCCGACTCAGAAGCAGACCTTTATATTACTGCTGATGCCGGAAGATTAGGTTTATTTGATCAAAAAGGCATGTTTCAAAATTCTATCTCACCTAAAATAAAATCAATAGTTCCAAAAAGTTTAAGAAGCGATAACTGGACCGGAATAGCAAAAAGAGCAAGAATAATTTTTTACTCAAAAGATAGAATTGATAAAGAGGTAATTAATAATTTGAGGTATGAAGATTTATCTGCTCCTAAATGGAATAATAAAATAACAGTTCGTCAATCTAATAATATTTATAACCAATCATGGATTGCATCTATTATTAGCAATAATGATAAAGAGAATACAGATGAGTGGATAAAAAATTTTGTTAAAAATTTTGCAAGAGATCCCAAAGGAAATGATCGTGCCCAAATATTAGCCGTTGCAGCTGGAGAAGCTGATATTGCAATTGCAAACACTTATTATTATGCACTCATGTTGTCTGGTCAAAAAGGGTTGGAACAACAGCAAGCAGCAAAAAAAGTTGTACCATATTTCCCTAATCAGTCTGATAGAGGAACTCATATGAATATTAGTGGAGGTGGTATTTTAAAATATGCACCAAATCCTGAAAATGCGTTAAAACTTTTAGAATTTCTTTTAACTGAGGAAGCTCAATCCCATATAGTCAAAAATACTTTTGAATATCCTATAATTGAGAATGTTGAACCTAGTGAAATAATCAAAAGCATGGGATCTTTTAAGCAAGATCTTTCAACACCAGTTGAAGATTATGCTAGGTTTCAAGCTGTAGCGCTTGAACTTATGCTTAGAGCTGGTTGGAAGTAAAATCGTATTCTAAATGATACATAGATTAAATATTTGGTATTTTAGCTCTCTTTTAATTTCAATAGTTGTTGCTGTTCCAATAATAATTATTTTTAGCAGTTTTTTTGAGCTAACTAGTGAATATAGCTTAATCTTAAAAGAAACATTTCTGTTAGACTACATTGTAAATTCTTTTGTTTTATTAATTGGTGTTATAATAATCACTTCAATAATTGGAATAGGATGTGCATATCTGATATCCTTTTATGATTTTCCGGGTGCAAAATTTTTTAAATGGGGATTAATCTTATCATTTGCAGTACCTGCTTATATTTATTCATATTCATTGACTGCTTTTTTTGAAAATTATGGAACTTTGTATTCTATCCTGAAATCAATATTTGGAGAGGGTGAGTACAATATGTATATTCCAAAATTAGATGGGATGGTTGGGGCAACTATTGCTATTTCATTTTCAATCTTTGGATATGTGTACGTTCTAACCAGGGCATCCTTTCATTACCAGTCCCAAAATCTTATTGATCTTGGTAAAAATCTTGGTTTTTCAAAGAAAAAAACATTTATGAAAATCATCTTGCCAGCTGCAAGACCATCTATAATAGCAGGGTTATCTCTTGTTGCTATGGAAACATTGTCAGATTTTGGCTCAGTTTCATTTTTTGGTGTCTCAACTTTAACTACAGGAATTTATAATGCATGGATAACGTATGATGACTTAACTTTAGCTAACCAATTGTCATTTTATTTATTGATTTTTATTTTTGTTCTTTTCATATTAGAAAATATCTCAAGACAGAAAGCTCAATATCACTCACCATCCAAAAGTGGAATACAATCTAAACAAAAAATTTTGCTAAGAGGGAACAAAGCTTTATTAGCTTCAAGCACATGTTTTTTGGTTTTTTTTGTAAGTTTCATTTTTCCAGTTTCACAGATGGCTTACTGGACTTATTTGTTTCCAAATCACTTGTTAGATCTTAATTTAATTCAATTAATTACAAACACTTTATTATTAGTTTTTTTATCTTGCTTGTTACTAATTTTTTTAAGTTTTATTTCTAACTACGGTAATCGAATAACCAAAAGTAAATTTCTTCAATACCTTACTACATTTTCTATTTGTGGATATGCAATGCCTGGAATTATTTTAGCAGTTGCCTATATTTCATTCATATCATTTTTAGATCAAAATTTATTTATAGATTTAAATATCAAATCATTATTCATAGGTTCAATTTTTGGATTAGTGTTAGTTTATTTTGTACGTTTTTATTCTCTCGCCAATAATGGAATAAAATCAGGTTATCTAAAAATAAATTATTCAATAGATGAAAGTGCTTATTTATTGGGTTATTCCAAAATTAAAACTTTTAAAGATATTCACTTGCCTTTTTTAAAAAATTCAATTTTTTTAGTTGTAATTCTTCTTTCAATAGAAATTGTTAAGGAATTACCTATTACTTTAATTATGAGACCATTTAATTTTGATACTTTTGCTACAAAGGCGTATGTATATGCTTCACAAGATTTGTTAGAAGCAGCTGCAGCCCCTGCAATATTTTTGATATTAATATCAAGTATTTTTATCTTATTAACTTCAAGATATATATTAAAGGATAATTGATGAATAATTTTTTCGAAATTAATAATGTTACTTTTACAGCAAGTAAAAAAAATAAAGTTAATAATGTATCTTTAAAAATAGAAAATGAAGGTGACGTAGTTTGTTTACTTGGCCCATCTGGTATTGGAAAGACCACAATTTTAAGAACCATTGCTGGGCTAGAAAAAATAAAATCTGGATCAATTAATTTAAATGGCAAAGTTATTTCCTCTGAAAATTTACATGTTGAGCCAGAGAATAGAAATATAGCATTATCCTTTCAGGATAATTCTTTATTTCCTCATTATAATGTTATTGATAATATAAAGTTTGGAGCTGAACGGAATAAGCGAAAAAATAAAAAACTNAAATTTAATGAAATTATTGAATTCTTACATTTAGAACATATTCAAAATAAATTTCCTCATCAAATTAGTTCAGGTGAAGCTCAAAGGGCAGCACTTGCAAGATCATTATTGTCTATGCCAGACTTGCTTCTTTTAGACGAGCCCCTTTCTAATATTGATCAAAGTTTTAAAGAGGAAATCCAAGTAAAANTNAAACAATTACTGAAAGAATATAAAATCACAACAATTATAGTTACCCACGACTCATATGAAGCTTTTTATCTTGGTAATAAATGTGGAATAATTTTAGANGGTCAACTTAAACAATATGATGATCCTTATAATGTTTATCATTTTCCAAATTCAGTAGAAGTTGTNAATTTTTTAAATAGAGGAATATTAATCCCTGCAAAAGTCGTAGATGAAAAATCTCTTGAAAATAAAGATCTTGGATTAATAGAAGGAGATTTTGTTAAACACTATCCCAAAGGATCTAATGTTAAATTATTGNTGCAGCCAGAGGATTTAGAACATGATGATAAAAGTAATTTGAAGCTAGANGTAGTGGATAGAAAGTTTAGAGGAACGAACTTTATTTATACCCTTAAAACACAAAGTNATTTATTGATACCTGTTTTTGTTCANTCTCACCATGTACATCAGCATGAAGTTGATGAAAAATTTGGAATAAAAANACCTATTCATATTGATCATATTGTTTGTTTCGACTAACAAGCTTTNTAATGAGTAAAAAAATTAATTTATTTTTTAAAGGTATAGNAGATGTATTNCCNTTGTTNATTCCAGTGGTACCCTTTGGAGTTATAGTTGGTGCAATTGGTATCGAACTTGGATTTACTCCNTTAGAGACTTATGCAACTTCTTTAATAATNTTTGGTGGTGCTTCACAAATTGTATTTTTGCAATTATTTTCTGGAGGAGCATCTTCAATAATANCAATATCTTCAACATTCGTTGTGAATTCAAGNCATCTATTATATGGNGCAAGCNTAAGNGAATATTTAAATAAACTAACTATTGGTTGGAAACTATTATTNTCNTATTTATTAACAGACCAAGCATATGCTGTATCAAATATATATTTTGAGAAAAATAAAAATGAAAACCTCAAGCATTTTTATTTATTNGGCTCAGGNTTTATACTTTGGTTTGTTTGGCAAATTTTTACCATAATTGGTATTTTTCTTGGATCAATTGTACCAGAAGAATTAGGCTTAGCTTATACAATTCCTTTAACTTTTATTTCATTATTAGTTGGATATTTTAGAAAATTTGATCATTTAATTGTAATTTTTACATCTGGTGTGTTGTCAATAATTTTATATCAAGCACCACTTAAATCTTACATAATTTTATCTAGTTTCATTGCTCTGGCCTTAGCTTTTGTATTAATAAAATTAAAAAAAGAAAATTCAATATGATTTGGTATGGAATAGTTATTTCAGGAATTTTAAATTTTTTAACAAAATTTTTATCTTTAACTTATTTTGATACAAGTAAGATGAATCCATTTGTTAAAAAAATTTTAAGCTATGTACCCTCGGCAGTTTTTCCTGCCATAATTTTTCCTGGAATTTTTTTAGACAGTAATGGATTAATTGATTTTGAAAACAATCCAAAAATTTATGCTTCAATTATTGCTGTCATTATTGGTGTATTAAGTAGAAATATTTTGGCTACTATTTTTTCTGGATTAGCCGCATACTGGTTAATAATCTTTGTTTAATTTTTTAACATCAATGAAAAAACCCATCATTAATAATGAATTATTAGGCATTCTGTACATGATCCTTTGCCAATTTTCTTTTGCAACCAATGATGCAATGGTCAAATTTATCTATCAAAATTTTGATGAAATTTATGTCTTGAACCAAGTAATTTTTGTTAGAGGATTATTTGCATTATTCTTTATTGGAATATTCTTATATTTTAAAAACTTATTAAACTTCAAAGTTATTTTTTCTTCTCGTCAATTATCAATTAGGGGATTATTTGAATCTTTTGCAGCAATTTGTTTTTTTGTTGGTGTTGCAATGCTTCCTTTTGGAATGGTTTATGTCCTTTTGAGCTTAGCACCAATTTTTTTAACTACGTTTGGTGCATTATTTTTAAATGAAAAAGTACGTTGGAGAAGATGGACTGCTGTAATTTTAGGATTTATTGGTGTTGTAGTAGTTATCAATCCTACAAAATTAGAGTTTGGTTTTTACTTTATATTTCCATTACTTTCCGCAATTCTTTTATCATTTAGAGATATGTACACTAAAAATATTAAAGGTAATTTTCATAGTTTACAAATTGCTTTTATAACTTGTCTTGTTGTTACAATTTTTTTTGGATTTTTAAGTATTTATAAATTTTATTATTTTAGNNTTAAAGACTATTTAATTTTATTTGTTTCTTCTTTTTTTCTCTCACTTGGTTATATATTTTCAATAGCAACAATTAAAGTTGCACTAGTTTCTGTNACTTCAACTTTTAGATACTCNGTTATTATATGGGGTNTTTTATANGGATATTTCTTTTTCAATGAAATCCCAAAAACAAATACTTACATTGGTGCTGTAATGATAGTAATAAGTGGATTAATTATTATTTCTCGTCAAAANCAACTAGGTAAAATAAAGTAATCTTTTTACTATAACCTATTAAATAATTCTCGAGTTTAGTGACAATTTTAATCTTTATTTATATTTGCCATGGGTAATTTTAATGTTAATCTTTTATCTTAAATTTAACGAGAGGTAATAATGAGAATATTAAAAAGTACTTTAGTTGCTGGATTAATTTCAATTTTTGTATCTTTCTCAAGTTTTGCTGAGAAAGTAAAAATTGGTGATCCAGGTTGGACTGGTGCAACAGCTATTGCAAATTTACTTGCAGCCGTTGTAACAGATAAAATGGGTGGAGAAGCAGAGCTTGTTCCTGGAAATAACACTGCAATTTATGCAGCGATTGATAGAGGTAAAGGTGAAATAGATGTGCACCCTGATATTTGGTTACCAAACCAAGAAGCTTATACAAACGATTTAGTTCCAAAAGGAACTTTAAAGTTAAGCAGCAAACCTTATGAGGGTAATCAAGGTTATTGTGTATCTCAAGCTTTTGCAAAAAAAATGAATATCACTTCAATATTTGATCTTGGAAGACCTGAGGTTGTTAAAGCTATGGATAGTGATGGCAATGGTAAAGGTGAGTTTTGGATTGGAGCAGATGGTTGGGCGTCAGCAAATGTTAATGAGGTAAAAATAAGAGATTATAAATTACTTGATGCTGGAATTGAACCAATCAGAGCAGCTGAAGCAGTTAAAAATGCAAGAGTACTTGACTCTATTAAAAAAGGAGAAGGTTATGCATTTTATTGCTACAAACCTCATGCAATTTGGGGAATGGCAGATGTTGTGATGCTTGAAGAACCAAAACATGATCCAGCTAAATATAAAATGATACAACCAAAAGCAGATCCAGATTGGTACAAAAAATCCTTTGTAGCTTCTAAAGATGCACTAAAACAAATCCAAATCGGATGGGCTACTTCTTTAGAAAAACAATCTCCAGCAATTGTTGAGTTTTTCAATAATTTCCAAATCACTGGTGACGACGTATCTTGGATGGCGTACGAAGTTTCAGTACAAAAAAGAGATCCAGGTGAAGTTGCAAGACAATGGATGAAAGAAAACTCTAAAACAGTTGATGGTTGGTTAGGTTTATAAAAAACAATCATTAAATTTTACCTGGCAGAAAAAATTCTGCCAGGTATTTCAATTAATAACTATGTCATCACAGAGCGCTGGTTGCGATATTCAGATTAAAAATGTTTGGAAGGTATTTGGAAATACTTCTAACGAGGCTCTTGATGCTATTCAAAATCAAAAGATTTCGAAAACTGAAGCTTTAGAAAAATTTAACTCAGTTATTGGTGTGTCAGATGTTTCATTTGATGTAAATCCTGGTGAGATTTTTTGTGTTATGGGATTATCTGGAAGTGGTAAATCAACTTTAGTAAGACATATTAATAGATTGTTAGAGCCAACGTCAGGACAAATATTAGTTAATGGACAAGACGTGATGGGTCTTGAAAAGGAGGCGTTACAAGAATTTAGAAACAAAAAAATTGGAATGGTATTCCAAAACTTCGCACTAATGCCTCATAGGTCAGTAATTGATAATATTGCAATGCCAATGGAAATAAGAGGTGTTAATAAAAATCAAAGATATGAACAAGCTAACAAAATATTAGACATTGTTGAGTTGCAGGGATGGGGAAACAAATATGCCCATGAATTATCTGGAGGAATGCAACAAAGGGTAGGTCTTGCAAGAGCATTAGCTGCCGACCCCGAAGTNCTTTTAATGGATGANCCTTTCAGTGCTTTAGATCCTTTAATNNGNAGACANNTNCAAATTGAATTTATTAATCTTTCAAAACAAATGAAAAAAACAACTGTCTTTATTACACATGATTTAGATGAAGCNGTTAANGTAGGTCACAGAATTGCAATNATGAGAGATGGAATGGTTATTCAAATTGGAACTCCTGAGGAAATTGTTATGAAGCCAGCTGATGATTATGTTGCAGATTTTGTAAAAGGTATTTCAAGATTAAAAGTTGTTGAAGCTAAAAGTATCATGAAATCAAAAGAACACTTCGAAAAAGAAAATGGTCCTATTCCTCAAAATGCTATCGAAATGAAAGAAAATGATTTACTGACTAAACTAATAGAAAAGTCTGTATCTAATAACGCTCCAATAGTAGTAAAAGATAATTCAGGNAATTTTTTAGGAGCTATTTCACAAAAAGATTTACTTACTTCAGTAGTAGAGGGTCATGATGAGTGATAGAAAAGAAATAGAAATTTCNAATGATGANCANATNAGAAATTTCGTAAAAACTCATNCTGACTATTATNTTAGGGAATTCAATAAAATNGGNAATAGTGCAAAATATGTTCCATCTTTTAATAAAAATGCTTTTTATCTTGGATCTCTTTGGTACAGTTTTAGAAATATCTGGAACTGGGCTTTAGCATTTTTAATAATTGAAACTTTTGCAATTGTTCAGATTATAAGGGGTTTTTTTGGTAATATTAGTGCTGAAGCTTATAAAAAAATTGATCAAATCAAATCAACTATAGAATTTAGGCAAAAACAATTAGAGGCGGCAATTGAAAACAACTCTGATAAAGTTGAAATGTTTGAAAGAACAATCAAATCATTAGAAAATTCAATTGAAGGATATGTTTTAGAGGCTCAAAGAGTTGAAGCATCAGGTTTTTGGATAGCNGTTGGCGGCATCATAATCTTCTTAATTGTAAGAATTATTCAGGCAATGTTTGCAAATTCAATTTTAGAAAAAAGATATTCAGAATGGCTATCAAATAAATATATCAGCCCAGGAATGAAGATAAATAATATTCTACTAAGCATAACTTTTGCTTTAGTTATTATTATCTTCTCTACTATTCATTATAGTTTNCCAAATTANATGGAAATCATGAAAGATTTTCCAACTCATCCTGATATTAGATTAAAATCGATTGCAGGCGTTGAAAGTGCTTTTGATTTTGCNGTCATAAAAGGTGAAGCGATATTTGATGCAATTACATTTGGTATTAGGTCAGTTTTAGANTCTTTGGAGTTACTATTTGTAAAAACTCCATGGATTGTAATAATNAGTTCGATTGTTTTGCTTACTGGATTATCNGCAGGTCCAAGAGCAGCCATTTATTCAGGAGCTTTTTTAGCTTATATGGGTTTTTTAGGTTTTTGGATTAAGGCAATGACAACATTAGCTTTGCTTGGAACAGCTGCACTTTTAAGTATTGTAATAGGTATTCCACTTGGAATTTATTGTTCAACTCGACCAAGGTTTTATGCTTTTATAAGACCCATCATGGACTTCATGCAGACAATGCCTGCGTTTGTATTCATGATTCCAGTCATTGCTTTTTTTGGAACTGGTAAAGTTGCAGCGGTTATCATCACTATGATTTTTGGAGGAACACCTGTTGTAAGATTAACAGTGCTTGGCTTGAAAGGTGTGCCACAAAACATAAGAGAAGCAGCTATCGCTTATGGTGCCTCCAAATGGTATCTATTATCTAAGGTTGATATTCCTCTTGCAATGCCAACAATACTTGCAGGTGTTAATCAAACAGTAATGTTAAGTTTAGCCATGGTGGTTGTTGCGTCTTTAATTGGTGCAAAGGGGTTGGGCCAAGACGTTCTCGAGGCTTTGCAGTACGCTAATGTTGGCCAAGGTATTTTAGCTGGTATTGCAATTTTATTTGTAGCTCTACTTTTAGACAGAATAGTTCAGGGCAAGAAAAGAGTTTAAACCTCAATACAATTTAGTTGCTTTTTTAGAATTTAGCCTTAAATAGCCATCATCCTGTTTTGGATATTTAACGTTTTATCAAACATATGAAAAAAAAAGTTAAGATAAAAGACGAGTATAATATTAGAATAAAAAAAAGAATTTTAAGAGAAATCAAAGATTCTGAAAAAAAGTTTGTTACTACTTATAAAGAAATAAAGAAATACCCATTATCTATTGAAGGAACGACGATCTCTATCGGCGTTGAAGAAAACTAGGAAGCTAATTGGGCACTCTATAATAACTTTCCAAGAGCTCATCTTGAGCTTTTTGAAGTTTTTCTAAAAGCTCAGCGTGCTCATCCACAAACCCTTTAAGGCTGGCATATCTCGCAATTTCTTTTCCTTCTAGAAGCAGAACGTAATCTTGAGAAGAATTTTCTTTGAAGAGACCTGTTTTCATCAACGAGACTTTTTTGGACTTGGACTAGCTAAATTCAGGGATAATTTCATCAATGCATAATCGAGTCTGCTCCATTACCTCCCTGGTGCCCGATGCCATAGGCAGCAAGACAAACTTCTGACAACCCACATCGATAAATTCTTTAATTCTCTCGACTATTTCTGAGGTGTTTCCAACCACGTAATAC
>PAHC01000036.1 GCA_002704755.1 Rhodobiaceae bacterium
TGCTGGCACTGGTATATGGCATCCAGAAGAAAAGATCTCTAATGATGAAATCGTCAATTCCTACAACTCTTTCGTAGAGAATTTTAATCAAGAAAATAAATTAGAAATAGAAAATGGAACAATAGAGCCCATGGAGCTCTCTTCTGCTGAATTTATTGAGAAAGCTTCTGGCATTCAATCAAGATATGTAATAGATAAAGAAGGTATTTTAGATATTAATAGAATGATGCCTAGAGTTAAAAATGAGCATCCAGATCGCCTATCAATTCATGCGGAGGTTGGAATTGATGCTGCAAAAAAAGCAATGGATCAGGCTAATGTTACATCAAATGAAATAGATGCTGTTATTGTTGGTACCTCTCATGCGGCCAGAAATTATCCTGCGGTTGCTATAGAAATCCAACAAGAACTGGGAATAAATGGTTATGCATATGATATGTTAGTAGGTTGTTCATCTACCACATTTGCCATTAACAATGCATACAGTGATATAGCTTCTGGTATAGCTGATACTGTGCTTGTTATTAATCCTGAGGTATCTACCCCTTTTGTTAATTTTACACATAGAGATAAACATTTTATCTTTGGTGATGGATGTGCCGCTACTATTGTTCAAAAAGATAGTACATCAGACAAAGCATTTAAAATTATTGATAGAAAACTTTATACTCAGTTTTCTAATAACATTAGAAGCAACTACAGTTATTTAAATAGAGCTGCTATTGATAGCAAGAATAATGAAGATTTATTATTTCATCAAAATGGTAGAGGTGTATTTAAGGATGTTTGCCCACTTGTTGCATCATTGATATCGAATCAATTAGATAAAAGTAATATCGCTCCTGAAGATATTTCAAAATTTTGGTTACATCAAGCAAATGGAAAAATGATAAGACTGATAACCTCTAAAATACTTGGTACAGATAACTTTGATGAATCTATCACACCAATGCCAATAACTGAATTTGGAAATCTTGCATCTGTTGGGTCACTTTTTGCCTTCAATCTAAACAATGATCTTGCTAAAGGAGAGAAAGGCGTGATTTGCTCATTTGGAGCAGGCTACTCAGTGTGTTCAATTATTGTTGAAAAAAGTTAAATTAAAAGAGATATAAAAGTATAAAACTATTATAAAACTATTATAATAATTCCATGGGCGAATACGACGCGGTTTGGGTTTTTGTTATTAGTGCAATTTTTGTAGGGTTCTATATTTATATTGAAGCCAGGCCTAAAGGCTCAACATTCCTTAAAGATATCTCATCTTCTATCAGTAGATTTTTTAGACTAAGATAAGATTTGATCTTGTCTTCTAAATTTTCAGTTTTTATTTATGTTTTCATCGCACTTATTGTCGGTGGACTAGCATCTTCTAATGCAGCTAACGACGTATGGTATCAAGAATTAAATAAGTCTTCCTTAAACCCTCCCGGTTTTATTTTTGGAATAGTTTGGCCGATTCTTTATTTATTAATGTCCATATCTGCATTCAGAACTTTTGCTAAAACTAAAAGCTTATTTTTAATACAGTTAATTTTTAATACTTTATGGTCGTGGCTGTTTTTTGCCTTTCAAATGCCTTTAACTGCTTTATTTAATATATGGCTACTAATCTACTTAAATATTAAATTAAGCATAAAAATGTATAAACAAGATACCCTTTCTAGTTATGTATTTTTTCCATATGTTGGCTGGTTGATATTTGCGTCTTACTTAAATTTATATATTGTTTTTAATAACTAGATAAAACAACCAACAACTAATCCAGTCATGCATGAAGCCAGAGTTGCTCCTACAAGAGCTTTAAAAGACACATTAATTAAATCGTCTTTTCTTTCGGGTGCCATAGCTCCAATACCTGATACCAATATTCCTACAGATGAAAAATTTGCAAAACCGCAGAGACCGTAAAAAGTAATTAGTTTTGATCTATCCGACATAACACCATCCCCTAATGATGCTAGTGCAGGATATGCCACAAACTCATTTAAAGTGGTTTTTAATCCTAATAACTCGCCAGCAATAACTGCCTCGTTCCATGGAATTCCCATCAGCCATGTTATGGGAGCGAATAAGTACCCCAATATCATCTCTATAGACAAATTGACACCAAAATAGCCACCGAGTAAAGAAAGAAAAGCATTGGCTATATAAACTAATGCTATTACAGCTATTAAAATTCCTGCAACGCTTACAGCTATGCTCGATCCTTGAGATGTGCCAGTTGTTATAGCATCCATAGTGCTGTTATATACTTTTGTATTTGAATTTTTAGATGAATCTGTAATTTCATTTGATGGGATCATGATATTTGCATACATNATTGCTGCAGGNACNGATAGNACAGAAGCTGTAAGAAAATGCTGAATTAAATTAACAGAAGCAAATTGAACTTCAAGTATTGAGATAAGAGCTACCATTACAGAACCCGCAACAGTAGCCATTCCAGCTGTCATAAGTATTAGCAATTCTTTATTAGACAATCTGCTTACATAGGGCTTAATAAGCAAGGGAGCTTCAACTTGTCCAATAAAAACATTCGCTGCAGCNCCTAAGCCAACAGGACCGCCGATATTAAAAAGTTTTTGACATGCTTTAGAGATCAAGTTAACAATNAGTGGAAGAACACCCCAATACCAAAGTATTGCTGATACACAAGACATAACAATTATGTATGGCAAAACACCAAAAGCAAATGTTTCTAATAAAGATCTATAAACTGACTCATTATCAGAGGGTGGATATCCAAATACAAAACTAGCACCTTCAACAGTTGCATTTTGTAAAATAGTGACACCACTTCCTAGTAATTCAAAAAAGGCAATTATAAAAGGAACCTTTAGAAGTATTGCTGCTAANATTAATTGAGAGATTATTCCATAAAAAATATATCTTAAATTAATAATTTTATAATTATTTGAAAACGGTATTGCTAAAAGAATTAGTCCTATAAAACCTGCAAGGATATGAAGAAAACTTATNGCTGACATTATTTTAGTATAGCTTAATTGCTTTTAATCTTTCATCTAAAAAANCATGAGCTAGAACACCCAAATCATCTTCTCGAAAAATTGACTTTAAATTAGTATCTGGGGATGGATGTAAGAAAAAAGGAATACTATATCTAGACTTTATTTCATCAGCTTTATATTTCACCACTCTATGAAGAGTGCTCTTTAATTTTTTGTCCGTGATTAGTTGCATCATATCACCTATATTACAAACAATATCTTCATAAGATGAACTTACTGGTATCCAGTCACCAGACTTATCTTTTACCTCTAGGCCAGGTTCATTAGCACCAATTAATAGAGTTATTAAATTGATATCGGCATGTTCTCTAGCTCTAAACATATTTACATTATTAGATGGCGGATAATGGATCAATCGCAACAAAGAGTTACCCTTACTTGTAGATNTATGAAAGTAGTTATCAGGTAGGCCTAGCGTGNTACTAATTGATTCTAACAACTTCATTCCTAAAGAATTCATCTGAGTAAACAATTCATCAAAAACATTATTAAAATTATCTACTTCATTAACTTGAACATTTCTCATAATTCTTGAGTCATAAGTGGAATCTATAACTGGTCCGTGATGCCAAAATTCTTTTAGATCAGGAACTGTTTCACCCAAAGCCGTTTCTTTACCGAACGGAGTATAGCCTCTTGCTCCAGCGCTTTCTCTAAACGAGTAAGCGTTTTTCTTAGAAAAATCTAAGTCAAAAAATTTTTTTGAGTACTCGTAAGCCTCATCAAAAAGACTATGTGGTATTGAATGATCGGTAATTACAAAAAAACCNTGATTTGATAAAGCTTCTGATAAAGTTGATATAGANTCTTGATCATTTTTAATCAAGTGTTTCAAGGAAATTTTAGGTATNTTACTCATANTTTATTTTAGCAAAAAAAAAAGGCAGTAAATACTGCCTTTTTTATTTTAAAGTTACAAATTAGAATTTATATGTAAAACCTAATTGCATTCTGTATCTTGAAGCATAGCTATCAATAGAAGCAGAAGAGTTGTCAACACCAGTGATCACAATCCTACCCTGATCATCTAAACCACTTGTATCAAGTGTACGTCTTGTATTGAAATTTTGAAAATATGAATGTCCTTTATCCTCGTNGATATAATTAAGAACATTTAGTAAATCAAAGTAAATCACAAATTTATGATCTCTTATTGTAGGTATTTCTTGAGCGATTCTCATGTCTAACTGTCTGGTATAAGGAAGTTCACCAGTATTAGCTTTAACATGTGAGCCTGGTGTGCCTAAACCAGCTANATGATTTAGAACTTCTCGTTCAGTAATTCCGCTGTACACAACATTTGGATCGCCTGCTGTTGGTATATATAAAAGAGTATTACTGTCATCATAGCCGTCATCCATTCCATCAAATACATAGCTGAATCTTCTTCCAGAATATACTTTATAGAATAATGAGATATTAGTTGGAGCGTTAGCGAAAATGTTAGCTGTGTAATTTAATCCNGCTACCAATCTATTCTCAACAGCCCATGGAGTATTTCCAACACCAACATTCATTAGATCAACTCTTGGCATATACTCTAAGTTTGATGAAAGCTGAGATGAAGTAGCTTGCCATCCAGACTCAGCATCAATACCTGTGTAACTTGCAAAAACACTTACTCCGTTATCAAAATCTTTATCTAAAGATAGAGTAATTGAATCGGAGCTNGTACCTTCAGCATTAGTTACATAGAAAGCATAACGAGAATCGTATGTNACTATGCCAGTTTTGCCCACNTGATCTACAGTTGCTGAAGCATCTGAGAAACCAATACCATCCTTAGCATTATCTCTGTTATATGCAACTTTTAAGTCATAACCATTAGCAGTAGTTAATAGTAATTCAAGATTTAATTTCCAAGTAGATGGAGTGTCATAGCTTGGATCTATAGCTTGAGCAGAACTTGTGCTTGCAAACTCTGAATACGGGAAATCTTGATAGATTGTTTCAGGATATTTAAAACAAGTTCTATCTCCCGCTGTTTGACATGGATCGGAATACCTAGATCCATATTGTACAACACCAGAATTAGCGAATGGACTTGCTAACCATACATTTGGTACTCTACCAGCAAACAAACCGTATCCACCTCTCAATTCAGCAGAAACAATTCTATCTGAGCTAAAAAGATCAAAATCAGTTGCATCAAGCTGGAATCCAAATCTTGGCTGAAGAATACTTGTGCTTGCAGGAGTATCGTTTCTAAAACCAAGTAAACCTGAACCATATTCATTATACGCAGGACCCATATCCATCTCAAAACTGTCATATCTTAAGCCATAATTTATAGTTAGTATGTCAGAAAGATAGTATTTATCTTGAATATAAATAGATTCAAAAGTTCCGCTAAATCCAGCCATTGCATAGTATGGATCACCAGTAGCAGATTTATTAAATCTAAAANATGAAGGTATGCCGTCATAATAGTCTTGAACACCTTCAAACTGGTATGCGCCATTTTCTCTTGATATAAATAAGTTACCTAATTCTTTATCAATACTGTCATAGCCTACTGTTATTTCATGGTCACCCATTGTATATACAGCTTTTAAATTAATGATTTCATCAAAAGCAAAACCTTCGTTAGCACTTCTGAACTTATCTGGTCCTAAGAAAATGNTTTCATTTGTGTTTCCTGTAAAAGAACCGTCAGGGTTAGAAATTCTAATATGCACTTCTGGAAAATCTTCACCACCTAAAGCGTCCTGATCATTTGCCCATTCAACTTCAGAGTATTTTACTTGGACGTAAAGATTATCAGAAATGTCACCATAGTATGCATACGTATCTTTTTCAGTAGTTGCAGGATAATTATAATAATGAGAACTAAATCTTATGTCATAATTGCGAGGTCTTATAGTATTATCTTCTGAGTAACTGTAGACATATTCAAGTCTGTGACTGTCATTAATATACCAATCCAATTTTAGTAATTCTTTATCAGCCATTTCTGGTGGTGGTAAGAAAGATGTAGTACCTGGATCATACCCATACAAAGCTTGAGTTTGAGCAGCAATTTCATCAATTAATGCCTGTGTAGCAACCCTATATGTATATGGTTCAGCAGGAGTAACTGAAGTAAACTCTTCTTGTGATGCAAAAAAGAAAAGCTTGTCTTTAATAATTGGTCCACCTAAAGTAAAACCTTTAGTTTCATCATTAAATTGACTTGGCTTTTGTCCGTTTANGTCACCAACATTATCTTCATCAGTACTGTATTCATAATATGAACCTTTAAACTCATTAGTACCAGATTTGGTTACAGCATTGATGCTAGCACCAGTAAAGTTACCTTTTGAAACATCAAAAGGACTAATATCAACTTGAATTTGTTCTATTGTTTCAATACTAATAGGATTTCTAACTGATGGGAAACCGTTAGCATTTAGACCTAGCTGGTCATTCTGCTCAACACCATCAACAGTAAAGTTGTTATATCTGTTGTTAGTACCTGATACTGAAATGGTTGCATTTCTTGATGTTCCTTCTACAAATATTCTTGAATCTTTTTTAACGTAGTCAGATATAGATCTCTCAATGCTAGGAATGTTTTCAATATCTTGCGCACTAACAGCTAACGATGTTTGAACTGATGCTGCCCTTGTTCCAGTAACAACGACGTCATCTATATCACTTGATAAAACCAAATCAACAGAAACCTTAGCAGTCTCTGAAACAGTAAGATATACATTATCTAATGTTTCAGTAGCATATCCTGATTTAGATATAGAAATTTTGTATGGTCCACCTGGCTTTAAGTTACCGACAGAAAAGATACCATTAGCATCTGAAGATGTTGTTTTACTTGTACCAGTAGCTAAATTGGTAACAACAACAGTTGCTTCAGCAACACCTGCATCTCCTCTCAATGCCGAAGTGGTATCGTTAGAAGCAANGGTGTTTAAAGAAAATAGTGAAATTAAAAAGAACCCAGTTAAAAGGTGCTTAGTGTTATTAAACATAGAAANATCCTCGTTATAAATATNATNAGCATTATGAACATTATGTTCTAAATTAACAAGAATTTNAATGCACTTTTTCTGTGAATTTTAGGTGACATTTATTAATAGATTAAATGGCTTGAATATTAAATTTCTAAATCTAAAGAGCCATAATATTTTTCTAAAATACTTGGTAATTTAATATAACTAGAACCGTCATATCTATTTTCTAGGATAGCTATTAGTGTTCTTCCAACAGCCAAACCTGAGCCATTTATCGTATGAGCAAAATACTTACCATCTTTAGATTTAATTTTTATATTAGANCGTCTNGCNTGAAAATCACTAAAATTNGAACANGANGATATNTCTCTANACTTATTTTGNCTNGGCATCCANACNTCAATATCAAANGTTTTACANGANGAAAANCCNATATCNCCNGCNCATAANTGNANNACNTGATATGGNAGNTCTAANANCTNAAGNATTTCTTCAGCATTTTNNANCAATCCATCNAGNTCANCCATNGAANATNNAGGNTTTGNAATTTTAAATANCTCAATTTTNTCAAACTGATGNTGTCTNATNAANCCNTTNGTATCTNTACCATAACTNCCAGCNTCTGATCTAAANCANGGNGTATGNGANGTNAGNTTNATNGGTANCTGNTCTTCATTNANNANAANATCTCTGTAAATATTAGTNAGNGGNACCTCNCCNGTNGGNATNAANTAAAGATTTTCNGANGTTTTAAATAAATCTTCTTCAAANTTAGGTAAATTTCCNGTNCCAATTAANGAATCTCTATTTGCCATATANGGTAAGTANTATTCTTCATAACCATTTTTATGGGCAATATCTAACATAAAAGAAATTAATGCTCTTTGAAGTTTTGCTAAACTGCCCTTAAGCACAGCAAATCTTGAACCAGCTAATTTTGATGCTAAATCAGTATCAATTTTTTTTGTTAAATCAATATGATCAACTGTATTGGAAGATATAATCTCTCCTACTTTTCTGACCAAAACGTTATCATTTTCGTTAGAACCATCCGGTGTTGATTCATCTGGTATATTAGGAATATCTAAGAGAAATTCGTTTATAGATTCTAAAAGCGTGTTTAGTAATTCATTTTCTTTTTTTAAATCTAAATTGATGCTATCTATCTCTTCTTTTAATGAAGCAGTATCAGAACCTTTAGCCTTGAGCCCTCCAAACTTTTCTGATAATTTTTTTCTAGACGATTGAAGTGTTTCAACATTAACTTGCAAAGCTTTTCTTTCAGAATCAAGAGACTTGAATTTTTCAGCTTCTAATTTATAACCTCTTCTAAGAAGTGCTTCGCTTGTAACATCAATATTGTCTCTAAGATTTTTTATATCAATCATTTTATTTAGAAAAATTAATAC
>PAHC01000037.1 GCA_002704755.1 Rhodobiaceae bacterium
CAAAGTAGAATTGAATCACTAGAGGGCAGTAATTAGTGAATGGCTTTAGTATCAATTACACCACCCGCAGGAATAGTCACTAACGGCACAGAATATTCCAACAAAGGCCGTTGGGTTGATGGCAATTTAGTCAGATTTCAAAATGGTTATCTCACACCCATAAAAGGATGGGAAAAATTATCACATGGCACAATAACAGGAGAGGTTATTGCCCTATATGCCTATAATGACAATGCAGGCAATCCAGTTATTGCTGTTGGCACAAGACAAAAAATATTTGTCATTTATAAAGGTTCTACAACAGATATAACTCCAGTTGGTTTTGTAAATGATGCAAGTGCAGATCCTTTAGGTTATGGTGCTTATCATTGGGGTGTTGAAGATTATGGTGATGCACGAAGTCAATCAGGCTTATCTTTAAACACTAGAGATTTTTCTTTTGATAATTGGGGTGAAGATTTAATAATTTGTTTCGCTGGTGATGGTAAGGTATATAGGTGGCAATCTAATTCAAGTGGATCAGCAGATACTATCGCTACTGTATTAAGCAATGCACCAACAAACAATAAAGCTATAGTAGTAACAAATGAAAGACATTTAGTAACTTTTGGTTCAGGTGGTGATCCTAGAAAAATAGCCTGGTCTAATAGAGAAGATAATAATAACTGGACAGCTAAAGCCACCAATACCGCAGGAGATTTAATAGTTCCTAGTTCTGGTGAAATTATAGGTGCAAAAAAATACAAATTAGACACTATAGTTTTTACAGAAACAGGTCTAAGTAGAATGTATTATTCTGGTAATCCTTTTATTTATGGCATTGCACAAGCTGGTGAAAGTTGCCGTCCTTTGGGTATGAGGTCTGTTGTTAGCACAGGTGATTTTCTTGCTTGGTTGGGAGAAAATTCTGTCTTTGTTTATGATGGTAATGTTAGAGAAGTATCATGTGATGTGCATGATTATATCTACGATAATTTAGATTATCCTATGAGAAAAGTTGCGGTGGGTGGTCACAATTCTAATTACAATGAAATATGGTGGTTTTTTCCAAGTGATGCTGATACTGGTTACACACCATCAAGATATGTTATTTGGAACTATAAAGATAATGTCTGGAGTAAAGGCACAGGTGTCGATAGAGGTGCTTGGTGGGATCAAGGTGTTTTAGAATATCCTATAGCTGGTGATGGCTCTGGCAATATACTACAGCATGAATCTACCTTATTAGAAAACTCTTTAGGATTAGGCTCAACTAAACCATTTTGCAAAACAGGGCCTATTGAAATAGGACAAGGAGATAAACTAGCTCAAGTCAATCAGATCATACCAGATTCAGAAGCTACAACGCTTCCTGGCGTTACTTTATCATTTACAGGACAATTTACAGCAAATGGTGCAGAAACAGACTTTGGCTCATTTACTTTTGAATCAGATGGTTATATGGATGCAAGATTTACTGCAAGATCTATTTCAATGAAAGTAGAAGGTGACACAAACCAAGATTTTAAACTTGGTCAGGTTAGGGTGGATGCAAAAGCAAGGGGTAAAAGATAATGGACTTATCCTCACAAAGACAATACATACAACGAGCCATCAATGTAAAACATAGTTTTGCTGGCACAACGCAAGAAACAATTTATACAGCGCCATCTGGCGGTGACTTTGATTTTGTTGTTGTTAAGAATTTGTTTGCGTGTGATACAGGCAATCAGCAAACAAACTTAGATATATCAATAACTGATACAAGCTCTAATGAGTTTTTTCTTTTTAAACAACACAATATATCAGCTCATGCCACTGAAGAATTAATAAAAGGTAATGGAGTTATTTTGTTGGCTGGCGAGATCATAAAAGGACAAGTCAATCACGCTAACATTGATTTAGTTTTTAGCGTTATAGAATATGCAAAAGGCGATTAAAAAATTAGACAGACAATCTCAAGCAAAAGAGGAGTGGAAAATACAATGGGAGCGTTGCAAACATTGGATTGAGGGAGCTGTAAAACATCAAGATGGCTATACAATTAATGACATAGAGGATAGAATAAGACAAGGAATATTTCATTTATGGCCAGGTAAGAAATCAGCCATGATAACAGAGTTTATTATATTCCCACAATACAGAGCAATGAATTTATTATTTGCTGGTGGTGATTATAAAGAACTTGAAGAAATGTTTCCCTATATAGAGGATTTTGCTCGTAGAGCAAATGTAAAAAGACTTTATTTAGGGGGGCGTAAAGGATGGATTAAAAAAATAAAACATTTAGGTTTTGAACCAGAATATATAATAAAAAAAGATTTATGAGTAAAGGTGCAACAACAACAGAAACAGTAATTCCAGAATTTCAACAAAATATATATAGAGATATATATGGTCAAGCTAGAGCAGTAGCTCAACAACCATTTACACCCTACATAGGACCACAGGTGGCTGGTTTCTCACCAGACGAATTAAGAGGATTTGAATTTCAAAGAAGAGTAGCTAGTCAAGCAGAACCATTAAATGTATTTGCTCAAAGACAGCAGTTAATGCAACAACCAGCGCCATCTTTATTAGATGCTGATATTCGTGCATACAGATCACCATTTGAACAACAGGTAGTAGATGTTGCTCTTAGTGACATACAAAGACAGCAAGATATTGCTCAAAGACAAGCTCAAGAAAGAGCAATAAGAGCTGGCGCTTTTGGTGGCTCAAGGTCAGCTTTAATTGAATCTGAAGCAGCAAGACCTTTTGTTGAGCAAGCAGGCAGAACCGCAGCACAATTAAGACAAGTTGGTTTTGAGCAAGCACAAAGAGCTGCTCAATCCGATATTGAAAGACAACTTGCTCAACAACAATTTAGAGCTAATTTATTAGGACAACAACAGCTTGCACAACAACAGGCTATATCTGGTTTATTAGGCACAGGCGCACAACAAAGACAACTACAACAAGCAGCTCTTACAGCAGCAAGAGGCGAGTTTGATCGTGCATTAGCTTACCCAGCACAACAAATTGGGTTACTATCACAAGCAGCGTTTGGAATACCAACAGGATCATCACAAGTTCAAAGAAGGGATGTAGGTGGTGCTGATGTTGCAGGACAGCTTGCAACTTTATTAGCATCATTAGCAATAGGTGGTGCTTTTGGAACATCATGACCACCACCAGCATAATAAAACCATGAGCGCACCTTTTCCAACACAAACACAAGTAAATCAGATTGTTGATCAAACAGATGAGGGCAGATCAAGTTCAAGACCATTTTTAAGCAACATTCCACCAGGAGTTGCTTTAGCCTTGCTTGGTTTAGGAAGTTCTTTGAGTGGTCGAGATCCAACTAGGGCTGTATTAGGAGGAGTAGAGATTTTACAAGAACAAAAAAGAGAAAGAGAGCAAAAGGCAATTTTGAAAGAATTAGAAAAAAATCCAAAATATGCAGATCAAATTAAATTAATTAGAGGTGGTGTAGATCCTCGTATGCTTGATACAATGGACTCAGATTTGACAGCAGATCAAAAAAATTATCTGTTAGCGGTTAAACAAGGATATAAAGGAACATTTATTGATTATTTACAACAAAAAAAATCACCTGTTGTCAGTATAGACCAAGAGGTAGAAACAGAATTTCAAAAAGAAGCCACAAAATCAGCTTTTAGAACTCTTGAAGATGCACAAGAACAAGTACAGCAATTCGTTGATATAGAGGGCAGGTTAAATATTTTACAAAAACAGCTTCAAGGTGGACAGCTTGAAACAGGTATATTTGAAGAATTAAAAATACCATTTCAAAGGCTTGCAGCTGGTCTAAATATATTGCCAGAAGATGAATTGAAAGGACTGGAATCTAAAGAATTATTTACAAGAACTGTAAATTATATTGTTCCTAGAATGAGAGTGGCTGGTTCTGGTTCTACTTCTGACACTGAAGTACAACTATTTAGAGAATCTGCACCAAGCCTACAGCTAGAAGAAGGTGGAAACCTTTTAATAGTTGGTGGTATGAGTGCTGTAGCTAAACACAACAGAGAAAGGTTAAAATTAATGGAAAAATATATAGAGGATGAAAATTTAGGAGCAGGAGATTTAATTGGTTTTGGTGAATATGCAGATGGTGTTTTAGGCCCTGTATTCAAATCTTATGATAGCGACCAAAGTTTCGATCAACAAGTTAAAGAGGGTAAACTAAAAGCTGGTGATTTTGTTTATGATGGAAAATATGGAGAATTTAGAATTTTAACTGACGAGGACGTTCTATAGAGAAAAATAATGCCAGCTCCAAAGAAAAAAGTTAAAAGACAATCACAAGAACTAGATATTACAACAGGTCTTAGTAGATCTGTAGGACAAGGATTATTATTTGGTTTTGCTGATGAAGCTGAGGCTTTTGTAAGATCATTAGCTGGCGATAAAGGTTATGAAGAAAATTTAGAAACAATTAGATCGGAACTTGATGCTTTTAGGGAGCAAGCACCTGTAGCAGCATATGGTTCTGAAGCATTAGCAAGCATACCATCAGCTTTGCTTGGTGGAGCAGGATTGGCTAGACTTGGATTAACTGGCGCTGGAAAAATAGGTGCAATTGAAGGAGCATTGTATGGAGCTGGAACTGGAGAAAGTGCAGAAGAAAGACTAACTGGCGCTGCTTTAGGTGCTACATTAGGTGGTGGCGTATCTAAAGCCGCAGAAAAATTACTACCACAAAAGTCTAAGATAGCAAAAAAACTTCAAGAAAAAGGCATACCATTAACACCAGGACAATCTCTTAGAGATCAAGGCTCTATTGGATCATCATTAATTACAGCTTTAGAAGATTTAACTACCTCTTACCCTGGTGCTGGTGCAGTAATTCAAGGGAAAAGATTAGAAGGTTTAATAAAAACAAACCAAGTCTTTATTAACGAAGCTGTACAACCTTTAAATATAAAAATTCCTAAAAATTTAACACCTAGAGAATCTTTTGAATTTGTTCAAGATAGATTGGATGAAGAATATGCAAAAATTTTACCAAAATTATCTATTTCAGATTTAGGTAACTTTGAAAATAAAATATTAAACACAATAGAAGATAGCATACTTGATCCAAAAGAACAGGAAAGAGTTTTAAAAATCGTTAATAAAACTATTTTAACGCAAATTAAAGATGGAAAAATTTCTGGTAATTTATTAAAAAATGCACAAACTGATTTAAGAAAATTATCATCTAGCTATAAAAAAAGGGGTGGTTTTGAAGGAGATGTTGGTGAGGTTTTATCAAATATAAAAAGACTTTTAGAAAATGAAATAGATTTACAAAACCCCAATTCAGATCAGCTTAAAAAAATAAATCAAGTTTACAAAAACATGATACCAATAAATAGAGCTATGGAAAATGCAATAGTTAATGAAGGCATATTTACGCCAGCTCAACTATTAAGAGCAGTAAAAAAACAAGATGAAACTTTAAGAAAAAGACAAACAATCGCTGGCAAACAACCCTTACAAGAAACAGCAGAACAAGCTCAACAAATTTTGGGTTCTCAATTTCCTGAAACTGGAACAGCATCAAGATTATTGGCTCAAGATATAATTATAGATCCAACAAAATTAGTAACATTAGGACCTCCAGCAATTCTTTCTGAGCTTGCTATGGCAAGGATAGGGGGAATGTCACCAACTACTGGTTTATTAACTAGCGCTGATCCAGTAGTAAGAGGTTTGTCACCCTTTTTTGGATCACAATTAAGTCAAGTTCCTATAAATGAAACTGAAGAATGACACCAAACCAAGTTGGCCGTGCGGGGGAATACCTCACCGCCAGCTACCTCGCTAGATACTTTGACGAGATCTTTGAATGTCCATCACACTCACGTTACGATTTCTTAGCAGTTCTTAATAACAAATCTTATAAAATACAAGTAAAAACTTCAGCCTCTCCTTTTGAAAGAAACAATGCTGATTGGGTAAGGTGGGATATAAAAAAGAAAATATCAAATACAGGAGAACAAAGATTATATAATAAAGAAGAAGTTGATATTTTCGCTTTTGTTTTTCTACCTTCAGATAAGGTTACTTTTGCACCTAACGAAAATCTTGGCAAAACATATCAAAAGAAGTTAGAATTTATTAAAAGTTTCAATCCGCATGAATCATTGAAAACTGCGATTGAGATAATAAATATATTAAGAGAGACAAAAAATGAAACAAAATCTGAATCAGTTATTCAAGCTGTATCTTCGTGATCTAAAACGTAGGGGTTGTAAAACCACTAATAAAATTAATCAACTTTACGACAACAATATAAAACCCATACTTGGTGATAAACCAATTACAGATATAATTCGTGGTGATATTGCATCATTACATTTAATTATATCTGAACGTGCGCCATTTGTTGCTAACAACATACTAACTACACTTAAAGCTATGTTTAACTTAGCCATTACTTTATCTTTGGTAGAAAATAATCCAGCTACACACATTAATAAAAATAGAGAAAATAAACGCAAAAGATATTTAACTAATAAAGAGTTGATAGCTGTTGTGCGTGAAATGAACAGGCTGCAAAAAAATCCAATATATAAAAAATCAATTTTATTTATTTGGCTATTGATATTAACAGGTGCTAGAAAAGGTGAGATAGCACAAGCTAAATGGACAGACATTCACGACAACAAATTAATTATTAAAAATCATAAAAATGATCGTCTGGGTGAGGATCGAATTATATATTTATCCCCACAGATTCTTGGTATGTTAGATAAAACTACAAAAGATTCTGATTATATTGTCGGTATAAAATCACCTAGACGTGCCTGGCACACTATATTAAAAAATTGCAATATTGATAATGTGCGTTTGCATGACATTAGACACAGTTACGCTTCTTGGTCATTACAGGTAGTTAAACTTGCAGATGTGGGTGAACTACTTGGCCACAGAGATCAAGCTACGACACAAAGGTATGCTCATATTCACGAAGAGAAAAGTATTGAGAACGCCAACAAGATTGGCAACCATATTGAGAACTTGATTACAGATTTATAATTTATCTATATCAAAAGTAATTTCTGTTGGCATATTAGAATTTTCAACAGTTGATATTCCCAAACTAATTAGATATTCGGCTATTGCTTGTGGGTTTTTATTTTTGGTTTTTGATATTTTTTGCAATTTATTATGCAAAAATCTATCAATCCACAAGGCTTTTTTGCCATATCTTTCGTTAAGAATAGGATCATCAATGCCATCAAATAAGCCATCTTTTCTTATTTTTATATCATTTAACATTACATTTCCTCTATTTCGGAGATAAGTTCATCAAGCCAAAAACGAGCCTTTTTATAATCCTCCAGATTTTCACCTTTATGTGGACCTCGCCATACATATTTAAGTATATTGCCACGCAAAAATCCTTCGTATTGCTCTCTACCCAAAGCAGATTTTATTGCGTCTTTACACTCAATAGATCCCTTTGTGTAGTGTGCTGGTTTATCAACCATATTATTCTCTTTTTTAATTCCCATAATATTCTCCTAAAATTTTACACTTTTACATTGTAAAGTGTATTTTTATGTATATACTAAACCAAAATAGAACAAAAAGGGAGTTTTATGCAAGAAGATACAAACAACGAGAGAAATTTCTTAAATACAAGCCAGTTAGCGAAGCGTTGGAATAAAAGCCCAAGAACTATTGAAAACTGGCGTGGTCGTGGTGAAGGTCCAAACTATTACAAAATTGGTGGCAAGGTCTTATATGATCTAGCAGAAATTATTGAATTAGAAAATAAATCTTATATAAGTAATGGCTCATGCTCTTCTTAGCCCTTCAGCCTCTAACATTTGGTTGAAGTGTCCTGGTATGCCAAAGTTGGCACAGGATGTACCCTATCAAGTGTCTGAAGCTGCTGCTAATGGAACATTAGTTCACCAAATGGTTGAGGCGCAGTTAAAAGACCGCTTGGATAATATAACGCTGGAAGATTATTACTTAAATAAAGAGGAGAATATAGAAGATTTTATAATCACAATAGATCAGAGTATGATTGATTGTGCCAAAGTATATGTTGATTATGTAAGAAAAAGGCAAAAAGAACTAGAGGGAAAATTGTTAATAGAAGAGAGAGTATCAATAGAAGAGATAAGCCAAAATGTTTGGGGAACGGCTGACGCACTAATTATTGGAAAAAATAGATTAGTTGTATGCGACCTTAAATCTGGCAAATTCCCTGTTGATCCAAAAAATAATACACAGTTAATGATTTATGGTTTAGGAGCTTTATCACGTTATGGTAACGAAGATACAACGCTTGAATTAACCATTGTGCAACCAAGATCATTTAGCCCTGATGGACCCATTAGAAGTTGGGATATATCCGCAACAGATCTAGTCGATTGGGGTTTCAGTTTTCTTAAAGAGGCTACTGATGCCTGCGAGAGAGAAGAGCCAGAGCTTGTCTTTGGCGATCATTGTCGCTTTTGTAATGCGAAAGCGAAATGTCCTGTTTATCAGGACTTAAATATAGGAGAAAAAAATGTCGGTAAAAACTGATGCAAAAGAAAAACTCTTTACTTTAACCTCACAATCTGGTGAAAGTAGAGATGTTTTTGACGAAGATTTAGATGATTCAACTCGTCCTTTAGCGACAGAGTTGAGTGCAGCTTTAGAGATTAAAAATGCTAGAGCGAACAAACATAATGAGGCAATACTTGAGGTAAGAACAAATCAAATCTTAGATGCCTACATTTCAAACCAAGCCAACAAACTAGAACAGGCGCTACCAAAAAAAACTGTAGTTAAATCTAGTAAGGATGAAAAATGAGCTTAGAACTTATTAAGAAAAAAGCCAAAGTCAAGCCGCCAAGAATTGTAATTTATGGTGGAGCTGGAGTTGGTAAAACTTCTTTCGGAGCTACTACCAATAAACCTATTTTTATTTTGACTGAAGATGGTTTAGGTAAAGTAGAGGCAGATCATTTTCCTGTTGCAAAATCTTATACTGATTTCATGTCNTATCTAAAAACATTACAAGAAGAGAAACATGATTTTAAAACCTTAATCATAGATTCATTGGATTGGTTAGAGCCACTNATATGGAACAAGGCTTGTGNAGATAATGGNTGGAAAACCATTGAGCAACCTGGCTTTGGTAAGGGTTATGTCACAGTTTTGAGTTATTGGCGTGAATACATTGATATTCTTAATGACTTAAGAAACAAAGGCATGACTATTATCCAAATAGCACACAACCAAATTAAAAAGGTTGAAGATCCTCGTATTGAAGCCTTTGATAGACACGAGCTTAAACTTCACAGAAAAGCTGCTGACTTGTTGCTTGAACACTCAGACGCTTGTTTGTTCGCTAGTTTTAAATTAGGCACAGTTAAAGTGCAAGGTAAAGGTGGCAACATGACTACCAAAGCCGTTAGCGGTGACAGAGTATGTTACACAGTAGAAAAGCCAGCATATCTTGCAAAGAATAGATATGGCCTACCAGAAGAACTTCCTTTCGATTGGGCTACTATTCGTGAGGAAATGTTGAAATGAAGAAACAATCTTTTAAATACAAAGATAATCCAGATCATCCGATTTGGGATAGTTTAGAAGATGATGAACCTCAATTTGTGGACGGAGTTTGCAAATATTGTGGTGAAAATGAAGAAAATTGCCAAAACTATAAGTGTTGGCGTTAAGGAGAAAATAATGGATTTATCCAATTACGACTTAGAGGTGGACGCAACTCTTGAACAAGAGGCGTTACAACCAGGAAGATATAACGTAAGTTATGTTAGCGCAGAGGAAATCTCTGGAAAAAATGGATGGGTAGCTATAAAAATGCTATTTTCAGTTGAGGGAACGAATCATTTTGTGCCTTGCACATTTACTGTTGGTTCAAATAATCCTAAAGCGATTGATATTGGTCGGCAATCATTGGCTATGTTAGCTAATGCAGCTGGTTTAACAGAACTCAAAAATACAGAAGAACTGAAAGGAAAAACTGTATCGGTTGAGGTAAAAAATAATGAATCTGGTTATGCAGAAATTGATGATAACTATGGCAAAAATTGGCAAGCAGTTGAAAAAAAAGCTGTAGCCAAAAAAGTTACACCTAAAAAAGCAGAACCAGAAGATGATCCAGACATTCCTTTTTAGAAATGTTTGATTTAAAGCAAGATAACCCTAGCTTGTGTGGTTACTGCAAATCACCCGCTAGAGGTTATCTGCTTATTGATACAAAAAAAACTTTCGGTGCTTGTTCAATGTCGCATTTAAGAAAATTGCAAAAAGGCGAAAAACTTAAAAATAAAGCTAGGCTATCAGAAAAGGGGCTACATTATGCTATTAAAGAAACTAAACAAACTTATTTAAAAATAGCCAAAACAGAAAAAACTTGGACATTGCACGAATGGAGTAAAACAAATAGAGAGAAACTGTTTGCAAATATCGTGAGAGAATATTTGAATTTTGCAAACTATCAAGCAGAAACGGGGAAAACAGATTTTGGTCAAACTGACGAAATACTTTAATGATGGCATTGTAATAAATCAGAATTTAGTATTTGAGGGCAAAGGCAAAACTACAGACGATTTGCTAACAGAACTTAATAACTTTGGTTTAGACGTGCCATATCTTGATACGGGTGGCGGACTTGTCCGTTGCTCAGTCAAAGCAAGTTCTATTACTAGACCTGATAAGCATGGTGAAAAATCTGGTTGGTATGCGGTCAATCAACTTGGTAAGCATACTTTTTGTGCGTACGGGAACTGGCGTACAGGCGAAGAAAAAAAGTGGTCGAGCGTTCAGACTAATGATCTGAGCGTGCGTGAACGTAATGATTTGCAGAAAAAACTAAAAGAAGCCAAAGAGGAANCTGAAAAACACAAATTAGAACGCTATGATGAAGTAGCTGTTGATTGTGCAAACAGATTTAAAAGCTATGAACAGGTTGAAAAACACCCCTACTTAGANACCAAAAAAATAAAATGCGAAAGCCTGAGAGCAAATAAGACGCTCTTAGTAGTGCCAATTTACAATGTAAATGCTGAAATCAGAAGTTTGCAGTATATTTCTGCACAGGGAGAAAAAAGATTCGTTTCCGCTAGTGAAGTTAAGGGTAATTTTTTTCCAGTCGGTTTTAATATTAGCGATTTACCAAATTTAGATAAATTAATTATTTGTGAAGGNATGGCAACATCCGTCACCAGTTATCTTGCAACAGGCATCCCCTCTGTCTGCATTTTTTCCGCAAATTTTGGCCTTGCCTCTTTAGCCAACTTGCGTGAAAAAACTAATGCAAGGTTTCTGGTGGCCTTTGATAATGATAAAAGCGGNTTGGGGAAACAAAAAGCGGAGGATTGTGCNAATGCAATTTCTAATTNTATTGCACGCATACCAAGNAAACCTGGAGATTTCAACGACCTAGCACTCGAACATGGTATCGAACAAGTAAGGTTGGAGTTATCAGAAACAGGAATCGGACTTAANCAATATGCAGTTCGTAANTTGGTTGAAGATCCTCCGCCCCGTGAGTGGTTAGTTGATAGGTTGGTAGAAAAATCTAAACCAATGTTATTAGCCTCTATTGGTGGCGTTGGTAAATCAATGCTCTCGTTAGATTTAGGATTGAAGATAATAAGGGGTAGTGGTATTTGGTTGGATAATCCAATAAAAAAAGCTGGCAATGTTGTCGTTTTAGCGGCTGAAGATGATAGACAAGAAATTCATAGAAGAGTAAATGCTCTTGATCCAAAATTTACAAGATTTGAAACAAATTACGATATGTTTGTTTTTACTGTACCTGATTATGGCAAACCCTTTACTTTGCTCAAAGAAGATAGTTCTGGTTTACAGATAACAACACAGGCAGAAGATTTGATTGAAGAGTTAGAAACAATTAATGATTTGGAGTTAGTCATAATTGATCCGATTCAATCATTCGTGAACGCTCCAATAACAACAAGTCAAGAGGCAAGTCAAATGTATTGTCAGTTAGCAACTAGAATATCGGCTAAATTTAATTGTGCTTGTTTAAGCATACATCATATGGGTAAAACAGGTTTAACAGGCACAGAGGACAGTATGCAAGCGAGAGCAAGCATTAGAGGAGCAAGTTCTATTGTAGATGGTCATAGAGCTGCGATTGCAATTTGGTTAGCCCCAGAAGGTGAGGCGGAAAGAATCTGTACAGATCAAGGCGTAGATTTTGATCCTATGCGTGTGGTTAAATGTGGAGTAGTGAAAGCGAACAGTTCAGAAATAGACAGTAAAGTGAAAACTTTATTTAGAAGAAAAAATATATTAGAGCCAATAAATGATAATGGAGGTATAAATTGGGAATAAATATTTATAAGGGAAACGTATTTCAAAGACTTAAAGAAATACCTGATAAATCTGTTAATACTTGTATCACCTCACCACCTTATTGGGGATTGCGTGATTATGGTGAGGGTGGTCAACTTGGTATGGAAAATACACCAGAAGAATTTGTAGAAAACTTGGTAAATGTATTTAAGGAAGTAAAAAGAGTATTGCGTGATGATGGAACTGTTTGGTTAAATCTTGGAGATAGTTATATAAGTGGCAAAAGCAGATATTCAACCAGAGAGCAAACACTAGCTGGTGGTGGCGAAAATCAAAAAAAATATGGCATCTTGCATAAAGGTGGTAAGAAAGACATGTATGGACATTCTTTTTATAAGGATAAAGATTTGGCAGGAATACCTTGGCGTGTAGCTTTCGCATTACAGCAAGACGGGTGGTATCTAAGACAAGATATTATCTGGCACAAGCCTAATCCTATGCCAGAGAGTGTCAAAGATAGATGCACCAAAGCACATGAATATATTTTTTTATTAAGTAAAAATGTTAAGTATTACTTTGATAATGAGGCGATTAAAGAAAAGGCTAAGTTCCCAAATGGACCTAATTCTCCAGATAAAATTAAAAAAGGGGTAGGACAGCATGGTATGGACACTAGAGGTGGTTTGGCAAAGATCACAGCTTTGCCATACAAAAATAAAAGATCTGTCTGGACAGTAACAACAAAGCCATTCAAAGAGGCCCACTTTGCAACTTTTCCAAAAGACTTGATTGAGCCTTGTGTGTTAGCGGGGTGTCCTGAAAATGGCGTTGTGTTTGATCCTTTTGGTGGTAGTGGCACAACTTGTATTGTTGCTGAAAGTCAAAATCGAAACTCAATTATGGTAGAGATTAATCCTGAATATGTAAAAATAGCAAAGAAAAGGATAGAGAAAGAATTAGGAATTTTTCAACAAATAAATATTTTATGATCTTATATACAGAAAAAAATTTAGATTATGCTTGGCGATATGACTGCAA
>PAHC01000038.1 GCA_002704755.1 Rhodobiaceae bacterium
CAGAGGATAAATTATATTCATCTGATGAATTGTTAAATTTAGCACAAGGTTGCGATGGTATATTAGCCTTTACTACTACACCATTAAATAAGGAAATGATTTTACAGTTACCAAAAAGTATAAAAATAATATCTAATTATGCCGTTGGTTACGGCAATATAGATGTCGTAGCTGCTAAAGCAAGGGACATTATTGTTACCAATACCCCAGAAGTTTTGACAGATGCTACAGCAGATATTTCAATGCTATTATTGCTTGGAGCTTCAAGAAGAGCATATGAGGGAAGAAAGGATGCCGAAAAAGAAAACTGGTTATGGTCAACTGATTATTTGATTGGAAAACAGATGACTGGAAAAAAATTGGGCATTTTAGGCATGGGAAGAATCGGAAGGGCAGTAGCTAAAAGAGCAAGAGCATTTGATATGGAGATACATTATCATAATAGAAGCAAACTAAGTGCTGAATTAGAAGGGGGGGCAATATATCACCAAGACATAAACCAACTTTTTAAAAATAGCGAATTTTTATCAATTAATTGTCCTGGCTCTAAAGAGACAGAAAATTTAATAAATGCCGAAACAATTAAACATTTTCCAGATGGAGCTGTTATTGCCAATGCAGCAAGAGGCGAAGTTATAGATGATAATGCAATGATAGAAGCAATGAAAAAAGGTAAAATTTTTGCATTGGGACTGGATGTTTATAGAGGTGAGCCAAAGATTAATAATAAATATTTAGAACTACCAAATTTATTTTTGTTACCTCATCTTGGGAGCGCAACTACAAACACACGTATTGCTATGGGGAATAGAGCAATAGATAATTTAGATGTATATTTAAATCATCAAAAAAGGCCAAAGGATCAAGTAAATTAAATCAACTTATAGTTGTTATAATAATTACACNCATTAAATACTGGATATAATTAAANTNTTTTTTGCTTATGCAACATTAATAGNGTNNGTCGACTTAATAATTCAATAGACANTTGATTATTAATTACTGTAAAATCACTATGTTAAATTTAACTAACATGGGAGAAAAACATGTCAAAAANAAAAACACCGGCGCAAGTATCTAAAAGACGTCGATTTTTAAAAAAGGCTGCAGCCACTGGTGCATTAGCAACAGCAGGTTTGCTTGCTGCATGTAAGCCACAAGGTNGTGGTTCAAGTGGTAGCGGAAAAACTATTACTTTAAAAATGCAAGCAGCGTGGCCAAGTGGAGCAAACATCTTCTTTGAAATGGCAAAAGACTATACCAGAATGGTAGAAGAGATGTCAGGAGGTGAATTAAANATTGACCTTCAGCCAGTTGGAGCAGTTGTAAAAACATCTGAGATCGGACAAGCAGTAAGTTCTGGGGCTCTTGATATGGGTCACTGGGTTACAGCTTATTGGTACGGAAAAAATGCTGCNGCTTCTCTATTCGGNACAGGACCATCATACGGTTTATCTTCTCAAGAAGTAATGGGATGGATGGAATACGGTGGAGGTAGAGCNTTATATGAAGAAACTTTAAATAAAGTAGGTTACGATTATGTTGGTTTCTTCCACATGCCAATGCCGGCACAACCATTTGGTTGGTTTAAGAAAAACGTAACGACTGTAGCTGATGTAAAAGGTATGAAATATCGTACCGTTGGATTAGCAACAAACGTACTTACAGCAATGGGAATGGTAGTAAGACAACTTCCTGGAGGAGAAATTCAACCAGCAATGAAAACTGGATTGATTGATGCTGCGGAATTTAATAACCCGACATCAGATTCTCAATTTGGAATGCAAGATGTTTCTAAACATTATCATTTAGGATCATTCCACCAATCTCAAGAGATGTTTGAAATACCGATAAACAAAAAAAGNTACAACAGTTTATCACCTAAGCACCAGGCTATTCTTAAATATGCTGCNTACAGTGCAAACAGTGATAACTACTTCAAAGCATTAGTAAGATACTCAGATGATCTTGCAAAACTAATGAANGAAAGTGGTGTTAATGTTTATCAAACATCAGATGAAATTTTAGCTGAGCAATTAAAAGGATGGGATAAAGTTGTGAAAGAATTTTCTGACAAAGATCCATTCTTTGCGAAAATCGTAAGTTCGCAAAAATCTTATGCTAAAAAAGTCATGAAGTACTTACTCATGAATCAGCCTAATTATAGATTGGCTTATGAAAATGAGTTTGGACCAATTGGNCAAGTAAAGATATAATCTATCTAAATAAAAAAAGGGGGTTAGAAACCCCCTTTTTTTTTATCTAAAATAGAATATAGAGCGAAAATGCAAAAGTATAATGCTTATATAAAATTTGCCGATACCCTAAGTATATCTGTAGGGAAAGCATTTTCATGGTGCATAGTAATTTTATGTTTAGGCACATGTTATGAAGTAGTCATGGCTTANGTTTTTAATAAGCCNACATTATGGAATTTTGATTTCAGTTTACAAATGTATGGAGCGATATTTATGATGGCAGGTGCGTACACTCTTTCTACAGAAGCGCATGTAAGAGGAGATGTCTTTTATCGTTTGATGAAGCCGGTGACACAAGCAAAATTAGATTTATGGCTTTATGTTTTATTTTTTTTCCCTGGCGTTTTAGCATTAACTTTTTCAGGATTTGANTANGCAGGCATGGCTTGGAAAGTGAAAGAAACCAGTTGGAATAGTCCAGCACAAATTCAAATTTATATGGCAAAATCTTTAATACCACTATCGGGATTATTATTGGTTCTGCAAGGAATTGCAGAAGTCTTGAGATGTGTAATATGTATTAAAACTGGACATTGGCCAGATAGAATGTCTGATGCCGAGGAAACAGAAAAAATTTTAATGAGAACTTCTCATCAAGAGGAATAATAAATAAAAATTATGTTTGGATACTATATACCTAACCCGACCATAGCTATCATTATGATGGTAGTTTTCTTAGGTTGCGTGCTTTTGGGTTTCCCGATTGCATTTACATTGATGGCGATGGGAATAATTTTTGGCTATTACGCTTATTTTGACTGGGGCTTAATGGACCACATTCTAGACAATAGAATATTTGGTTTGTTTGTTCAAAATACTTATACCGTAATGGATAATAATGTACTTACTGCTGTACCGTTGTTTTTGTTTATGGGTTATTTGGTAGAAAGAGCGGGAATTGTATCAAGACTATTTTTTGCAATAAGACTTGCTTCGCACAGACTGCCAGGATCAATGGCTGTAGCAGCATTAGTNACTTGTGCTTTATTTTCAACAGCCACAGGTATTATTGGAGCAGTTGTAACATTAATGGGTTTATTGGCATGGCCAGCAATGATTAAAGCTGGTTATGATAAGAAATTTGCTTCTGGGGTAATATGTGCGGGTGGTTGTCTTGGTATTTTAATTCCACCNAGCATAATGCTAATTGTGTATTCTGTTATAGCTCAGTTATCTCCNTTACGTTTATTTGCTGCAGCAATTTTCCCAGGACTTTTGTTGGCTTTTTTATATATTGTTTATTCAATCACACTGGCTTACTTCAATCCAAAAGTTGCACCAAANCCAAGAGAAGAGGAAATTCCTCCAGCGGCTGAAATTGTAAAAGAAATATTCGTATCATTTGTACCTTTGTTCACTTTAATTATGTTNGTGCTTGGAACAATTTTAGCAGGATTAGCAACCCCAGCAGAAGCAGCTGCAATAGGTGCTTTAGGGTCAATATTACTGTCNCTAATATACAAATCTTTAAAGTGGAAAAACTTTAAAGACTCAGTATTTCTAACAGCAAAAACTTCAGCGATGATCATGTGGCTATTTGTTGGGTCGTGGACATTTTCATCTGTATTTTCTTATTTAGGTGGACACGAAGTGTTTGAGCATTTTTTCGCAGCTTTAGATCTTAAGCCTTGGCAATTTTTAGTTATTACTCAAATTATTATTTTTTTATTAGGTTGGCCANTAGAGTGGACTGAAATTTTAATTATTTTTGTTCCAATNTTTTTACCANTATTAGAAGTATTTATGGTGTGAATCCATATTTCTTTGCAATGTTAATAGCTCTTAACTTGCAAACGTCATTTTTAACACCACCAATGGCGATGTCAGCATATTATCTAAAAGGAGTTCAGTCTAAAAATGTAGAACTCATGGAAATATTCAAGGGTATAGTGCCCTTTTTAGGCATTGTAATTTTTGCAATGATTTTAATGTATATTTTTCCAGGTATCGCTTTGTGGTTACCAGAAACATTATTTGCAAATAAATAATTAGATGGATTCAGAAGATTTAATTGCATTAAGTACTATTGAATTAGCCAAAAAAATTAAAAGTGGAGAAATAACTTCTCATCAATTGTGTTTGGCATTTATAAATAGGGTAGAAAAATTTGAAAAAGATGTTTGTGCCTGGGCTTTTTTTGATAAGGAAAAATTATTAGAAAAAGCTGAAGATGCTGATAACTATAGAAGTTCAGGAAAACCCATAGGACCATTACACGGTATTCCAGTCGCCCTTAAGGACATTATTGGTACTTATGATATGCCAACAGAGTGTGGTACCAAATTAAGAAAAGGAAAAGGATACAGCCAAGACTCAGAAGTNGCTAGCCTGATAAAAAANTCAGGTGCTATTTTGATGGGAAAGACNGTAACAACAGAATTGGCTTATTTTGATCCTGGNAAAACNAAGAATCCTCATGATTATGCAAGAACTCCNGGTGGTTCTTCNAGNGGNTCAGCNGCTGCTGTNGCATCTTATATGNCTCCTNTTTCGGTAGGAACACAAACAAACGGTTCAGTAATAAGACCTGCCGCNTACTGTGGNGTGGTAGGNTACAAACCTTCATTTGGATTAATATCTAGAAATGGNATTTTAAAACAATCTTCGNANCTTGATCAAGTAGGTNTTTTTGCTCATACAGTTGAAGAGGCAGCNCATTTTGCAAAAGTATTAATNCGAAAAGANNTGTATGATNCAGATACAGTTTATTATGCAACTGATAANATGATGGAAGAAGTTGAAAAAAAAATAGAATTTGAACCNAAATTTATTTTNTATAAAACTTCGAGTTGGAAAAAAATTACAAAAAAAAACCAAGAAGTTTTTAATTATTTTATCGAATCTTTTAAAAATAATATNGAAGTATTTGATGAGCCTTNATATTTCAAAGAAATTTTTAAATATCATCAAATAATACATGAAACTGATATGGCCAGAAGTTTTAGTGATTATTATAAAATAGGAAAAAAATCTTTAGGAAAGAACTTAATTAGCGCTATTGAAAGAGGGAAAAAATATTCTGCCTATGAATACGCAGAAGCTGTAGATTTTAAATTTAGGGCTTATGAATCTTACAAAGAAGTTTTTGAAGATTATTATAGTGTCATTACACCCTCTGCGATTGGTGTAGCAGAAAAAGGATTATCAAGTACAGGAAGCCCTGAACTTTCAACCATTTGGACATATATGGGCTTGCCAACTATTAACTTGCCTTTGTTTAAAGGAGAGAATAATTTACCTCTTGGACTTCAAATGATCGGTAATAAATTTGATGATTTTAGGTTTTTAAAATATGCCAAATGGCTAGAGGGGGAATGCAAAGATGAATAGAAAAGTTATAGTTATCATAGGTACCTGTTTAGCAATCCTTTTTTTAATCGGATTATCTACAACTCTTACCCGATCACCAATGATAGGTTTTTGGGATGTTTTGCCTGTCAAAATCATCATGGGTTTAGCAATTGGAATGATGGTAATTGAAGCATGTGAAAGTTTTAATATTTCATTAATTCAAATTTTTAAAAACAAATTTTTTAAAAAAAAATAATTTAGAAATTGTCAAAAAATAAAGTAAATGCAAATTCTTTAGGGCATTTTTTATTATTATTTGTTCAACCAATATTTATGACGAGCAATATTGCAATTGCTCGAGGAGCATTTGGAAATGTTCCACCAGTATCTCTGGCATTCTCAAGATGGCTATTAGTTTTTTTGATTATTTTTCCTTTTATTTATCAATCTATTTTAAAGAAAAAAAAATATTTTAAGAAAGAGTCATGGAGACTTACTTTTTTAGCGGCCACAGGTTATGTGGGATGTGGTGCTTTGCCATATATTTCTGGCCTAACAAGTACAGTTACAAATATGTCAATTATTTATGCTCTTTCACCAATATTTATAGTTTTACTGTCAGCTTATATTTACAAAGAAAGATTAAAAACTTTCCAGTATGGTGGAGTAATACTAAGTTTATTCGGAGTTTCATTTATTATTTTTAAAGGTAATTTAAGTAATTTTATTAATTTAAATTTTACAACTGGAGATATTTGGATTTTTGGTGCCGCCATTTCATGGTCTTTATTTTCAATTTTTTTAATAAATTGGAAAAGTAAATTTAGTATTATTGAGAGGTTTACGTTAATGAGCTTAATTGGATCAATTATTCTAATTCCTTTTTTGATTATTGAGCATTTGTATTTCTTACCAACTGCATTCAACACGACTTATATAGAATTTTCATTGTTAGCCGCTTTATTTCCAGGCATTATAGCTTTTTTAATGTATACAAAATTGCAACAAGTTGTTGGTGCTTCTGTTGCTGGATTAACTGTTTATTTAATGCCAATATATGGCTCCATTTATGGGTTTGTTTTATTTTCAGAAAATCTTTTTAATTACCATTTTTACGGAGCTGTATTAGTTTTACTAGGAATTTTCTTAGCTAAAAAAAATATAAATGAAAATGTTTAAATATTTTTTTCTATTTGGCTTATTATCATATCTTTTAATTTTACTATTCATGTTCTTATTTCAAAGAACTTTTATGTATCATCCAAATATAAAAAATTTAGATCCAGTCTCAAAGACATTTAACTACGAAGAAGTTTTTATACCTTCTGATAAAAATATTGAATTAAAATCTTGGTTTAGTTTTAAGCCTGAAAACAAAAAAACTATATTGTTTTTTCATGGAAATGCTGGGGAGCTAGGTGCAAGAGTTTATAAACTAAACAAGTTTAGTGATATTAACGTAAATTTTTTAATTATTTCTTGGAGAGGATTTAGTGGAAATAATGGCAAGCCAACTGAGAGAGGTTTATATAAAGATGCGGAAAAAGCAGTTGAGTGGCTTGAAAATAACGGTATTACAAAAAAAGATATTATTCTTTACGGCGAATCCTTAGGTACAGGAATTGCAGTAGAGCTTGCAAGTAAAGATAATTTTTCAGGTGTGATATTAGAGTCGCCATATACATCTATGGTTGATATGGGAAAAAGGTTTTATCCTTTTGTACCTGTGAATCTTTTACAAAGAGATCGTTATAATTCTATAAAAAAAATAAAAAAAATTAATTCTCCTATTTTAGTATTACATGGAAAGGCTGATACACTTGTTCCATTTTACATGGGTAGAAAAATTTATGAGAGTGCCAATGAGCCAAAGTATTCATATTTCCCAACTTTTGATAATCATATGATGGCATATGATCAGAGTATGATTAATGCTTTAAAGAATTTTTTAAATATAATCTCTAGGCAATAGGTAGGCCATTCTTCACTTTTTGAGACGGATGAAACAACACCACTTTTCCATCCTGTTCTATTGCTCCAAGTATTAAAACTTCTGAATTTATTCCCGCTATATTCCTTGGTGGAAAGTTGCAAATTGCCATTACTTGTTTGTTGATTAATTCATTAGTTTTATAGTAGTTTGTAATTTGTGCGGAAGAAGTTTTTACTCCGATTTTGTTCCCAAAATCAATTTTTAGAACATAAGCAGGTTTTTTAGCTTTTTCATTAACCGATGCCTCTAAAATTGTGCCGGTAGCAATTTGAATTTTATCATAATCTTCATATCTAATTTCTTTTTTCATTTTAATTATTTTTATCCAAAAATGCTTTAACAAAATCTTTTGCAACAAAAGGTTGAAGATCATCTTCTTTTTCACCAATACCAATTGCAAATATAGGCAATTTATATTTTTCAGTAATAGAGAGTAAGACACCACCTTTTGCTGTCCCATCTAATTTTGTCATAATTAATCCAGATAATTTATAAATTTTATTGAACTCTTCAATTTGATTAAGAGCGTTTTGACCTGT
>PAHC01000039.1 GCA_002704755.1 Rhodobiaceae bacterium
TTGAAAAGCAGTTATTACCTAGTCACTGGAAAGAACCAATCATAAGTGTAAAAGAAACATCAAAATTTGCTAAAGAGAGCATATTTCAAATCAGAAAAACAATTAGTCATAAGATGCTAGCCCGTTCGGTGTATCATAAACACGGAAGTAGAAAGTAGCATTTTTTAAGGATTTAATATTATCGAAACAAAATTTAAATATAAATTTCATACTCTTATCCAATTACTTTAACATTAGAGCTTAATCTCCAACTTCTATTTAATTAATTTAAGGAGAACATTTAATGTTAAAACTATTAGCAATAATTGCCTCTCTTTTATTCTCATTTGGAAACGTCCAGGCTGGATCACACTCTGGTTGTAAGGCGATTACGGTTTCAGATACGATGGGAGTAAAAGGCGGTGCGTATCCTCAACAGTATGAGTTAGAGGAATTTGAAAGTCTTGCTAAGTGTCAGTTATCTTTTAAAGAAAACCCTGATATTCAAATGCAAAACGATCGTATTAGAGGAAACGGTTCATTAGCGTCCGTAGATGACAGACTACCGTCTGAGCCTTTAGTGGTTGTGCCTTATGATTCCATTGGTCAATATGGTGGAACGTTAAGAATGTTAGCGAATGCTACTGAGTCAGGTACTTCTGATTTGCTTTCTACTCGTCACGTAAACTTTGTTCGCTTTTCTGACGATCTTCAAACAATCGTTCCGAATGTTGCAAAAGGGTGGGAGTGGAACGCAGATTTCACTGAGCTTACATTCTTTTTAAGAGCAGGACATAAATGGAGTGATGGTGAAGCGTTTACAGCGGATGATGTCAAGTTCTGGTACGACAACATGATGTTTGATGCCAATGTTCGTGAAAAACCCTATGACTACCTACAAGTTGCTGGAGAGCGAATGGAAGTTGAAGTCATTAATGATACAACAGTTAAGTTTGTGTTACCTGCAGCAAAGCCAGGATTATTNTCTCACTTNGCAACCTCATACTGTCAAGGTTTTGCACCAAAACATTTTCTTGGTCAATATCACCCAGACGTGAACAGCAATGCTGATCAATTAGCAAAAGATGCTGGTTTTGAAAACGGCTATGCGGTTCTATCAGCTTACTTTGGTAATTCTTGTTGGACAGATACTCCTTCTCCAATGNTATCTGCAGCGGATAAAGTAGACAATCTTCCAAAAGATGCNTACCCAAGTTTAGAGGCGTACGTCACAGTGGAAGAGACAGCGGAAGGCAGAAAATATGCTGCGAACCCTTACTTCTTCATGGTTGATACACAGGGTCATCAGCTACCTTATATTTCAGATCAAACAGAAACATTCATTCAAAACAACAATGAACTTAGAATGTTAAAGTTAACTAATTCAGAAGTGGAATATTTGGCGCAAAACCTTGCATTGGAATTCGCTCCTCAGCTTCTTGATGGTGCGGACAAAGGGAATTACTCTGTAGATATCAAACCAGGTATTTCTATTCCTGTATTCAGCTTTAACTACAACATTGCAGATGCGGATAAGAATGCTGTATTTAATGATATTCGTTTCCGTGAAGCGATGTCTTTAGCAATTGACCGCGATGCGATCAACGAAGCAGCGTACTTTGGTCTTGGAAATCCTCAACAGTATATTCCATTCTCGCCCGCTCCAAGTTTTGTGGACAGCAAATATCTCAATCATAAAATTGATTTTGATCCAGCAGCTGCAGGCAAACTTTTAGATGCAGTAGGCTTAGTGGACAGTGATGGAGACGGTATGAGAGAGTACAATGGTAANCCATTTACTTTGAACATGAACTTCTCAGATCAAGGTCTTCCTTTAGTAGAGGCAGAATTAGTTGCAAAAAACTGGACTGATGTTGGGATTAAAACCACATTTAAACAGGTTACAACTGANGAATATCGTACTGCGCAATCTGCTAATGAGCTTGAAGTACACTTATGGAAAAAAGGTCANCCNTTACCAACAATTCTATCAACCAATGAATTGTTTGTTCCTCCGTTTGAAAACTACTTTGGTCATAGAAACGGAATGTTATGGGCGGAGTACTTAGATACCAATGGTGCTTCTGGAGTTCAACCTCCTCAATACATCACAGATATGATTGATGACATCAATGAGTTCCAAACACTTGTGGTTGGTTCTGATAAATCTAATGAGCTAGGCGCAAAGTTAGTCGCAACAATGACAGAAAACTTACTGTTTATTGGCACAGTGGCTGGACCTGCTCCAATTTATCACAGAAATGAACTGGAGAATTTCCCAGAATTCAAAACNGCATCATACGAGTACTACAGAACTTACCCATATAGACCACAACAGTGGTTCTTAGCTGAGTAAGCTTTAACTTATAATTAAATTTTAATACGGACAGTTTATACTGTCCGTATTTTAAATATGAAAACCATATATCAATTCATCGCCGTTCGNTTTGGTTTATCGATTATCACNCTTCTNCTCATCAGTTTTATTGTCTTTTCTTTAATGGAATTAGTTCCNGGCAATTGTGCTGAACGATATTTATCATTTAAACAAAGTAGTGGTCAAAATATTACCTACCAGGATATTGCCGCAGAAGAAAAAAGACTTGGGTTGGATCGACCCTTTCTTATTCGCTATAGCACTTGGGTAGTTAATGCTTTTCAAGGTGACTTTGGCCAAAGTTGTATTATGCGTGTTGATATTAGTACATTATTAATTCCTAAATTTGGAATTTCTTTAGGAATTTGTTTAGTTGCTTTAATCCTCGCTTATTCTTTGGCAATCCCCTTTGGTATTATTTCAGCGACGACCAAAAATAAAACCCTTGATAGTTCCTTAAANTTTTTTAGTTACCTCGGTTTGGCGATGCCAAATTTTATGGTGGCNTTGATGGTCATGCTNTTTTCCACCATTTATTTTGGCGATACGCTTACAGGNCTTTTTTCACCAGAATTCCAAGGAGCACCCTGGAGCATGGCAAAATTTTTAAATTTTCTCTCCCATGCCTGGCTTCCTATATTTATNNTAGGGTGGGCNGCAACTGCCTTGGCNNTNCAAACNGTNAAAGCATTAGTCATNGATGAAAACAAAAAGCTCTATGTTACTGCTGCAAAAGCACGAGGCGTAACAGGTCGACGCTTATTATTAAATTATCCCACGCGCCATGCGCTGAGCCCCTTGATTAACTCTATCGGTTTTGATTTAAATCGTATTTTTAATGACTTACCGATTGTAGCTATTATTTTAGCGATTACAGATGCAGGTTCCTTGCTTCTCCAAGCCTTAGTTCGATCTAATGATCAGCAACTTGCAGGCGCAATTATATTTTTAATGACAGCAACAATCATTTTTATCAATTTTGTTACAGATATCGTTTTGTCAATTATTGATCCCAGAACGCGAAGGGGGATGTTGAATCAAAGATGAGTAGCCCAGCCATTCTCTCTCAAAGTCAATTAATTTGGCAACGTTTTCAAAAAAATAAATCTGCAAAAATCGCTACTTTTTTCCTCATTTTTTTGATTTCTTTGGGTATTTTTGCTGATTTTCTCTCACCCTATAAACCAACTATTGATGGAGCAGATAAAGATTATATTAACGGGGCGCCCCAATTGCCAAAGTTTTGGGATGAAAATGGATTTTCGATAAGGCCTTTTTTATATACCACTGAGCGGACCCGTTCGATTGAAACAAATTTTCGCTGGGTTGAAACAGTCAACCGAGAAGAAAGACGGTATGTTCAATTTTTTGTCAAAGGGTGGGAATACAATTTTCTTGGGATAACCATGGACCGTCATTTATTTGGGATTGATCAAGGGCAAATTCATATTTTTGGAACAGATGGATCGGGTAAAGATATTTTCTCTCGTACATTAAAAGCAATTTATATATCGCTTGCTGTGGGTGTATTAGGGCTCGCAATAAAATTGTGTATGTCTTTGATGGTTGGTGGGTTAGCGGGATATTTTGGAGGATGGGTTGATAGCATCTTATCGGCTTTCACGGATGCGGTGAGAACTATCCCTCCTATTCCCCTCTTTATGGCTCTTGCAGCTTTCATCCCCGATCATTGGAGTGCGGAGATGAGGTTTTTCTATATTGCAACCATCATTGGCATGGTTGACTTCCCCACACTATCGCGAAGATTACGAACGCATCTGCTCTCTGAGCGCAATCAAGAATATGTTTTAGCAGCTAAGTTAAGTGGAACAAGTACGTTTAAAATAATTTATAAACATCTACTTCCAAGCTTCACGAGTTACATCATCGTGGATACACTCATTAACTTCCCTTATATGATTTTAGCAGAGACTTCTCTTAGTTTTATTGGTTTAGGGTTACAAGACCCTGTCAATAGTATTGGGGTGATGCTACAAAATGCAACTAAGAGCGATGTCCTATTGAATTATCAGTGGTACTACATTCCTACCATATTTTTTATCGCTTTAGTTATGGCCTTCGTTTATGTAGGTGATGGTATTCGAGATGCGGCCGATCCTTACAAGGTTCAAAAATAATGTCATTAGTCAAAGTCGAGAATTTAAATATCCAATTTGATACGGATGAAGGTCAATTATTGGCTCTTGAGGATGTTAATTTTACTGTGAATAATGGCGAGATTTTAGGAATTGCGGGTGAGTCAGGATCAGGAAAGACCATTACTGCTAAGTCGCTTATGCAACTTAATGATGAAAATACTCTTTATCACCCGAATAGTAAAATTCTTCACCAAGGAGAAAATTTATTAAATTATGATGAATTAAAAATGGTTCCTTATCGGGGGAAAATTTTCTCCATGATCTTTCAAGAGCCTATGGCCAGTTTTGCGCCCGCTATCCGCATTGGTGATCAAATGGTAGAACAACTTCAAATTCACGAAAATATTTCTGTGCAAGAGGCACGCGAACGTTCTATTCAGGCGCTCACGAGTGTCGGCATCCCTGATAGTGCAACATTGATTGATCAATACTCCTATGAGTTTTCTGGAGGGATGCGGCAGCGCGCTATGATTGCTATGGCGCTCTCCACAAACCCACAATTATTAATAGCCGATGAGCCAACAACAGCTTTAGATGTAACTATCCAAGCCCAAATTATTAATCTCATTAAACGTGAGGTGAGAGAGAGAAATATGGGTGTTATTTTTATTACTCATGATCTCGCTCTTTTAGCACAAACCGCTCATCGGATTTTAATTATGTATATGGGAAAAATTGTTGAGAGTGGCACTACCTATCAAGTGTTAACCAACCCACAGCATCCCTACACCCAATCACTAATTGAGTCCTCCCCTGATATCAATAATTTTGAGAAACCACTAATACCTATCCCTGGAGAAGTCCCTTTACTTAAAGACCGACCCCAAGGATGTGTCTTTCAAAATCGATGTAAGAAAATTATGGGAGAGGCCTGCCGAACCCAAAAACCTCTAACGGTTGCTCAGGAGGACGGCCATACAGTTGCTTGTCACATATATCATGAGTAGTTTTATTGAAGTAAGAAATTTGGAAGTTCAATATGAAAGAGGAAAAAAAAATATTTTTGAAAAAACTAACTCTTTTAATGCGGTTGATAATGTGAACTTCGATATTCAAAAGGGAAAAATTTTTGGTTTGGTGGGAGAGTCGGGTTCAGGTAAGTCAACGCTCGGCAAGGCCCTATTAGCGGCAAAAGAATATCATCGTGGCTCTATTCACTATCATTTTCAGGAGGGAATGATCAATCCTAATCATTTACCTAAAAATCTCCTAAAATTATTCCGCTCAAAAGTGCAGTTAATTTTTCAGGATCCGTATAACTCTTTAAGTCCGAGGATGACTGTCCGAGATATTATTGCGGAACCCCTAGAATCTCTAGGTATTACTAGTTCTAAAAAGGAAACGGATGATCGGGTGATTGAAATTGCTCAAAAATGCCAGCTGAACATTAATCATTTAAATCGATTTCCTCATTCTTTTTCTGGAGGGCAGCGCCAACGAATATCAATTGCCCGCTCGTTGGTAGCTAAGCCTGAATTTATTGTTGCCGATGAAAGTGTAGCTGCATTAGATGTATCCATTCAAGCGGGCATCTTACAGTTATTAAAAACCATTCAACAAGAAATGGGATTAACTATTATGTTCATTAGCCATGACCTCAGTGTTGTTGCAAATTTTTGTGATGATGTCGCTGTGATGTATTTAGGAAAAATTGTTGAACTTGCCCCTACTAAAAAGTTATTTACAGATCCCAAACACCCCTACACTAAAGCACTCTTCCAATCAATTCCCTCAATTCACCCTGACACACAAAAAACCCTCCAAACGCTTGAGGGAGAAATTCCTAGTATTTATCAAAAACCTCAAGGATGTGTTTTTCAAACTCGATGCCCTATAGTAAGTAGTCGATGTAAAGTAGATCAACCAAGCATGAAAAAACACAACGAACATCAAACGGCTTGTTTTTACTCCACCTAATTGATAATGATCGCAAAAATAATCTTCATATAAATGCAATATTTAATCGATAGGATCATCTAATGGAAATAATACCTTCGCAATTATCAAAGCGGTTTTATCGAGGAAATCTTCATGGCCACTGTGTCAACTCTGATGGCCAACTCCAACCAGAAGAGGTTATAAAAAAATACAAAGAGTTAGGCTATGATTTTACATGTCTGTCTGATCACTTATGGATTGACCATTCCTTTGCCTCTTCCAAAATTACAGATACTACTCAATTGAATGAACCAGATTTTATCACCATACCATCCGCAGAAATTCACTGTTATGGAAAAAAATATGATAACGATGGTATTTGGCATATTGTTGCCAATGGTCTCCCTTTGGATTTTGCTTCTGCCGATGATCAGGAAACAGCCCCCCAATTAGTCCAAAGAGCAAAAGATGCAGGAGCCTATGTAACATTAGCTCATCCAGAATGGTATAGTTTAACATTTGAGGAGGCCATGACTGTAAGTCATGCGCATGGCGTTGAGGTTTATAATCACTCATGTTATTTTGAGTCAGGAAGAGGAAGCGGTATTGCCGTTGCGGACTATCTTCTTCAAGAAAATCACCGTATAAATCTTACCGCAACTGACGACTCCCATTTTAGGGTTCCTGATGCAGGAGGAGGTTGGGTAATGGTGGCTGCAAGTGAACTTTCGGCAAATGCCATTATCGACTCCTTGAAAGCTGGAAAATATTATTCCTCCACGGGAGTGGATATCTTACAATTCGAGCAACACGATCGAAAAATTCATATCGAATGTTCGCCTGCAAGCCATCTTTGTTTAGCAGGGTCTGGAAATTTAGCAGTTTATAAAACAGGGACAAATATAACAAAAGCTGAATTCAATTTAGATAATTTTAAATCTGACTGGTTTCGATTGACCTTAATTGATGACTCAGGTCACTTTGCTTGGTCTAACCCTGTCTGGTTATAAAAAATAAGTTAAAGTTGTTCGTCTATTTGTTGGAGAACACTCGGTAAGTCAGCAATGGTTTCAATTAAAAAGTGAGGAGAGGCAGCTGAAAACTTTTCTTCTGCTTTTCGAATGAGTTGTTTTCGATCCTCTTGGCTTAATTGATCAACTTCTGATTGGCTCATTCCAACTTCATTACTTGACAAAGTAACTCCTACCGTCCACATACCAGCATTATGTCCCTCTAAAATGCCAAATGGAGAGTCATCCACTTTGACCGAGTTTGCTAAAGTTTTTAACTGAAAATGTTCTGCAATCCGGTAGCACATATAAGGGTAAGGGCGACCAATTTCAACATCGGTAGAGGTCATGACGATTTCTGGAAAAAACCCTTGTTCTTTCATAGGTCCTAAAAGTAAATCAACCTGTTCACGGTCATAACCGGTACAGCATCCAATCGAAACACGATTCTCTTTGAGAAGGTGCATAATCTCTAAAGTGCCAGGTATTAATTCAGAATATTTGATTAAGATATCTTTTTGAAGTGGGATAAAGTCTTGAAATAAAGATTGTATATCTGCATCGGTGCTGGGTTTACCAAATTTATCCTCCCACATTTTTTTTATGCGCTCGATCTTCAAAATTTCCTCAATATGTTTTTTTTTATGGAGACCCATTGGAGCCCTTGCTTCGGCGATGGTGATATCAATACCTCGGTTTGAAAAAACTTTAGTAAATGCCCCAACAGGAGCCATACAACCATAGTCAACCACTGTTCCAGCCCAATCAAAAATAACACATTCAATTTTGTTCAAATTCATTAATTTAATAACCTTTCTATTGTTTCTTCGGCAAAAGCAAATCCTGTACTCATTCCAATACCAGTGGTCACCACGGCTTGAACACGATTACGATCATAAAAATGTTGAAAATAGTCATCTTTTCCTGAAGGATAGTGCCCAATCCATCTTTCAGTAACAGTATAGTTTTTAATTCCCAAGACCTTTTCCATTAAGCTTAAAATTTGTTGATCGATGATCTCCGACTCAAAAGGAAGATGCTCATGATCAGTATAATGATGACTGTCTCCTATAATTAAAGAGCCGTCAGCACATTGAACCGCAATTAAATGAATTCCATTTTGAATTTCTTTTTTATAATTTTTTTTGAGCATTCGGTGGGCAGCATTGATAAAATCTAGATTTTGATAACCAGGATACCGCATTAAAGTTAAATCACTCATCACCCCACCTCCAAGTTTAAAACTTTGATCTGGTTTGATTTTTAACATATGAAGACGACAATTTTGTACTTTATGTTTTAAAAATAAATCCCTACCTAAGCCTTGCAGGTGATTGCCCGTTGCAAGAAATAATTTATCATAAGAAATTGTCTTTTTGGGCGTTCTAAGGGCATTACCTAAATCCTCAATGACATCTTGATTCCATAAAAAATCAATCCCTTTAATTTTGCTTAGATAGTTTGTAATTTTTGGAATAGCTATACGGGGTTCAATTCTTAATTCATCAGGGCTATACAAAGCTGCATGAGGTTTAGTTTGAGAGAGAAATTGATTTTGTTTTTCAAGTTCTGATAGTGAAAGTAATTTAAGGTTAGATCTTTGATCTGCCTCCAAGTAGTTTTCAAGGACAGGTAATGTTTCTAAGTGATGTGCTAAAAAATAAAGCCCTCGGTGATGTATAGGTATTTTGGCTATTTTACACATATCAAGCCAAATTTCTTTTGATCGAAGAGCACGTTTTTGCATAATGCCCAACTCAAGACCAGTAATTGTAATAAACCCAAAGTTACGAATAGAAGCACCAGTGCATTGTTGATGCCGGTCGATTAAAAGAATTTTTATTTTTGGTTTTAATTTTTTTGCAGCTATTGCTGCGCCCAAACCTACTACCCCAGTCCCAACAATAACAAGGTCATAATTTTTCATTAAAAATTATATTATGTATAATTTATGACCATTTCATGAAAAAAATTTAAAATAATTAAGTAATTTCCTTATTTGGATTAAAAAATTATTATAGGAGAGTGATAAAATTCATTTTAGTCTTTCTTTTAATACCTCAATTTATTTTTGCCGATAAGCACGTTCCTTATTACAAATCTTTATCCAAAACAGAGTCTTGGCTTCGCCATTATCCAGATTTGCGAGACTTTAAAGAACAAACCGAAAAATTTTTTCTAACCCAAAAAGGTATGCCGGTCAAAGTCATCGAAGAACATCAAA
>PAHC01000001.1 GCA_002704755.1 Rhodobiaceae bacterium
AGATTTTTGATTTATTATTTTGTAATTTAATAAATTTTTTAAATAATCCTAATAAATCATAATTTTGTTTTGATATTACAGTTGTGCGTCCATTCTTTATAATACCTGCCTTTTCACTTGCAATATTCTCTAATGTATTCCCTAAAAACTGCTGATGATCTATTCCAATGGGTGTGATAACTGAAACTAATGGTTTTTTAATCACATTAGTTGCATCAAGTCTACCCCCTAATCCAGTCTCAAGAATCAAAAAATCTGAACCAGTGGTTGAGAATTTTAAAAATGCAGCAGCAGTTATTAATTCAAAAATTGTTATTGGCGATTTACCATTAATTTTTTCACAGTAATTAAGTAATTCAATTAGTGATTCATCATCTATAAGTTCAAAACCACCAATATTCCCGATCCTAAACCTTTCATTAAAGTCAACTAAATGAGGCGATATATATGAGTCTACTTTGAACCCTGCCTCCGCAAGAATAGAAACAATATATGATAATGTTGAGCCTTTCCCATTTGTTCCTGCTATATGAATGGTGTTTTTAATTTTATTTTGCGGGTTACCTAACTTATGAAGTAAACCATTTATTCTCCCTAACGACAAGTCCATCGATTTTGGATATAATTGAGTAATACGATCCAATATTAAATTAAACTGATTAGATCTCATCTTTTTGGGGAATATCTATTTATTTAAAAGAAGTTTGCAGATAGTGATTAATTTATTCCTGAGTTCATGTCTATGCACAACCATATCAATCATACCATGGTCCAACAAATACTCAGACCTTTGGAATCCTTCGGGTAATTTTTCTTTGATTGTTTGCTCTATGACACGAGGCCCAGCAAAACCAATTAATGCGCCTGGTTCAGCAATATGAACATCTCCAAGCATAGCATATGATGCAGTAACACCACCTGTTGTAGGGTTTGTTAAAACAACAATATATGGAATTTTTGCCTCATTTAATTTTTGAACAGCGATAGTTGTTCTCGGCATTTGCATAAGTGATAGAATGCCCTCTTGCATACGTGCACCACCTGCTGCAGAAAATAATATAACAGGTGCTGATGTATGGAGAGCCTCATCCATTGCTCTAATAATTGCTTCTCCAGCCGCAATACCAAGTGATCCACCCATAAAAGCAAAATCTTGAACGATGGATATAACTGGGATATTGCCAATATTTCCTTTTGAAATAACAACTGCATCATCCATGCCGGTCTTTTTACGTGCATCTTTCAAACGATCAATATACCTTTTTTCATCCCTGAATTTCAAAGGATCTAAAACTTTATTGTCGGCTTGGATTATTTCATACCCACTATCATATAATAAATCTAATCTCTTTTTTGCTGGAATCTTCATATGATAGTTTGAACCAGGAATAACCCATTGATTAGACTCCAAATCTTTGTGAAATACCATTTGCCCACTTTCTGGGCATTTTATCCATAAATTATCAGGAACATCTTTTTTTGTAAGTATTTCCTTAATTTTTGGGGTTACTATGTTGTTGATCCAATTCATTTCTGATCACCATTTATTAAGATTATAGGACGCTTGCAAGATCTTTTACCTTTTTAAGGATTCCTTCTTTAATACTTGCTTCAGATTTTTTGTCTTCGATAATATTTACTAATGCAGATCCTACAATAACCCCATCAGCAAAGCTAATTATATTCTTTACGTCCTCTGTTGTTTTAATACCAAACCCGACGCATACAGGTATCTGAATTTGGTCTTTTATTGCAAATATAGCGTCTTTTACTTCACTTATATCTGGTTTTATTGACCCAGTAACGCCAGTTATTGATACATAATATAAAAAACCATCTGTTTTTTGCATAATTTTATTAAGTCTAGCTTTGTCTGTTGTTGGTGTAGCGAGCCTAATAAAAGATAAACCCTTTTGATGAGCCATATCACAAAATTCCATATCTTCTTCTGGGGGAAGATCAACGATAATTATCCCATCAACACCCAGGGATATAATTTTGTTTATAAATTTCTCTGTCCCATAATTGTATATTGGATTAAAATAACCCATAAGAATAATTGGCGTTATGGTATTATCTTTACGAAAACTAGAAATAATTTCAAATGTATTTTGCATTGTGTGACCCGCCTTTATTGCTCTTAATGAAGAAGCCTGTATTGCAGGTCCATCAGCCATTGGATCACTGAAAGGCATACCAATCTCAATTATGTCAGCTCCGGCACTGGGTAGTTCTTTGATTAATTCTGATGATAAATTAAAATTTGGATCACCAGCAGTAAGAAACGTAATTAGCGCTTTCTTATTTTTTTTTGATAATTTACTGAAACAATCTTTGATTCTTTTATTCAACTACTAAATCTCCATATTTAGATACTCTGCAATTGAAAATATGTCCTTATCTCCTCTACCACACAGATTCATTATCACTATCTCATCTTTTGACAAGTCACTACTTATATTTATCAGGTGTGCTAATGCATGCGATGGTTCTAATGCAGGAATGATCCCCTCAGTTTTTGTACAAATTTTAAAGGCTTCTACAGCTTCTTTATCAGTAATAGCTACATACTCAACTCTACCGGTTTCTTTTAACCATGAATGCTCAGGGCCAATACCAGGATAATCTAACCCTGCTGATATTGAGTGACCCTCTACTATTTGCCCCTCATCATCTTGTAATAAATATGTTCTATTGCCATGCAATACACCAGGTCTTCCAGCGGATAAGCTCGCGCAATGCTGGTCTCCATCAAGACCCATGCCTCCTGCCTCAACTCCAGTTATTTTGACATCAGAGTCATCTAGAAAAGGATAAAATAAACCCATAGCATTTGATCCACCTCCAATACATGCAATCAATTGATGTGGTAATCGTCCTTCAGCTTCTAATATCTGTTCTTTTGCTTCATGCCCAATAACTGATTGGAAATCCCTAACCATAGATGGGTATGGATGTGGTCCTGCTACAGTACCAATAATATAAAATGTATCTCTAACATTCGCTACCCAATCACGAAGTGCTTCATTCATAGCATCCTTTAGTGTTGAATTACCTGATTTTACTGCTATTACTTCTGCTCCTAATAACTTCATTCTAAAGACATTTGGTTTCTGCCTTTCAACATCTTTTGCACCCATGTATATTACACAAGGCAACCCAAATCTTGCTGCAACAGTTGCAACTGCAACACCATGTTGACCAGCTCCAGTCTCAGCGATTATTCTTGTTTTTTTCATTCTCTTCGCCAATAGAATTTGTCCCAAGCAATTATTGATTTTATGGCTACCAGTATGATTTAACTCATCTCTTTTAAAATATATCTTACCAGATCCTAAATAGTTCGTAAGACCTTCAGCAAAATATAATGGGCTGGGCCTTCCAGTATAATACTTATTTAAGTAAAGCAACTCTGAAAGAAATATTTCGTCAGATTTTGCTTCATTGTATGCCTTTTCAAGATCCAGAATTAATGGCATTAAAGTTTCTGCTACAAATCTACCACCAAATATTCCAAATTTTCCATTTTGGTCGGGACCGAGCTTAAAAGAGTTTATATTTTCCATCTAATATTTTACCTTATTCAGAGTGTCTTGCATTATATACGAATTTTGTTATCAAATCGTTATTCTTTATGCCCAAAGATTCTTCAACTCCAGAAGATACATCGACAAAGTTTGCTTTTGTGATAGAGATTGCTTCTTTTACGTTCTCAATTTTAAGTCCGCCTGATAAAATCCAGGGTTTAACAATATTCAATTTCTGTACTAAATGCCAATCAAAAGCAACTCCATTACCCCCAGGCCTATTGGCTGAACTAATGGGCGGAGTATCGAATAATATATAATCACTTGCTTCATGATATGGGTCTATTTCTAAGGCACTTAAATTATGAAATACAGGGATTGCCTTTATAGAAGAAATATTATAACGCTCTTTTATGTAAAAAATCCTTTCAGGTGACTCATTTCCATGAAATTGAATCTTACAAATACCTACTTTATCAATTATTTGATCTAATAAGTCATCTGATGGATCTACAACCAAGCCAACAATCTCTATGTGATTCTTATACAACTTAACTAAATTAGAAGCATTTTTTATTGAAATATTTCTGGGGCTATCATTATGGAAGACAAAACCAATCATATTTACTTTATTTTCAATACAACACTCTATGTTTTCTTGTTCTTTTACCCCACATATTTTAATCTTAATGCTCATATGGGATTATACTTTCTTTTATTGATCTTGCAGCTTGATTTGGATCTTTAGCTTGAGTTATCGGTCGACCTACTATAAGTATGTCTGCACCATTTTTAATTGCCTCACTTGGCGTTAAAATTCTTTTTTGATCGTTCGAAGCAGAATTATTTGGTCTAATACCAGGAACTATTGTGAGAAAATCTTCACCGCAGGTAATTTTAACATTTTTTGCTTCTAATGGGCTGCATACAACTCCATCCAAACCGCACTTTTTTGCTAGATTAGATAAGTTTATTACCTGTTGTTCAACTTTTATTGATATTCCTTGTTCATTAAAACTATCTTCATTCATGCTTGTAAGAATTGTTACTCCGATGAGTTTAGGCTTGTTAATTCCATTGTCACTTATTGCCTCAACGGCTGCTCTCATCATTTCACTTCCACCAGTCGTATGAATATTTATAATAAAAGGATTTAATGGTAATAATGATTTAATTGCCGAGCTGACAGTATTTGGAATATCGTGAAGCTTTAAATCGAGAAAAATTGGCAAACCAAGATCATATAATCTTAAATAACCATTATGACCCATGGCATAAAATGCCTCCATACCAATCTTGATACCATCTATATTTTCTTTTATTTGATTGATTAGAGATACTGCTTGATCAGTATCTTTCATATCAATGGCACAGTATAGAGCGTTTTTAATTAATTGATTCAAAAAAAGACTTGCCCCCTACCCTAATACCACTCGGTTTTATTTATTGATACGCTCTTTGAGTTCTTTTCCTGGTTTATAATAAACAGATTTTTTGCCAGATACAGCAACTCTATCTCCATTTTTTGGATTTCTTGCAACACGAGGACCACGTTCTTTTATTGAGAAGGCTCCAAAACCTCTTAATTCGACTCTTTGACCGTTTGCTAATGCATCGGTAATAGAGTTGTAAAAAACGTCTACAACTTTTTCAATATCTCTATGGTAAAGGTGCGGATATTCTTTTGCTAATTCATCAATTAACTCAGATTTCTTCATTTTTCCCCAGAATTAATTAGTTTTATGATCCCATACAGATTGTAAACCACCATTATTGATCAAAGATAAATTGGAGCGTAAGCGCTCTGTATATGATGTGGTAATATTAAAATAATCCATAATATTTGCAAGACTTAGTTCTATAAAACTTGGCTTATTTGATTTTTTATAATCAATGATTGGTGAGTCTGAGTCAATTCCCTTATTCTCAATAAGCCACATTTTAGCATCATTTTTATCACCGATTTCATCAACTAAATTTAACTGAATAGCTTGTCTACCTGTGAAAATTCTACCATCCGAAATTTTATTAATTTCTCTTGAATTCAAATTCCGCTCTACTTTGACAATTCTCAGAAACCAATCAAATGTTTCATCTATTATTTCTTTTGTTACTTGCTTGGTTTCGTCATCAACTTCACCAAAAAAATCTGGTTCAGCCTTGAGCTTCCCACTTTTTATTTCATTTATTTCAATCCCTAGTTTTGAAAGGGCATCATCAACTCTTGCCCATTGTAACAAAACCCCAATCGAACCTGTAATCGTATTCTCTCTTGAAAAGATTACATCTCCGCCAAGTGAGAGCAAATAAGCTCCCGATGTGGCAATATTTCTCATTACTATTGCTGTAGGCTTAGATAATGAAATTTCTTTTAATTTTAGGTAAATTTCTTCTGCACTCACTGTAGTTCCACCAGGGCTATCAACTGATACGATTATTGAGTTGACTCTATTATTTGACTTTAACCCTTCTAAATCTTCTATAATTTTATCTGCAGTTATAAGCATTCCAGAAATACTATAATTTGCAATATAGTCCTGGCTTGAGTTTTCCTTTTTGTTTCCGAATGATAAATAAACAATTATTGCAATTGTTATTAGAGAAACTGTTCTCCAGAAAAACAGTCGCTTTCTGTAGCCCTTTGCGTCATGATTATTAACGAAAACCATAGAATTTAAGACCTTTATGGTTATAGAAACCAAAAAAAAATTTATACGAAAGAAGAACTAGATTTACTCTTGATCACTAGATTGTGAGGCGTCTTTAGCTTCTTTGTTTTTCTTTTTGGCTTGCTGATCACTATCATCTTGTTTTTCATTGCTGATATTTAGAGCTTCTCCTAATATATCTCCAAGTGATGCTCCTGAGTCCGCAGAACCATATTGTTCAACAGCTTCTTTTTCTTGATCAATTTGAAGACTTTTTATTGATAGTGTAATTTTATTGTTTTTTGAATCAATTTGAATAACTTTTGCATCAACCATTTCACCAATATCAAATCTATCAGGTCTTTGTTCAGATTTATCTACGGATAAGTCGGCTCTTTTTATTGAGCAAGGCACTCCGTCTTGTCCAATTGTTACATCCAAACCTCCATCGCGAATATTTGTTATGTAACATGTAACAACATCACCTTTCTTGATCTGTTTTAATCCTGCATAAGGATCTCCTGATAGCTGCTTTACCCCGAGGCTTATACGCTCTTTTTCTACATCAATATCAAGAACTTTTACTTCAATAGACTCACCTTTTTTGTATTTCTCTAATGAAACTTCTGGTTTTTCATTCCAATCAAGATCAGATAAGTGAATCATTCCATCTAATTCATCTTCGAGTCCAACAAATAGACCGAATTCTGTTGAATTTTTTACCTCACCAGAAACAACTGATCCAACAGGATGATTTCCTGCAAAGTTTGCCCACGGATTTTCAACACATTGTTTCATTCCAAGAGAAATCCTTCTTTTTTCAAGATCTATTTCTAATATTACCACCTCAACTTCTTGTGAACTGGATACAATTTTTCCAGGATGAACATTCTTTTTTGTCCAACTCATCTCGGAAACGTGAGTAAGCCCCTCGATACCTGGCTCAATTTCTACAAAAGCACCATAATCAGTAATATTTGTAACTTTACCCTTAAGTTTTGTATTTATTGGATATTTCCCAGCAATATCTTCCCATGGATCAATCTCCAATTGTTTCATACCCAAACTTACTCTCTTGGTTTCAGGATTAATTTTAATAATCTGAACTTTTACGGATTGACCAATCTTTAATAAATCACTTGGATGATTAACTCTTTTCCATGATATATCTGTTACATGCAGCAGTCCATCCATTCCGCCTAAATCGATAAAAGCACCATAATCTGTTATATTCTTGACAATACCATCAAGTGCTTGTCCTTCCTCAAGTGAACTTGCTAGTTCCTGGTTAATTTCGCCTTTAGATTCTTCAATAATTGCTCTTCTTGAAACAACAATATTACCTCTTTTTCTGTCCATTTTAAGAATCTGGAAAGGTTGCGAAACATTAAGCATGCCGCCAACATCTCTCACTGGTTTAATATCAACCTGACTCCCTGGCAAAAATGCAATAGCCCCATCTAAATCGACTGTAAAACCGCCCTTAACTCGCCCAAATATTACGCCTTCAACTCTGATACCATCAGCGTGAAGTTTTTCTAGTTTGTTCCAACTTTCTTGACGACGTGCTTTCTCTCTACTAAGAACTGCTTCTCCATTAGAATTTTCAATGCGATCCAAATAAACATCCACGTGTTCTCCGACTTGAGGGGTTATTTGACCAGCAGAAGACTTAAATTCTCTTAAAGGGACTCTACCCTCTGTTTTTAAACCAACATCAACAATAACAAAGTCATTCTCAAGTGCCGTCACCACACCATTTATAATAGTACCTTCAGATAAATTTATCTTACTCATACTTTCATCAAGCAGTGCAGCAAAATCATCAATTGTAGGATTTAGCTTATTAGGGTTGTTATTTGTCATATATTCTCATTCTCCAATTCTTAAGATTTTTTATCTTTATGTATGTATTTTACAATAAAGTCAATTACATCATCAATTTTCATGAAAGTAGTATCTACTTCAATTGCATCATCCGCCTTAGTTAGTGGAGCAATTTTTCTCATAATGTCTCTTTGATCTCTATTATTTATATCATTTTTAACAATATTTCTATCTAATTCGCTATTTTGTTCTACTAGCTCGAGGAACCTTCTATTTGTGCGCTCATCCAATGTAGCAGTGATATAAAATTTATAGTTTGCATTTGGAAATATAACGGTCCCAATGTCTCTCCCATCCATAACAACACCACTTATAGCAAAGCTCCTTTGGTACCTCAATAAAACATCCCTAACCTCCTTATACTGCGCAATAATTGATGCAACACGTGATACATTATCATTCCTTAAATTTTTATTATCAATTCTGTCGAAGTTTATCTTTTTCACATGATCAATTACTAATCTTTTTTCTAGGGGATTAATATTATGCTTAATGACCTCTGACGCAACAATCCTATATAGTAACCCAGAGTCTAAATAGGGAAGCCCAAAATATTCTGATAATTTCTTTGCTATAGTTCCTTTCCCACTAGCCGCAGGTCCATCGATTGCTATTATTATATTACCTAGATTAGTCATTCACTTTTATATATACCTCCAATCTGAGTATATAATTGAGTAAACCCCGGGAAACTTGTGTTAATTGGAGATATATCATCAATTCTGATTTTATTATGAGCATTTAGCCCCAAAATAAAGCTTGCCATGGCAGTGCGATGATCTAGATTTGTTTTGATTTCACTCCCACCAATAACCTCACCTTTACCATCAATAACTATATCATCCCCAACATTCCGACATGAAACGCCTGATGAAGATAGCATATTGATAATTGCTTCAAATCTATTGCTTTCTTTCACTCTTAATTCAGATAAACCACAAAATCTGCTTGCTCCTTTGGCATAAGCGGCAGCGACAGAGAGAATTAGAAATTCATCTATGAGAGAAGGAGCTTCCTCTTTAGTTATAATAATACCTTTAAGCTCACTTGATGTTACTTCAAGATCACAAACATCTTCCCCACATTTAGAATATGTCTTAGCAATCTTAATATTTGCACCCATTCTATTTAAAACATCAATAAAATGTGCCCTGGTCGGGTTTGTCATCACATTAGTAATCTTGAGTACTGAATTCGGCATGATTAGCCCAGCTACAACAAAAAAAGCTGCAGAGCTTGGATCACCAGGAATATCTATTTTCTGTGGAGATAATTTTACTAGACCATTTATTTTTATAACATCATCTCCATCTGAGTTTTTATTTATTATTATGTCAGCATCAAATAATTTAAGAAGATTTTCTGTGTGATCACGAGTTTTAATTGGTTCAATTATTGTTGATGTTCCAGATATATTTAGTGCAGATAAAATCAAGGCAGTTTTAACTTGTGCTGATGGAATAGTTAAGTGATGATAAATAGGCACCGGCATCGTTGCACCTCTGAGTGTAAGAGGTAATTTTCGATCATTATCTTCTAAAATTTCTAGACCAACCTTTTGAAGTGGAGATAGTACTCTATTCATAGGGCGATTTGAGAGGGACTCGTCTCCTTCAAATTTTACCAATACCTCACAACTAGACATTAAACCGATCAATAGCCTTGCTGAAGTTCCAGAATTTCCTAGATAAATATTTTTTTCTGGTTGTAAAAGGCCACCAATTCCAATGCCACTAATTTTACACTCAGCATCTTTGTTTATATTTATATTGGCACCAAATTGTCTGAGAGCCTCTGCTGTATTTATCACATCTTCTGATAATAAGAGATTTTTTATTGTTGTTTCACCTAAGCATAACGCCCCGAGAATTAGTGCCCTGTGTGAAATAGATTTATCACTAGGTGTCCTAATAGCACCATGAAGAGAATTTGATTGATAAACGATTACAGCATTATTTTTGTTGTTTAATTGCATGATCATGTATATATAGGAATAGATATTATAATACTACTGTATAGTATATATTAATAGAAACGACATACAAATAGAATAGAAAAAGGATTAGAAGTGGCTAGAAGCGAACTCGGAAATAAATATACTTGTCAAGTATGTAGTATGAAATTTTATGATTTAAATAGAGAACTATCGATGTGCCCGTGCTGTGATGTAAAAATTGCTGATGCCATAGGAAATATAAATGAGCCAAATCGATATGAGCCTCTAATATTAAAAAATAAATCAAAAAAAGATGCTGTTATTGAAAATATAGAAGAAGAAGAAAAACAAGTCGAAGCTCTTGATGAAAGTATCGATGTGGGTGTTATTGAAGACGAGGATAACCCAATACTTATGGATGACGAAGATATAATCGATGATGAAAATGAGGATGAATTAATAAAGGGCGATGAAATCGATATACCTGAAATAGAGGCAGACGAATCATTGATTGATGGTGATGATGACTTCCTTGTTGTAGAAGATGACATAGAAGATCCTGAGTTAATTATCAAACCCAAATCTAAAGATGAATAATTAGTTGGTTACAATTCAATGAAGCCAATATATTGGAATGATGCAATTAGAAAATTAGGTGCATCCGACCCAATACTAAAAAAAATTATCGAGAAAAACCAAGATAAAGTCCTTACAACAAGAAGAAATGCCTTTGATACACTTATTAAGGCAATTATTGGTCAGCAAATTTCTGTGAAAGCTGCAGAAAGTGTATACAATAAGTTAGTTGATCGAATTGGACCGAAAGTTAGTCCTAAAATAGTCCAAAGCTGTCAGAGAGAGACCTTGAAGCAAGTAGGCCTTTCACGGCAAAAAGTTGATTATATATTAAATATCTCTGAATTCTTCATTCAAAATCCTGACCTAGTATCAGATGAATATCTTGAAATAGCATCTATTGCTGATATCACAAATAATTTTATAAAAATAAAAGGAATAGGCTCCTGGACAGTAGAAATGTTCCTAATTTTCTATGCAATGAAGCCCGATATATTACCCCTA
>PAHC01000002.1 GCA_002704755.1 Rhodobiaceae bacterium
GCTAAGTCGTGGATTACATTTACCTCTGCATCCTCTTTTACTAATCACGATAGTTTAAATGTTAGCACTCTTACAGACTCAGGAGCAGGTTATGGAACAGTAACAATGTCAAATGTTATGGGTTCTATATATCATACAGTTCATTCTACATCTAATGATGAAAATGCTCACGCAGGTTCAGGAAGTCATACTACTGCAAATTATCAAATATTTTCAAAAAATAGTAGTCACACTTTAACTGACGCATCTTCTCAATATGGAACAGTACACGGAGACCTCGCATAATGGCTAGTATATTAAGAGTAAACACATTAACAGATGCAAGTAGTAATAATTCTACTGCTATGAGCACAATCAATCAGGGTACAGCGAAGGCTTGGGTAAACTTAAATGGAACAGGAACTATAGCCACAAGAGACAGTTTTAATGTTTCTAGTCTTTCTGATACTGCTACAGGTGAACATGAAGTAACTTTGTCTAGTGCTTTTAGTGACACTAACTATGCAACATCTAATGCTTCAGCAGGAGGTAGTCCATTAACAAGCTCTAACTATAATAGAGTAATGGAAAGTGTAGGTTCTGCTACTAATAAATTAGATTGTATTACATATGCTCCTAATAATGGTTCTATTGTTGATATTTCTCACATTCAGATTATAGCACACGGAGACTTAGCATGACCAAAGCAGCAGAATTAGCAAAGATGGGTGAAGTCCTAACCAATAGTCAGATTGGTGGGCGAAGGAATATGTTTTTTAATCCTAAAGCATTAGTCGCACAAAGAGGAACAACATCTATAGCCGCAGGTACAGCAGGATATGGTGCATTAGACAGATACAGAATTAATAATGGAAGCACTGCTGTTACAAACACAATACAAGCAACAACTGTTCCTACAGGTCAAGGTTTTAGTAACTCTATTCATCTTGATGTAACAACAGCAGATACTTCTTTGACTTCTGGTGTTCAATTCTTATTTACTCAAAGGTTTGAGGGTCAAGATTTACAGCATCTTAAAAAAGGCACATCAAGTGCAGAAACTACTGTTTTATCTTTTTGGGTTAGGTCAGCTAAATCAGGCACACATATTGTTGAACTTTTTGATACAGATAATTCAAGGCATATTAATAAAGCCTACACAGTTTCTTCAGCAGACACTTGGGAACACAAAGAAATTACCATAGAAGGTGATACAACTGGAGCATTTACCAATGATGTTAATACATCTTTAGAAGTTACTTGGCATTTAGCGGCAGGGTCTAATTTCACATCAGGAACATTACAGACATCTTGGGGTAGTAGAACAGATGCTAACAGAGCAGTTGGGCAAGTTAACGTATTAGATAGCACAGATAATAATTTTTATCTCACTGGTATTCAGTGGGAACTAGGCTCTCAAGCCACACCATTTGAGCATAGGTCATTAGGGGAAGAACTAGCTTTGTGTCAAAGGTATTACTATGACCCTAATGTAGGGACAAGTGGTACGTTAGATGGAAATTTAATTCTTGTGGAGGCTTTTGGCACAGGTTGCGTAGGAGCATTTCAATTTCCTGTTACGATGCGATCTACGCCAACAGTTTCAATCTTTGGGAGAAAAGATACTGAGGCTGGAAAAATTAGAGTTACAAATACCGGTGCTTATGTAGGAGGCAGTGCTGTTGCGACAAACATTGGCCCTTCTGGGTTTGGTTTTGTTGCTAGTTTATCAGGTTTAAGCAGTGATGAAGTATACGACTGTACTTATAAAGCAGATGCGGAGTTATAAATGGAACAGATGAGCATTACTTCAGCACAATACATTCAATTTGGTGGAGAGGACTCAGGCATCGCAGCCACCATCGCCGGCATCATCATGTCAGTCCCACTAGACCCTGCCAACAGACACTACCAAGCAATCCAAGAATGGGTAGCTGAAGGCAACACAATAGAGGAAGCTGATTGATGGAAATGGATGCAATGTTATTTTGGAATATAATCTTGACTATGGTCGTTGTACCATTCGGTTGGGCATTTAACAAGATGTTCCAAGAGGTCAAACGCATACAGATACTCTTGAACAAGACACGAGAAGATTATGCACGTAAGGATGATGTGAAAGATGATATGCACAATCTTATGGATGCACTCAAAAGATTAGAAGATAAGTTGGATAAGATACTAATAGGAAATAGGTAATGGCAATGTTTAAAGGCTTTAAGCCACAGGGATTACAGAAAATAGCCACACGTATGGGTTATGCAGGTAGCATGAAAAACTTTGATGACTACTTGAAGCAGAACCCTGATAAAGAACGTGAGATGATTGTGTATAGAGCTAGAGCACAAGAGATGGCTAAGGGTGGTGCTGTGCGTAAGATGCAGGTAGGTGGTACTCCAACACAGTCTACTCCTTCTACAACACCTATACAACAAGCATATGTACCCACATTAGGTGAGGCAGAAGGGCAAGTACCTGCCTATGGTACAGAAGGTGATACTAAAGGTATAGGAGATGTTACATCTACACTAGCACAGACAGGTGCAATACCTGTAGGTGCAGTTACGCAACCACAACTAACACCTGTAATGCAAGAACAAATGATAGCACCTACTGCAGGTCAATTGACAACTACTCCTGTAGCACCTACATATGGTGCAGATACAGCACAGGCAGTTGCACCAACACAAGTTACCTCAACATCTATGGATGCTGCACAAGTTACCCCTCAAGTTGAATCTGCTTTACAAGCTAATCAGGCAGCACAGGCTGATGTATCAGACCCAAGAGCACAGGTCTTAGCGGCACAACAAACGGCTAGTTCTGTGTCTGACCTTAATGCAGCACAAGGTACTGCCACATTAATGAACAATCCTGTACAGAGACAGATACAGCAAGGTGAGTTAATTGACAGTGTAGCTAACGCAGAAAAAGCATCTACCTATACAGAACAAGTACAAGCTGCCACAGCAACTCCTAGTGAGAAGGCTACTGTACAAGGACAACTAGCACAGCTTACTGCTGACTTTGATGCTACCAATCCACCTGCATGGGCAGCAGGAGCACTAAGAGGTGTTCAAGCTGTAATGCAACAAAGGGGTTTAGGTGCATCAAGTATTGCAGGTCAGGCACTAATACAGGCTACATTAGAATCAGCATTACCAATAGCACAGGCTGATGCACAGGTAACTGCACAGTTTGAAGCACAGAATTTATCTAACAGACAACAAAGAGCAATGTTATCTGCACAGCAACGTGCTACATTTATAGGTCAAGAGTTTGACCAAGCCTTTCAAGCAAGAGTTCAAAATGCTTCTAGGATTGGTGATATAGCTAATATGAACTTTACTGCTGAACAGCAAGTTGCATTAGAGAATAGTCGTGTAGCTAATACTATGAACTTAAATAATTTAAGTAACAGACAAGCTATGGTTGTAGCTGAAGCATCGGCATTAGCTAACATGGATTTAAGTAATCTAAGTAATGCACAACAAGCTGCAGTTCAGAATGCACAGAACTTTTTACAGTTAGATATGGCTAATTTAAGCAACGAACAACAAACTGCTCTATTTAATGCACAGGCTATAAATCAATCATTGTTGACAGACCAAGCTGCCACTAATGCTGCTAGACAGTTTAATGCTACATCACAGAATCAAGTAGACCAATTCATGTCTACATTAGCAAATCAAGTGTCACAGTTTAATGCTACACAATCTAATGCACAGAATCAGTTTAATGCAGGTGAGTTGAATACACTGTCAAGATTTAATGCTGAAGTGGCTAATCAACGTGACCAATTCAATGCTACTAATCAATTAGCTATTGCACAGAATAATGCAGTATGGAGAAGAGAGATTGCTACAGCAGACACTGCAGCTATCAATCGTGCTAATGAATTAAATGCTAAAGCAGTATTAGATGTTTCTAATGTTCAATATGATAACTTATGGCAATTTTATGCTGACACTATGGAGTGGGCATGGAAAAGTTCAGAGAGTGAGTTTGATAGAATAAGAGATATGACTGTAGCCAATATAAGTGCTGATGCACAGAAAGAAGCTTCAGAAAGAGCAGCATCAAGTAGTAGAGGAAGTGCTGTCGGTAGTTTAGTTGCAACATTAGGTGCAGCGGCTATTAAAGCTAAATTTGGTCCTTTCGGTTGATAATATAGAAAGAAATTAATATGCCATTAACAAACCCTTCACAACAATTATACGGAAATATGAAAGCGTTAACTTCTAAGTTAAGACAAACTAGCTCTGAAAAAGCTAGTGCTAATAATAAAAATGATGGTATTATGTTAAGGCGTTCAATGCCAAATGCTTCAACAAATAATGTTCAGGAAAATGAAGAAGTTATGAAAATTGCTAAGATATTAATGAAGCTAGAGGACCAACGTAATGGAACAGCCTAGATTTGATGCACCAAGACCCGGTATGGCAATGACACATGAGTTAGGTGCTAGACCTTGGCAAACACCTGCACGACTAACATCAACAGATGAAGTTGTTCAAGACTATCTTTTGCGTATGCAAGATGATTCATTTGTTAAACAACTAGTTGGTGTATTAGAGTCAGGTGTACCTGTTACAACATTAGCAAATACTATACAACTCGCAGGAGTTATGGAAGGTAGACATAGCATTGATACAGGTATGTTAGTCATTCCTGTACTTATGGAAATGATGATGCTTATTGGAGATAAAGCAGGTATAAAGTATAATACAGGCATGGATAGAGATGAGGGAGAAGAAACAAAAGATGCTATGATATCTGCTGTATTAGAAGATTTAGAAAAAGATTTAGATAAAGATGCTAGTGGTATAGCTAGTGAAGAAGAGGAACAGTCTACTGAAACAGAGAATGAGCCTATGGGTTTAATGGCTAGGAGAGCAGGATGAGTTTTTGGGGTGGATTTGTAGAAGGATTTGCTACGACTGCAAAAGAAGAAATAGATAAAGATGTTGCAAGAACTGATAAAATAGTAGATGATACTGTTAAGATTGGTGTTAGCACGGCTCTTGAGACACGAGAAGAAATTAAAAAAGACAAGAAAAAAATAAAAGATGAGTTAGAAATGCTAATAGGAGTAGGTTTTAGCTTACCTAAAGCAGCATCTATTGCTAAAGCAGGTTTATCTTCAACCATGGCTAAATTAGCTTTAGACACAGATTATAAAGGTAAGGCTGACCAATTGTGGGATGGCACGACAAAATTTGCTCAAGACAATAAATTAACTGATACAGATGTAGTTAATAAACTTTCTTATCAACAACCATTAGATTATGGCAATTTAAAGGTAGGAGCAACTCAAAATAGTTTGTTGGGTGCATTAGGATTAGCACCTAAAATAGACGATAGAATACAACAAGGAATTACTACAAGAGTAGGAAAATTAGATACAGTTGTAGATAGAGATGATATTTCTATACTTCCGGGTTCAATACCATTAGAAGCTAGAAAGCAGTTTGATACCACAAAAACAAAGAGTATTGACCAAAGAATACTTGAATTAGAAGAGAAGAAAATTACACCAGAAGGCTTAACAAATAATGAAGAACTTCTGTTAGATAGATTAAAACGTATTAAAGCTCCTGACTTTGGAAAACAATTCGTTATACAACAAGAAAATAAAGGTGCATCTGTTATGCCTTCATTAGATGAATTAAAAAAGTTAAAACAAGAAGCAGATAACGGTAATGTAAAATCTAGAAATTTGTTAAAGGGATATTTAGAAAATTATAGTAACCAAGTAACAAAAAAACAATATGATGATTTAATCAAAAAATTAAGATAGAGAAAAAATGTCTGTTTTAGATAATATTCTTCAAGAGATTGAGGATGAAAATAAAATAAAAAATACTCCTGTTTCAGTTTTAGATGATATACTAAAAGAAATTGAAGAAGATAAGGATAAAGACCCTATAGCAAAGATGAATAATAATATTCAGCTTAAAGAAAAACTTGCCTACGAAGAACAAAAAAAGTTAGAATCAGAAGAAGAGCCTACATTTTTAGGTGAAACAGCTAAAGCATTAGTAGGTGGTACTATTGATGCAGCACAAGGAGTTGTAAATTTACAAGATTATTTAACTGATGCATTTGCTCAAAAAGTTCCGTATTATTTAAAGTTTGGTGACGATGATGGTAAAACAGAGTTTAGTGATTTTATTCCTACCATAGAAAAAAGAACAGAAGAAGAAACAGAAGAATATATTTCAGATGACCCACTACAATTACCTAATGTAGATAAAAATGAAACTATTGCAGGTCAAATAGCAAGAGACTTAACACGTTTTGTTGTTGGTACTGTAGCATTTAGAGGTCTTAGAGTAGGTGCTTTAACTAAAATACCTAAAGTAGGTAAAGTATTTAAAGACCCTAAAGGACCTAAATCTAAGTTTGCAGTTAATGTGTTAGATGCTGTTGGTGGTTCTCAGCTTGTTTCATCTGGTGATGAGGGTAGACTAACAGACTTATTGGCACAGATACCTGAACTGATGGAAGTTCCGGGTATATCTGATGGTATTGAATATCTTAAATCTAATCCAGAAGACACAGAAGCACAGTCAAGATTTAAAATGGCTGTTGAAGATGCTATACTTGCATTCCCTGTTGAGATAGGTATTAAAGCTGCTAAGATTATGTTCAGAGGCTCTAAAGACCCTGTAAGAAAAGAAGCTGGTAATGCTATTATTAAAGAAACCCAACCTGCTGTAGACAAAGAAAATGCAGTTAATCAAACTGTAGACTTGTTAGAAAATACAGGTAATTCAAAAGCACTATTACCTGACCCACTATTTGATGAAGCTAATATAGGTAGTGCCAACTTAAAAATAAAATTTCAAAATAAAGAAGGTAAAGAACTATTTGAAACTGTCAACGATGGTGTTGAAGATATGGTTGATGATATCTTTGCTTCAAATAAAGACATAAAACTAGGTGCAAAGGCTACAGGAACTAGAGCTTCTAATGAAGAAACACTTAAAAGAGCAAAAGAATTAGGTTTAGGAGAAGATAACTTTGAGGAGTTTTTTAAGGCTGCAGGTAAGTCTAGCACACCTGAATATGCAACTGCAGCGAGAATGTTATTTATAGCATCTGCTGACAAAGTTAAATCTATAGCAGACTTGGTTGCTTCAGGTAATGGTGGAACACAAGCACAAGGACAATTGGCTAAAGCAGTTGTACGACATAGGGCTATACAAGAAAAGTTATTAAACTTAAAAGCTAATGCAGGTAGAACATTGCAAGCATTCAATATACCTGTAGGCAGTAATAATGATATAAGAAATAAACAGATTAGTGAATTAACTGCAGCAGTATTGGGTGGTGATGTATCTGCAATTAGTAAGGCTGCTCAAAACTTATCAAAAAATACTGATGAAACGTTAAACAAATTAATGAAAGATAAATTTACTGATACAAAGACAGATAAAATAAATCAGTTAATATACTTCAACTATCTATCTTCCCCAAGCACATACCTTGTTAATACAGTAGGTAACGCAGCTACACAGGTATATGAGAATCTTATAGTAACACCTGCATCAGCAATTGTAGGTGCTATCAGGTCTCCATTTATTAAAAAGCCAAAAGATAAAGTATATTTTAGTGAAACTGTAGCTAGGAACGTAGGCTCTGCTATGTCAATGGCTGAAGCATTTAAAAACTTTGGTAAAGTTATACGTGATGGTGACTTGCCTCCTGAATTAAAAAGAATGAGTAGAAGTGAGTATGAAGACGTTGTAGGCTTAACTTCAGGAAAAGGTGGAGGTATAGGTAGAATAATAGTTGGTGGTGTTGTAAGAACTCCGGGTGCTATATTATTAGCTACGGATGCTTTTTTTAAGACACTTGCTAAATCATCTTTTGTATATCAACAAGCATATAGAGGTGCTGCTAAAAAGGGTTTAGTTATTGGCACTAAAGAGCATAGTGACTTTGTTGCAGATATAATTAAGAAGAAACCTGCTGATTTAGAAAAGGCTGCATTAGAAGATGCTGCGAGAGTAACATTTACAAAAGATAATAAAATAGCAGCAGGGTTTGCTAAGATTAAACGTGTTCCTGTTTTAGGTAACATCGCATCAACTTATTTGCCTTTCGTTAGAACACCACTCAATCTTGCAGGTTATTCTTTAACTAATTCATTTTTTGCTTTAGCTAATCCTGTGGTGCGTAGAGCTATTAAAAAGGGTGGAGCAGAGGCAGATGAAGCTATTGCTAGAATAGTTGCAGGTTCTAGTGTTATTGGTTTAGGAACATATTTAGCATCTCAAGGTGTTATATCAGGAACAGGAGATGGTTATAAACTTGATATGGTTAAAACACAGGGATTGGGATATCAAGATAAAGCTATAAACATAGGTAATAAAACATATACATACAATCGCTTTGACCCTTTTGCCACACCAATAGGCTTTGGTGCTGATTTACATATGATATATCAAAGAATGGGTGCAATAAAAGACACAGATAAATATGCTACTTTGGAAAAGTACATGAAAACTGCTGTATCAATGACAGCTTCATCTGCATGGGCAAATATAGCTGACAAAGCTATGTTAACAGGGATAGCTCAATTAGCTAAAGATATAGAACAATTTAATAAAGCAATAGAAGGTGGCACAAACACATTTGATTATGCATTAAATAAATTTTCAACCCAAGTTGCTAGAGCTTCAACACCTAACATATTAAGGGCTTATGGAAGAACTAGTGACCCATTTATAAGAGACACTTACACAGCATTAGATGTTATAAGAGACTCAATACCTTTTATTAGAAGAGATTTACCTATTCGCTATGATATGTTTGGAAGACTTATGTACATAGAGCAGTATGGAGAAGAAGGTCTTGACAACGATATAAAGCAGGTCATCACTAGCATAACTAGAGAGTATTCATTAAAGGATGACCCATTCGCTAAAGAATTAGTTAAGTTAGAATATGCACACAGTAGACCATCAAGGAAAATGTCCTTACAAGGTTTTGATGGAACTAGAGTTGAGTTAGATTTAGAACAATACTCTATACTAGAAGGATACACAGGTGCTCAGTTTCATCAATATGGATTAGAGTTAATACAAACTGAGGCTTATAAAAGGGCTTTACCGTTTGAAAAGAAAAAGATGATTGCTCAAATAAAACAAGCATCTAATGCATATGGTAAGACCATGGTTCTTGATACACATGGTGTTGAATTATTTAAAAAAGCAGGATTAAACTATTTTGAGAGAAGAAGAGAAACTCCTTATTGGGAATATTTACCTGAACATTTAACAAAGACATATAAAAACCAACAGGAACTACCAACTCAATCTGATTAACGATTATCCCCTGACCCATGTAATGTTCCACGTTCCTTTCTGCCATGTAACTTCTTCAAGTTATCTTTCATAATATCATTCAATGGAACACCTACCTCTTTAGCCATCATAGCACAATACCAAAGTACGTCACCAATCTCTGACGCTATAGCCATTTTCTTTAGTTCAAAACCTTCTACATCTTCACCATCACGTATAAGTTTTTTTACCTTACCTGCTACTTCTCCTGCTTCACTAGTTAATCCTAAAGCTAAATACTCTAGGGCTTGGTTCTTAGGGAAGATGGCTGTCTGTCCTGCTTTCATCTCGTAAAACTCAGCAGTCATTACTTCTGTTATTATTAGTTTATCCTGCATGAACTTCTTAGCTTCCTCTTCTAACTTCATTTTGTTTGACCCTTTCTAACCTTTGGAAGTAGGACATGTTAAAACCCCTTTCCCATTCTCTTCCTTGCATACTATTGGGGTGATATGGATTATTTAATTTACCTCTTTTAAAATCATTCATGCCTCTACTGAATTGTATCTTTAGAGGTGCATCATATTTACTTAGATTTGGATTTCGCTTTCTGTTCTTCAATTGCATTCTCATTACTCCTCTCAAAGTATTTAGTTAGTATGTTAAGTTTTCCATTAAGATTTTGTAGTTCTTCTATCTCTTTCTCAATAGTATCTACTACAGTTGCCCTATCTCTTGCTCCTACAGGGTTACTTAGCATAACCTCTGCATTAGCTATATGAGCATTCATCTGCCCTATCATCTTAGTTTTGATAGCATTGAGTATCATATCTCTCATTCTTTACTCCTTTTCTTTGGTTTAGGTTTTAAATGTAAAAATTCTTTAATATGTAATTTTCTACCTCTAAAGAACACTATTAAATTTATCAATGTATTGATGGAAATGGCTATAAGTAACCACCATTGCCACCATAATAACTCAGAAGATTCTAACATTAATTAGATGTTAAGTCAACTACTTCACAAGCATCTGCTGTACAAGCTAGTTCTCTACCACCTGAAGTAGTATCTTCCTTCTCAAATTCTGCTAACTTAGACCAATCAATAGACATAGGCATCTTACTAAATAGCTCAGTATATTCTTCTTTAGTTATGTCTTGGTAAGGTGCTTGTGCATATGTATGGTCACTAAAAGGTAAGAAGGATATACCTGATACTTCATCAAAGTTCTTGTATACCCATGCTCCAACATCCATCCACTCATCTTCTTTAACAGACACAGTAACAGAAGGCTTGTGCTCACACCAATGTCTTTGGAACATGAGCCAATACTCTAGCTGTTCAATAGCTGACATCTGTGTTCTAGTGACTGCACCTTCAGGTGACTTCATAGGAAAGCTGAACACAGTAGTGCTATCAGGTTTCATCACATCAGGCTCATTTGGTATTCCACTATCTTTCATAAACTGTGTGAGGGGGTCTTTGTTATCACCACGTACAGTTCTAATGTAGTAGTCATTGTGTCTAGCATGAATACCTGATGCACTGTCAACCAATTGACTAACTGTACCACTAGGCTTTACACAAGTGATAGCAGTTGACTGTGGTATACCTAAGTCTTCAGCTACCTTTTTATTAGTTTCTATTGCAACTGTTCTTAGTATCTCTAATACATCTTCTGTCCATATGTTTGTATCTAGAATACCTGTTAGGGAAACTCCTAATAGTCTCTCTTCTTCTGTATTATCCTTCCATATCTTACGTAAATACTTAAAGTTAGTAAGTGTAGATTGGAATGTACCAAGTATAGTAGCCATACGTACTTTCTCTTCTAAGGAACTTAAAGAATCTGAAGCTCTACAGACTACCTCAGTAAGGTTGCAGAACTGATAAGGTCTTAATATAATTTCACTACAAGGATTACATCCAAAGTAGTGGTCAGTTTCTCTTCTTTTGTTCTCACCTGCTTTAACTCTAGCTGCCTTACGATTAAAGATGCCACGTTCACCTGACTTAGATTCATATAATGATGTCCACTCTCGCATGAATGTACCCATCTCAGGCTTATCTTTAAATGCTACAGAGTTGTTAGCTAATGCTCTCTGTCCTTCATTCTCCCACCATGAACCTGACTTAGCATGTCTCATTTGGTCATCACCTAAGTTAGACAAAGAAATAAGTGCAGACCTACGTACTCCACCTACAACGACTACTTCACCAATCTTGCACATGATATCATGGCACTCAATAGGATACAGTCTTCTGCCTTTAGCACCTTTAAACTTAGCTATACAAAAACGAAATAACTCTTCAAGTGGTGCAGGTCCTGATGCTCTACCACCAAATGTTTTTAGTCTAGCACCTGCAGGTCTGACCTGTGACACATCCCATGTAGGCACTTGACCTACATATAACATAGCTATAAGTTCTCTAAGTGCTTTAGCCCAACCGGGTCTGCTGTCACCAACAGTTATGATAGTAGTACTGTCTTCAAAGTGTTCATTGACAATGGGTAGCTTGTCAACATTCTCACGTTCAACAGAGAAGCCTACACCTGTACCACACATAAGAATGTACATACACTCATCAAAGCTACGTGGACTATCTACAGGTATATAACTACAATTATATCCACCAACATGACATCTATCCAACGCAGGTCCTGATGTCATTAAAGCTCTCATGCTAGGCATAACACCTAAATTCATTATCTGCTCTGTAAGTTTTTCTTTCAGAGCTTTTGTTATACTGTAAGAATAATTCTTTTTAAGATGTTCAGTCATATAACTGAAGTATCTATCTACAGTTTCACCCCAATTTTCTCTTCTTTGTTCATCATCTTTCCATCTTGCATAGCGAGACAAGGCTATGAAGTTTTGATAATCTGTTGGTAGGTAATTTGTTTTCATTGTTTACTCCGTTAGTATTTTAATATGTGATATTTTTACACCCTCTAAATCGTGAAATAGCTCACGCATATAATCTTCAAAGTCTTCTGTAACATCTCCATCAGAGGGTATTGGATATTCTTCAGGGTCTATGATGAGAGTTGCCATGATTTTAACTTTCATTATCCACAACTCCTATTAATTTATTCAAATACCATTGGGCTTTCTGTAAATCTTCTAAGCCATTTTTGTATTTGTATCTCCATAAGTACTTAGCTATATTTCCCTGCAGATAAGATTTAAAACCATCTCCTAGCATAGCTTCTAATGCATCTATACACTCAATACCTGATTCATTATAATGTTTAGGGTTATTGACCATATCTTCTTTTTCTGCTTTTTCTGCCATCATTCGCATGTACTCCAAATGTCTCATCATTGTAATTTATTATCGTTATCAGATTCAAATGATAATAGCACAACATTATCTTTTTTGTCAACTACTTTCAATTTAGGTTTCTCTTCTTTTTCATATTCTTCTGCTTCTTTAACTGCCCTTTTTCTAAGGTCTTCATCTTTTTCCATGATAGCTATCGTAGCACATAAAGCTCTACAGAAATCTAATACACCATAATAATCATCATCATTAAGTGGATTATTTTCTGAAGTCATTATAAATACATTAACTTCGCTTGTCCAATTAAAGTGTTTATCCATCTGTGGTCTAACACAAATAACAAAGTCTTCATCTAACACTTTACTACCCACACTCATTTATCTCTCCTTACTTTTGCACCTGTAAACTTTATAAATTTAGGGTGTCTATTCTTGCCCTTTTCTTTGAGCCATTCTTCAGGAATTATCCTGTCGTAATACCTAAATCCATATTTGATGCACCATTGTCCATAAGAAGATTTAGCACCTTTTCTTAATTTAGTTCTGCTATTAGTAAACACAAATCTAATGTCTAAGTTAGGGTGTTGTTTTTTTATAGCTAAATGTTTTCTTCTGTCTGTTGGTAGAAACCTACCTTTTGTTTCTATTATAATTCCGTTGTTTAATATAAAGTCAGGGGTATAGGTGCGATATGATAAATCTTCCCACTCTATCTTAATAGATTCATAATCATATTTATGTTTTAATTCTTTAAGATATATAGATATAGTGTGTTCTAATCCACTCCTATACCCATGCTTTATTGCATCTCTTCTTATTTTATGAGGAGACAATTAGAAGTTTCGCCAAGATATAAATGGATTGCTATATGAATATGTATTAGAATAGCCTAAGTTTTTAAGCTCTTCCTTTACTGCTTCATCTGCAGCTTTTCTAGCTTCAATAGCATCACGTAAACCTGCTGTACGTAGGTCACGATATTCTTTTTTAGCTTCAGCTAATTGTTTTTCCATCTCTTCAATGCTTGCTTTTAGTTCATCTAGTGATTTACTCATGCTACTCTCCTTTCAATTTTACATATTGAACCATTTTAGGTTCTTTAGCTTGAGACATTTGTGCAGGTAACTCACGAAGAGTTTCCCAACACGATTGCCTATATGAACAAAATGTGCAATTCTTATTTAAAACCATATTACCTGTAGGTTTACCTCTAAATGTTTCAGGTTCAGGTTCAAAACATCGCACTAACTCGTCTGAATCTACTGCCTTTATATTCTTTTTAACTTTGTCAAGTTCTTTTTCCATGTCAATATGAGCAGGAACATACTTAAACTGACCATTGGCTTTGTTGACTACCCACCATCCACCTGCTTTCTTGTTAGAAGCCTGTGCATAACCTGCTAGTTGTCCAACATAACCAAAACTATCGCCTGAATGTAAAGTTTCATAAGAATCAAACTTATATTTATATGACCAATCAGATGCAGACTTAATATCATCTACTGCATCATTGATAACTAGGTCATATGACCCTGATATAGTAGTTTTTTTGTCAATTTCAAGAGTAACATCTTCACTATTCTCAAATTTAACATTTGATTCTCTTAGTATTGCCTTAAAAACTGCTTCTACTATATCACCAATCATCATGTTCATTATGAAAGTGGTAGGTTTAGGTAACGCAGTCTCAGGTTTATTCTTCTCAAACCAAAGTTGGCATGAAGGTCTACCAATATTAGACATACGTAACCTAAACTTTTCATCCCTCTTTGTATTGAACTGACGATTCAAAGCATCTTTTATATCAACAGCTACTTGCTCAATAGTTTCTTGACTCATAGCTGATTTACCACTTGTGGCATTCTCAAGATACTGATGAATCATCATTTCAGCAGGATGATGCACTATGCTACCTCTTCATCTACTTCAACATCAATGAAATCATCAACGATGTCTTTATCTTCTTTGCTTACAGGTTCTTTAGTTTTCATCTCCCATTCATTAAATATATAACTATTATAGTTATCTATCCATGCCATGAAGTTGATGAAAGTATTTTGGTCTTCGTCTGTTACTTGAATAGTTTTCTGTAAGTCAAGAGAATAATTAGGTAAATAAAAAGATGTACCACTTGGTATCTTCCGTTCTTCACTAGTTAATGTAATGTAATGCTGAACAGGAAGTCTTTTTGTTTGACTAAACTTATTAAAAGGTTCTCCCATTGTTTTAAAAGCATCACGATTATCAATCTCCCATATAAATGGTGTATTGTCTTCTAGTGAAACCTTATTACCTTGTTCATCTTTAGCATTAGGCATGTCAATTGTACCAAAGATTACTCTAACTCTTTTAATCTGCTTTATTACTTCTTGAGTAGCTACAGGTAATGCCTTAAAGTCTTTAATGTAACCTGATGGCTTGCCACAGTTGAAGTTACCTTGATTATCTTTTAAGTCATTATTAAGATTATCTGCCATAAGTGTCTTATGATAAACACCCATAGGCTCTCCCTTCTTAGCAGACACATTTTTAACAAACCTCTTGTACATAAACCTTTGTACAAAGGGTCTTATCTCAACAGTAGGTGCATAGACAACAGGCAAGTCAGGTCTTTCTAGCTTATACGAACCTGCTTTCACAACAACTGTCTCTACTGTTTCATCTCCAATCTTCTTCATGCCCATAATATTATTATGATGCAATCTCATTCTTGGAAGAGGATTAGCTCTACTAACATCAGATGAGCCTGTTTCCCCTGCGATACCCATAGCCTTTGCCATCTGTGCATAGTTATTTGTATCTATTGTAGTTATATCATTTACCATTGTATTCCTTTCTATCAAAGTTTATAAGTTATATCACATAACATCTTTAGTGTCAAGCCAATTATTACCTATTTTTGCTTCTAATAATAATGGAACATTGAACTCTAACGCAAATGCACTATTGATTAGTGCTATCATATTGTCATTAACAATTTTTATAATATCAATTACCTGTTGTACTTCATTTGGATGTATATCAATAACAATTGAATCATGTACACTATTAACTATACAGGATTGAAGATTATCTAGTTGTTGTTCTATGTTGACTAGTATAAGAGGTACTATGTCAGCAGTAGCAAATGATTGAACAGGATAGTTTTTTATCTGTGTAAAGTGAGATACTTTACCATAAGTGTTTCTTCTAACATCAGGGAATACAAATTGTCTACCTGATGGTGTAGTTATCTTTCTAGTGCTTATAGCCTCTTTAGCCAATTTGGAATGCCATAATGCGATTCCTTCGTACTTCTTTGTGAAGTGTTCATAATATGTCGCTTGAGCATTCGTTCTCCCAAAGCCTGTTGCTCCGTAGAGTGGTGCAAAGGTATGAGCTTTTGCTTCTTGCCTAGATGTTTCTTCACCTGCATTAGTAATAACACTAGCAGTATAACTATGCACATCAAATCCATCTTCAATCTCCTTCATTGCAGTTTTATCTTGTGATAGGAAAGCAGACACTCTAAACTCTAACTGTGCAAAGTCAGCTTCAAGTATCTGCCCACCTTCCCATCTAGACACAAAGACTTTCTTCACAGGGAATGTACCACCTCTAGGCATGTTCTGCATGTTAGGGTCAGCACCACTAAACCTGCCTGTTGCAGTTCTATGTTGCAGTAATCTAACATGAAGTTTACCATCAGATTTAGTATGTGTAGTAATACCTTCAACAAAAGATGACAGGTAAGTATCTAATGCTGATAGTCTTTGCAAGTCAGTTAGAAATGTCAATGCTTCTTCTAGATTATTCTTTCTAGCAATATCTTGTAGGATAGCTAAGTTAGTTTTGTTGACTGTAAAACCATTGGCACTTACCCATTTAGCACTAGGTGCAGTAAATTTTAAACCTGCTATTAACTTGCTAGGTACAAATAGGTAGCCAATAGAATCACAGTTATCACATTTTGTGGGTCTAGCATAAGGTGTTCCATCTTTCTTAACCTTTCTATAATGTCCTGCTCCTTTACAATGTGGGCATTGTTGTGCTTCTGTTTTGTATACAATATCTGATTTATCTTTTACGTTCTTCTTATATTCTTTTACATCCATGTATGGGGAGAATGTATTTGCCCATTCTAATTTATCTTTAGGTCTTCTACTATATATAACCCATGACATCTGCTCAGGACTATTTAAGTTGATACGTGTGTCTCCCATTAATTGTTTTACTTGTATGTTTAATCTTTTCTCTATATCTACTTTCTCTTTCTCAAACTCATCTCTAACTTCATTTAACTTGTTCATATCAACAGTAAAACCATTCTGATATATTCTAGCTAATGTAACTGATACACGATTAGTTAGAGACACTGTGTTCATAAGACCACCATACTCTTCTGTATTTAGTTTCTTGTATAATGTGTCTGCTAGTTCCTGTGTAGCTTTTAAGTCAGCAGATAAGTAGTCAGATAACTCTTGCTTAGGTATTTCATCAATAGGTGTTTTATTCTTGAAGTATTCTTTCATAGTGTCTTGCTTCTTGGTATCTAAGTCATACCTGTTAGCACATGCTTCAAGAGATAATGGTTGTTTGTTACCTCTCTGTAGCACATACTCAACGAGCATAGTATCAAAGACAGGACCATCATACCTCAGACCACATTCCCATAACCATAATAAATCATGTACAATATTATGACCTATCAGTATAGTAGCTTGGTCTAGTAATTCCTGAACACCATCAAAATTATCTCTGAATAGATACTCATCTCCTTTATCTGTGAGACACCCAACCATAACTAATCTATTGTCAGATTCAAATGGGTCAAGATGTAGCTTACCATCTCTGTGGGTAACTGTATTTTCTACATCAAGTGTTAATTTCATAATCAAATAATCCTTCTTTTCTTTGTTTTTCTGTGTGTTCAGCATGGCAATTAGCACAGAGAACTCTACATTTTCTCATTTCATGTTTTATTGCTTTCATGCTGTAACCACGCATAGCACTAATATTTTTTTTCTTAATATCTATATCTTTATGGTCAAATTGTAGAGCATCACTACTCTTTTTGTACCCACATACGCAACATCCTAAATATAATTTAACTCTTTTTGTAAAAGCCCTAATCCTTTTAATATGTTCTTTCTTTCTATTATTCTTACGAAGTTTAAAATTAGACATAGTTTTTGGAGAATACCAAAGTTCTGATATTTTACCATCTCTTATGTAATAATACTGAAATGTATATCCATCTTCTCTTTTTTCTCCCATTTTATCAGGTAAATTTAATTTTTTCACCTCTTCTTTTTTAAGGTATTTCATCTAATTTTTCCTTGTGCTTAGTTAGATATATAACAGCTTTCTTTAATCTTGTCAAGCTATCTGAGAATCCACCTAAACCAACATTACAATGATGACACAACCAACCTCTAAATGAAAGGGAATCATGACAATGGTCTAGTACCCAATTTTGCAATCTAGGTTGACCATACTTACCTATTTCTTTTATATCCCTGTAACATATAGGACAACAATAATCCTCATCAGGATATGGGTTAGTTTTTCTTAGTTGTTTAACTAGATTAGATTGATTCCTCATGCAAGTTCTACAAGTTCTTTTTATTTCTGTCTGTTTATTTTCTTCGCCTGAACTAGCATATTTCATAGCATTAAATTGGTCTATTGGTTGTTCAATATCACACTTGATACAGACCAAACTATCTCCATGCTCAATCACAGGCTTTTCATAACCAAACAAATCTTTCTGCATTATTGATACCTTGCAGTTACATAATCCAATTCACAATGTTCAACACCATGCCACCCTGATAATTTATTCTTGACAATATTTAAATGTCTAGCAGGACTTTCTTCTTCTCCACTATCAGGATTCTTAACTGTATCTTTGGCTATAAGAATCATTAAATCAGCTTCAGCAGCCTTACCTGTTCTACTACCTTCCATCATAGCTTGATTCAGATATACTTTACCTTCAGCTTCAGCAGATAATTGTGACATATAAAAGATAGCACATTGATGTTGTTTAGCTATCTGTCTAGCATGAATAGCATTAGCTTTAAGTGCTTCATCTGTTCTTGCAAAGCCACCTGTCCTAGCAAACTTATCTCCCATGTCTAATACAACTATATCAGGCTTGTATGCTTTACATATACTCTCTACCCATGCCATGTCACGATTAGACGCATCTTTAATGTGTATATTCTTCTTGACAACCTCATACAATTCCCTTGCTTTACTTGGGTCTTTTCTTATCTGATGCATTGTCATACCTGTAGCTGATGTTAGATACCTAGCACCAACTCTGTGTGCAGATTCCTCGTTACATAATATGATACACTTAGCACCTTGTTGAGCAAATCCATTTGGACTAGCAATTAAACTAGCATGAAAAGATGTCTTACCTGTATTAGGTCTTGCACCTACTTCAATCAAGTGTCCTGCATTGACACCCTCTACCTTTCTAGTTAGACAAGGTATATTAAATGTCCATCTAGCTTCTAAATCATTTCTTTCTAGTAATGTTTCAATGCTTATGTCATCCCATTCTATTTTTAGATTGGGAGTAAAATCATCAGCATATAACTCAAGAACATTTCTAAGAGGTTCAAGAGTGGATTTAGAACCATTAACATAGTCAAAGCCAAGATTAGCAATGTCTTCGCCAACAACTTGCTGAAACAGTTTAGATAATACTTCCTGTGCGACATCTGTTCCAAGTGGCAACTCCTTCTTTATTTGCTTGAACAAGCTAGAATATGCTTGTTTCTGTGCAGTAGTCATTGATGGATTGTTAGACATGAACAATGCTTCAATCTCATCAGGTGTTACTGTTCTCTCATACCTGTCCATAGCTTTATCTATGGCACTCTTAATCTTTCTTACATCTTTACTGAATAGTCTATCAGGACATTTAGCACCTCTATGCTCTTCATAGAACTCTTTGTCCATTAAACTTCTTATTAGTGATAATTCCATGTTGGTTACTCCTTTGGGGTTAGTTTAGTTAAATTATCAAAGTCTTCTTTTCTCCTATATTTTAAATCGTCTGTGACTCTTAGCACTTTTACATCATTCACATAACCTCTCAGTTCTTTTGCGAATGCTAGTGTCTTGGGTACTGCATCAGGGTCTAGTGCTATTATAGCAGTTGAGAATTGTGAAAGGTATCTCTTGTGTGATTCAGCTAATGATGTACCCAACACTGCTACCCCTGCATATACTTCACTGCCTACTGCGATAGCACTAACACAATCCTCAACAACTACTGCCACATTACCATGTCCATGAACGAAAGGCAAGTTATTTTTTCCATACCTTTTCCACTTAGGTAATCTTTTTCCTAGCGACCTACCTGTTGCATCAACCATTTTACCACCATGTACAACAGGAAACACTATCCTGTCTTCTTTAACATCATAGAATATATCAATGTTATTAGTGTCAATATTCCATGTGTTACACCATGATAAAACATTTGGTCTGTCATTGTGTTGTACAACATAATCAGGTAAACTGAAGTCACTTATGTCATCATCTAACACACTAGGGTCTATGGCATCTCTTATGTCATCTACAGACAAACGAATACGTGCTGAACCTGATATAGTACAAGATATTTTATAACAGTTCCATAGTAACTGACCCATATTATTGGTAGCACTAAAAGTTTTATAGCCATTACAGTTAGGACAGTTCAATCGTTTACTCTCTCCTACACCTAATTGTAATTCACTTACATAGTTATATATATTCATTTATAATATACCACTTATATGTTATATATTTCTTTGTTCGGCACGTTATCTGTGCTTATATCATACTTTTTTCGCATTGTCAATGCATTTTTTGCAGAATCTAAAGTATTTTTCATATAAGGTTTAACAGATTGTGGATTAGCATGACCTGTTACAGACATTATTTGACCCATACTTACTCCTGCTTCAACCATTTCAGTAGTACCTGTACGTCTTAAATCAGCTATTCTAAGCTCGTCAGGAAGCCCACAGAGCTTCATTGCCCTTCTAGCTACTATAGATAGCCTAGTCAACGTATAGGGCTTGTAAAAGCCTCTGAGAGCTTTAGGATAGGGTGCGACATATTTCTGAAAATCATACTCCTCTTTCTGTTGTATAAGCATTTCAAGTAAATCATCACTAATGGGTAGATGAACTGTTGCACCTCTCTTGGATTGTTCTAAATGCAACACTCCTTTATCAAAATCTATGCTACTAAACTCTAATAATCTCATATCTCCTACTCTTTGACACCATTCATATGCCATCTGAACAATTAAACCTAGACTTCTATATTGAAAATCTGCATAACAGAAATCTAATAACTGCATAATCTGTTCTTTTGTCCATGTAACTTTTCTAGGTTTAGTTATCTTACATTTAAAAGTAGAGAATGGATTGGTTTCTACATAACCCATCTCCATTCCAAATGAATATACTTTTCTAGATGAAGCACAAATATGATTAGCCATATAAATGCCACGATTAAGCCACACTTCATATGCTTGTCTAGCCATTGCACCTGTCAATTTATTGACTTTAGTTGTGTAAATAAACTTATCATCTAACTTTGTGTTCAACATGACTGATAAACAATTTGAATAATCTACTTTAGTTTTATCTGCTAACATATTGAAATCACTAGATAAATAATACTTATCTATTAAATTTTTTACATTCATTTTAGTTACCTTTATGTTTAGTTATATAACAAATTTAGTTGATATAACATATGCTAAATATATAAGTGACAAAGCAAATGTTGTATAAAATAATTGTACCATATCATTCTCCTTTCTTTTTTGCATCAATATAAATTCTCATATGAGATGATTCATGTAAGCCTTGACCCCAATATGTAGCACCTGTACCTCTCAATTCAGGTTTAATATGTTGTCCTCTTACTCTCATCTTGTATGATTCCTTGTTTAGATACTTCTTCATAGTGTCAACAAACTCTTGTCCGTCTGTATCATTAGGTATCTCGCTGAATACATAGTTACAACCTTGTTTAGATGTAGCTTTCTCATATTCTTTTTTCCACATATTTGCCCTTGCATTAGCTCTATCTACTTCTTTCCATGCTATATCATATGCTTCAGCTTTAACAGTAGGTTGTCTATTCACTTCAGCTAGAGCATTATTAACCTTATCAAAGGTTTCTTTCTCTACCATGTTCATAGCTTTCTCTTTCCACATATCACGTTCATTCGCAATACTAATTATTAAGTCTTCTACTTTCATGCTACTTCTCCTTCTAGCCATTACCAATCTTTCATACCTAAGTTAAAGCTACGTCTTAAATCCCACATACTCTGCTCTAAGTTTCTTATGTCAGACATATACATATCTTGACACTCAAAAATCATTTGTAGTGCTGAACTTAGATGCCTTTCAGTTTCTTTAACTGCTTTCATCTGTTCATCAGTCATACCATCAATACCTTTTTTCCTATTAATTTCAATTAATTCAGATTCACTTTTTTTCTTAGTCATTATACATTCTCCTTTTTAAATACTGTGTTCCATGTTTCTTCAATCTCATCATCAAGATTACCATCGTCAATGAATTGTAGTTGGTCTTTGACATATTGCATACGACATTGTTCAAGTGTCCAAAAGTCTGTTGCTACTTCTTCAAAGAACAACACAGGTTGCAACTCATCTTTACTCATATTTATTGCTTGGTAAAATAAAATATTAACCAATGCTTTTTTATATCGTGTTTCGTTTGTCATACTAACTCCTTTGTTGTTGTAATCTCGCATCTTTCATCTACATCTATAATAGATTCAAGATTAAACTGTGTTAAATTATGATTCTTTAAGTTATAAAATATAACCTCGTTATTATCATCTTGTTTAGATAATATTTCCTTTAGTTCTTTTACAGTCATTATACATACTCCTTGTTGTTATTGTTATACATTTTATGCCACTCGCCTAACTGTATACCCTTGAGTATATGTGCAATCA
>PAHC01000003.1 GCA_002704755.1 Rhodobiaceae bacterium
AAAGTCGCGAAACCGTGGGGCGCACAGAAGACTGTGGCGGTGGTGCGGAACTGAGCTTGAGCAGTGTGTCGGAAGATGGGCTCAGCGCAGCAGAGTTCCGCATAATCTTGGATCGCGTGGGTAGCAGCAATCGCTCAAGTTTTACCCTAAACCTAAAACACAGGTTTTAATTAAACCTCAAAACACTTGAAGTGATGATCTTACAGAAGACGCTGTCGCTAGGACAAGAAAGCGGTCGCGAATTACCCACGATGCAATCAACTAATAGACCCCCTTTTTTTTTGGGTTGCCATTTGCTCGCTGTTAGTTTGGGGGCAACTCAACAAACACGGATTTTTGGTTATGAAAAAAGCTTTTAGCTTCCGCGTTGATAGCCGCCACAATGTCCACGCCAGCAATAGCGTGTATGAAAATTGCGTCACTCTTCCTCGACCCACCCATTTTGAGACACAATCGTCAGACACCTTCAGGGCTAAATGGTTTCTTACAGGCCAAGTCCTCAGACCTTGGACTGCTAGGCCACAGCGATCATGTTACAGTTTAACAACATTAATCATTTTACAACTCTTAAAAAATCAGATCTAATCTCTCAAGCGCCCTTGACCATTATTTAGGGCGATCTTTTCTGGCATTGGGAGGTTGTTATGAGTGTGCGCATCGAAAAAGAAAAAAATGTTTGGACAATCATTCATTCGCGAGCTGAGGCACGTAACGCGATGGACCCTCAAAGCGCTGATGATTTAACATCTGCATTTTTAGAATTTGACTCTGATCCTACTGCTGACGTTGCAGTTTTTTGGGGTGAGGGTGGCGCATTTTGTGCAGGCTGGGATTTGAAATATGTATCAACCCTTGACGAAAAAAATCCGCTTAAAGAATTGGACATTCCTAAAGATGGCGGCAAACGCGGAAATGGTGGCGATATCCCTAGGGGACCACTTGGGCCCAGTAGACTCGAATTGGATAAGCCTGTGATAGCAGCGGTTGCTGGGCCAGCCGTAGCGGGTGGCATGGAACTGGCGCTTTGGTGTGACTTTAGAGTAATGGAAAGTAGTGCTTATCTAGGTGTCTATTGTAGGCGCTGGGGGGTGCCACTTATAGACGGCGGAACAATTAGGCTTCCCAGAATTGTAGGGCAGGGTCGGGCATTAGAAATCATCTTAACTGGAAGACAAGTTATGGCTGAGGAATGTGAAAAATTAGGCCTCTGTGAATATGTAGTTCCTGAGGGTGGCGCGCGACAAAAGGCTGAAGAGTTGGCACATGAAATTGCTCGGTTCCCGCAAGTTTGTGTTCGTGCAGATAGACGTTCTGCGATCAATCAGAGAAATTTCGGTATAAGAGATGCGTTAATTAATGAATGGTACAATGGTCAAGCCGCATTGATTGAAGAGGGAGTGGAAGGAGCGTCTCGATTTTCGGGTGGCTTAGGCAGACATGGTGACTTTGAAAAAATATGAAATGACGAAAGCTTATCAAATCATCGATGAGGAGAACTTTCTCACCTTTTGCAAAGATACGATACCTTCGCTAAAAGACTTTAAATTAAAGATAAATGTCTTCAATGAATCTGGTGTGGAAATTGAGTACTTTCCAAAGGAACATCACATTGGTAAGAGCGATAAAGCTTGGACACACGCCCTATTTGCCATTGCGGACTTAGTCTCTTACGCGTGTGTATTAACTAGGCACCCAACTGCGATTCCCTCAGTTACAACTAATATGAACGCAAATTTCTTTAATACAACACATGTGTGTAACGTGCGTGCTAATGCTAAAATCCAAGAACATAATGAAGACTTTGCTCATTTAACAGTTGATTTAGTGACATTTCAGGGCACACCAATCGCAAAAATTACATGCAATTATCTTGTCGTCTTACCCTAAGTTTTATTAGCAAGTTTTGGGTGTTTTCTAAGTCGAAAATCGTAAAGCTATAAGTGCAGCATACAGACCCTTGAAATACGCCTAATCGAATCCCACGTCTACTATGTCGGCATCACAAAGTATGCCTGAATAAGCCGCAGCGCTTATTATGTTTTTTTCACTATTGTTAAACTACCCTGGAGGTACCACGCTGAATGGCTGTGCCAGTTGCACACATCACTTTGATAATTCGAATAGAAGCTGTTGAAAAAACCTATGTAGGCGGGCTTGCTGCTTTCATGAAGGACAACCCTTTTTGCCCAGAGGGCGCAGACATACACGACAAATATTTGTATGTTGTTGCTTATGCTGAAAGCCCCAATCAAATTCAATTCGCTATGGACTGGCTCACAGATCAGGGCTTCACTTTCCAAAAAGACTTTATATCAGTGCAAACTTTGTGGAATTTCGATGCGGGCAAAACCATCGAATGGTTGCGGGTAAATGATGACTGCTCTGAGGCACGTTATATGGGCTTAAAAAGCGGCCCACACCTTTATGTTCATGATAAACCTACATTGGCTGGGACAATAGGTGGTTTCGTAGAATTTTTGGTGACAGCCGCCCTTATTTTTGGTGGACTGGTAATGATCAAATTCTGGTGAGTTATGAAAGTTGGTGGAGAATAATGAAAAATTCATTTGCAATTACAATCTTATCCATACTGTTTACTTTGCCCATAATTGCCCAGGCGCGATACATCTCGGGCGCTGGCCATTCTTACAATTTGAGCTGTAATAAAAATGGTTACACATTGACGTCTGAAAATCCTGTTGGGCGTTTTTACATGAATAAATATGGGGGGTTTGCACCAAGGCTACCTGTCTATGACACCGAAGTAATTTATCTTGGAACCTCATGCGATGCGTACTCAGAATTGTTGGGCGAAGGTAAGTGGGAGTGGAGTAACGCAGGATTTCGTGTGATGTTCAACAGTGTATTCATTGACTTCCCTCGAGGTGAATTGATGTGTCCACTTGGCAATGTTTTTGAGTATGACAATGATGGTAAGTGTTCGTACTATAAGTAAAGAAATCAGTCGGTCACCGCAACCAATCAAATCCAAATAGCTATGGACTGGCTCACAGATCAGGGCTTCACTTTTCAGAAAGACTTTATTGCAGTCCAAACGCTATGGAAGTTTGATGCAGGCAAAACAATAGACTGGTTGCGTGTAAACAATGACTGCACCGAGGCACGTTATATGGGATTAAAGAGCGGCCCACACCTGTATGTTCATGATAAACCAACGTTGAGTGGTACTTTGTGTGGCTTAATACAATTTTTAGTGACAGCGGCGCTGTTTTTTGCTGTCCTGTTAATAATTAAATTCTGTATGGGAGAATGATGTGACAAAACACAATGGTCATTGTCTATGCGGCAAAATCAGTTTTTCGTTTAAAGGCCAGCCATTACGATCGACAATTTGCCATTGCAGCAATTGCCGCAATCGAACTGGCTCGCTGTTCAGTGCGCATATATGGTTTGCGGCTGACCAGCTGTCGATAGATTGGCAGGAATGCGCGCAATACAGCTTTGAGACACCAGCTGGTCGGATGATGACAAACTACTTTTGCCGCGATTGTGGTACAAATTTGTTCTTCCGAACCCCGCTTGCCGACCCGTTGGTTGCTGTCTGCGCTGGCACGTTGATTGATGCGAATTATTGGCTATCTCCGGGATGGGAACTGTTCTGCCGTAATCGACCAAAATTTCTGTCAATCGATGGCACCAAACAATTCGAGACACAGCCTTTTTAAGGTTAAAAAAGCTTTTTACTGCTAAGTGTACTCACGTTCATTATGGCAGGGAATTTTATAAACGATAGGATCGAGAAATTATCTGGGAGAAAATTTTATGTCTTCAATTAGTATGACTGCAACATTGAAGTTGAAATCCAATGTGAATGCCGCCGAAAAATTGATAGAAAATTTGGTAGAAAATCAAAAAAAGACAAAGAACGCTTCGATTTATGAGTATCATAAGCAAGGGGATGAGTACCACTTATACGAGAGGTATAATAACTCCACAAACTGGCTCGCGCATTTGCAAGACTTCTCAACAGTAGCAGAAGAGTTTTTTGCCACTTTTGAGATTGAAAACCCACGAGCGTTTGGACCGATTTCAGACGAATTACGTGATGCGCTTGCTGGCTTTGGATTTACTTTTTTTGAAACTGTAGCGACAAACTAACCAAATTTCTTGGTTGTGCAGTACCTGATTGTCTAGCTTTTTATAATTATCCATTTATTCTTGATATCTATAATAAAGATTCTGGGTATAGCCTCGCTATACCGATGGAGATTTTCATGAGATATGCACTTTTAGCGATGCTTACCGTTTTCGCTTTGGCGCTGGGCGCACCAGCAAGTGCCCAGAATTTCAGTGGTTGGTGTGTAGATAATGGTAGCACAGGCTGTATGGCACGTTTCATACCATTCTACGGCAATTCGATTAGTTGGTGTGAAGAACATTGCACGCTCACCAATCCAGTAAGTGTCAACAGGATGGAAGCAAAGCTTTATGACTACACATGTAAGTCAGATCATAGTGGAACCGTTATAAGTCGCGTACTCATCCACACCAAAAAAGGATGGGATGGCAAGGACGAATATTTTTTTATAACGAACGATCGGATATCGCCAATCGTACGGTGTCCGTAGTAAAACAAGCTACGCTCAAAGATTGTTTCACCAAGGCTTCTCTTTAAATTTATAATTATTGTTTTATGTTTTATCTGTAATAAAACACTTAATATCTAGACTTAGCGAACATCACGCTGAGACTTTTGTCTATGGCGCTAATTTTAATATTAGAATCCGTTGATTAAAGGGGTTGGGGTAAAAAGTCGATCTTTTTGGTTGCTAGTTAACCCTCTCTAAAACTTTTTCTTAATCAGGTTCGAACCTTATGAACACTTTGCATAGTCATTATTCTTTCCGCAAACAAAAAATAATCCTAACTCTTCAAACCAGTCCTCTACTTCACCACCTTTTGGTTCATACTTCCACGCTTTTTGTACCAAGTACAATGCATCATCTCCTTGAATTGCTTTCATTATCATCCATTCTGGAAGACCCGTTTTTAGGTATACATCACAATGTATAGCCAGTTCAAAGAAGTCATAGCCGAATTGAATACCACTCCGTATGATGTGCTGATCGGGAGTTGTGGAACATTGTCCAACGACACCTTCCTTAAAAAGAGCTGCGAAACTTTCTAAGGTCTCTGGACGATAGCCAATAATCGATTGAATGGTAATCATTTGTGACCAATCTTGCACTGTTTCGCCTTTTTGTACAAATTCTCTCATTAAAATTTGATCATTATTATTCTCGTACCCTAGTTCAAATGAGCTATTCGGACGTCCCATCAACATTTCTTTTGGGTCAGAAATTGAAGACTTCGTAGCAGTTGCCAAAAACGTTTCTTCACACTCTATCAAAGCAATTATTGCAGCATTCGAACCAATTAAAGAATAGGAATTTATCACCACCCCTGAGGTATCGAGATGTTTGAAATTTATGCCCTTTCTGAATTGACGTTCAACTTCAGAAAAAACGTTGTCTGAAACGTCGAACATTTCAAGTATTAGCCATCCATTATCAAAAAATGGTGTTTCACTGATCCAAGCCGCTTCATCATCAACTTGAAAGCTAAAGTAATTTTTCTCATCTTCAGTTGCATCTTCGCCTATGAACAGGCCAAATGATATTGAGTTAACCTCAACAACCAAGTCAAATTCCACTTGGCCTCCTTGAATGTTTTCTGCAACGCATTGCTGCGATCCGTCTGACCATTCACGATAAGTTACTTGCCAATAATTTGCTGAATGCAAAACTTTCTCAAGTCGTACATCTGCATGAGCCGCAAAACCGAGAAAACAGGACACTAGAGTGCCCAAAATACAAATTGCTCTAGTCATCATTTTCGTTTTCCTTATGTTGGCTAACGTTCAGTAGCACAAAAATCAAAATCTATAAAATCATCATATTTGTCTGTATATTGCTAAAAATCTCTGCGTTAGGACCGTTGGCGCATCTTTTAGCCAGTGTCCCAGATGCAGGTCGGCTCTATGTATCAAATCATGTCATTTTCGTGCGACTGGCATTTTGGTCATGAACGGCTGGAATTCATTGAGGAAGTGCTTGCAAAGTTGCTGCAGTCTCATTGAAATCCGCCTTTTTTCATCCTATCTTGCCAACATCAAGAGCAACAAATGTTTAATTCGGAGAGGTTGGATAAAAAATGAGTAAAAAGCTTAGTATAATTCGGTTCAAACCCAAGCCCGAGCATTATGACCAATTTCTAGCAGATGTACTGGATAACCAAAAAGATAAAGAGCCAAACACACGTTTTGCCGTAAAGGCCGGTGATGAGGTCATAGTTGTAGCGATAAGGGATGCTGATGGCTTTGAAGAACGTGCAAAAGACGGTGTGGTCAATTGGTTGGATGAACGGCGTCCAATGTTGCAGGAGTATGACCCTGTAAACAGACATACAATTCCGCTTACTGGAGATTTGGTAGAGTAAAGTGACAAGCCTCATCTTTTGTGTGGGGCTTAAAAAGCGGCCCACACCTTTATATACATGATAAACCAACGTTTAGTGGTACGTTGGGTGGCTTAATATAATTTCTAGTGACAGCGGCGCTATTTTTTTCTGTCCTGTTAATGATCAAATTCTGGTGAGGTACGAAAGTTGGTGGAGAATATATGAAATTTATCTATGTGACAGCGGCGATACTTGCAGTTGGTGCAGTGGGCTACTCACTTTGGGCAACAGTCAAACCGACTGTCCATTCAGCCACAACTTCAGACAATCGTAACGCAGCCTTGGTTGAAGTCATGCTTCCCGATACATTTTCGGATAATGCAAAGATTGGTAAAGTGGGTTTCAACAAAAAATGTGCAGCCTGCCACGGGGTTAATGCCGCTGGAATAGAAGGTGTCGCGCCCCCACTCGTCCACAAAATCTATGAACCTAGCCACCACGGCGATGAAAGCTTTCAGCGGGCAGCAGCATTGGGAGTGCGCGCGCACCATTGGCCTTTCGGCGACATGCCTGCCATTAAAGGTGTCACCCGTGGAGATGTTACGATGATCACCGCTTACATCCGCGAACTCCAACGAGCCAACGGCATCAACTGACATTATTCACTTAAAACTAAACACGTTTCCCTGACCAAGCTCGCGCGCGCGAGGAAATGGTTTCAAGCTTCTAGAAGCCTTCTCAAGTGTCCATCGCAGTGTGTTCAACCGAGGAACCTTTTAAAACCGCGCGGATATCCCAATGCTCAAGCAACTCTCCGCAGCCGTATGCTTAAGCAAATAATCATTCCAATTTAAGGGCTAAATTCTCAGCTTTTAAATGAGTGTACCTAAACAACATTTTGGGATCTTTATGTCCTGATATGGTTGCCACCTCAGCTATGTTAAGTCCCGTTTCGAAGAAACGGCTTATGGCTTCATGCCGCAAGTCATGAAATTTAAGGTTGGTAATGCCTGCTCTTTCTCTCAACCTTTCCCAAGCCAATCATGCACTAACAATTAACACGGACCCGTCTGATGAGGCTGCTCAGCAACAAATAATTATTTGATGCATCTATGCTTGATGTGTAAGACGGTCTCGTTTTGATATCTAAGGAAATTTTGTTGTGCTTTGTT
>PAHC01000004.1 GCA_002704755.1 Rhodobiaceae bacterium
GATATTTCAATCATTTATGGCGGCGGAAATAAGGGTTTAATGGGGCACATTGCGCGATCGGTTATAGATAACAGAGGTAAGGTCGTAGCAATAATTCCTGAGTTTCTCATGAAATATGTCGAAATAATTGATGGCATCGATGATGTGATAGTGACAAAGGATATGCATGAAAGAAAACAGAAAATGTATTCGTTATCCGATGCCTTCGTAACGCTGCCTGGAGGCATTGGTACGCTTGATGAAACGACAGAGGTACTGACATGGAACCAACTTAAACAACATAACAAAAAGCTTGTTATAGCAAATTATGATAATTTTTGGGATCCATATATAAATCTCCTAGAACATCTACATGAGAGAGAATTTTTAAATAGTCTAGAAAAAATTAATTATCACGCTGCCTCAACTTCACAAGAGATTTTGGAAATCTTTAATTATTAGAATGAATATAGCTAAATGCTATCTGAGGGGTTCTATGACCTGAGATACTGACTACTTCTGGTATTCTTATGCCTCAAATGGCTATAAACCCAATAAACATTAACTATTCAGATCTACAAAGGTTAATTCTATTTTTTTATTATTCATAACTATGTATATTATCAATCTCTGATAAATTCATATCCCATGGATTTTTCGCAGTGCTATGTTGCATGTCATCCCACCAAATATTCTTTGTAGGGTATAAAATTTCCCAATCTATACTCCAGGGATCGTTAGTCATACTTTCAATTGATGATCCCACGTCAGAATGCGTATCTTTCCAACCAGGCAAAGTAATATTTGGGTTTAATCGGTATAAATCACGACTAACATATGAATGATATATTCCATATCTTATGCTTTGCCCGTATTTTTTAAAGTTTTTTGTTTTTAATTTATCTGGAACAAGGCCACTTTCCGAATAACCACAAAATGCCTTTTTCGGTGTGCCATCAATCCAAATTTGAGCCTTTTTCTTTTCATTTTTAAACCACTTAGTATGTTTATCAGCTAAGTTTGTATATAGGGTGACATTGACCCATCTATTTGCAATATCATTGTAATCCATAATTTTGCAATGTTGTTTTATTTGGTTAAATGAGAGTACTAAATTGCCATGCTCTAATTGTAAAACCCAAGTGGGGTCAGTAGCACCTTTAACTTTACTTTGAATTATAACCGTTTTGTATTCTAATTCTGTCGGCCATGTTTCATCAACATAAAAACTAAATTTGTACCAATGCTCGTTACCACGTTTCCAATCTCCAATTCTTTCAATCCTGCCTCTATCTCTTAAACAATCGTCCTGACGCGAAGCCTTAGAGTAACCGCATTGTCCATGTTTTAATGTAAATTTTTCAGAAAATTTTCCTTCAATTTTGAATTCGTAGTCTCTGGAATATGTGTTTTCTTTTGCGCTAGAGTCGTTGAACTCCACACCGATTATATTTTCAGCTCTGGCTACAATTGAGTAAAATAAAACAAAAATAAAAACTGCTAACATCTTCATCATACAAAAACAACATCACACCGCTAACTTCTTTGCAATCTTACTCTGATCGGCATGCGCATAGCGAAATAATGATCTTTGATTGAAATTGAATGTAATGAAGTTAAATATTCGACTGAACGAGTTTGTAATTAATTGCATCGTATAATGCTTGAAATGATGCGTCTACGATATTGGGGGATACGCCAATGGTAACCCATCGTTCATTAGTTTTTGTGTCTGATGACTCAACCAAAACCCTGGTTACAGCCCCTGTCCCACCATTCAATACTCTCACCTTATAATCAACGAGCTGCATATTCTTGAGGTATTTATTATATTTTCCAAGATCTCTTCGCATAGCGTTATCTAATGCATTCACAGGACCGTTACCCTCACCTGATGAGATGAATCGCTCACCGTCGACGAGAACTTTTACTGTTGCCTCTGAAACAGTTATGAGTTCTCCTTTTGCATTGATACGTCTTTCTACTAATGTCCTGAAACTTTCAACATTGAAAAATTCTTTTAAGTTACCAAATATTTCACGAGCCAATAGTTCAAAAGATGCCTGTGCACTCTCATAAGTATACCCTCTTGACTCCCTCTCTTTAACAATCTCCAACAATTCAGTAATTCTTTGATCATCTTTTGGTATGTTAATCCCCATTTTCTTCAATGCAGAAACAACATTCGATTTTCCACCCTGATCGGATATTAATAACTTTCTCTCATTACCAACATTTTCAGGTTCCACATGCTCATATGTTTTAGGATCTTTAATGATTGCAGATGCATGAATACCGGCTTTTGTTGCGAAGGCGCTTTCACCAACATATGGTGATTGTTTATCAGGTGCTCTATTTAGAATATCATCTATGATTAAGCTTGTTTTCCTAATATTTTTTAGAGCTTTATTCGTTACTGATATTTTAAAATTATTATTAAATCTCTCTTTTAGTAGAAGGGTTGGTATGATTGTGATTAGATCAGCATTACCACATCTCTCTCCAATACCGTTTAGCGTGCCTTGCACTTGACGCACACCGGATTGAATTGCTGCTAGACTATTGGCTACAGCATTTCCTGTATCATTATGAGCGTGAATGCCTAAGTTCTTACCAGGTATTAGATTGCATATTTCAGTGACAATTTCAGATACTTCATCTGGTAATGTTCCACCATTTGTATCACACAAAACAACCCATCTTGCTCCTGATTCATAAGCTGCCTTTACGGATTCTGTAGCGTATTCTCTGTTATTCTTGTAACCATCAAAAAAATGTTCACAATCAACCATGACTTCACCATGTGATTTAGAAGCAGCTTTTACTGACTCTTTAATTGATGAAACATTTTCTTCAAGTGTACAACCAAGCGCTTTTCTTACATGAAAGTCCCATGATTTTGCGACATAACAAATTGCGTCCGTTTTATATGATAATAACTCATTAAACCCAGGATCATTTGAGGCTGAACGACCGGGTCTTTTTGTCATTCCAAATGAAACAAATTTTGAATTTTTGAATTTTGGTGGTGAATTAAAAAAATCTGTATCTGTTGGATTAGCGCCAGGATATCCACCTTCAACATAATCTATACCCAAGTCATCAAGAATTTTTGATATTCTGTTTTTATCATCCACAGTGAAATCTACACCCGGCGTTTGGTTGCCATCTCTTAGCGTCGTATCAAATATATATATTTTTTCTTTACTCATTTATATATTCCCAGGTGGACTTATCTCCATCATCTTGAAGCTTTATTCCCATTAATTCAAGTTTATTCCTAATTTCATCGGATTTTTTATAATCCTTTGCCTTTCTTGCGGAATTCCTCTCTTCGATGAGTTTGTTTACTTCTGTTTCATCGATTGCATCTTTTTTACTATTTTGCTCTGATGCCATTGAATGGCTCAAATTTTTGATGTTAATTCCCAAAAAGTTTAATGCCCCAAAGAGTTTGTCGTATTCTTTATTTGAAAAATAAGCGTGCATCTTTGTAATTGCTTGAGGTGTATTTATATCATCCAAAAGGGTTTCATAAAATTCTGATGGTACCTCTTGAGCCCGCAGATTATCTATGTTTGATACGGATACCCATTTCTTCAAAATGTTCTTGGATTCCTCCAAACTATTCTTTGTCCAATCTATTGGCTGCCTGTAGTGTGTTCTTAACATAGTAAATCTTAGGATTGCACCATGGTAAGTATCCAACATATCGTTCAACGAAACCACATTTCCGAGTGATTTCGACATCTTTTTCCCCTCGATATTTAATGTTCCATTATGGACAAAATATTTGGCCATATGTTCGTTGGAATGATACGAACATGATTGAGCAACCTCATTTTCATGATGAGGGAATATCAGATCAATTCCCCCTCCATGAATATCAAATTCTTGCCCTAGATATTTTGATGACATTGCTGAGCACTCAATATGCCACCCTGGTCTGCCTTTTCCCCATGGACTATCCCAGTATGGCTCATTTGGCTGACTTGGTTTCCACAATACAAAATCAAGTGGGTTATTTTTATAGGTTGCAACTTCTATTCTTGCACCAGCTATTAAATCTTTCTGAGATTTATTGGATAAGCTCCCGTATTTGTCATATTTATTAATGTCAAATATTACATGTCCATCCACTACATAAGCTGATTTCTTATCAATGAGACCTTCTATGATCTCAATCATTTCAGAGATATGTTCCGTTGCACGCGGTTCAATTGATGGTAACAAACATTCTAATTTACTTGCATAATCTTTGAATTTTTTTTCAATATCCGTTGTTAGCTTCTTAATTGCTATATTTGTTTCAATATCAGGGTATTTTTCTGATGCTATTTTGTTTATTTTGTCATCTACATCAGTAATATTACGAACGTAAGTTACATTCTCATTTCCATAGAAGTTTCTTAATATCCTGTAAATAAGATCAAATACTATTACTGGTCTTGCATTACCTATATGTGGTTCGTCATAAACGGTTGGACCACAAACATACATCCTGATTTTATTTACATCTAAAGGAATGAATTCATCTTTTTTTTTAGTTATGGAATTGTATAGGTATAAATTCATTCTGATTACCTTAAATTATTTACTGAGATCATATTTAGAATCTTCTCTAAAGTCCTATTAAAACTCGAGTAATCACCAGTGGCGCGTGTAAAGATTAATGCACCCTCTATAGAGATAATGATATCCTCCGATATAGCTACTGCACGCGTGTTATCAATACCTTCATCTTCAATGATTTTAATGAGAGAGTCCTTCCAATACATTGCGGCATTCTTAATTTGCGTATGAAAAATATCTTTTGTTGATCCAATAGCAAATACATCTATTAAACAAGACCTTTTGCCATTGTTATAAAATAAATTTATACCTTCTAGCATATTTTTTATTTTTGTTTGAAAGTTAAGATCGGTTGCAAGCGGCGCTAATACTAATTTAGTAAAATCTCTGCTAATTTTTTCATAAACTGCATTAGCCATTTCTTCTTTTCCACCTGGGAAATGATAATAAAGGCTAGCTCTACCGAGTCCTGTCTTTTGAGACAATATTGTCAGACTAGTCCCGTCGTAACCAAACTCACAGAATATATCGATGAGTTTATCTACTAAATCTCTATATGAAACAATTTTTACCAAACTATCACCTTTAGAACGATCGTTCGATTATAAATCAATTTTAATGAAAATCAAATATAATTATCTAATCTTTTTTGCACTTTACCCTTGCCAAGTAAGAGCATGAAAGTTGCTAGTTCTGGGCCTGAGGTCTCGCCTGTGAGTGCAATTCTTATTGGTAAGTATAATTCTTTACCTTTTAAACCGGTTTTTGCTGCTATTTTGCCTGTCCATTCTGACCATGTATTTTCATTCCAAGGATCTTCAGGTAATAACTCCTTTGCAGTTGTTATCACTTCTTTATTTACACTATCATTAGCATTAATTGGGTTATCTCCTACAATATCCCACCATTTTTTGGCTTCATGGATATTGTTAATATTTGTCCTTATAACATTCCAAAATTTTTCAGCATTTTCACCTGTTATTCCATCCTGTCCTAATCTATCACTAGCTCTTTCAAATGGTATATTCTGAATAATCTTTTTGTTCAGAACTTCGAGTTCTTCAATACTAAACCTTGCGGGGGAACGAGAGATTTTTGATAGGTCATAGTTCTTAACTAACTCATCGGTAGTTTGGAAGGCTTCTACAGCATCTGATGTACCAATACGCGCGCAGTAATTTATTAGAGTAATTGGTTCGATACCGCTTTCTCTAACTTCTTCAAGTGATAATGATCCTGATCTTTTTGACATACGCGATCCATCTTTTTGCACCATTAAACTGTGATGACCAAAATTTGGAATAGATGCATTGAGTGTTTTGAATAACTGTATTTGTGTTGCTGTGTTAGATACATGATCTTCACCTCTCAATATATGAGTGATTTCTAGATCAATATCATCAACAACACTTGGTAATGTATATAAGAACGTTCCATCTGCCCTTATCAAAACGGGATCTGAAAAAGATCCGCAATCAATTGTTTGGCGACCCCTAATCAAATCGTTCCATTCAACAACCTCACGATCGAGTTTAAATCTCCAATATGGATTTATGCTATTGGATTTATATTCATTTTTTTGCTCTTCAGTCAGGTTCAACGCACTCCTGTCATATATTGGAGGCTGACCACGAGATAAACTTAATTTTCTTGCACGGTTTAGCTCTTCATCAGTTTCAAAACAAGGGTAAAGCTTGCCCTGTTCAATTAGCTTGTTTGCAATATCTTGATATTTCTCGGTTTTTTCAGACTGTCTTTTAATATCAAAAATATCTATTTCCAGCCAATCAATATCGTTAAGAATAGATTGGTAATACCTTTCCTCTGATCTTTCAGTATCTGTATCATCGATTCTTAGTATTAGCTTTCCATCAATTGCCTTAGAATATATATAGTTCAAAATTAATGTTCTGGCATTTCCGATATGTAAATTACCAGTTGGACTTGGAGCGAATCTGAGTTTATTGACTGTCATAATATTTTTCTAACTTTTGTCTCGAAAATTGTTTGTAATTGGATATCTTCTGTCTTTTCCAAAATTCTTACTGGATATTTTTACCCCAGGCGGTGCCTGCCTCCTCTTGTATTCTGATATATATAAGAGATTTTGTATTTTAGTCACCCATTGTTTATCATGCCCTGATTTTATAATATCTTTTACAGATATCTCTTCTTCAATGAGTTTATACAAAATATCATCGAGAACATCATACTCAGGAAGAGAGTCTTGATCTGTTTGATTATCCCTTAATTCAGCTGTTGGAGCTTTCGTTATAATATTTTTTGGAATGACTTCATGATTTGGACCCAAACAAAATTCAGGTTTAGTATTATTACGCATCTCAGCAATTTTATATACTTCAGTTTTATATACATCTTTGATTGGGTTAAATGCACCAGACATATCACCGTATAACGTTGCATATCCCACTGCCATTTCTGATTTATTTCCTGTGGTTAATAGAAGTTTATTAAATTTGTTTGATAATGCCATCAATAAAACGGCTCTGATCCTAGATTGAATATTTTCTTCGGTGATATCTTTGTTTGTACCTTCGAAGAATGGGTTTAACTGATCTTGCGCAGCATCAACCATCTTCTCTATCGATATTTCATCTGGATTAATTCCAAGGTTCTGTGCACATTCAATGGCATCAGCTAAACTCTCTTTACTTGTATACTTTGATGGCAGCATTACACATTGCACATTCTCACCACCAAGGGCATCCACTGCGATACATGACACTATTGCTGAGTCAATACCACCTGATAACCCAATTAAAACCTCTTTAAATTTATTTTTTTGAACATAGTCTCTGAGTCCAATTACACAAGCCGAGTATATATCTTCTAATTCTTCAGTATCAGTTTGATGGACAATAGTTTTACATAACCATTTATCATTATCTTTAGTCCATAATGTACTTTGAATATTCGAGACAAAATTTGGCAACTTTACTGGCATACTGTAATCTGGGTTAATAACAAAAGAACCCCCATCAAAAACAAGCTCATCTTGTCCACCGATCTGGTTTACATAAATTAGCCCTAGACCACTCTCTACAACTCTTTGCATGGCCACATTTGTCCGCAGATCTTGTTTTTCACGATTATATGGTGATCCATTAAGTACAATTAGTAATTCTGCTCCTGTTTCAGCAAGGCACTCAACTACATCCTCGTGCCAAATATCTTCACATATGGCTACCCCAATTTTTAATCCACGAAAGTTTATGGGTCCAGGCAAGTTACCCTTATTAAATATTCTTTCTTCGTCAAATACATCATAATTAGGTAGATGGCATTTATGCTGAATTGAGATTATTTTCCCATTATCTATTAGCACCACTGAATTAAATATTTGATTTTTATCCCTTACTGGTAAACCAACTAAAATTGCTGGACCTGGTTTCTTTGTTTCTTCAACTAACAACTTTAGATATGTATCGATCTCATCTAGGAAAGAATGCCTAAGTACAAGGTCTTCTGGCGGGTAACCAGAGAGAAATAATTCTGAGAAAACTATCAGATCGGCATTTTCAATATTTCTACTATTTCTGGCTTCTAAAACAAGATTATAATTGTGCTTTATATTTCCTACAATTGGATTTTCTTGTACCAGAGCGATATTAATCTGATTATCTTTTATCATTTCTGCAATAAGCGGTTTATAATGTTGATCTTAATTCATCTGCAACAAGAAAGGCTAACTCAAGAGCCTGATCTGCATTTAATCTAGGATCACAATGAGTATGATACCGGCTCGAAAGATCTTCATCTCGTATGGAAATAGCCCCACCAACACATTCTGTAACATTTTTTCCAGTCATTTCAACATGTATCCCACCTGGGAAAGTGCCTTTATCTTTATGGATTTTCATATAGCTTCTAACTTCATTCATTATGTATTCAAAAGGACGTGTTTTAAATCCAGAATCTGATTTAATTGTATTTCCGTGCATTGGATCACAAGACCAGAGAACATTCTTATTTTCTTTTGAAATTATATCAATAAAATCTGGCAGGTGCTTTTCTACATTCTCATATCCAAATCTGGCTATTAACGTTATACGTCCTGCCTCATTTTCTGGATTAAGAATATCTATTAGTCGTAATAGGTTCTCTGAAGTTAATGATGGTCCACACTTAATTCCAATAGGATTTTTTATTCCTCTACAATACTCGACATGAGCTTCATCAGGGTCCCTGGTTCTGTCACCAATCCATACCATATGACCTGAAGTTGCATACCAATCCCCAGTAATTGAGTCAACTCTTGTCATTGCTTCTTCATAACCAAGTAATAATGCTTCATGACTTGTATACAAATCTGTAGTTCTTAACTGAGGCACAGACTCTGGAGTAACTCCACATGCCCTCATAAAACCGAGAGACTTCGTTATATTCTCAGCTAAATATGAGTATTTCTCTCCGATAGGTGAATTATTCAAAAACTCTAATGTCCAACTATGCACCCTCTCAAGATCGGCATAACCACCTTGTGAAAAAGCTCTCAGCAAATTAACTGTTGCAGCGGATTGTCTATAAGATTTCAACAACCTTTCTGGATCAGGTTTCCTTTGATTTTCTTCGAATTCTATACCATTTATTATATCACCTCTATAACTTAGCAACTCTTCACCATTAATTACCTCTGTATCAGAGGACCTTGGTTTAGCAAATTGTCCAGCAATTCTTCCTACTTTAACAACTGGTAATGAAGTCGCAAAAATTAATACAACTGACATTTGGAGAAACAATCTAAATATATCTCTTATATTATCAGGATTATGCTCCACAAAGGACTCAGCACAATCACCACCTTGTAATAAAAAGGCCCGACCTTGACTGGCAAGTGCTAGCTTATCTTTTAAATCCCTTGCTTCACCAGCAAAAACTAACGGAGGGTATGTTGAAATTGTATTCTCAACATTTGAAAGATGATCCGTATCTTCATATTCTGGCACTTGTTTAATAGGTTTATTACGCCAGCTAGAAGGTGTCCAATTATGCATAAATTTCTCCAAAATTTAATTTATGGTAAATATATATAAGCCAATTTTTCATAATAAGATATTAATACAAGAAAATTTATTTAAAGGCTATAACTCTTTGGTAACCTTATTTCTCATTGTCATAATTTCTTCTGAGGTTGAGGGGTGCAATGGTATCGTATTATCTAAGTCCGTTTTACTTGCTTTTTTATTGATCAATGTTGACATAATCTGTGTTAATTCAGCAGAGTCATCTCCCATCATATGAAATCCAATAAGTACTTGAGTCTTGTGATCAATAATAAGCTTAATAAAGGTACGTTTATTTACATCTGATAAAGTATAATACAACGGCCGGAATGATGATGTATAAATGTCTATCTTTTTATATTTTTGCAATGCATCTTGTTCAGATAAACCAATAGTTCCAATTTCAGGGTTTGAAAAAATAGCTGTTGGTATATTTTCAATGATGAACTTATCGGTATCTTTCTCAAATTGTTCTCTTGCAAAAATCATAGCTTCTCTGATTGCAACAGGTGTTAGATGATGATTATTTGCAACATCACCAATTGCATATATATTTGAAATGGATGTTTGGAATTGGCTATCAACTTTTACTCTTCCATTCGCATCTGTTTCTATTTCAATCTTATCACCTAAAAATGAGAGATCAGAATTCCTTCCTGTTGCAAATAGCACTAGATCAGTAGAAATAGTTGAACCATCATTTAGGGTTGCGGTGTACTTACCATCATGAAGATCTAATTTTGTGATATCAGTATTTAATCTCACTTTGCATTTGTCAGACTGAATTTGCTCATAAATATTATTACTTATATCAACATCAAAATTTTTAAGAAGTCTATCACCTCTATATATAAGTTCACACATAGTTCCGAAACCTGATATAATAGAAGCAAACTCAAGAGCTATATACCCCCCACCTACAATCACAACATTTTCTGGCAGTTTATCCAATTCAAAAAAATCATCTGATGATATTCCATATTCAATTCCCGTGATATTTGGGAAATTTGGCTTTGCACCAGTTGCTATTAATATTTTCTTACATTTGAATTGATCACCATTTGATAATTCAACAGTATCCCTATCAATAATTTTTGCCTCGGACTCAATTACATTTGCTCCAGATTTTTCAAGGTTTGTTTTGTAAATATTACTTAGTCTTTGAATTTCCTTATTCTTATTTTCTATTAATCTATTCCATGAAAACCTTGGTTCATCAAAGCTCCAACCATAACTTTGAGCTATAATATTATGTTTACTGAATTTTGAACTATAGCTCAGTAATTTTTTAGGTATGCAACCTCTGATAACACATGTGCCACCAATTCGATATTTTTCTGCAATGACAACATTCGCACCGCTTTGAGCTGCTAACCGAGCTGCCCTTACTCCGCCTGAGCCTGCGCCAATAACAAATAAATCACATTCTTTAGTAGAACTTTTCATAATAAAACCTATAGCCAACTAATTATTTGAATAATACTTCCGATGCCTTTTCCTTCTCGCCTAATATCATTGAACTAGCCATATTGATAAATAATCCACTAGTAATGACACCTGGAACACTCTCAATTTTAGTTTTAATCTCATTAAGAGAATGGAGCTCAGCACAATAACAATCAACTACGAGGTTACCCCCATCTGTATTGAAATGTGATCCATTATCATTCATTCTAATTTTAATTTCCGGATACAAATCATATTCTGAGAAAATATTCTTCAATAATGTGATTGTTGATTTTGGTCCAAATTTAACAATTTCCACTGGTAATGGAAATTTTCCTAACTTATCGACATATTTTGTTTCATCTACAATGATAATGTAATTTTTAGAAATAGATGCTATCATTTTTTCACGCAAAAGTGCTCCACCTCCACCTTTGATCATATTGCCATTATGGTCAATTTCATCAGCTCCATCTATGGTGAGATCTAAATAATTGAAGTTATCGATTTCTTCGATATGAATTGAATTATTTTTTGCCAATAACTCAGTTTGAGTAGATGTACATGCAAACCTGCATTTGTCCTTTAGCACAGGATTATCCCCCAATAACTTTATTAACTCGTTTGCAGTTGATCCAGTCCCTAGTCCAATGTTCATCCCTGAAGTGATTTTTGTGATAGCAAGTTTTGCTGCATTTATTTTTTTTTGTTGTGTAACCATCAGAAATTTATTGGACCATATAAAACATTCATATATTAATATTTTTAACATATATATTTGCAAAAGTAATAAAAATGATAAAGCGAACACGCCAAAAAATGGTTGTATTTGACCTTGATGGAACACTGATAGATACAGCGCCAGATCTTATCGCATCCGCAAGAGAGGTAATTAGTGAAATTATCGATGTCGAAATTGACTCAGAAACTTCAAGAAGATTTATTGGTAAAGGTGGTGAATATTTCATAAAAAAAAATCTTGAATTTAATAACATAAACCTTGATCAATCTAAAATTGAAAAACTAATTTCTCAGTTTCTACTTATTTACGAAAAGAATATATCCAATAAAAGTTCGTTGTACCCGAATGCCATTAGGACTCTTAACTGGCTTAAAGACAATGGCTATATTCTGAATATTTGCACTAATAAACCTGAAAAGTTAGCAAAAATAATCCTAGAAGATTTTAGTATCATTAGCTATTTCGATGAAATAATAGGGGGAGATACGCTTGCTCAAAATAAACCTAATCCACTTCCTCTTTTGACTATAATGCAAAACCATAACATTAAACCACTTAATACAATTATGGTAGGTGATACTACCACGGATATCTTAACAGCAAAAAATTGTAATGTTAGATCTGTTTGTGTAGACTTTGGTTACTTTGACGGTAAAATTCCTGGCGTTGAAGCGGATTTCTTGATATCCGATCTTTTTGAAATAAGAGAAATATTACTCCAAAACTACTAATTTTTTAGACAAATTTTGAAAATATTCTTGCCCACGTTCTAATTCCACCTACATAAGAAGATAAATTATATTTTTCATTTGGGCTATGTATTCGATCGTCATCAAGTGCAAAACCAACTAATACTGTATCCATATTCAATTGAGTTTTAAATACTTCTACAACTGGAATTGAGCCGCCACCGCCTGTATATACAGGAGCTTTCCCCCACTCCTCTTTAATCGCTTCTGAAGAAACTGAAAAGAATTCACTATCAGTATCAAATTCTATAGCTTTACAATAGTCAGACCCTTTAAAATTAACTTTTATTCCTTCTGGAACATTAGATTTTATAAATGAGTGTATATTATCTAATATTTTCTTTGGATCTTGTTTGCCAACAAGCCGACAAGTAATTTTTGCACTTGCACTTGAAGGTATTACAGTTTTAGTGCCTTCATCAGTGTATCCGCCATAAATTCCATTGATCTCAAAAGTTGGACGAGACCAAGTTTTTTCAAAAATAGTTCTATCATTTTCTCCTGATGAAGTAATTTGTCCAATTTTATTTAAATAATCAGTTTGATTAAATTCAAGTTGAGACCAACTTGTTTTTACATTCTCTTGAACCTCACTCACGCCATCATAGAATCCAGGAATCATGATCTTTCCATCTGTGCTATAAATTTTTGAAATTATTTCACTCAATAATCTTATTGGATTCCAAGCAACACCCCCATATTCACCAGAATGAAGATCCCTATTTGGACCAATAATTTCAACCTCTTCAGATAGAAGTCCTCTAAGACTTCTTGTAATAGCAGGAGTGTTCTTATTCCACATGCCTGTGTCACAAACATAGGCAATATCTGCTGATAGCTTATCCTCATAATCTTTCAGGAAAATTGGTAAAGTTTTCGAGCCACATTCCTCTTCACCTTCTAAAATAATTTTAAGTGAGAAAGGTAGTTCGCCATAATTTTTAAAAAAATATTTGAGTGCAATTAAGAATGTCAGGAGTTGACCTTTATCATCACTAGCACCCCGCGCAACAATACACTTTTCTCCATCAATTTCTGAAATTGTCGGCTCAAATGGGTCAGAGTTCCAGAGACTAATTGGGTCCACAGGCTGAACGTCATAATGACCATAAAAAAGTAAGGTTTTAGATGCTGCCTTCTGTGATTTATATTCAGAATAAACAATGGGATGCCCCTCTGACTCATAAATAATGGTATCTAAATTAATTTCTGTTAAATAATTTTTTAGCCATTCTGCTGCCTTCATACATTCATTTGCATATTCCGGTATTGTTGAAATAGATTTTATTTTTAGAAAGTCATTTAGTATGTCCAAATTTAGCTGTGTATCTTCACTAATTTCTGAGAGTATATTTTCAATATTTATGACCATCAGTACAATCTTTTCTGAAAAATTTTATTAAATAAGCAAAACTAGTTATATCAAATTTTATACAATAGATCCAAAAAATATCCCAACCAAAAATAGAGATATAGAAACTATATAAATCCAAATACCTTTCAATATGTAATCAAAATTTATTAACTTAATGCCATCCGGATTTATAACAAAAAATTCACCATTTTCAGTATTAGTATTATAAACATTGATGATAATATCAAGAGCCCCTGCTATGGATGCACTGCCCCAGCCTAGGCTGACTGGGCCCATTTCTTTCGAGTGCTGACGTGTAATAGTAATAGCTTTTTTCCAATCTTCCTTGAGGATAAAAGACGATAAAATGATTAGAAGAGAGGTGAGTCTTGATGGGATGTAATACATAATATTTTCCAGATATGATATCAACTTCCCAAAAAGTTGATATTTAGGAGCTGTTTGAAGAGTTAACTTATTGGCATAAGAGATAAAATTACTTATTAGCAGACCCGGTAAGCCCATAATGAAAAGCCAAAAAAAAGGACACACAAAATGAAGCATTAATTTCCTAAACAAGTTATCAATTGCAAGAGCAGTTATTTCACTTTCATTTAACTCTGAGCAATCAACTGATGATATGCTTCCTAGACCCTCTTTGGCTTGGTAAATGTCATCGTCCATAAAATTATTATAGATAGCCTTAATTTCATTAAATGAAGATTTTATATTTAAAAAGAGTGATACAAAAAAACCTATTAAAATATTTCCAACAAAATTACCAAATAGGATTTTTTCTAATATTGTTGCAAGAAACCATAAAATTATGATAGCCATCAACGTTATAATTGTTCCGTTAAAAACTTTTGTATTATCAGAGAATACATCTCTGTTAAATTCCCGATCAATGAAATCAATAAATCTTCCAAAAACTATGACTGGATAATTTAATCTTTCAGAAAAATTCTTTTTATTACCCCATATGAGGTCTCCAATGATAGCGGCAAAAAGTACGACTATGAAATCCATATTATTCCCATACCTTTGATATATATTAAGTTTCTCATAATTAGTATTTCTTTGGTAGCCTAAACGTTTATATCATATGATTTATTATTGTGTGTATGAATTGCAGACTCAATTAGAGGTATTGTCAATGCAGCGGCGCATCCGTTAGCTTCCAAAAGCTCAAGATCTAATAATGGCTTTTTATTAATAATAGATAATAACTTACCATGAGATGGATTATGGGATTGGTGAGCAGCATAGCAGTGATCTATTGTATGAGGAGATATAGCAAATAAAAGTGCCGCAGCAGTACACGCTGAAATTCCGTCTAATATAACTGGAACTCTCTCAAAACGAGCAGAAATTATAGCTCCTACCATTGCTGCAAAGTCTCGTCCACCCAAATTCCTAAGTATTTCTAGTGGTTGTCTTTCTTTGTGTAAACTAAGCGCAGCATTTACAATTTTGACTTGATTTTCTCTAATTGTAATATCTGAATCAGGATCCAACCAACCCTCAATGTCTCCTCCAAATAACGCGCAACACATTGCAAGTGCAATAGTATCATTACCTATTCCCGCTTCACCAAGGCACAATAAATCTGGGTTAGATGAGATTGCCTCACGACCATAAAGTATGGTCGTAATACAGTCGTTAATTTCCATTGCAGGCTTTCTTGTAATGTCTTCTGTTGGCAATTCCATAGCTAAGTCAAAAACCTGTAACCCAATATTATGAAGCTTACATAATTGATTTAATGAAGAGCTCTCCGATTTAAAACCACTGACCAATGAGTCTTGATTTGATTTTGAGTGCTCTGAAATCTCATAATTATCTGATATTCCATGGTTAGAAACAAAAATTGACATAACTATATTATCAGCTTTCGGTGGGTAGGATCCCTGCCAACCAGATAACCATTCCACCAGTTCTTCTAAAACACCAAATTGTGCAATATTTGATTCCTTTGCAGCTTTTCTGACTAACGAAACCGCTTCATGATCAATATCTGGGACATCTTTTATAAATTCAACCAACTCTTGGATAGTTGGGATTGTATTTGTTGTCATTGTCATACTTCTAGATACTGTTTGTGGAGTGAAGAGATAAATTTGAATGCACTAAAATCGCTATTTCTATATTTATCCAGACCTCGTCTCCAATTTTTTGCGTTTGGTTTGTTATTAAAAAGACTCAGAAGTGGTTTTATTATTTGAGATTTTGATACACCGAGTTGCGTTTGTTTATCTGCATAATCACTATAAATATCAATAATATCACTTATAGAATTGATATTCTCTTCACCAAATATGATTGGATCTACATCGTAAAAGAAAAGAGGATCACTCATGACTTTTCTACCTAACATCACGCCATCAACATAATTTAAGTGATTTTCAATATCAGTATATGACTTTATCTCACCATTAATTATGATTGGAATATCAGGATTATTATTTTTTATATTGTAGACCTTTTCATAATCAATTTCTGGTAATGTTCTATTTTCTTTAGGACTTATGCCGTTTAACCAAGCCTTTCTTGCATGAATAATAACCAGGTCAACTCCAGCATCAATAATTGAGCTTATAAATATAGGAAGTTCTTTATCGATATCTTGATCATCAACGCCTAAACGACACTTCACAGTAACAGGTATCTTAACCTTATTTTTTATACTGGTGATTATTTCAGAAACCAACTTAACGTCAGTCATGAGACAAGCACCAAAATTTCCACTTTGTACCCTTGGTGATGGACAACCAATATTTAAATTAACTTCATCATAACCGTAATTCTCACCTATTAGAGATGCCTCCGTCATTTTTTCAATATTGGAACCACCAATTTGCAGCGCGATTGGATGCTCTATCTGATGATATTTTAACAATTTATCTCTGTTACCATGAATGATTGCATCAGCAGAGATCATCTCCGTGTAAAGAAATATATTTTTTGACAGATGCCTCAAAAAATATCTAAAATGCGTGTTTGTGTAATCCATCATAGGAGCAATACAAACTTTATGTGATAGATGATTATCCATTAATGACCAAGATCAAAGTATTTTTCACCATATTTGACAACTAGAGGTATCAATAAATCTTCTTCGTCATTGAGATGCGCCATCAATAGTTTTTCAAATGTATCATTGACAGTTTTATATGATCCTACGACTTTTTTGATATCAGAAACCTTATTATCATTGATAGTTTTTATAATAGAATTACCCTCAACGACAACGTTATCAATAGAAGAGTGAATAAGGTGATGATCATTTTCAAGTAAATCAAGACCATATGAAAATTTTTCAATCTTTTGTGAAAATTTTGGAAAAATATAATTATCTTCTACAGTGTGATGAGAGTTCAAATTTTTTAGCATTAAATTCATCAATTGAATATAATCACTTAAAAATTTGTCTGTCGAAATTTTATTATCAAGAATGTTATGGAGCGATTGGTTAATTGCAAAACTGATTTCTTTGAAAACCGAGTGGCGACCTAACCAATACCCAACCCAATTGCCATTCAATACATCTTCTTCCCATGTATCTCTTGGATATTTTTTTAATAATTCTCTTAAACTATCAGGTAGACCATTTCTTTTTCCGAGTTGATCTATTTCTAATATGTCTGCCAAAAAACCACTCCAATATATGTAATTTATTCTCAATAAAGTCCCAATAATAACAGAAA
>PAHC01000005.1 GCA_002704755.1 Rhodobiaceae bacterium
ATTCTTGCAACTTTTATGGTGGCAAAAAAAGTTTTAGAGAATTGGATATATTGGTTTGTCATTGATTTTGTTTCTGTTTTTCTTTTTTTAAATCGCGAACTTTATCCAACAGCAGCGCTATTTGTCATATATCTCGTAATTATTGTTTTTGGATACAGGGCCTGGATACAAGCTATGAGGTCAAATGCATAGTCATACGATCAATCTAGGTAAATTTAAGAAGGAGCTTACCCTCACCGGTGTTATTAAAAAAACAAAGTTTTCAGAAGTTTATGAATGTAAATATCATGACAAAGAAGCCATATTAAAAATAAAAAAAAACAAATTATTTGAAAACGATATTTCACAAGAAAATGTTTTTGCCTCGCAACTTGTCGAAAAAGATCTAGCGCCAAAAATATTAGCCTATGATCATAAAAATAACCTGACGATTTATGTAAAGCATATTGGCACGTCAGCACCTGCTGATCCAGATAAGATTTTTCTAGAGAAATGTGCACAAAAACTTAGTTGTTTACATAAGTTGCCAATAGATAGCATTCACTATGAACCTTTTTTGTTAAAGGTAAAAAAATATGAAGAAACAATAGGAAGCAAATCATTAGATGGTTTGTGCAAAAAAGCTTTGGACTTTATTTATAGCTTAACCGAAGAAACCGACAACCTAGTTCTTTGCCATAATGATTTGAATGTAACAAACATTTTGTATTTTGATGATGTGGTATTTATTGATTGGGATTATGCTGCGATAAATCATCCATATTACGACCTGGCAACTCTATTTAATGCTTTGCAACTTACAAAAAAAGAGCAGGATTACTTTTCAAGCATCTACAAACAAGCACATGGAAATATAGATTATGATTTATTGGATCTATATAAAAAAATGCCTTTATTTGTGGAGTATCTTTGGATTATTGCTGCCAAGCTAGAATATCACAGCATATTTAAAGTTAGATACAACGAACTTAAAAGACAGTTACTAAGCTTTTAGATTTTTATTGAGCCAATCTTCTGAGGTTTTCTAGTTCTGTGAGATTATCTTCATAATTTTTCCAGTCATTAAGTGAGTTATAAATTGGTTGCCTAACTTGTGAGCTGCTTGGTGTATGAATTGCTCGATTAGTTTCATAAAATTTGTAACAAGACTCATCCTTTGGTAGCTCTAAATAATCCAGCAGATTGTTTATTTGAGTTTTAGGCTCGTTAACCAACAATTCATAATCCAATAAAAAAACTTCATTTGGATAAATACTGTCCCAAAATTCCATCATTTTTATATAGGTTGTGTAGTACTCATGTATTAAATCAAGTGAGTAAGTGAATTCTTGACCTTCAGCAAAAAGCTGTTTGTAGCAACTAAAACAAGCAGCCATATATGGCTTTCTTACATCAATTACTTTTGCTTTTGGAAGTATTGATTTGATTAAGCCAATGTGTCTAAAATTATTTGGCATTTTATCTGTAAAATAGAGCGCAGAAGTGTATCTATACTGCTTAGTTTGCTCAATATATGTTTTACCTAATTCGGTTAACTTGTCTTGAGAAAACTCCATTAAAGTACCCGGATATGATTTTTCCGAAGAGCTTAATTTTCTGGCAATACTTAGAATGGTAGGAAGTTCTCTCGTCCCTTCAATTTGGGAGTGACTTGCAAGAATTTGTTCAACTAGTGTTGATCCTGCGCGTGGAAGGCCAACGATAAAAATTGGGACATCAGCTGCAGAAGATCTTAAAGAGAGAGGAAAGGTGCTAGTAGCATTTTGAAGCTCTTTTTTTATCGTTCCTTTGGTATAGGAAGAGTGTTTGGCTCTAATTTGATTTCCATGTTTGTAGTGCTGGAAAGATTTTTTAAAATTTCTTTTGTCTTCATGTGCCTTCCCTAGGGCAAATGAAATTTCAATGATGTCTTTGTCAGCAAGAGGCTGACTTAGCGCATCTTCCATGCGGTTAATTTCTTTTTTAGAAAAATTTGCATTTTTTAGGTTTGCTAAACTCCAATAAGCATCACCAAAAAAAGGATTGATCGCTAAAGCTTTGCGATAATTATTGGCTGAACTATCAAAGGAACCCAAAGTTTTATAAAGATGGCCAAGATTGTGATAAACATCATAACTATTTGGATCTTTTTGTAAAATTTTATCATAAATCTTTATTGCCTCATCGAATTGCTCAAATCCTGTTAGTGAAATTGCATGCAATCTTAAATGTTTTTTTGATTTCGGAAAAATTGATACCATCTCTCCTGATCTTATTAGTGCTAGGCTATATTTTTGCCTTGCCTGTAAAATTCTTATGTATTCGTAGTTAGCTTCGTGATGTTTTTTATTTGTTTCTAAGGCTGTTTCTAAGAGAAATTCAGCCTGATCGTAAACTTTCATTGCTCTAGCAATCTTAGAGAGGACAACCATCCCATCAATATTTAGTTTATGTTTTTGCAAAAATGATTTACATAATTTCTCCGCCTTCAAATACATACCTTGGTTAAGAAAGCTTAGAGAGGATAAAAGTTCAGGTGGTAAGCTTTTGAGATATTGAATTAAATATTGATAGTATTGATATTCATCCGAACTCAGGTGCTTCTTGTACTTGATAATTGATAAAATACTGCTGATCAATGCATCATTAAGATGAATTGCTTTCTGAAAGTTAAATACTGCTCTAGGGATTTGTTTGAGTTGCTCATAGCAGTAACCTCGCTCTTGATAAACTCTCGCATTTTCAGGAAAATTTAATTCGTAATCCTCTAATGCACTTATTGACTTGTGATACTCTCCCAAATAGCGATAGCACACCGCTTTAAGGTATATTTTCTCTGGGCTATCAGCAAGACTGCTTAATTTTAAGAGTGCACGATTGAATTGCTTCTCATTTAAGAGCTTCTTTATCTCATCCAAGTTTAGAATTTATAGCTTATTCTGACGCCAATATTTCTTGGTCTATTTGTTGTAACCCTTGGCACATCGTCCATCTCATTAAAAAATAACTCAGCACGCTCATCAGTAAGGTTTCTAGCAAATGCTTCAACCACAGTATTTTCATTTAAGTCAATTGATAGCGATGCATCGAAGATTGAATATGCATCTTGTTTTCTACGCTTATCTGCAACAATGCTGCTGTAAGCCTCTCCTGAATGCTTGTTAACTATGGCAAGTCTAGCTGGCATATTGTTAATATCGTAATCATACACACCTCTCAAAAAATACTGCACTTCTGGAGTTAATGGCAACTGTGAGCCTACCGGTGCAAGCTCTTGAATTAGAGCTTTTGTTCTTACAAGTTCACTATTGTTCAGAGAGAAACCTCCAGTGAAAGAAAGTCTATCTGTGGCAAGATATATAAAATCTCCTTCGAAACCAGATATTTCAGCATCCGCTGCATTTTCAACAAAGGTTAGATTTGAAACATTAACAGGATCAAATCTTGTAGATTGCATATCAGTCCAGTCAATCCAATAGAAGCTTCCATTGAATCTTAACTTGCCGTTCATCAGCAAGGTCTTAGCACCAATTTCACTATTTGTTACATCATCGGAGAGATAGGTAACAGGTACATTTGGATATTCGCTGTTGTATGAATAAGCACCTCCACCTCTATTGAATCCTCCAGGCCTAAAGCCTTCAGAACTAGTAGCGTAAAGCATAGTATTATCATTTGGTTTAAAGGACACAGTAAATTTTAAAATAGTATCGGATTCAGTTAATGGTTCAGTTCCATGTCCAGGTATATCTTCGTTGGCGGGAACATCATAATTTCGCCCACCATCTCCATCTACAGGAATTTCAGACCCACTGTAATCTCTATATAAGAAATTAGATGAACCAGCAAAATCAACTTCAAGATCATAGCTTCTTGCTCCAAGTGTGAACATAAGCAGATCATTCAATGCCTTGAAGGAAACCTCTCCAAATACAGCAGTCTGAATCTCGGTTCGAGTAATATCATTGAAAAAAGCTATTCCTTGACCTCTGGCGTTGGGATTAACCATGACGCTGCCAGAGATTGGAGCATTTTGGGGAAATGGGTAATCAATGGATCCAGATGTTGCCGTGCCTGGATAATAATAGTCATCTAAAGTTTCGATAAGTGAGTCATCTGAAAAAACACCGACAGTGAAAAAGATTTTGTTTTCAGGGTTTGACGATACTCTAAATTCGTTTGTGGTACGCTCATTAAATACATTTCCAATAAAACCTAATCTTGGCTCAGCACACTCGGTATAGGATGGATAATTACAAATATAATATGGAATAAATGGACCAACATTAGCATATCCAGAATAATCGATTTTTTGATCTACATCCCTTTCAAGGAATGCGCCAGTGTAGATTACATCAAGCATTCCCAGTCTACCATCCAGTGTCCATGAAGTCTGGTTGAAAGAATCTTTCATTTCATCTTGAAAGAATCTTTGAACTTTAAGATCACCTACTTCTGGATCGTAATCAAAAACACCATCAGCAACAATATCCTGATTTAGATGTTGGACCAGCAACTCCCAGTTATCATCAAAATTTGTTTTTGAAGATAGTCTATACCCTTGATAACTGGCGTCATTAAAATTATCTTCAACTAGGTCAACATTTCGAAGTGTTGCTTTGTCAGGAGTTACCGGATCGCTTACAAATGAACCAATAAATGTATCTGGTAGCACCCTTTCTCCATATACATTATCAATGTATCCACCAGAGGAAGAATTAAAGAAAACACCTCTAACCGACCAAGCATCATTGATTATGGGTATATTAATAAAGGAATCCAGAGATGAACTCATATCCCCACCTTTGGTCGCGAAACTTGATACATTGACTCCACCTTCTAACTCATTGAACTTTGGCTTGTTTGTAATAAGTCGCACAGTTCCAGCCTGAGAACTTGCTCCATATAAAGTACCTTGAGGGCCAGGCAATACCTCAATCCTTTCCATATCTGCAACGTACACATCTAAGTTTCTACCTACGGACGTAACTGGCTGTTCATCGAGGTATAAGGCAACATTTGGAGTTGAGCCTTGCGCTCCAGAAAGCATGACTGTTATAGGATCTACTGCCATTCCCCTGATGTAGATTGTCGATTGTCCAGGACCTCTACCCCCTGACGTAACGTTGGGTAGGTACTCTATATATTCATCAAAGTTTGAGATATTATATTCATTCAGCTTTTCACCAGTTAAAGTTTGTAGCGTTATTGGTACCTCTTGAGCATTTTCTTCTCGCTTTTGACTGGTTACAACGACTTCTTCAATAAAATTATTATTGCTATCTTGTTCCTGTGCTTCCACACCCGAAGTTGCAGCGGCACCAGCTATAAAAAATGTAGCAGATTTCGTAATTTTAGCTTTAGCAAATGGTTTATTAATATTCATAAATTTTCCTTAATTTTTTGGTTCTGAAGAGCCTGAAGAATGAGTCAGGTATTTGAGTATTCTCGTAATAGATTACTAATATTTATGTAAATTGTATTTAACATAATTTAACTCTTAATACCCAAAGTAACAAACCAGCACACTAAATACAAAAAATATGCCAATTTTGTGTATGTATTTTTAATTTGTTAGGGTTATTAAAGCTTGTTTTTAAGAATTGAACACAAAATACTTTCAACTGCACTTGCTGCTATTGCAGTCATTTTACTTTTATCAACTTTCTATATTGATTTTGAAAATGGCAAAATAGAGGCATTTCAAAGCTGGCTGAATACAAATTACGGTTGGCTCACAATTTTGCTGCCAAACATATTCTTTATATTCTTGATTGGTTTGTATTTTAGTAAGAGCAGTTCTATAAGAATTGGAGGAGAAAATGCATCACCTGAGTTTAGTTTTATTACTTGGATATCAATGCTTTTCTCAGCTGGTTTGGGTATAGGGTTGGTTTATTATGGAGTTGCTGAACCAATTTTGCATTATTCAAACCCACCTCCCTGGGATAATGAAGCTTATCAAGAAATTGATGGTTCAAACCAAGCAATGATATTCACGTTACTTCATTGGGGGCTACATGGTTGGGTGATTTATGCTTGCATGGCATTGATGCTTGCGTATTTTCATTTTAATTTGAATAAGCCTTTGAGAATGAGTTCACTTCTTGTGGGTGTTTTGCCTAAATCTAAACTTTTATTTAATGCTATTGACGTTTTTACACTTATTGCCATTTCATTTGGAATTGCAACCTCGCTTGGTCTTGGTGCATTACAAATCACCTCTGGCATAGCCAATTATACTGCAGATATAGAGCCAAGCTTATTGCTTACACTCTTAGTTATTTTATTCGTAACTGTTATTGGGTTTATTAGCACTGTGACTGGTCTAAATAAAGGCATTAAAATTTTATCTCAGGTCAATATTTCTTTAAGCTTAATTTTATGGCTATTTATTTTGATTGCTGGACCAGCCATATTCTTATTGAAGGAAACCCTTGAAAATGCTCTCTCATATGTAAGGTTTTTGCCCGAGGCTGCATTATGGATTGAAGGAAAAGATAGCAATAATTGGCAAATTGGTTGGACTATTTTTTATTATTCATGGTGGATATCCTGGGCTCCATTTGTGGGAATGTTTATTGCTAGAATTTCCTTTGGCAGAACGATCAAAGAGTTTATATTAGCTGTGGTTCTGATACCTACCTTTATGGTTATTTTGTGGTTCTCTGTTTTTGGAAATGCAGCATTGTTTTTTGAAACAAGTTATGGGGAAATTGCAAAAATTATTAGCGACGATCCAGCATTGTCACTATTTGTATTGTTGGAAGGCTATCCGTTTTATACTCTGACAGGATTATTGTCTTTATTTATCATAGTTATTTTCTTTGTAACTTCGTCTGATTCGGGAGCATTTATAGCAGCAACAATATCCTCGAAGCCTGCACTAGATGAAATTAAACTTCCTCCCTCTAAATCACTGAGAGCTCTTTGGAGCTTTTTATTCGGGATAGTTGCAGCTATTTTGTTATATATAGGAGGCCTTCAGGCTTTGCAAATTTCTGTTGTAATGGCAGCATTCCCGATTGGACTCTTGATGATTTTAGGACTTGTAAATTTTATAAAAAAATTAAATTGAAATGAAAGTACTTATTATGGGTCTGCCAAATAGTGGAAAGACTTTTTTAGCCAAAAAAATTGCTGAAATCTTAAAAGTTCCAAACATAAATGCAGATGCGTTGAGACAAATGTGTAATGATTGGGAGTTCAGCGAGGCAGGAAGAGAAAGGCAGAGTGAACGAATGGCTATGATTGCAAATTATGAAAATCAAAGAAACGATTATGTAATATGTGATTTTGTTTGCCCAACAAGAAAAACAAGAGAAATTTTTAAAGCGGGTTTTGTGATATGGATGGATACTTCACGACCTTGCAAATATCCCGATACAATAAAAATCTTTGAGAACCCAAAAAAATTCGATTATAGAGTCACTGCCTTTGACGATGCAGATGTTGAAAAAATAATTATTAAACTCTTGGAGCGAAAGAATACAAAAATCAGAAAGAGCTAGAGAAAGAAGGCACGCAACAAAAAAAATTGTTGAAGAAAGAAAGCAAAATCTTTATGAGAAACTAAAAAGAGAAAGAATCAAAAAGAAAAAAAGAGATATTCACAAAATTTCTGCTATATTTCAAACATCTATGAAGTTGAAGAATTTAATAATTCTTTTAGGCATGCTTTTTGCTGTCAGCACTCCTTTGCATGAAATTAGCCATGACTATTCCGAACAAGAAGTCCTAACTTATGAATGTCATGTATGTAAAAATGAGTTTGCAGCAAGTACCCCATATAAGCTTGAGCTTGCTGAAAAAATAGATCTCTTCTTTCTAGATGTTTCAATTTTTCCGGAAAAATTTGAAACCCTCAAAGGCTTTAATCCCAGAGCCCCTCCATTGGTCTAATTTTCTCAAATTAGTTTTCAAATATTTTACAAATAAGGAGGTTTAAGAATATGAAAAGATTTTTTATAAGTTTTGTTTTAATACCCTTTGTATTTTTCTCACAGGAAGATATCGAGGAGGTAGTAGTTCAATCATCAATTTTAGATCAAACGTCAAATGAACTTGAAGACCCTTTGCACATTGTCTCAGGTGAAGATATTGAAAATGATGGCACAAGAAGTTTAGGTGAAGCGCTGGACAACTTACTGGGCGTCGCTTCATCTGATTATGGTTTTGGTGTTGGTCAGCCAATTATTCGTGGTTTATCTGGAAGTAGAGTAAAGATCCTCAATAATGGCATGGTTGTTAGGGATGTTTCTGCACTTGGAGGAGACCATATTAACGAGGTTGACTTAAACAACATTCAGCAAATAGAAATTGTAAGAGGGCCCTCATCTCTACTATATGCTAATGGTGCTATAGGGGGGCTTATAAATATTGTCGACAATACAATTGCTCAAGAAGATTTTGATAAGTTAAGCCTCGCATTAAGTTCTGAATCACAATCTGTTAATGATGG
>PAHC01000006.1 GCA_002704755.1 Rhodobiaceae bacterium
CATTCTTTTTTTCATATATACCCAATTTTTCATCAATAATAGGTATATCAAAAACTGGAATGAATTTAAAAAAACAGTCAGGGTCAAAATTATGAAAATTTTTTATAATTTCTGTTTCGATATTTAAACCCATTTCTTTTGCTCTTCTTAATAATAGGTTATTACTACCAAAAAAAATAAAGGGCGTTACGGGCTTTGTTTTTCTTGAGAGCCATGATTTAATAGTTATTTCAGCAGATATTCCTGCCGGATCTCCCATTGTTAAACCAAGTATTGATTTGTTAATTTTTGAAATCAATTATACTATCCTGTTTTAGATTACGTAGTTCTTTTTCGCCAAAGAACTCCAACTGTTTTGCTATTAATTCGTTCTCAATTTGAAATTCTGATGGTAGTTCTTTTGGTGTGCAGTTTATCATCACAATTATATCATCATCTATGTTTTGAATAGGAAGGATAAATTTATCATATTTTACTTCAAGAAATGTTGCGAATGGTTCTAATACATCAGAAAGTTTGGCGTCAAACATATCTTCAAGTGTGATATTTAAGTTATCTTTATATATTGAAAGATTTTTTGCACAGCTTTCAAAATTATTAATAATATTTTCAGCTAATTCAAAACTTTTTGTAATGGATAAGGCACTGATTTTTAATTGTTGAAGATGGAAACTTTCCTTAGAAATCAGATCCTTTTTATGCGCTTTAATGTCATCTTGATTGATGTTAGCTAGTCTTCTATATTTCTGGATAATATATTGTTGCCATACTTCTGCAGCAATTCTTTGATCTATCACAGTTTCAGGATTAATAAGGTTTGATTGTAATAATTTAGAATAATCTTCAAGGCTCGTTCCTTGAGAACGTAGTTGTCTATCAAGATTTGTGCGCACTGTTTCCTCAGAGTAAGTTATGCCTATATCTTTTGCTGCAGAAATCTTAATTGCCTCATTAATCAACTCATCTATGGTTTGATTAGAAACCTGATTGTTATTTAAATTTGGGTTATTTGATTGAATAAATTTCGCTCTATTTTGGAAATCTGTTTGAGTAATTGGGATTCCATTTACTAGTGCAATAATTTTTGAAATGATTTGTGCATTAGTCTGAAATGCAGTGAAATATATTAGAAAAAAAAATATAAAACCTGCAGCTATTTTTTTGTAATATAAATAACTCATTGATTATAGGTTAATAGTTTTTATTTGTTTTTAATTCAAAATTTAAAAGCAAAGTTCTATCTTTTGAGATATCTCTATCGGCAAAAATATTTTCACGATAGGCAATGTCAAATGCCAAACACTCATCATCAAATCTTAAGCCTATTTGGCTCTTTAGGAATTGATCCGTTTCAATATTAAATGTACCAGATGAAATAACAGACCAATCATTTGTTAAATTAAATTCCGCAAGTCCAGAAATTTCGTTAAGTCCAACATGGTTTTGTGGATCAGAAATGTTAGAATTTAACCAATTCGCATCAGCAGTAATTTTTGTATAATTTAGACCTAAACTATATTTTTTTGGTTTTTTAATTTGAAAATTTAATTCATTTACATCAAACTCATTATCTTTTTCATTATATCTTGTTTTGTAGTCAAAAAATAAAGATTTATTATATTTATAACTTATTGCACCAACAATGTCTGAGTTATAGCCATTCGTGCCTGACCACTTCTTATCGAAATAGTTACTGTAGTCATCTAAGCGTAAAGATTTACCAACACTCATCTCAAAATTACCACCAAAAAGGTCATCAAGGAAATAATCTAATCCAATCATAATTTTTGAACCACTATCTACCCTGTCAAAACCTAGTGATCTATTATTTTCAAATAAATTTATTGTATTAAAGTTAAAGGTTTTTGAGTCTTCATTTATTAAATCTTGACTCGTTTTTTCGTCATTTATGAACCCAAGCGCAATCTTTGGTTCGATGATTTGTTTGCCGTAGGATGTTTTATTGAAAAATGGCCAAGCAAATGTTGTTGATACATCTGAGGAAAATCTATTTAGTTTGGTGTTTTGATTATCTGATTCATCGTAACTATTTATCCAATCATTACGCAAGGATAGATTCGGGTTTATGACAACCCCATTATTTGTAACGTATCTATTCTTCCAGTTTATTTCATTAGTAATCCTTAGCTGTTCATCCTCTTGCTCTCGCTTTGTGTTAACTATGTTTGCGCTAATGGTGATATTGTCTATGTATGGCAAATCTAAAGTACGTATATAGTCAAATCTTGGAAGTAAGCTTGCTTGCGGTGTCTCAACCTCATTTAAAAGATTTTTATAGTTGATTGCAGCCAAACTTGCATAATTTTTATTGTGTACCCCCTCTATATAGATATTTGAATTATATTTTGTTCGAGGGTCTAACCCATACTTTCTCATGTAGGTTTCATCACTTGCAAAAGTTGCATTCCAACCCCATTCGAACTTATCATTAATTACCATGGTAGCGTCTGTTTTTAAACTAGCCCTTAATTTTTCATTTCCAGGTGCTACGCTTGATGGATTTGCTTGGTAAATAAATGTTGGATTAACCCTGATATCGCTGTTATCTCTCATTTTTTTTCTGTATTCAATATCAAAAAGTGGACCTTGTCTTGAAGTTGTAAACGGAGAAAATGTAATATCACTAGATTCATCTATAACATATAAATAAGGAGTCTTTATTCCATGCCCATAAAAGTTCGAGTAGTTATATGAAGGTAGCAAAAAGCCGGATTGTCTTTTTACACTGAAATCTGGATAGCTAAAATTTGGTATACCAAATATAGTTTTATCAAATAATTTGAATTTTATATTTTTAAAAACCAACTTTTTATTGCTTTGATCGTGGACAACTTCATCAGCTACAAATTCCCATGTGTATGGGCAGTTTGGATCTTTAATGCATTTTTCACAAAATGTATAATTTGCGTTTCTGAAAATATTTTCATTGGCATTGATTTCTCCTGATTCCGCACGTATTTTACTTCCATCTTGAAGTATCATATTTGCTCCCTCTATGAAACCTTCTTTCAACTCGTTGGATAAAATTATTTTACTTGCCTCAAGCCGAATATTATTTTTTTCCGACATTGTAATATTGCCGATAGCAACCACTTGATCAATGTTCTGGTTGTATGAGATTTCATCTGCTTCAATAGTGTAGTTTTTGTAAAATAATTTTGCATTGCCAAGAGCAGATATAGTTGTGCCATTTTCACCATAAGTGAGATTATCTGCCTCAAGATAAATAGATGGATAGGCATTGTCGCTTTGATTTGCAATCGAATTTCCAGCCCAAATACATATTAGGAATAACAAACAAATTTGCAGGAATTTAATTTTCTTATTCATAAGTAAAATTAACCATCTTCACGTAAAATTAATATTTTAGTTGCAATCAAATAAATTAATATAATATGCCACCAAGCTCCTAATATTGGGTTAAATATTTCACTTTCTGATAAAATAAAAGATATGTCATTTGCAACAAATATCAACATACCTGATATTATGCCTAATATTAGCATAATCAATGAGTGCTGAATACGAAATTGTTTTGTCATAAAGCATGCTGAAACCAATGCTAACCCTCCCATTAGGATTGGCAAGGATATGTAAAAGTTTAAATTTGTCAGGTGTTTGGCATAACTAATATTATTTTTTTTTAATTTTGTGATTGTATCTTTGATTGTCCATATTGATTGTTCAGAGTTTTTAAGTATTGCTTCTTGGAGAAAGATCTCATCCGAAAATGTATTAACTATAGTTTTACCAATAAATTTTGAGATGTTGTCTTGATCGGTTAACCATGTTTTATCAAGGCGCCATTCACCATCATCTAGATATGCACTTGTACTATCATATCTTGAAACAAGATCCATTTCCTGATTAAATTGCAAAATAGTAACACCAACCAGACTCAGGTCATTAACATCAATTTGTTCAGCATTTATGATAAGTTCACCTACATTATTTTTTTGTGAGGTCCAAAACTCATTATCTATATTTTGGTTAACAGGGGTATTACCACCTTTGATATTTTTTTCTAGTTGAGTGAAGTTGTATTTCATTTGAATGCTAATTGGACTTAAAATTGTAACTATTATTAATCCAAATAAAATTGCACAAAGTGTAATGGGTAATATTATTTGCCAGATAGATATTCCAACTGCATTTGAAATTACAATTTCGCTACTCTTTGAAAGTTTAAATAAAAAAGTCAAGGTCCCTATAACTATGATTATTGGAGAGATGTCTTCGAATGTAGATGGAAGTTTATAAGTGGATAATTTTATGAGTTCATAAAAGGCAAAGTTGCTAATATCATCAAATCTTTTTGAGATCTCAACTAAATCAATTAAGAAAATAAGAATAGCAGAAACAATTGAAATTTGTATTATGGCAATTAGGTATGTTTTTATAAAGTATCTATTTAATAATCTCATTAATTTGTCGTAACTCTTTTAAGTTATATAGTATCAAATAAATTAAATAAACTGATATAACTGAAATTGGTATAATATAATGCATAAAGTATAGATTATATGCTTTTATCTCATTCGATAGAATAGTGCCTGATAATTTTAGTAAAAAAGCAATTAAACCGACGTACAGGAAGTACCTGAAATTTATGGTTCTGAAATTACTGTTTCTTTGCATGTAAAATAATGAGATGAAGATAAAGGTAAGTGCATATAGTGGTGAGGCAATTCTTGAATGCGTTTCATTCATAATTTGGGTTGGCGACGCATAAAAATTTATTTCATTGCTAACAGCCTCAATTAATTCACTTAATGATTTTTCACTTAATTTAGAATATTTATTTTCTGCGAAATCAAAGATATTTGATAGGTTCATTTTATAGTTTTCAAATGAAATCCTATTTATACTATTATCGTATTTATTTTCAGAAAATATAATTCCATCCGACATCTCGAGAATAATCTGTTCTTGTATATTTATTAGACGGGCTTCCTTTGAGGTATAAGTAACTGTAATTTCATCAGAATTATTATCTTTTATCATTATACCAATAAAGTTACCTGAATCGTTTTTTTCGGATACATAAATTGTATAATCATTATTTGGGGTGCTAAACTGGTTTTTTTTAAAGGAGCTACTTATAATATCCGATCTAATCTCGTTGATGTTATCCCTAAAATGACTCATTGACCATGGGGCTAAATATAGTGAAAGAGAATAGTGTAAGATTGTAACTAGAAGTGTAATAGATACATATGGGGAAACCTTTTGAAGAAGACTTATACCTGAAGTGTCTAAAATAACATTTTCAGAGTCTTTTGTCATTTTATCTATGGATATAACTGAAGCAATGAGTAGGGATGCTGGTATTAACATAGATATGACCCATGGGTACATTAAGATTGTTAGTTTGAAAAAATCTATCAGCGTTCTCTCCTTATCAATAAAGAGGTCAACATAACCAATTGCTTGGGTTATCCATGCAAGAGTTGACATTATTAATAAAACAATGAAAAATGCTTTTATGAAGTTATAAGATATGTACCTATAAATTATACTCATTTGTATTATCGATAATTTCTAAAATAAAACATGCTTTTTAAATATAACAATATTTACCAATATTATACAGAATAAATAGAAGAAGGAGTCAGAGGTTGAAAGTTTCATTTATAGATTTTGGCGCTGAAAATAGTGGTACTATTTTCTTGTTTTATAGCGAACAAGAAGGACTCTTATTAGATCAAAAATCTAAAAATGATATTGCAATACAAAAAATTTTCGAAAAGCATATAAAGTTATCTGGTTCTTCAAAATACAAACCTCAAGCACTTGATACATTCACATCAAGTAATAATGATTATGATAGGATTATTTTCTTTAAAATCAGAGACTTATTAAAAAAAGATGAAAATGGCTGGATTAATATTGGCGGTCAAGTTCTTCAATATTTACAAAACAACCGAATCACCGAGGTTTCTATCAGGCTTGAAACAACAATAAAAAACATTGAACTTATGACTTTGCCGGCAAGGATTGCATTCGGAATGGGATTAAAGAGCTATTCATTTGATAAATACAAAACATCCAAAGCAATAAAAGGAGTAAATCATGTCAAATTTATAACTCATCATTATGTAACGACACAAAATATTTATAAAGAATATAATTCAACATTAAATAGCGTTAATTTGGCACGAGATTTGGTTAATGAGCCATCTAATATATTAACGCCATTTGAGTTTGTTAGTAGAATAAAAAATCTATCAACACCTAATTTAAAAATAAAAATTCTTGACCAAAAAAAAATGAGCCAGCTTGCTATGGAAGCTTTGCTGGCTGTTTCCCATGGTAGTCGACTTGATCCATATGTAGCAATTATGGAATACTTACCGATTAAAGATCAAAAGCCTCTCTTGTTATTAGGAAAAGGTGTGACATTCGACTCTGGAGGAATTTCTATAAAACCATCAGGTGGTATGGATGAAATGAAAGGTGATATGGCAGGAGCAGCTACTGTGGTGGGGCTAATGAAAGCTTTAGAGGAAAAAAAACCGAATTTGAATGTCATAGGAATAGTTGGCCTTGTTGAGAATATGACTGACGGTAATGCAATGCGTCCAGGTGATATCATTAAATCGATGTCAGGTAAAACAATTGAGGTACTTAATACAGATGCTGAGGGTAGACTTGTGCTTGCTGATCTTGCAACTTATTCATTAAAAAATTATCAGCCAAGGGCAATTATAGATTTAGCCACATTAACTGGGGCGATTTTAGTGGCACTGGGACAAGAAATGGCAGGGCTTTTTGCGAATGATGATAATTTGGCAGAACAATTATTGAAATCAGGAAAAGAAACCGGAGAACATTTGTGGCGAATGCCTATAGGGGAAAAATATATGGAAATGATCAAATCAAAAGTTGCAGATATAAGGAATGTTGGTGGTAGGTACGCAGGTGCAATTACTGCTGCTGAATTCATACATGCTTTTGTTGAAGATGTTCCTTGGGCTCATATTGATATTGCTGGCACATCAATCACAAGTCCGAAAACTGATACTAATAATAGCTGGGCATCTGGTTTTGGAGTACGCTTATTATGTAACTACATAGACGATTTATCTAAAAATTAGTTTTTTAATAATTGATAATTTTGTCATTTAAGTATATTTAGTCACTATTAATTAAAAATATTTTGTAGGCTAAATATCATGACACAAGAAAGAACACTCTCAATAATCAAACCAGATGCAACAAGAAGAAATCTAATTGGGAAAATTATCACTAAATTAGAAGATGGTGGTTTAAAAGTTGTTGCTCAAAAGAAAATTCAATTAACTCAAGAAATGGCAAAAGAATTTTATGAAGTACACAAGGATAGGCCATTTTATAATGATCTTGTCAATTTTATGATATCAGGGCCCGTCGTAGTACAGGTTCTTGAAGGTGAAAATGCTGTTTTGAAAAATAGAGAAATAATGGGGGCTACAAATCCCGATGAAGCAAAGCCTGGAACAATAAGAAAAGAGTTTGCTGAAAGTTTAGAAGCTAATTCTGTTCATGGATCTGATAGCATTGACAATGCTAAAATTGAAGTATCTTTCTTTTTTGATGATGAAGAAATTGTTGGTTAATAAATATTAATTCACTCTAAGAATAAATCTCTTTAAAGTGAGAGGGTATATAATGTGTTCCATTACTAATACCCTCTTTGCTAAATTCTCCACTGTATCTTCTGGTTTAACTGGAACAGTTGCTTGCATTAAAATTGGTCCAGAATCCAACTCTGGTTCTACTATATGCGTTGTGCACCCTGATCTTTTTTGATGATCGTGTAGCACTCTTTTATGAGTATTGAGTCCTTTGTAATCCGGCAGCAGTGACGGGTGAATATTTATAATTTTGTTTTTCCAAATTTCAACAAATTGTTTTGTGAAAATTTTCATATAACCCGCAGCACAAACTATATCTATATTTTCTTCTTTGAGGAGAAGCGATAAAGCTTTGTCATAATCTTCATTATTGTCAAATATTTTTCTATCTATAAATCTTGTTCTAACACCATATTTCTTAGCAATCAACAAACCACCTGCGGAGGAATTATTCGATATTACCAGTTCTATTGTGGCTGGAAATTTATCATTAAGGCTAGCTTCAATTAGTGCCCTCATGTTGGATCCACTTCCAGATATAAGGATGGCAATTTTTTTGTTCATTAGTAATTAAATTGATTATTATATTGAACCTTATGGTCTTTTTGATCAGTTATACGTCCGATAGTACATGAGTCGATATCATGATTTTTTAGAACAATTTGGGTATTCTTATATTGACTTTCATTGATTATTAACACCATTCCAATCCCACAATTAAAGGTTTTCATCATTTCATGATCAGTTAATCCGCTGTTGCTTTTAATCCAATTAAAAATTGGTTGTTTGGGGTAAGAATTTAAATCAATCGATGCTGAGAAATTATCATCAAAAACCCTTGGAAGATTTTCTGTGAGACCACCACCAGTAATATGTGCAATAGCTTTTATTGAGTCTATTGAATGCGTAATCATACTGATTTCATTTTGGTAAATTTTTGTTGGTCTCATAATTAATTCGAGAAGACTTTCACCATTTAATGTTTCTTTATTAACATTTATGTTCCTGTCACTTATTATTTTGTTAACAAGGGAGTAGCCATTTGAATGTATACCATGAGATGGAAGCCCAATAATATAATCACCCCGATTTACCTTTTTAGGTAATATGTTTTCTCTTTCAACAAGTCCAACACAGAATCCAGCAAGATCATAATGACCTTGTTTGTAGAATCCAGGAAGCTCGGCAGTTTCTCCACCCACTAGAGCACAGCCAGCTAATTTACAACCTTCGGTTATACCAATTATTACTTCTTTTGCTTGAGCTGTGTTAAGCTTACTTGTTGCAAAATAATCTAGGAAGTACATTGGCTCGCCTCCTTGTGCGATAATATCATTTGCGCACATAGCAACTAAATCAATTCCTATCGTGTTATGGATGTTATGTTCAAAGGCAAATTTTAATTTAGTACCAACTCCGTCAGTAGCAGATATTATCAATGGGTCTTTAAAATTTACTTTGGATAGATCAAAAACTGATCCAAATCCGCCCAATTTTACATCAGCACCAACTCTCTGGGTACTTTTAACAAGCGAAGAAATTTCACGTACAAACTTATTACCTTCATCAATATCTACTCCACTAGACTCATAGGTAATTTTTTTGTTTTGTTTTTTCATAGATTATCTCATCAATTGTTGAAATTGTATTCGAGAATAATTTTTAATAAATTTCATCACCAATATATTACATTTGTAATATTCATGATATATTTCTTTGGTAAATTGTAATTGAATTTGGATATTAACGTGGAAAAACAGTTATATTTTGATATGGATCGTGAGCCATCATTTGATGAAAGTAATTTTGTTATTACTCAATCCAACCAAGATGCATTTGAATATATTAGTAAGTGGCCGCAATGGGCTACAAATAATATAGTATTATTCGGGGATGTAGGTGTAGGGAAGAGCCATTTGGCGCATATTTGGTTAAAAAAATCAAATGGAATTAAATTAGATTTAGTTGAAATAAATACTAAAACAATTGAGAAATACAAAAATGTTCTCATAGAAGATATTGATGGGAATCAAATAAACTACAATAATTTATTTCATGTCATCAATTTAATTAGAGAGATAAATGGAAGTTTACTCTTAACATCTAAGCTCTCTCCGACTAGTTTAATAACTATAATACCTGACTTAAATTCCAGAATAAGGTCATTTTCTCCTGTTAAAATTGACACGCCTGATGACTATTTGCTTGAAATAATTATTTTAAAGATTTTTTCTGATAAGAATATTATAGTAGATGAAAAAGTTATAAAATTTTTACTCAGGAGGGTTGATCGTTCAATTTCAGATATTATTTTACTGATTAAGAGAATAAATGAAAAATCAATGGAAGAAAAAAGACCAATTACGGTACCTTTAGTAAGTGAGGTAATAAATACTTCAAATAATTATGAATGATGCTTAATAATATTAAAACAGATAAATTGCAGTATTTTAATCGTGAATTATCATGGTTAAAATTCAATGACAGAGTCCTATCCTTAGCCTCAGATAGAGATTTACCGCTGCATGAGAGGATGAATTTTTTATCCATATCTGCAACAAATTTAGATGAATTTCTTAATGTAAGATTTTCTGGCCTAGTCGGTCAATACAAATCAGGTGTTTCAGAATTAAGTATAGATGGAAAATCTCCACACGAACAGGTGCAGGCAACAAATACACAAATCAGCACACTAATTGATACACAATATTCAATATGGGGGGACTTATCTACTGAACTTAAAAATGTTAATATCAATATATTAAAATTAAACCAAATAAGTCAGGAACAGAAAACATCACTAAAACAGTATTTCTTAGATAGTATACTTCCTGTTCTAAGTCCGATAGCAATCGATCCAGCACACCTCTTCCCATTTATACCAAATCTTGGACTTACAATGGCTTTTGTAATGAACGGTGTATCAAAAAAAAGTAAAGATGAAAATCTGTATGTAATACTTCCAATTCCATCAACAATTGAACGCTTTATTTTTGTTAATGAGGTCGAAAAACAAAAAACATTTATTACCGTTGAAGATTTGGTGGAACTCTTTGCGAGCGACCTTTTTCCAAATAAAAAAATATTTGATATAACAAAATTTCGAATACTGAGAGATACAGAAATAGAAATTCAAGAGGAATCAGAGGATTTAGTTGTCTTTTATGAAGAAGCACTTCAAAGGAGGAAGAGAGGCGAAGTTGTTTATGTCGAAATTGAAAATCAAACATCTAGTCTGCTAATGGAGTTTATTAAGAATGAAATGAATGTAGAAGATTATTTTGTAAAAGAGATTGATGGAATACTTGGTCTTGAAAGCGTAAGTGAGTTGACAAAAATAAATCCATCATCACTTTATTCTTATAAAAAATTCTCTCCGAGATTTCCTGAAAGAATTAGAGAACATAATGGTAACTGTTTTGCAGCGATCAAACAAAAAGATATTATTGTACATCATCCTTATGAGTCCTTTGATGTTGTTGTTCAATTTTTGCAACAGGCTTCACAAGATCCGGATGTGTTAACAATCAAACAAACTCTATACAGAACTAGTGATAATTCTCCAATAGTAAGGGCATTGATTGACGCTGCTCAGTCTGGGAAGACTGTAACCGCCGTTATTGAATTGAAAGCAAGATTCGATGAAGAGACTAATATAAAGTTTGCGAGAGATATGGAACGTGCTGGTGTGCATGTAATATTTGGATTCTTGGAGCTAAAAACTCATGCTAAAGCCACATTAATAGTTAGAAAAGAAAATAGTAAACTTGTAACTTATACTCATCTTGGTACTGGCAATTATCATCCAATAAATGCGAAAATTTATACTGATTTATCATTTTTCACGGCAGATCAAAATATTGCAAAAGATATTAATCAATTATTCAATTATGTTACTGGATATGTCGAGCCTGGGAAAATGTCTAACATTTCTATCTCACCATTTAATTTGCATACAACACTTATTAATGAGATTAATAATGAAATCAAAATTGCGGAGTCAGGAGGAGAAGCCAATATTTGGTTAAAAATGAACTCACTCATTGATCAAAATATTATTGATTTACTCTACAAAGCGAGTTCAGCTGGAGTCAAAATTAGCCTTGTCGTCAGAGGTATTTGTTGTCTTGTCCCTGGTTTAAAAGGTCTGTCAGAAAACATTGAAGTAAAAAGCATTATTGGAAGGTTTTTGGAACATTCTAGAATATATTGCTTTGGTAATGGCAACCCCTTACCATCTGACTCAGCTAATGTGTTTATTTCATCGGCAGACTTAATGCCAAGGAATCTCTATAGAAGAGTCGAATTCTTAGCAAGAATTAATAATAAAACTGTTCACAGGCAGATACTTGATCAAATTATGTTAGCAAATATTAAAGATACTGAAAACTCTTGGACATTGTTATCTAATGGTAATAGCATACGAAAAAAAGATACAAATAATTCTACTAGATTTGATGCCCATGATTATTTTATCAACAACCCAAGTTTATCCGGTAGAGGAAAATCCATACATAAATAGAAACTTGCCTGCATGAGTTCCAGCAATACCCATAAAAATCATGAACTCAGGGCTGTAATAGACATCGGTTCAAATTCAGTTAGACTTGTCATCTATAAAATCGAAAAAAAACTACCAATTACACTCTATAATGAAAGAGAAATCTGTGAGCTTGGTAAATATAACAAAAGAAGCGGCAAACTGACTTCGAAGTCAGCCAAAAAGACATTCACCCTACTTCAGAGATTTAAGATATTATTGGATCAGGTTGGAGTTAAAGAGGTTTATGCCGTTGCAACAGAGGCTGTTCGTAAAGCAAAGAACTATAGTATTTTCGTAGAGCATGCCGAAAAGATAATTAATCAAAAAATTATAATTTTATCTGGGCTGGAAGAAGCTCAGCTTACAGCACTCGGCACGATTAGAAGCAACATTAACGTCAATGGAGTGGTGGCCGATTTAGGAGGCGGAAGTCTTGAAATTATTCGAGTAGAAAATGATCTTTACAAAGAAGCAGTTAGCTTGCCAATTGGAACCCTTCAATTTGGTGAGTATGAGCCACTAAGTAAACAGCTAGATAATAGAATAGATAGTGAAATTAAAGACCATATTAATTTATTTAATGATGCTGAAATTTTATATGCGGTTGGAGGAACCTGGAGATCAATAGCAAGGCTTATCATTAAAAAGAGTAATCATCCTATAAACATTGTTGACGGTTTCTCAATTTCTTCAAAGAAGCTTGAAAAGGCATTGGTCAGTATGGTTCAGTCTATAAAAGCTAATTCAAAAATCAAACTATCAATATCAGACCATCGCCTGGTTACAATTCCGTATGGTGCCGTTATTATGGTAAGATTATTAAAGCAATTGAATATTAAGAGAGTGATCTTTTCCTCACAAGGCCTCAGGGAAGGGGTGCTGATAAAATTTTCTGATAAAAGGATATTACATGGAGACCCACTTAAAATAAGTATAGAAAGGCTGATGAATAACAGTTTAAGAGGAAGAAAATACAATGATTTATTATTTGATTGGTCGTGCTCATTTCTCAATAAGGTAATGAATGATGAAAATTATATTGGTGATCGGTTACTGAGAGCAATTTTTCATTTAAGTGATATCGCAATCAATACAAACTCAAAGTTTAGAAGTCTCTACTCTATCCAAAGATTGGAGCAAGCAATAATATATGGCATAAGCCACCAAGAAAGAGTAATAATGTCTGTTGCAGTTGCTTCGCAATACATAGATCAATTCCGTAAAAGAGATCTAAATAGTAAAAGAAAACTAATTACTAAAGAGCAGCAATATTACGCTATCTTAGTTGGCGAATTGATTGCATTTGCACATTCAATAAGTATATCATCATACCAATCTCTAAAAAAAACTAGTATTGATATAAAAGATAATAAAATATTATTTACACTGCCGAATGATATGATGCCCATGGGGACTGGCAACTCTCAATATAGACTGAAAAGATTGTCAAAAATTACTAATTTACCTTATTTGATTGAATATTATTAATTAAAAAGCAGATAGACACCCTTATCCAGATTAATATGTTATGATGTTAAAACATTATGGTTTTATATAGACTTGATAGCTAATTTTCCAAAGGCATCATATCTCCAACCATTCAGAAATTTAACACTTGCATCATTATCTTGAACGAAAGTCCTAATATCAAACTTGCTTGCTAATATGTATGGGCAAATCTCCAAGTTAGTAGATATCTCAATAAGCTTGAGATCCAATTGTCTAATAATGTTCTTTTGTTGTTTCGTTAATTTTGTTTTGTTTTTTTTATTTACTAGGTTCGGATGGCTATTGCTAGAAAATACCAAATTTGCAAATAATCTATAAATATCCTCATCCCTTTTGATGTAACTCCTAGAATCAATTAAGCGGTTTAGTTGATTGATATCATTAGGTTTTTCTTTTCTTATGCTGTGTATTTCTTTGTCTGAAAGTATAAATTTTCGAGGGATGTTTTTTAGTATAGCAAGATCCTCTCTAAATTTTTTGAGTTCCTGTCCGTTATGATCAATTATATAATTATCTATGTTATATAGATCACTTTTTTTAAGTCTTTTTCTTTTTTTGAACTCTTCAATAAAACTGAAGTCTGAAAATTCTTCATCAAGCCAATATTTTTTTTGATTCTTTCCAATCCTCTGTTCAAGAAGTTTCTGTAATCTAATTAAATATTTTGCGTCATTTATAGCGTATTCATACATTTCTTTTTTTAGAGGGCGTTTGCCCCATTCTGAATATTGTAAATCTTTATCTAATTTTATATTCAAAAAGTCTTCAACAATTTTGGCATATGATATAGGTTCCTTATAGCCACAAAACATAGCACCAATTTGAGTATCGTAAACAGAAATTGGTATTACATCGGATAGGTAAAAAATTGCTTCAATATCCTGCTTACACGAATGAAATACTTTCAGAATTTTTTTATTTCTAAAAACCTCCCATAATACGGTGAGATCTAATTCTGATTGTATATCGACTATTAATTCAACCGACTCACTGACAAGTTGAATTAATGAAAGTTCTGGCCAGTATGTTTTTTTCCTCACAAATTCAGTATCAACACCAATTATCTTCTCAGATGCTATCAGCAGTAGATTGTCTTCTAATTTTTTTTGGGTATCAATTATTTGCATTTTTAATTAATTTAATTGTAACACTCATCAAATAAATATATATATTTACTGAGTTTAATTCACTTTTAAATTTTGGATATTCAATAATAAAAATGCATAACTATCGTACACATAAATGTGATGAACTGAGATCTGATAATATTGGTCAAACAGTAAGGTTATCCGGATGGGTGCACAGAATAAGAGATCATGGTGACTTGTTGTTTATTGATCTAAGAGATCACTATGGTTTAACCCAATGTGTTGTAGAACCTGGTTCAAAAGTTTTTGAGCTTGTGGAAACTATCAGATCTGAATGGGTAATATGTATTACAGGAACTGTGAGGGCTAGGCTACCAGAGACAGTAAATGAAACCCTTAAAACAGGCGAAATTGAGCTCTTTATAGATAATGTTGATATCCTCTCAAAAGCAGAAGAATTACCTTTACCTGTTTTTGGTGAGCCAGACTATCCTGAAGATATTCGACTAAAATACCGCTTCTTGGATCTAAGAAGGCAAAAAATCCATAATAATATAATACTTAGATCAAAAATCATTCAATCAATTAGAAAAAGAATGACCGATCAGGGTTTTAATGAATATCAGACACCTATCCTAACTGCTTCTAGTCCAGAAGGGGCTAGAGACTTTCTAGTTCCCTCAAGGCTACATCCAGGCAAATTCTACGCATTACCTCAGGCACCCCAGCAATTTAAACAATTAATTATGATGGCTGGTTTTGATAGATATTTCCAAATAGCACCGTGCTTTAGAGATGAAGACGCGAGAGCCGACAGATCTCCAGGTGAATTTTATCAATTGGATGTTGAAATGAGCTTTGTTACTCAAGAGGATGTTTTTAATGCAATTGAACCAGTCATGGTCGGTGTTTTTGATGAGTTTGCTCATGATATGACTGTTGACAAAGATATACCTAAGATACCATTTATGGATGCGCTAAAGAAATATGGGTCTGATAAACCAGATCTACGTATCCCTATAGAAATGATGAATGTAAGTCATATTTTTGATGGATCAAGTTTTAGAATATTTGCAAACATGATTGAAAGCACCAAAGATGAAACAGAGTGGTATAGAAAAAATGAAGTATGGGCAATACCCGCTCCTAAAGGCGGTAGTAGAGCATTTTGTGATAGAATGAATTCATGGGCGCAAGGTGAGGGGCAGCCAGGACTTGGCTATATATTTTTTAAAGATGGCGGAGGAATGGGGCCAATTGCAAAAAACATAGGTGAAGAAAGAGTTCAAGAACTCAGAGATATTCTTAATATTGGTGACGAAGATGCCGTATTTTTTGTTTGTGGTGTTCCCTCAAAGATTTATGACTTCGCTGGGAAAGCAAGAAAAAAAATTGGAGAAGATTTGGATTTAATTGACTCTAAAATTTATAAATTTTGTTGGATTATTGATTATCCAATGTATGAAACCGATGATGATACGGGTGGATTCCAATTCTCACATAATCCCTTCTCAATGCCACAAGGTGGATTAGAAAGTTTAAATAACAAAGATCCATTAGACATATTAGCTTATCAATATGATATTGTTTGTAATGGCATAGAATTATCATCTGGTGCTATAAGAAACCATGTTCCAGAAATAATGGAGAGAGCGTTTGAAATTGCAGGCTATGACAAGTCAATATTAGAGGATAAATTTTCAGGTATGTATAATGCAATGAAATTTGGAGCTCCTCCACATGGTGGTATCGCACCCGGTATTGATAGAATTGTCATGTTGCTCGCAAAAGAAGATAATTTGAGAGAAGTGACCATGTTTCCAATGAATCAACAAGCGGAAGATTTATTGATGGGTGCCCCTTCTAATGTCTCTCTATCTCAATTAAAAGAACTTTCCATCAGATCAATTGAAAAGAAATAATAAAGAAATTCCTAGTGTTATTGGGCATGCAATAGTTTCTAGTAATTTTTGTATAGCTGATTCCCAAGGAAATATGCCAGAATCATTAAAATCTGATATTGATTGGAATATGTTCCAATCTGACCTAGATAAATCAGATCTTGTTATACTTGGTAGGAAAAGTTTTGAAAAATATCCAGATTCAAAAAGATTTAGATTAGTTCCTACCGCTAGTTTGTCAGGTTATTTAAAAGAAGAGGACTTAATTTTTTTTAATCCTAAGGATATTAGTATTAGACAAATTTTAACCACATTAGATCTTTTTCCAAAAAAGATTGCCATTGCTGGGGGCAGGCTTGTTTATGAGTTGGTTTTTAAAGATTTTTTTTATACTGAATTTCATTTATCCATAAAATCAAATCTTGTGATGCCAAATGGTATTCCTGTATTAAATGGTGTTGAAAACATCATTCAGTTTACACAACGAATGAATGCGAACAATATGATACAAAATCAAAATCTATTTCTTGATAAGGATACAATACAAATTAGATTTCAGAGTGTTTAACTGCAGCCACTTGTTGCACCACATGTATCACATTTTAGACATGTTCCATTTCTAACCATCGTAAAATTAGCACACTCATCACAGGAAACACCTTCATATCCTTTTATACGCGCTTCATTTATAAGATCATTTTTGTCCAATGTCTGTTCAACTTCTTCACTAATTTGCACTGCCTCTCCAACAGTGTTAGTTTCAGTTACATTTTCTTTGTTTACACTAACGCTAGATGCAGTTGCTGTAAGAATATCATTTGTTCCTGTGAGTTGAAGATCAGCTGATGGTAGAATGAATAAATTATTATTTTTACTTCTACCGTAGCCTGTACTTATGTACTTGGTTGCAGGCGCTGGGTGATCAAGCTCTCCATTTCCTATTGTATCGGGCGAAATAGTACTTGGGTCTACATGTGCCAGATCATTTCTTTCAAGGTAAGATATTGCAAGCTCTCTGAAAATATAGTCTAATACAGAGGTTGCATTTTTAATAGTATCATTGCCTTGCACAAGCCCGGCTGGCTCGAAACGTGTAAAGGTAAAAGAGTCAACATATTCGTCTAATGGAACACCGTATTGTAATCCAAGAGAAATTGCTATTGCGAAATTGTTCATAAGAGATCTAAATGCCGCGCCTTCTTTATGCATATCTATAAAGATTTCTCCAATTCTTCCGTCATCATATTCACCAGTTCTTAGATAAACTTTGTGACCACCTACGACTGCTTTTTGGGTATAACCTTTTCTTCTATGGGGTAATTTTTCTCTTTCTCTTCTTTCTGCTATTTCTATGATTTTTTCAACTGTGGTTTCTGCAGATGGTTGTTCTACATCATCATCTGACTCTTCGTCAAGAATCTGAGCATTTAATGGCTGAGATAGCTTGGAGCCATCCCTATATAAAGCATTCGCTTTTAATCCTAGTTGCCATGATTTAAGATAAGCATTCTTACAATCTTCTACTGAGGCTGAGTTTGGCATATTAATTGTTTTTGATATCGCTCCAGAGATGAATGGTTGAGCAACTGATAACATTAAAATGTGGCTATCGACAGATAATGCTCTTTTTCCTGTTCGCCCACAAGGATTTGCACAATCAAAAACATTCAAGTGTTCGTCTTTTATACTTGGTGCCCCTTCTATGGTCATTGCACCACAGCAGTAAATATTTGCATCGAGGATTTCTTTATTTGAGAACCCAATATGCGTTAGAAGATCAAAAGAAAAATCATTAAGTTGATCATCACTAATCTTCAGCACATCTTTACAAAATGTTTCACCAAGAGTCCACTTATTGAATACAAACTTTATATCAAAGGCATTATTTAGTTGTTGTTCAACTGCATCCAATTGCTCCTTCTTAAAACCCTTTTCAATAAGCTTTTCATGATTGATACCAGGTGCATTCTTAAGTGTGTTTAGGCCTACTGCATAATCAACAATATTGTTTATTGCATTATCTCCGTACCCAAGTGATTTAAGGGCTTCTGGGACAGCTCTATTTATAATTTTAAAATATCCACCACCTGCTAACTTCTTAAATTTTACGAGAGCAAAATCTGGTTCAATGCCAGTCGTATCACAATCCATTACAAGACCAATAGTTCCCGTTGGGGCAATCACAGTAGTTTGAGCATTTCTGTATCCAAATTTTTCTCCCAACTCAAGGGCATCATCCCATGATTTAATTGCTTCTGATAGAAGGGTTTTATCTTTTATATTAACATGATCTAATGGAACAGGATTTGTTGAAAGTTCTAAATAGTTTTCTTTATTACCATATGCAGCATTTCTATGATTTGAAATTACCCTTAGCATATGTTTGGAATTTCTTTTGTAGTCAGGGAAGGGGCCTTGTTCAGATGCCATCTCAGCAGATGTCTTGTAGGCAATTCCAGTCATTAAGGCTGTTACAGCTCCACAGATTGCTCTTCCTTCATCAGAATCATAAGCAATTCCACTTGTCATTAGATAGCCACCGATGTTTGCATAGCCAAGCCCAAGAGTTCTGTACTCATAGGATAGCCTTGCTATATTTTTTGATGGGAATTGTGCCATAAGAACAGATATTTCAAGAACCATTGTCCAAAGTCTTACTGTATGAATGAATTCACTTGTTTTAAAACTACCATCTTGATTCCTAAATTTGATCAAATTTATTGATGCCAAATTACACGCTGTATCATCAAGAAACATATATTCTGAGCATGGGTTGGATGCTCTAATTTCACCACCTTCGGGGCAAGTATGCCAGTCGTTAATGGTTGTGTGAAACTGAAGTCCAGGATCTGCAGATGCCCATGCCGCATATCCAATTTGTTCCCATAGATCTGATGCTTTCATGGTTTTGATAGGTGAATTGTCTCTTCTTGATCGCAGGTGCCAATCATCACCGTTCTGAAGCGCTTTTATAAACTCATCAGTTAATCTAACTGTATTATTTGAATTTTGTCCTGCAACTGTCAGGTATGCTTCAGAGTCCCAATCAGTATCATATGTCTCAAACGCCATTGAAGTATAGCCTTGTTCAGCAAATTGTATTGCGCGTTTTATATAATTTTCTGGAACATGAAGTTTTCTTGCATTTATAATTTCTTTTTTTAATGCTGGATTCTTTTTCGGATCAAAGCAATCCTTATCTGAGCCTTCACAATTTACACATGCCTTCAGTATTAAGTTCAGATGCTTTGCACAAATTTTAGAGCCTGTAACAAGTGCTGCAACTTTCTTCTCTTCCTTTACTTTCCAGTCTATAAATTCTTCTATATCTGGATGGTCGATGTCTACCACAACCATTTTAGCAGCTCTTCTAGTTGTGCCACCAGATTTAATTGCACCAGCTGAGCGATCACCAATTTTCAAAAAGCTCATAAGCCCAGATGATTTTCCGCCACCTGATAAACTTTCACCGTCACCGCGGATTTTTGAGAAGTTGGAACCTGTACCTGATCCATATTTGAAAAGTCTTGCCTCTCTTGTCCATAGATCCATTATCCCACCTTCATTTACAAGATCATCTTCAATCGATTGAATAAAGCATGCATGTGGTTGTGGATGTTCGTATGCTGATGATGATTGGGTTAATTTTTTACTTTTATAGTCAATGTAAAAATGACCTTGACCTGGTCCATCTATGCCGTATGCCCAGTGTAACCCTGTATTAAACCACTGCGGACTGTTTGGTGCACACATTTGACTAGCCAAGATGTATCTAAGTTCATCAAAGTAATTTTTGGCATCATTTTCTGTATCAAAATATTTGCCTTTCCATCCCCAATAAGTCCATGTACCAGCAAGTCTATCGAATACTTGTTTTGAACTAGTTTCTGAACCCATCTTGGTATCATCTGATTCGGGAATACTTCTCCATAACCAGCTTGGTACATCATTTTCTTCAACTTTTTTTAATTTAGCTGGAACGCCAGCTCGTCTAAAGTATTTTTGAGCTATAATATCAGCAGCAACTTGACTCCAATTTTCAGGAACTTCTAGGTCATCGAGTTGGAAAACAATTGATCCATCAGGATTTTTAATTTGACTAGATGTTTTTATAAATTTTATATTTTTGTATGGTGATTCATTATCTTTTGTAAAACATCTTTCTATCTTCATTTTGTCCTCTTTCCTCTTAACGCAGACTTTCTAATTTAATTTTTTTGTTTGTCATGTCCACATCTAATTTTAAAAAATATCACTTTTTAACAGGGTTTTAAATTTATACACAGACACTATAAGTAGTACCTCTATAAAACACCCTAACACTACATATTGTTTGTTACTAAAACGTAAAAATTTCGTATTTTGTTATATTTTTTATGTTTTATGATAAAAATACTATGTGTTTGTTATAATATTTGTTATTACTTAATTATTAAGTTAACTTGATTCTGTAATTGTATGACAAGTAATTTGAAGTAATTTGATAATTTATATGTTGAAATTTATAAAACAGTTATTCACTTGGTGGAATGGGCAAACAATATCTACACGTATATCAACTTCATTGTTTGGGCAAAAAGTTGGAGTAGATGAATTCGGTAATCAATACTATACAACCAAATCTGATAGTAATAATAAGCAAACAAAAAGATGGGTTATTTACAATGGTTATGCTGATTCTTCAAAAGTTCCAGCAAAATGGCACTCTTGGTTGCACAATGTTGTAAATGAAGTGCCAAATGAAAATGCCAGTTCCCATAAATCTTGGATAAAAAGCCATACGCCAAATTTAACTGGTTCCTCATCGGCATATAGGCCTCTAGGTAGCCTTGGGAACAAAACAGGTGAGAATAAGAGCGAGAAAGATTATCAACCATGGAATCCATCAGAGTAAATTGTAACATATGAGAAATAATCTACTTGAAAGTTTAATAGGTTTTGTTGTTATTATAATAGCTATTATTTTCTTTATTTATTCTTACTCAATGATGGGAAATAAGAATTCTTCACGAACATATGAAATAACAGCAGTTTTTAATGAGGTCTCTGGTTTAATGTCAGGATCAGATGTACGCCTTTCGGGTATCAAAGTCGGATCCGTTACAACCCAAACACTAGATGGTGATTCATATGAAGCAGTAGTTAGTATGCAAATTAACAATGATATAAAAATACCAACAGATAGCAGTGCTAAAATTTCTGCAGAAGGGTTGCTTGGAGGAAATTATATTTCAATAGAACCAGGTGGATCTGATGAAATTCTAATGGATGGTGATGTTATTGAATTTACGCAGGGTTCAATTGATTTGATAGGCCTCTTAGGCAATGCTGTTTTTGGTTCCTAACAGAGAATTTAAAGGGTTATTTTTTAAATATAACCTAGTGGTATTGATAATTGTTTTTGTATTATCATCAAAAATATTCGCTAATGAATTTGTCATAAATAAATATCAAAATTCTGTATTATTAATTTATGATACGATAAATTTAAAATCCGAAAGATTAACTATTCCTATAAATTCAAATGTAATTTTTGACGATTTAAATTTACGCGTGAATTCTTGCTATTCACTAGAAAATAATAGCTATGAATACATAAGCTTAATTGAAGCTCAAATAAAAATTTCAAATGATCTTGAAGTCAATAAATATCTCGAATTACATAGTCATAAGCAATATCATAACACAGCGATTGAACACAGCTATTTGAATATAAAATTAATAGAATGTAACAACGATGACAAAATAATCATCAATGATATTCAGGGATGATTTTCTAAGTAATTTTCTAGCCAATGAATATTATAGTTGCCAGAAATAATATCCTCATTTTTTAATAAATCTTTGAATAACGGTAATGTAGTTTCAACACCCTCTATCACAAATTCATCTAGAGTCCTATTTAATTTATCGATACAATCTCTCCGATTGTTCCCAAAAACAATTAACTTACCAATCATACTATCATAGTATGGGGGGATGGTATAACCACTATAAGCACCACTATCAACTCTTACACCTGGTCCACCAGCTGGATGGTATGCAGTAATCTTTCCTGGTGATGGAATAAAAGTTTTAGGATTTTCTGCATTAATTCTGCATTCAATGGCGTGTCCTTTTATTACGACATCCGCTTGTTTTTTTGATAGATTATATCCTGCAGCAATAGATATTTGTTCTTTGACGAGGTCACAATCGGTAATAATTTCTGTGATTGGGTGTTCAACTTGTAATCGCGTATTCATTTCAATGAAATAAAATTTATTATCTTCATATAAGAATTCAATTGTTCCTGCGCCGTGGTATCCTAATTTTGATATTGCGGATGATGCAATCTCACCTATTTCCTCTCTTTTTAATGCATCAATTACTGGAGAGGTGGCTTCTTCTAAAACTTTTTGGTTTCTTCTTTGTAAGGAGCAATCTCTTTCACCAAGATGGATGGCGTTACCATTCTTGTCTCCCAAAATTTGTATTTCAATGTGTCTTGGTGTTTCTAAATATTTTTCAATATATACAGTGTCATCTCCAAATGAAGCTTTAGCTTCAATCTTTGCCATATTAAAAGCTTCTTCAAGTTCATTTTGACTTTTGGCTATTTTCATACCTTTTCCACCCCCTCCGGAGGATGCCTTGATGAGGACAGGAAAGCCAATATCTTTAGCTATTTTTTTTGCGTGATTTAAATCTTCAATTTTCCCATTTGAACCAGGGACAACAGGTATTCCTAGATTTGATACTGTTTCTTTTGCAGTGATTTTATCACCCATAATGTTAATATGTTCAGATGTTGGGCCAATAAATGTTATGTTATGGGCTTCAAGTATCTCTGCGAAGTGAGCATTTTCAGACAAAAAACCATATCCAGGATGAACCGCTTCAGCTCCTGTGATTTCACAAGCTGAAATTATGGCTGGGATATTTAGATAGCTATTTACCGCTTGAGGGGGGCCAACACAAACGCTTTCATCAGCTAATTTTACATGCATTGCATCGCTATCTGCAGTAGAATGAACGGCAACAGTTTGAATTCCAAGTTCTTTACATGCTCTCTGAATTCTAACTGCAATTTCCCCACGATTTGCAATAAGCACTTTATTAAAATATTTTTTCATTCAATTTCGATAATATTTTCACCAAATTCTATTGGCTGACCGTCATTCACAAGAATATTTTTAACTGTACCAGACTCTGTGCTTGGAATTGTATTAAAAGTCTTCATTGCTTCAATTATAATAATTGGATCACCCTTGTTAACTCTACTTCCAACCTGAATAAATGGTTTGCTTCCGGGTTCGGGTGATAAGTAACACGTTCCAACCATTGGAGATTTAACAAATTTTTTAGAAGATGTTTCTGATTTATTAATTTCTGGAACAGATTCAACATCTTGATTGCTGTGTGGGTTGTTTGCAATTATTGTTGGCTGCAATTGTGCTTGAGCTATATTATTGATTTGACCTGATTGGTTTTGAACTCTGATACGAGTTCCTTCTTTTTCGATTTCAATTTCGTGAAGACTTTCTTCGTTTATTATTAGAGATAATTCACGAATTATTTCAATTTCATCTAGTGGTTTCTTAGCCATTTTTTTTGCTTATCCTCATTAGTTTTGCCATAGCATGAACTGCCAATTCATACCCATGGTCTGATAGACCAATAATAATCCCATTTACTACATTTGATAAAAAGGATTTATGTCGAAATTCTTCCCTTTTATGAATGTTGGATAGATGGACTTCTATGGATGGAGATTTGGATGTTTTTAGTGCATCATGAATTGCTATTGAAGTGTGGGTGTATGCACCTGCATTTATGATTATTCCATGACTTTCTGCGGTTGATTGTATTAAATCAATTATCTCACTTTCATCATTAGACTGGAAGAAATCTATGCTAATTGAATACTCACGTGCCACATTATCACAAACTACTCTGATCTCATCGAGAGTTTTGTCTCCATAATGTTCAGGTTCTCTTTTGCCCAGCAGATTTAAATTGGGTCCATTAATTATAACGATTTTATTATCTTGTCCCATAATATATTTTTTAAACTGAAATTGATTAAATTTAAATTAATTATTTTACTAATTCATAGTTTTTGATATGTCATCAGCCTGTATCCATTCGTTGGAATAAATAGTTAG